>NZ_JARZAG010000005.1 GCF_029892155.1 Kitasatospora sp. GAS204B | reverse complement strand
GGTACCTCACCCCACTCGAAACCCGAGCCAGGCTCCGGCACGACTTCACCCCTGCAGCGTAAGCACCCGCTGTCCAAGATCAGGGGGGAACTTCACCAGGCCGAAAGCGCCGGCGACACGATCCGCGCCGCCATGGTCGCCTCGGGGCGGTCGTGGATCTATCTGCGCGATGCCCGGCTCGACCAGGCCGAACAGACCGCGCGGGCATCGTACGAGAACATCGAACCCCGCTACGGGGATCGTGACCTGGGGTTGTTGGCCACCTACGGGTGGCACGTCACCTTCGCGGCCGTCGTCGCAGCCCGTCAGGGGAACGTGGACGGCGCCGACGACCTGTTGTCACAAGGGCATGCGGTCGCGGCCCGGATGGGCCGGGACGTGACCGTGAACGGCACGGCGTTCGGGCCGACCACGGTCACCGCGCAGGCCATCGGCATCACCGTTTCCACCGGGCGTCCCGCCAAGGCGCTCGGGCTGTTCGACTCGATGGGTGACCTGTCCGGCCTCACTCCGTCGGCCCGCAACCGGATGATGCTGGACGTCGCCCTCGCGCAGGCCGACACCCGGCAGGGCGACACCGCCTTGGACACACTCCTTGACGTGTGTTCGGGTGCGCCCGGTTGGGCCCGGCACCAGGCACTGCCCGGGGTGGTCGCGCAGAAGGCGAGCGCGGGCAGCGCGACCACGGCCAAGCTGCGGAAGCTGTCGAGCATCCTCGGGACTTCTGTGATCATCAGCTGACGGAGAGTGATATGGGGCGTATCACTCGGCTGCGGTACGACTTCCGGAAGTGATACGCCCCATCCGTTCACCGATCGTGGCGGGCGGGCAACAGTAGGCGCATGCTGATGACCAGTCATCAACGCGCCGCCGCGACCCGCGTCGCGTTCCTCGCACGCCTCATGAAGGACCAAAGGCACCCCACCGGGGGCCGCAGATGACCACCCCGACTGACGCCTCCCCGTGGCCGGTCCGCGAGGAATCCTGGACCGTTCAGCCCGGCGACATGGCGGCCGTCGCCGCATCCCGCCGGCGCGCAGTCGCTGCCGCCCGCGCCTGGTGCCCCGAGGAGCTGCCGGAGGAGACCGCCGCCGCGATCCGCTGTGTCATCGCCGAACTGGTCACGAACGCCCTGCGGCACGCAGGTGATGCCGGACCTCGCCGTCCTGGTCGCCGACGGCTCGCCGAAGCCTCCCAGGCCGCGCGACCCCTACGCGGACGGCACTGCCGGCCGAGGACTCGCGGTGGTCGACGCCGAGACGATCGCGTGGAGCTGGCGCCCGGACGGCGCCGGCAAGGTCGTCAGCGCGACGATCGCCCTTCCCGGCTACACCGGGCGGCCCGCTGGCGCCGGCACGGCGCTCACGGCCCGTGTGAGTGCCGCAGCACCACGCCCAACGTCCACACCATCGCGTGCCCCGGCAGCGGCCGGCGCCACCTCACCATCCGATCGGCGCGCCGAACCGATGCCGCAACTACCGCAACGGAGGAGAGCAGCACGTGACGTACACGGAGCAGGGCGCCGCCGCTGGGGTCCTTGGAGTCACGGACCGGGACCGCGCCGGGAAAGTTGGGTGCCGCCTCAACGCACTTTCCACTGCTGGCAGCTGCAAGGTTACGCCCTCGCGGCGTAGACGGAGATCGTCCAACCGCAGAGCGGAACGTCAGACTTCCCGTTGCGCGACCCGTAGGACGACTTCGCTGCTGCGGTAGTTGTCCTCGCCGCACACGATGACGGTCACCTCCGCCAGGCGAGCCCGGACGGCGAAGCACCCGCTCAGCCTGATCTCGATGGCCTCCGCCTCGTGCCCGTCCACCGACAGCACCGCCGGACTCTCCTCGACGGCCCGGCACTCCCGCACCAGGTCGGGCAGCCGCTGGTGGCGGGCGAGTGGCGCCTCGCCGTCCTGGACTGCCCGCTCGTTGAGGAACACCGCGAGGGGGGAGGCGAGGTCATCCAGGGGCCGTACCCGCACCGTCTCGGGCAGTTCCCGGATCGTGCGCACGATGACCTGTGGAACGCGGCGTGCCTGGTACTTCACGTCCAGCGACCACGGGTACCCGTCGGCGCCGCCCTGCCCCAGGGTGCGCGTCCAGGCGGCCGGCGGGTCGGGCAGGAACGCCACGGGCTTTCCGAAGCGCCGCAGTTGACCCTCGTCGCCTCCCTCGTCGGGTGAGGGCAGCGGTCGGCCGGTGCTTCGGTACATAGGTGCCTCCGGTAGAGCTGGGACAGGGCCGGGAGTCACGAACTCCCGGCCCTGCCAGTCTGTCTGTCCTGCTAGCTGATTGTGTAGTGCACGGTGGCGGGACCCGCC
Source organism: Kitasatospora sp. GAS204B (assembly GCF_029892155.1). Classification (GTDB taxonomy): domain Bacteria; phylum Actinomycetota; class Actinomycetes; order Streptomycetales; family Streptomycetaceae; genus Kitasatospora. The sequence goes on along the minus strand of NZ_JARZAG010000005.1, from coordinate 337,335 downwards.
GTGCAGGTGCCGCCGTCTACCAGTAGAGCCCAGGAGTAGGTGGGGTTGATCTCCGAGTAGGCAGCTCCCGCGGACAGGTGCCGCAATGCGCGGTGGTCACTCCAGCCGTTGGTGGTCCCGATCCTCTCCGGGGGCCACTCCTGGTTGCTCACGCCGCCTGGGTCCACGAGGGTGACGTCCCAGCTGAAGTAGTTGGTGGCGCTTTCGGTCATTGTGAAGCCGGTGTACAGGTCGCCGGCAACGGTGCCGCCGCCCCACGGGTCGAACTCCAGGAAGGCCCCGCCGCAGTCTCCCCACAACTCGGTGGAGACGTTCGGTACTACGGAACCCTCGGCAGCAGGTGTCGGCTTGACCGCCTCGGCCTTCTTCAGCGCGGCGTCGAGCTGCGTGGCGGTGGCGTCCTTCTTCACCGAGTACTGAACGCCGTTCGGCGCGGTCAGGATCCTGTAGCCGTTCCTGTCGGCCACGGCCGAGTCGAACTTGCTGTACTTCATCCCGGCGTCGATGCGGACCTTCTTACCGGACGCGAGTGCCTCCTTGATCGTGTCGCCCGACGGCACGCCGGTCCCGTGGACGGCCTGCGCGGTGGTGTTGGTCTGTTGCGGTGCGGCATTCGCGACGGTCGGCCCCGCAACTGTGAGCGTGAACATCGTGACGGCAATCGCTGTCTGCTCGAGCACCTGTGCCCCCCTGTGTGTGCCGCGACATCCCCCCAGCGCAGTGTGCGCCTGGTGTGACGGCAGGGGATTGACGCTACGTCTGCTCGACAGTCGCTCACCAGGCGTACGCTGCGGATGGCGTGAACACGCCCGAGGAGGGGCCGATTCCGGTAGCCCCCGACTGAGCAGGGGAACGACCTGGGAGCTAGCAACCTGATTACTGGCACGGATAGTTGGGTTGTCGCCAGCAGTTCCCAAGTTACTGCTCCAGTGGGACTGCTCCATGTGGCCTGATGGCGGGGAGTGAAACGAGGCCGGCGCATGGCTGGGACGGCTTTGAGGAGGACGTCCCACCCACGACTCACCGCAGCGCATGTAGAGACAGCGCCGTGGAGAGCCCACCGCTGTGCTCGACGATCTGCCGACGGATACGTGGGGCCACTTGTTCGTGCGACCTCCACGCGAACGTCACCCCGCCCCTGCAGCGTCCCCGCTACGCTCCCCACTCCCAGCCCGCCGACCAGGGCAGAAGGAGAACTCCCGCTGGAGTAGCCGAGGTTGTTGACGACCATTCAGAAGCCAGCCGGGCCCGTAGCAGTCGTGAGTGCTTGCTACGGGCCCGTCGTGCCGGCTGCGTCCTCAACTGCCGTGGCGTCAGGTCAGAACCGCCCGCCGTGCGGCGTGGGCAGGGCGTCGAGCTCGGCGAGGTCGGTCGCGCTCAGCTCCAGGTCGCCCGCGCCGGCGTTGTCGGTCAGGTACTTCGGGGTCTTGGTCCCGGGGATCGGGATCACCTGCGGGCCTTGTGCCATCAGCCAGGCGAGTGCGACCTGCGCCGGGGTGGCGCCCAGGCGCTCGGCGAGCGTCCGGACCTGGGCGACGATGGCCAGGTTGTCCCGCAGGACGTCCTGCTGGAACCGCGGCAGGCGGCGGCGGAAGTCGTCCTCGGGCAGCTCGTCGAAGGAGGCGAAGCGGCCGGTCAGGATGCCCTGGCCCAGTGGGGACCAGGGCAGTAGGGCGATGCCCTGGTCCTGGCAGTACGGCAGCACCTCGGCCTGCACGTCGCGGGTCCAGAGCGAGAACTCGGACTGCACCGAGGCCACCGGGTGCACCGACTGGGCCCGCCGGATCTCATCCACCGTCGCCTCGGACAGGCCGAGATGCCGGGCCTTGCCGGCTGCCACGGCCTCGGCCATCGCGCCGAAGGTCTCCTCGACCGGAACCTGCGGGTCCACCCGGTGCAACTGGTAGAGGTCCACGTGGTCGGTGCCCAGCCGGCGCAGGCTCGCGTCGATCGAGGTGCGGATGTGCTCGGGGCGCCCGTTGTTGCCGAAGAGCGGGGAGTTGTCGGGGCCGCCGGTCGGGTCGGTGACGACCAGGCCGACCTTGGTGGCCAGCACCGCGCGCTCCCGGTGGCCGCCGGCCAGCGCGCGGCCGACCAACTCCTCGTTGGCGAAGGGCCCGTAGACGTCGGCGGTGTCGATCAGCGTCATGCCGAGGTCCAGGGCCTGGCGGAGCACCGCGATGGCCGTGTCGTCGTCGCGCGGGGCCGCCATGTCGTAGGCGAAGCTCATGCCCATGCAGCCCAGGCCGAGGACGCCGACCTGCGGGCCCTTGGTACCCAGTGTGGTGGTGCGCATGTGCTCTTCCCTCCGGAGGTTGGTGCTTCGGGCGGCCGCCGACCGAACCTGAGTCGTCGTCACATCATGAGTATAAGCCGAAACTCACGGTGACGATGGTGCGAGCTCAGCGGCCAGCCAGCAGCTCGACGACCGGAGCGAACGCCGTCATGTCCCGTTCCTGGATGCACACGTAGGAGATGCCGTAGCGCTCCCGGCGGGTCAGCAGGGTGTCGGCGATCTCGGCGGGTGTGCCGACCAGCAGGGTGGGGACCTCCAGGAGCTGCTCCGCCGTGAGATAGGGGAGGCGGCGCCGCATGGCCTGGGCGGCGGCGCGGCGGTCCTCGGTGATCAGCACCGTCTGGACCATGATGTTGCGCTCCACCGCCGCCGCGCGCGGGCCGGCCTCGGCGGTGAAGAACGACACCCGCTCGTCCATCGCCTCGGCGTCGATGAGTTGCAGGGTGCCGCGGGCCGAGCCGGGCGCGAGGACGGCGCCGGCGAAGGAGACGATGTCCGCCTGCCGGGCGGCCAGCCGCAGGACCCGGTCGCCGTTGCCGCCGATCAGCAGCGGTGGTGCCTGGGTCGGCCGGGCGAAGCCGAGGGCGCGCGGGTCGGTCAGCAGGCCGCGCAGGGCGGCGGCGGCATCGGAGAGCCGGCCGACCCGACTGCCGGCGGTGCCCCAGTCCAGGCCGGCGGTCTCGAACTCGGCTCGGACGTAGCCGGTGCCGAGCCCGGCCTCCACCCGGCCGTCGGTCAGCTCGTGCGCGGTCAGCAGGTCGCGGGCCAGCAGGACCGGGTTCCAGAAGCCGCTGTTGAGGACGAAGGTGGTCAGCCGGATCCGCTCGGTGGCGGCGGCCGCGGCGACCACGGCGAGGAACGGGGACTGCACGCCGAGGTGGTCGGGGACCGCGATCACCTGGTAGCCGAGGCGTTCGGCGCTGCGGCAGCTCTCCGACCACTGCCGGCGCCCCCCGGTGGGGACCAGGTTGACGCCGAAGCGGAAGTTTCGCATGGGAGTTCAGCTCGTTTCGGTGGTCTGGGTCGGGTCGAGGGCGAGGACTGGTAGGTCGCTCAGCTCCTGGAAGCGGTTCAGCAGGTCGGCCAGGTCACCGGCCAACTTCCCTGCCGCGCCGGCGTCGAGGAAGCCGCCCCGGTAGGCGAGGGTGCCGTGCAGCGCGTCCTCGCGCGCCGTGAAGGTCACGGTGAGCCCGAACTTGTTGGTCGCCTCGTCCGGCAGGTCGTGATCGAGTGAGGCCAGCCGGGCCGCCCCGAGGGTGCCGGCCCAGCGGGTGGTGCTGACGCTGTTGAGCATGCAGTCGACGTAGGGGGTACGGCCGGAGGTACGCGGGGGGCGCAGCGTGCGGACCACCTCGTCGAAGGGCGCGCTCTGGTGCTCGAAGGCCTCGATCACGCTCTCGCGAGTCGCGCGCAGCAGGTCGGCGAGAGTCGTCCCGGGGGTGCAACGCGAGCGCAGTACCACGGTGTTGAGGGACGGACCGAGGACCTCGTCGAAAGCGCCGCCCGCCCGGTTCGCCACCGGCACACCGAAGGTGAGGTCGGCTTCGCCCGACCAGCGGTGCAGGGCCGCGGCCAGGGCCGCCGCGGTGACCATGAACTGCGAGGCCTGCCAGCGCTGCTGGACCGGGCGCAGCCGCCGGGTCAGGTCGGCCGCGAGCGGCAGGGCGGTGCTGCCGGGGGCGAGGCCGGCGATGGTGGCCGGCCCGAGGGTGCTGGGGGCGCCGGCCAGCCGGGCGGACCAGTACCCGAGGTCCGCGGTGGCCCGCACCTGGCCCGCGCCGACCTGCTGGGCGTGCACCAACTCCCGGTACTGGCGCGGCTGCGGCAGCTGCGGGAGTTCGGCCGGGTCGCCGCCCGCCTGCTGGTGGCAGCGGGCCAGCTCGCTCAGCAGGAGCGGCACCGACTCGCCGTCGAGCACCAGGTGGTGGACGCACAGGGCGAGCAGTTGCTCGCCGGAGGGCAGCGTGAACAGGCCCGCCGCCAGCAGCCGTCCGTCGGCGGGCGCGAAGCCCTCGGCGGCGGTGTCGGACCAGCCGCGCAGCCACCGGTGCGGGTCGGCGGCGGCCGCGGCGGTCAGCGCCGCCTGCGCCAACTCGGGCTCCCAGGCCGGGCCGACCTCCTGGAAGAGCCGGCCGTCGTGGTCGACGAAGCGGGTGCGCAGGATCTCGTGCCGGGCGACCAGCAGGGCGAGCGCGGCGCGCAGCCGGGCCGGGTCCAACTCCCCGTGCACGCGCCAGGAGAGCGGGATGTGGTACCTCGCGTGGCTCGGGTCCAGGCGTTCGGCCAGCCAGATGCCCTCCTGGAAGCCGGCGGCCGGGAAGACCTCGCCCCACTCGGCGTCCTGGACCTGGGACGGGGTCGCCGGCACCGCCGCCGGGGCGGTGCGCTGCCGGTCCACGAGTTCGGCGATGTCGACGAGCCTGGGGTGGCCGAACAGCTCGCGGACCGTGAGCGCCACGCCCAGCCGCTCGTTGATCCGGGCCAGCAGCGTGGCGGCGATCAGCGAGTGGCCGCCCAGCTCGAAGAACGAGTCCTCGGGCAGCAGGTCCGGGACCCGCAGTACCTCGGTCCAGATCGCCCCGACCTCCGCGATCGTCTTCGCCGAGACGGATGCCTGGTCCACCGCGGGCTCGGGCGCCGCCGCCTCCGTCTCCGGGTTCGAGCGGTGGGTGACGGCGGGCAGCAAGGCGGTGGCCTCGGCCAGGGTGCGGTGCGGGTCGGCCGCGAAGTCGGCGAGCACGGCCAGGAAGTCGCGCGCCAGCGCGTTGGTGGTGGCGCGCCCGACCGAGCCGGTCGCGTCCTTCCAGAGCATCCGGCTGCCGTTGCTGCCCTCGTTCAGCTGCACCATGAACCGGTAGTCGGCGATGTCCGTCGAGTCGAGGTAGTGCAGCGAGCAGCGCGAGTGCTCGCCGACGAGTTCGAAGTGGTAGACGTCGAGGCCGACTTCGGCGCTGGTGTTCCAGTACTCCAGGACCACCTGGTGGGTCTGGCGGCGGCCGCCGGGGCCCAGCAGGTTCGCGGCGCGCAGGATGCTGGGGAGCGGCAGGCCGCCGTGGCGCAGGCCGGCGCGGACCGTCGAGTGCAGCTCGCGCAGCAGGTCCGCGAAGCTGTCCGACGGGCGGATGCGCTGGCGGAACGGCAGCACGTTGACGAAGAAGCCGACCCGTCCGTCCAGCGCCTTGTCCGAACGGCCGTGGTAGGGAGCGGAGATGATCAGGTCGGCGCTGCCGGTGTGGTGGTGCAGCGTGACGAAGAGCGCGCCGAGCATCACGGTGAAGTAGGAGTGCCCCAACTCCTTGGCCCGGTCGCGCACCCGTCGGGCCAACTCCGGGTCCACGGTGAAGGGCCGCGCGTCGTCGGCAGCTGAGTCGTCGGCACCCGCGTCGTCGGCGCCGGTCCTGTCGTCGGCGGTCCCGTCGGCGGCGGGCAGCGGCCGGGCCGGCGGCAGCTCGGCCAGCGCCTCGCGCCAGTACGCCCGCAGCGGCTCGCCGCTCTCTCCTTCGGCCGCCTCCCGCGAGCGCCGGGCGTACTCGATCAGCGGCGTGAGGTCATCCGGTGGCGCCAACTCCTCGCCCCCGTAGGCCCGGCGTAGGTCGTCCAGCAGGACGGGGATCGAGGCGCCGTCCAGCGTGATGTGGTGCACCGTGATCACCAGTACGGTCCAGTCGCGGCCGGTCAGCAGCTCGACCCGGCTCAGCGGGCCCGCGTCCAGGTCGAACGGGACGCGGGCCGCCGCCAGGGCCGCCGTGCGGGAGCCGTCCACCTCGCGCACGGTGACCGGCACGGTCTCCTCGGTGGTGCCGGACCAGTCCAGGCACATCCCGTCGGCGCCGCGCGCCACCCGAGCCCGCAACGCGGGGTGGCGGCGCATCAGTTGGGCGACGGCGCCGCGCAGGCGCGGCAGCTCCAACGTGCCGTCGACCACCAGGGCGAGCGGGATGACGTGCTCCCACTTGGCGGGGTCGAGCTGCCAGGTCACCCACATCGCCTCCTGGGTGACCGACAGGGGGAGCTGGGTCGGGGGCAACTGGGTCGGGGGAAGTTGCGGGGTCGACACGGACTGGTCCATCAGGTCCTCCTCTGGCGGTGGGCTAGCGCAGTTGCTCGGCGAGCGCGCGCTTGTCGGTCTTCCCGGAGGGACTCAGCGGCAGCGAGGGCACGTTGACGAACCGTCCGGGCACCATGAAGGCGGGCAGCGCGGCCCGGGCGTGGCTGGTCAGCCGCTCCGCCAGGCCGTCGGCTGCCAGCCCGCCGTCCGGGGCGGTGTAGAAGGCCACCAGCATCCGCTCGCCGACGCGACTGGTGGCGGGCACCACCACCAGGTCGCCGACCCCGGGTGCCCCGCGCAGCGCCGACTCGACCTCGCCGATCTCGATCCGGTAGCCGTTGATCTTCACCTGGTCGTCCGCGCGTCCGGCGTACTCGAGGGCGCCGTCGGCCCGCAGCACCGCGAGGTCGCCGCTGCGGTAGTACCGGCGGGGCTGGCGGCCCGGCAGTGCCAGCACCGGGTAGCGCTCGGCGGTCAGCTTCGGGCGGTCCAGGTAGCCGATCGCCAACTGCTCACCGGCCAGGTGGATCTCGCCGATCTCGCCGGGTGCGACGGGGCGGCCCTCCGGGGTGAGCACGGCCAGCTCGAAGCCGTCCAGCGGCAGGCCGATGTTGAGCGCGGGGTCGGCGGCGCCGGCCGGCGCCGGCGAGCCGACCGGCACGTCGATCTCGGCCGGCAGCAGCGTGCGGCCGGTGGAGAAGACGGTGGTCTCGGTGATGCCGTACATGTTGACGAACTCGGTGGCCGTGCCGTGCACTTGGCGCCATTCGCGGACCGCGTCGACGTCCACCACCTCGCCGCCGAAGATCACGTAGCGCAGCGAGGGCACCCCCTGGGCGCCCGGGGCGGTGCCGGCCCGGGAGAGGTAGCGGAAGACCGAGGGGACCTGGTTGAGCACCGTCACCCGCTCGGCGCGGAGCAGCTCCAGCATCGCCTCGGGGGACCGGGCGGCCTCGGCGGAGACCACCACGAGCTTCCCGCCGTGCGCGAGGGCACCCCACAACTCCCAGACGGAGAAGTCGAAGCAGTACGAGTGGAAGAGCGTCCACACATCGCTGTCGTCGACCGTCACCAGCTGGTCGCAGGCCGCCAGCAGCGCCGTGACGTTGCGGTGCGAGACCTCGACACCCTTGGGGGTGCCGCTGGACCCGGAGGTGTAGATCACGTAGGCCGGCACCTGCGGGGTCACCGCCGCCTCGGCCGCGCGCGGCAGCTCGGCCGCCCAACTGCTCGAGCCGATGCCGAGTACCCGCCGCGCCGCCGGGGCGGTGGCCTCGCTGCCGGAGTCCGTCAGGATCAGCTCGACTGACGCATCGTCAGCCATGTACTGCACGCGCTCGGCCGGGTAGGACGGGTCGAGCGGGACATAGGCGCAGCCCGCCTTCAGCGTGGCCAGGATCGCGACCACCACCGCGTTGCCGCGCCGCAGGTGCAGGCCGACCCGGGCGCCGGGCCCCGAGGTCTCGCGCAGGATCGCCGCCGCCAGCCGGGCGGCTCGTTCGTCGAGTTGACGGTACGTCAGTTCCTCGTCGGCGTCGCAGACGGCCGGAGCGTCGGGCCGGAGCTCGACCTGCTGGGCGAATATCTGGTGAAGGCAGAGTTCTGACTGCACGGTGCTGTTCTCCACTCCTCTTCGGGGTCGGCTAACGGACGCTGAGCGGGCGCTGGTCGGTCCAGGTCTCCCTGATGTGGGCCAGGCAAGCCGCCTTGTCGCCCGTCACGCCGACGCCCGTCCAGCCGGCCGGCAGCTCCCGGCCCTCGGGCCAGATGGAGTACTGCTCCTCGTGGTTGCGCACCACGAGGTACTGGCGGTCGTCGCCATCCTCGAACATGTCGTGATCCTTCTCGTGCTGAGTTTTTGGAGGTCCGGTCTGGAGGTCCGGTCAGGCGTGCTGGAGCAGGTCCGAGGCCAGCTCGCCGAGTTGGGCGAGCAGGTCGACGCCGCTGGCGCCGGTGGGGAAGAAGTGGTCGCCGGGCAGCATCCGCAGGCTGAACCCGGCACTGGTGTGCTCGCGCCAGGCGGCGAGTTCGGGTTCGGCGACGGTGGTGTCGCCCAGGCCGCCGAAGACCCTGATCGGGATCGGCAGCGCCGGGCGCTCCCGGTAGCGGTAGGTGTAGTCGAGTTCGAAGTCGGCACGGATCGAGGGCAGCGCCAGCCGCAGCAACTCGGGCCGTGCCAGCACCTCTTCGGGTGTCCCGCCGAGGCCGACCATCACCTTCGCCAGGTCCGCGTCCGCCAGCCGGTGGTACGGCAGGCCCGCGCTGCCCAGCCGCGGGGCCCGGTGCGCGGCCACCACCAGCGCGCTGGGCGCGTGGGTCGCCGAGTCCGTGAGCCGGCTCGCCAGCTCGAACCCGACCAGCGAGCCGAGGCTGTGGCCGAAGACCACGGTGGGCAGCGCGGGTTCGGCCAGCACGGCCTCGGTCAGCGCGTCGACCAGCGGGTCCATCGCGGTGTACAGCGCCTCGCGCAGCCGAGCCCCGCGACCGGGCAACTGGACCGCGCAGACCTCCAGGTCGGCCGGCAGCAGCTCGCTCCAGGAGCGGTACATCGCGGCGGCCGCGCCGGCGCCCGGCAGGCAGAGCAGGCGCACCCGCGCTTCGGGGCGCGGCGGGAAGCGCAGCAGCCAGCGGCTCTTCACCGGGCACTCTCCTGCCGCAGGCGCTGGGCCAGCTCCTCGATGGTGGGGTGCTGGAAGATCGCGCTGACACCGAGGGTCAGCCCGGCCTCGCGGGCGCGGTGGACCACCTGGATGCTCTTCAGCGAGTCGCCGCCGATCTCGAAGAAGTCCTCGTCCACGCCGATCAGCGGCCGGCCCAGCACTTGGCTCCAGATCCCGGCCAGCGTGCGCTGCAGCGCGTCGCGCGGCTCGACCAGTCGCTCGTGGTCGTGGCCGTTCTCCTGCTGGGGCAGCGGCAGCGCGGCCCGGTCGACCTTGCCGCTGGAGTTGAGCGGGAACCGGGGCAGCAGGACCAGGTGGCCGGGGACCAGGTGCCTGGGCAGCTGGTCGCGCAGCCGCTCGCGCAGGACGGTGGTCAACTCCCGCTGCTCGACTGCGGCCGTCTCGACTGCGGCCGTCTCGACCGCGGCCGCCCCGACTGCGACCGTCCCGACCGCGGCCGCCCCGACTGCGACCGTCCCGACCGTGGCCGCCCCGACCGCGGCCGCCCCGGGCGGGGTGAGCACCAGGTAGGCGGTCAGCACCGGTTCGGCGCCGGGGGTGCCGGCCGGCGTGGTGGTGACCAGCGCCTCCTGCACCTCGGGCTGGGCGCGCAGCACGTTCTCGATCTCGCCGGGCTCGATCCGGAACCCGCGGACCTTGAGCTGGTGGTCGTTGCGGCCCAGGTACTCGATGGTGGTGTCGGCCCGCCAGCGCACCAGGTCGCCGGTGCGGTAGAGCCGGGCTCCCGGGGTGCGGCTGTGGGGGTGCGGGACGAAGCGGTCGGCGGTCAGCTCGGGCCGGCCCAGGTAGCCGCGGGCCAGCGCGACCCCGCCCAGGTACAGCTCGCCGGGCACCCCGACCGGGACCGGGCGCAACTGGTCGTCCAGCACGTAGACGTCCACACCGGCGATCGGGCGTCCGATCGGTACCCGGGCCTGACGAGCGGCGCCGGGTCCGGTCGCGTCCAGCGGCGGGCACTGCCACTCGGTGACCTCGATCGAGGCCTCGGTGGGTCCGTAGAAGTTGAACAGCCGCACCGAAAGCCGGCTCAGGCAGCGGTCCACCAGCTGGGCGGGCAGCGCCTGGCCGCTGCAGAACACGCGCCGCAGCGAGGCGCACCGGTGCAGGTCGGGCTCGTCCAGGAAGGCCTCCAGCATCGGCGGCACGAAGTGCACGGTGGTGACCGCCTCCCGCTCGATCAGGTCGACCAGGTAGCCGGGGTCGCGGTGGCCGCCCGGCGCGGCCATCACCAGCGTGGCGCCGGCGGTGAGCGGCCAGAGCAACTCCTGGACGGACACGTCGAAGGTGTACGGGGTCTTCTGCAGGACGCGGTCGGCGGGGGTGAGGCGCTGCGAGTCCTGCATGGCGTGCACCCGGTTGGCCAGCCCGCCGTGCGGCACGCCCACCGCCTTGGGCTCCCCCGTGGAGCCGGAGGTGTAGATGACGTAGGCGAGGTCGTCCGGGCCGACCGGCGCCGGCTCGGCTGCCTCGGCGGGCGCGGTGAGGGTGTCGACGGCCAGTACCGGCACCACGGACCCGGCGAAGGCCTCGGCGAGTTCGGTGGTGGTCAGCACGTGGGTGGCGCCCGACAGGCGGGCCAGCTTGGCCAGCCGGCCCGGCGGATCCTCGGGTGACAGCGGCAGGTAGGCGCCGCCGCCGCGCAGCACGGCCAGGATCGCGGGCACCAGGTCCAGGCCGCGCGGCAGGCAGAGTGCCACCACCGCTCCTGCCCGGGCGCCCTGTTGGGCCAGGTGGGCGCCGATCAGCTCGGTCCGGCCGGCCAGTTGCGCATAGCTCAGCTCGGTGCCCTCGAAGAGCACGGCGCTGCGCTCGGGCGTGCGGTCGATCTGACGATCGATCAGCTCGTGCACCGGCCCGTCCCACGGGTGCGGTTCGGCGCTGCGGCTCCACTCGTGCAGGATCTGCTCGGCCTGCCGCTCGCTCAACAGCGAGAGGTCGGCCACCTTGGTCTCGGGCGCGGCGAGCGCGGCGTCCAGCAGGTTCCGGTACTGCTCGGCCATCCGCGCCACGCTCGCCGCGTCGAACAGCTCGGTCCGGTACCGGAAGGTGGCCAGCGCACCGCCGTCCTGCGCATCGCCGTCGAGCTGTGCCGGGCCGCCGAGCGGACGGATCTCCAGCCAGAGATCGGTGAACGTGGTCGGCGGCCGGACCGGCAGCACCTCGACCGCCAGCTCCGCCAACTCCGGTACGGTCAGCGGCTGCTGGAGCGCGAACATGGTCTGGAAGAGCGGGTCGTGGCTGGCGGCGCGGTCCAGCCGCAGGGCGGTCACCAGTTGATCCAACGGCACGCCCTGGTCGGTGAAGGCGGCCAGCGCGGTGCGACGGGTGCGGGTCAGCAACTCGGCGAAGGTGGGCTCGCCGGACAGGTCGACGCGCAGCGGCAGGGTGTTGACGAACATGCCGATCAGCGGTTCCACGGCGGAGCTGGTGCGGCCGGCCGAGGGGCTGCCGATCACCAGGTCCCGCGTGCCGGAGAGCCGGGAGAGCAGCAGGGCGTAGGCGGCGAGCAGGGTCATGAACGGGGTGACCCGGTGTTGGCGGGCGGTGGCCAGCACCCGCTGCCACAACTCGGCGTCCAGCGGCAGGTCGTGGGTCGCGCCGGCGTAGCCCTGGACGGCGGGGCGGGTGTAGCTGGTCGGCAGTTCCAGCGCGGTCGGGGCGCCGGCCAGCCGCTCGCGCAGCCGAGCCAGCGCGCGCCCGGCCTCCTCACCGAGCAGCGCGGCTCGCTCACGCTCGGCGTACTCACCGAACTGCATGGGCAATGGCGGCAGTTGTGGATCGGCGCCGCTGCGGTGGGCGGCGTAGAGGGCGGACAGCTCCAGGTGGAACCGTCCCATCGACCAGCCGTCGCTGATGGTGTGGTGGCAGATCACCGCCAGCACGTGGTCCTCATCGTCCAGCCGCAGCAGGGCGGTTCGGATCAGCGGGCCCCGCGCGAGGTCGAACTCGCGCAGCGTGTCCGCCTCGACCAGCGCGGTGGCCCGGGTGACCCGCTCGTCGGCGGGGGCGCCGCGCAGGTCGGTGAGCGGCAGGGCGAGTTCGAGTTCGGCGGCGATCCGCTGGCGAGGTTCGCCGTCCGCCAGCTCGAAGGTGGTGCGTAGGCTCTCGTGCCGGACCACCAGGTGCTGAAGCGAGCGGTGCAGCGCGCCGGTGTCGAGCGGGCCGCGCAGGCGCAGCGCGGAGACCAGGTTGTAGGCGCTGTTGCCGCCGGTGAAGTGGTCCAGGAACCACAGTCGCCGCTGGGCGAACGAGGTCGGCGCGACCCTGGCCGCGGTCTCGGTCCCGGTGTACGTCACGCGGTCTCCCGGGTGGAGCTGCCGGCCTCGGTGGCCTGCAGGGTGGCGAGCAACTCGACGATCACGGTGGCGAATTCGGGGACGGTCGGGTGATCGAAGATCGCCTCCAGCGGCGGGGCCACCCCGAACTCGTCCTCGACCAGCGAGAACAGCTGCACGGCGGTGAGCGAGTCGCCGCCCAGCTCGAAGAAGTCACGCCCGGCGGGCTCCTCGCTATCGCCCAGGACCTTGGCGAAGAGCACCGCGAGCCGGTCCGTGACGGAGCCGGCGGCCTGCGGTGCCTGCGGCAGACTTTCAGGCGACTCCTCGGGCAGCCCGGTGCTCGGCAGCCCGGCGAAGGGCTCAGGCTGGACCAGGTGGTGCCGCCGCTCGAACGGGTAGCTGGGCAGCGGCACCCGGCGCCGGCGCGCGGCGCCGTGCAGGCGGGTCCAGTCGATCGCCGCCCCGTCCTGCCAGCGCCGCCCCAACGCGTCGAGCAGCACGGCGCGTTCCGCCTCCCCGGCAGCCAGGTCGAGCTGGTCGAGCAGCCGGCCGATCTCGCCCGCACCCTCGCCGGATTCGGCCCGCGCCGCCGCCGCAGTGAGCGCCGCGATGGCCTGCGCGTGGTCACCGCAGACCACGTACCGCCGGTGCGCGAACGCGTGCCGCCCGGTCTGCAGCGTCCAGGCGACGTCGGCCAGCGGCAAGTCGGGCCGCTGGCGCAGGTGTTCGGCCAGTCGGCCGGCCATCGCGGCCAGCGCGGTCGGGGTCCGGGCGGAGAGCACCAGCAGCTGGCCGCGCCCGTCCGGCGCACCGGCCGCCGCGTCCTGCGGCGCCTCCTCCAGTACCAGGTGGGCGTTGGTGCCGCCGATGCCGAAGGAGCTGACGCCGGCCCGGCGCGGCAGCGCGCCGGTGTCCCAGGCACGGCGTTCGGTGTTCACGGCGAACGGGCCGGCGGCGAAGTCGATCACCGGGTTCGGGCCCGTGAAGTGCAGGGTCGCCGGGATGGTCCGGTGCTGCAGCGCCAGCGCGGTCTTGATCAGGCTGGCCACCCCGGCGGCGGTGTCGGTATGCCCGATGTTGGTCTTGACCGAGCCCAGCAGCACGGAGCCGGCGGGCAGTTGATCGCCGCCGTCGTCGCCGAACGCCTCGGTCAGGGCGGCGACCTCGATCGGGTCGCCGACCGGGGTGCCGGTGCCGTGCGCCTCGACGTACGAGATGTCGGCGGGGCTCACCTCGGCCGCCGCGTGCGCCAGGCGGATCACCTCGCGCTGGCCGTGCACCCCGGGCGCGGTGAAGCCGGCCCGCTGGTGGCCGTCGTTGTTCACAGCGGTGCCCCGGATCACGGCGTGCACGTGATCGCCGTCGTCCAGCGCGTCCTGCAGCCGGCGCAGCACCACGACGCCCGCCCCGTCACCGCCGACGATGCCCTTGGCGTCCGCCGAGAAGGTGCGGCAGTGGCCGTCGGGGGACATCGTGCCACCCTCCAGGTAGCGGTAGCCGGAGCGCGGCAGGCGCAGCGTCACCCCGCCCGCGAGCGCCAGGTCGCAGTCGCCGGCCAGCAGCGCCCGGCCGGCCTCGTGGACGGCGACCAGCGAGCTCGAACAGGCCGTCAGCACCGCCATGCTGGGCCCGGTCAGTCCGAGCTTGTAGGAGACCCGGGTGGCCAGGTGCTCGGGCTCGTTGGCGATGGTCAGCGCGAGGTCGTCCACCCCGGGGAAGCGGTCGGCCTGGTCCCGCACCAGCGCGGCGTAGCCGTTGCGCCCGGCGCCGGCGTAGACGCCGACCGTGCCGGGAGTGTTGCGCGGGTCGTAGCCCGCCCGCTCCAGCGCCTCCCAGGCGCACTCCAGGAAGAGCTGGTGCTGCGGGTTGAGCAGGGTGGCGTCGCGGGTGGAGAACTGGAAGAAGTCGGCGTCGAACTCCCCTACGCCGTCGACGCTTCCGTGCATCGGCACGTAGCGCGGGTCGTCCAGCGCGGCCGGGTCGTGGCCCCAGACCCGCAACTCCTCGGCGGTGAAGGGGCGCACCGAGTCCACGCCGGCCACCAGGTTGTCCCAGTACTCCTCGGGCGTCGAGGCGCCGGGGAACCGGCAGGCCAGGCCGATGATGGCCAGGTGTGTGTCGTTGCCGCTCTCGTTGCCACTGTCGTGGTCCGTGTCGGTCATGAGTCCGTCCTTTCAACAGTGGGTGCGGGGCGCCGGCTCTGGGCCCGCAGCGCCTTCAGCCGGGCGGTGCCGCGTCGCGCGCGCTGGGCGGCGTCACCCGTCGGGCTCGCGGCCACCGCGGCGCCTGCCGCGACCGGCGCGGCAGCGTCCAGCCGGCGGGCCAGCGCGGCGATGGTGGGGTGCTCGAAGAGCGTGAGGATGCTCAGCTCGCGGTCCAACTCCCGGGCCAGCGCCTCGCGGACGGTGGCCAGCAGCAGGGAGTGGCCGCCGATGTCGAAGAAGTTGTCCTGGGTGCCGAACTCCCGGTGGCCCAGTGCCTGCGCCCAGACCTCGCCGATCCGCTGCTCCAGCGGCGTGCGGATGCCGGGCTCGGGCGCGGCGCCGGCGGGCAGCGGCAGGCCCTGCCCGGCCAGCGCGGCACGGTCGACCTTGCCGTTGCCGGTCAACGGCAGCGCGGGCAGCACCCGGTAGTCGTGCGGCCGCATGTAGCTCGGCAGCTGACGGCCCACTCGCTCGTGCAGCTCCGCCCGGTCGGGCGGGGCGGCGGGGTCGGCGAGCACCAGGTAGGCGGTCAGCGCCGGTTCGGCGCCGTCCGGCCCGGCGGGCACCAGGGCCACGATGGCGTCGCGCACGCCGGGGTGGGCGCGCAGGACGTTCTCGATCTCGCCGGCCTCGATCCGGAAACCGCGCAGCTTCAACTGCTGGTCGTTGCGGCCCAGGAAGTCGAGGGTGCCGTCGGTGCGGCGGCGCACCAGGTCGCCGGTGCGGTAGAGCCTGGCCCCAGGGGTGTGGCCGTAGGGGTGCGGGACGAAGCGGTCGGCGGTCAGGTCGGACCGGCCCAGGTAGCCGCGGGCGAGCGCGACCCCGCCCAGGTACAGCTCGCCGGGCAGGCCGATCGGCACCGGGTGCAACCGGTCGTCCAGCACGTAGGCTTCGACGCCCGCGATCGGGTGGCCGATGTCCGGCAGTGCGCCGCGTTGCAGGGGATCGGTGGTGACCGTCCCCGAGGTGGCGACCACCGTGCTCTCGGTCGGGCCGTAGTTGTTCACCAGTCGGAACGGCAACTCCTGTTGCCCGAGGCCGTGCAGGCGGTCGCCGCCGGTCAGCACCACGCGAGGGGCGCGCTCGGCGGGCCAGGGGACTGCGGTGATCAGTTCGACCAGCGGGGTGGGCAGGAAGCAACTGCTCACCTCGCGCTCCACCAGCCAGTCGGTCAGCTCGCGCGGTGACAACACGGTTGCGGTGTCCGGCACTTCGAGTGTCGCGCCGGCGGCCAGGGTGGGCCAGATCTCCCAGGCCGAGGCGTCGAAGCCCGGGGCGGCGATCAGCGTGCCGCGGTCGCCGGGCGCCGGTGCGAACTCCCGGTGGTGCCAGGCGACCAGGTTGGCCAGCGCCCGGTGCTCGATCATCACACCCTTGGGCCGGCCGGTCGAGCCCGAGGTGTAGATGACGTACGCGAGGTCGCCGGCGCCGGCCTGCGGCGCGGGCCGGGCGTCGGCGGACCCGAGGCCGGTGTCGGTGTCGGCGTCGTCGAGCAGCTCGTCGAGCGTGAGGATCCGTACGGTGTCCGGCAGTTCCGGATGCTGACGATCCGTCAGAACGGCCAGCGGGCACGCCTCGTCCAGCACGGCGGCCAACCGGCCCGGCGGGTTGGCCGGATCGAGTGGCAGATAGGCGGCGCCGCTCTTCAGGACGCCGAGTTCGGCGATCACCAGCTCCGGGCCGCGCGGCAGGCAGGTTGCCACCAGGGCACCGGGCCGGGCCCCGGCGGCCCGCAGGCGCGCCGCCACCAGGTCGGCCTGACGGTCGAGTTCGGCGTAGCTCAGGGCGCGCTCGGCGGTGCGCACCGCGACGGCCGTCGGCTGCTCGCTCGCCCGGCGCGCCACCAGCCGGTGCACGCACTCGGCGGCGGGCGGCGGCGGTTGGAGCGCGCCGGCCAGCACGGTCCGCTCCTCCTGCGGGCCCAGCAGCGGCAGCCGGTCGAGCGGCGCGTCCGGTGCGGCCAGCGCCGCCGTCAGCAGCCGCAGGTACCGCTCGCCCAGCAACTCGGCGGTGCGCGGCTCGAACAGGTCGCTCTGGTAGCCCATCCAGCCTTCGGCCCGCTCGGCGTCGAAGGCCACGTGCAGGGTCAGCTCGAACTTCGCGGTCTCGATCCGGATCGGCACCGGGCTCGCGGTCAGCCCCGGCATTCCGGACTCGGCGCCGCTCTGGTCCTCGTAGGTGAAGACGCTCTGGAAGATCGGGTGGCGCGAGGTCTGCCGCTCGGGCGCCAGTTCCTCGACCACCTGCTGGAAGGGCAGGTCCTGGTACTCGTGACCGGCCAGGAAGGTGTCGCGCACCTGGGGCAGCAGCTCGGCGAAGGTCAGGCCGGGGCGCACCCGCACCCGCAGCGGCAGCATGTTGACGAAGAGCCCGACCACCCCTTCGACCTCCAGCGAGGTGCGGCCGCTGACCGGCACGCCGATCACCACCTCCTTGGCGGCGGTCAGCCGGGCGAGCAGCGCGGCGTAGGCGCTGAGCAGCACGACGAACTTGGTGACCCGCTTCTTGCGGCCCAAGGCCTGTGCCTGCTGGGCGAGTTGGGGCGGCAGCAGGAAGGAGCGGACATCGCCGGCATTGCTCGGCACCCGTGGCTGGGGCCAGTCGGTCGGCAGCTGGAGCTGGGCGGGCGCGTCGGCCAGCTGCCGCCGCCAGTAGGCCATCGCCTCGGCCCGGCGCGGGCCGGCCAGCATCCGCCGCTCGTCGGCCGCGTAGTCCCGGTAGTCGTACGTGGGTGTGGGCGTCGTGGGCAGTCGAGGGTTGCCGTCGAGCGCGGCGGTGTACTCGCCCGCCAGATCGCGCTCGATGATGCCCAGCGACCACCCGTCCACCACGATGTGGTGGAAGGCGAGCACCAGCACGTGCTCCTCGGCCGCCAGCCGGATCAGCCCGGCCCGGAACACCGGGCCGTGCAGCAGGTCGAACGGCCCCAGCGCCAGCCGGTCCACCGCCTCGCCCAGCGCGCGTTCGCGGGCCGGGGCGGGCAGGTCGGTCAGGTCGGTGACGGGCAGCGGCACGGTGACGGCCGGCGCGATCCGCAGCATCGGCGTGCCGTCCACGGTGGGGAAGGTGGCGCGCAGCAGGCTGTGCCGCTCGGTCAGCCGGGTGAGGGCCGCTGCCAGCGCGGGCAGGTCGAGCGGGCCGCGCAGCCGGGTGGCCTTGGGCACGTTGTACTCGCTGCTCCGCGGGCGCAGCTGCCAGAAGAACCAGAGCCGCTGCTGCGCGGCGGAGAGCGGCGAGAGCTGGGACGTGAGGTCGGACTGGGACGTGAGGTCGGCCTGGGGCGAGACGTGGGACCGGGACGAGCGCTCGGGCTGCGGGCTACTGGACACCGGGGTCCGCCTCGGCCCGTCGAGCCGCCGTGAAGGCCGCCAGTTCGGCGACGGTCGGGTGGTCGAAGAAGGCCGCCAGCGGCACCTCCACCCGCAGCGTCTGCCGCATTCGGGAGATCACCTGCGAAGCGGTCAGCGAATGGCCGCCCAGCTCGAAGAAGTCGTCGTCGGGGGTGAGGCCGTCCAGGCGCAGCACATCCTGCCAGATGCCGGTGATGACGATCCGCAGTTCGTCCAGCGAATCGCAGGCGATCGGTGTTTGTGGCGGCTGCTGCGCCGCGTTGTCCGTCGATATCCCGTGGAGGGTCATGGCCGCAGGCTTCCTCTCTGTCCGAAGCATTGGTGGAAGGGGTTCAATTCGGGCCTGCTGCAGGGACCTTCGCGCTCTCGGCGCGGTTTCGGGGCCGATCCCAAGATGAACGGCACCGGAGACGGAACGCAAGGCGTGCCGCCCCTTGGGGCGGGGAGCGTCGCACTTTGGGGCTGCGACGGCGTGAAACGCGCTGGGCCCGGGGGATGATCACGATGCGGTCTCGGCCGTCCTGCCTGCTCGGCCGGGCGGCGCCGGATTCTGCCTCTTCGGGCAGTTCGGGCACGGCTGATGGTGCTGCCCCTTGGTGCAGCCACCCGGCGGGGCCCGACGGCCGCAGGCCCGGGGGCGCCGCCCGCAGCGGCCCTTTCCGGCCTTTCTCGGCCCTTCTCGGCCCTTTCCGGCCATCGGTGCAACGCACTACGCACCTGAGTCCGTGTCATCAGTTGCCGGACTATCGTCTCCTGACGAAGTGTCCGGAGATCGTCGCGGCAGGAGTCCTTGGCGAATCACGATCCGTAACGGGGCGTCAGAGATGAGACCGAAGTGGCGCATAATGGCAGTGTGCGGGGGAGCGGAGTCGGAGTGATGCCGACAAACTGCACGGGGTTCTCGGGGAATTCCCGTGCAGGGAATTGGAGCCAGCGCGTGGCCGGGGGGCAGCTGATGACTGACAAGGCCGTGAAATCCGTCACGGTGGCGGTTCTCGCGAATGATCCGGTGACCGGCGAGGGGGCCGTCTGGTGGCTCTCCTCGTGCAAGGACATCACCGCCAGCTACTGGACCTGGCGCCATCCCGCCGATGTGCTGCTGGTACTGGCGACCGAGGTCACCAGTGACACGCTGTCGCGGGTGGAACGCGTCCAGGTCGAGGCGACGGACCGGCCCCTGCCGCTGGTGCTGGTCGCGCACGAGTTTCCGGAGCACCAGATGCTGCGGGCCATCGACCTGGGCCTGGTGAGTTACCTGAACCGGCAGGAGAGCGGCTTCGACGACATCAAGCGCGCCGTCCTGGAGGCCGGCGCCGGGGGCGGGGAGTCCTCGGCGGGCGTGCAGCAGGCGCTGATCACCCACATCAGGGCGATCCGGGACCGGACGCTGGTGCCGGCCGGCCTGAACATCGCCGGTCTGGCCGACCGGGAGGTCGAGGTGCTGCGCCTGCTGGCGGAGGGCTTGAGCACCAAGCAGATCTCCGCGAAGCTCAGTTACTCCGAGCGCACGGTGAAGAGCATCGTGCACGGCGTGGTCACCCGGCTCGGCCTGCGCAACCGCACCCACGCCGTGGTCTACGCCCTGCGCGCCGGGGTGATCTGAGCGCGGTGCGCGGGCAGCCTGAGACCGACCGGCACAGGATGGGCGACGGCCCTGGTCACCGAACTGCGCAAGGAGCCGAGATGAACCCGAGCCCCGACCCGACCGCGCTGCCCACTGCGCGCGCCGCCGCCGAGCGCGCCGCCCGTGCGGCCGGGGTGACCATCCGCGAGCTGCACGACCTCGACACGCTGGCCGAGGCCGGCGCGCTGCTGGACCAGGTCTGGCCGCCCACCACGCCCGGGGGCACCATGATCACGCCCGAACTGCTGCTGGTCCTGGCCCACTCGGGCAGCTACGTGGCCGGCGTCCACCAGGACGACCGGCTGATCGGCACCTGCCTGGGCCTGCTCGCCACGGTCGGCCTGCACTCGCACGTCGCCGCCGTCGAGGGCGGCACCCGCGGCCGCAGCATCGGCTACGCCGTCAAACTGCACCAGCGCGCCTGGGCGTTGGAGCGCTCGATCGCCACCATCACCTGGACCTACGACCCGCTGGTCAGCCGCAACGCCTACTTCAACCTGGCCAAGCTCGGCGCGCTCCCGGCCGAGTACCTCGCCGATTTCTACGGCCCGATGCAGGACGAGGTGAACGCCGGCGACGCCTCGGACCGGCTGCTGGTCCGCTGGGAGCTGGCCGCCGAGCGGGTCGAACTGGCCTGCGCGGGACGGCCGCACACCATCGAGCCGGACGGGCTGCGGTCCCGTGCGGTGGTCGCCCTGGACATGGACGAGCGCGGCCGCCCGACCGCCGGGCGACCGGACGGCGACACCCTGCTGGTCCGCGTCCCGCCGGACATCGAGGCGCTGCGCCGGCGCGACCCCCGCGCAGCGCGTGACTGGCGCCACGCGCTGCGCGAGGTGCTCGCGGGTCTGCTGGCCGAGCGGTGCGCCGTCACCGGGTTCGCCCGGGACGGCTGGTACCTCGTCGAGCGACCGGAGAGCTGAGCGCAAGCGGTCGTTTCGTTGGCTGGCTGCGCTACCGTCAGCCGGCCGCGAAGGTGGACCAGTTGACGTTGACGTAGTCGGCGGGCTGGCCGCTGCTGAAGGTGAGGTAGACGGTGTGCACGCCGGTGGTCGCGGCGAGGTTGGCGGGGACGGTGGTCCAGCTCTGCCAGCCGCCGGTGTTGCCGATGGCGAAGCTGGCGACCGGCGGGGCGGTGACGCTGTCGAGCCGGACTTCGACCAGCCCGCTGACCCCGGCGGCCGCGCCCGAGGCCACCCGCGCCTGGAACTGGGTGGCGCCGGTCGCACCGAAGTCGATGCCGGAGTAGCCGAGCCAGGCACCATTGGAGATCCAGCCGACGTCCTGCCCGCCGCCGACGTCGGTGCAGGGCTCGGTCTGGGTACCCGAGTTGGAGCTGTGCGCGGCCGCCTTGATGGTGCTGAACGCGCTGGTGCCGCCCGGCGGCGGATTGCCGGAGGAGCCCTGGGCCGCGCCGACGGTGATGGTGAGCAGGGTCGGGGTGGCCGACTGGACCTTGCCCTCGAAGTCCACGCCTGCCGGGTGGACGTCGTCGTAGGGGAACGCGTAGCCGAGGTGGTCGGTGGTGGTCGCGTGCAGGATGCGCGCGTAGTGGTTGGTCCGGGCCTGGGTGTAGAAGGCGGCCGGGTTCTCGCCGTCCGGCTGGTTCGGATCGGCCAGCAGCGTGGTGCGGTTGAACGCCGCGGCCAGGCGCGCGCTCAGGTTGCCCATCTCGTCGTTGCCCGTGGTGAACGGGGCGCTGCTGCAGTTGAAGACGGCGGCGGTGGACGGTTTCGTGAAGCTGCCCACGCCGGGGAAGGTCAGCACCCCGTTGCCCACCCGTCCGGTGACGGTGCCCCAGGTGTACTGGGTGTCGACCACCAGGTCGGTGCCCTGGTACTGCTGCCACACCTGGTCGATGTACGCGTCGAGGTACCCGGCGAAGAGCGAGGAGTTCGACCCGATGGCCAGGTTGGGGCTGAGCGCGCGCAGGTTGTTCCCCGCGGCGTCCTGGACGATCAGCTTCGCCCAGTCGCCGCCGTCCGCGGTGGCCTGGGCGCGCAGCGCGGAGCAGACGGTATCGAGCCCGCCGGCCGGCAGTCCCTGGACCGTCTGGGGGCCCTGCGGCGTCTGCAGGTTGAAGGAGATCGGCACCGAGACGAAGTCCACGAAGCTGATGTTGGCGTACAGCTGGCTCTGGTCGTAGGTGAACTCGCAGAAGCTGTAAGCGGTGTTGATGTTCGGGTCGGTGGGGTTGCTCACCGACGGCATCGCGATGCCCGGGCCCGGGTTGACCAGGAACACCAGCTTGCTGCCGATCGAGAAGTAGATCCGCCCGCTGGCGAGTCGGGGCAGTGCGATGGTCCGGGGCGCCGCTCCGGGAGGCGGCAGGGCGATCGCGCAGTCGGCGCCGAGCGGGGCCCCGGGGGCGGCCGGGGAAGGCGGGTGGTAGAGCGTCTGGCCGTCGGCCTGGAGGAAGGCCCAGCTGTTGCCCTGCGCGATGTCCAGTCCCAGCACGTAGGCGTAGACGGTGTTCGAGGAGGTGTTGTTGGCCAGGTCCACGGTGAGCGTGGCCGGCGTGGCGGCCGCGGCGCGCCGCTGCGTGCCGGTGAGCACCAAGGGAGCCGCGAGAGCGGCCATCGAGGCGCCGAGCAGTGTCCTGCGAGCGATCACGGAGTCCTCCTGGAGGAGGCGGCGGTGGGGGGCGGCGCTGCGGCGCTGGCGTGTGGGGGAGTGCCGCGAGTCCGGTTGGTCTGACACTCTGGCCAGTTGACGTCCTCAAGTCAAGGCACGCCGCCGGACCACGAGCCGCCGCCGCGGCTCGGACGACTGTGCGAAGAGTCGAACGCCAAGTGAGGGTGGTGTACGTCCGGGGCGGTCCGGCGCGCCGTCGTCGCGATGGTTCGTAGGCTGTGCCCTGGACATGACGACACGTCAGCAGGATTCAACAGGGGGTCAATCGTCATGACGGCGAGTCGATCACGGCGTCGGTTCCTCTCCGAGGTCGGCGGCATCGGCGGTGCGGTCGCCCTGGGCGCGGCCGCACCGGCAACGGCTGCTGCTGATGCTGCCGGCGGTGGTGGCGGCCGAACCAGCGTCGCGGTGCTGGGCGGTGGCGTGTCAGGGCTGAGCGCGGCCCATGAACTCGCCCTGCGCGGCTACGCGGTGACGGTCTACGAGTACTACCCGGTGCTCGGTGGCAAGGCCCGCAGCATGGACGTGCCGGGCACCGGCCAGGGCGGCCGCCGGCCGCTGCCGGGCGAGCACGGCTTCCGGTTCTTCCCCGGCTTCTACCGCAACCTGCCCGACACGATGCGCCGGATCCCGTTCGGCGGCAATGCCGACGGGGTCCACGGCAACCTGCGCAACGGCACCGAGGCGCTGCTCGCCCGCAACGCCGGCCGCCCCGGCCTTCGGCTGCCCCTGCGCACCCTCACCGCACCACCGGACCCGAGCGAACTCGCCCCGGAGGCCCTGCTGCGGACCGTCACCGGTCTGCTCGACACCGTCCTGCACCTGCCCGCCGACGAGGTCGCCTACTTCGCCGGCCGGGTCCTGGTCCACCTCACCAGCTGCGACCGGCGCCGGGAGGATCAGTGGGAGAAGGTGCCCTGGTGGGACTTCATCCGGGCCGCCGAGATGTCCCAGGACTACCAGCGGCTGCTCGGCATCGGCCTGACCCGCGACCTGGCCGCCACCAAGGCGGAGGAGGCCAGCACCCGGACCGTCGCGCGCACCATCCTCGAGGCCTTCGTCATCGACGGCATCCTCGGCCGGGGCGTGGACGGCGAGCCCGACCGGGTGCTCAACGCGCCGACCAGCGAGGCCTGGATCGACCCGTGGGCGGCCGAGCTGCGCTCGCTCGGCGTGGTCTTCGAACTCGGCACCGAGGTACAGGAAGTGCTGTACGGCGACGGCCGGGTCACCGGCGTACGCGTCGCGGCCCCGGACGGCGGCGCGGCCCGGACCGTCACCGCCGATCATTACGTCTCGGCTCTTCCGGTGGAGCACGCCCGGGTCACCTGGGGGTCGGAACTCCGCGCCGCCGACCCGCAGTTGGCGCGCTGCGACGAGCTGCGCACCGACTGGATGGTCGGTGTGCAGTTCTACCTGAAGAGGCCGGTGCGGATCGTCCACGGGCACACCATCTACATCGACTCCCCATGGGCGATCACCAGCGTCAACCAGGCCCAGTTCTGGGACGTCCGGGACTTCCCCGCCGACTACGGGGACGGCACCGTGGTCGACTGCCTGTCGATCTGCGTCTCCGAGTGGAACCTGCCCGGCATCCTCTCCGGCAGGACCGCCATGGAGTGCACCCGCGAGCAGGTGGCGCAGGAGGCCTGGGCCCAGTGCAAGGACGCGCTCAACGGTGCGGGCCGGGTGCTCCTCGACGATGCGGATCTGCACTCGTGGTTCATGGATCCGGCCGTCACCGGCCTCGGTGGGCCCACCCCGCGCAACCGCGAGCAGCTCCTGATCCACCCGGCCGGCACCCTCTACCACCGGCCCTCCGCCGCCACGGCGATCCCCAACTTCTTCCTGGCCGGCGACTACGTGCGCACCGACGTGGACCTGGCCACCATGGAGGGGGCCAACGAGTCGGCCAGGCGAGCCGTCAACGCCCTGCTCGACGCGGACGGCTCGACCGCCGAACGCTGCCGCATCTGGCCCCTGTTCCGGCCGCCGGAGCTCGAACCGCTCAAGCGGGTCGACGAGTTGCGCTACCAGCTCGGCCTGCCCAACACCTTCGACCTGGGCTGAGGCCCGGCGTCGGCGAGCCGGTCTCAGGCCGGGGCCTCGTGCGGCTCGGCCGGCACCACCACGACCGGGAGGTGCGCGTGATGGACGACCTCGGTGCTGGTCGAGCCGAGCGTCAGGCGTCCCCAGGCGCTCGAACCCCGGGTGCCCACCACCAGCAGGCAGGCGTCCGTGCTGCCCTCCAGCAGGACCTGCGCCGGACGCCCCAGCTCGCACCGCACCTCGACCTCGACGGGCGGCCCGCCGACCTGCCGCGCGAGCTCCGCGACCGAGTCGGCCACCGCCTGCGTGACGAGATCGTACTGATGCGGCGGGTAGCCGCCGCTGGTCCCCGGCCAGGCCATCCGCTCCATGCCGGTGTGCCGGGCCGGCACGTAGTCGTAGGCGCACACGGCCCGCAGGGCGACGCCGCGTAGCTGGGCCTCACGGAGCGCGAAGAGCACCGCTTCGCGGGCGGGCGGTGAGCCGTCCGTTCCCACGGCGACCGGGCCTTCGGCGACCGGGCGCTTCGCATCGGGCGCGGGACTGTCGGTCATCAGAGCCTCCAGGGGGCTCGCCGGCAGCGGGTTGTCGCACGGCGACGACCCGGGGAGCCCGTCTCCGTCCAGGATCCTCCCCGCACGCTGCCCCGGCGCGCTGCCCTGGCGTGCTGCCCCGGCGCGCGCGGATCGCGGCTGCCGCGCGCAGCATGGGGAGAAGGGGAGGCCGATGCGTGCCGACGGCCCGGGCGAGGGCCGCCGGATGGACGGCTGTAACCGGACGGAGACTGTGATGACTCGGAATCCAACGATCACCACCCGCGACGTGTCCTGGCGCTCCCCGCGCGAACGCGCCGAGCTGGGCAGGGCGGCCCGCGCGCACGCGCCACGCTCCAGCCACGCCGAGTTCGAGCCGGGCCCGCACCGGCCCGACCCCGTGGACGTCATCGAGAAGCAGTCCGCCACCCGGGTCACCGAACTGGTGCCGATCCGCTACGGGCGGATGTCGGAATCGCCGTTCCGCTTCTACCGGGGCGCCGCCGCGATCATGGCCGGTGATCTGGCCACCACGCCACTCTCCGGCCTGCGCGTGCAACTCTGCGGTGACGCACACCTGTTGAACTTCCGGCTGCTCGCCTCCCCGGAGCGGAACCTGGTCTTCGACATCAACGACTTCGACGAGACGCTGCCGGGCCCGTGGGAGTGGGACGTCAAACGGCTGGCCGCCAGCATGGTCATCGCCGGCCGCGAGAACGGTTTCACCGACGCGGAACGCGCCGCGATCGTGCAGGCCACCGTCCGCTCCTACCGTGAACAGATGCGCCGCTTCGCCGGGATGAACAATCTCGACGTCTGGTACGCCCGGCAGGACGCCGAACAGCTGCAGGCCATCGCGGCCGGGCGGTTGCACAAGCGCGGCCGCGCCATGCTGTCCGAGACGCTGGCCAAGGCGCGCACCCGCGACAGCCTGCAAGCGTTCGAGAAGCTCACCGAGGTGGTCGACGGCGAGCGGCGGATCGCCTCGCAGCCGCCGGTGATCACCCGGGCCCGCGACCTGATGCCCGGCCTCGCGGGCGAGGCGCTGGAGGAGATGATCCGGGAGCTGATCGCCCGGTACCGCAGCAGCCTCCAGACGGACCGCCGGCACCTGCTCAGCCAGTTCACCCTGGTCGACATGGCACGCAAGGTGGTGGGCGTCGGCAGCGTCGGTACGCGCTGCTGGATCGTGCTGATGCTCGGCAAGGACGGTGAGGACCCCCTCTTCCTTCAGGCCAAGGAGGCCGACCCGTCGGTGCTGGCCGCACACGCCGGCGCGAGCCGGTACGCCACCCAGGGCGAGCGGGTGGTCGCCGGGCAGCGACTGATGCAGGCCACCAGCGACATCTTCCTCGGCTGGGAGCACGTGCACGCGCCGGACGGCGTCGAGCGCGACTTCTACGTACGCCAGCTGCGCGACTGGAAGGGCATCGCCGAGCCGTCGCAGATGGTGCCGCGCGGCATGCGCGCCTTCGGCGAGTTGTGCGGCGCCACCCTCGCCCGCGCCCACGCCAGATCCGGCGACCGGATCGCCATCGCCGCCTACCTGGGCCGCAGCGACGTGTTCGACCAGGCGCTGACGCGCTTCGCGGAGACCTACGCCGACCAGAACGAGCACGACCACCAGGCACTGCTCGACGCGGTCGCCTCGGGACGGGTGCCCGCCGAAGCGGCCTGAGGCCGGCGCTGAACTCACGCCTGGTGGGCCGTCGATGGCTCGAGCGCCGGGCCGTCCCTCCGTGCACCGATCTCAGCCCGGGAGCGGGCGCGTCACACTGACGTCAGGAGATCACGTACGTGGAGAGGACCGAGATGACATCCACCCCCGGCACCGCGCGCCTGCTGGCCGACCTCGCCGAACGCGTCGCCGGAGCCGGTTCGGAGCAGCGGGGCGCGCTGTGGCGGCTCGCGGAGCCCGGGCGGCAACTCGACGCCAACCTGATCCGCCTGCCGGCCGATGCCGTGGTGGACGAGCACCAGGAGAACGACCTGGACGTGCTGCTGCTCGTCGTCGCTGGCGGCGGCACGCTGTTGGACGGTGCGCGGGCGCTGCCGCTCGAGGTCGGCGGGCTGGTCTGGTTGCCGTGCGCCGCCCGGCGCGGACTGCGTGCCGGACCCGGGGGGCTGGTCTACCTCACCGTCCACCGGCGGCGTCCGGGCCTGGCCGTCCAGGGGGTCCGGACGGCCAGGCCCGTGGCCGAGGGTGGCGAGGCCGCCTGCCTGCTCCACCGGATCTGCCCGGCCTGCGGCGCGGTGCCCGATGGGGTCGCCCCGGCCTACTGCAGCCGCTGCGGTGAGCGGTTGGCGGCGGACTGACCGGCGGAGCAGGAGCGGGACGGCTGGTCAGACCCGGTCGGCGGCGATCAGCACGTACTGGAAGGAGCCGTCCTTGTAGGAGGAGAGAAACGCTTCTTCAATGCCGGTGACCAGCGAGGAGGTGGCCCGCAGCTCCCAGTAGGGCAGCGTCGCCGGCGTGAGGTCGATGACGGCCTGCGGCACGAGGCGGTTGTCGGCCATGGCGCGCAGGTACTCCCGGCGGGAGTGGATGTTGCACTCGAAGTGCGCGTTGATCTGCGACACCCACTTCGACGGCTGCCCGTAGACCGGGTTCCAGCAACCGGTGATGGTCACGTAGCGGCCGCCGACGGCGAGGATGCGGGAATGCTCGGCGAAGAGGTCGTCCAGGTCCACGTACATGCTGGACTCGTTGTTCCAGGAGCCCGCCACCTGCCCGGTCTCGAAGGGCATGTCCAGCATGTTGCAGACGCGGGAGCGGACGGAACGGTCGATGCCGAGCTGCTGGGCGCGCTGGTTGGCGAACTCGGCCTGCTTGGCCGAGAGGGTGACGCCTTCGACCCGGCAGCCGAACCGCTGGTGCGCCATGATCATGGAGCCGCCCCGGCCGCAGCCGGCGTCCACCAGCGTGGCGTCGCCCGGGACCTGGCCCAGGTGGTCCAGGAGGACGTCGGCCTGCGCGGACTCCAGCCGGTGCAGCTCGGCGATCACCTGCTTCTCGCGATCGCCCTCGTCGGACGCCGCGATCGCGGCGCGGTCGATCTCGCCGATGCCGTAGTGGTGGTGGTAGAGGCCGTCCACATCACCCAGGCGCAGGTTGACGGGTCGCGCCTCCTGGTCCCAGTAGCGGGCGATGTCGTCCTGGTAGGGCGTCGCCGGTCCGGGGATCTCGGCGGTCGTGTTCGGGTCGGCGATGAGGTCCGTTGTGGTCATTGGTGGTCAGCTCCTTGGTTACCAGAAATCGGGCAGGCTGTAGCGGTACGTGTTGGTGCAGTGCCAGTGGTGGTTGCCGTCGACCCAGGCGGCCACGCCGCGCAGGAACCGGACCACTGGTGGTGCGGGATGGGCGGCGGCGGCAGCGGCCGCGGCGGCCTCGAAGTCGTGCATGAGCTCGTTGTGGACCTCGACCGCCTTCAGGTACGCCTCGCGGTCGCTGCACCGTTCGCGCTCCGCGATCACCACCGGCAGGTTCAGGTGCTTGCCCGGGCTGGCGAGCTCCTTGGTGTACGAGTACAGGTCGTTGACGATGGTGGTGGCGTTGGAGCCGAGCGCGATGGCACGCTGAACGGCGGGCAGGGCGTGCAGCTCGGCGGGGAGCTCGTAGCCGTCGATGGTGTCGGTGATGGTCGGGCAGGGGCGGAAGTTGTTGAACTGGCGCATCGCCAGGTACTCCCACACCTCGGGCAGGTAGTCCGTCTCCGCCCAGGCGGCCTCGGCGAGGTATCCCAGGTGCAGACGGGCCATGTCGTGCCGGAACCGGTCCGCCTGGCTGGGCGTGGCCGCCTCGGTGAGGTACCGCATGGCGGAGTGGTAGGCGCGCCGGGGGGCGTCCGCGTGCAGCGACGCCTCCCAGTCCGGGTGGTACTCGTGCGTGGTGTGCAGGGGGTCGAGGGCGGTGTGCGCCAGCAGGAGCCGGCCACCGAGACCGATGGGTGAGCCGCCGTGGTCCTCGCAGTAGACGTCGTCCAGCGCGTTCTCGGCCGCCATGAGCCGGGTGGCGATCATCAGGTGGTCGATGGTGGGGGCCTCGGGGTGGCAGGCGACCATGTAGCGGCCGAGGTCGAAGCCGTCGAACTGGCCTTCCCAGTCCGGCGGAAAGAGCTGGACCTCCTCCACCGCCCACTGCTTGACCCGCCGACCCACCTCGGCCACCCGCTCGGGGTCGGGTTCGGGCACCGGGTGGTGGTAGAGGCCTGGAATCGGCCTGCCTGCTTCCGCCGGTGTCCCCTCCGCTGCCGCGTCAGGCGCCTGGCCGGGTGCGTCGGACCGGCCCGGGTGCAGGCTCGACGTGCCAAGGCCGCTCGGGCCGCGCAGAATCCGTGCGATGGATGCGGTGTTCGCTGTGGCGTTCACGGCCGCACCGCCGCGGGCCTGGCTGAGGCGGGCGCGGCAGGCGGTCTCCCGGCCTGGCCGGAGAACTGCGACCGCACGTCGGGGGTGAAGACGGTGAACCCGGCCAGGGGCATTGACCACTCCTTGTGCGTACTGGTGCGGACCGGCCGGCCCGAGACCGCCAGGGTCCGAACGCGCATCGGGGCTTTGATCCGGTTGGCAGACAACAGAGTTGTCGTCTCGCTCATCTAACTTAGCCAGCAGCGATATCCGCAATCCCCGCCCACCCCGCGCATACGCGCGCGCCAGCGGCGTGCGATCACCGGGGGCTTCACCCGGCGTTCCGTCGGAGACGGCTGCCGTCGCATGCTCAGGTGCGAGAATTCACCCACGTTTTCGGCGAGTGTCGGACAACTGGCAGTGTCAGTAGAGGAGTTGTACCACTCATTGGCCAGCTGCCATCCAGAGGAACTAGGTAGTTGATATGCTTAACGGTCAAGCATTTTCAAACCAATGCGCTGCAATTCGACGAGGTGGCGCGGATAATCAGCGGCTACTCGACTTGCTGTTGCCCCTGGCACTTTCGCTTGCTCGGCGACGGGTCCGGGCCAGCGGTGGACACGGTCTCGGCAGACCTTCGCGCCGGCTCCGTGTGCGGTGACCGAGCGTCAGATCAAGGCGGGCGGGGCACCTGCCCGCCGTTGCGAGGTCACGCGATCCCCTGGACTACATATGACGGTATCCGATATATGTAGTCCCATGACGGATCGTTCGATGCAGGAGCCCACGCTGCTCCTCCTCACCGCACTGGCCGATGCGCCCCGGCACGGGTACGCGCTGATCCAGGAGGTCGCCGTGATCTCCGGAGGCCGGGTGAAACTGCGTACGGGGACGCTCTACGGAGCGCTGGACCGCCTGCTCGGGCAGGGGCTGGTGCGCGTCGAGAGCGAGGAGGTGGTGGACGGGCGAGCCCGCCGCACCTACGCGCTCACCGACACCGGGCGCGAGGTGCTGACCGCCGAGGCCGAACGGCTGCGCGCGGTCGCCGCCGAGGCCGAACGCCGGCTCGCCGCCGCCCGCGCCCCGAAGCTGCGCACCGGGTTCGCCTCATGAGCGGCCTCGGGTTGAAGCTGGCGCTGTTGCTCCACCCGGCCGCCTACCGGCGGGAGTGGGGCGAGGAGTTGGCAGCGGTGTTCGCGGACACCACCGCCGGCACGGGCCGCTGGACCACCGCACGGGAGGCGGTCGACCTGGCCGGGCACGGGCTGCGGCTGCGGATCGGGCTGGGCTCCGACGGGCTGCCCGCGCAACTGGCCGCGCTGGCCGCACCGTTCGCGGCAACGGCGGCGGTGGCCTGGGGGCTCGTGTCGCAGCCCGGGCCCATGTCGGTGCTGATGCTCCTGGGGCCGAGGCACTGGCGGCAGTTCGGGATGCTGGACCTGTGGCCGTCCGCCACCGGCCTCCAGCTCGCCTCCTACTGGCTCGATCAGGCCGGCCTGCTGCTCTTGCTGCTGGCCGCCGTTGCGGCCGTGTGCGGTCGCTGGACGATGGCCCGGTCGTCCGGCGTGGTCGGCCTGCTGGCGACGCTGAGCGGTGACGTGATGGAGCTGACGGATTCCATGAGTTGGGCCGAAGGCCACTGGGCCCAGTTGATCGCCCGGGCGTTCGCCTGGTTCGGGCCGCAGGTACTGTGGGCGCTGATCCCGCTGGCCGCGCCGCGCGACCTGCTCGGACCTGCCGCCCGTCGGCGCAGCTGGAGCGCCCTGGCGGGAGCGCTGACCGGCGGTGTCCTGCTCGACACGGCGCTCGGAATGGGGCCGGTGAGGTGGCTCGGCTACGGCGCCGGCGCCGTGGTGGCGCTGGTGCTGGGTGCGACGGAACTCGCGCTGCTCGCGGTGGCCGTGCCCGCCCTGCTGCGCGGCCGGTACGGTCCGGCCGCCGCAGCGCTGGCAGGGTCTCCCGTCGTCGTCCTGATGCTCTTCATAGCCGGTTGCTTCCTGTGGAAGACCGCCGGCCCCGACGCGGCCGTGGCACTGCTCGGCGTGGCCACGCTGCTCACAGCGGGGCTGAGCCGCTGGCGGCCGACCATCCCCGACCGCCGGCCACCCACGGCCGGCTGACACCCCGACGGCTGGACCCGGCACGGGGGCCGGGCCCAGCCGCTTCCCTTTCCGGGATCGGGCTACCGACCAACTCCTCGGCTGGTGCGGCCTATCGGGCCTGGAAGTCGTGCCCGGCAGCGGGCGGTCGACCCGCTGCGCGATGAAGGCCGCCGGTACGCCGAGCGTCTCAGCGCCGCTGGAGCCACCACCGAGCTCGTCCAGGCAGGCGATCCAGCCCTCCCTGGTGGCGCCGGACCAGCTGTCGACACACCTGAGCCGTCCGCCGCCGATGACCAATCGCGTGTCATCCGCCGCGACCGCCTTGGCGGTCTCATCCATGAATACGAGCAAGTCGCATAAGGTGACCGGCTTTTCGGCACGCACAGGCCGGCTATCGTGCGAGGACGACCGGCTTCCACCCTGTGGTTGGACACTATCCGTTTACGCCGTGAGGGTGTGTCCTTGCTGGTGCCGCTGGCGGAACTCGAGTGGCGTGAGGTAGCCCCACTCCCATCGACTGCAGCATGTCCAACTCGCTTGTCTCACTGCGAAATTCAGTATTGGTTCTAGGTGGCTGAAGAAAGCTGGTCGCCCTAGCCGAGGGCGACGGCGACCAGCGGGTAGGGCGATGGCGGCTGAGGCCGCCGTTCGCGAAGCGGTGTGGACCGAACGGCTCGACCTGCGGTGCAGACTCGCCGTAAGCCGTCATCGCCAGGTCCGCGCCGTGGCCCGCGAGGCGGTCCGCCGCGCCGGCGGAGGTGTGCCCGGAGACTACCGCGCCGCCGTTCAGTCGCCCGCGCCCTCGCGCGGCGTGCCCGCGCCGCCGCGCTGTCCCGTGGCAGGGTCGGGGTCAGCCGCAGTGGCTCCAGCCGCTGGTCCAGGAGGTGCCGCGGTAGGAGCCGCCCCAGGACACGCAGATGTGTGGGGCGTGCTCGGTGACCGGGCCGGCGTAGTCGACGAAGTTGCCCGGGTTGCTCGTCGAGGCGCCGCCCTGGACGGCGAGGGTGGCGTTCATCGGGACAGCGCCGCTCGGGTGGGCTGCGAGGGTGACCGCACAGTCGACGCCGGTGGCGTTGTTGTACAGCAGGTAGACGGTGGCGTCGCCGAGGCTGTGCGAATCGATGACGCCGTACCCGGTGCCGCACACCTGACCGGGGCTGTACGGGTTGGCGGCGGCCGGAGGCGTCGGCGTCGGCGACCCCTTGGCGGTCGGGCCGGCGCCGGGAGTCTGCGCGGGGGCGGCTGGTGCTGTTGGTGCGGTGCTTCCCGCCGAGCCGCCCGGTGCCGGGGCGGCCGGGTGGCTGGTGGACCCGATCGGGTCGGCCGGCTGAGTGGCGGTCGACGGGCGGGGAGCGGTTGACGAAGGAGCGCCGGGTCGGACGCTCGCACCAGTCGACGCAGGAGCGTCGGGTGTGGCGCTGGCACCGGCTGACGCGGGAGCGCCGGGTCCGGTGCTCGAACTGGCCGACGGTGAGGCGCTGTTGCCGGAATCGGTGGCCGATGCTGTGGTGTCGCGCCAACCTGCTATGCCGCTGGGACCGACTCCCGCGAGGGCGGAACTGTGGCCGGGCTTCTGCCCCGAGCCGGTGACCTCGACCGCGGTGACGACGATGCCGCCCACAGCTGCCGCGGCCGCGACGCAGGCTGCCACCTTGCGGACCTGCTGGCGCCGCTGGGACGAGCGCTGGTAAGTCTCGGCGAGAGCCGCCCAGTCAGGTTCGGCGGTCGTCGCCGCCATCGGTTCGCCGCTCCAGAGCGGTCCTGGCCCCCGTGTGTCCGTCATGGGCCGACATCCTAGAACACCTGTTTTGGCCCGTGTGATAGCAGGTAGGCGGCGGACGCGCCGTCACCGGGCCGGCCCCGGCGCGGATGAGAAATTCGGCAGGCGCAGGTGCCCGCGGAGGTTCGAGGCGTTCGCGGCCGCCGAACCCGTTGATCCCGGCGCGTAATTGGCTGCCTATCAGGCCGGGCGGCTGGTGGTGGACCACTGGGTGGGGGAGGTGCCCGGTGACGCAACGCTCGGTGGGCTCATACGTGCGGTTCGCCGTGTGAGCCCACCGAGCCGAGGTTCACCAATCGATGCTTACACCCAGAACCAGTTCCGGGCCGGCTTCCGGTTGAGGATGCGGTGCAGTACAGCTGCCATGTTCGCTCACCTCCTCTCGGTCTCGTGGACCTGCCTGACGGTGCGGTGGACGGTGAAGGGCCGAGGGATGGCGCCCTCGACCATGACGGCGCGCATGTCGCCGCCAGTGACGGTCATACGGCAGTCGCTGGTGAGGGCGATCAGCGCTTCGGTCATCAACACATGCGCCACCGCTGCGCCGGCACAGGTGAAAGGGCCTGCGCCGAACGGTATGTAGGGACCGCGCTGGTGCGGTTCCGCCCAGCGGTCGGGTCGGAAGACGTCGTGGTCGGTCCAGCCTTGTTCGTCGTGGTGCAGCAGGTAGGGGCTGACCGAGAGCATCTCGCCCGCTTGGAAGGGGATACCGCCGAATTCAGTCGGGTGGGGGAAGGTGCGGCCGACCATCCACACCATCGGACGGTGCCGCAATGCTTCTCGCACGATCCAGTCCGCGGGCCAGGGCAGCGGACAATCCGATGTGTGGTGCGAGAAGGCCAGCAGAACCGACCACGCCAGTGAGGAGCTGACGGGCGCCACGATCGAACGGTACATCACCAGGAATACCTCGGCCACGGTCCGATCCGCCAGATTGTGCGGACAGGCGCCGAGCACGGCGTCCAGTACATCGCGGGACTCGCCCGCATGGTTCTCTCGGCGATATCCGACGTGTTCGGTGATCGCCGCGATGAGCTTGGCGCGCAGTATTTCCGCGCGCGCCCGCTGCCACGTGCCTGGAGCTTGGAATACGACGCCGCCATGGACGGCCTTGTCCATGAAGTGCCGGATCTGCGGCGGAGTGTCCGGATGTAACAGCAGATCTGCCAGGGCACGGTAGACAAGGTCGGTCGCCGTGGTCGGCCACTGGCTGACGGCCGGCAGTCGGGCCATCTCGGCGGAGAGCACCTCGCGGTAGTCCGCCACGTGTGCTCGCAGGAGGTCTCGTACCGCGTGGCCGACATCGACCTGTGCGGAACGGGTCGGCAGCAGGTCCCCGAAGAAGCCCGACCTGTCGCCGTTGAGCTCCGGGTCGCGTAGCAATGTGTGTGCCAGAGCGGCGTCACTCACGCACCTGCCGCCCCAGGGCAGTCGGAGTATGCCGTTTGAACTGCGGCGACGAAGTTCCTCGAGATACTCGAATGGATCGTGCTGGAGCCGGCGCTGATAGCCCACCCTCACCAAACCCCCCTGATGAGTCTTTGCCCTACGGCTCACGGACCTGAACTCGGTGACGTCGGCCCGTGTTTGTGGTGCGCCAGCTGACTCTAGCCGAGCGGTCGTCGTGTGGGAACAGTCGGTACGGGTACCGCTTTCGGATTCACGCTCCGTAGTGCCGAATCCAGTTGTGAGTCATTTTGATCAGGCGTATTGACTTGTCAGGACCGAAAGCCGCACACGAGTCCGCGCCTGCCGAGAATGTCATCCGTGCAGTTCAAGGGCTTGTGGGCGGCTGGCGCAGGATGATCAGTCGTGTTGCTTCGCTTGGCGTACCTGATCGTCAGCAACGTGTTCGCCGCCTTCCGACTGCTGCCGACTCGGGTGCTGCCGCAGCCCAAGGTCGATCTGTACGCGGCGATCCGCCGCGACGCGCACCGGCCGATCGGATTCAGCCCGCACTCGAGGTGGCCGGCCTGGTGCCTGGTGCCTGGTGCCTGGTGCCTGGTGCCTGATGCCGGATGGCGGCCCGTCCTCGGCTGAACAGGGGACGGCCGCTCGGGGTCAGGCGCGGCAGCGCAGCATCGTCAGCGGGGGGTTGGCGGCGTAGTCGTCCCAGAAGTCCCTGCCGTATTCGCGCACGCCGGCGGCGGAGACCTCCAGGGGAACCCAGGTGACCTCGTTGAATCCGGCCGCCCGCAGGCACTTCTCGAAGACCTCGCGGCTGGGCGGGTTCGCGACGAACGAGATCGGCGGGTCGAGGAGCGCGGTGAGCCGCTCGCGCGGGCCGATCTCGGTTTCCTCGCCGAGCGATTCGCACAGGAAGCCGTACTTGGCCAGGGACGGCCCGTCGAAACGGAAGTCCGGGTTCTGCGTGAAGACGAAGAACTCGGCGCCCTCCGCGATGCTGCGGCGGATGTTGTGGCACATCCGCTCGATGGTGGCGACGTCCTCGGCGTAGTTGAACAGCTGGACCGCAACCGCGATGTCGAAGCGCTGCTCGAAGGTGCGCAGTTCGGCGACGTCGCCGACCTCGTAGTGCACGCCCAGGGGGTCGCTGTCCTCCAGGCCCCGGGCCGCGTCGACCATCGCGGAGGAGATGTCCACGCCGAGGACGTGGGACGCGCCGCGGCGCTTGAACTCCCGGCTGTAGAAGCCGGTTCCGGAGGCCAGGTCGAGGATCGACTTGCCGTTCACATCGCCGACGAGGGCGAGGAAGCCGGGCACCTCCGCGTAGCGCGCGAGAGGGAGGGTCTTGAAGCCCTCGAACGCCTCGCCGATCTCGTCGTACAGCTGACCGCTCATCGTGCTGTTCCCCCTCTGTCCTTGGCGTCGGCCTTCGGGACAGGCCGCAGCCCTTGGCGGGAAGTCTTCCTCCCATCGGCCGGGCGTCGCATTGGCGGAAGCCACGAATATGCCGTGGCCCGCAGCTGGTGCGGTCTTCGTGTTCGTACCGGATGACTGCTGCTGGACGCGTCGAAGACGTGAGCACCAGTCAAGGGGCTCCGGTGGTGGCCAGTTGTCCCACGCTGAGCCAGGCCATGACCTGGGCCGGCCCGACGAGCGGCCGATGGATCACAGGCGGCGAGCTGCTGCTCGACCACTTCGCGGGTTGGTGAGGAATGATCACAGGCATGACCGATCCCCGCGAAGTGGTCGAGCAGCAGCTCGCCGCCTACAACAGCCACGATGTGGACGCCTTCGCCGCCACCTACGCCGAGGACGTCCTGGTCCAGCGGCGCAACGGCAGCCCCATGCAGGGCCGTCAAGCTCTGCGTGACGCATACGCCGGACTCTTCGCCGAAGGCCGCTGCCGGGCGGAGATCCTGGGGCGGCTCACCGAAGGCGACTGGGTGGTCGACCACGAACTCGCGCATGGCCTGGCCGACGAACCGATCCGCGTCCTGGTGGCCTACCGTGTGCGCGAAGGTCTCATCGACCGCGTCGACTTCCTCAGCTGAGCAGCATGGTCCCGTTCCGGCGGCCCCCGCGCAGCGCCGCCCGACGGTGATGTCACCGGCCGACCCACCGCACAGACCACCTGCGACGTAGACGGCCCGGCGCGGCACGCGAGCACGGCGGTGCACCGCGGCAGGCCGGCTCGTCTGGCGAGCTCAGCACGGTCACCGAGCGTGACTGTCCGGGGCAGAGAACGCGGACGGCAGGAATCCGAGGAGTGAGACAACGAAGAAAGCCTGGCGGAAAAATCCGGGCACGGTGCTAGACATGACAGCATGGTCGAACATGGCGACCGATCGCAGATCGTATTCAGAAAGCCACTGATCGCGAGAAACCGACGCAGCGTAGCCACTCAGGTATTCGCTCTGGAACTCGTGGTCGTGGTCCTCCTCGTGCTCGGGGCGATCCTGGCGCAGGTCCTGGAGTCGCGGCGGAGCAGCGATGCCGAGGCGAAGAACAGGTCGATTGCGGTCGCGGAAACCTTCGCACATTCTCCTGGCCTGCTCGCGGCCCTCAAATCGCCCGATCCCTCGGCGATTCTCCAGCCGATCACCGAGGCCACCCGCAAAGTGGCCGGCGTCGACTTCATCGTGGTCATGAACGACCAGGGAATCCGCTACACGCACCCGCTGCCGAGCAAGATCGGCCAACGGTTCGTCGGCACCATCGGCCCGTCCCTCCACGGGCAGATCTACACCGAGAGCGTGCACGGCCCGCTGGGCCACGAGGTCCAGGCGACCGTGCCGGTGACCGCCCCGGACGGATCGGTACCCGCCCTGGTGTCGGCCGGGCTCAAGGTCAAGAACGTCACCGCCGCCGACAACCGGCTGCTGCCGCTGATCCTCGGCACCGGCGGCGTCGCCGTCCTGGTCGCCACCACCGGCACCGCGCTGATCGCCCGCAGGGTGAAGCGCCAGACCCGCGGCATGGATCCGGGCGAGCTGGCCCGGATGTACGAGCACCACAACGCCGTCCTGCACGCGGTCCGGGAGGGGGTGGTCATCGTCGGACAGGACGGGCAGCTGCTGCTGGCCAATGACGAGGCGCGCGAGCTGCTGGGTCTGCCCGCGCAGGCTGAGGGCCGGCACGTGGGCGACATCGAGGGTCTCACCCCCGAGACCGCCGACCTGCTGCTGTCGGGCCGGACGGTCACCGACGAACTGCTCCACGTCGGCAGCCGGCTCGTCGCGGTCAACCAGCGGCCGACCGGCCCGCAGAGCCGCGCCATGGGGACGGTCGCCACCATTCGCGACTCCACGGAGCTGCTCGCTCTCTCCGGCAAGGCCGAGGTGGCCGGCCAGCGCCTCGCCCTGCTGTATGAGGCCGGCGTGGGCATCGGCACCACGCTCGACGTCGAGCGCACCGCTGAGGAGCTGGCCGGGGTCGCGGTGCCCGGCTTCGCGGACTTCGTCACCGTCGACCTCGCCGACCCAGTGCTGCAGGGCGAGGAGCCCACCGGCGGCGCCGTCAATCTGCGCCGCACCGCTGTCCACGGCATCCGCGACGACCACCCGTTCTACCCCTGCGGCCGACTGACCGCCTTCATCCCGTCCTCCCCGATGGCCCGCGGTTTCGACAGCGGCCGCTCGCAGGTCGTCCCCGATCTGGAGGTCGCGCACGGCTGGCGGGCCCAGGACCCCACGTGGACCGGGCACATCCTGGACTACGGCGTCCACACGCTGATCACCATCCCGCTGAAGGCCCGCGGCATCGTCCTGGGCGTCGTCAACTTCTGGCGGTCGCAGAAGCCCGAGCCGTTCGACGACGACGACCGCTCGCTGGCCGAGGAGCTGGTCGCGCGGGCCGCCGTCAGCATCGACAACGCCCGCCGTTACACCCGCGAGCACGCCATGGCCGTGACCCTGCAGCGCAGCCTGCTGCCGCGCGCCCTACCCGACCAGAGCGCACTGGAGGTCGCCCACCGTTACCTGCCCGCGCAGTCCGGTGTGAGCGGCGACTGGTTCGACGTGATCCCGCTGCCCGGCAGCCGGGTCGCCCTGGTGGTGGGCGACGTGGTCGGCCACGGGCTGCACGCCGCCGCCACCATGGGCCGGCTGCGCACGGCTGTACACAACTTCTCCACGCTCGACGTGCCGCCCAACGAGGTGCTCGGCCACCTCGACGAGCTGGTCAACCGGATCGACCAGGAGGAGGCCGACAGCGGTACCGGCACCGGCGTCACCGGCGCCACCTGCCTGTACGCGATCTACGACCCGACCTCCCGGCTCTGCACCATCGCGACCGCCGGCCACCCGCCGCCCGCGCTGGTCGAGCCCGACGGCAAGGTCGTCTTCCCGGACCTGCCGACCGGCCCGCCGCTCGGCGCGGGCGGGATGCCGTACGAGACGACCCAGCTGGAGCTGACCGAGGGCACCCAGATCGTGCTCTACACCGACGGCCTGATCGAGGAGCGCACCCGGGACTTCGACGTCGGCATGGACCTGCTGCGCGCGGCGCTGTCGCAGCGCGACCGGGATCCGGAGGAGAACTGCCGGGCGGTGCTGGACGCGCTGCTGCCGGAGCACCCGCAGGACGACGTGGCACTGCTGATCGCCAGGACCAGGGTGCTCGGTCCGGAGCGGGTCGCCGAGCGCGACGTGCCGTCCCACCCGGCCGCCGTCGCCGACATTCGGGCATGGAGCGCGGCGACGCTGGATGAATGGGGCCTGGGCGAGCTGTCCTTCGCCACCGAGCTCGCCCTGAGCGAGCTGGTCACCAACGCCATCCGCTACGGCTCGGACCCGGTGCGGGTCAGGCTGCTGCGCGACCGCAGCCTGATCCTGGAGGTCTGCGACGGCAGCAACACCTCGCCGCACCTGACCTACGCGGCGAGCACCGATGAGGGCGGCCGCGGCCTGTTCCTGGTAGCCCAGCTCACCGAGCGCTGGGG
This sequence comes from Kitasatospora sp. GAS204B, assembly GCF_029892155.1. GTDB lineage: Bacteria > Actinomycetota > Actinomycetes > Streptomycetales > Streptomycetaceae > Kitasatospora. The sequence goes on along the minus strand of NZ_JARZAG010000005.1, from coordinate 298,063 downwards.
CACCCGCTACACGCCGCACGGCAAGATCATCTGGGCCGAGCAGGCCTTCCCCGCCCAAGTCCGCACCCTGACCCCGCAACGTCACGAGACCCCGCACGCCGTCCCGCTGCCCTCGCCGTGAGCCGTGCCGCCAGCGTGTGCGGGACGGTGCGTTTCAGGTTTCGCCGGCAGGGGAGACGGCGGACGGCGCGGCGCACAAGGCTGGGCAGGAGTCGGGAGCGCGCCTTACGCCGCATACCAAGCACAGACGCGGGTCGCTGTCACACGAGCAGCGCCTCGAGCTCCGGAAGTCGGCCGAACAGGTCGGGGAGGCCGCGCACGCCGTTGCGCACGGACTCGTGCGACAGCGCGAGGTCAGGGCCGGTGCTCGCCTCGACACCGGCGAGGCACCGGAGGACGTTCCACCTCGTGTGCCCCAGCCAGCCGCCGATCATGAACACGAACCAGCTTGGCCCTGACGGCGGCAGCGCCCCGCCCCCCGCGACGTAACCGTCGAGGACCGAGCGGAAGATGGCGGGCTTGATGTCGTCGAAGCCAGGTCCCTTCGCCAGGCTCAGCGCGGTCGAGCCGAGCTCACTGGCCAGGTCGAGCATCCCCGAGAGCTCCCAGTCGAGCACCACCGGCCGACCCTCTCGAGCGAGCAGGTTCCACGGTTGGATGTCCTTATGGGTCAGCACGACGGGGCCTGGCCGTTCGCAGGTGTCGACGAAGTGGGCAATCGCGAGGAACGTCTCGACGTGGGAGGCGAGTTCGTCGGCCCACGGCTGTCCGGTCGCCGCCGCCCGCTCGGCGAGCTCGGGCCAGTCCCGTGACGTCGGATCCTCGACCGACACGTGGGTCCACGGGACGTCGAGCGCGTGGATGCGCGCGAGGACCTCACCGATCTCGAACGCGTACGCCGCCGACACCGGTGCTTCGGGCACCGTTTCTCCCTCGACCCATCGGTGGACGAGCATGTGGTGGCTGGCCGAGACCGGCTCCGGCATCGGGATGCCGGCGCCGAAGGCCGCCCGCTCGAACCTGAACACGTCCTCGACGTGGTAGGTCCAGCGGCGGTCGACGAGGTTCAACTCCTTCACGGCGAAGGACCCTTGGTCAGTGTCGAGCCGGTACATCCGGTTGGCGAACCCGCCGTGGACGCGGATCATCGGCCTGATCGGCGCGCCGAGATGCGAAAGATTCACCCACGCATGCTAGGGGCTGGCAGTTCATCGATGCACCGGACTTTCCTGCGATGCATGCTCACGATCACCGCCACGCGGACGCAGGGGGCTGCCGGAGGACTTCCGGATTCACGACCTGCGACACAGCCACCTGATGAACGCCCTGAAGCGAGGGAGAACCCGGTAGAGGTGTCGGCGAACGTCCGGCACCACTGGCCCGGTTGCACGAGGGTACGGGCACAGTCGTAAGGACGGAGCCAGGAAGCTGGCCGCGAGCAACACGAACCGGGTAGGGCTGTCAGCCCTGGTGCAGGTCGTTGCTGGCGCTGTTGGTCACGCGGTATCCCAGAAATGACGAAAGCCCCGGGTAGGGGGCTATTCGATCTGGTGTCCGAGGGGGGACTTGAACCCCCACGCCCGATAAAGGGCACTAGCACCTCAAGCTAGCGCGTCTGCCATTCCGCCACCCGGACTAGGTGGTCCGCTCGGCCCGTCGGCCTCGCTGACATGCATAACTGTAGCAAAGATCGGCTCAGGGGCCCAAAAGCCTGGGGGAGTGGGGGTGGCTGGGGGGTGGACGGAAGGGTTCGGAGAGGTTCTGGGGGGATTTCCTTGGGGTGGGGCGGGGAGTGGGGGAGGATGGCGGGACCGTGCTCGAAAGGTTCCCGGCGAGGTCGGGGGCGGTCCGGACTGGTGTGCCGGGCGGGGCCAGACGACGAGGAGTGGGCGTGAGCGAGTCGAACGCGGAGCGGGCCGGCGGGTCGCGGGTGACGGGGGAGTCGGAGGTCGTCGACATCTGTCGTGATCTGATCCGGATCGACACCAGTAACTACGGGGACGGGTCGGGGCCCGGTGAGCGGGCCGCGGCGGAGTATGTGGCGGAGCAGCTGGCCGAGTTCGGGCTGGAGCCGAAGATCATCGAGTCGGCCAAGGGGCGAGCCTCGACCGTGGTGCGGATCGAGGGTGAGGACCGGTCGCGGCCGGGGCTGCTGATCCACGGGCACACCGATGTGGTGCCGGCCAACGCGGACGACTGGACGTACCACCCGTTCTCCGGCGAGGTCGCGGACGGTTGCGTCTGGGGGCGCGGCGCCGTGGACATGAAGGACATGGACGCGATGACCCTCGCGGTCGTCCGCGACCGCCTGCGCACCGGGCGCAAGCCCCCGCGTGACCTGGTGCTCGCTTTCCTCGCGGACGAGGAGGCCGGTGGCACCTACGGGGCGCGCTACCTGGTCGACAAGCACCCGGGCCTGTTCGAGGGCGTCACCGAGGCGATCGGCGAGGTCGGCGGGTTCTCGTTCACGGTCAACGACAAGGCGCGGCTGTACCTGATCGAGACGGCCGAGAAGGGCATGCACTGGATGCGGCTCACGGTCGAGGGTCGGGCCGGGCACGGGTCGATGATGAACGACGACAACGCCATCACCGAGCTCTGCGAGGCGGTGGCCCGGCTCGGCCGGCACGAGTTCCCGCTGCGGATCACCAAGACGGTCCGGTCGTTCCTGGACGAGCTCTCCGATGCGCTGGGCGTCCCGCTCGACCCGGAGAACATGGACGAGACCCTGCGCGTTCTCGGCGGGATCGCCAAGATGATCGGCACCACGCTGCGCAACACCGCGCAGCCGACCATGCTGGGCGCCGGGTACAAGGTGAACGTGATCCCGGGGCAGGCCACGGCGCACGTGGACGGGCGGTTCCTGCCCGGGTACGAGGAGGAGTTCCTGGCCGAGCTGGACAGCGTGCTCGGGCCGCGGGTGAAGCGGGAGAGCCTGCACTCCGACAAGGCGATCGAGACCAGCTTCGACGGCGCTCTGGTGGAGGCCATGCAGTCGGCGCTACGGGCCGAGGACCCGATCGCCCGGGCGGTGCCGTACTGCCTGTCGGGCGGGACGGACGCGAAGTCGTTCCAGGACCTCGGGATCCGCTGCTTCGGCTTCGCGCCGCTGCAACTGCCGCCGGAGCTGGACTTCGCCGGGATGTTCCACGGTGTGGACGAGCGGGTGCCGGTCGAGGGGTTGAAGTTCGGCGTGCGTGTGCTGGACCGGTTCCTCGACGCCTGCTGACGCCTGCTCACGCGTGCTGACACCTGCTCACGCGTGCTGACGCCCGGTGAGTCCTGCTGGCGGCGGCAGGCAGCTGGAAGGCGGTCAGGCCCGCCCTGGAAGTCGGAGTGACTTCCGGGGCGGGCTTTTCCATCTGAGGGGATGAAGAGTGGCGCGGTGATCGGCGGCGAGATGAATCGTTTCTTCCGCTCTTTCGCCTATCGATCATCAGAGCGAACCATCACCGCTGCGGGTGAATGGATCCGGGGCTGCGTACCCCATTTGGCAGAGCCTCGTTCACTCCTATGGCGGCTCGGGGACCGGGCCGCTCAGATGATCAGGAGGAAAGATGAACACCAAGAAGATCGCCATGGTCACGGCTGCGGCCGGTGGGCTGCTGCTGGCCGGTGCGGGTGTCGCGAGCGCGACCGGTGGGGCCGGTGCCGAGGGTGCCGCGGTGCACTCGCCTGGCGTCGCGTCCGGCAATGTCGTCCAGGTTCCCGTGCACATCCCGGTGAACGTCTGCGGCAACACGATCAGCGTGATCGGCCTGCTGAACCCGGCGTTCGGCGACACCTGCTTCAACAGCTGACGGTGTGCCGGTCGGCTGCCGCCACCTCGGGCGGGCAGGTTCGGTAGGCCCTGCGGGGCCTGCGGGGCCGTCAGCTCGGTAGGCAGAGCAGCACTCGGAAGAGGGGCGTCCCGGTGGGGGCGCCCTTTTTCGTGGCGTAATCCACCTGATCGAGTGAGGTGCGCCCGGTTGGGCCAACCTTTTGGGGGTTGGCTCGTTACTTAGTGGGCGGGAAAAGATTTCGTCGGAAATTCCGACCATCACATGTCAGGGGTACCTATGCGACAGGTTGCCAGAAAAGGGATCCTCACGGCGGTGGCCACCGGCAGCGTGCTGGCCTCCACCGCGGGTTATGCGTACGCGAGTGCGAACGCGGACGGGGTCGCGGCAGGCTCCCCGGGGGTCGGCTCGGGCAACGCGGTGCAGGTGCCGGTGGACGCGCCGATCAACGTGTGCGGCAACACGGTCGACGTGGTCGGGCTGCTGAACCCGGCGTACGGGAACCAGTGCGGGAACAGCGCGCCGCATGGTGATCAGCACAGCGGGCACGGTGGCCAGAAGGGTGGCCAGCCGGGCGCCGGTGACCAGGGCGGCTCGGGGGCGCAGACCGGTCCGGGCACGCCCCAGCAGGGTTCGTGGCCGGGCACCCCGTCGATGCCAGGTGTGCCCCCGCTGCCGGGCAGCCCCGGTGGCCCGGTGGTCAACCCGCCCACCGGCGGCGACAACGGCAGCACCGCCGGCAACGGCAACGGTCCCACCGGTAACGGCCCCACCGGCACCGCCGGCAGCTCGGCGTCCGGGGTCGCCGCGCACTCGCCCGGTGTGGGCTCCGGCAACACGGCGCAGCTCCCCACGGACGTCCCGCTGAACCTCTGCGGCAACTCGGGCAACGTGATCGGCCTGCTCAACCCGGTGATGGGCAATGACTGCGCCAACCACGAGGTCGCGCCGGTCGTCACCCCGGCGCCCGGTCCGCAGGCGCCGCCGGTCCAGACGCCGCCCACCCAGTCGATGCCGGGCGGCACCACCCGCACCGGGGGCGTGCCGGCCGCGGTGCCCGTCGCCGCGCCGGCGGCCGCCCCGGCGCTGACCGCGAGCCACCCGGCCACGGTCGGCCGGCTCGCCTACACGGGCGCCGGCGGGATCGACGTGCTCGCCCCGGCCGGGCTCGCGCTGCTGATCGCGGGTGGGGTGCTCTACCGCCGCTCGCGCGCGGCGGCCTGACCGGACCGCTGATCGAGGGGCGTCACAGAGCGAAGGACGTCACCGACCCAGGGGCGTCGCCCGCGCAGCCGTCGTGACGGCTGCACGCGGGCGACGCCCCTACAGCTGCCCCAGCTGCCCTGGCTGCCCCAGCGGTCCGTGCGGCACGCCGCCGCTACAGCCGTGCCACCGCTCGCTGCCGCCCGCCGCCCGGCATCACCAGCTGCGGACCTGCCGGATGATCCGGCGGCGCAGCAGCACCGTGCGACTGCCGTCCGGGAAGAGCCGCAGCCTGTCCAGCTCCCAGTGCCCGTACTCGGCGTGCTCGGTGAGCAACTGCCGTGCCGCGTTGCGCGTGGTGCCGCGCGGCATGCGCAGCGACTGGTACTCGTACTCGGGCTGTCGGACCAGCTTCGGTGGGGTCAATGGTCGCCTCCTCAGCGATGTCTGCGGGCAAGCCTACGACTTGCCCCCGACGATGACACCGGTCCGGCCGAGCCGCCGGACCGGCCTCTCGTCGGTCGAGCGCCATGCTCTTCGGAGAAGCCGCCTGATGGTCGATCAATTCCCTGAGCCGATTCCCTGAACGGCTCGCCCACCAGCACGCCGACCGTCCTCGGACGGAGTGCTCGGCCCTCCTTCGAGGGGAGTCCTACCCGGCTCGCAGGCCATGGATGCGCCGGCCGCAGGCTCCGGGAAGGGCGCACGGTGGCGGGCACAGAAGCGCACGCATTCGGACATCACGGGTCAAGTTGCCGGGCTTTCGGAAACTGAGAGCGGAACCCCTGTGCGCCCCGGGCCCCGGTACGGATAGCGTCTGCCTCATGTCTGATGCCGCGCAGCTCACCCGCACCGAGGTACGCGAAGCCGCCGAGGCGGTCAAGGCCGCTATCGACCGCCATCTGGAAGCGGTGTCCAGCACCACCGAAGCCGACGATCCTGCGGTCTTCGCCGCGTACGAGGGGTTGGCCGCGGCGGCCGTCCACTACGACCAGCTGCTGTACGAGGTCTACGACGAGGTGACCCCGTTCGAGGTCCCCGGCGACGGTGGCCCGGGCAGCTATCGCGGACCGGAGGAGCCGGAGGCGATCAGCGTGCTGATCCGCCGTGACTACCGGATCGCCGACCCGTGCCGGCTGCGCGGCCAGGCCGAGCGACTGGACGGTTCGCTGCCCGCGGTCCCGGAGGGTGCCGACGGGGTGACCGCCGCGGTCGGCGTGGTCTTCGGCGAGTACGAGCCGGACGAGATTGCGGCCCGCGCCGAGGAGTTCGGTCTGGAGGAGGGCGACTCGACGATCTGGGTCACGGCGACGGAGCCGGGCGAGCCGGGGGAGTGGCTCGCCGAGCCGTTCGACAGCCCGGATCCGCACCTGCTGCTCTGCCGGTTCGACGTCAGCGAGGTCTACGACGAGGACGAGCTGGACGACTGACCGGGGTGACCGGGTGACCAGGTGACCGGTCAAACCGTCGTGGGGTGCGCGGGGTCGATCGACCCGGCGCACCCCACGGTCGTACGCGCCCGCTGCGCGCCCCGTGCGTGCGTCAGTACGCCTGCTCGGTTTGCTCCGCGAGGATCGCCCGCAGCCGGGTGGTCCGTGCGGCGGCAGGACGTTCCGCGACGGCCTGCGCCAGCGCGGGACCCGCGGCGTGCACCACGGACAGGTGACGCTCGGCGCGGCTGAACGCCGTGTAGACCCACTGGCGGGTCAGCGTGGCGGCCGCGTCCTCGGGCAGCACCACCACCACGCCCGGCCAGCGCCGTCCGACGGCCTGATGCGCCGTCAGCGCCCAGCCGTGGCGCAGCCGGTCGACCTGGGCCGGCGGCAGCAGCAATTCGTCGGTCGCGCCGGCCAGTGCGAGCCGCAGACCGGCCGGGTCGCCGCCGAGCACGGTGCCGGGGCGGTTGACCCCGGGCAGCGGGGAGTAGACCACCCGGTCGCCGGGATCGAAGCCGGCGAACCGCCCGGGGCCGGGGTTCAGCCGGGCCTTGGCCGCCGCGTTCAGCGCGCGGGTGCCGGCCGGGCCGCCGTGCCCCGGGGTCAGCAGCACGGTCTGCTCGGCAGGGATGCCGAGCGCACGCGGAATCGAGTCGGTGAGCAACTGGACGGCCCGGTGGACGGCTTCGCCGGCCTCGCGCGCGGTGAGGATCATCACCTCCTTCTCCGGCGCCTCGACGCTCTGCAGCTCGCCGATGCCGATCCCGGAGACCAGCTCGCCGATCGGGCTGAGGTCGGGGGTGCGGGAGGCGACCACGGGAGCGGGCTTGGCGGCGAGCAGGTCGGCGAAGAGCCGGCCGGGCCCGGCCGACCAGAGCTGGCCAGGATCGCCGCTGAGCACCAGCCGGGTGCCGTCGGCGAGCGCCTCCACCAGGGTGGCGGCCAGCTCCAGGTCGAGCAGGGGGGCGTCCTGCACGATCAGCAGATCAACGGCGAGCGAGCCGTCCTCGGCCCGGCCCGGTCCGGTCGGCGCACCCGGCGCGCCCGGGCCGCCCGGCCCGTTCTGCAGCAGTTCGGCCAGCGTGAGCGACCTGCCGCGCCCGTCGGGGAGCAGCGCCGCCAACGCGTCCCGCCCGTGCTCGCTCCAGGAGGCCGCCCAGGCCCGCAGGCCCAGCTCGTCGGCGGTGGAGAGCAGCGCGGCGAGCTCGATCCGCGCGGCGGCGTCGCCGGTGTGCAGCACCAGCGGGTGCGCGGCGACGGCCCGGATCAGCGCGCTCGCCGAGGCGGACGGTGCCGCGGCCGCAGCGGCCTCCCAGACCGCGGCCGCGGGCGCGACGGGCTGCCGGCCTGCTGACGCCTCATCAACTTCGTCAGGCGCCACCTCATCGGCAGCAGCCTCGTCGGCTGACGCCTCATCGCCCGGCACCTCGAAGGTGGACATGATCCGCACCAGCCCGTCCGCCGCGCTGTCCTCGGCGAGCGCGAGCCGCTCCAGCGCGAGCAGCATCCGGACCGGCGACTCCTCGTCCTCCTCGGCCGGTTGGGCGCCGGGGCCGGTCTCCTCCTCCTGGAACGGCATCACCCGCCCGTCCAGCACGGCCTCCTGCAGCGCCTGTTCGGGCTCGGGCAAGCCGAGCTTGGCCAGGCCCTCGCGCAGCTCGCCCGCCTCCAGCGCGGAATGACCGCGCAGCGCGGCCTGCTCCAACAGCCAGACGGCCAGCGCCTGTCCGCGCCGCAGGTCGCCGGGGCCGGCCTCGGCGCCGAGCAGCGCGCGGGCGAAGCCGTCCGCCTGCTCGGGGCGCACCCCGGGCAGTGCGAGCAGGCCCCACGGGTCCTCTCGCAGGGCGGTGGCCGCGGCCTCGCCGAAGGCGGCCACGGCGGCTGCCGCGAGCCCGGCGACAGCGGCGGCGGGCGCGCCGCCGGCCGTCAGCACCTCGCTCACGGCGTTCAGCGCGGCGGCCCGCGCCTCGTCCAGCGCGGCCGTGGCAGCGGCGGCGGAAGCAGCAGCGGACGCGGCGGTGGCCGGAGCGTCTTCGCCGCTCGTCGCCCGCGCGGCGGCGCCGGCTGCCCCGTCCGCCCGGGCGGTCCCGCCGCCGATGGTCCGGATCGCCTCGGCCAGCGCGGCCACCTCGGCGGCTCGCCCGGCGTCACCGGCCGCCGCCGGTGCTCCGGCCGGCGCCGCGGCGCCGGGGGCGCTGCCGGCCCCGGTGTCCGGCTCGCTGCCGGCCCCGCCGCCCGCCTCCGCGCGCGGCTCGGGCAGTGCGGCCTCCTGCGGACCCGAGTCCGGGTCGTGCGTCTGACTCACAGTTCGTTCCAGTCCTGATCAGGGTAGCGACGCACCGGCGCCGAGATGTCGTCGAGCGCACCGCGGATCTCATCCGGAAGCGTAAGCGCCTCCACCGACAGCGCCGCCTGCAGCTGGGTCGCCGTGCGGGCGCCGACGATCGCGGCGGCCACCCCGGGCCGGTCCCGCACCCAGGAGAGCGCCACCGCCAGCGGGCTGCTGGCCAGGCCGTCGGCGGCGGTCGCCACCGCGTCCACGATCCGGCGCGAGCGCTCACCGAGGTACGGCTGGACGAACCCGGCCAGGTAGGGCGAAGCGCCGCGGGAGTCCGGCGGCACGCCGTGCCGGTACTTGCCGGTGAGCACCCCGCGCCCCAGCGGCGAGGAGGCCAGCAGGCCGACCCCGGCGTCCAGCGCGGCCGGCAGCACCTCGCGCTCGATGCCGCGCTGCACCAGCGAGTACTCCATCTGCGTCCCGGCCAGCGGCACCCGGCCGGCCGCGCAGCGCTGCCAGGTGGCGGCCTTGGCCAGTTGCCAGCCGCTGAAGTTGGAGACGCCGACGTAGCGGGCCCGGCCGGAGCCGACGGCCAGGTCCAGCGCGTGCAGGGTCTCCTCGGTGGGGGTGTCGGGGTCGAACGCGTGCACCTGCCACAGGTCGACGTGGTCGGTGCCGAGCCGGCGCAGCGAGGCGTCCAGTGCGGCCAGCAGGTACCCGCGGGAGGTGTCGAAGTGACGGGAGGCGTCGAAACGACGGTCGGCGTCGGGGACGCAGCCGGCCTTGGTGGCGATCACCAGCTCGGAGCGCGGGACCAGACTGTCCATCAGCCGGGAGAGCAGGTACTCGGCGCCGCCGTCCGCGTAGCTGTCGGAGGTGTCGACCAGCGTGCCGCCGGCCGCCGTGAACTCCTTGAGCTGCTCGGCGGCCTCCTGCTCGTCGGTGTCCCGGCCCCAGGTCATGGTGCCCAGGCCCAACCGCGAGACCCGCAGACCGGTGCGGCCGAGTTGACGCTGCTCCATGGCATCGAGCGTAGTGCGCAGGCGCTGGTCGGCCGCGCAGACCCGCAGGACCCCGCGAGCAGAGCCGGTGATGTGACCCGCGCCACCACTACCAGCCGGTAGCATCGCCCGCCGCCCCGGGACTACGCTCGGCCACGGCATTCCCCTCCCGAAAGGCGTGGCACGCTATGCGACTCGGCATCAACCTCGGCTACTGGGGACTCGGCCTGGACGCCGACAACATCGCGGTCGCCCAGGAGGCGGACCGGCTCGGTTACTCGGTCTGCTGGGCGGCGGAGGCGTACGGCTCGGACGCCGCCACGGTGCTCTCCTACGTCGCGGCGAAGACGGAGCGGATCGACGTCGGCTCGGCGATCTTCCAGATCCCGGCCCGTACCCCGGCGATGACGGCGATGACCGCCGCCACCCTGGACACCCTCTCCGGCGGCCGGTTCCGGCTCGGCCTCGGGGTGTCGGGTCCGCAGGTCTCCGAAGGCTGGTACGGCGTCAAGTTCGACAAGCCGCTGGCCCGAACCCGGGAGTACGTGGAGATCATCCGCAAGGCGATGTCGCGTGAGCGGCTGACCCACGAGGGCGCCAACTGGACCCTGCCGCTGCCGGGCGGGCCGGGCAAGGCGCTGAAGCTGACGGTGCATCCGGTGCGCGAGCGGATCCCGCTCTACCTGGCGGCGATCGGGCCCAAGAACGTGGAACTGGCCGGCGAGATCGCCGACGGCTGGCTCGGCCTCTTCTTCGCGCCCGAGCAGGCGGCGGCCTCGGTCGACCGGCTGCGGGCCGGGCGGGCCAAGGCCGGGCTGACCCTGGACGGGTTCGACCTCTGCCCCACCGTGCCGATCTCGGTCGGCACCGACCTGGCGGCGGCCGCCGACACCCAGCGGACCTACGCGTCGCTGTACATCGGCGGCATGGGCAGCAAGGAGCAGAACTTCTACAAGCAGCAGGCGCAGCGGCTGGGTTACGAGCAGGAGGCCGAGGAGATCCAGCAGCGCTACCTGGCCGGTGACAAGCAGGGCGCGGCGGCCGCGGTGCCGCAGGGCTTCATCGACTCGACCTCGCTGCTCGGCACCAAGGAGCGGATCGCCGACCGGATGCAGGCCTACGCGGCGGCCGGGGTCACCACCCTGACCCTCTCACCGGCCGGCTGGACCCTGGAGGAGCGGGTGACGGCGCTGCGCACCGGGGTCGAGGCGCTGGAGCTGGCCGGCCTGGCCTGAGCGCATCCGGACTGAGCGCCTCCCGGAGGGCCGAGAGGCCCCTGGACCCAGCCCCGGGCCGGCGGCAATAGCGGACCCCGTAGGCTTGGGGCATGCCCACACTGCTGTTGGTACGCCATGGCCGGTCGACTGCGAACTCCGCCGGGATCCTCGCCGGTTGGACGCCCGGCGTGGACCTCGACGAGACCGGCCGGACGCAGGCCGAGGCGCTGGTCGGCCGGCTGGCGGGGGTGCCGCTGGCGGTCGCGCTGAGCAGCCCGTTGGAGCGCTGCCGGCAGACCCTGGCCCCGCTGCTGGCCGCCCGTCCCGAGCTCGGCGAGCCGACCCTGGACGAGCGGCTCGGCGAGTGCCACTACGGCGAGTGGACCGGCCGTCCGCTGATGGAGCTGGCCAACGAGCCGCTCTGGCGCACCGTCCAGGACCACGCCTCGGCGGCCGCGTTCCCCGGCGGCGAGAGCCTGCGCGCGCTGAGTCACCGCACGGTGGCGGCGGTCCGCGAGTGGGACGAGAAGATCGCCGCCGAGCACGGACCCGACGCGGTGTGGATCGCCTGCACCCACGGGGACGTGATCAAGGCGATCGTGGCCGACGCGCTCGGCCTGCACCTGGACCACTTCCAGCGGATCAACGTGGACCCCTGCACGGTCACCGCGATCCGCTACACCCCGCTGCGCCCGTTCCTGCTGCGGATGGGCGACACCGGCGAGCTGAGCGGCCTGCGCCCGAAGACCGCCGACCGTGCGGGTGCCGCCGGCAGCGGCGACGCGGTGGTCGGCGGCTCCACCGGCACGGACTGACCACCGGCAACGTAGGACCGACTGCGCGCCACCGACCGAGCACCGGCGAACGGCCGCGCGCGGACTGCCTGCGGCGCCGACTGACTGCCGTGCCGAAGCCGTAGGGTGAAAAGGCGCGCCACCGAAAACCCGATCCGTTTCACACCCCGGAGCGAGAGAGTGCCCCGACAGGTCTTCTTCTACGACCAGCCCGAGCGGTTCGTGGCCGGCACCGTCGGCCAGCCCGGCTCGCGGGCGTTCTTCCTGCAGGCCAGCGCGCGCGGCCGGATCACCAGCGTGCTGTTGGAGAAGACGCAGGTGGCCGCGCTCGCCGAGCGGGTCGAGGAGGTGCTGGACGAGGCGCTGCGACGCAGCGGCGGCCAGGCGCCGATCCCGGCCATGGCACCGGCCGAACTGGTCGACACCGCCCCGCTCGACCTGCCGCTGGAGCAGGAGTTCCGGGTCGGCACCATGGCGCTGGCCTGGGACAACACCGACGGCTACCTGGTGGTCGAGGCCCAGGCGGTGATCGAGGACGCCGAGGACGACGAGGACGCCGCCGCCGAGTTGGCCTTCGAGGACGACGAGAACGGCCCGGACATGCTGCGGGTGCGGCTGACCGGCGCGATGGCCCGGGTGTTCGCCAAGCGCGCGCTCGACCTGGTCGCGGCCGGTCGCAAGCCCTGCCCGTTCTGCAACCTCCCGCTGGACCCGGAGGGCCATCTGTGCCCGCGTCAGAACGGTTACAAGCGCTGAACGCCGACCGCGAACCGCAGACCGACCGGGACCCGCAGCCCACGCCGGACCCGCCGGAGCCGGACGAGCAGGACCCGGAGGAGCAGGACATACCGGAGGCCGACCCGGTCGCCGGCGCGGCGCTGGCCGCCGACGTCCCCGCCGCGCTGGAGCTGCTGCGCGCCGGCACGCTCACCTTGCACGGGCGGCTCACCGACGCCTCCAACGCCGCGCTCTACTGCTCGGTCACCCTGGACGGCGTCTCGGCACTCTGCGTCTACAAGCCGGTGCGCGGCGAACGCCCGCTCTGGGACTTCCCCGACGGCACGTTGGCCGGGCGCGAGGTGGCCGCCTACGAGGTGGCCGCCGCCACCGGCTGGGCACTGATCCCGCCCACGGTGCTGCGCGAGGGTCCGTTCGGCACCGGCATGGTGCAGATCTGGGTCGAGCCGGACCCGAAGGCCGCCCCGCTGCTGGCCCTGCAGGACCCGAGCGGACCCGAGGCGGGTTGGCTGCCGATCATCGAGGCCGAGGTGGGGGAGGGCCGCACCGCGCTGCTGGTGCACCTGGACGACCAGCGGCTGCGCCGGCTCGCGGTGGTCGACGCGGTGCTCAACAACGCCGACCGCAAGGGCGGTCACCTGCTGCCGGCCGCCGACGGACGGATCTACGGGATCGACCACGGTGTCACCTTCGCGGTCCCCGGCAAGCTGCGCACCCTGCTCTGGGGTTGGGCCCGGCAGCCGCTGACCGGGGAGGCGGTCGAGATGCTGGAGCGGCTGCGCGGCGAGCTGGCGGGGCCGCTGGGGGAGCGGCTGCGGCCGCATCTGACGGAGGCTGAGGTGACGGCGACTCGGGAGCGGGTCGGCGGGCTGCTGCACAGCGCACGGCACCCGGTGCCGTCCCAGGAGTGGCCCTCGATCCCCTGGCCGCCGGTCTGACCCCGTGCTCCGGGTGAGCGCGGCCCGGCATCCTGGCTGCGGCCTGGTGTTGCTGCGGCCCGGTGTTGCTGCGCCCTGGTGTTGCTGCGGCCCGGTGTGAGCGCGCGCTCATTTCAGCCGATTCCGCATACTGGTTAGCCTTTCAAATGATCGCAAGGTTAGAGTCATTTTCATGCATGCCTGGCCCGCCTCCGAGGTTCCCGCCCTGCCTGGTCAGGGACTCCCCCTGCGCATCCACGACACCGCCGCGGGTGCGATCAGAGAGGTCGTGCCCACCGGCCCGACCGCTCGTCTGTACGTCTGCGGCATCACCCCGTACGACGCCACCCACCTGGGCCACGCCGCCACCTACAACGCCTTCGACCTGATCCAGCGGGTCTGGCGGGACGCCGGACTCGACGTCCGGTACGTCCAGAACGTCACCGATGTGGACGACCCGCTGCTCGAACGCGCGGTCGCCACCGGACAGGACTGGACCGAACTCGCCGAGCGGGAGACCGCGCTGTTCCGCGAGGACATGACGGCGCTGCGGATCCTGCCGCCGGCCCACTACATCGGTGCGGTCGAGTCGATCCCGTGGATCGTCCCGCTGGTCAAGAAGCTGCTGGCGAGCGGCGCCGCGTACGAGCTGGACGGCGACATCTACTTCTCCATCGAGTCCGACCCGCGGTTCGGCGAGGTCTCCCGGCTCAGCCGCGAGGAGATGCTGCCGGTCTTCGGCGAGCGCGGCGGCGACCCCGAGCGGCCCGGCAAGCGCCACCCGCTGGACGCGCTGCTCTGGCTGGCCGCCCGGCCCGGCGAGCCGGCCTGGGACACCGAGCTGGGTCACGGCCGGCCCGGCTGGCACATCGAGTGCGTCGCGATCGCGCTGGAGTACCTGGACATGTCCTTCGACATCCAGGGCGGCGGCAGCGACCTCGCCTTCCCGCACCACGAGATGGGTGCCGCGCACGCCCAGGCCGCCACCGGCCTGCACCCGTTCGCGAAGGCCTACGTGCACGCGGGCATGGTCGGGCTGGACGGTCAGAAGATGTCCAAGTCCCGCGGCAACCTGGTCTTCGTGTCCGCGCTGCGCCGCGATGGCGTCGACCCGGCGGCGATCCGCCTGGCGCTGCTGTCGCACCACTACCGCAGTGACTGGGAGTGGACCAAGAACACGCTGGACGAGGCCGTCGAGCGCCTCGCCCGCTGGCGCGCCGCCGTCTCCCGCCCGGACGGGCCGCCGGCCGAGCAGCTGCTCACCGAGGTGCGCGCGGCGCTGGCCGCCGACCTGGACGCGCCGGCCGCGCTGGCCGCCGTGGATCGCTGGGCCGAGCAGCAGGCCGCCACCGGCGGCGAGGACACCGGCGCGCCCGGCCTGGTCTCGCGCACGGTCGACGCGCTGCTGGGCGTCGCGCTGTAACAGCGCGTGCCGTCACCACTGCCGAGGGCCGCCGACCCGATACCGGGTCGGCGGCCCTCGGCGTTCTCACGTTCTCGCGGACGCCCCGCCGGACGCCGCGGTGCCGCCAGGGGAGGTGCCGTTGACGGACACCGTCGGGACCTCCAGCGCCAGCGCCTCCTGACCGGGGATCTCGGGCGCCTGGACCTCGGTCGCGGCACGCAGCTCGGGCACCGGTAGGTCGGGCACGTCGGGCACGTCAGGTACTTCGGGCACCTCGGGCATCCCGGGCAGCTCGCTCGCCGCCGGCTCAACCGGCTCAGCCAGCTCAGCCGGCTCCTCGCCGCGCTGGGCGTCGCTGGTCTTGGTCGCGCTGTCCAGGAACCGCAGCAGCTCGACCGGGAACGGCAGCACCAGGGTCGAGTTCTTCTCGGCGGCGACCTCCACCACGGTCTGGAGCAGCCGCAGTTGGAGCGCGGCCGGGGTCCGGCTCATGATCTTGGCGGCGTCGGAGAGCTTCTTGGACGCCTGGAACTCGCCGTCCGCGGTGATGATCCGGGCCCGCCGCTCGCGGTCCGCCTCGGCCTGCCGGGCCATCGAGCGCTTCATCGACTCGGGCAGCGCGACGTCCTTGATCTCGACCCGGTCGATCTCCACGCCCCAGCCGAGCGCCGGACTGTCCAGCATCAGCTCCAGGCCCTGGTTGATCGGCTCGCGGTTGGCCAGCAGGTCGTCCAGTTCGCTCTTGCCGATGATCGAGCGCAGCGAGGTCTGCGCGACCTGGGAGATCGCGAACTGGTAGTCCTGCACGTTGACGGTGGCGCGCACCGGGTCGACCACCCGGAAGTAGACCACCGCGTCCACCCGGACCGTGACGTTGTCGCGGGTGATGCCCTCCTGGGCGGGGACCGGCATGGTCACGATCTGCACGTTCACCCGGCGGATCCGGTCGGCCACCGGGAGCAGCATCACCAGGCCCGGGTCGCGGACCTCGTCGCGGACCCGGCCGAACCGGAACACCACGCCTCGCTGGAACTGCTGCACCACCCGGACGCTCAGCGCGGTCCAGACCGCGCCGAACGCGGCGAGTCCGCCCAGCACACCCAACACCACATCCAGGACAACCATGGCTGATCACCTCGGCCCGCACCGGCTCCGAACCTCCACGGTACTCCGCAGCTGCGGACGCGGACGCGGACGTGGACGTGGATGCGGACGCGGGAGCGGCGGCGGCCGCCGGAGGGAGAACTGGGCCCTGGCGTGGGATGGGTGGGTTTGGCGGAGAGCGGGGCGGAGAATGGTCTAGACCCTTGACAGGTATCGGTCCTGACGGGTGCACTGGTGGCGGCCGATGACCGGCGGCTGCCCGACGCCGGTCATCGGCTGACCACCGGACCGCCTGGTCGCCGGATCATCTGATCATGATCGGCTGATGACGGGTCAGCGCGCCGTGCCCTTGCCGTCGGCCCCGCGGCCATCGGCCCCGTGACCGTCGGCGCCGTCGCCGTCCTCGTCGCGATTCCCGTCCGCCGCACCGGAGTTGGGCCCGGCGCCCGAGTCGGACCCGGTCGCGCCGCCGTCCTGCGCGGCATCCGCGTCGGCGTCCGTGTCCACGCCCGTCTCGGCCTCGGTCGCCCCCGCCCCGCCCGCCGGGCCGTCCGTGGCGCGCTCGGTGATCGCCCGCCCGGCCACCGGCTTCTCGCCGGCTGGGCCCTGGTTGTCCCGGCGGCGCAGGTAGCGCTCGAACTCGCGGGCGATCGCCTCGCCGCTGGCCTCCGGCAGCTCGGCGGTGTCCTGGGCCTCCTCCAGCTGCTGGACGTACTCGGCCACCTCGCTGTCCTCGGCGGCCAGTTGGTCCACCCCCAGCTGCCAGGCCCGGGCGTCCTCGGGCAGCTCGCCGGGCGGGATCCGCAGGTCGAGCAGGTCCTCCAGTTTGTTCAGCAGGGCCAGCGTGGCCTTGGGGTTCGGCGGCTGCGCCACGTAGTGCGGCACTGCGGCCCAGAGGGTCACGGCTGGCACCCCGGCGTGCGCGCAGGCCTCCTGCAGCACGCCGACGATGCCGGTCGGACCCTCGTAGCGGCTCTCCTCCAGGTCCAGCCGGCGGGCCAGCTCGGCGTCCGAGGTGACGCCGCTGACCGGCACCGGGCGGCTGTGCGGGGTGTCGCCGAGCAGCGCGCCGAGGATCACGACCAGCTCCACGCCGAGCTCGTGGGCGAAGCCCAGCAGCTCGTTGCAGAACGAGCGCCAGCGCATGCTGGGCTCGATGCCGCGCACCAGGACCAGGTCCCGGGTGGTCGGCTCGGTCACCCGGACGACCGAGAGCCGGGTGGTCGGCCAGGTGATCCGGCGCACCCCGCCGTCCAGCCAGACCGTGGGCCGGTTGACCTGGAAGTCGTAGTAGTCCTCCGCGTCCAGGGCGGCGATCACCTTGCCGCCCCAGGTCTCCTCCAGGTGTCCGACCGCCGTGGAGGCGGCGTCGCCCGCGTCGTTCCAGCCCTCGAAGGCACAGACCATGACCGGGTCGATCAACTCGGGAACATCTTCCAGCTCGATCACCCAGCGTCTCCCTCCGGCCGATCCGGCCGCGCTCCCCGCCCTGGGACGGTCGCGGCCGGCCGACTGCCGACTGCTCTCCTGACCACGTGGAACGCTCCGTTCCACGGACCCTACCTGCCCAGCCTACGGGCTTTGATGCGCGCCGACCCCGACGGGCCGCCCGCCCGCCGGGGCCCGTCCCGGACCGTCCGGACGCACGTGTGGAAGGCGCCGGCCGGGTGGGTGCGACCGGGACAGTCTCGACCGGGGGAGGGCCCGGCGGCCAGCGGTTATCCGGCCAGCGCCTGCGCGACCACCGGGAGGTAGCCCTGTGACTGCCCGTCAGCGGTCGGGTGGAAGGACTCCCAGAGGCTCGGCAGCACGATGCCGGTGATCCACTCGCCGCCGCGCCCGGCGCAGATCCCGTGCCCGGCGAAGGTGGCGCGCGGGTCGGCGAACTGGGCACCGTGGGCGGCCGCTTGACGCTGGATCAGCTCGTCCAGCTGGTCGGCCAGCTGGTTGAAGCGGGTCCGGCGGTCGTCGGTCCCGGCCCAGCAGGTCGCGGCCGCGTGCTCCTGCAGCAGGTGCGGGTAGCCGGTGATCACCACCCGGGCGCCGGGGGCGGCCTGGCCGATCGCGCCGAGCAGCCGGTCGAGCCGGCCGGGCAGCTGGTCGTGCAGCAGTTCGGCCGCGTGGTCCAGTGCCTGGGTGCACCTGCCCTCGGTGGTCAGCGGTTGCAGGCAGTCCACCACCGCGTCCGAGAAGTCCAGGTCGTTGCCGCCCACCGTGAGCGTCACCATTGCGGTGCCGGCCGGCAGCCGGGGCAGCTGGCCGGAGAGCACGGCCGCGGTGTCCGCCCCGCCGCAGGCGAGATCGAGGAAGTCGCCGCCGGGGTGGCCGGCGGCCCACAGTGCCGGGTAGGCGCGGGTGCTGCGGTGGCAGTCGCCGCTCGCCGGGTCGTAGGAGCCGGCCGCCACGCCGGCGGCATAGGAGTCGCCGAGCGCGACATAGCCCGGCCGGCCCGCCGTCGTGGCAGCGGCGGCGGGTCCGGGCGCGGCGACGGCGAGCAGCAGGAGCGGCAGGGCGGCGAGGACGGTGCCCGTCCGGTGGCGCAGAGTGATCATGGCGACGCATGCTAGCGCGAACCGTGACGGCAGGTGCTCAGGCGATTACGGCTCGTAGGTGAAAGGTGTCGTGACGCTCAGCGCGGTGAAGCCCAGCCGGGCCAGGATCGGGCGGCTCTGGTCGGAGGCGTCCACCTGTAGGTAGCGGTAGCCGCGGTCGACGGCCAGCCGCGCGCGGTGCGCGATCAGCGCCCGGTACAGGCCCTTGCCGTGCCACCCGGGTGCGGTGCCGCCGCCCCACAGACCGGCGAAGGAGGTGCCGGGCAGCAGCTCCAGCCGGGCCCCGCAGACCGGCTCGTCACCGGCCATCGCGACGACCACGGCGAGCGTCTCGGGTGCCTGGTCGAGCACGTCCAGCAGCTCGCGGGTGAGCCGCGAGCCGTCGTTCTCGAAGGCCTGCTCGTGCACCCGGCCGAGCAACTCGATCGCCGTCCGGTCGGTCTCGGTGCGCAGCCGGACACCGGCCGGCAGCTCGACCGCACTGGTGAGCGCGGCGGCCTCGGCCACCATCAGCGTCTCCGGCGGCTCGGGCACCAGGCCGGCGGCGCGCAGCCGGTCGGCGAGGTCGGCGGGCCGGTCGTGGCTGTAGTGCTTCCACTCGAACTCCCGGCCGAGCGCACCGAAGTGGCGCAGCTGCTCGGCGATCGCCGGATCCGCCGTCCGCTCGTCCAGCTCGGACCAGAGCACGCCCGACCAGCCGTGCTCCCCGCCGTCCTGCCGGACCACCGACCCGACCCGCTCGACCACCGCGTCCGGCCCGTCCGGGCCCCGCTCCCGGCGCGCCTGCCGGTCGTACTCCGCCAGTACCTGCGCCGCATCCAGTTCCAGTGCCATCCGCCCAGCTGAGCAGGCGCACCGGGCGGTGGCAACCGGTTTGTTCGCCGCCCCGGCCCCGCCGGTCAGCGCTCCCCGGTGATCGCGCGCAGCACCGCCGCCGTGTCCGCCAGGTCCGGCAGGACCACGTCCGCGCCGGCCGCAGCCAGCTCCGCGGCCGACGCCGCCCCGGTCGCCACGGCCACGCTGCGGGCGCCGGCCGCCAGCGCGGTGGCCACATCGCGCCGGGTGTCGCCGATGATCACCGCCCGGCTGCCCGTGAAGGGCCGGCCCAGCACCTGCTCGGCCCGGGCGAACGCGAACTCCGGCAGGTCGGTGCGGTCGACCGCGTCGTCCCCGTAGGCGCCCAACCGCAGGTCCAACCGGCCGGCCAGGCCGAAGGCGGCCAGCTTCAACTCGGCCAGCGGCCGCAGGTTGCCGGTCAGCACCGACTGCCACACCCCGGGCAGCGCGCCGAGCGCCGCCAGCGCGGCCACCGCGCCGGGCAGCACGCGCCCCTCGTCCGTCAGGTCGGCGGCCCGGTCGTGCATCTCGGCCACCACCAGCTCCAGGAAGCTGTCGAGCAGCCCGTCCCCGGGGTCGAAGCCGTGCGCCCGGAGCACCTCGGCGGCCGCGGCCAGCTCGGTACGGCCGTCGAACTGCCAAGCCCGGGTGAGCGGTTGCCCGGTGGCGCGGTTGAACGCGGCGGCGTACGCGCGGCGGTTGACCGTGCCGGCGTCGATCAGCGTGTGGTCGATGTCCCAGAGCACCAGCAGCGGCGCGGACTCGTCCATGGTCGAGCTCCCTTGGTCCAGTGTGGCCGTACCGGACGGCCCCCCGAGCCGATCATCGCGCATCGGTGCTGGGCCTATACTTCCGACCCGGCCGCGACTGGCGAAGGTGGGCCACCACCGGGGAGCGGCCGGTGATCCGATGCGAGCGTCGACCGCCTGGGCGCCTCCATCAGCGAATTCCGACGATCTCGCTGACGAGGAGTCACCATGCGACTGCGTTATGGCATGAATCCCCACCAGGCCGCTGCCCCCGTACTACCGGTCCGTCCGGGCGATGAGCCGGTCCGCCTGCTCAGCGGCACCCCCTCCTACATCAACCTGCTGGACGCGCTGAACGCCTGGCAGTTGGTGAGCGAGGCCAGCCGGGCGCTGGGCGGGCAGGTGGCCGCCGCCTCGTTCAAGCACGTCTCCCCGGCGGGCGCCGCGCTGGCGGGCCCGGTGGACCAGGCGGCGGCCGAGCTGTACGGGGTGAGTGCGGCCGGCCTCGGCCCGGTCACCAGTGCCTACCTGCGGGCCCGGGACGCCGACCCCAAGTCCTCCTACGGCGACTTCGCCGCCGTCTCGCACCCGGTGGACGCCGAACTCGCTGAGCTGCTGGCCACCGTGGTCTGCGACGGCATCATCGCCCCCGACTACCACCCCGGCACCGTCGACCGGCTCAGCCGCAAGAAGGGCGGGCGGTTCCTGGTGCTGGCCGCCGACCCCGGCTACCGCCCGCCGGCCCGCGAGGTCCGCGAACTCTACGGCCTGCGGCTGGAGCAGGACCGCGATCAGGCCGAACTCTCCGCCGACCTGCTCCGGTTGTCGGTCGGCGAGGAGCTGTCGCCGGCCGCCGTGGCCGATCTGCTGCTCGGTCTCGCGGTGTTGCGCTATACCCAGTCGAACTCGGTCTGCTACGTGCGCGACGGCGTCACGGTCGGCATCGGCGCCGGTCAGCAGTCCCGGGTCGACTGCACCCGGCTGGCCGGGGCCAAGACCGACCTGTGGTGGTTGCGCCGCCACCCGGCCGTGCGGGCGCTGGAGTTCCGTCCCGAGGTGCGCCGCCAGGACCGGATCAACTGGCAGCTGCGCTACCTGGAGGGCGACCTCCCGGCCGACGTCACCAGCGTATTGGCCACCCCGGTTGCTGAATTGACGTTCCGTCAGCGGACTGACTGGCTGGCCGAACTGACCGGCGTCTCGTTCGCCTCCGACGGCGCGCTGCCCTTCCGCGACAACGTCGACTTCGCGGCCCGGCACGGCGTCACCCGGATCGCCGAACCGGGCGGCTCGATCCGCTCGGCGGAGGTGGAGCAGGCCTGCCGCGAGCACGGGATCACGCTAGCCCGCACCGGGCTGCGGCTCTTCCATCATTGAGTCCGGTATGATTAATCAAGGGCCTCTAGATCTCAGGATCAAGGGGGCTAGATTATTGGTCATGGTAGCGGGAATGAAGCTCAGGGAACTGGAGCGCAAGCTGATGGCCCAGGGCTGCACGGTCAAGTCGGACCTCGGCAGTCACACCAAGTGGATCTGCCCGTGTGGCCGACACCAGGCCCACATCCCCCGGCACACCATGGTGTCGCCGGGGGTTGTGAACGATACGGCGAAGAAGCTCGCCTGCCTGCCGAAGGGATGGATCAAGTGACCGAGAAGCCGACTTCGTACACCGTCGTCGCCAAGCGGTGGCGGCACGGCTGGGAGCTGCACATCGACGGCGTCGGTGTCACGCAGTCCCGCACGCTGCTCGACGCCGAGCACATGGCTCGCGATTACATCGCCCTGGAGCGGGACATCCCCGAGGACTCCTTCGAGGTCCGTGTCACGCCCGAGATCGGGGCCGGCGTCGATGGTGAACTCGTCGTCCTGCGTGCGGCCGACGACGAGGCGACCGCCGCGCAGCAGCGCGCGAGTGAGAAGCGGCGCACGATCGCGGCGCAGCTCAAGGCTCTCGGCCTGTCCGGCCGTGAGATCGCTGCGGTTCTCGGCATCACCCCTCAACGCGTCTCTCAACTCCTCAGTCAGAAAGGGCGCGCACAGGTCTGAGCGTCCGGCACGACGAGCCAGGATCGGTGACGCTCCCTCAGGCGTCGGCCACCCGCGCCAGCACTCGAGCCGTCTGCGCCGGCTCGGAGAACATCGGCCAGTGCCCGGTGGGCAGTTCCGCCAGCTGCCACTCCGGCCCGCCGAGCGCCGCGAACCACGGGTGCCGCTGCGCGATCATCGCCCGCACCGCGTCCAGCGGGTACGAGCAGCTCACCAGCGTCTTGGGCACCCCCGCTGCCGCGCCGGTGAGTTCGAGTGCCTGTCGAAGGGTCCCCACGGGCTGGTCGGTGGCCCGCTCGCGGAACAGCGCCAGCTCCGCCTCGTCGAGTCCGGTCAGGCTCACGCCGTTCGCCGCCAGCTGCTCCCAGGACGGCAGCGGGTAGCGCCAGCCGTCCACCAGCGCGGCCTCGATGCGCGCCCGCTGCTCGGGCGGCTGCTGGTCGAGCGGCGCCAGCCCGTCGGGGAGCGGGCCGCTGTCCAGGTAGACCACCCGCCGGATCCGCTCGGGCACCCGGTCTGCGGCCCCGGTCACCGGCGCGCCGGCGCCGCTGTGCGCGACCAGCACCACCTCGTGCAGGTCCGCGGCGGTGATCAGGTCGGTCAGGTCGCCGATGTGGGTCTCCAGGTCGACCTCAGGGCCGCCCTCGTCGGCCCGCTCGCCGAGCCCGGTCGGCGTGACGGCGTGCACCGCGTGCCCGGTCGCCCGCAGCGGCTCGGTCACCCGGTCCCAGGCCCAGCCGCCCAGCCAGTACCCGGGAACAAGAACGAACGTGCTCACGGAAATCTCCTCCTCGAAGTCGCTCACCACCGACCCTAGGATCGAATCAGGACGGAACCCGTCCGGATGGCGTCGGCCTCGCGAGTTCCCTCGGAGAACCCAGCTGGCCCACCCCGGCCGCCCCCACACGGTGCCGCGCCCGGCCGAGCTGCGGACCGAACTGCGCGCGCCGGCCGCCCGGTTGACCACCTGGAGAAAGCGCACCGGCTGACCGCCCGACCGGGTACCCGACGAAGTCGGCGGCCGCCGGGCGGACAATCGCGAAAGGGTCTGCCGAGTGTCAGAGCGGCGTCCTATGGTTGGGCCCATGACGACTTCCGAGCAGAACACGACCACGAAGGTCGATTTCTACTTCGACCCGATCTGCCCCTTCGCCTGGATCACCTCCCGCTGGATCCTGGAGGTCGAGCAGCAGCGTGACCTGGACCTTGACTTCAAGGTGATGAGCCTGTCCGTGCTCAACGCCGGGCGCGAGGACCTGCCTGAGCGCTACAAGGAGATGCTCGACCGTGGGTGGGGCCCGGTCCGGGTCTGCATCGCCGCCGCCGAGCAGCACGGTCCCAAGGTGCTGCGCGAGCTCTACACCGCGCTGGGCACCCGGATCCACAACCAGGACAACAAGGACTACGCCGAGGTCATCCCGCTGGCGCTGGCCGACGTCGGCCTGCCCGCCGAGCTGGCCGAGGCCGCGACCAGCACCGAGTGGGACGAGGCGCTGCGGCGCAGCCACCACGAGGGCATGGACCCGGTCGGCGAGGACGTCGGCACCCCGACCATCCACATCGACGGCGTGGCCTTCTTCGGCCCGGTGCTGACCGCGATCCCGCGTGGCGAGGATGCGGTCAAGCTCTTCGACGGCGCCCGGCTGCTGGCCGGCTTCCCGAAGTTCTTCGAGCTGAAGCGCACCCGCACCGGCGAGCTCGACTTCAACTGAGCCGCCCCGCCCGCCGCTGGGCCCCGGGAGGTCGGGGCCCAGCGGCCGGCTTGCGCGCTCGGGTGACGGATCGTCAGATCTGCTCGGCAGCACCGGTTCCCCTCGCACCGCTCACCGCCCGGTCAGTCCAGCCCGCACCAGTCCCGCCGGTACGTCGCCCAGTCCGCCGCCGTCGCCGTGAAGTCCGCGTAGACGGCCACCCCGAAGGCCTGCCGCCCCGCCGCGTGCCGCCCCAGCGCCAGGCGCACCCCGCGCACCGCCGCCGCCACCGTCTCGGCCGAGCCCCGGTGGCCCACCTGGTCGGCGTCGTAGGCGGGCAGCCCCATCAGCAGGTCGACCGAGGCCGGGGTGACCTCCAAGGCCAGCGCGGTCTGCTGCGCGACGTAGCCGGTGTAGAGCGAGGGCAGCGGCATCGCGGTGTCGTAGGACATCACCGCCACCTGGTCGACCCGCCGCGCCACCTGCCCGAAGTAGGCCTGCGACCACCACTTGGGATGCCCGGTGAGGGTGCCCGCCACGGCGTGCAGCCCCGGTAGCGGATCGATCTGCGGGGTGGCCACCGAGAACGGCACGCCGCGCGCGGCGGTCAGCGCGTGCACCTGGTCGAGCAGCGCGAGGTAGCCGGCGTCGCCCGAGTGCACCGGCTCCAGGTCGAAGTGCACGCCGTCGAAGCCCGCGTCCAGCACCTGCGCCGCCGAGTCGGTGATCCGTCGGCGAACCGCCGGGTCGTCCAAGTGGAGCCCGACCTCCTCCGGTGCCACCAGGTCGCCCAGCCAGGCCTGCACCCGCACACCGGGCAGTTCGCGGTGCACCGCCGCGAGCAGGGCGCCGGCCTGCGGGTAGCGGTCGGCGGGCAGCGAGCCGTCGTCGTTCAGCGGGCCGGCATGTACGAACAGGTCCCGGATGCCGCCCTGGATCAGCTGCGGCAGCCCGGCCAGGTCAGCCGGGCCCTTGCGGCCGTCCACCCAGGCGTGCCCGAGCCAGGCCGCGTCCTGCCCCCGGGTGCGGGCCAGCGCGGAGGGCGTCCCGGCGGCCTCCAGCCGCAGCGCCGTGGCGATCCCGGCCGGTGGCAGCACCAGCAGGGCCACCAGCGCCAGCGCGGTGAGCGTGACGATCGGCCGTCGCCGTGACCAGCCCCGCCACCCGGCCCGCAGCCGCCGCCCACCGCCCGCCAGGACCTGCCGCCACCTCGCCGAGACCTGCCGCCACCTGCTCGAATGCCACGCTTCGACCACGAATTCCGCCCCTGGGTCAGCTCTGATGGCCCACCATACGGAATGGTCTCCGTCGCAGAGCGCCCGGCCGGATACGCTGGCGGGGTGCGCCCCCGTCCGGAGGGTGCGCATAGCCGACAGCCGTCGCATCCAGGGAGTAGCCCCATGGCCACCAGTGTCCCCGCAGGCACCCAGACCGCCGTCCACCAGGCCCGCGCCACCGCGCTGCGCGAGGCCCTCGCCAGCCGGGTCGTCGTCGCCGACGGCGCGATGGGGACGATGCTGCAGGCACAGAATCCGACGCTCGAGGACTTCCAGGACCTGGAAGGCTGCAACGAGGTCCTGAACGTGACCCGTCCCGACATCGTGCGCGGGGTGCACCAGGCGTACTTCTCGGTCGGCGTGGACTGCGTGGAGACCAACACCTTCGGCGCGAACCTCACGGCGCTGGGGGAGTACGACATTCCCGAGCGGATCTTCGAGCTGTCCGAGGCCGGCGCCCGGATCGCCCGCGAGGTGGCCGACTCCTACGAGGACGGCCGCACCCGCTGGGTGCTCGGTTCGATCGGCCCGGGCACCAAGCTGCCGACGCTGGGTCACACCACCTTCGACCTGGTCCGCGAGGGCTTCAAGCAGAACGCGGCCGGCCTGATCGCGGGCGGCGCGGACGCGCTGCTGGTGGAGACCAGCCAGGACCTGCTGCAGACCAAGGCGGCGGTGCTGGGCTGCAAGGACGCGCTGGCCGAGGCCGGCCTCGACCTGGTGGTGCTGGCCCAGGTGACGGTCGAGACCACCGGCACCATGCTGCTGGGCTCGGAGATCGGGGCCGCGCTGACCGCGTTGGAGCCGCTGTCCCTCGACTACATCGGCCTGAACTGTGCCACCGGCCCGGCCGAGATGAGCGAGCACCTGCGCTACCTGGCCAAGAACGCCCGGATCGGGCTCTCCTGCATGCCGAACGCCGGTCTGCCGGTGCTCGGCAAGGACGGTGCGCACTACCCGCTGAGCCCCGCCGAGCTGGCGGACGCGCACGACACCTTCACCCGCGAGTACGGCCTGTCGCTGGTCGGCGGCTGCTGCGGCACCACACCCGAGCACCTGCGCCAGGTGGTCGAGCGGGTCCAGGGCCGCCCGCTGGCCGAGCGCCACCCGCGCCCCGAGCCGGCCGCCGCCTCGCTCTACCAGGCGGTCCCGTTCCGCCAGGACACCTCCTACCTGGCGATCGGCGAGCGGACCAACGCGAACGGCTCGAAGAAGTTCCGCGAGTCGATGCTGGCCGGCGACTGGCAGGCCTGCGTGGAGATCGCCCGCGAGCAGATCCGCGAGGGCGCGCACCTGCTGGACCTGTGCGTGGACTACGTGGGCCGCGACGGCGTAGCGGACATGAAGGAGATCGCCGGCCGCCTCGCGACGGCCTCCACCCTGCCGATCGTGCTGGACTCCACCGAGCCGCAGGTGCTGCGCGCGGGCCTGGAGCTGCTGGGCGGGCGCGCGGTGCTCAACTCGGTCAACTACGAGGACGGCGACGGTCCCGACACCCGGTTCGGCAAGGTCGCGGCGCTGGCTCGCGAGCACGGCGCGGCGCTGATCGCGCTGACCATCGACGAGAGCGGTCAGGCCCGCACCGCCGAGACCAAGGTCGCCATCGCCGAGCGGCTGATCGAGCAGTTGGGCCGCGAGTACGGCATCGCCGAGAGCGACATCCTGGTGGACTGCCTGGCCTTCACCCTGGGCACCGGGCAGGAGGAGTCGCGCCGCGACGGCATCGAGACCATCGAGGCGATCCGCGAGCTGAAGCGCCGTCACCCGGACGTGCAGACCACGCTGGGCCTGTCCAACATCTCCTTCGGCCTCTCGCCGGCGGCCCGTCAGGTGATCAACTCGGTCTTCCTGCACGAGTGCGTCGAAGCCGGTCTGGACTCGGCGATCGTGCACGCCGCCAAGATCCTGCCGATCGCGCGGATCCCCGAGGAGCAGCGCCAGGTCGCGCTCGACCTGGTCTACGACCGGCGCCGCCCCGAGCACGGGGACGAACCGGCCTACGACCCGCTGCAGAAGCTGCTCGAGATCTTCCAGGGCGTCTCGGCCGCCTCCAGCGCCGCGTCCAAGGCCGAGGAGCTGGCGGCGCTGCCGCTGGAGGAGCGGCTCAAGCGCCGGATCATCGACGGCGAGCGCAAGGGCCTGGAGGCCGACCTGGACGAGGCGCTCACCGAGCGTCCGGCACTGGCGATCGTCAACGAGACGCTGCTGGACGGCATGAAGGTGGTCGGCGAGCTGTTCGGCTCCGGCCAGATGCAACTGCCCTTCGTCCTGCAGTCCGCCGAGGTGATGAAGGGTGCGGTGGCGTACCTGGAGCCGCACATGGAGAAGTCCGACGACGAGGGCAAGGGCACCATCGTGCTGGCCACCGTCAAGGGCGACGTGCA
Source organism: Kitasatospora sp. GAS204B (assembly GCF_029892155.1). Classification (GTDB taxonomy): domain Bacteria; phylum Actinomycetota; class Actinomycetes; order Streptomycetales; family Streptomycetaceae; genus Kitasatospora. The sequence continues at coordinate 270,655 of NZ_JARZAG010000005.1, read as the reverse complement.
CGACATCGGCAAGAACCTGGTGGACATCATCCTGTCCAACAACGGCTACACCGTGGTCAACCTGGGCATCAAGCAGCCCGTCTCGGCGATCCTGGAGGCCGCCCAGGAGCACCGGGCGGACGTGATCGGCATGTCGGGCCTGCTGGTCAAGTCCACCGTGATCATGAAGGAGAACCTGGAGGAGCTGAACCAGCGCAAGCTGGCCGCCGACTTCCCGGTGATCCTCGGCGGCGCCGCGCTCACCCGGGCCTACGTCGAGCAGGACCTGCACGCCATCTACGAGGGCGAGGTCCGCTACGCCCGGGACGCCTTCGAGGGCCTCAAGCTGATGGACGCGCTGATCGGCGTCAAGCGCGGGGTGCCGGGCGCGGCCCTGCCCGAGCTGCGCCAGCGCCGGCACGCCCGCACCGAGGTGGTCGAGGAGGAGCAGGAGCCGAACCTCGGCCAGATCCGCTCGGACGTCGCGGTGGACAACCGGCTGCCCACCCCGCCGTTCTGGGGCGACCGGATCGTCAAGGGCATCCCGTTCGCCGACTACGCCTCCTGGCTGGACGAGGACGCGCTGTTCAAGGGCCAGTGGGGTCTGAAGGCGGCGCGCACCGGCCAGGGACCGTCCTACGAGGAGCTGGTGGAGACCGAGGGCCGGCCGCGGCTGCGGATGTGGCTGGACCGGCTGCAGACCGAGGGCTGGTTGGAGCCGGCCGTGATCTACGGCTACTACCCGGCCAACTCCAAGGGCGACGACCTGATCGTCTACCACCAGGACGGCACCGAGCGCACCCGGTTCACCTTCCCGCGCCAGCGGCGCGGCCGCCGCCTGTGCCTGGCGGACTTCTTCCGTCCGGAGGAGAGCGGCGAGCGCGACGTGCTCGGCCTGCAGGTGGTCACCATGGGCAACCGGGTCTCCGAGGCCGCGAACGAGCTGTTCCAGGCCAACGCCTACCGCGACTACCTGGAGCTGCACGGCCTGTCGGTGCAACTGGCCGAGGCGCTGGCCGAGTTCTGGCACGCCCGGGTCCGCTTCGAGCTGGGCTTCGGCGACGAGGACCCGCAGGACGTCCGGGACATGTTCGCGCTCAAGTACCGCGGCGCCCGCTTCTCGCTCGGCTACGGTGCCTGCCCCGAGCTGGAGGACCGCGCCAAGATCGCCGAGCTGCTCAAGCCGGAGCGGATCGGCGTGGTGCTCTCCGAGGAGTTCCAGCTCCACCCCGAGCAGTCCACCGACGCCATCGTGATCCACCACCCCGAGGCGAAGTACTTCAACGCGCGGTAACGCCTTGGTCGCGTGCCGTTCGTGTCCGGGCGCGTATCCTGGACGACCCCGCTCCGCAGGGGCGGGGTCGAACAGCGAAGGAGCGTGCCGCATGACCACTGTCGACACCGCAGCCGTGCAGCTCGACGCGCTCGGCGGCCCGGACCCGCAGGCGGTGCTGGTGGACATGGACGGCACGCTGATCGACAGCGAGCAGTACTGGTGGCAGGCCGAGGCCTCGCTCTTCGCCGAACTCGGCCACCCGCTGGACGACTCGCACCGGGCCCACGTGGTCGGCGGTCCGATGACCCGGGTGATCGACTACCTGCTCGGCGTCACCGGCCTGGAGGTGAGCCCGGCCGAGCTGGCCGTCGGGATCAACGAGCGTTTCGTCGAACTGCTGGACGGTGGCGCGCCGCTGATGCCCGGCGCCGCCGAGCTGCTGGCGCTGCTCGCCGAGCACCGGATCCCGGCCGCGCTGGTCTCCGCCTCGCACCGGCGGATCATCGACCTGGTCCTGAAGAACCTCGGGGACCACCCGTTCGCCTTCTCGGTGGCCGGTGACGAGGTGACCCGCACCAAGCCGCACCCCGACCCGTACCTGGCCGCGGTCGCCCGCTTCGGCGCCACACCGGCCCGCTGCGTGGTGATCGAGGACGCGCCGCTGGGCGTCCAGGCCGGCGAGGCGGCCGGCTGTCCGGTGATCGCGGTGCCTTCGGTGGCGCCGATCGCCGCCGCTCCCGGGCGCGTTGTGCTGCGCTCGCTGGCCGAACTCGACCTGGACCTGCTGCGCTCGGCGGTCGCCGCCCAGGTGTGATACCACCTGTGATTTCGCCGCCCGAATGTGACGCTCGTCTCCTTTTCCCGCCCGCCGGGCCGCGAGTCGGCCCGGCCTGGTAGGGCGAAACCGGACATCGGCTGACAACTCGTCGGCTCTGCGCACGTCCTTCGCATACCCCGTTCCCCGGCGGCGGTGAGCGCGACCTGCGGGATATGGCAGGCTGGCGCGGTCTATCCCGACACGCCTTGGGCAGAGCGTGCGGCGCGAATCCCTGATCCGGGGCCGTCCAGCGGCCTGCCCACCGGTCCCCACGGCCGGCCTGCACGGAGAAGGAACGCATGACTTCAGCCATACGACGCGTGCCCGGGCGCATCGCGACCCTGGGGTGTGCGGCCCTGGTCGCCACTTCGCTGGCCGGCTGCGGCTCGGTCAAGTCCATCGCGGGTGGCGGCAGCAGCAGCCCGATCACCCTGGGCACCGTCAACAGCACCACCGTGCTCGACCCGGCCGGTGCCTACGACATCGGCTCCTGGCTGATCCTGGAGAACACCTTCCAGGGGCTGCTCCGGTTCCCGGTCGGCGCCACCACGCCGCAGCCCGACGCCGCGCAGTCCTGCGAGTTCAGCTCTGACGCGATGACCTACCACTGCACCCTGCGCCAGGGCCTGACCTTCTCCAACGGCCACCCGCTGACCGCGCAGGACGTGGTCTTCTCGGTGAACCGGATGAAGAAGATCGCCGACCCGAACGGTCCCGCCTCGCTCCTCGACACCGTCAAGTCGGTCGAGGCGCAGGGCGACAGCGACGTGGTCTTCCACCTGACCCAGCCCGACGCGGTGCTGCCGGACAAGCTGGCCAGCGGCGCCGGCTCGATCGTGGACCACAGCGTCTTCCCGGCCGACAAGGAGCTGGCCAACGACCAGCTGATCGGTTCGGGGCCGTACAAGATCGACTCGGTGGACGAGACCACCGCCTCGGACGGCACCAAGACCCCCGCCAAGGTCAGCCTGTCGGCCAACGGCAAGTACCAGGGCGACGAGAAGGCGAAGACCTCGAAGATCGCGGTCCGCTTCTTCACCCAGCCCGACCAGCTGAAGAGCGCGCTGGACAGCGGCCAGGTCGACCTGGCCGACAACAGCCTGGACCCGAAGGTGGCCGCCCAGCTGCAGGCCGACCAGACGGCCGGCAAGGGCACCCTCAAGGTCACCGAGGTGGACGGCAGCGACTCCGGCTTCCTGGTCTTCAACACCAAGGACCAGACGCTGAGTCAGCAGGCGGTGCGCCAGGCCGCCGCCCAGCTGGTCGACCGCGACCAGCTCAGCAGCCAGGTCTTCTCGAACACCGTGCAGCCGCTCTACTCGGTCGTCCCGCAGGGCGTCGCCGGGCACAACACCGCCTTCTTCGACAAGTACGGTCAGCCGGACGCGGCCAAGGCCAAGGCGATCCTGGCAACCGCGAAGATCGCCACGCCGGTCAAGTTCAACCTCGCCTGGACCGGTGCCGCCGCCTCGGGCGCCGAGGCCGCGGCACTGAAGAAGCAGCTGGAGGCCGGCGGGCTGTTCCAGGTCACCACCCAGCAGGTGGCCGACTGGAGCGTCTACCGCAAGGCCTGGGCACAGGGCAGCTACCAGGCCTACACCACCGGCTGGAGCGCCGACTACCCGGACGCCGAGGACTTCGTGGCGCCGCTGGTGGTCGACGGTGGATCCTTCCACAACGGCTTCGACGACCCGGTGATCAGCCAGCAGCTGCTCCCGCAGACCCAGCGCCAGGCCGACCGCCTGCAGTCCGCCGGCACCTTCGGCACCATCCAGAACCAGCTGGCCGTCGACGTCCCGATGGTCCCGCTGGTGCAGAGCAAGGCGCTCTACACCGCACGCGAGGACATCAACGGCGTGGAGGCCGCCGTGGACTCCACCTCCCTGATCCGGTTCTCCGAGCTCAGCCGCGGCTGAGCCGGGCGCGGTACGCCGAGGGGCCGTCCGGAACTCCGGACGGCCCCTCGGGCTTCTCGTACGGCTGCTGCCAGCTGACGAATCGACGAATCGTTTCCCGCCGCAGGGCAGGGCAGGGCAGGGCCGGGCCTATGCCGCGCCCGGCCGGACCAGCCCGCTCTCGTAGGCGAAGACCGCGGCCTGCACCCGGTCGCGCAGCCCGAGCTTGGTCAGCACATGGCCCACGTGCGTCTTCACCGTGGTCTCGCTGACGAACAGCTCGGCGGCGATCTCGGCGTTCGACAGCCCCTTGGCGACCAGCCGCAACACCTCCATCTCCCGCTCGGTCAGCGCGGTCAGCGCGGGCGAGGGCGTCTCGTCGCCCGAGGGCAGCCGGGTCGCGTACATGTCCAGCAGCCGGCGGGTGATCGAGGGCGCCAGCATCGCGGCCCCGTCGGCCACCACCCGGATCGCCTGCACCAGCTCCTCGGCCGGCACGTCCTTGAGCAGGAACCCGCTGGCCCCGGCCCGCAGCGCCTCCACCACGTACTCGTCCAGGTCGAAGGTGGTCAGCACCAGCACCTTCACCGGGCCGTCCCGACCCGGCCCGACGATCCGTCTGGTCGCCTCCACCCCGTCCATCCGGGGCATCCGGATGTCCATCAGCACCACATCGGGCTGCAGGGCCCGCACCTGTTCCAGCGCCTGCTGACCGTCCCCGGCCTCGCCCACCACCACCAGATCGGACTCGGCCTCCAGAATCATCCGGAAACCGGTGCGCAGCAGTGGCTGGTCGTCGACCAGCAGCACTCGGATCGCCACCTAGGACTCCTTGCTCGTCATGCTCGTCACGGTCTTCTGCGGCGGCAGCCCGGTGATCGGCAGGGGGTAGGGCGGGGGAGTCCCGCCGAACTCCGGGCAGCTCGCCTGATGGTCGCACCAGTCGCAGAGCCGGTTGCGGGTGGCCGGGAACTCCCCGGTGGCCACCGCCCGGCCGATGGTCTCCCAGAGCGCCAGCAGCTTGCGCTCCACCGAGCGCAGGTCCGCCTCGTCCGGGTCGTAGCTGACCACGTCACCGCCGCCGCCCAGGTACACCAGCTGCAGCCGCTTGGGCAGCACGCCCTTCCAGCGCCACACCACCAGGGCGTAGAACTTCATCTGGAACATCGCCTTGCCCTCGAAGTCCCGCGAGGGCGCGCGCCCGGTCTTGTAGTCCACCAGCCGCACCTCGCCGGTGGGCGCCACGTCGACCCGGTCGATGTAGCCGCGCAGCTTCAGCCCCGAGTCGAGCACGGTCTCCACGTACAGCTCGCGCTCCACCGGCTCCAGCCGGGTCGGGTCCTCCAGCCGGAACCACTGGGCGAGCAGCTTCTCGGCGTCCGCCAGCCAGCGCGCCAACTGCTCGGCCGCCTCCCCGGCCCCGCCCCCGTCCGCACCCGGGAACAGTTCGGCCAGCTCCGGCCGCTCACCCAGCAGCCGCTCCCACTGCGGGCGCAGCAGCTCCAGCGCGCGCTGCGGGGTCCGCTCGCCGGCCGGGTGGTCGAAGAGCCGCTCCAGCACCGCGTGCACCAGGGTGCCCCGGGTGGCCGCCTGGCTCGGCGGCTCCGGCAGCTTGTCGATCACCCGCAGCCGGTAGAGCAGCGGGCAGGTCAGGAAGTCCCCGGCGCGCGAAGGGGACAGCCCGCTCGGCGGCACGGCCTGGCGGGCGGTCTCGGTCTGCTGCATACCCAGACCCTATGGGGTCCGGCTGTCATCCGGCTGTCAGACCACTCACCGCCCGCAAGTTGGGTAGAACGTTCACCAGGGGGCACTCACGCCATCGCGGTCCGAGATCACGTAGCGTGGGCAGCCTCCGCCCGCCAGGGACGGGGCCGAGGCGGGGACGACGACCTGAAGGGGTCACGGTGAGCGACACCACAGGGCAGCAGACCTCACAGCAACCGCCACGCCAGAACGGTCCCGCCGGCCCCGACGGCCCCGCCAAGGAGCCGGAGCGTCCCGGCGGCGCGATCCTGATGGGCCGTCCGTTCGGCGTGCCGATCTACGTCACCCCCACCTGGTTCCTGATCGCCGCCCTGATCACCTGGCTCTTCGGCGACCAGCTCTCCAACGTGCTGCCCGGCCTCGGCTTCACCCGCTACCTGGTGGCGCTCTCCTTCGCGATCGCCTTCTACGCCTCCGTCCTGGTCCACGAGCTGGCCCACACCCTGGTCGCGCTGCGCTACAAGCTCGGGGTCCGCCGGATCCAACTGCAGTTCTTCGGCGGCATCTCCGAGATCGAGAAGGAGGCCGAGACCCCTGGCCGGGAGTTCTGGCTGGCCTTCGTCGGGCCGCTGCTCTCCCTGGTGCTCGGCGGGATCTGCTGGCTCTTCCTGGACCTGGTCGAGCTGGAGACCGTGCCCGGCGTGCTGCTGGCCGGCCTGATGGTGGCCAACCTGGTGGTCGCCGTCTTCAACCTGCTGCCCGGCCTGCCACTGGACGGCGGCCGGATGCTGCGCGCCGTGGTCTGGGGCCTGACCGGACGCCAGATGACCGGCACCATCGCGGCCGCCTGGGCCGGGCGGGTGCTCGCCCTGGTCGTGCTGTTCGGCCTGCCCGCGATCAGCTCGGCCCGGGCCGGCGCCCAGCAGAGCGGCAGCCAGGCGCTGCTCGACTCGGTGCTGGCCGCGGTGCTCGCCGTGGTGATCTGGAACGGCGCCGGCGGGGCCCTGCGCAACGCGAGACTCAAGGAGGCGCTGCCCGGCCTGGCGGTGCGCGGCCTGACCCGCCGGGCCGTCTCGGTCACCGCCGAGACCCCGCTCGCCGAGGCGCTGCGCCAGGCCCGCGAGGCCCAGGCCGGCGCGGTGGTGGTGATCGACGGCCACGGCGACCCGATCGCGCTGGTCAAGGAGGCCGCCGTGCTCCAGGTCCCGGAGCACCGCCGCCCCTGGGTGGCCGTCGGGGCGCTGGCCCGCTCGCTCGAACCCGGCCTGCGGATCTCCGCCGACCTGGACGGCGAGCAGCTGCTGGCCGCGCTGCGCACCACCCCGGCCAGCGAGTACCTGGTGGTCGAGGAGGACGGCCGGCCCTACGGCGTGCTCGCCGTCTCCGACGTCGAACGCCGGCTGAGCGCGGTGCTCACCGGCCGCTGAGCCCACAGCTGCCGGTCACGGACCGTGATGATCGCCCGGCGTCGAGCGGTGTCCGGGCCGGGATAGGATTGTCGGCATGTCCGAACCGACCGGTGCCACCCGCAGGCGGGGGCCATTCACGGTCGGGGATCAGGTTCAGCTGACCGACCCCAAGGGCCGTCACTACACGTTCACGCTCGAGGGTGGAAAGAACTTCCACACCCACAAGGGCGCGTTCCCGCATGATGAGCTGATCGGCGCCCCCGAGGGCACCGTCGTGCGCACCACCGGGAACGTCCCCTATCTCGCGCTGCGCCCCCTGCTCCCCGACTACGTCCTGTCCATGCCCCGCGGCGCCGCCGTGATCTACCCCAAGGACGCGGGGCAGATCCTGGCCATGGCCGACATCTTCGCCGGCGCCCGCGTGGTCGAGGCCGGCGTCGGCTCCGGCGCGCTCAGCACCTACCTGCTGCGGGCCGTCGGCGACACCGGGCTGCTGGCCTCCTACGAGCGCCGCCAGGACTTCGCGGACATCGCCCGCAGCAACGTCGAGCGCTACTTCGGCGGCGCCCACCCGGCCTGGAAGCTCACCGTCGGCGACCTCCAGGACAACCTGGTGGAGAGCGACGTCGACCGGATCATCCTGGACATGCTGGCGCCCTGGGAGTGCCTGGACGTCGCCGCCAAGGCGCTCGTCCCCGGCGGCCTGATCTGCTGCTACGTGGCCACCACCACCCAGCTGTCGCGCACCGTCGAGGCGCTGCGCGAGCACGGCACCTTCACCGAGCCGCAGTCCTGGGAGACCATGGTCCGCACCTGGCACGTCGAAGGCCTGGCCGTCCGCCCCGACCACCGGATGATCGGGCACACCGGCTTCCTGCTCACCTCCCGCCGGCTGGCCGACGGCGTCGAGCCGCCGCTGCGCCGCCGCCGCCCCGCCAAGGGCGCCTACGGCGAGGACTACGACAACGGCTCGGCCGAGACCAGCCTGGCCGAGCGCGCCGCCGCCCGGGCCGCCGCCAAGGCCGCCACGCCGGTGATCGACCAGGACTGACCGGGACGACCCGTCCCGCCCGTCCGCCCTCGGGGGCGGCGCTCCCGCCCGGAGCGCCGCCCCCGAGGCGTTCGGCCGGCCGCTCGACGGGCGGCGCCCCCGGTGCCGACCACACCGCGCCCATGTGCGACGATCTGCGCGTACACGTTCACCCCGGGCCGGTGGAGGGGACCTCTTGGCCAACGCAGCGGACACGACGGCACCCGATCCGGCGCGCACCCCCCGACCCACCGAGGGTGCCCAGGCGCCGGCACCCGCCGCCGCCCGCTCGGGCCCCTGGCGCTGGGGCCTGGTCGTGCTGGCCTGCACCGCCCTGGTCACCGGCACGCTGGCCGCCGCACCGAGCGTCGCGAGCCACCCGCTCGCCGCCCCGGGCAGCGCGCAGGGCGCCACCGACACCCCGCACGCGCTGCCCACCGCGCAGGCCCCGGACCCCGCCCAGGCCCAGCTCCCGCTGGACTGCGGACCGATGCCCACCGCCGTGTCGATCAGCTTCACCGCCGACCTGGGCGACGGGACCCCGGCCACCGTGGTCGCCGCCCACTGCCAGGCCGGCAGCGGCACCGCCCCCGACGGCGTCTTCGTCCTCGCCCCCGGCCAGGACGGCCACCCGGCCGTGCGCGACACCCTGCTGCGCTGGCAGGAGGGCTTCATCGTGACCCGGCTCGCGCTGCGCTCCGACGGCACCATCACCGCCATCGCCAAGGGCTACTCCACCGCCGACGTGCCGCGCTGCTGCCCCGACCTGACCGTCCAGTTCAACTGGACCCGGCACGCCGACGGCTACCAGCGCACCCAGCAGATCGCCCCGACCGCCGCGACCTGACCGAGGGTCAGCACCGCTCAGCCTGACGGGGCGCCAACTCGCCCCGGCCAGGGGCCATTCGCGGCTCAGTCCGCGTCCGGCCCGTACACCTCGACCCGGTCGGCGACCCGTCGCACGTGGATGCAGTCGCCCGGGCAGTCCTTCGCCGAGTCCACCACGTCCTGAAGCAGCGTCAGCGGCACCCGCGTGGTGGCCCCCGGCTGCTGGCGCAACTCGTCGTCCTCGCCCTTCACATAGGCCAGACCGTCGATGTCCAGTTCGAAGACCTCCGGCGCGTACTGGACACAGATCCCGTCCCCGGTGCACAGGTCCTGATCGATCCACACCTCGAGAGGCTCGGCGGCACCCGCCCCACTGGTCACTGACATCGGTTCCTGCCTAGAAACGGTCACGATCGGATATTGACTCGCTCGACCCTACCCTCCGCCCGCTTTCCGGGCGTGTGCGGTGGGTATCTGCTTGCCGAGGGGAAGCACACACGGGTGAAGATCGGACACACCCCTTCCGTCTTTCTTGATCTAGGGGTTTACGCGACCCCTAGTGCAGGTAGGGTCTGGAAGCATCCCGCTCCCCGGAGGAGGTGAGGACCGTGGCAGCCCACGATGACGACTACAACCGCAGTGCCGGCAAGCCCGCCCGTGGTTCCGACGAGGCCGCACAGGTCTCGTACCTGGAGCAGGAGATCGCCGTGCTGCGTCGCAAGCTGGCCGACTCCCCGCGCTCTTCGAGAGTTCTCGAAGACCGGATCGTCGAGCTTCAGACCAACCTGGCCGGCGTGACCGCTCAGAACGAGCGGCTCGCAGCCACCCTGCGCGAGGCCCGCGACCAGATCGTGGCCCTCAAGGAGGAAGTGGACCGGCTGGCCCAGCCCCCCGCCGGATTCGGCACCTTCCTCACGCAGAACGAGGACGGCACCGCCGACATCTTCACGGGCGGGCGAAAGCTGCGCGTCAACGTCAGCCCCACCATCGACCTGGACGAGCTGCGTCGCGGGCAGGAAGTCCTGCTCAACGAGGCACTCAACATCGTCGACGCCTTCGCCTTCGAGTCGATCGGCGACCTCGTCACCCTCAAGGAGGTGCTCGAGGACGGCGAACGCGCGCTGGTCGTCGGACACACCGACGAGGAGCGGGTGGTGCGGCTGGCCGAGCCGCTGCGTGACATCACGCTGCGCGCCGGCGACGCGCTGCTGCTGGAGCCGCGCTCCGGCTACGTCTACGAGGTGGTTCCCAAGGCCGAAGTCGAGGAACTGGTCCTCGAAGAGGTCCCGGACATCGACTACCGCCAGATCGGCGGCCTCGCCAACCAGATCGAGCAGATCCGCGACGCGGTCGAACTGCCCTACCTGCACGCCGACCTCTTCAAGGAGTACGAGCTGCGCCCGCCCAAGGGCGTCCTCCTCTACGGCCCGCCCGGCTGCGGCAAGACGCTGATCGCCAAGGCGGTGGCCAACTCGCTCGCCAAGAAGGTCGCCGAGGTCACCGGCCGTCCGCAGGGCAAGAGCTACTTCCTCAACATCAAGGGCCCCGAGCTGCTCAACAAGTTCGTCGGCGAGACCGAGCGGCAGATCCGCCTGGTCTTCCAGCGGGCGCGCGAGAAGGCCAGCGAGGGCACCCCCGTCATCGTCTTCTTCGACGAGATGGAGTCGCTCTTCCGCACCCGCGGCTCCGGCATCAGCTCGGACGTGGAGAACACCATCGTCCCCCAGCTGCTCGCCGAGATCGACGGCGTGGAGGGCCTGGAGAACGTCATCGTGATCGGCGCCTCGAACCGCGAGGACATGATCGACCCGGCGATCCTGCGCCCCGGCCGACTCGACGTCAAGATCAAGATCGAGCGTCCGGACGCCGAGGCCGCCAAGGACATCTTCTCCAAGTACCTCAGGAACTCGCTGCCCTTCCACCCCGACGACCTCAAGGAGCACGAGGGCTCGGTGGACACCACCGTGCTCGCCATGATCCAGACCGTGGTCGAGCGGATGTACACCGAGAGCGAGGAGAACCGCTTCCTGGAGGTCACCTACGCCAACGGTGACAAGGAAGTCCTCTACTTCAAGGACTTCAACTCCGGCGCCATGATCCAGAACATCGTGGACCGGGCCAAGAAGATGGCGATCAAGGACTTCCTCGACCACGGCCAGCGCGGTCTGCGGGTCTCCCACCTGCTCGCCGCCTGCGTGGACGAGTTCAAGGAGAACGAGGACCTGCCCAACACCACCAACCCGGACGACTGGGCTCGGATCTCGGGCAAGAAGGGCGAGCGGATCGTCTTCATCCGCACGCTGGTCACCGGCAAGCAGGGCGCGGAGTCCGGCCGCTCCATCGACACCGTCGCCAACACCGGGCAGTACCTGTAGCAAGCGCCCACGGCCCCGGCAGGCCGGACAGGCTCGACAGACGCGGCTGGCGGACCCGACGGTCCGTCAGCCGCGGTGGCACAGCAGGGACGTCGGTGCCCCGCCCGCTCGGGGCGGAGCGACGGGCAAGGAGGGCCGCATGACCGTAAGGCGCGTGATGGGCATCGAGACCGAGTACGGGATCTCCGTACCCGGACACCCCAACGCCAACGCCATGCTCACCTCGTCCCAGATCGTCAACGCCTACGCGGCGGCGATGCACCGGGCGCGCCGCGCCCGCTGGGACTTCGAGGAGGAGAACCCGCTGCGGGACGCGAGGGGATTCGACCTCGCCCGGGAGGTGGCCGACGCCAGCCAACTCACCGACGAGGACATCGGCCTGGCCAACATCATCCTCACCAACGGAGCCCGCTTCTACGTCGACCACGCACACCCCGAGTACAGCTCGCCCGAGGTGACCAACCCGCGCGACGCCGTGCTCTGGGACAAGGCCGGCGAGCGGATCATGGCCGAGGCGGCCGCCCGCGCCCTGGAGCTGCCCAACGGGCAGAACATCCACCTCTACAAGAACAACACCGACAACAAGGGCGCCTCCTACGGCACCCACGAGAACTACCTGATGCAGCGGGCCACCCCGTTCGCCGACATCGTGCGCCACCTCACCCCGTTCTTCGTCTCCCGCCCGGTGGTCACCGGCGCCGGCCGGGTCGGCATCGGCCAGGACGGCTCCGCCCACGGCTTCCAGCTCAGCCAGCGGGCCGACTACTTCGAGGTCGAGGTCGGCCTGGAGACCACCCTCAAGCGCCCGATCATCAACACCCGCGACGAGCCGCACGCCGACGCGGAGAAGTACCGCCGGCTGCACGTGATCATCGGCGACGCCAACCTCTCGGAGATCTCCACCTACCTCAAGCTCGGCACCACCTCGCTGGTGCTGGCCATGATCGAGGACGGCTTCATCGCCGTCGACCTCGCCGTCGACCAGCCCGTGCGCACCCTGCACCGGGTCTCCCACGACCACGAGCTGCGGTACCAGATCACGCTGCGCAACGGCCGCAAGCTCACCGCCGTCCAGCTTCAGATGGAGTACTACGAACTGGCCCGCAAGTACGTCGAGGACCGCTACGGCCACGACGCCGACGAGCAGACCAAGGACGTGCTCAGCCGCTGGGAGGACGTGCTCGGCAAGCTGGAGCGCGACCCGATGAGCCTGTCCAAGCAGCTCGACTGGGTCGCCAAGAAGGAACTGCTGGAGGGCTACCGCCAGCGCGACGGCCTGGACTGGGACAACCCCCGGCTGCACCTGGTCGACCTCCAGTACAGCGACGTGCGCGCCGAGAAGGGCCTCTACAACCGCCTGGTCGCCCGCGGCCGCTTCGAGCGCCTGCTCACCGAGGAAGAGGTGCTGCGCGCCGTCCACCAGCCCCCGGACGACACCCGCGCCTACTTCCGCGGCCGCTGCCTCGACCAGTACGCCGAGCACGTGGCCGCGGCCTCCTGGGACTCCGTCATCTTCGACCTGCCGGGCCGCGACTCGCTGCAGCGGGTCCCCACCCTGGAGCCCCTGCGCGGCACCCGCAACCACGTCAAGGAACTGCTCGACCGCTGCCGCACCGCCGAGGAACTGGTCCGGGTGCTGAGCGGTGGGTGAGTGATCCGTCACCACGGGTGAAAGCCCCCGGCGATGGGAATCATCAGGGTGAGGTTCCGGCGTTTCATCAAGTACCAACCACGAACGGGCAGCGCCTCGCGCCACCCGGTGTATAGGGTCTGAGCAGCAAGCCCGGACCGACCAACCGTGCCAGACGATTGCGAGCGGGGTGAGGGACATGGCGACCAAGGACACCGGCGGCGGCCAGCAGCGGGCGAACCGCTCCTCGGAGGACGTCGAGGAGCAGACCGCGGAGGCGGAGCAGTCCGAGGAGCTCAAGGAGCGTCAGGAGAAGCTGAGCGAGGACGTCGATTCCGTGCTGGACGAAATCGATGAAGTGCTCGAGTCCAACGCAGAGGACTTCGTTCGGGGATTTGTCCAGAAGGGTGGACAATAATCCCAGATGTCCGAATTTGAAAATCGGGCATGGTGCAGTCGGTGCCAGCAATGGCCGGGCCGTGCTCAGTTTGCGCGCAATAGGTCGATGAAGAGCGGCCTGCAGGCCTATTGTCGTGAATGTTCAGCGAAGTACTACGACGCGCGGCAGCGGGCGAAGGGGAGAATCCCGAGGCCGCGCGTCGAAGTGCCTGAAGGTCACAAGCGGTGCCCTGATTGCGGCGAGGTGAAACCGCATTCCGAGTGGGACAGGAACGCGAAGCAGTCAAGCGGCCTGGCGCCGTACTGCAAGCCGTGTCGTTCGGCCCGGAATCGTGAGAGCCATTTCCGCCGTACCTACGGCATGACCGAAGCCGACCTCCAGGCCATGCTCAAGGAGCAGTGCCACATCTGCCCGATCTGCCAGGACAAACGCGCAGAGCATGTGGATCACGACCACGAAACGGGTAGGGTCCGTGGCATCCTCTGTTTCGCGTGCAACGCGGCGCTGGGGCAGATGCGGGACCGGCCCGACGCGCTCCGGCGGGCTGCCGACTACCTGGAAGGAATCGTGTGGAAGCCAACACTCGTGGCACCGGGCGTCTACCGGCTGCCTTCCTCACCCCCGGACATTCCTCCTTCATGGAGTTCCTGGCGGAGCACTCGCCGGAACTCATCCCCGGCCGCCGCGCCCTGCCCGAAGGGCTGACGATCGAGGCGCCGCACGGGACGACCATCGTCTCGGCGGTCTTCGACGGTGGTGTGGTGATCGCCGGTGACCGGCGGGCCACCATGGGCAACGTGATCGCCCAGCGCGACATCGAGAAGGTCTTCCCGGCCGACGAGTACAGCGCGGTCGGCATCGCCGGCACCGCGGGGCTCGCGGTCGAGATGGTGCGGCTGTTCCAGCTGGAGTTGGAGCACTACGAGAAGATCGAGGGCACCGTGCTCTCGCTGGAGGGCAAGGCCAACCGGCTGACCACCATGATCCGGGGCAACCTGGGGATGGCGATGCAGGGGCTGGCCGTGGTGCCGCTGTTCGCGGGGTACGACCTGGACCTGGGGCGCGGGCGGATCTTCACCTACGACGTCACCGGTGGGCGCTCCGAGGAGCGCGGCTTCGCCGCGACCGGCTCCGGCTCGGTCTTCGCCCGAGGCTCGCTCAAGAAGCTCTACCGCAGCGACCTGACGGCGGATCAGGCCGCCACCCTGGTGGTCCAGGCGCTGTACGACGCGGCCGATGACGACTCGGCCACCGGCGGTCCCGACCTGGCCCGCCGGATCTTCCCGATCGTCTCGCTGATCACCGCGGACGGTTTCCGCCGGCTCTCCGAGCAGGAGGTGGGCGAGATCGCGATCTCGATCACCGAACACCGCCGCAACCAGCCCGACGGTCCCCAGGCTCCGCTCCTCTAACTCCGCCGTCCACCACCAGAAGGGGATGACCCGCCGGTGTCCACACCGTTCTACGTCTCGCCGCAGCAGGCCATGGCGGACCGCGCGGAATACGCCCGCAAGGGCATCGCGCGTGGTCGCAGCGTGGTCGTGCTCACCTACGCCGACGGCATCGTCTTCGTGGCCGAGAACACCTCCCGGGCGCTGCACAAGGTGTCCGAGATCTACGACAAGATCGCCTTCGCCGCGGTCGGTCGCTACAACGAGTTCGAGAACCTGCGGATCGGCGGCGTGCGCTACGCCGATCTGCGCGGGTACTCCTACGACCGGGCCGATGTGACGGCCCGTGGGTTGGCCAACGTCTACGCGCAGACGCTGGGCACCATCTTCTCGTCGGTCGGCGAGAAGCCGTACGAGGTGGAGCTGATCGTCGCCGAGGTGGGCAAGGGCCCCGAGGACGACCAGATCTACCGGCTCACCCCTGACGGTTCGGTGGTCGACGAGCAGAACTCGGTGGTGGTCGGTGGCAACGCCGACTCGATCGGGAACTACCTCGGGCAGCGCCACCGGGTCGGGATGAGCCTGTCCGAGGCGCTCGGGGTGGCTGTCGAGTCGCTGGCCCGTGACCCCAACGGCGGCTCGCCGCGCACCCTCACCCCCGAGCAGTTGGAGGTGGCGGTGCTGGACCGGCAGCGGCCCCAGCAGCGCAAGTTCAAGCGGATCCTGGGCGGCCAGCTGAGCCGGCTGCTGAGCGGCGACGCCACGACCGACGCGGACTCGGACGCGGAGCCGCAGGCGGGTACCGACACGGCTGCGGCCTCGTCCGACGCCACCTCCGACGCCACCTCCGACGCCACCTCCGCTACCGAGGAGCCCGGCGCCGAGGAGTGACGGCGGGTCGCCGGTGGGGTGCGACGGGCTGACCGCCGCACCCCACCGGCGTGCTCGCGGGTGACCCGTGGGTGACCGGGCCGGCACGGATCGTGATCCGATTGGCCTCTCCAAAACGGTTTCAGATCCCCGCCAAAAGCGTAAAGTCCAGGCATGGACCGCCGAATTTTCGGGCTGGAGAACGAGTACGGCGTCACGTGTACGTTCCGGGGACAACGGCGTCTGTCTCCGGACGAGGTGGCCAGGTACCTCTTCCGCCGCGTAGTTTCCTGGGGCCGCAGCAGCAATGTGTTCCTGCGCAATGGCGCCCGCCTGTACCTCGATGTCGGTTCGCACCCGGAGTACGCCACCCCGGAGTGCGATGACGTCACCGAACTGGTGACGCATGACAAGGCGGGCGAGCGGATCCTCGAGGGCCTTCTGGTGGACGCCGAACGGCGGCTGCACGAGGAAGGCATCGCGGGGGACGTCTACCTCTTCAAGAACAACACCGACTCGGCCGGCAACTCCTACGGCTGCCACGAGAACTACCTGGTGGCCCGACACGGGGAGTTCTCCCGGCTGGCGGACGTGCTGATCCCGTTCCTGGTGACCCGCCAGCTGATCTGCGGGGCGGGCAAGGTGCTGCAGACCCCGCGCGGCGCGGTCTTCTGCGTCAGCCAGCGGGCCGAGCACATCTGGGAGGGCGTCAGCTCGGCGACCACCCGGTCCCGGCCGATCATCAACACCCGGGACGAGCCGCACGCGGACGCCGAGCGCTACCGCCGACTGCACGTGATCGTCGGTGACTCCAACATGTCGGAGACCACCACGCTGCTCAAGGTGGGCGCCACCGATCTGGTGCTGCGCCTGATCGAGGCGGGCGTGGTGATGCGCGACCTGACGCTGGAGAACCCGATCCGGGCAATCCGCGAGGTCAGCCACGACCTGACCGGCCGCCACCAGGTGCGGTTGGCCAACGGGCGGGAGGCGAGCGCGTTGGAGATCCAGGAGGAGTACTACTCGAAGGCGCTGGAGTTCGCCGACCGCAAGGGGCTGAACACCGGCACGGTGGGTCGGGTGCTGGAGCTGTGGGGCCGCACCCTGGAGGCGGTGCGCACCGAGGATCTGGCCAAGGTCGGCACCGAGATCGACTGGATCATGAAGTACCAGCTGATCGAGCGGTACCGGGAGAAGCACCAGATGAGCATGTCGAACCCGCGGGTCGCCCAGATCGATCTCGCGTACCACGACATCCACCGCCGCCGCGGCCTCTTCTACCTGCTGCAGAACAAGGGGCAGGCGCAGCGGGTGACCACCGACCTGAAGGTCTTCGAGGCCAAGTCGGTGCCGCCGCAGACCACTCGCGCCCGGCTGCGCGGTGACTTCATCCGCAAGGCGCAGGAGCAGCGGCGGGACTTCACGGTGGACTGGGTGCACCTGAAGCTGAACGACCAGGCGCAGCGCACGGTGCTCTGCAAGGACCCGTTCCGCTCGGTGGACGAGCGGGTGGAGAAGCTGATCGCGGGCATGTGAGCGGGCATGTGAGAGGGCAGGTGAGCGGCCGGCTGAGCGGGCCGCTGAGAGGCCTGATCGGCTGAGTGAAGAGGGTTGATCCGATCGCTGCGGCCCCGCCTCCTCGGGAGGCGGGGCGCGCTGGTTCTAGGCTGATCACGTTTACTGATCCGTAAATGTGACCGACCGTGAGGATCGCCGTGCGCCGCAGAGCCGGACTGCTCGTACTCCTGCCGATGCTGGTGCTCGCCGCGTGCAGCAGCAGCACCCCCACGAAGGCGGGGCCGTCCGCGGCACCGACCAGCGCCTCGCCCAGCGTGCCCGCCCCGGTGGGTTCCGCCTCGCCGATGCCGACGGTCAGCGGGGACTTCGGCAAGAAGGCCACCATCACGCTGACCGGGCAGCCCACCGGCCAGTTCGTGGTCACCACGGTCTCCGAGGGGGAGGGGGCGACGGTCAACAAGAACGACTGGGTGACCGTCAACTACTCCGCCAAGGACTGGACCACCGGCAAGGACCTGTCGAGCTCCTACGACGCGGGCGCCAAGCCGCAGCTCTACCAGGCGGGGAACGGCCAGCTGGTGCCGGCCTTCGACCAGAGCGTGGTGGGCAAGAAGGTGGGCAGCCGGGTGCTGGTGGTGGCGCCGCCCTCGACGGCCTTCGGCAGCACCGGTAACCAGCAGCTCGGGGTGGGCAAGGACGAGACCGTGGTGTTCGCGCTGGACATCGTGGAGGCGGTGCCGCCGGACTCGGTGGTGACCGGGACGCAGACCGAGCCGCCGGCCAACCAGCCGCAGGTCAAGGACAACGGCAAGGCCGCGCCGACGATCACCATCCCGGCCGGGCAGCCCGCGCCGACCTCGCTGCAGACCACGGTGCTGATCAAGGGCGACGGCAAGCCGGTGCAGTCCGGCCAGACCCTGCTGGTGCAGTACACCGGGGTGCTCTACAGCAACGGGCAGCAGTTCGACTCCTCGTGGAGCCACGGCGGCGCGCAGGCGCTTCAGGTGGGCACCGGCAGCGTGATCGCGGGTTGGGACCAGGGGCTGGTGGGGCAGCCGGTGGGCAGCCGGGTGATGCTGGTGATCCCGCCGTCGCTGGGCTACGGGTCGACCGCGCAGAGCGGAATTCCGGCCAACTCCACCCTGGTCTTCGTCATCGACATCCTGGAAGCTGTCTGACCACGGCTGCTCGGCCGGCGGTGCTTCTGTCACGCGCGCGGGTACTCCTGGTGTGTCATGCACACCCAATGAGTGCCCGCGCTCATGGCAAGCTGACATACTGCTGCCGATTCGCACAGCGGCGAGCGATCTGATGGCGAGGATGGGGAGAAATGGCTGAGAATCCGTCGGGCCCGAGCGAGGCCGACACCGCGAGCGCCCCTGTCGCCGACCCGGCGGCGCCCCGGCCCGGAGGCCCGCTGCCTGGCGACGGTGAGTCGATCGTGATTCCCCCGTCGATTCTCAAGCAGCAGGCGGGCTGGACCAAGCCCGGTGAGAGCGCGCCGCCGATCCCGGGTGCCGCCAAGCCGGAGGAGCCGCAGGTCTTCGCCTCCACCGTGCGCAAGCAGGAGATCTCCGAGGCCGACTACGAGAACGTGGGCGGCGGCGGCCGGCTGGGCGTGATCCTCGGCGTGGTGATCACGCTGCTGCTGGTCGGCAGCGGCGTCGGGCTCTACGCCGTGAACCAGCACAACGACAAGGCGGCCAAGGCCTCGGACGCGGCCACCGCCACGCCGAGCACCCCGCCCTCGCCGAGCCAGGCCCCCGTGCCGCCGATCAAGACCGACGCGAAGGTGCTGCCGACGGTCGCCGGCGACTTCGGCAAGAAGGCGAACATCACGGTGCCGCAGCAGGCGCCGGACGGCACCTTCGTGGTCAAGCCGATCTCCGAGGGTGACGGCGGCAAGATCAACAAGGGTGACTGGGTCTCCGCCGACTTCACCCTCAAGGACTGGCAGACCGGCAAGGACATCCCGGGCTCCTACGACCAGGGCAAGTCGCTGATCCTGCAGCCCGGCACCGGACAGGTGATCCCGGCGCTGGACGCCACCCTGGTGGGCCAGAAGGCGGGCAGCCGGCTGCTGGTGGTCGCTCCGCCGGCGGCCGCCTTCGGCGACCAGGGCAACGCGCAGCTGGGCCTGGGCGCCAAGGACACCCTGGTCCTGGTGATCGACATCCAGCGGGTGAGCGCGCCGGACGCCCGGGTGAGCGGTGACATGACCGCCCCGCCGGCCGACTTCCCGCAGGTCAAGGTGAACGGTGGCAAGACCGCCGACACCATCACCCCGCCGGCCGGCGTCACCGACCCGACCGACCTGAAGACCGCGGTGCTGATCCAGGGCAAGGGCCCGAAGGTGGAGAGCGGCGAGGAGGTCGTCGTCCAGTACACCGGGGTGACCCTGAAGGACGGCAAGAAGTTCGACTCCTCGGTGGAGAAGGGCCAGGCGTTCAGCTTCGTCACCGGCGGCGGCCAGGTCATCGCCGGCTGGGACAAGGGTGTGGTCGGCCAGAACGTCGGCAGCCGGATCGAGTTGGTGATCCCGGCCGCGCAGGCTTACGGTGCGCAGCCGCCGGCCGGCAGCGGCATCGCGGCCAACGCCTCGCTGGTCTTCGTGATCGACATTCTGGACGCGGGTCAGGGGTCCGGCGGCCAGTGATGGCAGGATGGTGGCTTCCGGCCGGCGGGGCGACCTGCGGCCGGGCCTGATCTGCGCGGGCGGCGGATGCCCGTACGGTGGTTCCTGGCGGAGCCCTCGTGCGGCGGATCCGCCGCCGTGCTGTGTGGACTGATGTGAGGCCGCCTCAGGCGGCCGATGAGAAGAGGTAGTTGTGAGCCAGAAGACGAAGCCCGAGATCGACTTCCCCGGTGGCGAGGCTCCGGCCGAGCTGCTCATCGAGGACATCGAGGTCGGCACCGGCGCCGAGGCCAAGGCCGGCGCCAATGTCGAGGTGCACTACGTCGGCGTGACCTTCGAGACCGGCGAGGAGTTCGACGCGAGCTGGAACCGCGGCTCGACCTTCCGCTTCCCGCTGGGCGGCGGCCGGGTCATCAAGGGCTGGGACCAGGGCGTGCAGGGCATGAAGGTGGGCGGCCGTCGCAAGCTGACCATCCCGCCGCACCTGGGCTACGGCAAGCAGTCGCCGACCCCGGCGATCCCGGCGAACTCGACCCTGATCTTCGTGGTCGACCTGATCGGCGTCTGACGGTCCGTCGGACCGCCGCGTGGAGGCGGCCGCGCTCCCGGGTCGGGGGTGCGGCCGTCTCGGCTTTCGCGGCAGGACTCGCTACCGGTACGGTCGGGTCCGCCGGGATTCCCGGGACGCAACGACGATGAAGGGTCAGCGATGGCGATCGCCAAGGCAGAGCGGCTGATGAACCTCGCCCTGTGCCTGATGAACACCAGACGGCCGCTCTCCAAGCGGGAGCTGCGGGAGTCCGTCGAGGCCTATCGGGAGGCCTGGCAGTCCGGCAGCGAGGACGCCTTCAACCGGATGTTCGAGCGGGACAAGGACGACCTGCGCGAGCTGGGCCTGGTGATCGACGTCGACGAGAACACCCTGGACGGCGAGGCCGGTTACCTGGCCCGCCGGGACCGCAACCGGCTGCCGGAGATCGCGCTGGACGCCGAGGAGGCCGCCGCGCTGAGCCTGGCCGCCAAGGTCTGGCAGCAGGCCCGGCTCTCCGGCGCGGCCAGCGGAGCGCTGCAGAAGCTGCGCGCGGCCGGAGTGCCGTTCACCGAGGACGCCGCCGAGGGCCGCACCGCGCTCGAGCCCTACATCCCGGTCCGCGAGGCGGCGTTCGAGCCGCTGCTGATCGCCGCCCGGGACCGCCGCCCGGTCTCCTTCGACTACCGCAAGGCCGGCGCCGCCCTCACCGAGCCGCGCTCGGTGGAGCCCTGGGCGCTGGAGTGCTGGCGCGGCCACTGGTACCTGGCCGGTTGGGACCGCGACCGCGGCGCGGTGCGCGTCTTCAGGCTCAGCCGGATCACCGGCAAGGTCCGCTCCCGTTCGGCCGCCTTCACCGCCCCCGTGCCCGAGCACGTGGACGTGCGGGCCGCCGTGGCCGCCTTCGCGGGTGAGGGCGCCACCGCCTCCGCCACCGTGCGGCTGCGGCGGGGCGCCGGGTTCCCGCTGCGCACCAAGGCGCTGGGCGCCCGCCAGCTGGACGGCGACTGGGACGAGCTGGAGATCCCCTACGGGCACGGGCTGGGCGCGGACCTGGCCGAGTACGGGCCCGACCTGGTGGTGCTGGCGCCCGAGGAGCTGCGGGCCGACGTGATCGACCGGCTGCGCGCGGTGGCCGGTCTGCCCGCCCAGGGCCTGGCTGTTGAGGGAGGAGTGCGATGAGCAACGCCATCGACCAGACCCGGCGGATGCTCTCGCTGGTCACCTACCTGCGGGAGCGCCCCGGCGCGGAGGTCGCCGAGGTGGCCCGGGCCTTCGGGATCTCCGAGCGCGAGCTGATCGCCGACCTGAACGTGCTGCCGATGTGCGGCACCAGCTTCCGCGGCGGCGACCTGCTGGACATCGACACCGACGGCGAGCGGATCTGGTGGCACAACGTCGACGACGTGGCCCAGCCGCTGCGGCTGGCCGCCGACGAGGCCACCGCGCTGCTGGTCGCCGCGCGGGCGGTGGCGGGCCTGCCCGGGCTGCGCGAGCGGGACCGGCAGGCGCTCACCCGGGCCGTCGTCAAGATCGAGAACGCGGCGGGGGAGAGCGCCGAGGGCAGCGCCCGGGTCGGGGTGACCTTCGAGGCCGAGGGCCAGGTCTTCGCCGACATCGACCGGGCGCTCAGCGAGGGCCGGCGGATCTGGCTGCGCTACTACTCGCACGGGCGCGGCGGGATGACCGAGCGCGAGGTGGACCCGATCCGGCTGCTGACGGAGGGTCACACCTACCTGGACGGCTGGTGCCGCAGCTCCGAGGACCGCCGGCTCTTCCGGCTGGACCGGGTGGCCGAGATCAAGGTGCTGGACGAGCCGGCCGACCCGCCCCGGCTCGAGCCGCGTGACCTCTCCCAGGGCCTGGTCAACCCCGGGGCCGACGACCCCGAGGTGGTGGTCGAGGTCGGCCCCGCCGGGCGCTGGGTGGCCGAGTACTACACCCACGACCTGGCCGAGGAACTGCCCGACGGCGGCCTGCGGATCACCCTGCGCAGCTCCGACCCGCTGGGCCTGCGCACCCTGGCGCTGCGGCTGGGCCGGGACGGGCGGATCGTGGCCCCCGCCCCGCTGGCCGAGCAGGCCAAGGCGGCGGCGCTGGCGGCCCTGGCCGGCTACCCGGAGCAGCCATGACCGAGGACGCCGAAGCCGGCACCAGATTCAAGGTCTACTGCTCGCAGTGCCGCGAGAAGGTGGAGCTGGCCGCCGCCGAGTTCCGCCTCGCGCTCGGCCGCACCAAGGAGCGCACCTTCTACAGCTTCACCTGCCCCGCCTGCGGGGCGGCGGTGCGCAAGCCCGCGGGGGAGAAGATCGTCGAGGCGCTGACCGGCGCGGGTGTCTCCACCATCCGGCTGCTCCAGGTGGTGGAGGGATGACCGTGACCTGGCTGCTGATGGCAGCGGTGGGGCTGGCCACTGCGGGCCTGCTGGTGCTCGGCATGCTCGGGCTGCGGCTCTGGCTGGACGTGCGGGGGCTGGCCGAGCAGGTCGACACGGCCTCCCGGGCGCTGGCCGGGGCGGCCGAGGAACTGGGCGAGAGCGCGCGGGGCTGAGCACCGCGCGGCGGAGTGCAACCGGTGGCGGACAAACTTCACCCACTCGTGCGCCCTGGGGGCTCCTGCGGCCACGGCGCGCGGGTTAGGCTCTCCCAGGGCCGCCCTCCATCCGGCGGGGTGCTCACACTGTCCCGTCCACCCAGCGGCCGGGGTCCCGCGCGGATCCCCGGGCACCGCGTCGAGTCAGAAGGTAGTCGTCCATGGGCAGGATCCTGGCGTTCCTGATCATCATCGTGATGGCGGCGGTCTTCTTCGGCGGTAAGCGCCTGCCCGATCTGGCCCGTGCGGTGGGACGTTCGCTGCGCATCCTGAAGAGCGAGACCTCCGCGCTGCGCGAGGAGTTCGCCAAGGAGGCGAAGGAGCCGGTCGAGCCGCCCGCGGCGGTGCCGGACCCGACGCTGACCATCAAGGCCGCGCCCGGCGGCGTGTCCTCGGCGCGGCCGACCGACGAGCAGCGAGGCGGCCGCACGCGCTGAGCG
The DNA here is from genome assembly GCF_029892155.1 of Kitasatospora sp. GAS204B. Classification (GTDB taxonomy): domain Bacteria; phylum Actinomycetota; class Actinomycetes; order Streptomycetales; family Streptomycetaceae; genus Kitasatospora. The sequence goes on along the minus strand of NZ_JARZAG010000005.1, from coordinate 247,337 downwards.
TCCGGCCGGTCCACCGTGTGGCCCGCCGCCCGGCGGGCCACGACCCACGATTTCGAGGACCGGGGTTGAGCAAGTCTTCCAAGCCGCCCAAGAGCGCCGACGGACGGATGTCCCTCGGGGATCACCTGCGCGAGCTGCGCAACCGGCTGGTCAAGTCGGTCCTGGCGATCGTGGTGTGCATGATCGTGGCGGCGTTCTTCAAGGACCAGCTGCTGCACTTCCTGATGAAGCCGCTGCCGGGCTGCCTGCCCGACGGGCAGCCCAGGCCCGGGGTGAAGCACTGCGCCCAGGTGGCGGTGATCGGTGTCACCCAGCCGTTCAACCTCACCCTGAAGGTCTGCCTGCTGACCGGTCTGGTGGCCTCCGTCCCGGTCTGGCTCTACCAGGCCTGGGCGTTCATCTCGCCGGGCCTGCACCGGCACGAGCGGCGCTACTCGCTGACCTTCCTCGGCCTGGGCACCCCGCTCTTCCTGGGCGGCGTCGCCTGCGCCTACCTGCTGCTGCCGACCACCCTCGAGGTGCTGGGCTCGTTCACCCCGATCGGGGCGCAGCAGATCCTGCCGGTGGACAACTACCTGAACATCGCCACCCGGATGCTGCTGGTCTTCGGCCTGGCCTTCGAGTTCCCGCTGCTGCTGGTGATGCTGAACATCGGCGGGGTGCTCACCGGCAAGCGGATGCTCGGCTGGTGGCGCGGCATGGTGATGGCGATCACGGTCTTCGCGGCGGTCGCCACCCCGAGCGCCGACCCGGTCAGCATGCTGGCGCTGGCCTCGCCGATCTGGATCCTGTACTTCCTGGCGGTCGGCTTCTCGCTGCTGAACGACCGGCGCCGGCGGCGCCGCAACCCGGACGCCGACCTGTCGGACGAGGAGGCCTCGCACCTGGACCTGTCGGTCGCCGCGGTCGACGGCGCCGAGTCGGTGGCCGCCTCCGCTGCCGAGCTCGCCTCGCCCACTCCGGTGGCCTCGGTCCCCGGCGCGCGCGGGGAGCAGGTCGACGACGACATCACCTGACGGGGCGTCAGCCCTGATCCGCCGGTGCCCCGGCCCGCAGACGCTTCTGCGGGCCGGGGCACCGGCGTATCGCGGGGGTGCGGACGGTCGGGTGGTATAGGCCGCCTGCGTGGACATGCTTGGCAGAGCTGCGGCAATGTGACATATTACTGACGTGCTCACGAACCCCTCCCATGACGTCGTGGTGATCGGCGCCGGTGTCGTCGGCGCCGCCTGCGCGTACTACGCCGCCCGGGCCGGGCTGACCGTCGCCGTGGTCGACCGCGGCCCGGTGGCCGGCGGCACCACCGGCGCGGGCGAGGGCAACCTGCTGCTCTCCGACAAGGCACCGGGGCCCGAACTCGAACTCGCCCAGCTCTCCGCCCGGCTCTGGAACGAGCTGGCCCAGGAGCTGCCGGCGGCCATCGAGTACGAGGCCAAGGGCGGCCTGGTGGTCGCCGCCGACCCGGCGGGCCACCGGGCGCTGCGGGCCTTCGCGGCCAGGCAGGCGGCGGCCGGGGTGACGGCCCACGAGGTGGCCGCTGAGCAACTGCCGCAGTACGAGCCGCACCTGGCCCCCGGCCTGGCCGGCGGCTTCCACTACCCCGAGGACGCCCAGGTGCAGCCGGCGCTGGCCGCCGCCCACCTGCTGCGCGCCGCCCGCCGCGCGGGCGCCGAACTGCACCTGGGCGAGCAGGTGATCGCCGTGCTCACCGGACCGGGCGGCGCGGTGCGCGGGGTGCGCACCCCGCGCCGCACGCTGGCGGCCGGCGCCGTGGTCAACGCGGCCGGCACCTGGGGCGGGGAGGTCGCCGAGCTCGCCGGCACGCAGCTGCCCGTGCTGCCCCGGCGCGGCTTCGTCCTGGTCACCGAGCCGCTGCCGCGCCTGGTCCGGCACAAGGTCTACGCCGCCGACTACGTGGCCGACGTGGCCAGCGGCTCGGCCGCGCTGCAGAGCTCGGGCGTGGTGGAGGGCACGCCGGCCGGCTCGGTGCTGATCGGCGCGACCCGGGAACGCGTCGGGTTCGACCGCCGGGTCTCCACCGAGGCGCTGCGCCGGCTGGCCGCCCAGGCGGCCGCGCTCTTCCCGGTGCTGGCCGGGGTCAAGGTGCTGCGCACCTACCGGGGCTTTCGCCCCTACCTGCCGGACCACCTGCCCGCGATCGGCGCCGACCCCCGGGTGCCGGGCCTGTACCAGGCCTGCGGCCACGAGGGCGCGGGCATCGGGCTGGCGCCGGCCACCGGGCTGCTGATCGCCGGGCAACTGACCGGCGCCGTGCCGCAGATCGACCTGGCGCCGTTTCGACCCGAGCGCTTCTGACGGCGTCCACCCCGCCCTCTCCTGCCCACCTCCGCGCAGAACGGACCCCACCCATGCGCCGTACCCCGGCCTCCCTGGCCGCGGCCGACCCCGGACCGGCCCACACCATCGAGTTCGACGGTCGCCCGATCCCCGCGCTGCCCGGTCAGAGCATCGCCGCCGCGCTCTGGGCGCAGGGCATCCTGGCCTGGCGCACCACCCGGATCGCAGGGCGCCCGCGCGGGGCGTTCTGCGGGATCGGCGCCTGCTACGACTGCCTGGCCACCGTCGACGGGCAGCCCAACCAGCGCACCTGCCTGCTGCCGGCCGACCCCGGCACCGTCGTCACCACCCAGGAGGGCCACGGCCATGCCGACCTCGCCTGACGCCACCGGCTACGACCTGGCCGTGATCGGCGCGGGCCCCGCGGGGCTGGCCGGTGCGGTGGCCGCCGCCGACCGGGGGCTGCGCTGCGCGCTGCTGGACGCGGGGGCCCGTCCCGGCGGCCAGTACTACCGGCATCCGGCCCCTGAGCTGCGGGCGGCCCGTCCCGACCGCCTGCACCACCACTGGTCCACCTTCATCGGGCTCGCCGACCGGCTGGCCGCGCACCGGCAGGCCGGCCGGATCGAGCTGCTCAGCGGCCGGCACGTCTTCCTGCTGGAAGCCGAGCAGGGCGGTGACGCGGCCGGCCGGTCGGCTTGGCGGCTGCACGTGACCACCGGTGAGCGGACCGGCCACCTGCGGGCCGCGGCCGTGCTGCTGGCCACCGGTGCCTACGAGCGCCAACTGCCGTTCCCCGGCTGGACGTTGCCGGGCGTGGTGACGGCCGGCGGCGCGCAGGCGATGCTCAAGGCGGGCCTGGTGCTGCCCGGGCGCCGGATCGTGGTGGCCGGCAGCGGCCCGCTGCTGCTGGCGGCGGCCGCCTCGCTGACCGCCGCCGGGGCCCAGGTGCCCGCCGTGGTCGAGGCCGGCGACTACCTCGGCTACGCCCGCCGCCCCGGCGTGCTCGCCGCCGTCCCCGGCAAGCTGGGCGAGGGCGTCACGCACGGCGTGGCCCTGGCCCGGCACGCGGTGCGGCTGCGCCGTGCCAGTGCGGTGATCGAGGCGCACGGCACCGAGCAGGTGACCGCCGTGACGGTGGCCCGGCTGGACGCCGACTGGCGCCCGGTGGCCGGCACCGAGCGCCGGATCGCCTGCGACGCGCTCGCGGTGGGCCACGGGCTGGTGCCGCAGCTGGAGTTGGCCACCGAGCTGGGCGCCGAGACCCGGACGGTGCCGGACGGCACCCTGGCGCTGCGGGTCGACGCCCGCCAGCGCACCACCGTGCCCGGGCTCTGGGCGGCGGGGGAGACCTGCGGCGTCGGTGGCGCGGAACTGGCCCTGGCCGAGGGGGAGTTGGCCGCACTGGCGATCGCGGGTGAGCCGGCGCCGTCCGGCGCGCTGCTGGCCCGGCGCCGGCGGCTGCGCGGCTTCGCCGAGCTGATGGCCGCCGCTCATCGGCCCGGCGCCGGCTGGCCGGGGTGGCTGCGCCCGGACACCGAGGTCTGCCGCTGCGAGGAGGTGCCGGCGCAGCGGATCACCGAGGCCGTCGAGGAGCTGGGTGCCACCGATGCCCGCACCGTCAAGCTGCTCACCCGGGCCGGCATGGGCTGGTGCCAGGGCCGGATGTGCGGTCCGGCCGTGGCCGCACTGGCCGGGACGCTCGAGCCGGCCGCCGACCGCCGTCCGCTCTCCTGTCCCGTCCGGCTGGGCGATCTGGCACAGCTGCCGTAGGCCGGGTCGACCGGGCCGGCTCGGCGCACCCTCGCCGGGCCGGCCCTAGGGCCGCTCTTACGGATCTTGCCGGGCGCGCGACGCCGGGCATCACGCCTGGACGCAGGAGAGGCCCCGGGCCCGCCGTGTCCCCCGGTCGAGCAGCATGCCGTGGGCGCGCGCGTGTGCCCTCTTGCGCCGCCCGGCCGTTCATTTATAAAATGTCACACCTCACCAAGGAGAAATGCTCGTGACCCACCCTCAGCACGACAGCACCCGTCCGTGGCGCGGCATCATGGTCGCCACCGCACTGCCGCTGCGCCCGGACCTCTCCGTCGACTACGACGCCTACGCCGAGCACGTCCGCCGTCTGATCGACGCGGGCTGCGACGGCGTGGTGCCCAACGGCTCGCTCGGCGAATACCAGACACTCACCGCCGAGGAACGCGCCAAGGTGGTCAGCACCGCGGTCGAGGCGGCCGGCGACGGGGCCCGGGTGATGCCGGGCGTGGCGGCCTACGGCAGTGCCGAGTCCCGCCGCTGGGCCGAGCAGGCCGCCGAGGCCGGGGCCGGCTCCGTGCTGCTGCTGCCGCCCAACGCCTACCGCGCGGACGCCGCCGCGGTGCGCGCCCACTACGCCGAGGTCGCCCGGGCCGGCCTGCCGGTGGTCGCGTACAACAACCCGATCGACACCAAGGTCGACCTGGTCCCCGAACTGCTGGCCGAACTGCACGCCGAGGGCAGCATCGTGGCCGTCAAGGAGTTCAGCGGCGACGTCCGGCGCGCCTACCAGATCGCCGAGCTGGCCCCGGGCCTCGACCTGCTGATCGGCGCGGACGACGTGCTGCTCGAACTCGCCCTCGCCGGGGCGGTGGGCTGGATCGCCGGCTACCCGAACGCGCTGCCCGACGCCTCGGTCGCCCTCTACCGGGCCGCCGTCGCGCACGACCTGGAGACCGCGCTGCCGCTCTACAAGGCGCTGCACCCGCTGCTGCGCTGGGACTCCAAGACCGAGTTCGTGCAGGCGATCAAGCTCTCGATGGACATCGCGGGACTGCCCGGCGGCCCGGTCCGCCCGCCGCGCGGCCCACTCACCGCGCAGGTCGAGGCAGCCGTGCGGGCCGCCACCGAGAAGGCGCTCGCCGAGGGCCTGAGCTGAACCGCCGCCGGTCGCCCAGGTCCTGCCCGGCCGATCTTGCCCGGCGTCGCGCGCCCGGCAAGATCGGCCGGACAGGACCTAGGTGGCGGCCGGCGCCCCACCCGTCCCCTGCCGCCAGCTGACGAAGGGTCACCCATGCGCACCCGGCACGTCTTCCACGCCGTCGACTCCCACACCGAGGGCATGCCCACCCGGGTGATCACCGGTGGCTTCGGCGTCATCCCCGGAGCCACGATGGCCGAGCGCCGGGTCCACTTCCAGCAGCAGCTGGACCACTTCCGCACCCTGCTGATGTACGAGCCGCGCGGCCACGCCTCGATGAGCGGCGCCATCCTGCAGCCGCCGACCCGGCCGGACGCCGACTACGGGGTGCTCTTCATCGAGGTCTCCGGCCTGCTGCCGATGTGCGGGCACGGCACCATCGGCGTGGCCACCGTGCTGGTGGAGACGGGCATGGTGCCGGTGGTCGAGCCGGTCACCACGGTGCGCCTGGACACCCCCGCCGGCCTGGTCACCGCCGAGGTGCGGGTGGAGAACGGCGCCGCCACCGCCGTGACCATCCGCAACGTGGCCTCCTACGCGGTGGCGCTCGACCAGAAGATCGAGGTCCCCGGCTGGGGGACCGTCGGCTACGACCTCGCCTACGGCGGCAACTTCTACGCGATCCTGCCGCTGGCCGCCTTCGGGCTGCCCTTCGAACGCGAGCGCAAGCAGGAGATGCTCGCCGCGGGACTGGCCCTGATGGACGCCATCAACGCCTCCGAGGCCCGTCCGGTGCACCCCGAGGACCCGTCCTTCCACAGCGTCCACCACGTCAACCTGCTGGCTCCCGGCTCCACCGCCGAGCACTCCCGGCACGCGATGGCGATCCACCCCGGCTGGTTCGACCGCTCGCCCTGCGGCACCGGCACCTCGGCCCGGATGGCGCAGTTGCACGCGCGTGGCGAGCTGCCGCTCGGGCAGGACTTCGTCAACGAGTCCTTCATCGGCACCCGCTTCGTCGGGCGACTGATCGAGGAGAGCACCGTCGCCGGTCACCCGGCCGTCATCCCGACCGTCACGGGGCGCGCCTGGGTGACCGGCACCGCCCAGTACTTCCTCGACCCCACCGACCCCTTCCCCGGAGGCTTCCTGCTGTGAGCGCCACCGTCAGCTCGTACAACCCCGCCGACCCCGCCGACCTGGTGATCGAGGTCGCGGCACCGGGCGCCTTCGCCGCTGCCGCCGCCGTCGAGCGCTCCCGGGCCGCCCAGCCCGGCTGGCTCGCGGCCGGCTCGGCCGCCCGTTCGGCCGCGCTCGGGCGGGCCGCCGACGCCGTCGAGCAGCACGCCGAGGAGCTCGCCGCGCTGGCCGTGCGCGAGGTGGGCAAGCCGCTCGGCGAGGCCCGCGGCGAGGTGGCCCGCACGGTGGCGATCCTGCGCTACTACGCGCAGGCGCCGTTCGCGGCCTCCGGCGCGGTGCACGAGACCGCCGCCGGCTCTGGCCTGCTGCTCACCCGGCGTCGCCCGTACGGGGTGGCCGGGCTGATCACGCCGTGGAACTTCCCGTTCGCCATCCCGGTCTGGAAGGCCGCGCCCGCGCTCGCCGTCGGCAACACCGTGGCGCTCAAGCCCGCGCCGGAGGCGACCGCCTGCGCGCTGCGGCTGGCCGAGCTGCTGGCGCTGCCCGAGGACGTGCTGATCGTGCTGCCGGGCGGCGCCGAGGAGGGCGCGGCCGTGGTCTCGGCCGCCGACGTCGTCTCCTTCACCGGCTCCACCGGCACCGGACAGGCCGTGATCCGCACCGCGACCGAGCGCTCGGTGCCGGTGCAGGCCGAGATGGGCGGGCTGAACGCGGCGATCGTGCTGCCGGACGCCGACATCGAGCAGGCCGCTGCCCAGCTGGCCTTCGCGATCGCCGGGTACGCGGGTCAGAAGTGCACCGCGACCAGCCGGGTGATCGCGGTGGGTGGCGCGCTGGAGCCGCTGCGGGCGGCGCTGGCGAAGGCGCTGGCGGCCGCCGGGGCGGACGGCGGACCGGTGATCTCCGCCACCGCCCGGCAGCGGTTGACCGCTGCGATCGCCACCGCCGTCGAGGGCGGCGCGGAGCTGCTGACGGGTGGTCAGCTGCCCGAGCGGGACGGTTGGTTCATCGAGCCGACGCTGCTGGCACAGGTCCCGGCCGGGCACCCGCTGCTGACCGAGGAGTTCTTCGGCCCGGTCGCCGTGTTGCTGGGCGCCGCCGATCTGGACGAGGCGATCGCGCTGGCCAACGCGACCCGGCACAACCTGGCCGCCTCCGTGCACACCCGCGAGCTGGACGTCGCGCTGGCCGCCGCGGACCGGCTGGACGCCGGCATGATCCGGATCAACGCGCCCTCCACCGGCGTCGACTTCCACCTGCCGTTCGGCGGCGCGAAGGCCGCCTCCTACGGGTCGCGCGAGCAGGGGCAGGCGGCGCTCGACTTCTACACCGCCAGCCGCACCGTCTCGCTGCTGCCGGCCGGCGGTGTCGGCTGATGGACCTGCGCGCGGTCGAGACGGTCGACTACCACACGGCGGGCGAGCCGTTCCGGATCGTGGTCGCCGGCCTGCCTGCGGTGCCGGGTGACTCGGTCGCCGAGCGCCGGGCGATCGCGCTCGGCGCGGGCCGCGGTGCCACCGATCCCCGGCCCGGCCCGCTGGACACCGTGCGGCAGCTGCTCACCCGCGAACCGCGCGGTCACGCCGGGATGTATGGCGGATTCCTGGTGCCGCCTGACGACAACGAAGCGCACCTGGGCGTGCTCTTCTTCCACAAGGACGGCTACTCCACCGCCTGCGGCCACGGCACCATCGCGCTGGGCGCCTGGGCGGTGGACAGCGGCCTGGTCCCGGCGCCCGACGACGGCACGGCCCGGGTCCGGATCGATGTGCCCTCCGGCCGGGTCACCGCACTGGTGCACCGCGAAGGCGGGCGCACCACGGCCGTCGCCTTCCGCAACGTGCCGACCCGGGTGCTGGCCCGCAAGCGCCCGGTGGCCACCTCGGTCGGGACGCTGGACGTCGACCTGGCCGACTCCGGCGCCGTCTACGCCTCGGTCGCCGTCGAGGCGGTGACGCCCGCCGAACTGCCCCGCCTGACCGAGCTCGGGCGCGAGATCCGGGCGGCGCTGCTCGGGGAGTACGACCTCTACGGCGTGATCCTGTACCAGGAACTGCCCGACACTCCGGCGGGCCCGCACCAGCGCAACGTCACCGTCTTCGCGGACGGCCAGATCGACCGCTCGCCCTGCGGTTCGGGCACCTCGGCGCGGCTCGCCCTGCTGGCCGAGGACGGGCGCCTCGGCCCGGACCAAGAGCTGCGCCACGAATCGATCGTCGGCACCGTCTTCACCGGCCGCCTGCTCGGCCACCGGGCCGGCGGGGTGCTCACCGAGGTCACCGGGCAGGCCCACCGCACGGGCCTGCACCGGTTCGTGCTGGACCCCGCCGACGCGCTCGGCACCGGGTTCCTGCTGTGATCGCCGAGCTGGCGGTCGACCTGACCTGCCGTCAGGCCTGTGAGGCGATCACCGCCGCGCTGCGGGCCGGGCTGGACGTGGAGGGCTGTCCGGCCCGCAGCAACATCGCCGTGCCCGGGGGTGAACTGCTGCTGATGCCAGCGGCGTTGGGTGGCTACGCCGGGGTCAAGATCGCTGGGGTGGCGCCGGCCAACCCCGGGCGCGGACTGCCCCGGATCACCGGCAGCTACCTGCTGCTGGACGGCGCCACCCTGGTCCCGGTCGCGCTGCTGGACGGCGCCGCGCTCACCGCGCTGCGCACACCTGCGGTGACCGCGGTGGCGGTCGACCGGCTGGCCGGGGCCGAGGCCGCGCACCTGGTGCTCTTCGGGGCCGGGCCGCAGGCCTACGGGCATCTGGACGCGTTGCGCGAGGTGCGGCCGCTGGAGCGGGTCACCGTGGTGGCCCGGCGGGCCGAGCCGGCCGAGCGGTTGGCCCGGTACGCCCGCGCGGCAGGGCTGGCGGCGGTGGTGGGGGAGGCGGACGCGGTAGCCGAGGCCGACCTGGTGGTCTGCTGCACCACCGCGAGCGAGCCGCTCTTTGCCGGTGCCCTGGTGCCGGACCACGCCGTGGTGGCGGCGGTCGGCTCGCACTCACCGACCGGGCGCGAGGTGGACACCGCGCTGGTGGCGCGGGCCGCCTGCTACGTGGAGGCGCGGGCGGTGGCCCGGCGGGAGGCCGGCGATCTGCTGCTGGCGGGGGAGGCGACCGCGCCCGAGCGGTGGACCAACCTGGGCGAGCTGGTCGCGGGGGAGGTGGTGCCGGGTGACCGGCCGCGCTTCTTCAAGAGCGTCGGGATGGCCTGGCAGGACCTCGCGGTCGCCGCCGAACTGCACCGGCGGTACGGGGCGTTGTGCTGACCCGGCTCAGGGTCGGCGCCCGGGCGGCCCAGGGTCACCCCGGGTCGTGCCTGGGCGCGCTGAAGGTCGTGCTCGCAGAAGTGACCGGACCGTTCCCGTGACCCACCGTCAGGGGGCATGATGGTTCGGCCCACCTACGGGCCAGCCAAAACGTGACATTGTACGCTGGTGCTCCGCACCTTTCGGAGGACCGCAGTGACCGAGCCCAAGCCCCGCCCCCTCATCTCCGTCCAGGAGCGTCTGCGCGACCAGGTCGCGCACGCGCTGCGGGCCGCGCTGATCTCCGGTGAACTGCGCCCCGGCGTGGTGTACTCCGCCCCCGCGCTGGCCGCCGACTTCGGCGTCTCGGCCACTCCGGTCCGCGAGGCGATGCTCGACCTGGCCCGCGAGGGCCTGGTCGAGGCGGTGCGCAACAAGGGCTTCCGGGTCACCGAGATGACCGAGCACGATCTGGACGACTTCACCGAGATCCGCGCGCTGATCGAGGTCCCCACGGTGGGCCGGGTCACCCGCAGCGCCACCAAGGAGCAGCTGGAGGCGCTGCGCCCGGTGGCCCAGGAGATCGTCGCCGCCGCCCGTCAGCACGACCTGATCGGCTACCTGGAGGCGGACCGCCGCTTCCACCTCACCCTGCTCGGCCTGGCCGGCAACGCCCACCTGGTCGAGGTGGTCGGCGACCTGCGCAAGCGCTCCCGCCTCTACGGCCTGACCCGGCTCGACCAGCGCGGCGAACTCGTCTCCTCCGCCGAGGAGCATGTGGAACTGCTCGACCTGATGCTGGCCGGCGACGCGCCGGCCGCAGAGGCCTGCATGGCCCGCCACCTGGGCCACATCCGCTCGCTCTGGGCCGAGGGCCAGGGGGAGAACGAGGAGGAGAAGCCGGCCCTGCGACTCGGGCTGCGGTAGGTGCGGGTGGCGGCGGGCCGCGGGCCGCGGGGTGAGGCCGGGCGGGGACGGACTCGTTCGGGTGAACGAGCAGGCTTCGCTTCCGGTGGGTGCGGGCGGCCTACGATGACGGCATCGATGCCTGGCCCCGACCGGAGGTCGCCGATGTCTGCCGCTGCTGCGGAGCACCCGCTTCACCAGCCGTCGCTGATTGAGCTGGCTGAGTAGTTCCATCGGGATCACGAGGGCTATCGCGTCGAGATCCTCGGGAACCAGCTCATCGTGACGCCGCCCGCCGACGGCTCACACGCCGAATCACTGACTGACCTCATGCTGCTGCTCGCGGCAGCCGGCTTGCATGCTGAGCAGGCACGAGTGCTGCACGCCATCGGACTCTGGCTCCCGGACGGTCCGTCGGGCTACGCCATCCCTGATCTCGTGGTCGTCGACGCGGACTACCGAGATCACCTGGCCGAATACGGCTGCTGCGAGCCCGCCGTCTTCCGACTCGTGGTCGAGGTCACGTCGGCCGACTACCGTATGGATCTCATGGCCAAGCCCACGGTCTACGCCGGCGCCGGCATTCCCCTCTACGTGATCGTCGACTGGAAGAACCGCCGCGTGCGCGTGCTCACCGACCCGCAGGACGGCGAGTACCGCGTCCACGCCGTCCACCACCCCGGGCAGTCCTTCGAGCTCCCCGAGTCGATCGGTGCGCTCGTGAAGCTCGACGTGGACAGCGTCCTGGGCCCTGAGGCCTGACCACCCGGACTCTCACTGACCGACCGTCAGTCGCCCGTCTGCCATCTCCAGCACCCGGTCCACGCCGCCCAGCAGCGCGCGGTCGTGCGTGACCATGACCGTCGCCGTCCTGTGCACTCGGGTGACCTCGGCCAGTAGGTCCACGATCTGCGCGCCGCGCTCGTGGTCCAGGGCGGAGGTGGGCTCGTCCACCAGCAGGACCGAGGGCTCACCGAAGAGGGCGCGGGCGATGTTGACGCGTTGGCGTTCGCCGCCGGAGAGCTGGTGGGGACGGCGGCGCTGCTTGGCGGGGTCGAGGCCGACGGAAGCGAGGAGCTCCTCGGCGCGGGAGCGGGCCCGGGCCGGGCGCTCGCCGCGCAGGTCGGCGAGGACCAGCAACTGCTCGGCCGCGGTGAGGGAGGCGAGCAGGTTGGACTGCTGGAAGACGATGCCGAGGTGGTCGCGGCGCAGGGTGGTGCGGGCCCGGTCGGAGAGGGTGCCCGCGTCCTGACCGGCGAGCAGGACCTGGCCGCGGTCGGGGCGCAGCAGGGTGGCGGCGACCGCGAGCAGGCTGGACTTGCCGGAGCCGGAGGGGCCGACGACCGCCGTGAACTCGCCCGGCGCGACCTCCAAGGAGACCTCGTCCAGGGCGGTCAGGCGCTGCTCGCCGTCGGGGTAGGTGAGGGTGACGTCGCGCAGGGCCAGGCCGGTGCGGGTCCGCGGGGCGGCGAGGGTGGAGGGCATCAGTTGCTTCCTCATCGGTTGGCGCCGAGGGCGGCGATCGGGTCGACGGCGGTGATCCGGCGCACGGCGAGCACGGCGCCCAGCAGGCCCAGCAGGACCATGGCGACCACGGGTACCGCGATGCTGGCCAGGCTCAGGTCGAAGGGCACTCCGGCCGAGGCGACCGCCCCGCCGATCGCGCCCGCCGCGCCGCCGAGCAGGGCTCCGGCCAGCAGCACCACGGCGGCCTGGGCGAGGGCGTCCCGGACCAGGTAGGCGCTGCTCGCGCCGACTGCCTTGAGCACCGCGATGTCGGGCTTGCGCTGGATCGTCCAGACGGTGAAGAAGGCGCCGACCACCAGGGCGCTGACCGCGAACAGGAAGCCCTGGATGAGCTGCAGGCTGCCCTGCTCGGCCGCGTAGCCGTCGATGCCCGTCAGTGCGTCGTCGACCGTGACGGCCTTGGTGTTCTGGGCCTGATCGAGGGCGCTGAGGTCGGCGCCCGTGCCGGTGGTGATCGCGAGTGCGGTGGGTCGGCTCTGGCCGCTGAGCGCCTGCCAGGTGGGCAGCGTGGTCCAGACGGTGGGCGCGTGGGCGTAGGAGCGCGGCTCGGTGATCGCGCTGACGGTCAGCGTCTTAGGCCCTATCCGAACCTGCTGACCCACGGTCAGGTGGTTCTGGGCGGCGGTGTCGGCTCCCACGGCGACCTGTTCGTCGTTCGGGGCGGCGCCCGAGCGGAGCGTCGGCAGCAGCCCGCCGGGGACGCCGAGCACGCTGACCGAGGCGGCCGGGCCGTCGGAGGTCAGGCGGGTCATCGACAGGCCGAACGGCTCGACCGCGGAGATGCCCGGGCCCGCGGACCAGCCGGCCTGTTGCTCGGCCGAGACGGTGCTGGAGCTGAACGAGACGGTCGGCGCGGCACCGGCGGGCGCGCCGAAGACGATCCGGTCGGCCGGCAACCCGGCGACCGTGGAGGAGGCCGCGGCGGCCAGCCCGCCGGTCAGTCCGTAGAGGAAGACCACCAGGGTGGTGATCAGCGTGACCGCCGCGCCCATCAGGGCGAAGCGGCCGCTGGCGAAGCGGATGTCCCGCAGGGCGACGAACACGACTACCTTCTTCGGTGGTGGTTGGTGGTTGGTGGTTGGTGGTTAGTGGCTGGTGGTTAGTGGCTGGTCGGTGGCTGGTTGGTGGCTGGTGCTGACGGGCGACGGTTGGCATCGGCCGGCTGCCGACGTCTCCAACTCTGGCGATCGGCGCCCTGCTTGCCATCGCCGAGAGGAGCGGCTTGCGGGCCGTTCGCTCGATGGAGGCGGGAATCCATCGAACGGTTGATGCCGCAGGGCATGGCCAGGCGCACCGATGCCCGTACTCTCGGAAGGCGTGAACCGCCTCAACCACCCAGGCCGCGCCGACCGGGACCGTGCGAACGGTCGTGCCGACGCCGGCCGCCCCGCCCCCGTCCTCGCCGGACACGCCGCCAGCACGCCTGCCCTGCGGACGATGAACCTTGCCCTGCACGGGCTCTTCTTCGTCCTGCTGGCAGTGCTGCTGCTGCGCGGTCTCCTGGCCGGTGAGCTGAGCCACGGCGGCCCGGGCCCGGCCGGTCTGCTCCTCGCGATCGCGCTCGGCGCCGCCTACGCGCTCGGTGGCCGGGTTCAGCGGGTGCGTACCGACCGGCGCTGGGCCGGTGGTTGGCTGGCCGCCGTGGTGGTGCTCTGGACGGCGCTCACCCTGCTGCATCCCGAGTTCTGCTATCTCGCCTTCCCGCTCTACTTCGTCTGCCTGCACCTGCTGCCGGTGCGCTGGGCGGTGCCCGCCGTGCTCGGGCTGACCGGCATCGTGGTGGCCGCCCAGGCCGGCACCGAGGGCGGTCTCAGCACGGCGAAGGTGCTCGGCCCGCTGGCCGGCGCCGCGGTCGCGCTGCTCACCGCCTACGGGTACGCGGCGCTCTACCGGGAGAGCCGCGCCCGCCAGCGCCTGATCGAGGACCTGGTGCGCACCGAGAGCAAACTGGTGGCCAGCCAGCGCGCGGCCGGACGGTTGGCGGAGCGCCAGCGGCTGGCCCGGGAGATCCACGACACCCTTGCGCAGGGTCTGTCCAGCATCGTGATGCTGGCCCGCGCGGCGGAGGCGGCGCTGCCCGCCGATCCGCAGGCCGCCGCCGAGCGGATCGGCGAGGTGGGCCGCACCGCCTCCGAGAACCTCGCCGAGGCCCGCCGCTTCGTCCGGGCGCTGACCCCGCCGGCACTGGACGACGCCACCCTCGCCGAGGCACTGCGCCGGCTCTCGGCCGGGCGCGGCGCCGTCTTCCATCTGGACGGCGAGCCCTACCCGCTGCCGGTGGAGGCCGAGGTCGCCCTGCTGCGGCTCACCCAGGAGGCGCTGGCCAACGCGGTGCGCCACGCCGCAGCGGGCCGGATCGCGGTGACTCTCAGCTACCTGGACGACGAGGTGACGCTCGACGTGTTCGACGATGGCGTGGGCTTCGACCCGCTCGAGCTGGCCGATCCGACCGGCACCGGCGGCTTCGGCCTGCACGGGATGCGCGAGCGGATCGCCGCCCTCGGCGGCAGCCTCACGGTCGAGTCCGCCCTGGGCGAGGGTACGGCGGTGGCGGTCTCGCTGCCGCTGGGCGAGCTCCCGGCGGACGGCCTCGACACGGACAGCCTCGGCATCGACGGCTTCGGCACTGCCGAGTTCGGCCCGGACGAGATCGGCCTGGACGGCGTCGGACCGGGCAACATCGGCCTGGACGACGTCGACCTGGACAGCCTCGGCACATACGGCTTCGGCTGGGGCAGGCCCAACCGGCAGAAGTACGCGCCGGCCGCGTTCATCACCTCCGGGGTGATCGTCGGCCCGCTCAGCCCCGACCACAGTGCGGAGGGCGGGCGATGATCCGGGTCCTGCTGGTCGATGACCATCCCGTGGTGCGCCGTGGCCTGCGCGCGATGGTGGACGAACTCCCCGAGCTGTCAGCGGTCGGCGAGGCCGGCGACGGCGCCGAGGCGCTGCGCCTGCTGGCGGCCCTGCCCGGGCCCGAGCGGCCCGATGTGGTGCTGATGGACCTTCAGATGGGCGCCGGCATGCACGGCGTCGAGGCGACCCGGCAGATCAACGCGCTGCCCGACCCGCCCGCCGTGCTGATCCTGACCACCTACAGCACCGATGCCGACATCCTGGCCGCGGTCGAGGCCGGCGCGACCGGTTACCTGCTCAAGGACGCGCCGCCCCAGGAGCTGGTCGCCGCCGTCCAGGCTGCTTCGCGGGGCGAGACGGTGCTGGCTCCTCCGGTGGCGGCTCGGCTGCTCGGGCGAGTCCGGGCCGGCCGGCCCACCCTGTCACCGCGGGAGGCCGAGATCCTCCAGCTGCTCGCCGAGGGGCTGGCGAACCGTCAGATCTCCAAACGCCTCTTCATCAGCGAGGCCACCGTCAAGACCCATCTGGTCCACATCTACGAGAAGCTCGGCGTCGACAGCCGCACCTCCGCGATCGCGGCCGGCCTCAGCAGCGGCCTGATCCGGGCCGGCTAGTACTGCAGCTGTAACGGGGTGGGCGCTGGGCGCCGGACCGCGGGGCGGCCCTCGCCGGGCCGGCCCGCGCCCGGGTGACCGCGCCGTCCAGCAGGCCGGCGCTCCCGACAGCCGCTACGCGTGATCGGCCATGCCGGGTTGCGCCCCGCTCAGTGGCGGGTGAAGCGCAGGCTGAGGGTGACCGTGGTGAGGCCCTTGAGCATTCCACCCTTGTTCCAGCCCATGCCGAAGTCGACACGGTCGACGGCGACCTCGCCGGTGAGCGTGACATCCGTGGGAGTCGCTGCGGCGGCCTGGGCGGTGAACTCCAGCGGGCGGGTCGTGCCGAGCACGGTGAGGTGGCCGGTGACCTGGGCGATTCCGGCGTTGTCCGCCGTGACGCTGTCGGCGGTGAAGGTGAACGTCGGGTGATTGTCGACGTCGAAGAAGTCGGCGGAGCGCAGGTGGACATCGCGCTTGGCGTTCTTGGTGTCGATTGAGGCGGCGTCGACGGTCAGCGTGCCGTGCGCGGAGCGGTCGGGCAGCAGCTCGCCCTCGCCGCTGAGCTTGGTGAAGGCGCCCTTCACGTTGACCAGGCCCCACATCGCCTTGTGCTGGATGCGGACCGAGGAAGCGGCTGGGTCGAGGTGCCAGGCGCCGACGCTCAGATCGGCGGCCGGGAGCGGAGAGGACTGGGAAGTGGGGTTCGCCATGGCGATCACGCCTTCAGGAGGTGACATTTTGCTTGTAGCTATCAATAGCATATCTCCTTACTTTTCCGCAGCCTATAGCCACTCCCAGAATCACTCCCGGAGCCACTCCCAGAGTCACCTCCACAGCGGTGGGGGCCGCCGCACGTAGCGACGGCCCCACCCCCTTCCTCCTGAACCGCCCAGTGAGCCGGTTCAGTAGCCGGTCAGTCGAAGATCTGGAACTCGGAGATCTGCCCGGCCGGCCAGCCGGTGTTCGCGGTGAAGTTGAGCCGCAGGTAGCGGTCGTCGGTTCCGCTTGGCAGCGTGATGCCGACGGAGTTTCCGGTCGCCGGATCGAAGGTGTAGTTGGCGGAGCCGACCAGCGTCGTCCAGGTGTTGCCGTCGGTGGAGCCCAGCACGCTCAGGGTCTGGGTGCGGGCGGCCCAGGCGGTGGACGGCGGCAGGTCAAGGGTGATCGAGCCGAGCTGCTGGCTCGTGCCCAGGTCCGCCTGGAGCCACTGCGGGAAGGCGTTGTCGGTGCTCTCCCAGTAGCTGCTGGTGTTGCCGTCGTTGGTGTTGGACGGCACGTAGGTCTGGGTGTAGCCGCTGGCGGTCATGGTCGCGCCCAGCGCCAGGTTGGTGGTCGAGGACGGGTTCCCGCTCCCGGTCAGGCCGATGGTGAGCGGGCTGTTGCCCGCGCTGCCGTTGACCGTGACGCTGCCCGTGCGGGTGCCGGTGGCGGTCGGCGTGAAGGTGACGCTGACCGTGCAGGACGCGCTCGGTGCGATCGAGGCGCCGCAGGTGTTGCTCTGCGCGAAGTCACCGGTGGCGGTGATGCCGGAGACGGTGGCGGCCGCGGTGCCGGTGTTGCTGACCGTGACGGTCTGCGCGCCGCTGCCGGTGCCGACCGTCTGTCCGCCGAAGGCCAGCGAGCTCGGGTTGGCCGCCAGCGTGGCCGAGTTGGTGCCGCCGCCGCTCGGGAACACCTCGAAGTCGGAGAGCTGACCGGCGGCCCATCCGGTGTTCGCCGTGATGTTCGCCCGCACGTAGCGGGCCGTGGTGGCGTTGAAGGTGATGGTCACCGTGTTGTTGTTGGCGTTCGGGTCGAAGGTGTACCCGGCCGAGCCGACGATCGTCGAGAAGGTGGAGCCGTCCGTCGAACCCAGCAGCGACAGGGTCTGGGTGCGGGTGGCCCAAGCGGTGGACGGCGGCAGCTTGAGGACGACCTTGCCGATCCGGAAGCTCTGGCCGAGGTCGACCTGGGCCCACTGCGGGAACGAGCCGTTCTGGCTCTCCCAGTAGGTCGACGGATCCGGGTCGGTGAGGTTGGCGGCGACGTAGGGGCTGTTCGCCGAACTCGCCGCAGCCGGCCGGCCGGCCGCGATGTCGGTGCTGCTGTCGATGCCGCTGCCGGTCAGCGCGACGGTGGTCGGGCTGTTGTTCGCGCTGCCGGTGATGGTCAGACTGCCGGTGCGCGAGCCGCCCGCGGTGGGGGTGAAGGTGACGTTCACGGTGCAGGACGCACCCACCGCGACGGTCGAGCAGTTGTTGGTCTGGCTGAAGTCACCGGTCGCCGCGACGCCGGAGACGCTCGCCGAGGTGGTGCCCGAGTTGGTCACCGTCACGGCCTGGGCGGCGGTCGAGGAGCCGACCACGGTGCCGGCGAACGACAGGCTCGCCGGGGCGGCGTTCAGCACCGGGCCGGGCGCGGTGCCGGTGCCGGAGAGGCTGACGGTGTCGGTGTTCCCACCGGCGTTGACGGTCAGGGTGCCGCTGCGGGCGCCCGTCGCGGTCGGCGTGAAGGTCACGTTGACCGTGCACGAGCCGTTCGCCGCGATGCTGGAGCCGCAGGTGTTGCGCTGCGCGAAGTCGCCGCTGGTGGCGATCGAGGCGACGGCGGCGGCCGAACCAGTCGGGTTGCTGACCGTCACGCTCTGCGCGGCGCCGGTCGAACCGGTCGCCACCGAGCCGAAGTTGAGCGCGCCAGGGGTGGCGGTCACGCCGGTGGCCGGGTAGGGCGGGTAGACCGGGGCGGGCCACGGGCCGCAGAGCGGCGTGCCGCTGATGCCCGAGTTTCCGCCGCCGTCGGTGACCGTGAAGTTCCCGCCCTCGCAGTTGTAGACCGGCGAGGACGCGCCCACGCCGCTCGCGGTGACGTTGCTGAAGCTCGCCGCGCCCCCGGTCTGCTCCTGCAGCGCGAAGGTTCCGGTGCCGGCGATGGTCACGTTGTCGAGCGAGACCCCGCTGATGGTGCCCTCGACCCACTGCACGGCCTCGTACGGGCTCTGCTCGATCAGCGCGTTGCTCACGTTGATCGGTCCGGTGATCGACCCCTGGCTGCCGTCGAACCAGAGCGCGCCGACGCCGAACTGCCAGTTCGGGTCGAGGTCGCCGTCCCGGATCAGGGTGTTGTTCGAGATGGTGGTGGTGCCGACCGGGGTGGACGTGAAGCGCTGCCCGACCTGGATGCCGCCGCCCTGGGTGATCCCGCTGTCCTGGACCAGGTTGCCGGTGACGGTGTTGTCGTGGCCGCCGTAGATCGCGATCCCGTTGGCGAGCATCTGCAACTGCACCGTGTTGTTGGAGATGGTGTCGTTGGCGTCGGCGCCGATGCTGGAGTCCGCCCAGGTGGCGATGCCGTCGTCACCGGTGTTGCGGATATCGCTGTTGGTGACGGTGGAGTTGGTGACGCCGCCGTGGAAGTTGATGCCGTCCGCGGTGGTGTCGCGGATCCGCATGCCGCTGAAGGTCAGCTTGTCCATCGGCCCGTCCATCCAGGCGCCGACCTTGTCGTGCTCGATCCACAGGTTCGAGACGGTCGAGGCGCTCAACGCGCCGCCGATGCCGTTGACCTGGGCGCCGTCGTTGCGGTCCTGGACGTTGCCGAAGATCGCGAAGTTCTGCAGGTGCACGTTGCTGCTCGGCGAGGGCGCCGAGTTGCCGTAGAAGCCGGGGGCCGAACCGGTGACGGTCGAGTACCACATGCCGGCGCCCGCGATCGTCACGTTGTTCACGCTGATGTGGCCCGGGATGTTGAACGTGCCCGGCGGGATCCACACCGTGCCGCCGGCGCCGGCCGCGCTGATCGCCGCGTTGAACGCGCTGGTCGCGTCGTTCACGCCGGTCGCGTCGGCGCCCTCGCTGGTCACCGAGACCGAGCCCGCGGGCTGTGTCAGGGCCGGGCCGACCTGCTCGAAGTCGGCGAAGTCGATCGTGTAGGAGGACGCGGTGTCCCCCGGGTCGACCTGGAGCTTGAAGGTGGTGCCGGCCGGATAGCTGGTCGGGAGCAGGCGGTGCGTCTCGTCGAAGAAGTGGTGCGGGTTGCTGCCGGGGGTGTTGGTGAACGGGTAGCCGCCGTAGAACCAGCTGTAGGCGTTGGTCAGGGTGAAGTCGCTCTGTTTGGTGCCGTTGATGTAGAGCGACAGCGGCGCGGTGTAGACCGACCCGTCCGAGGTGTCCGGGATGCTGTACCGGAAGTCGATCGAGTTGGTCGCCACCGGTGTGGTGAACGAGACGTACTGGCCGCTGCCCTGCAGCGTCACGGCCTTGCGCCCCGACGCCTCGTCGGCGAGCTGGCCCTGGGTGTAACTCGGGCCGATGACAGTGCCGTTGGTGGCGGAGTTCTCGGCCTGCACCTCGACGTACGGCAGGCTTGCGCCGCTGCCTCCGGTGGCCGTGGCGGCGGCGGTGCTCGTGGCGGCGGCGGTGGTCGTGGAGGCGGTGGTGGTGGCCCAGGCCGGCTGGTTCGCCACCGCCAGGACGCCGGTGGCGGCCAGCAGCGTGGTGACGACCGCCGGGGCGAGCGCTCGTCTCAGGTCTCGGGTCAGGTTCCTGATGGGGTGGAACATCTCTTGCTCCATTCAGCATGGACATGCCAGTGAGCGCGGTCGGCACCACCGCCGGGCGAGCGGGGCGGGATGTGGTGGGGTGGGGGAGTGGGGCGGGGAATGCGCCTCGCTGGGTCCGTGCGTGGCAGAGCGGCGAGGTGGTCCGCGGGCTTGGGTGAGCGGGCGGACATGGTGCCGACGCGAGGGGAACCGTAACTGCTCTGACACGTGCGTGCAATATCTAGACGCAAGACTGTCGAATCGCGACGTTCACTTGCAAGATCTGAAGTGGGCCGAGTCAGCCCGCCGGCCGTTTTCCCCGCCAAATGCGGCAGATCGCTTGCGGCAAGCGGTGCTGGATTTTTGCAAGAAGAAGCAAGCGGGTTGCGGTGGATGCCCTAGGCTGGTCGCCATGACACGACGACTTGCCGAGGTGGCCAAGAAGGTCGGGGTGAGTGAGGCGACGGTCAGCCGGGTGCTCAACGGCAAACCCGGCGTCTCCGAGCAGACCCGTGGCGCGGTGCTGACCGCCTTGGACGTGCTCGGCTACGAGCGTCCGACCCAACTGCGCGGCGAACGCTCGCGGCTGGTCGGGCTGGTGCTGCCGGAGCTGCAGAACCCGATCTTCCCCGCCTTCGCCGAGGTGGTCAGCGGTGCGCTGGCGCAGCAGGGCTTCACCCCGGTGCTCTGCACGCAGACCGCGGGCGGCGTCT
This sequence comes from Kitasatospora sp. GAS204B, assembly GCF_029892155.1. Classification (GTDB taxonomy): domain Bacteria; phylum Actinomycetota; class Actinomycetes; order Streptomycetales; family Streptomycetaceae; genus Kitasatospora. The sequence goes on along the minus strand of NZ_JARZAG010000005.1, from coordinate 226,655 downwards.
CCGAGGCCGACTACGTCGAACTGCTGCTCCAGCAGCAGGTATCGGGCGTGGTCTTCTTCGGTGGGCTCTACGCGCAGGCCGAATCCGTGCACGAGCACTACGAGTTGCTCTCCCAGCGAGGCCTGCCGACCGTGCTGATGAACGCCGCGATCCCGGAACTCGGCTTCCCGCAGGTCAGTTGCGACGACGCGGTGGCGGTCGAGCAGGCGGTCGGGCACCTGGTCTCGCTCGGGCACCGGCGGATCGGCCTGGTGCTCGGCCCGCCCGATCACATGCCCTCACGGCGCAAGCTGGCGGCCGCGGGGCCGGCCCTCGGCCGGGCCGGGCTGGAGCTCGGCGAGGCTGACGTCGAGCACGCGCTGTTCTCGCTGGAGGGCGGTCAGGCCGCCGCGGCGCGGCTGCTCGGGCGCGGCGTCACCGCCATCGTCTGCGCCTCCGACCCGCTGGCCCTGGGCGCCGTGCGGGCGGCTCGCCGCCGCGGGATGGACGTGCCGGGCGACGTGTCGATCGTCGGCTACGACGACTCGTCCTTCATGACCTGCACGGATCCGCCGCTGACCACGATCCGGCAACCCATCGAGGCGATGGGGCGCGCGGCGGTCGGGCTGCTGATCGGCGAGTTGGCCGGCGCTAAGGTCACCCACGACGAGCTGCTCTTCGAGCCGGAGCTGGTCGTGCGCGGCTCGACCGGACCGGCGCCCAAGTAGTGCTGCCGGGCTCGCCGTTCGGTCGGCTCTGCGCGCGATGAGGCGAGGTGCGAGAGGGCGAGGCGAGGTGCGGTGAGGGCCGGATCCGGCACGGGTCCGGCCCTTCTGTGGGAACTGCTGGCCGGGTGGCCCGGCCTGACCGTACGTCAGGCCGGGCCACCCGGAGTGTGGGGCGGGGTGGCGGTCAGTGCTTGGCGGCCGTCGAGGTCACGCAGGCGTTGGCCGAGTTGGACCAGAGGCCCTGCAGGTCGAAGCTGCCGGTGCTCAGCTTGACGAAGGCGTCCATGTTCTCGCACTCGTCGCCGATTTCACCGTTGGTGCCGTTCCAGCCGATGCTGGGCCAGAAGTCGGTCACCGTCTCCGCGTACTCGTGCGTCTCGGTCGACTCGATGCCGGACAGCGCGCGGCCGTCGGTCAGCGTGGTGCAGCCGTCGACGCCGGTGTCCGGGACGTAGGGCATGTTGGTGTAGGCGATCTTGCCGTACGACGCCGAGGTGGTGAAGTCGTGCCAGGCGCAGAAGCCGCTGCTCGGGAAGCCGTCCGGGTGCATGCCGGTGTCGGAGAGGATCACGTACTGGGCGTTCAGGTTCGGCGCCTGGGTCTTGTTGCCGAAGTGCCCGGCGGCCTTGACCGCTTCGGCGGCCAGCTGCGCGGCGGTGGCGCTGGTCGGCTCGGCGGCCGCGTTGTCGAACCAGACGCCGGCCAGCGGGGAACTGGTCGGGTGCTGGACGTGGGTGCCCTTGGTGCCGCAGGTGCTGGTGCCCTTCGCGACGCCTTCGCAGTACTGGTCGAGGATGGTGCCCCAGGTGTCCTGGCTGCCGTAGAGGCCCTTGAACATGGCCTGCATGTCGGGCGCCACTCCGGCCGGGTCGCTCTTCGACCACTGCGAACCCCAGAAGACCAGGTAGACCTTCGGAGTCGGCGAGACCACGCCCTGGGTGCCGTTGGAGTCGACCGACAGGGTGTTGGTGGAGGTCGCCGTCGCCGCCTGGGCGTGCGCGCCCGGGTGCAGCGGCTTGACGCCGAAGTGGCTGACGCCGGCCGAGGCCGGACCCGCGAATCCGAGGGTGGCCGTGGCGAGTGCGGCGGCGCCGAGGGCGGCGCCGGCGGCGGCGAGGGAGCGGATGGGCATGGGGAGTCCTTCCCGAAGGTGGGGGTCGCGCGGGAATCGGAGGACCTACGTGGTGCCGCGCGCAACCCAACCAGCTGCTTCGCGAACCGTCCATACCTCGGACATGACAAGTCGACAGATTTTACGGAGACGTCATCGATCAGCGGGACGATCTGCTGACGAAACGGCCCGCATCAGCAGAATCTGATGCGGGCCGTTCAGTGCCCCTGGGGGCGACTCGGTGGGTTGATCAGCAGACCGGGATCAGCACGGTCAGCGTGAACCGGTGCGGGGCCGGGTTGCCCGGCGCCAGCTGAGTGACCGTCACCGGGATGCTGGTCCCCGGCGTCGCGTGCGGGTCCACCTGGAGCGCGAAGCCCCGGTTGACGTTGGCCCAGGTGTTGAGCACGTCGTCGTCGCAGGTCGCCGTGGTGCCGTCGGCCGAGATCGCGCACGGCCGGTAGTCGGGCGCGCTGCTCAGGAACTTCGAGCCGGCCGGCAGCGTCGCCACCACCTTGCCCGGCACCGGATAGCCGCTGGAGGGGCCGAGGTTGCGCTCCAGCACCTCGAAGTCGGCCGGGTTGCCGGGGGCGGCGGGCTTGGGGGGACGGACCAGTTCCAGCACCGCGTTGTTCACCGGGGCCGAGGTGTCGAAGCTCCAGGTGGTGGAGTTGTCGTTCGGGTTCTGGCTCGGGTCCCAGGTCACCACGGCGGTGCCGCCGGGGTAGCCGGCCGGCCCCGGCGTGGTGCTGATCGTGTTGGCGAAGATCGTGTCGGTCTCGCAGCTGGCCGGCTTCAGGTTCTGCGCGACCGGGAAGCGGGTCCAGTTCCAGCCGCCGTCGACCGGTCCCGACTGGAACGGGCCGGGGACCAGCGTGAGCCCCGGATTGGCCGGGCCGTTGACGACCAGCGTCGCGGAGGTGGGGGTCTCGGTGCCGTTGTTGCAGATGGTCACCAGCACCTTCCCGACCGCGCCGGGGGCGGTCGGGAAGGACGGCGGGCTGACCTGCACGCTGAGGTCCTTGGCGAACGTCGAGCGGTGGCCGGCGGTGGTGGTGGCGCCGCGCAGGGCCGGGCCGTGGCTCGCGCCGTGCAGTCGGGGGACGGCGGCGGCCGCAGCCGTCTGGGCGAGGGGGAGCGGCAGCAGCAGGGCAGCCGTGAGGAGGGCGGGGATCCGCATCGGGGTACTCCGGTGGGAGGGTGGTGGGTGAACGTCGTCGTTCGATCACGAAGTTATGCACGGCCGCCACGGGTCGGCCTGGGGAGTTACTCCGCTCGGCCCCAGGGCCTGTCGAAGGCGTCTCGGACGACGATCACTGCCGCCGTACAGTGGAGCCGTGTTCACTCTCGACGAGCTGGCCCTGCCGATCATCGCCGCCCCGATGGCCGGCGGCGCCTCCACCCCCGAACTGGTCGCCGCCGTGAACGCCGCCGGCGGGCTCGGCTACCTGGCCGCCGGCTACCGGACGGCGGCTGCCATGGCCGAGCAGATCGCCCGCACCCGCGAGTTGACGGACCGCCCGTTCGGCGTGAATCTCTTCGTGCCGACCGCCACCGACCCGGCCGAGCTCGCCGCGCTGCCCGCCTACCGTGCCGAACTGCTGCCCGAGGCCGAGCGCTGGGACGTCACGTTGCCCGAGCGGATCGCGCCGGACGACGAGGACTGGGCGGCCAAGATCGCCGCGCTGCTCGCCGACCCGGTCCCGGTGGTCTCCTACACCTTCGGCCTGCCGACTCGTCAGGAGGCGGGCGCACTGCGGGCGGCCGGCACGGCTCAGGTGGCCACCGTGACCAGCGTGGCCGAGGCCCGGGTGGCGGCCGAACTGGGCCTGGACGGGCTCTGCGTGCAGGGTCCCGAGGCCGGTGGGCACCGCGGCACGCACACCGTCAAGGCCGAGCGGGGCACCGAGCCGTTGCGCGACCTGCCCCTGCTCGACCTGCTGGCGCGGGTCCGGGTCACCGCCGACCTGCCGCTGATCGCGGCCGGCGGGCTCGGCGACGGCCCCCGGATCGCCGCGGCGCTCGCCACCGGCGCCGCCGCCGTCCAGCTCGGGACCGCCTACCTGCTCACCGACGAGGCCGGCACCTCCGCCCCGCACCGCGCCGCCCTCGCCGATCCCGCCTTCACCGAGACCGTCCGCACCCGCGCCTTCACCGGCCGGGTGGCCCGAGGCCTGCGGAACTCCTTCACCGACCGTCACGCCGACCAGGCCCCGCACGCCTACCCCGAGGTGCACCACCTCACCGCCCCGCTGCGCGCCGCGGCCACCGGGCGCGGGGACACGCAGACCATGCACCTGTGGGCCGGCACGGCGTTCCGCCAGGCGCGGCCCGGTGGCGCGGGGGAGCTGACGGCGCGGCTCTGGCGGGACGCGCGGCACTGATCGGTCGCGGCTGTGGTCGCAGCGATCGTCCCAACCCCTTGTGAACTCTCGATCTTCATGGAAGGGTTGGACCCGCTGTGCAGCACGCACACACATCAGACAGAGGATTGAAGTCCATGGTCTCGGCGCCCTTCAGCGGCCGCCGTCGGTACTGAGCGGTCTGCCTTCCCGGCAGCATCGCCTCGATCGGTACCACGCCCGTCTTCGCACGGCGGCCCCACGTGCGGTGCCTTCGGCACCGCTTTCGACAAGCAGGCGCAGCTCAACGGAGCGCGCTTCACCATGTCATCAACGTGAGGTCATCATCATCGTGGACACCAATGTCCAGAGCTTTGCCGTCGCCAACCTCCGCCGCCGCCCCGTGGTCATCGAGACCGCAGGCTTCGTCGCGGGGTTCGACCCCAGCACCACCAGCCCGTTCATCAACTACGCGACGCCGCTGCCCGGCGCCGAGCCGACCGCGCGGGACGTCGCGGCGCTGATCGCGGCCTTCCGCGAACGTGGTCTCAAGCCGCGCCTGGAGTTCGCCCCCGACGCCGCGCCGGCCGTGGAACCCGCCTTGCGCGCAGCCGGTTTCAGCACTGAGGCGGTGCACGAGTACCTGGTCTGCACCCCGGCCACGCTGGCCGTCCCGCCGGCCGGTCCAGGCGCGCCCCTGGTGGAGACCCCGGCCACCGACGAGGACTACACCGCGGTCGACGCCGCCCTGTCCGAGGCCTTCGCGGGCGAGTTCACCTCCTCGCCCGAGGGCGCGGCCCGCCTGCGCCGCACCCAGGAGATGGGCGGCGCGGTCCGCTTCGTCCGTTCCCCCGACGGCGGTTGCGCGGGTGGCGCGATGACCTCCGCACCGGCTGTCGGCACCTCGGAACTCGCCGGAGTCGGTACCCGCCCCGCCCACCGTGGTCGGGGCATCGCCGCCCGCGTCACGGCTGCCCTGGCCGAGACGATGTTCGCGGCCGGGGCGGAGTCGGTGTGGCTGGAGTACTCGGGCGAGGGCTCGCAGCGGGTGTACGAGCGGGTCGGGTTCCGGCCGCAGGGGACGCGGCTGTACGTCTCGTTGGAGGGCTGAACCGTGGGTCGGGCTGCCGAGCGCGATCGGCGGCCCCACCCACGGTCACCTCGCCGGGGGAACGTGGGCCGCTTTCACCGTGGCGGTCGCCGCCGGGGCGTTCGGGCAGGGGTAGCGGGGCGCGAGGCCGGGCGGCCTCCGGTTCCTGGCGGCCTCAGTCGGCCACGCCGGCCTGGGCGTTGACCCGCTCGATCCGCACCCGCACCACCAGCTCACCCGGCACGCCGTTGCGCGCGCCGTACTCCTCGGCGCGGTCCTCGCCCATGTAGCGGGCGGCGATCCTGGTCGCCCAGGAACGCAACTCGGGCAGCTCCTCGCTCAGTTCCGCGCGGCCCTCGATCAGCACGAAGGCGAAGGGCGGCTGCTCGTCGTCCACACAGATCGCCACCCGGGGGTCGCGGGCGAGGTTGCGGCCCTTGACGGTGGAGCGGCCGGTGTTGAAGACGATCTCGTCCCCGTCGAGCAGGAACCAGATCGGCGCCACGTGCGGGCGCCCGTCGGCCCGCACGGTGGAGAGCTTGGCGGTGCGGGTGCCGGAGCTGAGGAAGGCGCGCCAGGCGTCCTCGGTCATGATCGTCATGGGGCCATCCTGACGGAACGCCGAGCGCGCGGGCCAGCGGACGCGCGGCGCGCGGCGATCAAGGCCCCGTGCAGGAACCAGCGGACGGCATCCGCTGGTTCCTGCACGACCGGTGAGGTCGAGCCCCTCAGAGCGAGCGCATGGTGGGACTGACTGACCCCACCGGGTGATTGGGACCTTCGGGTTCATCCGGCGAGGCCACACCTTCCAGGCGTTCGGCGTAGTGCCCGCTGCCGTTCGGCGGAACTCCTCGGCGTCCGGTCGAGTCCGGTCGGGGCTGGACCGTACCGTCGCGTCCATGACCGACTACGTGCTCGATCCGCACCCCGGGCTGTCCGCGGCGGAGCGGGCCTCGCTGGCCCGGGTGCGCCGCTGGGCTCGGGAGGTGGCGCCGCCGTTGCTGCTCTACGGTGTGGTCTGCGCGCTTCAGCTCGGGCTGCTCGCCGTGCTGCGCCGGCCGGGTTCGGCGCCGCTGGGGCGGCTGTTGCTCGGCGGGGACGGGCGGTTGGTGCTGGCGTTGGCCGAGCACGGGTATCCGGCGGCCGGGGCGCCGCGTGACGCGGGTGAGTTGGCGGTCTTTCCGCTCTACCCGGCGCTGGTCCGGCTCGTCCACCTGGTGACCGCCTTGAGTTTCGGGGACGCGGCGCTGCTGGTCTCGCGCGCCGCGGGGGCGCTGGCCGCGGTGCTGCTCTACCGGCTGGTCGAGCGGCTGTACGACCGGTGGACCGGGCTCTTCCTGCTGGCCCTGGTGCTGGCGCAGCCGTTGGCGGTGGTGCTCGGGATGGCCTCCAGCGAGGCGGTGTTCCTGGCCTGCGCGGTGGGTGCGTTGCTTGCCGCGCATCGGGGTCGGTGGGGCGCGGCGGGACTCCTCGGGGTGCTGGCGGGGCTGACTCGGCCCGGCGGGCTCGCGGTCGGGTTGGCGCTCGGGTTGGCAGCTGTTTTGACGGTGCGTCAGGGCTGGTCGTGGCGACCGCTGCTCGCCGCGCTGCTCGCCTGCTGCGCCACCCCGGGGTACCTGCTCTGGGTGGGGCTGCGCACCGGGCGGCCCGACGGCTGGTTCCGGATCCAGCGGGCCGGCTGGGGTGCCGAGTTGGACTGGGGGGCGCACAGCTGGGACTACGTCACCGACCAACTGGCGGGCGGCACCGGGTGGGTGGACGTCAGCGTCGCGTTGCTGGTGGTCGCGGCGTTGGGCGGCTGCCTGCTCGCGCTGCTGCGCCGGCCGTGGCCGCCGCTCGCGCTCTACGGGGTGCTGGTGACCGGGCTGGCGCTCGGCCAGAGCGAGTTCGCCGCGTGCAAGCCGCGGCTGCTGGTCCCGGGGCTGCTCTTCCTGCTGCCCGCCGCGGTCGCCCTGGCCAAGGCCCGCCCGCGCGTGGCCTGGGCGGTCGCGGGGGCGGTGCTGCTGGTGGGGAGCTGGTACGGGGCGTACCTGCTGACGTCCTGGCAGTCAATGATCTGACGAGGCGTCAGGGAGAGCCGGCCAGCGCCCCTCCCGTCACCCCAGCAGCTCTCCCATCCACGTCTCGATCCCGGCCACCGTGCGCGGCAGCCCGTTGGACAGCAGGCGCGCCCCGTCCTCGGTGATCACCAGGTCGTCCTCGATCCGCACCCCGATCCCGCGCAGCTCGGCCGGCAGCGTCAGGTCGTCGCGCTGCAGGTAGAGGCCGGGTTCGACGGTCAGCACCTGGCCGGCCTCCAACACCCCGTCCAGGTAGGTCTCGGCGCGGGCCTTGGCGCAGTCGTGCTCGTCCAGGCCCAGCATGTGGCCGCTGCTGCAGAGCGTGTAGCGCCGGTAGAGCCCGCTGTCGGGGCGCAGCGCCTCCTCCGCGGAGATCCGCAGCACGCCCCAGTCGGCCAGCCCCTCGGCGAGTACCACCATGGCCGCCTCGTGGAAGTCGCGGTAGCGCGCGCCGGGGCGCAGCGCGTCGATGCCCGCCTGCTGGGCTGCCAGCACCAGCTCGTAGACCTGGCGTTGGACCGGCGTGAAGGTGCCGCCGAGCGGCAGGGTGCGGGTGATGTCGGCGGTGTAGAGGGTGTCGGTCTCCACGCCGGCGTCCAGCAGCAGCAGTTGGCTCGGGTCGAGGGGGCCGTCGTTGCGGATCCAGTGCAGCACACCGGCGTGCGCGCCGGAGGCGACGATGGTCTCGTAGCCGATCCCGTTGCCCTCGGCCCTGGCCCGCAGGTTGAAGACGCCCTCGATCCACCGCTCGCCGCGCCGGTGGCGCAGCGCGGCGGGCAGCGCGCGCACCACGTCCTCGAAGGCCAGCGTGGTGTAGTCGACGGCCAGTTGCATCTGCTCGACCTCCCAGGCGTCCTTGACCAGACGCAACTCGCCGAGCACAGTGGCGAGTTCGGCATTCCCGTCGCCCTCGACCAGGGAGTCGACCACCGGGTCGACGCCGCCCAGCACCCGGACGACCCCGTGCCGGTCGCCCAGCACCTTCTCCAGGGCGTCCGCGTGCTCGGTCCGCAGGCCGGTCAGCTGCGCCGCCTCGGCCAGGTCGGGGCGCCGCCCGGTCCAGAACTCGCCGTACCGGCGGTCGCGGTAGAACTCGTCGCTGACCCCGTCCCGTGCGGCGCGCGGCCGCAGGTAGAGCACCGGTTCGTAGCCGTCGCCGCCGTCCGGCTCCAGCACCAGCACGTTGCCGACCTGGTCCTCGCCGGTCAGGCCGGTCAGCCAGGCGAAGGCGCTGTGCGGGCGGAAGCGGTAATCGACGTCGTTGGTGCGCACCTTGAGCTGCCCGGCCGGCACGATCAGCCGCTCGCCGGGGAAGGCCGCGGAGAGTCTGGTCCGGCGGGCCGGCATCATCCGGTAGCCGGGCACCCGCGCCGAGGCGGGCAGCGGGGTGGCGGCCCAGGAGGCGCCCATGAAGGCGGCGAGGGCGGGCGAGATGGGCTGGTCGTGGCTCCCGGTGTTGGCGGAGGGGATCGGACGGGTCACGGGCGGGCTCCTTCGACGGCCTGAGGGCGGTGCGGGTCGAGCTGCGGGGTGCGCTGCGGTCGGCCCGCAGCACAGCGGCGGGGCTGCGGGGCGGTGCTGCGACGGGGGTTGAGCTGCGCTGATCTCGTTGCGCTGACCGGAGATTGACGCCCCGTTCGGACACAGCTGGATAACGGGATGGTCGATCTCTTGCCTGTGCAATTTCACATTACTATGTTACTCGTCACACCTCGGACGAGGCCAGCCCCCAGCGCCCCGGCCCCCAACGCGCCGCCCACACCACGCGCCAGAACCCTTTGCGGAGAGCACATGACCAGGCGTACCCACGCCGCCCTCGCGGCAGCGATCGCGGCGACACTCACCCTCGGCCTCGGGGCCTGTTCGAGTACCGGGAGCGGCTCCGGCGCGGACGAGAAGAGCCTGACCACCGCGGGCGACGGCATCATCGGCGGCACTCCGGTCAAGGGCGGCACCCTGCACGTGCTGGCCGACCAGGACTTCTCCGACCTCGACCCGACCCGCAACTGGGTCGAGCCGGAGATGGACTTCGGCATCCGCACCCTCTACCGCACGCTGACCACCTTCAAGGCCGAGCCAGGCTCGGGCGGCCTGCAGATCGCCCCGGACCTGGCCACCGACCTGGGCGAGCCGAGCGACGGCGACAAGACCTGGACCTTCCACCTCAAGGACGGCCTCAAGTACGAGGACGGCTCACCGATCGTCGCCGACGACATCAAGTACAACGTCGAGCGCTCCTTCTCGCCCGACCTGCCCGGCGGCCCGGACTACGCCAAGACGTACCTGAACGCGCCGGCCGACTACCAGGGCCCGCTGAAGGGGCAGCGCCTGGGCCCCTCGGCGATCGAGGTGCCGGACGCCAAGACGATCGTCTTCCACCTCAAGCGCCCGGTCGCCGAGTTCGGCTACACCGTCACGCTGCCCACCTTCGCGCCGGTGCCGATCGCCAAGGACACCGGCGCCAACTACGCCAACCACCCGTTCTCCTCGGGGCCTTACAAGATCCAGAGCTATGACCGGGGCAAGCAGCTGGTGCTGGTGCGCAACTCGTACTGGGACCAGTCCACCGACCCGGTCCGCAAGGCCTACCCCGACAAGATCGTGGTGGACCAGACGCTCAGCCCCACCAACGTCGCCGACCGGATGATCGCCAACCAGGGCGACGACCAGAACGCCATCGCCTACGCCGACCTCGACCCCTCCAAGGTCGGCAGCGTGGTCACCGACCCGACCGTCAAGGCCCGGCTGGTCAGCGAGAACTCCAACTGCGACGCGCTGCTGGACATGGACACCAGCAAGCCGCCGTTCGACAACCAGAACCTGCGCCTGGCGGTCGAGTACGCGGTGGACAAGGGCGCGTACCAGGCGGCCGTCGGCGGCCCTGCACTGGCCGACATCGCCACCACCTACCTGCCGCCGGAGCTCACCGGCGGCTCCTCGGTGGACCAGCTCAAGATCCCGGTGAACGGCGATGTCGACAAGGCCAAGCAGTACCTGGCGGCCGGCGGTGCCCCGAACGGCTTCTCCACCACCCTCACCGTCGCCAGCAGCCAGGAGCAGCGCGCCGAGTCGTTGCAGGCCTCGCTCAAGCGGGTCGGCATCAACGTCACCATCAACGCGGTGGACGCCTCGGTCGCCTACTCGGTGGAGGGCAGCAAGACCACCCAGACCGGTCTCTCGCTGGCCGGTTGGTGCCCCGACTACCCGTCGGCCAGCACCTTCCTGCCGATGATGTTCGACAGCCGGATCATCACCGACACCGGCAACCAGGGCAACATCACCCGGTTCAAGGACCCGGCGGTGGACGCCGAGATGGACCGGATCGCCGGCCTGACCGACGTCGCCGCGGCCAACCAGGCCTGGCTGGCGCTGGACGCCAAGATCATGGGCGAGGCGCCGGCCGTCCCGCTCACCTGGCAGAAGAAGCCGCTACTGGTCGGCTCCAACATCGCCGGGGCGTTCGGCGCGCCGGTCTGGTCGGCGCAGATCGACTACGCCACCGTCGGCCTCAAGTCGCTGAAGTGATACGGGGATCCCACGGATGACCGCTGTACTCCAGACCGGCGAACCGGTCGAACTGACGGAGAGTCAGGAGCGACTCTCACCCTGGACGTTGACCTGGCGCCGGCTGCGCCGCGACAAGGCGGCGCTGTTCGGCCTGGGCCTGATCGCCTTCTTCGTGCTGGCCGCGCTGCTGGCCCCGGTGCTCACCGGGATCAGCGGCCACGGGCCGGCCGACACCGACGGGAAGGCCATCGACCCCTATCTCGGCGGGCTGCCGCGCGGCAGCCTGGGCGGGATGAGCCCCTCGCACTGGCTCGGCGTCGAACCGATGCTGGGCCGGGACATCTTCGCCCGGCTGCTCTACGGGGCCCAGGTCAGCCTGCTGGTGGCGTTCAGCGCCGCCGTGCTGATCACCGCGATCGGCGTGCTGCTCGGCAGCCTGGCCGGCTACTTCGGCGGCCGGGTGGACGCGGTGATCAGCCGGTTCATGGACGTCATGATGTCCTTCCCGAGCCTGATCTTCATGATCGCGCTGCTCTCGGTGGTGAAGGACGCCAACCGGGTGCTGCTGCTGATCCTGGTGATGACCCTCTTCACCTGGCCCTACATCGCCCGGGTGATCCGCGGTCAGACCATCTCGCTGCGCCACCGCGAGTACATCGAGGCGGCCCGGGCCAGCGGCACCGGCAGCGTCCGGATCCTGCTCACCGAGATCCTGCCCAACCTGACCGGGACCATCATCGTCTACCTGACGCTGGCCATCCCGAACCTGATCGGCGCCGAGGCCGGCCTGACCTACCTGGGCGTCGGGGTCCGCCCGCCCACCCCGTCCTGGGGACAGATGATCTCCGACTCGGTGCTCTACTACAAGGTCGACCCGATGTTCTTCGTGCTGCCCTGCGCCTGCCTCTTCCTGCTGGTGCTGGCCTTCACCCTGCTCGGCGACGCGCTGCGCGACGCCCTGGACCCGAAGGGCGGGCGCGGATGATCGGCTACCTGGTCCGCCGGCTGCTCGGCATCGCCGGCACCCTGCTGGTGATCTGCGCGATCACCTTCGTCATCTTCTACCTGCTGCCCACCGACCCCGCGGTGATGTTCTGCGGCAAGGACTGCCCGCCCGACCGGGTCGCCCAGGTGCGCCAGCAGATGGGCCTGAACGCCCCGTTGGTGGTGCAGTTCGCCCGCTACGTGCTGGCCATCTTCGCCGGCCGCACCATGGGCACCGGGCAGTACGTGGTGCACTGCGGCTTCCCCTGCTTCGGGTACTCCTTCCAGAGCGGCGCCCCGGTCTGGGACCTGATCATGAACCGGCTGCCGACCAGCGTCTCGCTGGCGATCGGTGCGGCCGTGGTCTGGGTGCTGCTGGGCCTGGGCGTCGGCGTGGTCTCCGCGCTGCGCAAGAACAGTTGGGTCGACCGCACGCTGATGGTCGCCACCATCGGCGCGGCCGCGGTGCCGGTCTACTTCACCGCGATGATCCTGCTCTACGTGGTGGTCGTGCTGCTCGGCTGGCTGCCCTTCCCGAGCTACGTCGCCTTCACCTCGGACCCGGTGGGCTGGGTGCAGAACCTGATCCTGCCGTGGATCACCCTGGCGCTGGCCACCGCGGCCATGTACGCCCGGATGACCCGCAGTTCGGTGATCGAGACGCTCGCCGAACCCTTCGTGCGCACCGCCCGGGCCAAGGGCCTGTGCGAGCGCAAGGTGGTCGGCAAGCACGGGCTGCGCCCGGCGCTGACGGCGGTGGCCACCATGCTCGGCATGGACCTGGGCTCGCTGCTGGCCGGCGCGATGATCACCGAGTCGCTGTTCAGCCTGCCGGGCGTCGGCAAGCTCTTCGCCGACTCCCTGCACAAGGCGGACCAGCCGGTGGTGATGGGCATCACGTTGCTGGCCTCCTTCTTCATCGTCACCTCCAACCTGGTCGTGGACCTGCTCTACGCCTGGATCGACCCGAGAGCGAGGCTTTCGTGACGCTGCTTCAGGTCCGCGACCTCGCGGTCGAGTTCAGCACCGCCGAGGGGCTGGTCCGGGCGGTCAAGGGCGTCGACTTCGACGTCGAGCGCGGCCGCACCCTGGGGATCGTCGGCGAGTCGGGTTCGGGCAAGTCGGTCACCTCGCTGGCCGTGATGGGCCTGCACCGTGGGGCCGAGGTCACCGGCTCGGTCGACTTCGACGGCACCGAGCTGATCGGGGCGCCCGACGAGACGGTGCGCCGGCTGCGCGGGCGGCGGATGGCGATGATCTTCCAGGACGCGCTCACCGCGCTGCACCCGTACTTCACCATCGGCGACCAGATCGCCGAGGCGCACCGGGAGCACTTCGGCTCCAGCCGCAGGACGGCCTGGGCCCGTGCCGTGGAGGTGCTCGGCGACGTCGGGATCCCCGAGCCGGCCCGCCGGGCGGGGGAGTACCCGCACCAGTTCTCCGGCGGCATGCGCCAGCGCGCGATGATCGCGCTCGCGCTCTCCTGCGAGCCCGAGCTGATCATCGCCGACGAGCCGACCACCGCGCTGGACGTCACGGTCCAGGCCCAGGTGCTCGACCTGCTGATGAAGCTCAAGGAGGAGCGGGGACTGGGCATCATCATGATCACCCACGACCTCGGGGTGATCGCCCGGGTGGCCGACGACGTGCTGGTGATGTACGGCGGCTCGGCCGTCGAACAGGCGGACGCCGACGCGCTCTTCACCGCGCCCCGGCACCCGTACACCCGCGGCCTGCTGGACTCGCTGCCGCGCCTGGACGCCGGCGGTGCGCAGGGAGAGGAGGCGGCGCTGCGGGCCATTCCCGGCTCGCCGCCCTCGCTGCTCTCGCCGCCGGCCGGCTGCGCGTTCCACCCGCGCTGCCCGCTCTACGCGGCCGCCCCGCAGGCCGCCTGTACCGACGCCCGGCCCCCGCTGGTCCAGGTCGCCCCCAGCGGGCACCGCAGCGCCTGTGTCCACCCGGAGGTGGCATCCCCATGCTGACGGATTCGGTGCTCACCGTACGGGAGTTGCAGATGACCTTCCCGGGCGGCCGGGAGGGGCTGCGCAGGCGGCCCGGGGTCAAGGCGGTGGACGGGCTCAGCTTCGACGTGCGGGCCGGCGAGACGCTCGGTCTGGTCGGCGAGTCCGGCTGCGGCAAGTCCACCACCGGGCGGATGCTGGTGCGGCTGCTCGACCCGACGGGCGGGCGGGTGGAGTTCCAGGGCCAGGACATCACCCGGCTCGGGCAGCGCGAACTGCGCCCGCTGCGCAGCAGGTTGCAGATCATCTTCCAGGACCCGTTCGCCTCGCTGAACCCGCGGCAGACGGTCCAGCAGATCATCGCGGCGCCGCTGCGGGCCCAGGGCGTGGCGACGGCGGAGATCCGGCGCGAAGTGCGGGACCTGGTACGGCTGGTGGGCCTGGCGCCGGAGCATCTGGAGCGCTATCCCTACCAGTTCTCCGGCGGCCAGGCCCAGCGGATCGGGATCGCCCGGGCGCTGGCCACCCGGCCCGCGCTGGTGGTCGCCGACGAGCCGGTCTCGGCGCTGGACGTCTCGATCCAGGCGCAGATCGTCGGCCTGCTGGAGCGGCTGCAGCGCGAGTTGGGGGTGGCGTACCTGTTCATCGCCCACGACCTGGCGGTGGTCAAGCACATCAGCCACCGGGTCGCGGTGATGTACCTGGGCCGGATCGTCGAGATCGGCGACAAGGCCCAGGTGTACGGCGACCCCGCGCACCCGTACACCAAGGCGCTGCTCTCCGCGGTGCCGCTGCCGGACCCGGCGGCCGAGCGGGCCAGGGAGCGGATCGTGCTGCTCGGCGACCCGCCGAGCCCGGCCAACCCGCCCAGCGGCTGCACCTTCCACCCGCGCTGCCCGCAGGCGCAGCAGATCTGCCGGACCGAGGCGCCGCTGCTGCAGATCGCGGGACCGGGCCGCCGGGAAGTGGCCTGCCACTTCCCGCAGAACGCGGCTCACTAGACCCCCGGTCGGGCGGGGCGGGGAACCCATTGAGGGCCTCGTCCGACCGGGATCCACTTTCGAAAGGCGAGTATCTGTGTCTCCGCTGAACTGGGACGGCAGCGCGCCGAGCTCGGGGCTGACCGAGAGCGTGCGAGAACTGGACACCGGCGTACCGGGGTTGCGGCTGCGGGTGACCGCGATCGGGGCGGCGGGTGTCGAGGCGCGGGTGCGTGGCGGCGATCAGCGGCTGCTGCTGGTGGAGGCCGAACCCCTCGGCGAGCGGCCCGCCCGGGTGCGGGTCGAGTGGCGGCTGCCGTGTGCGGGCGCCACCGGCCTGTGGCGCCCGCACACGGACTCCCGCTGGCTGCCGCCCTCCTGGAGCAAGCCCCGGGTGGCCGACCTGGCCGCCGGGGTGCCGATCGGCAGCCTGCTCGGCGCCGGCGACACGGCGTTGTGCACCTTCGCGGTCGGTGAGCTGCTGCGGCCGGTGACCATCGGCGAGGGGGCGGTGGAGGAGACCGGCGAGTTCGTCTGGTGGGTGGAGCACCAGGTGGACCGCGAACCACTGTCCCTGCGGCTTGATCTGACGGGACGTCATTTCGCCGAGACCATCGCCGAGATGGTCGCCTGGTGGGGCACCGGTGCGCAACCGGCGGCGCCCGACGGCGCTTTCGAGCCGGTCTTCTGCACCTGGTACGTCCGCCACCTGGAGATCACGGCCGCCGAGGTCGAGCGGCTGGCCGCGCTCGCGGTGCCGCTGGGCTTCGGCGCGCTGATCGTCGACGACGGCTGGCAGACCGAGGAGACCACCCGCTCCTACGCCACCACCGGCGACTGGCAGCCCGCGCAGGGCCCGTTCCCGGACCTCGCCGACCATGTGGCCCGGGTGCGCGCGCTGGGCCTGGCCTACCTGCTCTGGGTCGCGCTGCCCTTCGCGGGCGACCGCAGCGCCGCCGGCATGCGGTTCGCCGACCGGCGGCTCGCCCACCTGGAGGAGTTGGAGACCTCGGTCCTCGACCCGGCCGACCCCGAGGTGCGCGAGCACCTGATCGAGCGGCTCGCGGCGCTGGTGGAGGAGTACGGCGCGGACGGGCTGAAGATCGACTTCATCGACACCTTCGCCCGGCACGCCACCGACCGGCAGGCGGTCGCCGAGGGCCTGCGGGCGTTGCTGACCGGGCTGGACGAGCGCCTGCGTCCGCAGCGTCCCGAGCTGCTGATCGAGCACCGGCAGCCGTACGTGGGACCGGGGTTGTGGCCGTACGCCACCATGGTGCGGGCCACCGACTGCCCGCACAACGCGGTGGAGAACCGGGCCCGCACCGCCGACCTGCGGCTCACCGCCGGGCCGCTGGCCGTGCACGCCGACCCGCTCACCTGGCACCCGGGCGAGCGGCCGGTGGAGATCGCGGTGCTGCTCCAGTCGGTGCTCTTCGCCACCGCCCAGGTCTCGGTGGACCTGGGCACCCAGGATGCCGGGCAACTGGCGGTGCTGCGGTTCTGGTTGGCGGTGATGCGCGAGCACGTGGGGCTGCTGCAGCGCGGCGCGTTCCGGCCGCACCGGCCCGAGTCGGGCTATCCGCTGCTGGAGTCCCGGCAGGGCGCCGGGCTGGCCTTCGGGCGGTACGCGCCGGTGCCGATCACCGTCACCGGTGCCTTCGAGCTGCTGCTGGTGGCCAACGCCGACCCCGATCCGCTGGTCCGGCTGGCGTTCGATCGCTCGCCGGGCCCGCTGCGCCTGCTGGTGCGCGACTGCGCGGGCGCCACCGTGGCGGACACGACGGTCACCGTGGCAGGGCAGGAGTTGGCGGTCACGGTGCCGCGCGGCGGGTTGCTGACCCTTGCGCCGGCCGACCGGCTTGGTCAAGGGTGATCCCGTGACAGCCGACGTGTCCGCAGCGGACGCCCCCGCCCCCATCCCCGGTGCCGCCGAGCTGTTCGCGCTCGACCCGGCCCTCGCGCACCTCAACCACGGCTCCTACGGTGCCGTCCCGATCCCGGTGCGCGAGGCCCAGGAGGTGTTCCGGGCCGAGCAGGAGGCCGACCCGGACGGCTTCTTCCTCGCCCTGCCCGAGCGGGTCGCGGCCGCCCGCACCGCGATCGCCCCGGTGCTGGGCGCGGATCCGGCCGGGCTGGCGCTGCTCAGCAACGTGACCGAGGCGGTCGCGGTGGCGCTGGACAGCGTTCCGTTCCAGCCCGGCGACGAGATCCTGGTGACCGACCACGGCTACGGCGTGGTCACCCGGGCCGCCGAGCGCCGGGCGGCCGAGTGCGGCGCCACCGTCCGGGTGGCCCGGCTGGCGCTGGACGAGGCGGACCCGGCCCGCGCCGTGCTCGATGCCGTCACCGAGCGGACCAGGGTCGCGCTGCTGGACCGGATCACCTCGCCCACGGCCCGCGAGATCGCCACCCCGGCGCTGCTGCGGGCGCTCGCCGAGCGCG
This sequence comes from Kitasatospora sp. GAS204B, assembly GCF_029892155.1. Taxonomy (GTDB): domain Bacteria; phylum Actinomycetota; class Actinomycetes; order Streptomycetales; family Streptomycetaceae; genus Kitasatospora. The sequence continues at coordinate 209,468 of NZ_JARZAG010000005.1, read as the reverse complement.
GGGTGCTGACCATGGTCGACGCCGCGCACGCGCCTGGCATGCTGGCTCCCGACCTGCGGCCTGATGCGGAAGTCGACCGGCCCGACTTCTCGCGCTCTGATCTCTCCCGGCCCGATTTCTGCTGGCCCGATTTCTGGTTCGGCAACCTGCACAAGTGGGCCTTCGCGCCCCGCCCCACCGCCGTCCTCGCGGTCAGCGAGGCCTGGCGCGAGCGGGTCCGCCCACTCACCTACTCCTGGGAGCACGAGCGCGGCTTCCCGTCCAACGTCGAGTGGCGTGGCACCGCCGACTACACCGGCTGGCTGGCCGCCCCTGCCGCGCTGCGGGTGCTGGACGAGCTCGGCGTCGAACGGGTGCGCGAGCACAACGCGCGGCTGGCGGCCCACGGTCAGCACCTGCTCACCGAGTTGGCCGGCCTGCCGCCGCTGCCCGGCTCCGATCGGCTGGCGATGCGGGCGGTGCGGCTGCCCGCCGGAGTGGCCGAGGACGAGGCTGGCGTGCGGGCGCTGATGGGCGCCGTCCGGGACGAGCTCGGCGCGCGCGTCGCGGTGCGGCCGTGGGCGGGCGGCGGGGTGCTGCGGATCAGCGCGCAGGTCTACAACCGGGCCGAGGAGTACGAGAAGCTCGCGGCCGGCCTGGCCGGGCTGCTCAGATCTCCAGGCCGGCCTCGATCAGCTTGAGCTGGTGGCGGGCCATCGCGAGGTTGGAGCGGCTGCGCGCGAGCGCGAGGTAGAGGAAGAGCCCGCGGCCGCCCGGCCGGGTCAGCGGCCGGATCAGGTGGTACTGGTTGGTCAGCGAGATGAGGATGTCCTCGATCTCGTTGTCGTGCAGATTGAGCATCTCCATGGTGCGCATCTTGGCCCGCACCACATCGGTGTTGCCGGCCGCCGCCACGTTCAGGTCCAGCTCGGGGCTGTCGCCCAGCGCGCCGAGCGCCATCCCGCTGCCGTAGTCGACCAGCGCGACGCCGATCGCGCCCTCGATGCTGATCGCTTCCTTGAGCGAGGTGTCCACGTTCGCCATGTCTGCGCCCCTCCAGGTGACCAGGTCTGTGTCGCTGACTGTAGGGAGAACCGCAACGCTCGGTTGACAAATGTTCACAGCTGAACGAAGGCGGTCGTGCCTGATCGATGGGGACCATGAGTGATCGTTCAAGGTCGGGAAAACGGTGCGATCAATGTCAGCCCCGGCGGGTAATCTCAGGCTGAGATGCTGGAACACCACACCGACCAGACCAGCTGCGCGCCCCGTTCGGCCCAGTGCCCCGGAGCCGGCCCGCAGCCGCAGGCGTCACCGTCTGCGACCCACCACCACGGGAAGAAGAGGTGACGCCGATGAGCAGCGCCCTGTCCGACGACGATGCGATGAGCCCCGCCGAGGCGTACGCGGCCTCCCGCCGCCGCGCCAAGGAGCAGGCCACCGCCCTGTACGGTTTCCGCGAGCTGTACGACTTCCCGCTCGACGAGTTCCAGCTGGAGGCCTGCCGGACCCTCGAGGAGGGTCAGGGCGTCCTGGTCGCCGCGCCGACCGGCTCCGGCAAGACCATCGTGGGCGAGTTCGCGGTCCACCTGGCCCTGGCGGCCGGCCGCAAGTGCTTCTACACCACCCCGATCAAGGCCCTGTCGAACCAGAAGTACGCCGACCTGGTCAAGCGCTACGGCGCCGCCAAGGTCGGCCTGCTGACCGGCGACAACTCGGTCAACGGCGACGCACCCGTGGTGGTGATGACCACCGAGGTGCTGCGGAACATGCTCTACGCGAACTCGCACACCCTGGACGGCCTCGGTTACGTGGTGATGGACGAGGTGCACTACCTCGCCGACCGGTTCCGTGGCGCGGTCTGGGAGGAGGTGATCATCCACCTGCCCGAGTCCGTCACCCTGGTCTCGCTCTCGGCCACCGTCTCCAACGCCGAGGAGTTCGGCGACTGGCTGGACACCGTGCGCGGCGGCACCAAGGTGATCGTCGCCGAGCACCGCCCGGTCCCGCTCTGGCAGCACGTGATGGCCGGCAACCGGATGTACGACCTGTTCTCCGACCCGGACGTGGACGGCCGCCCCAAGTTCAGCCAGAAGAATCCGGCCAAGGCGGTCAACCCCGAGCTGGTCCGCCTCGCCCGCAGCGAGGCCGACCGCAACCCCCGGTTCGCCGGGCGCGGGCGGGGCCGCTCGATGCCGAGCGGGCGCCCCGGGCGGGTCTGGACGCCGGGCCGGGCCGACGTGATCGACCGGCTGGACGCCGAGGGCCTGCTGCCCGCGATCACCTTCATCTTCAGCCGGGCCGGCTGCGAGGCCGCCGTCCAGCAGGTGCTCACCTCCGGGCTGCGGCTCAACGACGAGCAGGAGCGGCTGCAGGTGCGGGCCATCGTGGAGGACCGCTGCGCCGCGATCCCCGACGAGGACCTGCACGTGCTCGGCTACTTCGAGTGGCTGGACGCGCTGGAGCGCGGGGTGGCCGCGCACCACGCCGGCATGCTGCCCCGGTTCAAGGAGGTGGTCGAGGAGCTCTTCCTGAAGGGCCTGGTCAAGGCCGTCTTCGCGACCGAGACGCTGGCGCTGGGCATCAACATGCCGGCCCGCTCGGTGGTGTTGGAGAAGCTGGTCAAGTGGAACGGCGAGATGCACGCCGACATCACCCCCGGCGAGTACACCCAGCTGACCGGCCGTGCCGGGCGGCGCGGCATCGACGTCGAGGGCCACGCGGTGGTGCTCTGGCAGCGCGGCCTGGACCCGGAGGCGCTGGCCGGCCTGGCCGGCACCCGCACCTACCCGCTGCGCTCCTCCTTCAAGCCGTCCTACAACATGGCCGTCAACCTGGTCGGTCAGTTCGGGCGGCACCGCTCGCGCGAACTCCTGGAGACCTCCTTCGCCCAGTTCCAGGCGGACCGTTCGGTGGTCGGCATCTCCCGGCAGGTGCAGCGCAACGAGGAGGGCCTGGACGGCTACCGCGAGGCGATGACCTGTCACCTCGGCGACTTCCAGGAGTACATGGACCTGCGCCGGGAGCTGAAGGACCGGGAGAACGAGCTGGCCCGCGAGGGCGGCAGCCAGCGCCGGGCGGCCGCGATCGAGGCGATCGAGGCGCTGAAGCCGGGCGACGTGATCCACGTGCCGACCGGCAAGTTCGCGGGGCTGGCGCTGGTCATCGACCCGGGCCTGCCGCCGGTCAGCCGCAACGGCCGCGGCGCGATCCGGCACCCCGACTACCAGGACGGGCCGCGCCCGGTGGTGCTCACCGCCGAGCGGCAGGTCAAGCGGCTGGCGATGATCGACTTCCCGTACCCGGTGGTGGCCATCGAGCGGGTGAAGATCCCCAAGTCCTTCAACCCGCGCAGCCCGCAGTCCCGCCGCGACCTGGCCTCCGCGCTGCGCACCAAGGCCGGCCACCTGGAGCCCGAGCGCTACCGCAAGGGCCGGGCGGCCGCCGCCGACGACCCGCAGATCGCCCGGCTGCGCACGGAGTTGCGCCAGCACCCCTGCCACGGCTGCGACGACCGGGAGAACCACGCCCGCTGGGCCGAGCGCTACCAGCGGCTGCACCGCGACACCGAGGTGCTGGAGCGCAAGATGCGCTCGCGCACCCACACCATCGCGCGCACCTTCGACCGGGTCAGCGGGCTGCTCACCGACCTCGGCTACCTGGTCGGCGACTCGGTGACCGACGACGGCAAGCGGCTCGGCCGGCTCTACGGCGAACTCGACCTGCTCGCCTCCGAGTGCATCCGCGAAGGCGTCTGGAAGGACCTGGCCGCCGCCGAACTCGCGGCCTGCGCCTCGGCGTTGGTCTACGAAGCCCGCCAGTCCGACGACGCGGCGACCCCGCGCCTGCCGGAGGGCGGCGCCAAGGAGGCGCTCGGCCGGATGGTCCGGATCTGGGGCCACCTGGACGCCCTGGAGGAGCAGCACCGGATCAACACCGCCGAGGGCGTCGGCCAGCGCGAGCCCGACCTGGGCTTCGCCTGGGTCGCCTACCGCTGGGCGCTGGGCCACAGCCTGGACGCGGTGCTGCGCGACGCCGAGATGCCCGCCGGCGACTTCGTGCGCTGGACCAAGCAACTGATCGACGTGCTCGGCCAGATCCAGGACGCGGCCGGCGAGGATGCCCAGCTGCGCTCCACGGCCCGCAAGGCGGTGGACGCGCTACGGCGCGGGATCATCGCGTACTCGTCGGTGGCCTGACGGGCCGTCGGATTCCGCGAAGTGCGGCTGCCCCCGACCGTCGTGCACGGTCGGGGGCAGCTGTGGCTCGGGCCGGTGGGGGTCAGCCGAGCTGGAAGGTGGCCTCGACCGGGTAGTGGTCGCTGGGGGAGTTGGTGTCCAGCTGACCGGCGCTCCAGCCGGCCTGCGGGTCGAGGTCGATCGCGACGTTCGGCAGCGCGACCGGGGTGGGGCGGCCGGCCTCGTTCAGGTAGCCGAGGTAGTCCAGGTCGTCGCGGTAGTCGACCGGGAAGGTCTCGATGCCGCTCATGTACTGGCACCAGGCGGAGACCGTGCAGTCCATCGTGGTCACGGTCTGGTTGGGGTCCAGCGCGGGCGAGCCGAGCACGCCGTTCACCGCGTTCTGCGCGTTGGCGTAGTCGCCGCGCGCCTGGCCGTGGTAGTACTCCACGTTCAGGTCGCCGCCGAAGAGCACCGGGGCGCTGGTGCCGACGATCCCGTTCACCCAGGACTTGATCTCGCCGAGCTGGGCGAGCCGGGTGGCCTGGGTGGTGTCGGTGGAGGTGTCGGACTCGTCGGCCTGCAGGTGGGTGCCGGCCACCCAGGTCTTCACGCCGCCCTTGTCGACCTGGACCAGCGCGGCGCCCTTGTCCGAGTGGTAGTCCCAGGTGCCGTAGGTGGAGTTGGAGAAGACGTGCTGGTACTGGGCGGTGATCGGGTACTTCGAGAGGATCATCGTCCCGCCGTTGATCACGAACGGGGAGCTGGAGCAGTTGCCGCTGGTGCCGTTCCAGCCGCCGCCGGAGCAGGTGCCGCCGACCACCGGGGTGCGGTAGGGGTAGAGGTCGGCGAGCTTGCTGTTGATGTCGCTGATCGAGGAGTCGTTGAACAGTTCGTCCAGGACCACCACGTCGGCGCTGTGCTGGCGGATGATCGACTCGACCACGGGGGTGCGGGTGCTGGCCTTCTCGTTCTGGCTCCAGTCGACCACGGAGGTGCCGAGGTCGACGTTCCAGGCGAAGACGGACAGCGTGCTGCCGGCGGGGGCGGCCGGGCCGGTGGCGGCGGCCGAGGCGCTGGTGGCGGCGGTGCCGGTGAGCAGGGTGAGCGCGGCGGCGGCGGAGGAGAGCGCGACAGCGGAGCGGCGCAGGGTCATGGGGGAACGGCTCCTGGAGGAAGGTCAGCTGTGCATGACAGCCGGAACCGTAGCTACCGATGAGTACGTTTGGAAGAACTCCAACCGACCAATCTTCGGCAGCAAGATGTCTGCACAACATTGTGGGCATGCGGAGCGGCCTGTCTGTACAACTATGGGTGATTTCAAGGCACTCTGGTCAGCTCCGGGCGCCGCACGTAGGGCGCGCGCATGGAGACCTCCGAGACGCTGACGGCCGTTCCGCTCGATCCTGGGGGACCCCAAGGCCAGGCCCAGCACCGGGTGGTGGCGGAGCAGGAGGATCGCCGCGGACCGTCCGCCCGGCAGGATCCGTTGCCCGTTGTCGAGCCCCGTGGGAGCATCTCAACGGTTTTGAGCACTCCACCAAGATCTGCGAACGGCAGGTACCGTTTGATGTACACACCAGAACTGACAGAAGCCCGCATCGAGGATGCGAGCAACATCCTGGTTGCGCCTTCGATGGTGCAAGACAATGACTTGATCAGGGACTTCTTCGGGTCCACGATCACGCCGGAGGACCTTGCTTCTGGTTCGCCCGACCTCGCACAGAAGACCGTCTACCTGTGTGGCGATGTATCCGGGATCAGCGGCCGCCAACTGCACGCGGCTGCCCGGGTATTCGTCATCCGGGAGCTGTCACACGGTTACCACGAGGACGTCGACAAGCCTTGGACCCTCGTCGACCTCGGCCGAGTTCCCATCCGCGTACACGGCGCGGGCGTGTACTATCGCCGATTTTTCGGACTCGGCGCCGATCACTTCGGACGGATCCGTGCGGAGCACGCTTTCCAGTCCCTGACGGAGTCCACCAAACCCGGAACAGCCCATCGCAGCGGAATCTATCTGACGCCCGTCACGCGAACCGGTGACGAACTACATTTCCGTCTGCTCCGGTGCTCCACGAATCTCTCGGGGCCGACCGAGAGCTTTCGCCCGACCGACACGCGCATCGTCGAGGCGCTGAACCGCGAGGCCGCCGCCGTCTTCCGGAACCAGGCACCGCTCAATCACGTCCTCGCTCAGATCTACCACAACACCCTTGCCACGGCCGAGCGCAAGCAGTCCAAGGCCAAGATCTCGGCCCATGCCGACAAGACCAAGGACATGCCCGCCAATGGCATCATGGCCTTCTGCACTTTCTATGACCGGATCGACAAGCTGCAGCCCCTGGCCGAAGACGCCTTCGACCACGGCGTGAAGGGTGCCAGCGGGCTGACCAAACTCCACTTTCGCCTCAAGGAGCCGACCGAAGAACGCGGCGGGGTCGCGCTCCCCCCGCAGTTCACCCTGACTCTCTATCCCGGCTCCGTGTTCTTCATGCCACTGTCCACCAACCGCCTGTACACGCATGAGATCCGGCCTTCGACATTGGACGCCGAGTTGCTCCCGACCCGCCTGGGATACGTGGTGCGCTGTTCGAGCGCCGAAGCCGTTCACAAGAACGGCCACACGTTCCTCAAAGCGCCCGGGGATCTGGTGAAGCTGGGGCCACCCACGCAGGTCGGCATGGACGAGCTGCGCAGGTTGTACGCCGAGGAGAACAGGACCTCGTCCTTCATTGATTACGGTGACGAGTTTCTCTTCAGTATGAACACGGGGGACTACATTGCCCCCCGACTCTAGGATCTCGGACGGGATCCTCTCGTGCGCTCTGCCGACCGAGGAGAATCTCTTTGCGGAGCTGTCCGCGTCGGCTCGCCTGGCAGACGTAGGAAAAGGTCGGCGAGGCGCCACGCTCACCAAGGTCGACGAGGCTGGTGGTGTGCCTCTCGTACGTACGACCGCTCGGTACAGCAGCCCGGCACAGCGTTTCCAGGAGGTGCACGAACGGCTGGCGCAACAGGTTCAGGAAAGCGCGGCGCTTTCGGTCGGCTTCAACAACGCTCTCATCGAGAGCTACACGAATGCTTACACAACCATGGGCAGCCATTCCGACCAGGCCCTCGATCTGGCCGGCGAGTCGTCTATCGCCGTCTTCTCCTGCTACCAGCATCCCGAAGCGAGCCCGCCGAGGAATCTGGTCTTCGAATCAAAGGGGTCCGATGGCGAGAAGTTCGAGATCCCCCTCGCTCACAACAGTATCGTCGCGTTTTCTGTCGACTTGAATCGGCAGCTCAGGCACAAAATCGTATTGGACAAGCCCGTCCAGGCGGCGGACAACCAGTGGTTGGGTGTGACGTTTCGAACGTCGAAGACCTTCGTTCGGTTTCGCGACGGACAGGCATACCTCCCGCAGGGTGCGCGCCTCAGGTTGGCCGACGATGACCAGCGGCACGAGTTCTACCAACTACGGCGCCGTGAGAACAAGGAAACGGACTTCCGCTACCCCCTGCTGACGTACACCATCAGCGAGAGCGATCTGCTGCCGCCCGTCTGACCTTGAGGGATTCCGTTCTCAGCGGGTGGCTGCGAGGGTGTCGAGGACGCGGGTGAGAGAGGAGCCCAGGCCCCAGCGGGCGGCGAGGGACTCCAAGGTCATCGGGTCGAGCGGCTCATGGGGCAGGGCGGGATCGAAGTCCGGCAGCGGGATGTCGGTGGCGACCCGGACCACGGTGGGGGCGACGTCGAGGTAGGCGGCGCCCTCCAGCAGGTTCCTGCGGCGGGCCGGGGTGAGCTTGGTGAACGGGTCGGCGGCGGCGGCCCGGATGCCGGCCAAGTCGCCGTACTCGTGGATGAGTTGGGCGGCGGTCTTCTCGCCGATGCCCTTGACGCCGGGCAGGCCGTCGCTCGGGTCGCCGCGCAGGGCCGCCATGTCGGCGTACTGGGAGCCGGTGACGCCGTACTTCTCGCGCAGCGCGGCCTCGTCGATCAGCTGGGCGGCGCCGACGCCCTTGAGCGGGTAGACGACCTGGACACCGCGGGCGTCGTCGACCAGCTGGAAGAGGTCGCGGTCGCCGGTGACGATCCGCACCGGCACGCTCGCCCGGGTGGCCAGGGTGCCGATCACGTCGTCCGCCTCGTAGCCGGGGACGCCGACGCGGGCGATGCCGAGGGCGTCCAGCACCTGCTCGATGATCGGGACCTGCGGGGAGAGGGTGTCCGGGATCTCCTCGGTGTTCTGCTCGCCCGGGGGCTGCTCCGGGGCGAGGCGGTGGGTCTTGTAGGTCGGGATCAGGTCGACCCGCCACTGCGGGCGCCAGTCGGCGTCCATGCAGGCGACCAGCTGGTCCGGACGGTGATCCTGGACCAGGCGGGTGATGAAGTCCAGCAGCCCGCGGACGGCGTTCACCGGAACGCCGTCCGGGGACTTCACGGACTCGGGCACGCCGAAGTACGCCCGGAAGTAGAGGCTGGCGGTGTCGAGGAGCATCAGGGTCACGCTCCGATCATCCCGCACCGCACCGACAAGTCACGGACCGGTCGGCGCGGCGGCCCGTCAGCGCCGCGCTACGCGGGCAGTCGCACCGCCGCGCCGGACACCCGCACCCGCGGGTCGCCCGCCCGCAGCTCCACGCTCAGCAGGCCGGGGCTGCCCATGTCCTCGCCCTGACGCAGGGTCAGCTCGGCCGTCTCGCCGGCCTCGCCCAGCTCGCGCAGGTAGGCGCCGAACGCGGCGGCCGCCGCGCCGGTGGCCGGGTCCTCGACCACGCCGCCGACCGGGAAGGGATCGCGGACGTGGAAGACCGTGGCCGACTCGCGCCAGACCAGCTGCAGGGTGATCAGCTCACGCTTCGTCATGAAGGCGGCGAGTCCGTCGAACTCGTACGCCAGCTCGGCCAGCCGCTCCCGGCTGCGGGCGGCCAGCACCAGATGGCGGGCGCCCGCATAGGCGTAGCGGGGCGGCAGGGTCGGGTCCAACTCGGCGGTGGTCCAGCCGAGCAGGGCCAGCGCCTCGGTCACGTCGGCCTGGTCGACCGGCAGCACGTGCGGCTCGACGCTGGTCAGGGTGGCCCGCAGCACTCCGTCCGGACCGGCGGTGACGGCCACCGGCACGGTGCCCGCCGCGGTCTCGAAGACCAGCTCACCCGGGCCGGTCGCCTCGGCCACCGCCACGGCGGCGGCGATGGTGGCGTGGCCGCAGAACGGCACCTCCAGGGTGGGCGCGAAGTACCGCACCCGGTAGGCGCGTTCACCGCCGGCCGGGTCGGGGGTGAGGAAGGCGGTCTCCGAGTAGCCCAACTCGGCGGCGATGGCCAGCATCCGCTGGTCCGTCAGGCCGGTGGCGTCCAGCACCACGCCCGCCCTGTTCCCGCCGGCGGGGTCGGTGGTGAAGGCGGCATAGCGCAGCACTGTAGTCATGGTCGTCCGAACACCACGGGCCCGAGCGTCATTCCGCCGGCCGCCGTTTCAGTGGGTGTGCGGGCCGGAGCGGTGCACCGGGCCGTGCGAGTCGGCGCAGTGTTCGACCGCCAGCGCCTCGGCGGCGTCGGTGATCTGCAGCAGCTGCTGGTCCTCGTCCTCGCCGACATGGTCGACCTGCAAGGTGGCGTGGGTGATCCGGTACTCCTCCCGCAGTCGCCGCTGCAGGTCGCGGCGGATGGCGTGGCAGTCGCCGCCGGGGGTGACCAGGATGTGCGCGGAGAGCGCGGGCTGGTTGGAGGTGATCTCCCAGACGTGCAGGTCGTGGATCTCCTCGACCAGGGGCGTCTCGACCAGGCGGTCGGCCAGCGTGTTGGGGTCGATCCCGGCCGGGGCGGCCTCCAGGAAGATCCGCCCGGAGTCCCGGACCAGCCCGATGCCCGCGCGCAGCATCAGCACCACCACGATCAGCGAGGCGATCGCGTCGGCCCGGCCGAAGCCGGTGGTCAGCATGATCGCGCCGGCCACGGCGGTGGCGATGAAGGCGTAGAGGTCGGTCACGACGTGCTGGAAAGCGCCCTCGACGTTGAGCGAGCTGCGGTTGGCCTTGGACATGCACCAGGCGGCGGCGAGGTTGACCACGATCCCGACCAGCGCGGTGACCAGCACCAGGCCGCCCGAGACCTCGGGCGGGTTGATCAGTCGGCCGATCGACTCGTAGCCCAGCCAGGCGGACAACACCAGCAGGGTGACGCCGTTCGCCTGGGCGGAGAGGATCTCGGCACGCTTGAGGCCGTAGGTGAACCCGCCGCGGGCCGGTTTGGCGGCCAGCCGCATCGCGATCAGGGCGAGCACGATCGATGCCGCGTCGGTGAGCATGTGCGCGGCGTCCGAGATCAGGGCGAGCGAACTCGCGGCGAACCCGACCACCACCTCGACGGCCATGAAGAGGACGATCAGGGTCAGCGCACTGGTCAGCCAGCGGCGGTCGGCGTCGGCCGCCACCCCGTGCGAGTGGCCGTGCCCGCCGTGCGAGTGGCCGTGCGCGCCGTGCCCGTGCCCGTGCGCGCCGTGCCCGTGGGCGTCAGGGGCGTCGTGCGCGTCATGCTCGTCGTGCGGGTGGTCGTGGTGGCCGGCCATCGCGGTCGTCTCCTGAGTGCCGGGTGCGGTCGAGGACGGATGCCCTGCAGGAAGTGAACCGTAGATCGGACGAAGATCCAAAGACTGCAGTGGTGACCGTTGTCGTTCCACTTTCCTGCTGCTCCGAATGGGCACTCTCACCGTAATCTCATGCGAATCGGCCCGATTGTGGCACTCAGTTGATATCGCGCTTATCCGCCTGCCCATACATTTTCTGGTGTGAGCGAAGCGAAGATCCCGGCCGGGTGGTACCCGGACCCGCAGGACACCACCAGTGACCCCCGGCCCGAGCGCTGGTGGGACGGCATGGGCTGGACGGCCACCACCCGTCCCGGCGACCCAGGTTCCAGCCACGCGACCGGCTCCGGCGACACGGTCGGCTCCGGCGAGAGCGGCTCCGGCGTCTCGGACGTCGAGGAGACCGCCGTGCTGGAGGGCACCCAGGTGATCGAGGGTGAGGTGCTGGAGAACGGCGCCGTGCGCTACCCGGTTCCGCCGGACGGCCCGGGGCCGAGCTTCGGCCCGTACGGCGAGCCGCTCCCGCCCCAGCGGCCCTCGGTCCTGCGGCGGATCAGCCGTCCGGTGCTGATCACCGCGGCCGTGGCCGCCCTGCTCGGCGCGGCCGTCGGCTCGGGCATCACCTACCTCGCGACGGACCACCACGGTTCGCGCGAGACGGCGCAGGCGGTCCCGCAGCAGCCGAACAACCCGCAGAACGGCGGCGGCCGGCTCCCCGGCCAGCGCGGTGGCGGTTCGGGCGGCAGCGGCGGCTCCACCGGCGGCAACGGTTTCCCGGGCATCCCGGGTTTCCCCGGCGGAGGAAACAGCGGAGGAAACAGCGGCGGCAGCGGCTCCGGGGGCACCGGCGGCGGCAGCGGCCAGCCCGGCGTGGCGGCCGACATGAACAGCGGCATCCAGCTGCCGGTCCCGACCGGCTGGCAGGGCGGCACCGCGGGCGACGGCACGGCCTTCCTCGCCATCGGCCCCTACCAGTGCCCGGGCGCCGGCAGCGGCAGCGGTGGCAGTGGCAGCGGTGGTGGCACCGGCGGCAGCGGCAACAGCCAGCAGTGCACCCTCGGCGGCGTCAACACCGGCCAGATCCAGGGCACCGACCCGCAGGCCGCCGCCAAGCAGGACATCGTGGACGCCGCCAACGCCTCCTACCCGGGCAACACCGGCCACAAGGAGCTGGAGTCCCAGTCGGTCACCGTGGACGGCCGCGCGGGCTACCTGGTGCGCTGGCAGGTCAACGCGGCGCAGGGCAACAACGGCACAGTCGAGTCGGTGGTCTTCCCGTCCGCCGACGGCAAGAGCCTGATCTCGGTGCGGCTCGGCTTCGACATCGCCGCCAAGGCCCCGGCGGTCTCCCAGATGGACACCATCGTCAGCGGGATCACCAACTACTCGGGATCCGGCGCCGCCGGCGGCAACGCCTCAGGCGGCACCACCACCTGACGCCGCCTCAGCTCACCCACCGTGCCCCGCCGCATGCCGACGCGACGGGGCACGGGTCTGCCCGCCCCAACCCGGGCCGGCCAGCTCAGCGGAACGCCCGCTCAGAGAAACGTCCGCCCCTCGCCCCGGTAGGTCGGCACCGTCGCGACCACCGCCTCGCCAGCCACCAGGTGCAGCCGCTCGAAGCGCTCGCACAGCTCGCCGGCCTTGGCGTGCCGGAACCAGACCTTGTCCCCGATCAGCAGGTCGTCGGCCGCCGACCCGAGCAGCGGCGTCTGCACCTCGCCGGCCCCCTCCATCGGGTCGTAGCGCAGCCCGGCCGGCAGGTGGGGCACCGGGGAGCGGTCGGCCCCCGCCGGGCCCGAGGCCGGGTAGCCGCCGCCCAGCACCGTCACCACGCCCACCCCGGGCCGCCGCACCACCGGCTGGGCGAAGAGCGCCGCCGGGCGACCCTGGAACGAGCGGTAGTTGTCGAAGAGCCGCGGCAGGTACAGCCCGGACCCGGCCGCCACCTCGGTCACCGCGCTCTCGGCCGCCGTGCTCCGCACGCTGCCGGTGCCCCCACCGTTGACGAACTCCAGGTCCGCCACCCGCCGTACCGCCCGCACCACCGCCGCGCGCCGCTCGGCCAGCTCCGCCCGGGCCTTGGCCTGCATCAGCTGGATCATCCGCGAGCGGACCGGCCGGCCGGCGATCCGGTCGCCCACCCCGGCGATGTGCCCCTCGTAGGCCATCAGCCCGACCACCTTGAACCCGGGCCTGGTGTGCACCAGTTCGGCGAAGGCGGCGAGTTGCTCGGGGGTGCGCAGCGGCGAGCGCCGGGCACCGACCCGCAGCCGCCCGCCGAGCAACTCCAGTGCGGTGTCCAGTTCCAGGCAGACCCGCACCGGCTCCTCGCCCGCCCTGGCCTGCTCTATCAGCCCCAGCTGTGCGGGGTCGTCCAGCAGCACGGTGATGTTGGCGGCCAGCTTCGGGTCGGCGGTCAGCTCGGCGAACGCCGCCCGGTCGGCCGAGGGGTAGGCGAGCAGCACGTCCTCGAACCCGGCCCGGACCAGCCAGATCGACTCGGCCAGCGTGTAGCTCATCACCCCGGCGAAGCCGTCCATCGCGAGCACCCGCTCCAGCAGCGCCCGGCAGCGGACCGATTTGCTGGCCACCCGGACCGGCTTGCCGGCGGCCCGGCGGACCAGGTCGGCGGCGTTGGCGTCGAAGGCGTCCAGGTCGACGATGGCCAGCGGCGCGTCCAACTCGGCGGTGGCGCGGTCATAGCGGGCCCGGTCGGCGGCGGCAGAGGTCGTCATTGGCGCAGCCTGCCACAGCGCCCCTACCGCTGGGTAGGGTCAGGAGACGGGAACCACGGCCGCCCGCACGCAGAGGATGTCGGGCAGGTGCGACTTGATCAGCCGCCAGCTGTCGCCCTCGTCCGCGCTCGCGTACAGCTCACCGTTGCGGTTGCCGAAGTAGACCCCGGCCGGGTCGGCGTTGTCACAGCGCAGCGCGTCGCGCAGCACCACGCCGTAGTGGTCCTCGCCGGGCAGTCCGAGGGTCAGTGGCTCCCAGTGCTCGCCGCCGTCCTCGGTGCGGTAGATCCGGCACCGGTGGTCGGGCGGCATCCGCATGAAGTCGGCCTCCAGCGGCGCCAGGTAGGCCACCCCGGAGCGGCGCGGATGGGTGGCGACGGCGAAGCCGAAGGTGGCCGGCAGGCCGTTCTCGATCGGCTGCCAGCTGTCCCCGGCGTCGTCGCTGCGGAACACCCCGCCGTGGTTCTGCAGGTAGCGGCGGTCGGGCAGCACCGGGTCCGGTGCGATCTTGTGCACGCACTGCCCGAACTCGGGGTACTCCTCCGGCAGGAAGCTGACCTTGATCCCGGTGTTGGACGGCCGCCAGCTCGCTCCGCCGTCCCCGCTGCGGTAGACGCCGCCCGAGGAGACCGCCACGGTGAGCGCGGCCGGATCCTTCGGGTCGGTCAGGATCGTGTGCAGGCCCTGCCCGCCGAAGCCGGCGCCCCACTGCTCGCGCTGCGGGTGCGACCAGAGCGCCTCGACGAAGTCGAAGCTCTCCCCGCCGTCGGTGGACCGGAAGAGCGCGGCCGGCTCGGTACCGGCGTAGACCACCCCGGGCGCCTCGGGCCCGGCCGGCTGCAGCTGCCAGAGCCGGGCCAGCGCGGCCCCGGTGTGCTCGGGGAACCGCACGGCGGGGGTGGTCGGTTCGAGCCAGGTCTCGCCCAGATCGTCCGAATGCCAGACCGAGGGCCCCCAGTGGCTGCTGTCGGCGCCCACCAGCAGCCGGGTGCGTCCGTCGCGGTTGTCGATGCCGATCGCGTAGACGCCGTTCATCGGGAAGATCGGGCCGGTGAAGTCCCAGACCTTCCGGTCCCGGCTGCGGCCCAGGAAGAGGCCCTTCTCGGTGCCGACCGCCAGCAGTACCTCGCTCATGCCACCACTGTGCGCAAGAGCGCCCCGCACCAGCGGCTAGGCTCGCCGGGTGGACCGCAAGAACATCCCGAACCCCGGATTCGCCGCCGACGACGGCAGCGCCGACCCCGTCCTGGCCGCGGCGCTCGCTGACTGGGCGCGCGACCCGGCCGCCGAGGCAGCCGTGCTGGCCGCGCTGCGCCCGGCCCGGCTGATGGTCCCGATCGTCGCCCTGCTCGGCGAGGTGGAGACCGACGCCCGGGGACTCGAGCACGAGAAGACCAGCGACATGGCGGTGCCGGTGATCGAGGCCGCCGACGGACGCCGCGCGCTGCCCGCCTTCACCTCGCTGGCCTCGCTGGCGGCCTGGCAGGCCGACGCCCGCCCGGCGCCGGTGAGCGCCCCGCAGGCCGTGCTGACCGCCTACGCGGAGCGGGCCGACACCCTCCTGATCGACCCGGCGGGCCCGGTGCCCTACCAGCTGACCGGTGCCCGGATGCGCGCCGTGGCGGAGAACCGGACCTGGCTGCCGCCGGTCGAGGACCCGCAGGTGTTGGCCGCGCTGCGGACGCTGCTGGCCGCCGAGCCGCAGGTGCTGCGGGCCGAGCTGCGCCCGGGTCAGGCCACCGACGCGGTGCTCGCCCTCGCGCTGGCCGACGGCGCTCCGGTCGCGGAGCTGGCCCAGCGGCTGGCCGGCGCGCTGGCCGCCGACGCCACCCTGCGGGTCCGGCTGGCCCGCGGCCTGGACCTCGCACTGCTGCCCGCCGACGGTGGGTCGACGGGCAGCGGCTTCTACAACGCGTAGGTACGGGACGCGCGGCTCAGGAGTAGACGGGCCCGGTGAACTTCTCGCCGGGGCCGGTGCCCGGGGCGTCCGGCACCAGCGAGGCCTCGCGGAAGGCCAGCTGGAGCGAGCGCAGGCCGTCGCGCAGCGGGGCCGCGTGGAAGTTGCTGATCTCGGGCGCGCCCGCGGTCACCAGGCCGGCCAGCGCGGTGATCAGCTTGCGGGCCTCGTCCAGGTCCTTGTCCTTCTCGCCGCCCTCGGCCAGACCGCACTTCACGGCCGCCGCGCTCATCAGGTGCACCGCGACGGTGGTGATCACCTCGACCGCCGGGACGTCCGCGATGTCGCGGGTCAGCTCGTCGTAACCCACGGTCTGGTCGCCGACGGTCTCGTCGCGGGCCTCGTCAACGTTGTCGGGCTGGCTGTTCAAGGAAGGCTCATTCCCTAGCGGTGGATCCGGTTACCCCTGGGAGGGTACCGGCAGACACCATCCCCGCCGGTGGTGTAAAGTGGCTCGAGACCGGCCAGGCGCTTCATCGTGCCCGGCCAGCAAGTGGAGGCTCCACCCAGGAGGCCCGAGAGGGCAACCGCGAAAGTCTCCCACCTGATCGACTTGGCGGTCGACAGGTCTCCGGTCAGCGACACCAGCCGTCAGGCCGTGAGTCGCCCGCAGCGCCCTTCCGGGCGCCGCCCCCGGTTGTGTGGAGCCCCGCTTGCGATGAGCGGGGCTTTTTTCGTGCCGCGGTGCCAGGTTCAGACGCCGACGGCAGCGCAGCACGAATGAAGCCCCGCCCAGTGGTCAGAGCCTACGTACGACCGCCTCCCTGACGGCCGTATCGAAGAAGGTGCAACCGAGGAGGCCCCATCAGCACCGAGCCCCGCATCAACGACCGGATTCGCGTCCCCGAGGTGCGACTCGTCGGTCCCAGCGGCGAGCAGGTCGGCATCGTGCCGCTTGCCAAGGCGCTGGAGCTTGCGCAGGAGTACGACCTCGACCTGGTCGAGGTCGCGGCGACCGCCCGGCCGCCGGTGTGCAAGCTCATGGACTACGGCAAGTTCAAGTACGAGTCGGCCATGAAGGCCCGTGAGGCGCGCAAGAACCAGGCGCACACGGTCATCAAGGAGATGAAGCTCCGGCCGAAGATCGACCCGCACGACTATGACACCAAGAAGGGTCACGTCGTTCGGTTCCTCAAGCAGGGCGACAAGGTCAAGATCACGATCATGTTCCGTGGTCGCGAGCAGTCCCGTCCCGAGCTGGGCTTCCGGCTGCTGCAGCGGCTCGCCAACGACGTCCAGGACCTGGGCTTCGTGGAGTCCTCGGCCAAGCAGGACGGCCGTAACATGATCATGGTTCTCGGCCCGCACAAGAAGAAGACCGAGGCGATGGCCGAGGCCCGCGCGGCGCAGGACGCCCGCAAGGCCGAGCGCCAGGGTCGCAACGCCGGCCCGGCTGACGCGGACGGCGACAGCGCCGCGGACGACGCAGCTCTCGAGGCGGAGAACGCCGCCCTCGAGGCCGAGGCGGACGGCGCCGAGGACGACGAGGACGCCGACGACGACGCCACCCACGACGAGGTGGAGGCCGGCGACACCGCCGCCGACGCCGAGCAGCCGGCCGAGGTCGCTCAGGACGCCTGAGCCCTCCAGGGCTCCGGTCGGTCCGAGTGATCCGGCCAACGCGGTCCCGGGACTCCCGTCCCGATGACCGAGCAAACACAGCGCCCGGGCCTGCGTGGCAACACGCGGGCCTGGGGCGGACCGACGAGGAGATACGGCGACATGCCGAAGCAGAAGACGCACAGTGGCGCCAGCAAGCGCTTCAAGATCACGGGCTCGGGCAAGGTGCTGCGCGAGCGCGCCGGTCGTCGCCACCTCCTGGAGCACAAGCCCTCGACGCTGACCCGCAAGCTTGCCGGCACCGTCGAGGTCGCCCCCGCGGACGCCAAGAAGATCAAGAAGCTTCTCGGCAAGTGATCGCCCGCCGCGACCTGGTGGTCGCGGAGTCCGGCTGATCCTTCCCGACCTATTCGATTTGACGGACCGCGTGAAGTAGTCCGTGGTCCAACCCAAGGAGTAATGAAGTGGCACGCGTCAAGCGGGCAGTGAACGCCCACAAGAAGCGCCGGGTCATCCTCGAGCGAGCGAAGGGGTACCGCGGCCAGCGGTCGCGCCTGTACCGCAAGGCCAAGGAGCAGGTCACCCACTCGCTCGTTTACAACTACAACGACCGCAAGAAGCGCAAGGGCGACTTCCGTCAGCTCTGGATCCAGCGCATCAACGCTGCGGCCCGTGCCAACGGCATGACCTACAACCGCTTCGTGCAGGGCCTCAAGGCCGCCAGCATCGAGATCGACCGCAAGATGCTGGCCGAGCTGGCCGTCAACGACCCCAACGCGTTCGCCACGCTGGTCGAGGCCGCCCAGAAGGCGCTGCCGACCGACGTCAACGCGCCGAAGGTCGCCGCTGACGCCGCCTGATCCACCGCTGTACCCCGGACCCGCAGGCTCCTCGTGAGCCTGCGGGTTCTTTTGGAGGGTCCGCCAGTCGAGGGCCGGACCCTCTCAGAGGGTCCGGCCCTCTTACCCACCCCCGCGAGAGAGAACATGGCCAGCACCGACACCCCCCAGCTCAGCTCGCTCCGCTCGCCGCGGGTGATCGCCGCCCGCAAGCTGGCCCGGCGGGCCCAGCGCGGCAAGGACCGCCGCTTCCTGGCCGAGGGCCCGCAGGCGGTGCGCGAGGCGGTGGCCTTCGGACTGCTGCCGGGTGGCGCGGACGGTGACGCTGCCAGGCCTGCCGTGGTGGAGATCTACCTGACCGCGGAGGCCGCCGAGCGGCACGCCGAGATCGTCGCCGAGGCCCGGGCCGCCGGCCTGCCGGTGCTGACCGCCACCGACGAGGTGATCGCCGACATCTGCGACACCGTCACCCCGCAGGGGATCGTGGCGCTCTGCCGGTTCCTGGACACCCCCTTCGCCGAGGTGCTGGCGGCCCGGCCCAAGCTGGTCGCGGTGCTGGCCAACGTCCGCGACCCCGGCAACGCCGGCACCGTGCTGCGCACCGCCGACGCGGCGGGGGCGGACGCGGTGGTGCTCACCGACGCCTCGGTGGACCTCTACAACCCCAAGGCCGTGCGAGCCTCGGTGGGCAGCCTGTTCCACCTGCCGGTGGCCGTCGGGGTGCCGGTCGAGCAGGCGGTGGCCGAGCTGAAGGCGGCCGGGGTGCGGGTGCTGGCGGCTGACGGGGCGGGGGAGCGCGACCTGGACCACGAGCTGGACGAGGGCACGCTGGGCGCCCCCACCGCGTGGATCTTCGGCAACGAGGCCTGGGGCCTGCCGGAGCAGACCCGCGCACTCGCCGACGAGGTGGTGCGCGTGCCCATTCACGGGCACGCCGAGAGCCTGAACCTCGCCACCGCCGCCGCCGTCTGCCTCTATGCGTCCGCTCGGGCACAGCGTTCGCCCGCAGGCTGTCGCGAGTCGGGTACGGAGCGCTAGGGTCTGCCTCGGCGGGGGCCATTCACCAGTTTCAGGTGTGGGTCGGGCGGATCGGGGAGGACACCCATGGTGGGCAGCGAGGAGGGGGCGAGCGCCGGGCCGGGCACGGTGGCCGTGGCGCTCGACGACCTGCCGGACGGCCTGGTGATCGCCGACCGGAACGGCCTGGTGGTCGGCTTCAACGCCGCCGCCGCCCGGCTCACCGGGATCAGCGCCGCCGCCGCGCTCGGCCGCCCGCTGGCCGAGGCGCTGCCGCTGGAGGACCTGGACGGCCGGCGCTGGTGGCCGCTCACCGACCCGTACGGAGGGCTGGCGATCCGCACCCGCCAGCCCGAGCGCAACCTGCTGCTGCCCGGCGCCAACCGCGAACTGCTGGTCTCGGCCTCCTACCTGCGCGAGGGCCCCGGCGGCCCGCTGCGCCAGGTGGTGGTGGCACTGCGCGGCACCGAGGCGCGGCGGCGCACCGAGCGGGCGCACGCCGAGCTGATCGCCACCGTCGCGCACGAGCTGCGCTCACCGCTGACCAGCGTCAAGGGCTTCACCGCCACCCTGCTGAACAAGTGGGAGCGCTTCACCGACGGCCAGAAGCGGGTGATGCTGGAGACCGTGAACGCCGACGCCGACCGGGTCACCCGGCTGATCGCCGAGCTGCTCGACATCTCCCGGATCGACGCCGGGCGCCTGGAGGTGCGCAAGCAGGTGGTGGACCTGGCCGCCGCGGTGCGCCGGCAGGTCGAGGGCAAGGTGGCCGCGGGCATCCCCGCCGAGCGCTTCGACATCCGCCTGGTCGACGAGTTGCCGCAGCAGTGGGCCGATCCCGACAAGGTGGACCAGGTGCTGGCCAACCTGCTGGAAAACGCGGTGCGCCACGGCGAGGGAACTGTCACCATCGAGGTCGCGCCGGCCAAGGAGATCGTCGAGGCCGCCAGTTGGGAGCACCCGGGCACTCCGCCCCGGATCGTGGAAGGAACGGCGGTCACCGTGAGCGACGAGGGCAGCGGCATCCCCGAGGAGGCCATGCCGCGCGTCTTCACCCGCTTCTGGCGCGGCAGCAAGCGCGGCGGTACCGGCCTGGGCCTCTACATCGTCAAGGGCATCGTCGAGGCGCACGGTGGGACGATCCGGATCGACCGGGCGCCGGGCGGCGGCGCGCGGTTCCGATTTATCCTGCCCGCCGGGGTGCCCGACTTCATGGTCTGACAACGACCGATTCCCGGGCCCGGCGGGCTGTGCAGGCGTTCCGCCAAGGGAACGAACCACACCAGGGTCGCTTGGTGAGCTGCTCCTACGCTGCGGGCGGGTGCCCCCTCGTACCTCGGAGGCCCCCACCCTCCGCTGCGTCGCAGCTCAGTCGCTCCAGGGCCGTGTGCGCGCTGCGACTACACTCGACCTGGTGTAACGCCACGGAGACGAGCAGGAGCACGGGAAAACATCGAGATGTCGGCACCCAATAAGTCCTACGACCCGGTCGAGGTTGAGGCATTGAAGCCCGAAGAGGTCGAGCGTGCCAGGGACGAGGCGGTAGCCGCTTTCGCCGCCGCCACCAGCCTGGATGAGCTCAAGCAGGCCAAGGTCGCGCACACCGGCGACCGTTCCGCACTCTCGCTGGCCAACCGCGAGATCGGTGCGCTGCCCCCGCACGCCAAGGCGGCGGCCGGCAAGCTGATCGGCCAGGCCCGCGGCGCGGTCAACCAGGCGCTGGCGAAGCGTCAGACGGAGCTGGAGGCCGAGCGCGACGCCCGGGTGCTGGTCGAGGAGGCGGTGGACGTCACGCTGCCGTACGACCGTGCTCCGCGTGGCGCCCGGCACCCGCTGACCACGCTGGCCGAGCGGATCGAGGACACCTTCGTCGCGATGGGCTACTCGATCGCCTCGGGCCCCGAGGTCGAGGCCGAGTGGCTCAACTTCGACGCGCTCAACCTGGGCCCGGACCACCCGGCCCGCTCGATGCAGGACACCTTCTTCGTCGCGGCCGCCGACGGCTCGCCCGACTCCGGTCTGGTGATGCGCACCCAGACCTCGCCGGTGCAGATCCGCAGCATGCTGGAGAAGCAGCCGCCGCTGTACGCCGTCTCGGTCGGCCGGGTCTACCGCACCGACGAGCTGGATGCCACCCACACCCCGGTGTTCCGCCAGGTCGAGGGCATCGCGGTGGACGAGGGCATCACCTTCGGCGACCTCAAGGGCACCATCGAGCTGCTGGTCAGCAAGCTGATCGGGGACGAGCTGGAACTGCGCTGGCGGCCCTCGTACTTCCCGTTCACCGAGCCGAGCGCCGAGGTGGACCTGCAGTGCTTCGTCTGCCGGGGTGCCAGCGTGGGCAACCCGGACGCCCCCTGCCGGACCTGCTCCTCCGAGGGCTGGATCGAGCTGGGCGGCTGCGGAGTGGTCAACCCGCGGGTGCTCGTCGCCTCCGGGGTGGACCCCGAGCGTTACAGCGGATTCGCCTTCGGCCTGGGCCTGGAGCGGATCCTGATGAACCGTCACAACGTCGCCGACATGCGCGACATGGTCGAGGGTGACGTGCGCTTCACTCTCCCGTTCGGGATGGAGATCTGATGCGCGTCCCGCTTTCCTGGCTGCGTGAGTACGTCGACCTGCCGGCCGGTGTGACCGGTCGCGAGCTGGCGGCGAAGCTGATCCGGGCCGGCCTCGAGGTCGAGACCGTCGAGCAGCTCGGCGCCGACCTCAAGGGCCCGCTGGTGGTCGGCGAGGTGCTGTCGATCGAGGAGCTGACCGGCTTCAAGAAGCCGATCCGGCACTGCTTCGTCAACGTCGGCGACGCCAACGGCACCGGCGAACCGCAGGAGATCGTCTGCGGCGCCCGCAACTTCGCGGTGGGCGACAAGGTGGTCGTGGTGCTGCCGGGCGCCGTGCTGCCCGGCCCGTTCCCGATCGCGGCCCGCCAGACCTACGGCCACACCTCGGCCGGCATGATCTGCTCGGCCCGTGAGCTGGGCATGGGCGACGATCACGACGGCATCATCGTGCTGCCCTCGCACTACGAGCCCGGCACCGACGCGATCGAGCTGCTCGAGCTGGTCGACGAGGTGCTGGACATCGCGGTCACCCCCGACCGCGGCTACTGCCTGTCGATGCGCGGGGTGGCCCGCGAGGCCGCCGCCGCGTACGGCCTGCCGCTGGCCGACCCGGCGCTGCTCGACGTGCCGCCGGCCAACTCCTACGGCTACCTGGTCAAGGTCGCCGACCCGGCCGGCTGCGACCGCTTCGTGGCCCGCACCGTGGTCGGCATCGACCCGGCCGCCCAGTCGCCGATCTGGCTGCAGCGCCGCCTGCAGAAGATGCACGTCCGCCCGATCTCGCTGACCGTCGACATCACCAACTACGTGATGCTGGAGGTCGGTCAGCCGCTGCACGCGTACGACAAGAGCCGGGTGGACGGCCCGATCCAGGTGCGTCGCGCCGAGGCCGGCGAGGTGCTCACCACGCTGGACGGCCAGAAGCGCGAGCTGTCCGCCGAGGACCTGCTGATCTGCGACAACAGCGGTCCGATCGGTCTGGCCGGCGTGATGGGCGGGGCCTCCACCGAGATCCTCGACCCGGTGGTGGACCAGGAGACCGGCGCCGTGGTCGGCTCGACCGAGGTGATCATCGAGGCCGCGCACTTCGACCCGGTGGCCATCGCCCGCGCCGCCAAGCGGCACAAGCTGCCCTCCGAGGCCTCCAAGCGCTTCGAGCGCGGGGTGGACCCGGAGGCCTCCAGGGCCGCCGCGCAGCGCGCCGTCGACCTGCTGGTGCTGATCGCCGGCGGCACCGCCGAGGCCGGGGTCACCGACATCGCGGCCCCGCACCCGGTGCGCACCATCACCATCGCCGCCGACCTGCCGGACCGGATCGCGGGCCTGGAGTACGGTCGCGAGACCGTCGCCCGCCGGCTGCAGGAGGTCGGCTGCTCGGTGGCCGGCGGGGACCTGCTGGAGGTCACCCCGCCCACCTGGCGGCCCGACCTGACCGACCCCAACGACCTCGCGGAGGAGGTCATCCGGCTGGAGGGCTACGACAACGTCCCTGCCCGGATGCCCACCGTCCCGCCGGGCCAGGGCCTGACCCCGGTGCAGCGGATGCACCGCCGGGTGGGCGTGGCGCTGGCCGGGGCCGGCTACGTCGAGGTGCACAACTACCCGTTCCTCGGTGAGGCGGCCTTCGACGGCCTCGGCCTGGCCGCGGACGACGTGCGCCGGCGCACCGTCAAGCTGGTCAACCCGCTGAACGACGAGGAGCCGGCGCTGCGCACCACGCTGCTGCCGGGGCTGCTCGCCGCGGTGCGGCGCAACATCGGCCGCGGCAACACCGATCTGGCGCTCTTCGAGACCGGCCTGGTCTTCCTGCCCGAGGCCGAGCAGCCGGTGGCCCCGCGTCCGGCGGTCGACCGCCGTCCCAGCGACGAGGAGATCGCCGCGCTGAACGCCGCGCTGCCGCACCAGCCGCGCCGGGTCGCCGTCGCGCTGACCGGCGAGCGGCTGCCGTCCGGCTGGTGGGGCAAGGGCGCGCCGGCGAGCTGGGCGGACGCCGTCGAGGCGGCCCGCACGGTGGCCCGCGCGGCGGGCGTCGAGCTGACGGTCCGCCAGGGCCAGTACCTGCCCTGGCACCCGGGCCGCTGCGCCGAGCTGCTGGTGGCCGGCACTGACCGGGTGGTCGGCCACGCCGGCGAGCTGCACCCGCGGGTGGTCAAGGCGCTGCACCTGCCCGAGCGCACCGTGGTCGCCGAGATCGACCTGGACCTGCTGACCGCCGACGGCGAGCTGCAGGCCCAGGGCCCGACGGTCTCCAGCTACCCGGTGGCCACCCAGGACGTGGCGCTGATCGTGGACGCCGCCGTGCCGGCCGCCGAGGTGGAGGCCGCGCTGCGCGAGGGCGCCGGCGAACTCCTGGAGGCGATCCGGCTGTTCGACGTCTTCACCGGCGAGCAGGTGGGCGAGGGCAAGAAGTCGCTGGCCTACGCGCTGCGGTTCCGGGCCACCGACCGCACGCTGACCGCGGACGAGGCCTCGGCCGCCCGCGAGGCCGCGGTGGCCGCCGCGCTCGCCAGCACCGGCGCGGTGCTGCGCGGGGCGTAGTCCCTCCCGGCCCACGGGGCCCCGGTTCGGAGCGATCCGAGCCGGGGCCCCGGTCGTTCGCCCGGAAACCGCCCGGGTGCGAGAGCTGGGCGCGAAAACCGGTTCGCCGCACGTCTGTTCGTCCTGCTAGCGTCCGGGGTGTGCCGAAGCTGAATCAGATCATCGCCGTCGAAAAGGGCGTCAAGTCCAAGTCGTTCCAGGAGCTGACCCAGGCTCACCAGGACGTCCAGAAGCCCGCGTTGCTGGCCGGGATCTCCCGCACCTACCAGCCCAAGGACGAGGAGGGCGAGCAACTGCCGCCCGAGTCGACCCGGGTGCAGCTGAAGGCCGAGGACATCCTGCGGGCGACCGCGGCGACGCTGACCCGGCTCTTCGACGTGACGGCCACCAAGGACTGGGCCAACCGCTCCGCCTGCGCCGACGTCGTGGTGGACGGGCAACTGCTGCTCGCCCAGGTGCCGGTGCCCTACCTGCTCTTCCTGGAGAAGCAGCTCACCGACCTGTTCACCTTCGTGCGCAAGCTGCCGGTGCTGGACGCCGCCGAGTCCTGGAACCTGGACCCGTCGACCGACTCCTGGAAGACCGAGGCGGTGCGCACCATCCGCACCAAGAAGGTGCCCCGCAACCACGTCAAGGCCGAGGCCACCGAGAACCACCCGGCCCAGGTCGAGGTCTACTACGAGGACATCCCGGTCGGCTACTGGACCACCGTGAAGTTCTCCGGCGCGCTGCCGGCCCGGCGGGTCAACGAGCTGCAGGAGCGGGTGGAGAAGCTCCAGCAGGCCGTCAAGTTCGCCCGCGAGGAGGCCAACAACGTCGAGGTCACCGATCAGCGGGTGGGTGACGCGGTGTTCGGCTACCTGTTCGGGTAGCCTCATGAACGCCCCTCACCCGAGCGTGAGGGGTGCGCCGGGGAGCCGGCGCAAGCTGACACTGATGTTGAAGCTGATCCCAGGGATCCAGTGGGGGTTCGAATCCCTCCTCCTGCACGAACACGCAGGAGTAGCCCAAGCCAGGCAGAGGCAGTCCCTGTCAATCTCAGACTCTCGCTCCAGTCTCAGCATTCGCCGCCGATCGCCGGATCGACCGGGTGTGGACGAATATCGACGAATGCGGGTTCAAATCCTGTCTGTGCCGCTCTCGTGGCACGGTAGTTCAACGGCAGAACGCGTCGATTTAACGCTGATCCGCACTCTTCAACGTGCCGGCGTGCGCAATTGGGCGGCAAACAGGGGCCCGGGAGCTGGCTACGCTCCCGGGTCCTCCTTCTTTCCGAATCTCCGAGAACTGACGGTCAGTCGAGCACCGGCCAGGCGAGCTTCGATCAGCTGACCGGATCGGCCCAGGCCGCCGCCCAACTGGCCGGACCGACGATCCCGTCCACGGTGAGCCCCTTCTCCTGCTGGAACTGGCGGCAGACGTGGTCGGACTGCTGGCCGTACCAGCCGTCCACGGTGAGCGGCCAGCCGCGGTCGTGCATCCGTTGCTGCCAGGTGCGCACGTTGCCGTCGTGCAGCATCGGCGTCTGCAGTTTCAGGTACTCGCCCGGCCACGGCGGGCCGGCCGGGGCGAAGGAGGCGGCCCAGGAACGCAGTTCGGCGGTGCTGGCGAGGTGGCAGTAGTCCTGGTCGGTGCTGCCGGAGTCGGCGTACTGGTGGAAGAGCCAGTTCGCGTTGATGCCGGGCTGACCGGCGGGCAGGCCGGAGGTGGCGATCCACAGGAAGTCCTGGACGTACCCGGTGGTGTCGATGCTCTGCCAGTACTCCAGGTTGCAGTACAGGCCGACGGGGTTGTGCGGCAGCCGGCTCTTGACGTACCGCAGCCAGGCTTCCTTGTAGGAGAGTTGGGTGCTGTGTGCGACCGCTTCGTTGGCGCTGTCGTAGCCCTCCCAGTCCAGGCAGACCAGCTCGCCGACCTGCGGCTGGGCCAGGCCGAGGAAGCGATCGGCCTCCTGCTGCGGGGAGTTGGCCATCTTCGGGTAGTGGTAGTAGCCCACCACCAGGCCGGCGGCGCGGGCGTGGTCACGCTGTGCGCTCCACTCCGGGTTGGTGTAGGTCAGGCCTTGACTGACCTTCACGAAGGCGAAGCTCAACCCGGTCGTGTCCGGTGTCGATGACTGGTAACTGGCCCAGTCCTGCCCGTATATCCCCATGCTGCTCCGTCCCCTGCGGGTGGGTGCGCGGTGTGCCCGAACGTTCGCGGTGTTACCCAGAACCGGCCTCGCTGATAGCTGGCGGCGCGAACGGAAACGGCGGAAGTCGACCCGGCCCGGGCATCGTCCCCAGCGGCCCGGAAACGAGGAAGAGGTCCAGTCCGACCGGACTGGACCT
Source organism: Kitasatospora sp. GAS204B (assembly GCF_029892155.1). Taxonomy (GTDB): domain Bacteria; phylum Actinomycetota; class Actinomycetes; order Streptomycetales; family Streptomycetaceae; genus Kitasatospora. The sequence continues at coordinate 183,197 of NZ_JARZAG010000005.1, read as the reverse complement.
CTCCTGACGACTGGCGGTCGCCTGATCAGGCGGTCGCCGTGTAGTCGTAGAAGCCGCGCCCGGACTTGCGGCCCAGCAGGCCGGCGTCGACCATCCGGGAGAGCACCGGCGGGGCCGCGTACAGCGGTTCCTTGTACTCGGCGTACATCGACTCCGCGATCGAGGCGATGGTGTCCAGGCCGATCAGGTCGCACAGGCGCAGCGGGCCCATCGGGTGGGCGCAGCCGGCCTCCATGCCCTTGTCGATGTCGGCGGCGGTGGCCACACCGGTCTCGAACATCCGCACGGCGGACAGCAGGTAGGGCACCAGCAGCGCGTTGACCACGAAGCCGGCCCGGTCGCGGGCCCGGATCGGCTCCTTGCCGAGCACCTGGACGGCGAAGGTCTCCACCCGGGTGGTGGTCTCGGCGGAGGTGGTCAGGGTGGGGATCACCTCGACCAGGCGCTGCACCGGGGCCGGGTTGAAGAAGTGCAGGCCGATCACCTGCTCCGGACGGGAGGTGGCCGCCGCCAGCTTGACGATCGGGATCGAGGAGGTGTTGGAGGCGAGCACCGCGTCCCGCCGGCGCACCACCTGATCGAGCGTCTGGAAGATCTGGATCTTGATGTCCTCGCGCTCGGCGACCGCCTCGACCACCAGGTCGCGGTCGGCGAACTCGGCCAGGTCGGTGGTGAACGAGAGGTGGGCCAGCGCCTCGTCACGCTGCTCCTCGGTGAGCTTGCCGCGCTTGACCGCGGTGTCCAGCGAGTTGGTCAGCCGGGTGCGACCGAACTCCAGGGCCTCGCCGGTGGCCTCCGAGACCAGGACGTCCAGTCCGGCCCGGGCGAAGACCTCGGCGATGCCCGATCCCATGAGACCGCAGCCGACCACTCCGACGCGCGCGATGTCGCTCACTCACTTGCCTTTCCGGGTTTCCAGCCGGGCGGGGTCGCCGCCCATGTCGCTCGACCGTACTACTTGGCGCGGCACGGTGGGGCGGGGGCCCTGCTGATCAGCTGCTGCGCCGTTCGTGTGAGGCCGATGGGCGAGCCCGTGTGGCCGGGCGCACCCGGACGCGCGCAGCCAGCATGCTGTCCGGGAGTACGGGGCCGACGGCTCGACAGCGCGAACGGGGCGGAGGGAGCTGCGATGCGCAGCAGTTCGCTGGAGGGTCAGGTGGCCCTGGTGACCGGCGCGGGCCGGGGCATCGGACGGGAGATCGCGCTGGGCCTGGCCGCCGAGGGGATGGCGGTCGGACTGGTCGGACGGACCCTGGGGACGCTCACCGCGACACTCAAGACCTGCGTCCAGCAGGGCGCCAGGGGCGTCGCGGTGACCGCGGACGTGGCCCGGCCCGGCCCGGTGCGCGAGGCGGTGCGGGTCATCGAGCGGGACCTGGGGCCGATCGACCTGCTGGTCAACAACGCCGGGCAGGTGGACCGCTCCGAGGTCCCGTTCTGGGAGGCGGACCTGGGCCAGTGGTGGCAGGTGATGGAGGCGAACCTGCGCGGGCCGGTCAACCTGCTGCGCAGCGTGCTGCCGGGGATGGTCAAGCGTCGGCGGGGGCGGATCGTCAACCTCAACTCCGGCTTCGCCGTCCGTCCCGACGGCCACTACAGCGCCTACGCCACCTCCAAGGGCGCGCTGCTGCAGCTCTCCGACAACATCGCCGACTCGCTGGCGGAGCACGGTGTGGTGGTGCTGGACATCAGCCCGGGTGCGGTGGCCACCGACATGACCGCCGGGATGGCGATGTTCGCCACGATGAAGGAGTGGAACAGCATCCCGTACATGGTCGCCGTCACGGTGGACGCCGCGCGCGGGCGGTTCGACGGGCTGCACGGGCGGTTCATCCACGCGGGTCGGGACAACCTGGAGCACCTGGTGTCCCAGGCGGCCGAGATCCGGGCGCAGGATGCCAGGACCCTGCGGCTGCGCCCGTACAGCCCGGACGATCCGCTGGCCTGAACAGGTCCCGGGTCAGGTCCGGTCCTGGCCAGGCCCTGGGTCAGGCCCGCCCCAGGGAGACGTGGCAGAGCGCCTGGCGGTCCGCGGCCGACACCTGGGCGGCGAAGCGGTAGGTGTCGTACAGCTCGCGCAGCACCTTGATCTTCCCGTCCACCACCTGGAACATCCCGTAGTAGTGGTTGGTGTAGTCCTTGCCGTTCGGCTGGACCATCTTCCCGGTGTACTCGATCAGCGCCCACTGCGGATCGGCGAAGGCCTCGGTGCGCACCACCGGCAGATCGATCGACCGGAGGGCCGTCACCACGCCGGTGTAGCGCCGGCGGACCGCGTCGGCGCCGTCGAGGCGCCGCGGACTGCCCGGCGGGGCGAAGGGCGTGTCCAGCACCACGTCCTCGGCGAGGCAGGCGAAGGCGGTCGCCAGGTCCCGGTCGCTGATCGCCCCCAGGAAGCGGCGGGCGACGCTCTGCGCGTCCTGCGCCTGCGCGGGGGCGGCCGGTGCCGACGGGGTGGTGAGGATCGCGGGGTCACCGCTGCGCCAGGTCGGGGTGGCCACCAGCCGGGTGATCCGCCAACCCGCGGGCGTGGCCCGCAGGTCGAACCGGTAGTGGCCGGCGTTCTCCAGGCGGGCGTCGGGCCAGGCACCGGCTCGGCTGTGCCACACCTGGTACTGGGCGGTGCAACTGGCGGTGCCGGCCGACCGGTTCACCATGACCAGGTGGTCGGTGAGCCGGTGCTCGGTCGAGGACACCCCCGCCACCTGCGCCGCGCAGGCGTCGACCAGTTCCGCGCGGGTCAGCGTGCGCGGCTCGTCGGGCGGCCCGATGACCACCTGCTCGGCGAAGACCTCGGCCAGCGCGGACCAGTCCCGCCGATCGAACGACCAGCCGAATCTGCCGCACTGCTCGATGACGTCGAGCCGATCGCGCAGATCCGCTGCCGGGCGCTGCTGGGCCCCCTGCGTCATGGCAGCTCCTTCGGGTGGTCCCCGGCGGCTTGCGTCACGCGGGCAAGCGGCTGGACCGGCATCGAGTCAAGCTCCAATATGACACTGAGTCAATCATCTTGTCGATACCGCCCGGGTCACGAGCAGAGCTGACTCGCCGTCACCGCGCGCAGCCCGCGTTGCTGGAGCGCTTCCAGCACGGCCGGCAGCGCGTCCACGGTGCCCTGGTGGCCCATGTGCAGGGCGACGATCGAGCCGGGCTTGATGCCGCCGAGTATCCGGCGCTGGACCACCTCGGCCCCCGGGTCGGCGTAGTCGCGCGGGTCCAGGTCGTAGGAGAGGCAGTGCTCGTAGCCCGCTCGGCGGGCCTGCGCCTTGACCTCGGCGGTGGCGTACTGCGCGGCCGAGGGGCGGAACCAGCGGCCGATCGAGCCGGTCAGCGTCCGCAACCGGTCCGCGCAGCCGGCGATCTCGGCGTAGGCCTGGTCACCGGACATCGAGGAGATGTCCAGGTGGCTGAGCGTGTGGTTGCCCAGTTCGTGGCCGCCGTCCAGGATCCGCCGGGCCATCTGCGGCTGCTGGTCCAGCCAGCTGCCGACCACCAGCACGGTGACCTGGGCGCCGTGCTGCTCGGCGGCCTCCAGCAGGGCGGTCGCCAGTTTGGGATCGCCCTGGCCGTGGAAGGTCAGCGCGATCTGCGGACGGTCCCGGGGGCCGGTGACCACCTCGGGAGGCGTGCTCGCGGCCAGCGGTGGCAGCGCCGGCGGGCTGCCCGAGGCCGAGCCGCCGGGTGTCGAACTCGGCGTGGCGCTCGGGATCCGATTGGGTGTCAGCACCGTCGGCGTGCCCGGCGAGGCATGCGGATTCGGCGGGCCGGACCCGGCCGCGGCGGCGGTGCCCCCGGCGGTGGCGGCCTCCTGGCCGCAGGCCGCGAGCAGTGGACCGGCCGCGGTCAGGGCGGCCAGTTGGGCGGTGGTCCGCAGAATCCTGCGGCGGTCGGCGCTCATCGCCGCCAGCATAAGGAGGGCGGAAACACCCGGCGATTCGAACGGGAACCACACGGCGACGCGGCGTTGACCCCGGGTCAGCGGATCCGGTCGGCGCGAACGGGGCGGCGCAACGGGCCGGCGGACCGGGTCAGAGCCGGAAGATCCCGTAGGAGAATCCGGCGGCCCGGACCCCGTCGGCCGTGGCCGTCACCCCGTGGGCCAGCAGCGGCTCGGCAGCGGGGGTCAGTTGGGGCAGGGCCAGCTCGGTGGGCTCGCGGCGCGGGTTGACCACCACCAGATGGGTGGTGCCGCGCAGGTAGGCGAACGGGTAGCCGTCCGCGACCACCGTGACGCCGTGGCCGGTGCCGAGCTCGGGAGTGTCGCGGCGCAGCCGGATCAGCCGCTTGACGTGGCTCAGCGGCGAGTCCGGGTCGACGCGCTGCGCGGCCACGCTCGGCCGGTCGGCGGCCGGGTCCAGCGGCAGGTAGAACGCGCCGGGGTCGGCGGTGGAGAACCCGGCCCCGGGTGTGTCGTCCCACTGCATCGGCGTCCGCGAGCCCTGCCGGGCCTCGGTGCCGAACTGGCTGCCCTCCCGCTCCGGCAGGCCGGGGACGTAGCGCATGCCGATCTCGTCGCCGTAGTAGATCACCGGCAGGCTCGGCCAGGTCAGCAGGAAGGCGAAGGCACAGGCCAGCTGCTCGCGGGTGCGCGGACCGCAGGCCAGCCGGGAGAAGTCGTGGTTGGCGGTGGGCAGCGCGACCAGCCCGCGGCCGTCGATCGCGGTGTCCGCCGCCTGCCAGGCCGACAGGAACTCGGCCGGCGAGCCGCCGCCGCCCTGGTCGAAGTAGCAGGGCTCGCCGTGTGCCCAACTGCCCTGGCTGCCGGTGCCGTTGTCCCAGAGCGAGCGCAGGCCGCGCCCGTTGAAGTGCAGCAGGAAGTCGGCGTGCAGCCCGGCTGGGACCGAGCGGGCCGGGTCGCCCCACTCGGCGATCAGCACCTTGTCGGGGTGCTCGCGGTCCAGCCAGGCGCGCAGCTCGCCCCAGAGCTTGGCGGTCTCCAGCTGCCCGGGGTCGTCCTTGACCAGCGAGGCCGCCATGTCCACCCGGAAGCCGGCGACGCCGAGCGCGAACCAGTGCGCCATGATCTCGCGCAGCGCCGCCCGGTTGGCCCGCGGGCCCGGGGCGTCCACCGGGCTGCGCCAGGGCTCGGCCGGATGGGGGCGGGCGTAGCCGAAGTTGAGGGCGGGCTGGATCGGGTAGAAGTTGGCGCGGTAGAAGCCGCCGCGCCGGCCCTGGTTGGGGATCCACTCGTGCACCGGGGCGGTGATCCGGTCGGACCAGATGTAACGGTCGTCGGCGGGATCGTGGGCGGCCTGCTGGAACCACGGGTGGCGGTGCGAGGTGTGGCCCGGCACCAGGTCGAGCAGCACCCGGATGCCGCGGGTCCCGGCCGCCTCGACCAGCGCGGCGAGGTCGGCGTTGGTGCCGTAGCGCGGGGCGATGCTGAGGTAGTCCGCCACGTCGTAACCCGCGTCGCCGAACTCGGAGCTGAAGCAGGGGCTGAGCCACACGGCGCTCACCCCGAGCTCGGCGAGGTGGTCCAGGCGCCCGAGGAGGCCGGGCAGGTCGCCGATGCCGTCGCCGTCGGAGTCGGCGAAGGACTGCGGGTAGACCTGGTACAGCACGGCCTCGGCGAGCCAGGCGGGAACGTCGGGCCGACGGGGACTCAGGGGCGCCATGCGGCCAGCGTAGGACGCCGGGGTGACGCTTGTCCGGCACTCCCGGGATCCGGCGGTCAGCTCTCGCGCAGCCCGGTCAGGTGGGCGAAGACCACCACGTTGGCGGTGTAGTCGCCGCGCTTGCGGTCGTAGGCGCCGCCGCAGGTGATCAGGCGCAACTGGGCGTCGGCCGTCTTGCCGTAGACCCGGTCGTCCGGGAACTGGTTCTTGGCGAAGACCTCCACACTGTCCACCGTGAAGCTCGCGGTGACCTTGTCGTCGCGGGCGATGTCGACGGTGGTCCCGCGGGTCACCGAGCTGAGGCCCCAGAAGACGCCGGGCGCGGTCTTGGTGTCGACGTGGCCGAGCACGATCGCCGGACCGCGGTTTCCGGGGACGGTGCCGCCCTGCCACCAGCCGACCAGGTTGGTGTTGTCCGGCGGGGGCGCGTTCAGCACCCCGCTCGCGTCCAGGCCGAGGCCGGTGAAGGGGGCGTTGACGCCGATCGAGGGGATGCTGAGCCGGGTGGGGTGGGCGTCCGGGACGACGATCGCGGGCACCGTCCGGGCCGCCGAGTGGGATGCGCCGGCACTGGCCGAGGCCGAGACCGAGGGCTGGGGGGCGACGGCCCGGGGCATCGGCGGGAGCCCGGCGTTCGGGTCGGCCGACCGGTGGATCATGATCAGGCCGAGCAGGCAGGCGCCCAGGGCGGCGAACAGCACGTTGCGCCGCCGCCGGCTGAGGGGTTCGCGGTAGCCGGTCGGGTCGCCGTTCGCGGGGGCGTGGTTGCCCATGGACAGGCCTTTCTGGACGGGGTGAGCCGGTGGGGGAGCGCCGTCGCGCGCCACGCCGCCGCCGGGGACAGGGCGGTGGCGCGGCGCGCGAGGTGTGGGCCGGGTCGGCCGGGCGGCTGACGGTGGGTCGGGTGAGCGGAGTCAGCCGGCGGCGCCGATGCGGGTCAGCGCTCGGCGGGCTTGCGGCGGCGCAGCGCCAGGGCGCCGACGCCGACACCACCGGCCAGCAGCGCCGCGCCGGTGGCGGCGCTGCCGCTGTTCAGCGCGGCGAAGCCACCGCCGGTGTGCACGCCACCGTGCGGGCGGCGGTCCTTGTCCTTGGAGCTGGGGTCCTTGGAGTCGCTGTCCTTGTCCTTGGTGCCGGTCCAGCCGTGGTCGCCGTCGGTCTTCTTGTCCTTGCCCCAGCTCTTGTCGTCGGCCTTCTTGTCGTCGGCCTTCTTGTAGTCGTCCGTCTTCTTGTAGTCGTCCTGGGGGGACGAGCTCATCGGGCGGTCGGACGGGACACCGGGAACGGTGTCGGCGAAGGCGACGGCCGGAGCGGCCAGGCTCAGAGCGGCGGCGGTGAGGGTGGCGGCTGCCAGGTGACGTACACGACGCATGAGTGGGATCCCTTTCGGCGGCGCACCACGGACGGGGTCGGCATCGGGCCGGCCAGAGGGACGTCGGGGCGCCTGCTTCACCGTCCGCTGCGCAGCGCGACGGCGCCACCACACAGCGTGCGAATGTGTGACATTCGGTATGCGGATCGGCGTGTCGGACGGTGCTTCGCTCACCCAGCGTGAGATGTCACCCGGTGCCCAGGTGCATCCTGGAGAGGTACCGCTGGAGGTGACGGTGATGACGAAGACGCTGGTCGGATGGCACATCGAGCTGGAGTTCGCCGAGCAGGGCGCGCACACCCGGGCGGCCGCGCTGGTCAGGCTCCCGGACGGTCGCGAGTTGCGGGCGCACGGCGACACCAGCCGGCACCCCGCCGATCCGGAGCAGTTGCGGGTGGGTGAGGAGGTCGCGGCGGCGCGGGCCTTGCAGGACCTGGTCAGGCAGCTGCTGGAGAAGGCGCACACCGAGATCGACGAGGTGGGGCCGGTGTCGAGCTATCCGTTGATGTGACCCGAGGGCGCCGGCTGCGCCACGAGATGACGGGCCGTCGGCCGCGGCACGGCCGGTCCGTGGGATTGATGCGTACCTGACGAGTCAGCATGGACATGACTGGGTACCGTCCCCGTTTGTGAGAAACCACCGCATCCGCCCGGTGGCGGGGATCGCCACCCTGCTGCTCGCTCTCGCCGCCGCGCTGCTGACGCCTGCCGGCGCGGCCTGGGCCGGCACCGTCCACGACGGCGCCAGCCAGCCCGTCTACTCCTACGCCAACGCGATCCGCGAGACTGTCTGGGTCGACACCGGCCTCGACGGTGAAGGCGACGGTCACCGCGACCGGGTCGCCGCCGACATCATCCGCCCGCGCGAGCCGGCCCAGGCCGGCCGCAGGATACCCGTGATCATGGACGCCAGCCCGTACTACGAATGCTGCGGGCGCGGCAACGAGAGCCAGGTCAAGACCTACGACGCCCAGGGCAATCCGGTGCAGTTCCCGCTGTACTACGACAACTACTTCGTGCCGCGCGGCTACGCCGTGGTGCTGGTCGACCTGGCCGGCACCAACCGATCGGACGGCTGCGTGGACGTCGGCGGGACCTCCGACGTGACCAGCGCCAAGGCGGTGATCGACTGGCTGAACGGACGGGCCGCCGGCTACAGCGCCCGCGCCGGGGGCAGCCCGGTCGACGCGGCCGGCTGGGCGAACGGCTCGGTCGGCATGATCGGCAAGTCCTGGGACGGCACCATCGCCAACGGCGTGGCGGCCACCGGCGTGGCCGGCCTGAAGACCATCGTGCCGATCTCCGCGATCAGCTCCTGGTACGACTACTACCGCTCGCAGGGCGCCCCGCTCTACAGCGGCACGCCGGCCGACCTGGCGAGCGTGGTGGAGGACCCGGCCGACGCCGCCCACTGCGGCGCCGAACAGAGCGCGTTGGCCGCCGGCGCCCCCTACGACGGCGACTGGACGGCGCTGTGGCAGCAGCGCGACTACGTCGCGGACGCCGCCAAGGTGAAGGCCAGCGTCTTCGTGGTGCACGGGATGCAGGACCTCAACGTACGGACCGTCAACTTCGGTCAGTGGTGGGACGCGTTGGCCTCGCACGGGGTGCAGCGCAAGATCTGGCTCTCCGAGACCGGGCACGTCGACCCCTTCGACTACAGGCGTGGCGCCTGGGTGGACACCCTGCACCAGTGGTTCGACCACTACCTGATGGGCGTGCCGAACGGGATCCAGAACCAGCCGATGGCCGACATCGAGCGGGCCCCCGACCAGTGGTCCACCGACGCCCGGTGGCCCGCGCCCGGCACCACGGCGACCACCGTGCACCTCAACCCGGGTGCGCTGGGCGGCGGTTCGAACAGCGGGACGGTCTCCTTCAACGACGACCCGAGCAAGGACGAGAACGCCTGGGCCGGCGAGGTCGACCAGGCCACCCCGGAGAAGGCCGCCTTCACCACCGGCGCGCTCGCCCACGACCTGCGGCTCTCCGGCAGCGGCTCGGTGACGCTGACGGTCGGTTCGAGCACCAGCAGCGCCCACCTCAGCGCGGTGCTGGTGGACCTCGGGCCGGCCAGCATCCGTGACTACCAGGGCAGCGGGGAGGGGATCAGCACGCTCACCACCCGCTCCTGCTGGGGCGAGAGCACGGCCGGGGACAGCGCCTGCTTCCTGGACACGGCGGCGGCCACCACCAAGGTCGAGGAGACCGTGTTCAGCCGCGGCTGGGCCGACCTCGGGCACTACGCCGGGCTCGACCACGGCGTGCCGCTCACCCCGGGGACGCCGTACCGGATGACCGTGCGGCTGGCCGCCACCGACCATGTGGTGCCGGCCGGGCACCGGTTGGCGCTGATCGTGGCCGGGACCGACAACGGGCTGATCGACCCGCCGGACACCCGGCCCACCCTCACCGTCGACCTGGCCGACTCGACGCTGCGGCTGCCGCTGGTGGGTGGCGGGACGCTGCGCTGAGCGGGTGCTGGTGCCCCCCACCTTGAGGGGCACCAGCACTGCCGCGTCTACCAGTTGGGCGCGAGCTGCTCGCCGGTGGCGGCCAGGTGGACGGCGATCGCCTCCATCGGGCAGAGCTCGGCGGCCTCGGTGACCTCGGTCAGCGCCTCGGTGCGGGCCCGGCGCGGGCGGGCCCGGCCGTCGGGGCCCAGCTCCAGGTCGGCGGGGGCGGTCGCCGCGCAGAGTCCGGTCCCCACGCACCTGGCCTGGTCGACGGAGACCACCACCTCCTCGGCGCTCACCAGGTCACCGGGAGGGTCTGCGGGCTGCGGGTGACCAGGCCGCGCCGCCAGTCGATGTCCTCGACCGGCACCGCGAGCCGCAGCTCGGGCAGCCGCCGGGCCAGCCGGTGCAGTGCCAGCTCGAGTTCCATCCGGGCCAGCCAGGCGCCCAGGCAGTGGTGGGGCCCGGCGCCGAAGGTCAGGTGCGGCGTGCTCGGCGGGGCGAGCAGGCCCTGGCGCCAGTCGCCGGGGTAGACCTCGGGGTCGTGGTTGGCGGCGAAGGAGTCGGCGGCCACCACCGCGCCGGCCGGTATCAGCACCCCGCCGATCTCGACGTCCGCCACCGCCCGGCGCAGCAGGCCGGGGGAGACGGTGCTGTCGCCGAGCGGGACGGAGCGCAGCAGCTGTTCGGCGACCGTGGCCGCCCGCTGCTCGTCGCCGGCCAGCTCCTGCCAGGCCTGCCGGGCCTCGGTGAGCAGGAAGACCAGACCGTTGCCGAGGGTGGTCATGGTGGTCTCGTGCCCCGCGACCACCAGGCCGATGATCAGCTTGATGATCTGCAGCTCCGTCACCTCGCCGTCCTCGTCGGCGGCCTTGACCAGCGAACTGACCAGGTCCTCGCCCGGGTTGCGGCGGCGCTCGGCCATCAGCTGGGCGCCGAACATGCCGAAGTCCAGCATCGCCTCCTGCACCGCCTGCGGGGTGTAGGCGCTGGCGGAGAGCGCGTGGTCGCTCCAGTGCGACAGGCGCTTGAGGTCCAGGCCGTCCAGACCCATCAGCCGGCTGATCACCACCACCGGCAGCGGGCGGGTGAAGGCGGCGACCAGCTCCACCGGCTGCTCGGCGCCGGCCAGCGAGTCGACCAGGTCGTCCACCACGGACGCCACCCAGGGGCGCCAGCGCTCGATGGCCCGGGGGGTGAACGCGCGTTGCACGGTGCGGCGCAGCCGCTGGTGGTCGGCGCCGTCGATGTTCAGGATGGTGTCCGGGTCGTCCAGGATGTTCGGGTACGCGGTGATGGCGGGGGCGTCCGGTGCGAAGAGGTCGACCCGGTTCAGTCGCGGGTCGGTGAGCACCTGGCGGACGTCGGCGTGCCGGCGGACCCACCAGACCGGCGTGCCGGTCATCAGCTCGGTCAGGGTGGGCGGGCCGGCCTCGGCGGCGCGCAGGCAGTGCAGCGGGACGAGCGGCGCGGCGGCCGACGGGTCGGTGTGATCGAGCGACACGAGATCCTCCATGCGGATGGCCAGGCGGGTTGACCAGGCGGGTTGGCCTCGCTACCGACGGTAATGCGTCAAGCGCATGCCAACCAGGGGGTGTGGCGCACGAGTTGGAGCGCGCGGCAGGCGTACGCCGGGCGCACGAGGCGGGCGGTGGTGAACCGGGGGCGGCGGGCGTGGTTGGCGGGTCGCCTGACGGCGGCGCAACCTGGAGAAAGGTCTCAGGAACGAGGTGTCCAGTGGCCGGCGATCGAGGTGACCAGCGGACCGGTGAACAGCCGGAACCGGTGATCCGCACGGCCGCGCTGAGCAAGGTCTACCCGAAGACCGAGATCGCCGCCGTGGACCGGCTGGACCTCGCGGTCCACCAGGGCGAGCTCTTCGGACTGCTCGGCCCCAACGGCGCTGGCAAGACCACCACCGTCGGCATGCTCACCACCCGGGTGATCCCCACCTCGGGCGGCGCCTGGATCGGCGGGATCGACGTGGTCAACCAGCCGACCCTGGTCAAGCAGGTGATCGCGGTGGTCTCGCAGCAGAACACCCTGGACCGCTCGCTGACCGTGCGGGAGAACCTGATCTTCCACGGCCTGCTCTTCGGCCGCTCCGGGCGGGTGGCCCGGCGCACCGCCGACGAGCTGCTGGAGCGTTTTCACCTGACCCGGTGGGCCGACGCCTCGGTCTACGCGCTCTCCGGGGGCCTGGCCCAGCGGCTGATGGTGGCCCGCGCGATCTACCACCGCCCCGCCGTGCTCTTCCTGGACGAGCCGACCGCGGGCCTGGACCCGCAGAGCCGGCTCGCGCTCTGGGAACTGCTGACCGGCCTGATCGCCGACGGCCAGACCATCATGCTCACCACCCACAACATGGAGGAGGCCGAGCAGCTCTGCGACCGGGTGGCGATCATCGACCACGGCCGGGTGCTGGCGCTGGACACCCCCGCCGCGCTCAAGCAGGCGGTGGACGCCGACACCGTGGTCACCGTGCAGGCGCCCGGTGAGCCGGCCGCCCTGGCCGAAATGCTGGCCCGCGAGGTGGCCGGGGTCAGCCGCAGCCGGCTGCTGCCCGGTGGAGTGGAGCTGCACGTCAAGGGCGGGGCGAACCGCCTGCTGCCCCGGGTGCTGGGCGCCGCCGAGGCGGGGGGCTTCGAGGTGGCCGACCTGTCGGTGGCCGAGCCCACCCTGGAGACCGTCTTCATCACCCTGACCGGGAAGGAGCTGCGGGACTGATGACCGCCGTGACCACCCCCACGATCAGCGTCGAGCCGCCGCGCTCGGTGTTCGCCGCCTCGCGCGCCGCACTCGGTGCGCTGGTCAGACGCGACCTGCTGGTGCTGCGCAAGCACTTCGGCGAGTTCGCCGTGCGGACCATCATGCAGCCGCTGCTGCTGGTCTTCGTCTTCCTCTACGTCTTCCCGAGCATCGGCCAGGGGGTGGGCTCGGGCGGCGGCACGGCGGGGGAGTCCGAGTTCGCGACGGTGCTGGTGCCCGGGGTGGTCGCGGTGACCATCATGTTCCAGGGCATCCAGTCGGTGGCGATCCAGCTCTCCCAGGAGTTCGGCTACACCCGGGAGATCGAGGACCGGGTGCAGGCGCCCTGCCCGCTCTGGCTGGTGGCGGTCTCCCGGGTGCTCTCGGGGGCCACCCAGGGGATGATCTCGGCGATCATGGTCTTCCCGATCGCCGCCGTGGTGCACGCACCCGGCGTGCACGCGCACCTGTCGGTGCACTGGTGGATCGTGGTCACCCTGATCCCGCTGGCCTGCCTGGCGATGACCTCGCTGGGCCTGGTGCTCGGCACCACCTTCGAGCCGCGCAACATCGGGCTGATGTTCGGCTTCGTGGTGCTGCCGCTGGTCTTCCTCGGCGGGACGTACTACCAGTGGACCAGGCTCGCCGCCGTCAAGGTCGGCGGGTTCCCCTGGTTGCAGACGCTGGTGCTGATCAACCCGCTGATCTACATCGCCGAGGGCATGCGCGCCGGGCTCACCGAGGCCTCGCACATGCACCTGTACATCGTCTACCCGGTGCTGATCGGCTTCTGCGTGCTCTTCCTCAGCCTCGGGCTGCGCAACTTCCGCCGCCGGGTGCTGTCGTAGCATCCGGCGGCGGAAGGCTCGCGGTGCCTACGAGGCGCCGAAGCGCTCGCGCCAGGCCGCCAGGTCCTCGTCGGTGATCTTGGCGAAGAGCACCGGCGGGATGGTGAACTGCGTGCCGGGGGCGACGAACTCCAGCGCGGCGGCCTGCTCGGCGCTGACCCACTGCGGCTCGGCGCCGTCCGCGGAAGCGAAGACCGCGCGCATCGCGGCGCTGGTGCTCGGGATGAACGGCGCCGAGATCACCCCGTAGAGGTGGATCAGGTTCATCGCGGTGCGCAGCGTCAGCGCGGCGCCGGCCTCGTTGGTCTTGATCTCCAGCCAGGGGGCCTTGGTCTCCAGGTAGGAGTTGCCCGCGCTCCACAGCGCCCGCAGCGCCTGGGCGGCCTTGCGGAACTGCAGCGTGTCCAGGTGGCCCTGGTACTCGGCGAGCAGGCCCGCGACCTCGGCGCCCAGCGCCCGCTCGGCCTCGCCCGGCGCGTCGCCGGCCGGGACGGTGTCGCCGAAGCGCTTGAGCGAGAAGGAGAGCACCCGGTTGACGAAGTTGCCCAGGGTGTCGGCCAGGTCCTTGTTGACCGTGGCGGCGAAGATCTCCCAGCTGAAGCTGGTGTCGTCGGACTCCGGCGCGTTGGCCATCAGGAAGTAGCGCCAGTAGTCGGCCGGCAGCAGTTCCAGCGCGGCGTTGGTGAAGATGCCGTGCTGCTGGCTGGTGGAGAACTTGCCGCCGTAGTAGTTCAGCCAGTTGAAGGCCTTGACGTAGTCGACCTTCTTCCACGGCGCCCGGGTGCCGATGATGGTCGCCGGGAACATCACGGTGTGGAACGGGACGTTGTCCTTGGCCATGAACTCGGTGTAGCGCACGTCCTCGGCCTGGTACCACCAGGACTTCCAGTCCCGGTTGGCCGGGTCGGCGTCCGACCACTCCTTGGTCGCGCCGATGTACTCGATCGGGGCGTCGAACCAGACGTAGAAGACCTTGCCCTCGGCCGCCAGCTGCGGCCAGACGTCGGCCGGGACCGGCACGCCCCAGTCCAGGTCGCGGGTGATCGCCCGGTCGTTCAGGCCTTCGGTCAGCCACTTGCGGGCGATCGAGGAGGCCAGCGTCGGCCAGTCCTTGCCGTGGACGTCGATCCACTCCTCGACCTCGTCGGCCAGCTTGGACTGCAGCAGGAAGAGGTGGGTGGTCTCGCGGACCTCCAGCTCGGTCGAACCGCTGACCGCCGAGCGCGGGTTGATCAGGTCGGTCGGGTCCAGCAGCCGGGTGCAGTTCTCGCACTGGTCGCCGCGGGCCTTGTCGTAGCCGCAGTGCGGGCAGGTCCCCTCGATGTAGCGGTCCGGCAGGAACCGGCCGTCGGCGACCGAGTAGACCTGGCGGATCGCCCGCTCCTCGATGAAGCCGTTGGCCTGCAGCTCGCGGGCGAACTCCTGGGTGATCTCGCGGTTCTGCTGCGAGGAACTGCGCCCGAAGTAGTCGAAGGAGAGCTGGAAGCCGTCGTAGATCGCCTTCTGCGCGTCGTGCTGCTCGGCGCAGAAGTCCGCCACCGACTGGCCGGCGGCCTTGGCGGCCAGTTCGGCCGGGGTGCCGTGCTCGTCGGTCGCGCAGATGTAGAGCACGTCGTGGCCGCGCTGGCGCAGGTACCGGGAGTAGACGTCCGCCGGGAGCATGGACCCGACCATGTTCCCCAGGTGCTTGATCCCGTTGATATAGGGAAGCGCGCTGGTGATCAGGTGTCGAGCCATCCTGGGATGCTCCTCGTGTCGTGGTGACGGACTGTGGCGCCAGTCTATCGGCCCGGCGAAAGCCGCCCGAACCGTTATTACGGGCGGCTCGGCCGCGGACGTCGGCGGTTCAGGGCTGCGGCACGTTCGGCGTGTTCGGGCCCGTCCAGCTGTAGATGTAGTGGTTCTGGCCGTCCTTGAACGAGCTGTACGGGGCCGGGTTGACGTCCATGCACTGGTTGGCGTCGTCCTGCGCGTTCTGCGACTGCGCGGTGGTGGGCAGCGCGGTGGGCACCGGAGCGGCAGCCTGGCTCGCCGCGCCGGCGGCGGTGCCGCCCGGGAAGCTGGTGCCGGTGGTCCAGTCGGTGCCCACCACCAGGGTGAGGTGGGTCGCTGAGACGGTGGACTCGCTCAGCGCGCTGTCGGGCAGGCCGAGCGAGGCGGCCACCGCCTTCGCCTGCGCCTGCTGGGCGGCCGGATAGAGCAGCTTGGTCGGGGACTTGGGCGGCAGGGTGGTGTCCCGGGTGGCGTGCGTGTAGCCCTGCGCGGTGAGCGCGTCGGTGACCGCCGTGCTGCGACCGGTGCCGCCGCTGCCGTTCTGCACGTCGATCCGCACGGCGGCCTTGTCCACCGGCGGCGCGGCGGGCGCGCTGCTCGCCGGGGCGCTGCTCGCGGCGGCGGGGTCGCTCGGCGCGGGGCCGGTCGGCGGGGCGTTGCGGTCGAGCGCGACATCGGCCGCGATCATCTGGAACAGCTTGGCCGAGTCGGGCGTCGTCTCCACGAGGTCGGCGCTCGGGTTGCCCGGGTCCTTCTGGTAGGCCCACGGCATGGTCACCGTGGTGATCCGGGCGGTGGGCACCTTGTTGAGTTCCAGTGCCAGCGAGGCCAGCGCGTCCACCGTGCCGAGGCCGGTGTCGACCTGGAGCGCCTTGGTGGCGGCCTGCGCGAGGTCGTTGAGCTTCAGCGGGTCGGCGAGGGTCTTGGCTGACTTGAACGAGCGGATCATCGAGTTGATGTAGAGGTGCTGGGCCTGGGCGCGGCCGATGTCGGTGCCGTCCCCGAAGGCGTGCCGGGTGCGCAGCCACTCCAGCGCCTGCTCGCCCTGGATCGAGTGGGTGCCGGCCGGCAGCACCAGGTGCGAGCCGATCTCGTGGTGCACGCCCTGGGCGTCCGTCGAGGGTTGGAAGTCCATCACGTTCTCTTTGGTGCACACGGACACGCCGCCGATGGCGTCGGCCATGTTCACCACACCCGCGAAGTCGACCATCATGTAGTGGTCGATGTGGATCTTGGTGAGCTGCTCCCAGGTGTCCACCACGCAGCCCGGGTCACCGACGTTGAGGCTGTCGGTGATGATCGAGTGCCGGGCCTTCAGCACGGCCTTGGTGGTCGGGTTGGTGCAGGTGGGGATGGCGGCCTGGGTGTCGCGCGGGATGCTCATGATGGAGGCGTTGCTGCGGTCCGCCGACAGGTGGACCAGCATCTCGACGTCCGCGTGCGGGGCGCTGCCGTCGCAGGAACCGCCGAGTTTGCAGTCCGCGGCGCTGGTCCGGCCGTCGGAGCCGATCATCAGGATGTTGAGCGGGGTCTGGCCCGCCGCGTTCGGCTTGGAGGGCGGGGCGAGCGCGGCGCCGCCGTTGTTCAGATCGCCCTTGCGGATGTTGGAGTTGAGCTGCTGGATGTACAGGTAGCCACCACCGACCGAGGCCACCACCAGGAAACCCACGCCGGCCGCGCCGTACTTGAGGATCCGTTTGCGCTTGGCGGCCTTGCTGAGCTTGCCGGCGCCACGGCCCCGGGCGGCGGCCCGCCCGCCCGGCTGCGCGGCGGCCTCGGCGGCGTCCGCCGGCTGACCGGCCGCCCGGCGCCCGTTGCCCGACCTGGCGGCCTTGCGGGCGGCGGCCCGGCCGCCGGTGGGAGCGGGGCTGTGCTGGCCGGTGGAGCCCGGGGCGGCCGCGGCGCTCTCGGCGGGCTCGACCGGGGTGGCGTGCGCCGGGAAGCCGCCGTAGGGCGAGTAGCCTCCTTGGTCCGGACTGCCGTCCCCCGTAAGGCCGTTGCCGTCGAACGTCATGCGGTGACCACCAAGCTCTGGCTGTGCCAGGTCCTCCCCCTGGGCGCTTGGCGGGAGACTATATCAATTTGAGATCATAGTTTTAATTGAGGCTACTGAGGTTAGGGCAGGCTCAGTTGACTGACACTCACGCGAAGGTCGGTCGACGAACCGGCCGGTGGACCCTCAGACGCTCAGCCCGGTCTCCAGGGCGAGCAGTTCGGCAACGCTCTGGCGGCGGCGGATCAGCCGGGGCGTGCCGTCCTCGACCAGGACCTCGGGGATCAGCGGGCGCGAGTTGTAGGTGGAGGACATGCTGGCGCCGTAGGCCCCGGTGTCGTGGAAGACCACCAGGTCGCCGATCTCCGCGCGCGGCAGCGGCACCGGCTCCACCTCGCCGCCTTCGAGCTGGGTGAAGACGTCGCCCGACTCGCAGAGCGGACCGGCCAGCACAGTGTCCAACACCGGCTCCGGGCGCGGCCGGCCGCTCGGCGCGAGCACCGAGACGCGGTGGCTGCTGCCGTACATCGCGGGCCGCATCAGGTCGTTGAAACCCGCGTCGACCAGCACGAAGTGGTTGCTGCCGACCGGCTTCTGCGCCCGCACCTCGCTGACCAGCACCCCGGCGCCCGCCACCAGGAAGCGGCCGGGCTCGATCTCCAGCCGCACCGGGTGGCCGAGTTCGGCCGCCAGCTCCTGCCGGGCGGCGTCCCAGATCCGGAAGTACCGCTCGGTGTCCACCTCCGGCTGCCCCGGCGCGTACGGCACCGAGAGGCCGCCGCCCGCCGAGATGGCCCGCACGTCCCGCCCCGAGAGCCTGACCTGCTTGACCATCGTCTCGCAGACCGCCTCCAGGTGGCCGTAGTCGACCCCCGAGCCGATGTGCATGTGCAGGCCGATCAGGTCCAGCCCGTGCCGGTCGACCAACTCGAGGCTGTCGGCCAGGTGCTCGTGCCAGATGCCGTGCTTGCTGTGCTCGCCGCCGGTGTTGGTCTTGCGGCTGTGGCCGTGCCCGAAGCCGGGGTTGATCCGGATCCACACCGGGTGCCCGGGGCTGGCGCTGCCCACCTGGTCGAGCATCTGCGGCGAGCCGGCGTTGACCGGCACGCCAAGCTCGACCACCCGGCGCAGCGTGGCGCGGTCCAGCAGGTCGGCGGTGAAGACCACCGGCTCGTTCGGGCCGTCGACCTGGTACCCGGCGGTCAGCGCCCGCTCCAGCTCGCCCTGCGAGACCGCGTCCACCAGCACGCCCTCGGCGCGCATCAGCCGCAGGATGTGCGTGTTGGAGCAGGCCTTCTGCGCGAAGCGGATCACGTCGAAGCTGCGCAGCCGGGCGATCTGGGCGCGGATGTGCGCGGCGTCGTAGACCCAGGCCGGGGTGCCGTACTCCTCGGCGATCCGGGCCAGCCGCGGTCCGTCGAAGGCAGGGGTGGTGGTCACGGGTGAGGTCCTGTTCGGCCGACGGGGTGGGCGGAGGAATTGTCGCGGAAAGGGCGGGGAAATTGCTATGGTGTCCACACAGCGGACGGTGCTGGAATTCCCGTCACTGTACTGCGGGTCGACCCTTGCGGGAAAAGCGGAAAAGGAATTCCCGGGCGATCGGGGTATGCCGATAAATCGGACGGTCCGGTGTGGGCGGCGAAGAAATATTTCAGGGCGGGGCGGGTCCTGGACCTGCCGGCCGATGGTCGCCAGTGCCTGTCACGGAGCGCCGCAGCCGCCTGACGGTCCGTCGACTGTGCCCGTCACCCGGCGGGCGCGTGAGGGTGTGGTGAGCATGTCGACGGAACGTCACATATGCCCGATTCCTCACTCGATGGGCCTTGCTGCGTTCCGGACATCGGCCTACCTTCTGCCGCATGCCCGCACCGCTCATCTCCATCGTCCTGCCCGCCCATGACCAGCGGGAACAGCTCGCGAGCTGCCTGGATTCGATTCTCGACCAGTCCTTCGGCGGCTTCGAGGTCATCGTGGTCACCGACCCGTCGCCGGACGGCGCCGCCGAGCTGCCGTACCCCGCGCGGGACGGGCGGGTGTCGGTGCTGCGGCTGAACGCGGCGGTGGGGGTCGGCCGCGCCCGGAACGCGGGGGCGGAGCGGGCCGAGGGGCGTTACCTGCTCTTCCTGGACAGCGACCATCTGCTGGCCCCCGGGGCGTTGCTGGCGCTGGCCGAGCGGGTCGGCGCGGCAGAGCATCCCGATCTGGTGCTCTTCGGGCACACCCGGCTGCACGCTGGGCGGATCTGGCCGGGGGCGGCGGCCGATCTGCTGGCCGGGATCGGCGACTCGGTGTTCGCGCTGTCCGAACACCCGGAGCTGTTCGGGGCGCCGGCCCACGTCTGGGACCGGCTGATCAGCCGACGGGTCTGGCAGGGCGCGGGCCTGGCGTTTCCCGAGGGCCAGTACGAGGAGGTGCCGGTGGCGCACCAGGCGCTGCTGGCGGCGGAGCGGATCGCCGTGCTGCCGCAGGAACTGGTGCAGTTGCGCCGGCGGCACACGGTGCACCCGGCCGGATCGCCCGGCAGCAGCACCTTCGATCTGTTCGACCAGTACGAGCGGAGTTTCGAGGCGCTGGAGGCGGTGGAAGGCAGCGAATCGCTGAGACCGTACCTGTTCACCAGAATGGTCCGGCACTACCTCTTCGTCTTCGACCTCGCGGGCTGCGTCAGCCGGGCGGCCCGCCCGCGGTTCTTCCACCGGGCCGCCGAGCACTACCAGCGCTACCAGCCGGAGGGCTACCGGCGCCCGGGCGGGCGGGAGGGCCTGAAGTTCTCGTTGCTGGCCGGCGGCGTGTACAGCGCGTTCGAGGTGGCGAAGCTGTCGCAGATCGCGCGCACGGCGGTCGCGGGGCGGGCCGGCCGGGCGAGTTGAGCGTCCGGCAGGGTTGAGCGGGTCAGGGCGGGCCTGAGCGTTCGGGCCGGCCGAGCGTTCAGCGGCTGGCCCGGCCGAAGGTCCAGCGGGTCGGGGAGCCGGTGAAGTCGGCGTCGGTCAGGCCGAAGACGGAGTCGGGCCGGACCCGGAAGGTGGCGTTGACCGCGGGGTCGAGGAAGTCCGGGCCGTAGGCGGTGTCGTACTTCGCGTTGAGGGCGGCCAGGAAGGCGGCGATCTCCGCCTGCCCCGCCAGCACCTCGGCGCGGCCGTCCAGCACGACGGGCTGGTGCGGGTCGTCGGTGCTGATCGCGCAGTCGGGGTGGGCGGCCAGGTTGCGGTACTTGCGGGACTGGCGGCTGCTGCTGAACCAGAGCGCGCCGGTCAGCCAGACGCCCCAGACCGGCATGGTGTGCGGTCGGCCGTCCGGGCGGACCGTGCAGAGCCAGTAGTCGTGCGAGCCGGTCAGCCTGCGCTCGGCCCAGGACCAGGGCAGCAGGCCGGTGCCCTGGTCGGCGGGCCGGATGCCGTAGCCCGGCATGTACGGGCGCGCGGCGCTGGGCTCGGGTGTCCCTGGTTGGGGCGTCATCGCCGCGGGCGTCAGTTGCCGCCCATCACGGCCTTGGCCCGGGCCGCCATCTCGGCCGGCGGGACGTCCTCGACGTGGCTGGCCACGCTCCAGCGGTGGCCGAACGGGTCCTCGAAGGTGCCGGTCCGGTCGCCGTAGAACTGGTTGGCGAGCGGCCGCAGTTCCACCGCGCCGGCCGCGATCGCCTTGGCCCAGACGGCGTCCACATCCGCCACGTAGACACTCAGCAGCACCGGCGAGCCGCCGACCGTCTTCGGGCTGCGCACGCCGATCTCCGGGTTCTCGTCGGCCAGCATGATCACCGAGTCGCCGATGCTCAGTTCGGCGTGGCCGATCCGGCCGTCCGGGCCGAGCATCCGGTCGCCGCGCTGCTCGGCGCCGAGCACCGAGGTGTAGAAGTCGATCGCGGCGGCCGCGCCGCTGATGAAGAGGTAGGGCGACACGCGGGGGTAGTTGTCCGGGATGGGCTTGACGGTACTCATGGGCAGCCTCCATGGGGTGGATGGACGGGCGCGGACTCGTGCGGATTCCCGCCGGCCAGCGTGTCACGGGGCGCCGAACGGCCTCGGCGAGCCGCGCGGTGGGGTCCATCGGGTGGGTCAAGCGCGGCGAGCGGTCCCAACGGTCGCTCCGCTCGTTAGATTGGACAGCAGCGGTGGGCACCGCGGTGGTGCGAATGGCGAGGCCGGGGCCGGAGAGCGGGTGAGGCTGATGGCGGAGCCGGAAGAGGCCGAGGAGAGTCCGGTCGGCGCCGTCGGCTGGGTCACCGTGTCGATCCCGCCGGACGGTGCCGGCGAGGTGCTGTTGCCGGTGCGCGGCGGGAGCGAGGCGTTCGCAGCCTGGGCCGACGCGCCGATCGCACGCAACACCCAGGTCATGGTCGTGGAGCGGATATCGGCCCGTTCCGTGCTGGTCGTTCCGTTCCCCCACACCTAGCTCGCTCGATCGCTCCCAAGGAGGACGCGATGTTGTTCTGGCAGGTTCCCGCGCCGAACGAGGCGCTGCTGATCTCCGGCTCCAAGCGCCAGGCTCAGGCCACCCAGTTCCGGATCGTCACCGGCCACGGCAGTTTCGTGATGCCGGTCAAGCAGAAGGCCAGGAAGCTGTCGCTGGCGCTGCGCGAGGCGGAGATCGCCGAGGACTGCGTCACCCAGCAGGGCATCCGGCTGACCGTGCGCGCGGTCACCGTCTTCAAGGTCGGCGACGACTTCGTCTCGATCGCCAACGCGGCCCGCCGGTTCCTGGCCGAGCAGGAGCGGATGGAGGAGCTGGTCGGCCGGATCTTCGCGGGCCATCTGCGGTCCATCGTCGGTGGGTTGACGGTGGAGCAGATCATCCGCGAGCGCGACCGGGTCGCCCAGGAGGTCAAGGCCGGCAGCCACAACGAGATGGAGAAGCTGGGCATCGTGGTCGACGCCCTGCAGATCCAGGAGATCGAGGACGCCACCGGCTACATCACCAACCTGGCCGCCCCGCATGCCGCCGCCGTCGCCAGCCAGGCCCGGATCGCGCAGGCCAAGGCCGACCAGGAGGCCGCCCAGCGGGAGCAGGAGGCGCTCGCGCTCAAGGCCGAGTACGAGCGCGACACCGCGATCAAGCGGGCCGGTTTCGTCGCCGAGACCGAGCAGGCCAACGCGCATGCCGCGCAGGCCGGACCGCTCGCCCAGGCGAAGGCCACGCAGCAGGTGATCGAGGAGCAGACGGCGCTGGCCCAGCGGCACGTCGAACTCGCGGCCCAGCGCCTGGAGGCCGAGGTCCGCCGCCCCGCCGACGCCGAGGCCTACCGCCAGCGCGCGATCGCCGAGGCCGAGCGCGACATGGCCAAGTTCCAGGCCGAGGGCGAGGCCTACCGGCGCACCACGCTGGCCACCGCCGAGGCGCAGGCCGTGCGGGTGCAGGCCGATGGGGACGCCTATGCCGAGCGGACCCTCGCCGAGGCCCAGGCCGCCGCGAACGCGGCCCGCGCCGAGTCGCTGCGCGGCGGGGCGCAGGAGCTGATCGCGGCCAGCCGGGTGGTGGAGAACCTGCCGGCCCTGGTGGACGCGGCGTCGCAGGGCATCGCCGGGTCGAACCTGACCATCCTCAACGGCAGCGAAGGCGTCAGCCAGGTCACCGCCGGGATCGTGGGGCAGGGGCTGGCGATCCTGGACGTGCTGAGGCGCTCGACCCAGGCGCAGGGTGGCGCGGCGGGGCGGGTCGTGGCACCGCAGCAGGCTCCGGTGCCGCAGGCGGATGGTGCGGATGGTCAGGAGGGCACGGGGCTGAGCTGAGGCTCGCTGCGGTGAACCGGGCCGTGCGTTGGCGAACCGGCCGTGCGTTGCCGTGGCCGGTCGGTCGGCGCAGGCTGGTCGGTGAAGCGGCCTGGAGGTGCGGCATGCGGAACTACCGGCTGGACAACCAGTGGGACGTCGAGCTCAGCTTCGAGGAGGACGGCACGACCACGGCCTGCCAGGCCCGGCTGGTCGGCGATCGGGCCCCCGCTGCGCACGGCTACGGCCAGGCGCAGCGGAACACCGCCGACCGCCCCGTCTACCGGCTCGGCGAGGAGCTGGCGGCCTCCCGCGCGCTGCGGGCGCTGGCGCAGCAGTTGCGTGCCCAGGCGGACGGTGACATCGGGGACGTGAACCGCAGACCCGCCTACCCGGACTACTGAGGGTCGGGGACCCGGGATGACGGGCCGCAGATGAGCGAGCGGACGGACCTCTCCGGCGGCCCGGTGCCGGCAGCGGCGGCCGGGCCGCCGGGGCCGCGCTCCCTGCGGCAGGACCTGCGCGGCCCGCTGCGCGGACTGGTCGGTGGCCAGTGCCTGGGGCAGGGCGCCGACGGGCTGGCGCAGATCGCGTTCGCCCAGTTCGTCCTCTTCGACGTGGGGCGCGGCGCCACGCCGGGCCGGATCGCGGTCGTGCTGGCCGTGACGCTGCTCCCGTTCAGCCTGCTCGGCCCGTTCGCCGGGGTGCTGCTCGACCGCTTCGACCGGCGCCGGGTGCTGGTGCTGGTGTCCTGGCTGCGGGCGGTGCTGGTGGTGGCCGGGGCGGTGATCGTCACCGAGCGGTGGACGGTGCCCGCGTACGTGGCGGTCCTGCTGCTGCTCTCCTCCTCCCGTCTGGTGCTGACCGCCAAGGGCGCCGCGCTGCCACGCACCGTCCCACGGGAGCGGCTGGTGCCGGCCAACGCGTTCTCCGCGCTGGTCGGGTCGGCGGCGGCGTTCCTCGGGGCGGTGGGCGGTTCGCAGTTCGTCGGCTGGTCGACGGCGGCCGGGTTCCTGGCGGCAGGAGTGCTGTACGCCGGGGCGGCGGGCGTCTTCACGCGCCTGCCCTACCTGGGCGGCAGTCCCGGGCACCTCGTCCTGCCCGGGGTGCGGCAGGTCGCCGTCGACCTCGGGGACGGGGCCCGGCTGGTCGCGCGGACCACCGCGATCCGGCGCCCGCTGCTCGCCGTGGCCGTGCACCGGCTGCTGCTCGGCGCCGGGTTCGTGGTGCTGGTGCTGGTCGCGGACTCGCAGTACCGGCTGAAGGCCTCGGGCTACGGCATCGCGATCGCCGCCACCGGCGTGGCCACCTTCGCAGCCAGCGCGGCGGCCACCCCACTCGCCGCCCGCTACGGCGCCCGGGCACTCGTTCCCGCCTCCTTCCTGCCGGCCGCGGCCGCCGCGTACGTGGGCGGTCTGGACCCGTCGATCTGGGTCCTGGTGCCCTGCCTCGGGGTGGCGGCCTTCGCGTTCCAGGTGCTGAAGGTCTGCACGGACGCGTTGCTCGGCGGCGCGACCCCGGACCGCTCGCGGGGGCGGGTCTTCGCGCTCTACGACATGGCCTACAACGTCGCGTTCGTGCTGGCGGGCCTGCTGATGGTGCCCTGGTGGCGGACCGGGCACGAGCGCGCGCTGCTGTGGTGGGTGGCCGCCGCGTTCACCCTCGGGTGGGTGGTGCTGTCGGCGGCGGATCGCGGCTGGCGGCCGCACCGCCACCGGGCCCGGCTGCCCGGCCGGTACAAGGGCCGCTGCCTGGCCTTCGCGGTCGGGGCCGTCCCGGTGCTGGCGTTCCCGGCGCCCGCCTGGTGGTGGCTGGCCTGGTTCGCGCTGGTGCCGCTGATGCTGGTGGTGCGGGCGGGGCCGACCCGGCGCGAGGGCGTGGTGCGGGCCTGGTGGGGGATGGCCGGGTTCGAGGCGGCCACCCAGTACTGGCTGCTGCCGGACGTCGGGCCGGCGCTCGGACTGCTGGCGCTGCTGATGGGCGCGCTCTGGCTGCCCTGGGGGTGGGCGGTGCACCGGTTGCTGGCGCCGCCGGTGGGCGGTCGGCGGCTGGCGGTCGCGCTGGTGGTGGTGCCGAGCGCGTGGGTGTGCGCGGAGGGGGTGCGGTCCTGGCAGAGCCTGGGCGGGCCGTGGGCGTTGCTCGGGGCGACCCAGTGGAACCAGCCGCAGCTGCTGTCGACGGCCTCGCTGGGCGGGGTGTGGCTGACCGGGTTCCTGGTGATGGTGGTGAACACGGCGCTGGTGATGCTTCTGACGGTCCGTCAGTTTCGGTTGCGGGTGGTGGGATTGGTGGCGGTGGGCGGGTGTCTGGCGGTCGGCCCGGTATGGGCGGCGGTACGGCCCGCGCTGCCGGTGACGGGGAGCGTGCGGGTGGGGCTGGTGCAGCCCGGGGTGCTCGGCACGCCGGCCGAGCAGCAGGCGTCCGAGGAGCTCGAGACGGCCCAACTGGCGTCGCAGCATCCGGGGTTGGTGGTGTGGGGGGAGAGCAGCCTGGGCGACGACGTGAACAGCGGCGGATCGTCGAACGCGTCGCTGGCCGCCTTCGCCCGGCAGCTGGGCACCGACCTGCTGGTCAACGGGAACGCGCCGACGGCCGACGGCACCGGGTTCTACAAGCAGTCGCTGCTGATCGGCGGGAGCGGGGTGTTGGGGACGTACGACAAGATCCGGCTGGTCCCGTTCGGCGAGTACATCCCGCTGCGCTCCATGCTCGGCTGGGCGACCAGCGTCAGCAAGGCTGCCCCGACCAACGTGCTGCGTGGCGAGCGGACCACGGTGATGCACAGCGGGCCGGTGGCGATCGGGCCGCTGATCTGCTTCGAGTCGGCGTTCCCCGATATGGCGCGCACCGAAGTCGCTGACGGGGCCCAGCTGTTGGTGTACCAGGCGGCCACCTCGACGTTCCAGGGCAGTTGGGCGCAGCCGCAGCACGCCTCGCTGGCGGCGGTGCGGGCGATGGAGACGGGCCGCCCGGCCGTGCAGGTGTCGTTGACGGGCGACAGCGCGGCGTTCGACGCGCACGGGCGGGTGCTGGCCTGGCACGGGGCCGGGTACCGGGGCGCGTTCGCGGTGGACGTGCCGCTGGTGTCGGGGAGCACGCCGTACCAGCGGGCGGGGGACTGGATGCTGGCGGTGAGCTTCAGCGTGCTGGCGGCGGCTGGGACGATGGCGGGGTTGCCGGGGCGGCGACGGGAGCGGTAATGATGGCCCCGTCGGCGGCAGCGCCAGCACACCAGGCCGGGCGGGGAATCGGGGGGACAGGCGGATGAAACTGGAGCTTCGGCACCTGCGTGCGGTATGCGCGATAGCCGACGCCGGCAGTCTCGGTCGGGCCGCGGCGGTGCTGGGGTGCTCGCAGTCCGCGCTGAGCCGTCAACTGCTGAGGATCGAGCAGCACTTCGGCGTGACGCTGTTCGTCCGGACCCGGTCCGGGACCGAACCGACCGCCAACGGCGCCGAGGTGATCGCCCAGTCCCGTGACGTCCTGGCACGGATGGAGGGGATCGGGCACCGATCGGCCGAGACCGAGTCCCGCCCACCACGCGTCCTGCGGCTGGCCGTCACCAACTCGCCCGTGCTGCCCGGTATGGTGGCCCGGCTGCACAGCCGACTGCCCGGCAGCACCCTCCGGCTGCGCAGCGTCTACGCCTCCTCGGCGATCGTCGAACTGCTGGAGCAGGGCGAGCTGGAGGCCGGAATCGCGGTGGACTACCCGGGGCTGGAGCTTCGGCACTCCGAGGCCGTCGCGGTGCGCGGAATCGCCACGGAGCCGTCCATCCTCGCCCTGTCGGCGCGGCACCGCCTGCGGCACCGCGCCGACATCGCGCTGGGCGAGCTCGCCCAGGACGCCTGGTTCCTGACCCCCGACGACGGTGCGGGCTGGCCCGGTGTCTTCTACGCGGCGTGTGCGGAGGCCGGTTTCACCCCGCCCGCCGTGCACGAGTTCCTCGGGGATCCGCTGCAGTTGCAGCACATGATCGCGGAGGATCTGGGAGTCGCGCTGGTGCAGGCCACCACGCGACCGATCCCCGGCGTCCTGCTGAAACCGCTGACCGGCACGCCACTGTGGTGCCGGTACGTCCTGGTCTGGCGGCGCGGCGCCGTCGACGAGGAGCTCGCGCAGGCCCTGTTCAGCGCCGCGTCCGCCGCCTACCAGGAGCTGTGCGGCCGGAGCGCCGACCCCCGGACCCAGGCCGCCCGAGCCCGGTAGCTCCCGACCGGACCAGCCGGACGGTCAGGGCCCGGGCCACGGCCGATGGTATGACCGTGATCCGACATGTGGTATGTCACATCTCATTGATCTGGCTCACGGCGCGTGCGACGGTGCCTGACACGCCTCCACGCGCTACATCCGAGGCGCATCCACTGGTCCCCCACCAAGGAGTGATGATGCGTCAGCCATTCGGGCTGCCCAGAATCATGGCCGTGCTCGCCGCCGCGAGTACGGCTGTCGCCGGCTTTGCCGCCACCCCGAGCTTCGCCGCCGCGACGGTGAAGCCCGCTCAGCAGGTCAGCCAGGCCGTGAACCCCCACCACGGCCTGGTGTCGCCGACCGGCAGCCTCGCAAGCACCGACGACCAGGACGCCGTGCAGAACGGCCGGCTCGCCCCGGCCCAACTGCCCCCGCGCTCCCCGCGGTCCGCCACCCCCAAGGCACCCGCGCCCAGGCTCGCCGGCACCAACGCGGCCGGCCGGGCGGCCAATGCCGCCACCTCCTGCACCCCGGCCGACTTCTCCGGTCGGACCGGGTCGGCCCTGGTCTCCTACATCCAGGGCTCGACCATCGACTGCATCAGCTCGCTCTTCACCGTCACCGGCGGCAATGCCACCGGGGTGTTCAAGGAGAGCCAGATGACCGCCGTCGCCAACGGGTACCGGAGCGCCGCGGCCTCCTATGCCGGTGACGACTCGACCGGCCTGTGGCAGCTGGGGTACTTCCTCCAGGGCGGGTACTACGTCCAGTACAACGACCCCACCGACGTCGGCAGTTACGACGCCTCGCTGACCAGCGCGGTGCAGGCCGCCCTCGACACCGTCGTCGCCAGCCCGCACCTGAACGACGTCAGTGACGGCAACGGCGAGGTCGCCGGCGAGGCCATGATCCTCTCCGACAGCGCCAACCTGCAGGCCCGGTACCTCAACACGTACAAGCAGGTGCTGAACGGCTACACCAGCGCGTACGACGCGTCCTGGTACATGGTGAACTTCGTCAACTCGGTGTACACCCCGCTCTTCCGCGGCCACCAGAACCCGGCCTACGTCGCCGCGGTCACCGCCGACCCGAGCATCATCACCACGCTCGACAGCTTCGCGCTCAACCACAAGGCCCTGCTGGGCACCACCAACTCCTTCCTGGACTCCAACGCCGGGCTGGAGACGTCCCGGTTCATCGAGCACTCGGCGCTGGCGGCCACGGTCAAGCCACTGATCAAGGGCCTGCTCGACGCCTCGTCGATCACCGGCCCGACCGCCCCGCTCTGGGTCGGCGTGGCCGGCATGGCCAGTTACTACGACCAGTCCAACTGCTCCTACTACGGCGTCTGCAACCTGTCGCAGCAGCTCAGGACAGCGGCGCTGCCGGTCAGTCACACCTGCGACGCCACGCACAGCATCCTGGCGCAGAGCCTGACCGCGGCCGACCTGTCCGCGGTCTGCGCGAGCCTGCAAGGCCAGGACCCGTTCGTCCACAATCTGGTCAAGGACAACGGCCCGATCCCGGGCCAGTACGAGTCCTCGCTGCAGATGGTGGTCTTCGCCAGCCCGCAGGACTACCAGACCTACGCCGGCGGCATCTACGGGGTGAGCACCAACAACGGCGGCATAACCCTGATCGGCGACCCGACCAGCACCACCAACCAGCCGATCTCGCTCACCTACCAGAACGGCAACGACGGCTTCACGGCCGGCATCTGGAACCTCAACCACGAGTACACCCACGCCCTCGACGGCCGCTACGACATGAAGGGCGACTTCACGCAGCAGATCGCCGTCCCGGACGTGTGGTGGATCGAGGGCGTGGCCGAGTACGTCTCGTACACCTACCGGAACGTGACCGACACCGGCGCGGTGGCCGAGGCCCCCAAGCACACCTACGCGCTGAGCACGCTGTTCCAGAACACCTACGAGAACAGTGACTCGACCCGCACCTACCCGTGGGGCTACCTGGCCGTCCGGTACATGGTCGAGAAGCACCCGGACGTCATCGCCAGCATGCTGAGCCACTTCCGCACCGGTGACTACACCGGCGGCTACGCGGTCTACAACTCGATCGGCACCGCGTACGACGCCGACTTCAACACCTGGCTGGACGCCTGCGCCGCCGGCGCCTGCGCGGTGGGCGGCACCCCGACCGCCGCGTTCGACGCCGCCCCCGCCGGCCTGAGCGTGCAGTTCACCGACCACTCGACCGAGTCCGGCGGCAGCATCGCCTCCTGGGCCTGGAACTTCGGCGACGGCTCCACCGCCACCACCGCCAGCCCGTCGCACACCTACGCCGCGGCCGGCACCTACAACGTCAGCCTGACCGTCACCGACGGCAACGGCAAGACCGCGGCCATCACCCAGTCCGTGACCGTCAGCGGCAGTGGCGGTGGCGGCGGCACCACGGCCTGCACCGCGACCGA
Organism: Kitasatospora sp. GAS204B; assembly: GCF_029892155.1. Lineage (GTDB taxonomy): Bacteria > Actinomycetota > Actinomycetes > Streptomycetales > Streptomycetaceae > Kitasatospora. Next base: position 154,062 of record NZ_JARZAG010000005.1, on the reverse strand, counting down.
CACCCGCGTGCTGGCGCAGAACTGCTACCGGGCCAACCAGTCCGCGACCGTGGACAACCTGGACTACTACTACATCTACCTGCCCGCCGGCACGACCACGCTGACCGTCAGCAGCACCGGCGGCACCGGGACGGCCTACCTCCTCTACAACCCCAACGCCTGGGCCACGATGAGCGCCTACACCAACGGCTCGCTCAACAGTGGCACCAGCCAGACCCTGACCGTCACCAACTCGACGGCCGGCTACCGCTACATCAGCCTCTATGCCCAGACCGACTTCAGCGGCGTGACCATCAGCACTCAGTACTGATCCCTGCGCAGGTGGTCTCAGCGGCGGCGGTCCGGAGCACGACTCCGGGCCGCCGCTTGCCTCGGGCGGGTGGGAGTTGACCTCTCAGGCTGACCTGACGTGCGGGTGATGTGCCATTCCCGGTGCAGGCGGCTCATCGTTCGGAGGTCGGCCAGGCGTGAGGCGTCGCCGCAGAGGTAGGCTGCCCGGGTCTGCTCGCGCAGTCGGGCGCATTCGGTGCACTCGGCGGCCGGTGACGGGTCGCCATCGGGCGTGGCACAGTTGGCGTTCACTCGCTGGGGTCCCGGTCCGGGCAGATCGCCGCGCCGCAAGTGCAGGGTGGCCACCCGGCGGGCTTGCGGAGCGACACGCGGGAGAACCAGGCAGGGTCGTAGTCCGCCAGCGGATCGTCGGTTCGCTGTGCCATGGCGAGGCGCTCCGCGCCCCAGGCTACTACCACGGGGCGCGGTACCACGGTGCGATCCAGTTCCTGATGGATCCGACCGGGCGGCGAATGGCCGGGAAATGGGTCGGGTTCGGCAAGGAGTTCGACGTGAACACCGGGCCCTGGGAGCTGCGCCTGCTCAGCAAGGCGACGACCCCTGAGGTGCTGGCGCGGTACGGCGCGCCGGTGGACGGGGGCTGAGTTGGGCGCGGTTCCGATAGCGGCTGGCGGAGGCGCCTTCATAAAGGCCGGGCCCTTCTGATCCCAGAAGGGCCCGGCCCGGGGCTACATCAAGTGCACTTCGACACTGAAGCCCTTGGCCAGGACCGAGTTCAGGTGCCCGGCGTGGGCACCCAAGTACTGACGTGCCGCGCTCGATTCGGCGCTTACTTCGAGCAGGACATAGTCCTGCGAATCCTCGGTGTCCTGCCCGCAGACACAGCAGCGGAGCCGCTGGGTGGGCATGCTTCCATCGCCCGTCATCTGGTCACGCGGTGCGGAACTCCGCGAGGATCCGCTGGGCCGCCAGTGTGGCCGTGAGCGTGCCCTCCCGTACCTGCTGTTCCAACTCGGGGGTGAGGCGGCGGACTTCCGGGTGCTCATGCAGCTGGGCGAAGAGCTGGTCGTGCACCATGGCCCAGGTCCAGGCGACCTGCTGGTCGCGTCGCTTGGCGGTCAACGCGCCGGTGGCGTCGAGGAGTTCGCGGTGTTGGGTGAGGCGGTCCCAGAGTTCGTCCAGGCCGGTGCCGTCAAGGCCGCTGCAGGTGAGCACCGGTGGGGTCCAGACGGCGTCCGGGGCTTGCAGCAGGCGTAGGGCGCCGGCCAGTTCGCGGGCGGCGGCCTTGGCGTCGCGGTCGTGGGGGCCGTCGGCCTTGTTGACCGCGATCAGGTCGGCCAGTTCGAGGACGCCCTTCTTGATGCCCTGGAGCTGGTCGCCGGTGCGGGCCAGGGTGAGCAGCAGGAAGGTGTCGACCATGCCCGCGACCGTGGTCTCGGACTGGCCGACGCCGACCGTCTCGACCAGCACCACGTCGTAGCCGGCCGCCTCCATCACCACCATCGACTCGCGGGTGGCCCGGGCCACGCCGCCGAGCGTGCCGGAGGTGGGGGAGGGGCGGACGAAGGCGTTCGGGTCGGCGGAGAGCTTCTCCATCCGGGTCTTGTCGCCCAGGATGGAGCCGCCGGTCCGGCTGGAGGTCGGGTCGACGGCGAGCACCGCCACCCGGTGGCCGCGCCCGGTGAGCCGGGTGCCCAAGCCCTCGATGAAGGTGGACTTGCCGACGCCCGGCACGCCGGTGATCCCGATCCGGATCGCGTTGCCGGAGTGCGGCAGCAGGTCGACCAGCAGGCGTTGGGCGAGCTCGCGGTGGTCGGGGCGGGTGGATTCGACCAGGGTGATGGCCCGCGCGATCCAGGCGCGCGAGCCGTCGAGCACTCCCTGGTGGTACTGGTCGAGATCGATCGTGCGGGCCATCAGTCGGACCGCCTACAGCTCGTGGCCGAGGTCGGCGGCCAGCTTCTGGAGCAGGTCGTACGCCGCGTCCGGGATCACCGTGCCGGGCCCGAAGACCGCCGAGGCGCCGGCCTGGTAGAGGGCCTCGAAGTCCTGCGGCGGGATCACGCCGCCGACCACGATGGTGATGTCCTCGCGTCCGGCTTCGGCCAACTCGGCGCGCAGCGCCGGGACCAGGGTCAGGTGGCCGGCCGCGAGCGAGGAGACGCCGACGATGTGCACGTCGGCCTCCACCGCCTGGCGGGCCACCTCGGCCGGGGTCTGGAAGAGCGGGCCGACGTCGACCGTGAAGCCGAGGTCGGCGAAGGCGGTGGCGATCACCTTCTGGCCGCGGTCGTGGCCGTCCTGGCCCATCTTGGCGACCAGGATGCGCGGGCGGCGGCCCTCGGCGGTCTCGAACTTCTCGACCAGGTCGCGGGTGCGCTGCACGGCGGCGGAGGAGGCTCCTGCTTCGTCACGGTACACACCGGAGATGGTACGGATCTGGCCCGCGTGCCGGCCGTACACCTTCTCCAGGGCGTCCGAGATCTCGCCGACGGTGGCCTTCGCGCGGGCCGCGTTCACGGCGAGCGCCAGCAGGTTGCCGTCGAGCGAGCTGCTGGGGCCCGCCTCGGCGGAACGGGTCAGCGCGCGCAGCGCGTCCTGGCAGGCGGCCTCGTCGCGCTCGGCGCGCAGCCGGCGCAACTTCTCGATCTGCTGGGTGCGCACCGAGGAGTTGTCGACCTTGAGCACGTCGATCTGCTCGTCGGTGGCCACCCGGTACTTGTTGACGCCGATCACGGGCTGGCGGCCGGAGTCGATCCGGGCCTGGGTGCGGGCGGCGGCCTCCTCGACGCGCAGCTTGGGGATGCCGGCGTCGATCGCCTTGGCCATGCCGCCGGCCGCCTCCACCTCCTGGATGTGCTGCCAGGCGCGCTGGGCCAGGTCGTGGGTGAGCTTCTCGACGTAGGCGCTGCCGCCCCAGGGGTCGATCACCCGGCAGGTGCCCGATTCCTGCTGGAGCATCAGCTGGGTGTTGCGGGCGATCCGGGCCGAGAAGTCGGTGGGCAGTGCCAGCGCCTCGTCCAGCGCGTTGGTGTGCAGCGACTGGGTGTGGCCCTGGGTGGCGGCCATCGCCTCGACGCAGGTGCGGGCGACGTTGTTGAAGACGTCCTGGGCGGTCAGCGACCAGCCCGAGGTCTGCGAATGGGTGCGCAGCGAGAGCGACTTGGCGTTCTTCGGGTCGAACTGCCCGACCAGCTTGGCCCAGAGCAGCCGGGCCGCGCGCAGCTTGGCGATCTCCATGAAGTAGTTCATGCCGATCGCCCAGAAGAAGGACAGCCGCGGCGCGAAGGCGTCCACGTCAAGTCCCGCGCCCAGTCCGGCTCGCAGGTACTCCACGCCGTCGGCCAGGGTGTAGGCCAGCTCCAGGTCGGCCGTCGCGCCGGCCTCCTGGATGTGGTAGCCGGAGATGGAGATCGAGTTGTACCGCGGCATCTTCTGCGAGGTGTACGCGAAGATGTCGGAGATGATCCGCATCGAGGGCTGCGGCGGGTAGATGTAGGTGTTGCGGACCATGAACTCCTTGAGGATGTCGTTCTGGATGGTCCCCGCGAGCTTCTCGGGTGCCACCCCCTGCTCCTCGGCCGCCACGATGTAGAGCGCGAGCACCGGCAGCACGGCGCCGTTCATGGTCATCGACACCGACATCTTGTCCAGCGGGATGCCGTCGAAGAGCTGGCGCATGTCGTAGATCGAGTCGATCGCCACGCCCGCCATGCCGACGTCGCCGGTCACCCGGGGGTGGTCGCTGTCGTAGCCGCGGTGGGTGGGCAGGTCGAAGGCGACGGACAGGCCCTTCTGCCCGGCCGCCAGGTTGCGGCGGTAGAAGGCGTTGGACTCCTCGGCGGTGGAGAAGCCCGCGTACTGGCGCACCGTCCACGGCTGGTTGACGTACATGGTCGGGTAGGGGCCGCGCAGGTAGGGCGCGATGCCCGGGTAGGTGCCCAGGAAGTCCAGGCCGGCCAGGTCGTCCGCGGTGTAGAGCGGCTTGACGCCGATGCCCTCCGGGGTCTCCCAGAGCTGCTCGGCGACGTCCGAGGCGGTGGCCTCGCGCCAAGCGGCCCGCCACTGGTCGTCGGTGGTCCGGGGCTCGCCGGCCGGGGACCCGGTGAGCCCGATGGTGGTGAAGTCGGGGATCAACGCGCCACTCCGATCTGGTCGAGGAGCGAGGTGAGGACCGCGACCGCGTCGCCGCCCGCGTAGACGAACTCGTCCACCCCGGCTCGTTGGTAGGCCTCGCGCTGCTCGCCGGGCCGGCCCGCGAGCAGCACCCGGGTGGCGTCGGCCGCCTTCAGCGCGGCGGCGACGGCCTCGGCGTGCTCGACGTACAGCGGGTCGCTGGAGCAGAGGCAGGCCACGGTGGCCCCGCTGGCGGCGAACTCCTTGGCGAGCGCGGCCGGTTCGGTGTCGGCTGCGAGCACCGTCTCGATCCCGCCGGCCTGGAACAGGTTGGCCGCGAAGGTGGCCCGCGCGGTGTGCGCGGCGGCCGGGCCGATCGCGGCGAGGAACAGTTTGGGACGGGCGCCGGTCGCGGCCAGGTGCGCGTCCGAGCGGTCCCGCAGCGCCTCGAAGGCCTCGGCCCTGCGCACCCGGGGCAGGCCGCCGCCGAGCGGGGCCGGGGCCGGGGGCCGGACCAGCGGCTGCTCGCCCAGGTTCGGGAACTCGCTGACGCCGGTGACCGGTTCGCGCCGCTTGGCGAGCTTGGCCGAGCGCTCCGCCCAGCCGGCGGCGATGGTCTCGCCGACCAGCCCGGAGGTGAGCGCGGCGCGCTGGCCGCCGGCCGCCTCCAGCTGCTGGAACCAGTTCCAGGCGGCCTGGGCGAGCTCCTCGGTGAACTGCTCGACGTACCAGGAACCGCCGGCCGGGTCGATCACCTTGCCCAGGTGCGACTCCTCCAGCAGGATCGCCTGGGTGTTGCGGGCGATCCGGCGGGCGAAGGCGTCCGGCAGGCCGAGGGCGGTGTCGAAGGGCAGCACGGTCACCGCGTCGGCGCCGCCGACTCCGGCCGCCAGGGTGGCGACCGTGGTGCGCAGCATGTTCACCCACGGGTCGCGGGCAGTCATCATCACCTCGGAGGTGACGGCGTGCTGGCGCTGGGCACCGGCTGTGGGGCCGGCGCCGCTGACCTCGGTGACGCGGGACCAGAGCCGGCGCGCGGCACGGAACTTGGCGATGGTGAGGAACTGGTCCTCGGTGGCGGCGAAGCGGAACTCCAGCTGCCCGGCTGCCTCGTCCACGCTGAGCCCGGCGGCGGTCAGCGCGCGCAGGTAGGCGACGCCGGTGGCCAGTGCCGCGCCCAACTCCTGAGCGGGGGAGGCGCCGGCCTCGTGGTAGGGCAGGGCGTCGACGCTCAGCGCGCGCAGGCCCGGGTAGTCGCGGGCGCAGCGGGCGGCCAGCTCGGCGGCCTCGGCCAGCAGCGCGTCGGTGGCGCCGTCGTCGCCGGTGCGGGCGAGCAGGCCGAGCGGGTCGGCGCCGAGGTTGCCGGTGGCCGCCTCGTTCGGGACCGCGCGCTCGGAGAGCAGCGCGAAGAGGCGCTCGGCGGCCACCTTCGTCTGCGCTCCCGCATCCAGCACGACGGCCGCGAGGTCCAGGTAGACCCCGGCCAGCACGGTCGGCAGCGCGTCGACGGGCAGACCGGCGTCACCCAGGGTGAGCCAGATCGAACCGCCGCCGTGCTCCAGGTCGGCCAGCACCGCCTCGGCGGTGCGGGCCGGGTCCGGGTCGGCGTGCCGCTGGCGCACGTCCCAACCGGAGACCGCCGAGCCCTGCGGGCGGCCGCCGCGCACGAACGGGGGGAATCCGGGGTAGCCGGTTTCGGACACCGCCGAGGCGTCCTCGGCGGTGTACAGCGGCCGAGCGCGCAGACCGTCCTGCAGCGCGGTGGCCAGTGCGTCCTCCGCCGGCGTACCGGCGGTGCTCTGCGTACCTGACTTGCTCAGGACGCCTTCGACCAGGCGCCGCCACTGCTCACGGCTTGCATCCGGGAACTCGGCGGCCAGGGGGAGCCCTTCGGGCGGGACCGTCATGGTGGGAAGGTTAGTGCCCTGGCCTTGAGCCGTAGCAGAGCTACGGGGTGTGACGTTGCCCTCGCTCGCAGGACAGGGGTCGTGGCGCGCCGCAGCAGGGGTATCTAACGGGTCATATCCCCCCGAAGCGCCATGGACGCGCACGGCCGGGAGAGCTCGAGCCGGTCCGGCTACGGCAGTTCGGCGAGTGCGGTCAGCGCGGCCTGGTAGTCGGGTTCGGCCATTTGGTCGGCGACGTACTCGACGTGGGCCAGGCGGTCGTGCCGGTCGATCACGAAGACCGCGCGTTGCAGGAGCCGCCACTCCTTGACCAGCACCCCGTAGTCGCGGCCGAAGCGCTCGCTGCGGTGGGCGGAGAGCAGCAGGTGGCCGGTGCCGTCCTGCTCGCGGGCGCCGCGGGCGGCCAGGGCGAACGGGAGGTCCATGCTGATGGTGTAGAGCTGCACCTCGCCCTCGGCCGCCTGCTCGGCCAGCCGGTCCTCCCAGGAGCGGGTCTCGATCCGGCAGACCGGCGTGTCGATCGAGTTGATCACGTTGAGCAGCCGTTTCGAGCCGCTGGTGTCGGAGAGCCGCACCTGGCTCGTGGCACCGTCCGGCTGGGCCAGCCAGTCCAGGGTGAAGGCGGGCGCGGCGGCGCCGGCCCGCAACCGCTCGCCGACCACGGTCAGGCGTTCACCCAGCTCGAACGCCTCGCCGGTCCGCTCCGGCGGCTCCTCGGTGTTCGCTGTTCTGCGCATGCCTCTGACGGTACGCCGACTGACGGTGCGTCGGGAGTGGGACGGCGCCCGCCAGTCGGGCGATGACGGCTCGGCGGGGGCGCCTCGGGGGGCGGGGGCGGGGGGTGGGGGGCAGCGGGCAAGAGGGCCGGTCCGGCCGAAGTTTGGCCGAATCACGACAGTTGGAGTCTCACTCGGTGGATTCGAGCAGGCACATGGTGTAGCCATAGCAATGACATGTTCGCGATGAAAGGAGGTCATGATGCTCAAGAAGCTGTTCGCCTGGCTCGTCCCCCCAAGAGGTGAGCGCCTGGTCGACCCCGAGGAACTGCCGGAACACTGGCGCCCGGTCCGCTGACGATCGGCGCCGTCGGCGCACAGGCCCCGATCATCCCCCGAGTGATCGGGGCCTCGCGCTGTCGTTCGAGAGTGCTGTGGGACCCTCTTCCTGGTTCTCCTGCCGGTTGGTCGGACGAAGGATGGGGTCATACGCGTGCCGATATCTGCTCTGCCCCAGCCGACCTGGGCGCGTGGCCCGCGGCCGGAGTCGGCGGGTGGGTCCGCCCGGGGCCGGCACCGCCGTGGTGGTGAGCGGCGCGGGCGGGTGCTCGGTGGTGGGGCGTTGCTGGCGAGCGCGCTGTGCGTGGTGTCGGCGGTCGCGGCGGGGCTGCTCGGGCCGTCCGCCGCGGAGCCGGTGTTCGGGCGGCGGGTCGGCGACCTGCCGCCCTGGTTCGTCCAGGGGAACCCCTCGGACCTGCTGGTCTGGCTGCTGGTGGCCGCCGTGCTGGGGCTCGGCACGGTGGCGGTGGTGGCCGGGCTGCTCGCGGTGCGGCGCGGCTGGGCGCCACGGCCCCGGCTGCTGCTGGCCGGTGGCGCGGTCGCGGTGCTGGCACTGCTCTGCGTGCCGCCGGCCGGCACCACCGATCCGCTCAACTACGCCGCCTACGGCCGGATCGAGACGCTCGGCCTGAACCCCTATCAGCTGACGCCGGCCGGCCTGGCGCAGACCGGTGACCCGGTCGGCAAGCTGGCGCTCGCCGAACCCTGGCTGCACACGCCGTCCGTCTACGGCCCGCTGGCCACCGTCTCCGAGTGGGCGGCCTCGCTGCTCGGCGGGGCCTCGATGCTGCGCACCGTGTGGCTGCTCTCGGTGCTGGGCGGCGCGGCGTTCCTGGCCACCGGTGCGCTGCTGCTGCGGCTGGCCGGGCCCGATCCGGCCCGGCGGGTGCGCTCGCAACTGCTCTGGACGCTGAATCCGGTGCTGTGGTGGAACCTGGTGGTCGGTCCCCATGTCGACACGCTCTGCGCGCTGTGCGTGGTGGTCGGCTTCTGGGCGCTGCGGCGCTCGGGCATCGCGGCCGCGCTGGCGATCGCCGCCGGGGCCGCGATCAAGCTGACGGCCGGGGTCTTCGCGCTCCCGCTCGCCTGGCACCTGCGGCACGACCGGCGCCGCCTGGTCCTGGCCGCGACGGCCGGCGCGGTGGCGCTGGCGGCCGGCTACGCCTTCACCCCGCGCGCCGTGCACAACGCCCAGGCGGTCAGCAACCAGGCGGCCGACGGCACGCCGTGGGAGCTGCTGCAACGGTCCGTGCTGGTCCCCGTGTTCGGTGCCGCGCGGGCCGATCAGGCCACCACCGTGCTGGAGTTGATCGCGGCCGTGGTGCTGGCCGGGCTGCTGCTGGCGGCGCTGGACCCGGCCGAGGGCACCGACCCGGCGCGGCTGGCCGCACGTCCGGCGCTGGCCGTCGTGCTGGCGTACCTGTTGGGCACGGCGTATGTCCGGCCCTGGTACGACGCGCTGGCGTGGGTGCTGGTGGCGATGCTGGCCCGGTCCTGGCTGGACTGGGTGCTGCTCGCGCACACGGTACTGCTGACGCTGGTCTACGACCCGGGGCTGGCGCACATGCTGCACCCGGCGTGGCTGTACCGCCTGGTGCTGCAGATCGCCTACCGGCTGGTGCCGGACGCGCAGTTGCTGCTGGTGGCGGTGGTCGTGGTCGGGTGCGGGTGGCGGATCCTGCGCCGGCGGCGGGCGGCCAAGGCGGCCGGCGGTCGCCAGCCCGCCGCTCCGGGAGCGGCGGGAGCGGCGGGCTAGGACGGCCTCAGACCGTCAGCTCCGGCGGGGCCGCCGCCAGCGCCTCCTGGATGGCGGCCACCAGTCGGCGGGCCGACTCGGCCGTCAGCTCCAGCGCGACTCGCGCGGACGGCCCCTTGGACGGGTCGCTGAGGTCGATGTTGACCGTGTGCTCGGCCATCGCGTGCACCGGGTGGTCGAAGTACACGGCCAGGTCGGAGACGCGCAGCCAACTGCCGCCCGCGCCCTTGGCGCTGCCGTCGATCTCGTCCTTGACGGTCAGGTAGGTGCACATGGTCAGGCCTCCAGGTGCGTGCCGAAGAAGGTGGCGATGCGCTCCCACCCGTCGTTGGCGGCGGCCACGTTGTACGCGGGGCGGTCCACCGCGAAGAAGGCGTGGCCGGCGTCGGGGTAGGTGTGGAACTCGAAGTCCTTGCCGTCGCGGGTGAGGATGCTCTCCAGCTCCGCCACCTGCTCGGGGCCGGGGAACTGGTCGGTGGCGCCGAACAGACCGAGCAGCGGGGTACGTAGTGCGGGGAGCTGGTCGACCAGGTTGGTGACCTTCATCGGGAAGCCCTCCGGCGGGGTGCCGGTGACGAACGCCCCGTAGCAGTCCACCGCCGCGTCGAGGTCCAGGTGGCAGGCCGCCAGCACGGACTGGCGCCCGCCCGAGCAGTGGCCGATCACGCCGACCTTCCCGTTGGCGCCGGGCAGCGAGCGCAGGTACGCGGCCGCGCCGGCGACGTCGCCGACCAGCCGCTCGTCCGGCACGCCGCCGGTCGCGCGCACGGCCGCGGCCGCGTCGTCGGGGGCGGCACCCGGGGCCTCGCGGAAGTACAGGTTGGGGCAGATCGCGTCGTAGCCGAGTTCGGCGAAGCGGCGCACCATCTCCTTGGTGGCCCTGTCGTAGCCGGGCATGTGATGGATGACGACGACGCCGCCGCGCGGCCGCGCCTCGTCCGGGCGGGCGAGGTAGGCCTCGATCTCATCGCCGTCGTGGCCGGGGAACTTGACGGTGGAAGCGGTCATGGAATCACTCATGCGTCAGCTATACCACGTCGAAATCGCCGCCTCGGCGGCGCGTTGTCCGACCAGGTCAGCTGCGCCCTGCTGACGCCGCGAGTCAGCGCAGCGTCGGCACCGCTCCGCACTCCGCCCACTCGACCGTGACCCCCGGCAGGCCCCGGGCCCAGTGCTCGGCGAGGTCTGCGAGGCGGGCGCGGTCCGGCGGGGTGCGGCCCAGGCCGATGGCGTAGCGGGTGACCGGCGGGCCGGACTCGAAGGGGCGAGGCCAGGCGTGCAGGTCCGGGGCGCCCGCTTCGGCGAGGGTGGTGAGCAGCGCGCGCAGCCGGCCGCGGGTGCGGCCGAGGGTCTCGGCGAAGTCCTCGCCAGCAGTCTGACGGATCGTCAGAATCGCCCAAGCCGGATGGCGGCGGTGCAGCGGCGGGGGAGCGAGCAGCTCGGGCCAGGGGTCGGTCGTCGAGGTCTGCAGCAACTCCCAGGCGCGGTAGAGCTCCTGGCTCAGCAGCTCCAGGCCGCCGGCGCCGACCTGCTCGGTGCAGCTGCGCACCGGGCGGGTGGGGGTTGCCACCGACGGCGCGCCGTGCCAGTCGTGGGCGGCCCAGTCGGCGAAGAACTGGGTGCGGAGCACCAGATCTGACGATTCGTCAGTTTCGTGCACGGTCTTGGCCGTCAGGACCGCCCAGGCCAGACCCGGCAGGCCGCCGAACGGCGCCGAGTCGAGCCCGCGCGCCTTCGCCCAGGCCTTCACCTGCCGGGCGAGCCGGGCGAATTGGGCGTGCCGGTCCCCGACGGCGGTGTCCCCGACGGCAGTGTCCCCGACAGCGGCGCGCAGCGCGTCCGCGTCGCTGACCGCGCTCAGCGCGATCGCCGCAGCCTCCCCCAACTCGCCGCGCCGGGCGACCGCTTCGGCGGGGGCGAGGGAGCCGGTGGCGACCACCACCAGGTCCACGTCGAGCGGTTCGACCCGCAGGCGCAGCCCGGGGACCCGGGCGCCGGTCACCGGTCGCAGTCCGGTGGCCTCGGGGAGGGCGGCCGCCACCCGGGCGCGGAGCCCGGCCAGGTCGACGACGCCCGGCAGGGCGGCCACCAGGTCCAGGTCGGCGCCGGGCAGCGCGCACCCCATCCGACGGGAGCCGGCGGTGTGCACGACGCCCTCGGGGAGAGCCGCCGACAGGCGCGCGGCGATCCGCTCGGCGGCGTGGTCGTCCTCGGCGGCCGCAGTGGTCGCCGTGGTCGCCGCCGCGCCGTCCTCCGCTGCCCAGCGCACCGCCCCCGTCCCCAGTTCCACCGTCGCCCGCACCCGCATCGGCTCGGCGCCCCGGCGGGAGAGCAGCACCAGCTCGCCGACCTGCGCGGACAGGTCGCGCAGCGCTGCGGCGCAGGCGGCTGCGACCGGCTGCGGATCCGCGCTCCGCCCCAGCGACAGGTGCGGGGTGAAGCCCGTGGCGCGGCCGTGGCAGCGCGGGAAGCGGGCGGTCAGGGCCTGGTGCAGCGCGTGCCACGGCGCTTCGCCGTTCGCGGCCGGGTCGAGCCAGACGGTGGCGTCCTCGCGATGGCCGAAGGTGTGGACGCCCGCCAGCCGGGCGGTGAAGGGGGCGACCTCGGCGGCCGCCGAGGCCAGCAGCGGGGCCGCGCGCTCGAACTCGGACTCGGGGACGAAGCCGAAGAGCAGGTTGACGTGCGGCGGCCAGCGCCGCAGCTGCGGGTCGTAGCGCTGCCGCAACTGCTGGATCGCGGGCCACAGCTCGGCCGGCGGCAGCCAGGCCAGCGCGGTGCGCGCCGTCGGCGCGAGGTCGAGCACCTCGTGCGGCTCGGCTCCGTCCAGACTCAGTTCCGCCGCCACACCGTAATGGTCCGACACGAAGAGCCCGTCCGCCGTCGGCGTGTCGCCCAGCAGCGCGGCCGCGGTCACGGTGAGCGCACCGCCGGCGCGCAGCAGGACGCGGTCGAGCCGCGCGGCGCGCCCGGTCAGCGAGGAGACGGCGGCCAGCGGGTTGGCGACCGGGTCGAAGGTCGGCGTCCGGTCGGCCGGGCCGTGCACAGCCGTCCAGGCGTCGCGCAGGCCGAGCGCGGTGGCCGGGGCCGCGCCGCCGTCGTTGAAGTCGCCGACCAGCACCAGCTCGCCGTCCACGCCGGCCAACCCCTGGGCCAGCTCGCCCAGTTCGGCTCGGCGTCGGTCCGCACCGCGCGCCGAGTGGTCGCTGCTCAGGTGGGTGGCGGCCAGTACGACCGGGCCGGCGGCGGTGTCGACGGTGATCGCGGTGACCGCCTTGTGCGGGCCGAGCACGTGGTAGCCCGCCTCGCGCACCGGCAGCCGGCTGAGCAGCAGCAGGCCGCTCTGCTCGACGTCCCGGCCGCTCGGGTCGGCGCCCACGGCGTAGTCCGCCCGTACCCAGGGCTCGGCGAGCAGCCGGCCGAGCAGCTCGGCCTCGACCTCCTGGAGCGCGATGACGTCGGCGTCGGCCTGCCGCAGGGCCGCCAGCAGCAGCGGGCGGCGGCGGGCGGTGTCGATCCGGTCGCCGTCGTAGCGGTCCCAGAGGGTGTTCCAGGTCAGCACGCGCAGCGTCGGGCTCGTGGGCGGCGTCGGGCCGGTCGGCGGGGGCGGGGCCGTCGGCGCGGTCGTGCCGGCGTCCGGGCGCCACCCGCCGTCCGGCTGCCAGCGGTGCGGGGTGCGCGCGGCGAAGTACGGGGCCCGCAGACGGCGTGGTTCGCGGGCCCGGCCGGCCGGCGAGGTGTCGATCCGGTCCACGCCCGTGGCGCGGTCCCAGACCAGCTCGCCGTCCGCCTCGATGAAGAGCACCCGGTGCCAGGGGACGTCGCCGCCGGGCACGAAGGCGGGCAGCGGGACCCGCTTGGGCGCGGCCTCGCGGCGGCTGACCCCGAGGACGAACCGGGCCGGGTCGAACTGCGGGTCCCAGCGCACCCGGTGGTAGATCTGCTCGCTGGTGCGCATCAGGGGCGCTCCTCTCCGGTCGCGCTGGGCAAGGGCTTGTACAGCGTCCCGTCGTGCAGCGTTCCGTCGGTGTCCTCGACGGTGCCGCCGGCGCCCAGGTACCAGGTGCGGTGCGCCTGACCGGGGTAGGGCGGCCCGAACCGGTGCAGTTGCCCGGCCAGCACCTCGGCGGGCACCGGGTGGGCCCGGCGCGCGTTGCGCTCGGCCAACTCCGCCTCGTCCACCAGCGCCACCACGTGGGTGACCAGCGCGTCACGGCGCTGCGCGATCGCGTGCACCAGGGAGCGCTGCTGGTGGTTCAGCGACGTGGCGTCCCAGACCACCGTGCCGCCGCCACCGCTCGCGGCGGCCAGCGCGGCGTCCAGGCGGTCCAGGCCCTCGCGCAGCACGTCACTGTTGGCGCGCTGGTCGGCGCGAGAGCCACGGGCCGCGCGCAGGTCGTCCAGCGAGATCCGGGCGTCGATCCCGCGCAGCCCGGCCGCGAAGCTGCTCTTGCCGCTGCCGGACGGCCCGACCAGCTGGATCAGCCGTGGGAACGCCCCGGAGCGCCAGCGCCAGGTGGCCGCCACCGCCTCGGCGACACCGCCCTCCGCGACACCGCCGAGGCGCCCGCGCGCGTAGGCCTCGCGTGCCTGGGCCCAGCAGCGGTCGGCGGCCGCCCCGTCCCGAGCGGTGAGCTCCGGACCGGCGAACTCCTCGCGCAGGCCAGTCCGCAGCGCCTCGAACGGGTCCGGGCCCAGCAGCCCGGCCTCCTCGGCGTGCAGCGCGGACCAGTCGACCTGCTCGCGTGCCTCGGCCGCCTGCGCGTCCGCGCGGCCGGCCAGCACCGCCCGGGACACCGCGTGCAGCACGCCGAGGTCGGCCGCGAGCGCGAGACTGCCGAGGCCGGCGCGCCGGTCCTCGTCCGGGTACGGGCGGTGCAGCGCGGGGTGCAGGCCGACCAGGTCGGCGATCCGGCGGGCCAGCGGTAGGCCGAGCGTGGCCGCCAGTCGGGGCGCCAGCCAGGCTCGGCGGCTGCCGTGCAGCGCGGTGGCGAGGACGCCGGCGAGCCGGGCGTCGCCGGTGCGCCCGAGCAGGTCGAGCTGGTCGAGCGCGGCGGACACCTCGGCGACGGGCTGCTCCTCCGGGTTGGTCGGTGGCAGCCCCAACGCGGCCAGCAGCTTGGGAAGTTCGGGTGCGGTGCCGGAGCGCACCGCCCAGAGCGCGGCGCTCGGGCCCAGGCCGTTCTCGACCACGGCGGCGTGCATCCAGTGCGTGTCGGTCTGAACGTGCCGCGGGCGCACCCACTTGGCCACCCGCCGCCCGAACTCCGCGCGCGCGAAGCCCTCGACGGTGCGGACCACGTACCCCTCCTCGCGCGCCGGGTCCACCCGCAGCGCGCGCATCGCCCGTTCGTCGAAGACCCCGCGCCAGCGCACCCGGGGCGTCGGCACGCCGCTGCGGTGCAGGAAGCGGACCGTCGCGTCCCAGTCCAGGCAGTGGTCCCGCTCGTCCCAGACCGAGAAGCCGTAGAACCAGCTCGCCAACTCCCGGTACCCGATGGAGTGCTGGGCGAAGAGGTTCTCCCCGCAGATCCGCCAGCCCGGCGGGATCGCGCCGCCGATCCGCCCCTGCAGCCCCTTGACCCAGGCACGGGACGGGTGGTGGCCGGAGTCCAGCGAGCGGGCGTGCAGGCCGTCGCGGTAGAGGGTGGTGTTCTCGCCGTCGAGCTTCTCGGTGACCACCACCTCGCGGCCGCGCAGTCCGGACAGCTCACCGACCCGCACGTCGTCCGCCGTCGCTCCGGGCGACCAGGGCAGATGCGGCGTGCGGGGATAGTGCACGCGCATGGTGATCCGCTCCCGGCGACGGTGACAGTGGTGTGGCGCTCACTGTACGGAGCCGTCGGGGAGCGGAGCCATCGAATTACCGGGTGCTTTCCGCCAGTTCCGGAGTGCTCGGCTCCGGGGCGGGCGCGGTCGCGCTTGCGGGCACCGCCGGGGTCGGCGCCGAGCGCTTGGACAGTGCCACGTACAGCGCCCAGGCCACCGCGCCCGAGAGCAGGAAGCTCACGTCGATCCCGCCGGTCCAGTGCAGTACCGGCCCCTGGTAGACGGGGGTGTCGACCGCGCACAGCCCCACCACGCTGCCGACCGCCCAGGCCACGGTGGCCGGCACGTTCCAGCCCGCCCGGTACCAGTAGATCCCGCCCCGGCTGCGCTTGTTGAGCACCTGCAGCGACTCGCGGTCGTACTCGCCCTTGCAGCGCCGGAACCCGGTCAGGGTGATCACCGCCCACGGCGTGCCGATCGCGGTCAGGACCAGGACGAACGAGGTCACCGCGTCCTGTGCGTTCCACACGAAGTGCCCGGCGAAGACCAGCACGGTGGCCACCGCCGCGACCACGTAGGTGGCCTGCAGCCGGGTGGCCCGGGGCAGGATCGCGTCCAGGTCCAGGCCCATGCTGTAGAGCATCAGACCGGTGTTGCCCGCGCTGCCCATCAGGCCGTTGATCAGCAGCGGCACCAGGAACCAGGCGGGCGCGCCGGCCAGCAGCCCCGCCACGTAGTTGTTCCCGGCCCCGGTCGCCACCGCCGTGAAGGTGCCGAACAGCTGCGGGATCAGCATGCCGAGGAACATCCCGGCCGCGTTCGCCCAGTAGATCTTGCGACTGCTGTGCTTGATGGGTGACACGTACCGGGTGTAGTCACCGAGCAGCGTGATGAAGGCGATCGGGCCGCTCAGGCCGGCCGAGACCACGGCCAACAGCCAGGTCTGCCAGAAGCCGCCCAGCAGGTAGTGGCCGTGCGCGGAGCCGTTGAAGTGCGGCAGGTAGGCGAAGAGGCCCAGCAGCAGCAGGATCGACATCGACCACATCAGCAGCTTTTCCATCTTCAGCAGCAGCCGGTAGCCGAAGACGGCCGCCGTCGCGCTGAGCACCGCGAGCACGGTGTAGGTCGCCACGTACGCGGGCCCGTGGGCCGGCAGGCCGACCAGCCGGTTCAGCGCCCCGACCACCACGTCGCCGCCCACCCAGAGCGCCAGCGCCGTGTACCCGAGCGAGAGCAGCAGCCCCACCAGTGACCCGATCAGCCGCCCGCGCACCCCGAAGTGCGCCCCGCTGCTGGTCGACAGGTTGGTCGCGGTGCGCAGCGAGATCAGCGCCAGCGGCGTCACCAGCACGATCCCGAGGACGGTGCCGACCACGAGCGAGGTGCAGCTGTCCCAGAAGGAGAGCCCGAAGGAGACCGGCAGCCAGCCGAAGACCACGACGCCGAAGGCGAGGTTCGACCCGATCAGGATGCTCAGCACGTCACGCGGGGTGCTGGTGCGCTCCGCCTCGGGGATGGTGTCCACACCGTGCTGCTCGACGAGTGCGTGTCCCCCCGGGGAGCTCTGCTGGGCTGAGTCGTTCGTCATGGGCGCCTTCCTGGACAAGCGGACTGCCGGGCACCGTATGAGCAGAAACCCGCCAGGTCACCCATCATTCGGGCGTTAACGGGCTCGCGACCACGCCCGATCGTCCATAGACGGTCCTGGAATGTCTGAATTTTCCGTGTACTCCTCCTAAACGGATGATCCGTCCCGGCTGCTCGCGGGTTTCGCGGATCTGCCCGTCAGACGCTCTGCTCGATCCGCTCGAAGATGTCCGCGTCGGTCTCCCGCTGCCAGGCCGGCAGGTCGTCCCAGTCGGCGACGTAGCCGGGCTTCGGGCTCTCGATGTGCTTGTGGATCTGAGCGATCCAGCAGAGCGCGACGAACCGGCCCTTCTGCTCCCGGCTGAGCTTGGCGGTGTTCCCGGCGCTGACCTGGACGAAGCCGCGCACCTGGCCGTACACGGCGGCGGCGCACTGCCGCTCCCAGTCGGGGGTCTCGTCCCACGGCGTGACGTAGCCGGGCTTGGGCTCGCCCGGGTAGTGCTTGGTGACACCGGCGATCCAGGCTTCGCGGAAGATGCGGCCGTCGTTCGTCATGCGGTCATCCATTTCGTCGGGCGTTGGCGCGTGAGAGCGCCGAGATCTGGTCCTACCAGACGGGTACGCCGTCGCGCAGGTAGACCGGACGTCCGTCGGCCAGTGACCGTACGGCGGCGCCGAGCCGGTTGCGCAGCCGCTCCCGTAGGAGCGTGGCGGCCGTGTCCACGGGGACGAAGCGGGCCTCGGACAGTTCATCGTCGTGCGGACGCAACTGCTCGGCCTGGTCGACATGGAGGATCCCGCCGTCGAAGATGAACGCGATCTGATCGTCCCACGGCCCGTGCGGCGCAACCCAGTCCACCACCAGCACTCCGCGCGGGACGACCTCCAGGCCAAGTTCCTCGCGTAACTCCCGGACCGCCGTCTCCTCCGGGGGCTCGTTGGCCTCGGCCATGCCGCCCGGCAGGTCCCAGCCAGGCTTGTAGGTCGGCTTCACCAGCAGCACCCGGCCGTTGGTATCGCGCAGCAACACGTCGGCTGCGACCCGCTTGCGGGCCTGTCGGGCGTTGCCTTCGGCGAGATAGGCCTGCCACGCTTGTGGATCGGCAGGTGTCGGCTTCATGTGGAGCCGCCTTCCTGGGGAGCGATGATGTCGGCCAGGAGCAGTATTCTCGCCCTTCTCGCATTGTCGAACCGCACCAGGTACTCGCGCACCGGCCGGTACGTGCGGTGCGGTTCCAGTAAGCGCCGGAGGGTGTCGATCTGGCGGACGAAACGCACCGATCCGAGCGCGGGGTTGGTCGCGAGCAACTCATGGCCGACGTTCACGGCGGAGTCCAGGTCACCACGCCGTAGGTGAACGTCCACCAGGGTGACGCGGTTCAGGGCGATGGACCGCGCTCGGCCGATCTCCCTCAGGGTGAGCGCCAGTTGGGCGTGTGTCAGCGCCTGGTCGTAGCACTCCAGGTCCCGCCAGATCAGTGCGGACTCGCTCGCGAGCGCTGCGGCGTCGAAGGGACTGAGCCACGGGTGCGTGACGTCTGCGGTCTGGTCGAGGTGACGGTGGGCGTCATCGAGAGCGCGAAGTGCGGGTGTGCGCTGTGCGGCGCTGGCCAGGGCGCGGGCCCGCATGGTGTGCAGCCTCGCGGTGAGGACGGGGATTCGCGGCCCTTGGCCGGTGAGATCGAGGCCGGTACTTGCCCAGAGCACGGCGCCGGCCGTGTCGCCGGTCTGGAGGGCGAGGTGGCTGCTGCTGGCTGCGATGCTCGCGGCCAGCAGCAGATCGCCCGAGGCCCGGGCCAGCGGCTGGGCATGGGCGAAGTGCCGGGCAGCGAGGCTGTCATGGCCCGAGTCGTGGGCCATCCAGCCGGCCATCTCCGTCAAGGCCGCTGCCGCGCCGAAGACCTGAGGCCCGCTGGCGGTGTCGACCAGACGCGGTGCTACCTGGTCAGTCAGATGGCGCACGACTGCCGCGTACAGGCGACCGCCGCCGCTCTGCCGGTCCGCGTTGCGGAAGGCATCCACGGCGTCCAGGTCGTCTCCGTCGGGCGTTGGCTGCAGCGCCTGGTGGTTCGTGTGGGCGGGTGCTGGTTCCCAGGTACGACGGGCGAGGCCGAGCAGGTGCCCAGGGATATGGAAAGCATCAGCGATCTGTTCGAAGATCGTCAGCTTCTCCACTCGGCTCTTGCCGTTCATGTAGTCGTACAAGCGGCCCTGGGTGATATCCACAGCTGCGGCGATTCGGCGCGTACTGACACCCCGGCTGTTGAGCAGCCGAAAGACAGCGCCCATGTCGCGCTCTGCGCATGCGGTGAGTAGCCGGTCATCACCGAGCAGTCCGGCGATGACCTCGCGCGGCTGCTGTGCCTGATGACTCATCAGGGCCCTTCTGGTCGTGGTGACTCCATCGTGGGGTCACCCTGTGGAGTCTCCTCGCTACCTTCCCACCTCGTTGACTGGGTGAACGCCGTACCTGGGCCGACGTACCGCGCCCCCGATATTGATGGTCGCCGCACCTACCCGATTCATCCGGAGGCTCAGATGAGCAGCGCTAAATCCCCTGACCGCCCCCACCCCTGGACGCTGAGCAGCACCTCCGCCGCACTGGTCGACCCTTGCAGGAGCCTGCTGCCGCACCGGACTTCGGTGCGGCAGCAGGCCGGCACCGGTACGGCGACCGCCGACCGCATGCTGCTGGACGAGCACCGCAGCGCGCATGGCCGGTGCGTTCGCTGCGAGTGCGAGTGGCCGTGCATGGTGACGATCGAGGCCAGGACCGGGAGGTCGACATGACCGACTTCTCCACCATCGAGGCTCTCCACGTCCGGGCCGGGGCCCACGCGGTGGCCCAGGCCCGGCGCTGGATCGCTGCGCTGCTCCAGGAACGGGAACTACCGCTATCGGGGGATGCCGTTGCCGACGTGCTGCTGTGCGCCAGCGAGATCATCACCAACGCCCTGGTCCACGCGGGTGGTGAGTGCTGGGTGCGCGCCGAGTGGACTGGCGTTCACCTCAGGGTCGAGGTGGCTGACCGCTCGCTCCGGCTGCCCGCGGTGCTCACGCCCGAAATCGAGCAGGGCTCGGGGCGAGGCCTCGCCCTGGTCGACGCCCTCGCGTACTCATGGGGGTGGGAGCCGAGGGAGCTGGGCAAGGCGGTGCACTTCGTGGTCGCCGCCGACCTCGCGCTCACGGCGGTCACCGCGTGAGCGAGCAGCAGCCGTTCTGCACCTTCACTGTCAGCAAGTTGGACGAGAACGGCGAGCTGGTCGAGGTGGAGCGTGAGGAGTACTCGGGCGACGACCGCCTGAGCTACGCGCCGCGCTACAAGTCCTGGCCGCTGTGCGAGGACCCTCAGATGTGATGAGCCTCAGGCGAGTTGCAGCCCGACGCTGGTCAGGAAGAGCGCGAAGGCCGCGCTCGCCGCGCAGGTGCGCGCGGTGTCGAGGCGTTCCCAGCGGCGGATGATCGCCGGTGCGTCGGCCGGGGGTGCGTCGAGCTGCCAGTCCAGGATGCCGATGTTGATCGGGACGGTGCCGGCGAACGTCACCACGGTCCAGCCGAGCAGCGCTGCCATGGCGGCGAGTTGGGCGGTGAAGCCGGTGCCGCCGCCGTGTCCGGTGGTGCCGTTCCAGGCCGTTGCGGCGATGCCGGTGAGCATCGTCGGCAGGTAGACGGCGGGCACCGCCACCCGCAGGGTGCGGATCAGGGCCTGGCGCAGCTGGATCGAGGAGCGCGGGTCGAGCACGCCGATGGTCGAGCGGACACCGAAGCGGACCACGAACTCGGCGCCCGCCAGCAGTCCGGCGAAGAACAGGTTGATCAGTTCGAGGGTGTGCATGATCTGCCTCCCGGCTTCGGCCTCATTGCTGCCACTAGAAAATTACAGTAGCAGAAAAAATACCGAGGCCCGACTATCCTTGACGCATGAGCGCACGAACAGTGGACTGGGCCGCCCTGCGTGAGCCGAGGGGCGAGGCCTCGGGTGCGGAGGGGCTGCGCGAGCGCAAGAAGCGCGCCACCCGCCAGCAGTTGACCGACACCGCGACGGAGATGTTCCTGGAGCGGGGGTTCGACGCTGTGCGGGTCTCGGAGATCGCCGAGGCGTGCTCGGTCTCCGAGAAGACGGTGTTCAACTACTTCCCGACCAAGGAGTCACTGGTCCTGGACCAGCCGGAGGCCACGATGGCCGCGCTGCGGACCGACCTGGCCGACCCCGGGACGGCGCCCACGGCGGCGGTGCTGCGCATCCTGGCCGACGAACTGGGCGCGCTGACCGGCTGGTTGGCCGCGCAGGACGATCCGGAGCTGGCCGTCGGACAGGTCCAGCGGTTCGCGGCCCTCATCCAGGGCACGCCGGCCTTGCGCAGCTGCCAGCGGGAGATGACGGACCGTCTGATCGCAACGGCCGCAGAGGCGTTGGCGCGGCGGAGCGGCGGCGCACCGGGCGACCCGGAGCCGCAGATCGCCGCGACGGCGCTGCTCGGGCTGTGGCCCGTCCAGTACCGGGCGCTGCGGAAGTACTTGGGCGGGTCGGTGACCCCGGTGGAGGTCGGGGACGCCGTCACGGCCGACGTCCACCGGGCGGCGCGGCTGCTCGACGCCGGGCTGGGCACCTTCGGGTGACGCTGTGTCGACCGAAGGTGCCCAGCCCGGCGCTGCGCTGGCGCAACGCCGATGCCCGCCCCCGACGTCCTGGCCGCGCAACGCCGCGAACGAGCCCGCATCCGCAGCGAAGGGCGCATTCGCCGGGGCGGACGGCCTGCGGCTGCGCCGCGTGGGCGCGAGTGACCAAGAGGGCGATGCCGCAGGCAGGCAGCCCCCGGCCGCGTGCCCGCCGGGGTGGTGTGTCAGATCACGGCGAGCCGGTCCACCAGCAGTTCCACCCTGGCCTCGGTGTCCTGCGGCGGCAGCCGTCCCGCCCGGGTCAGGGTCGCGAGCCCGTGCAGGGACGCCCAGAACACCTCGGTGAACAGCCCCGGGTGGACGCCGTCCCCGGCGACCTCGCCCAGGCTCTCCAGTAGCGCGGCGAAGCCGTCCTTGAGGGGTTCCGGGGTGTCCTCGCGCGCGAATGCCAGGCCGCCGTCGAGCTGGAACATGGCGTCGTAGACCGCCGGGTTGCGTTCGGCGAAGTCCAGGTAGGCGCGGGCGAGGGCGGCGACCCGCTTGTGCGGGCCGTCCTCGGCTCGGGCTGCGGCCCGCAGCGCCGCGGCCATCTCGGCGGCGCCTTCGAGGGCGACGGCGCCGATGATCTCGCGCTTGCCGCGGAAGTGGCTGTAGAGGACGGGCTGGCTGTACTCGATGCGTTCGGCGAGCCGGCGGGTGGTGACCGCGTCCCAGCCCTGCTGCTCGGCGAGTTCGCGGGCCACTGCCACGATGAGGCGCTCGCGGCCCGCTCGTTCACGCTCCTTGCGTTCCTGTACCGACATGATTCGATCCTAGCATCGCTAGACAAGCAAGCGGCAGCAGTACTAGCGTTGCCTCATCAGCTAGCAGCATTAGATTCCGAGAGGGTCATCATGCTCAACGCACTCGAGGTCCTCACCACCGTGGTAGTCGGCGTGATGGTGGGGGTGGAATTCTCCGTCGCCTTCGTCATCAACCGGATCCTCAACGCACTCCCCGATGACAGTGGCCAACTCGGCCGCGCGCACGGGGGCCGGATGCTCGGCGCCGTGATGCCGGTCTGGTACATCACCTCGCTCGTCCTCGTCGCGGTCTGGGCCATCGCCAGATGGCACCACCACGGCACCGGCCTCCTCGTCACCGCCGCCGCGCTGCTGATCCTCAGCGTGATCATGTCGATCCTGCTGCTCGTCCCGATCAACAACCGGAACAAGACGTGGACCCCCGAGAACCGGCCCGCCGACTGGAAGGAGCAGATGAACCGCTGGGAACGCTTCCACTACGCCCGCGTCGCCGTCATCATCGCCGCCTTCGCCCTGCTGGTCGCCGCCCTCACCTGAGCCCGCGGGCTCGCCCGCCCGGTCGTCAGCCGCAACCGCTCGGCCGTGCGCCCGAAGTGCCGTGAGGGCTCTGTCCGGCGCTTCGGTGCCCGCGGTACCGCTACTGCCACCTACATCTACATCCAGGACCCGGACACCGACACAAATCCGTTGTGGCCGAGCTGGCGCGCCCGGTAGCTTGCCCCGGCCGTCCGACCTGCGCGCGGCGTCGACGAGAAGGAGCTGTGCGGCACGTGTCGATTCGCATCACCGCGTTGACCGACCCCGACGCGGGTTCCACCAGCCGCCGCCTGGCGTGGCTCGGGTCGACGGCCGATGGCGGGCCGGTCGCATCGGCCTTCCTACGGGCGGGCGGGGGTCGGCACGCGGTTGCTGCGATCGTCGGCTTCACCGAGCTGGTCGTCCCGGGTGACGGCCGGGGCGACGCGCAGCACTACGGGACCGGCGTGCTGCCCGAGCACCGTGGGCACGGCCTCGGGCGCTGGATGAAGGCGGCGGCGATCCGGCAGGTGATCGAGCAACACCCGGATCTCGAAGGACTGTTGGCGGACACCGCGGCGAGCAACCGGCCGATGCGGGCGATCAACGAGGAGCTCGGCTATCGGCCGACGCACAACTCGCTGCTGTACCAGCTCGATCTGTAGCGACCGCATCGCGCAGCCAGGCGTCCAGCGTCGCGAAGTCCGGTTCGGTGAGGCCGAGTCCGGGGTCGACGCGGTGCAGCAGGGCTGGGGCCGGGTGGTGTGCGGTGACCCAGTGGCGGTCGGCGTCGGTCATCTCGTCGTCCACCCAGGCGAAGGGGCGGCCGGCGGCGCAGGCGAGCAGGGTGCGGGTCTTCCAGTGCAGCCCGGCCCGCTGGTCCAGGGCGTCCTGCTCGGCCAGCTCGGACCACTCCACCACGGGCAGTTGCGGCAGGCCGAGCAGGGGCCCGAGGCGCTCGTTCGCCTCCTCCTGCCAGGCGGTCGCCCAGACCAGGGTGCACGGCAGGGCGGCCAGTCGCGGGCCGAGCGCGGGGTCGAGGCGCGCGAGCAGCGGGTTCGCATCAGGGCTTGCGGTGGGGGCCGGGCGGTACGGAGGCTGGTACGTCGGCCCGAAGGGCAGGAGCGGGCCGTCGACATCGAGGAAGAGCAACGGGCGCTCGGCGGAAGCGGTCACGCTCGCACGATAGCGCGGCGCGAGACTTCGCTGAACGGTCGACCAACCGCGGCGGCCCAGGGTGAGGCTCTGTCGCCTGCTCACCCCGGACCGCCGCCGCCAGCGTTCGCTAGCCGTCCTGCCGGGCGGCCGGTCGGGAGAGGCCGGTCAGTTCGGTGGCCCGGGTCCGTGCCCACCACAGCAGGGCGGCCGCTGCCAGGACGCCCACTCCGGCCGCCTGGCCGCAGGTCGCGATGGTGTCCGCGCGCAGCGCCTGGGCGAAGGGCAGGGTGAGCGCGAGCACGGCCGCCGCCGGGCCCGCCGCGTACCAGGCGGTGAAGAGGAAGAGGCCCAGGCCGCCGGAGGAGGGGGACTTGTACATCAGGTCGCGCCGCATCACGCCCCGGCAGGTGTTCACCAGGCCGGCGCCCACCAGGGCCGGCACCACGGCGGGTGCCAGCCAGACGGTCGGGCCGGCGCCCGCCACCGTCGCGGCGGCGGCGCCGGCGAGTGCGATCAGCACGCCGGCCAGGGTGGGCACGATCGCGTGGCACAGCATGAGGTCGGCGAACGGGTAGGGCGACCAGGCGGCCCGGCGCACGTCGTCCGTCTCGATCCGGGCCGGCTCCAGCAGTTGGGCGACGGCCAGGTAGCCGAAGGCCAGCGCGACGGCCGTGGTCGGCACCGACGGCTTGCTGCCGATCCCGTGCGCCAGTGCGGCGCAGAGCACGGCCGGCACCGTGAGCAGTGCCGCCCGGCCGAGCCGGGCGGGGGAGCGGAGCAGTGCGGTGGCGTCCCGCCAGGGCACCACCAGCCAGGTGTGGCGCGGCATCGGCAGCCGGACCCGCAGCCGCCGGGTGC
Organism: Kitasatospora sp. GAS204B; assembly: GCF_029892155.1. GTDB lineage: Bacteria > Actinomycetota > Actinomycetes > Streptomycetales > Streptomycetaceae > Kitasatospora. The sequence continues at coordinate 129,629 of NZ_JARZAG010000005.1, read as the reverse complement.
TTCCCGAGGCGCCGGAGACCGCCAGCCGGGCGGCTCGCAGCTCGACCGTGCGCAGGGCGGCCAGCACTCCCGCGGCCGTCCTGGCCCGCTCGCGCAGCCGGCCCAGCGGCACCGAACCGGCGGCCCGGTCGGCGAGCAGCAGGCCGGCCGCGGTGCTGCCGAGCAGCAGGGCGGCCGCCACCCAGGCACCCGGCACCGCGCCCCGGGTCGGCGCGAGGGCGGCGATCCCGGCCCAGCCCCACGGCCCGGACCACAGCTCGACCAGTTCCAGCCAGTGCACCCGGTGCCCGGCCACCGCCAGCCCGCTCTGCGCGGCGAGCAGCAGCACCAGCAGCGTGGCGACGGGGGTGAGCCGCCGGACCCAGCGGGCGGCGGTGTCGTTGCGCTCCACCAGCAGCCCGGCGCAGGTGGCCAGCAGCGGCAGGCAGGCCCCGCCGAGCAGGGACCAGCCGAGCGCGGCCGGCAGCCCGACGCGCAGCAGCAGCCCCAGCGCCACCATCGCGCCCACCGCCGTCACCAGGCCCGGGAAGAGCGCCAGGCCGCAGGAGAGCCAGAACCACGGGCGCAGCACCGGGCGCGGGCGCACCGGGTGGGCGAGCAGCCAGTCGGTCGCCGCCCGGGGCGGCACCACCGGACCGCGCCAGAGCCCGTCGCGGACCGCGAGCAGCACGACGGCCAGCCCGACGGCCGCTATGCCGCTGGGCATCGCCGCGAGCAGGTCGCCGCCGTGGCCGGTGTAGTCGGCGCCCATCGAGGCCTGGAGGAAGAGACCGAGACTGGGTACCCCGCCCCAGATGATCAGCATGAGCAGGACGCAGTAGAGCGCGAAGCCGACCTGCTTGGCCCGGTTCAGCCGGTGCGGTGCCCGCAGCGTGCGGAGCAGGGCGAGGGTCTCGTCGGTCCAGTCGTCCTCCTCGCCCCAGCCGTCACCGGCGGGGGCCGGGTCCAGGGCCGCTTCGGTCCCGTCCTCGGCGGGCCGTGCTTCCCGCGCTGCCGTGTCGGACTCGGCGGTCACCGGGTACCCACCGCGTCGCCCTGGCCGGGAACCTGCCCCAGTACCTTGCCCGGCGCGCCCTGGGCGATGATCCGGCCGTCCTCCAGCATCACCACCCGGTCCGCCAACTCCCGTGCCAGGTCCGTGTGATGGGTGACCAGCAGGACCGCCACGCCGTCCGCCAGCTCGGCCCGCAGCAGGTCGGCGAGCCGCCGCCGGGCGTCCGGGTCCAGCCGCTGCTCCGGCTCGTCGAGCAGCAGCAGATCGCGCGGCCGGACCAGCGCGCAGGCCAGCAGCAGCGCCTGCAACTGCCCCGAGGAGAGCGCGGAGGGCAGCGCGTCGGCCCGCTCGGTGAGCATCCGGTCGTCCAGCACCTGCTGCACCCAGTTCCGGGCGTCGGCCACGCCGTGCGCGACGGCGACCAGCAGCAGGTGCTCGCGCACGGTCAGGTCGGGATAGTGCGCGACCGTGTCGCCGACCACCGCGACCCGGGCCCGGATCCGCGGGTCGTTCTCGTCCATCGGGAGTCCGTCGAAGTGGACCGTGCCCTTGGTCGGCAGGTCACGCCCGGCCGCGACCCGCAGCAGGGTCGACTTGCCCGAGCCGTTGTGGCCGAGCAGCGCGACGCACTCACCGGCCGCCAGCGCGAGGTTCACCGGGTGCAGCACCTCACGGTCACCGTAGGAGCGGCTCACCCCGGTCAGTTTCAGCAGGGCCGGGCGCGTCGTGGTGCGCGCTGCGGCGGATTTCTTGGCCATCCGGACGGAGTCCTCTCGAGGTAAGCGTCCGGCCAGCCTAGCGACCTGAGATCGGGGATCGCCGGGGCGGACGGCACGGAGGGCTCGCCGGTCTGTTCTCGTCCCCGGGCTGCTGATCATCGCCTTGGCGGGCTGAGCGGTGGACCTCGGGGCCCGGGCGGTGACCGCGAGGTCCACTACGCACGGCTCAGGCGGGCAGCAGGGCCTCGATCGCGGCCACCAGCTCCGCGTCCGCCGGCTCGGTGCGCGGCCGGAACCGTGCGACCGCGGTGCCGGTGGGCGAGATCAGGAACTTCTCGAAGTTCCACTGCACGTCCCCCGCCTCACCGGCGGCGTCGGCGAGCTCGGTCAGCTCCTGGTACAGCGGGTGCCGGCCCTCGCCGTTCACCTCGATCTTCGCCAGCATGGGGAAGGAGACGCCGTAGTTGACCGCGCAGAAGGTCTGGATCTCCTCAGCGGTGCCCGGCTCCTGCCCCCCGAACTGGTTGCACGGCACGCCCAGCACCGTGAACCCGCGCTCCGCGTACTGCTGCTGCAACTGCTCCAGCCCGGTGTACTGCGGGGTCAGCCCGCACTTGGAGGCCACGTTCACCAGCAGCACCGCCTTGCCCGCGAACTCGGCGAGGGTGGTGGGCTGTCCGGTCAGGGTCTGCAGCGGGATGTCGGCGAGTGACATGGTGGCCTCCGGGTCATGGGTCGAGCGGGCTGAAGGTGCTGGAGGTCCTTTCTATCAGCGGCTCTCGGACGGCCGGGGACCGGCGGTGGACGAGTCCGTCCGGGCGCCGGAACGTCGCTCCGCGTGCGCGCATGTCCGGATAGGGGACGCGTAGGGGACGGATAGGGGGCTGGCGGCCGGTTCCCCGGGTTGGCCCACCGGGAGTCAGGGGGAAGCATGAGCGGCGGTAGGACAAGCCATATCCCGTGAAAGATCAAGGAGTTGACGTTGCGTCACCGCATTCTGGCCACCCTGGCCGCCGGGGCCACCCTCGCGCTCGCGCCGATGGCGACCGCCGCTGCCTCCGCCGCCACCACCCCGACCACCGTCACCGCCGATCAGTGCTTCAACAACCATGGCTTCTACGGTGGTTACAACAGTGCCGGCAAGGCGTTCTGTTCGGGCGGCAGCTACAACGGCATCCCGTTCGACAAGGACCCGGGCCAGGCCTGGTGCCCGGACGGTCAGCACATCGTCTTCCGCTACCTGGAGGGCCTGTTCTGCGTTCCGGACGTGCCGAACAGCGGGGGCTGAGTCAAACCCGCCGGAACTCGGCCGAGTTGGCAGCCGTGCAGTGGGCCGGGACGGCCACTGCACGGCTGTTCCAGTGGCCGGTGGCCGGTGGCCGGCGGTTTCGGGCTCAGCGGTTCAGCGGCTCAGTGGCGCGGCGGCCTGGCAGCGGGCCCGGCCGGGCCCGACCGTTCGGCGTGCTCGGCGATGGTGCGGGCGGCTTCCGCAGGCAGGTCGAGGTACGGGGCGAGCCAGTCGGCGTGGTGGCCCTGGAGCGAGAGCAGGTAGGCGGTCTGGACCCGTGCGTCGTAGGCGACCTCGGGTGAGGTGGTGGTCGCGAAGTCGTTGGGGTCGAGGAGGTACAGCCGGGATGCGCCGACTCTAGACCGCTGGATCGCAGGCGCGAGCTGCCGAGCGCCCTTCCGGACGAGTTCCTGACGTGCTGATCCGAAGGTGGTCCCGGTACCACGCGGCCGCCGAGTCGAGGCGGGCCAGTGGCCCCGGCCCGGGCGGGCAGTCGAGGCTTTGCCAGGCGCGGTCACTGCGGTAGTAGTGGTCGCGGCCCAGCAGGACGAACTGGCGCTCGCTCACCCATCCGTCGGTGGACCGTAGCCGGCGCAGGCAGTCGGGCCACGGCAGGTCGGCTGCCAGGGTGGCAGCAGGTCGTGTTCGGCGAGCGCCGCCAGCAGGTCGCGATTGCGCACCGGCGCCGGGTGGCCCGCGTGGTAGACGCCGGTGACCGGGCGCGGTGCCAGCGCGGCGGCGGTGAGCAGTCGGGCCAGGTCCTCGACCGCGACCACCGACAGCAGGGCCTGCCCGCCGTCCCAGTGGGCCGGCACCCGTCGGACCAGATCCGCGAGTGCCGGCACCACCCAGCGGTCACCCGCGCCGAGGACCAGCCCGGCGCGCAGCACCAGGCCACCTGCGGCCAGCGTCGACGCCTCGCCGGCGAGCCGCGTGCGACTGGCCACCGAGCCCGGAGCGGGGGCCAGTTCGTCCTCGGCGGCGCCCCGGTGCGGGCCGCGGCCGTAGACCGCGACGGTCGAGAGTTGGACGAGCCGTGGCACGCCGGCCGCGCTCGCCCGCGCCATCAGGCTCGCGGTTCCCGCCCGGTTGACGGCGTCGGCCGTCGCCTCGTCCGGGCCCACGTACGAGGCGGCGTGCACCACCGCGTCCGCGCCCTCGAAGAGGCCGTGCAGCGATGCCGGATCGGTGAGATCCGCCGTCACCCACCGCACCCCGGGAGCGCGGTCGGCGTCGCTCGGCGGCGGGGTCCGGACGACCGCCCGCACTCGCACCGGACGGCCGTCGGGCTCGTGCGTCCGCCGCAGCGCGTCGAGCGTGGCCCCGCCGATGAACCCGCCGGCTCCGGTGAGGACGACCGTCCAGGGCCTCACCGGTTCACCCCGACACCGGCGGTGGCCCTCGCAGCCGTGGCGCCGGCATCGAGCGTCGAACGCAGCTGCGGCACCAGCTCCGCGACGGCGATCCCGGGTAGCAGGTAGCGCCAGAGCGCGGTGATCCGCTCGGGCAGATCCGCGCGCCCGGTGGCGATCTGCGAGAGCAGTTGGGTGCCGCTGAACGCCCCGACCAGCAGCCGGGCGAACTCCGGCCCATGCACCTCCGGCAGCAACTCGCCGCGCCGTCGCGCCGCCGCCAACTGCTGCTCGAACTCCGCGATCCACAGCTCGTACGCGGTGCCGTCCCGTAGCCCGAACGCCCCCTGCTCGACGGCCAATCGGACGCCGGCCCGGAACAGCACATTGTGCTGGAGCTGGCGGGCCAGGTCCCTGGTGATGTCGATCAGGCGGGCCAGCCCGTCCACGCCGGGCGGCAGTGCCAGATCGGTCGCCTGTGCGGCCATCACCGCCCTGGCCAGCGCTTCCTTGGACTCGAAGTGGAAGTAGAGCGCTCCCATGGTGGTGCCGGACCGCTGCAGGATCTTGTTGAGGCTGCTGCCGCTGAATCCCAGCTCGTCGAAGACCTCCGCCGCCGCGCGGATGAGCACGGCCCTGGTCCGGATCGCTCTCTCCTGCTTCGGCTCCGCCATCGAAGATCTCCCTCACGCCTCGATAAACAAAACGAGCATTCGTTACGTTATGCACGGCAAGTTCCTCACTGTACGAGAGAAGGGCTTGCCTCGAAGGATGCGAACGGCCTACGGGCCGGTACGGGTGGAGACTTCGTCACCTTGCCCGGCCGCAGCGGCCGGGAGCGCGGCGGACCGGGGCGGCCGGCGGGCATGGTTCGGCGCGCGGCGGCACTGCGGCCACCGCGCCGAACGGGCTCGAACGAGGGTCAGGACCGGGAGGCTACTGGCCCCGCTACTTGCCGTCCCAGAGCGCGCCGAAGGCGAGCAACTCGTCGCGGTACTCGATCCGCCGCACCCACTCCTGCGGCCAGGCGTCCGCCCCGGCGTGGGCGCCGGCGAACGCGCCGGTCAGGCAGGCGATCGAGTCGGAGTCGCCGGAGGAGTAGGCAGCCCGGCGGACCGCCGCCACCGGGTCGTCGGGCAGCAGCAGGAAGCAGAGCAGTCCGGTGGCCAGGGCCTCCTCGGTGATCCAACCCTCGCCGGTGGCCAGGCACGGGTCGGCGTCGAGGTCGGGGGCGGCGAGTGCCGCGTCCAGCCGGTCGAGCGCGTCCAGGCAGTCGTCCCAGCCCCGGGCGATGAACTCGGCGGCCGAGTGATCGTGTGCGCGTGACACCAGGTCGCCGAGCCAGAAGTCGTCGTACCTGGTCCGGTTGGCGAGCGCGTACGCCCGTAGCAGCCCCGGCAGTTCGGCGGGCGCCGCGCCTTCGGCCAGCAGCCAGACGGCGTGCGCGGTAAGGTCGCTGGCCGCCAGCGCGGTGGGGTGGCCGTGGGTCAGCGCGGACTGCAGCTGTGCGGCGCCGGAGCGCTGACGCTCCGTCAGTTCGGGCAGCAGGCCGATCGGGGCGACCCGCATGTTCGCACCGCAGCCCTTGGAGCCGACCTGGCTGGCGTCCTGCCAGGGCCGGTCGGGCGCGCTGAGCAGCCAGCAGGCCTCCAGGCAGGTCCGGCCTGGACCGCGGTTGTTGTCGGGGGACTTCGACCAGTCGACGAACTCCTCGCGGACCGGCGGCGCCAGTCGCAAGGGGGTGAGCGGGCCGCGGTCGAGCGCGGTGCGCAGGCCGCGGGCCAGGGCCAGAAAGACCATCAGCGCACTGTACTACCGGCGCCTTTGGCGACCGAGGGGTGGTCCTGAGGCGAGGCCGGCCCGGATGTCCCGGCGGGCGCCGGTTGGGAAGACGATCGTCAGTCATCAGGAAGGACGCGCGCCCACACGGGGAGTGCTGTCCACGGCTGACGGGGCCGGCCTCGCGCTCGACAATGGTGATGCACAGTGGACGCTATTGCAACCCATGCGCAATAGTGAGCCCAGGCATGATCATCACGATCGAAAGGGGCCGTGTCCCGATGGGCACCTACTCGCTTCCCGACCTCCCGTACGACTACTCGGCGTTGGAGCGCGCGATGAGCGCCGAGATCCTGGAACTGCACCACTCCAAGCACCACGCCGCCTACGTCAAGGGCGCCAACGACACCCTGGAGCAGCTCGCCGAGGCACGCTCCAAGGACCAGTTCGGCAACCTGGTGGGCCTGCAGAAGACCCACGCCTTCCACCTCTCCGGGCACGTGCTGCACTCGCTCTTCTGGCAGAACCTCTCCCCGGACGGCGGCGACCGCCCCGACGGCGCGCTCGGCACCGCGATCGAGGAGCACTTCGGCGGCTTCGAGGCGTTCCGCAAGCAGCTCACGGCCGCCACCGTCGGCGTCCAGGGCTCGGGCTGGGGCCTGCTGGCCTGGGAGCCGCTGAGCCGCAGCCTGGTCGTCGAGCAGGTCTACGACCACCACGGCAACGTCGGCCAGGGCACCACCCCGCTGCTGGCCTTCGACGCCTGGGAGCACGCCTACTACCTGCAGTACCGCAACGTCCGCCCGGACTACGTCGAGAAGCTCTGGGACGTCGTCGACTGGAACGACGTCGCCACCCGGTTCGCCGCCGTCCAGGGCGGCTGACACCGGCCGCCGGATCGCGCCGCCCGGCATGCGGGTGGGGCGGGGAGAGCCGAGACTGGCGGCGTGACAGAGAACGTGTATCGAGGATTGGCAACCCTGATCGACCGGGGTTTCGAGATCGTGGTCCACGCCGACCTGGCCACCCGCCGCTCGCCGGACGGGAGCCAGGGCTGGGGCGGACACCTCCAGGCGGACCGGGAGGAGGACTTCGAGCTGATGGCGGAGGTCGGCGCCGGTCGGCTGCGGCTGCCGGACGGCCGCGAGGCGGATTTCGACGGGGCCGGCAACGAGATCGGCTCCGGCGGCCTGCTCGTCTCCGCCGACGGTCCGGCGCCGTTCTGAGCTGCTGTCAGAGAGTTCCGGGCGGGGAGCCGCGGGAGGCCTGGATGTGCTGGAGCGCCGAGGCCGATCTCGTCACGGGCACGGCTGTCGCCGGGCTCGGGCTGCTCTGCCTGGCGCGGGTCCGGCGGGCACGGGACCTGCCGCTGGCGGCGGTGCCGTTGCTACTGGGCGTCCATCAGCTGACCGAGGCGGCCGTCTGGCTCGGCGTGGACGGCCGGATCAGCGCCGGTCCCGCGCTCTGGGCACGCACCGCCTGGGTGCTCATCGCGCTGCCGGTGCTGCCGGCGCTGGTCCCGGCGGGTGTCTGGTGCGCCCTGGGGCCGCCGAGTGCGGATGCCTCGTCGATCGCCGCGCACCGGCGTCGGGCCGGCTTCGCGCTGCTCGGCGTCACGGTCGCCGCCCTGCTGCTGGCAGCCGTACTGACCCACCCGGTCACCGCCGAGGCCCACCGGCACCTGCTGACCTTCGGTACGGGTATCCCGTACGTCCCGCTGCTGCTGACCGGCTACCTGCTGGCGACCGTGGGCGCGCTGCTGGCGAGCGGAGACCGGTTGTTGCGGCTGCTCGGCTGGTTGGTGGGTGGCGCGGCGGTGGTGTGCGCGCTGCTCTGGCGGCTGGCGTTCATCTCGACCTGGTGTGCGCTGGCCGCGCTGGTCAGCGTGGTGCTGCTGCGCTGGATCGGTTCGGCGGGGCGTGGCGGGGCTCGGGCGGTGGCGGAGCGGTAGGCGAGGCCGGAGGCTCGTCGGGCCACGGCGTGTGGTCGGGCAGTCCAGACACGCCATCACGCCCGTCAACAGTCGAAGACCGACCAGCAGATCTCGTTGCGCAACCGCTGATCATCCAGGACGAGTTCGCGAATCACCTCCGGGAGCTGTTCGCGCTGCCAGCGGCACTCGAGCCTGCCGGCGCTCTCACCCTCCCGTCCGGAGGCTGTCGCACGCACGGCCTTGATCGCGTAGGCCCGCGGGGAGTCGCCAGATAGCACTGCCTGAACCTGTGCGTGGCTGCGACGGACGTGGCCCGGCCGGCGTCAGCCCGCCGCGTCGTGCTCCGCGTGGGCCACCTGGGCCAGGAGCAGCTGGGCCAGGGCGCGGGCCTCGGTGGGGCTCAGGCCGGCCCAGACCTTGGAGCGGCCGCCGCGTTCCGGGCCGACGTTCAGGGTGATGCGGTCGATGGGTCGACCGGGGATGGCCACGCGCAGTGCGCCGACCTCGATCCGGCGGCCGCAGGCGGTCACCAGTGGTAGGGGTCGTGACGGTTCTTCCAGCGACGACATGATCTCCTCAGCCCTTCCCTGATGACCCGGCAGGTGTACAGGTCAACGGGCGTGTGGTGCGCGCTATTCCACCACGTCACGGGCGCGCGGCAGCCTCGCCAGCACCCCCAGCACCAGGGCTGCCACCACCGCGGCGAAGACCGCGCCCGCGGTGCGCAGGCCGGTGGCCGTGATGAGGACGCCCACGCCGATCGCGGGCAGCGCCAGCATCGCGTAGAGCACCGCGAACAGTGCCGAGAACGCCTGGCCGCGAACCGCCGGTGCGACGTGCTCGGTGATCAGCGCGATGCCGGCGCCGACGGCGAGCCCGGTGGCGAGGCCGACGATCACCGCGGCGGCCATCAGCGGGGCGAGTGTGGCGGTCAGCATCGCGGTGGCGATCAGTGCGGCGGCGGCGAGCAGGCCCAGGCAGGCGGTGGGCAGCACCCGGCGGGATGCCAGACCCCGGGCCAGCAGCTGGCCCAGGCCGGTGCAGACGAACGCGATGGCGACCGTCGCCCCGGACAGCGCCGGGGTGCTCAGGCTCAGCACCTGGGCGAAGAAGAGGCCGGTGGTGGCGGTGAGCACGCCGAGCACCGCGAACCCCGACCCCGCCGCGAGCGCGCAGTGCAGGAACGGTGTGCGGAGGTCGGCGGGGATCCGGGGCAGCGAGAGCGCGAACAGCCGGCTGCCGGCGCGGCGGGTGACGGTCTCCGGTACCCCGGCCAGGAGCAGCAGGGCGACCAGGACGAGGGCGGCGTCGACGCGCCAGACCAGCCGCAGCGGGTCAGGTGCCCACTGGGCCAGGAAGCCGGCGAGCAGCGGGCCGCCGGCGAGGCCGCCCATGTTGGCGGCCAGCGCGATCCGGCCGGCTCTGACCTGCCGGTCGGGCGCGGCGAGTTCGGTGAGGTGGGCGGTGGCCGCGCCGGTGACCAGCGCGGCGGCGAGGCCGGAGAGCACCCGGCCGAAGAGGAGCAGCCCCAGACCGTCCGCGGCCAGGAAGACGCCTGCCGCCGCAATGGCCAGCAGCAGCGCGGTGGCGGTCACCGGGCGGCGGCCGAGCCGGTCGGAGAGCGAACCGAAGCAGAGCAGGCCGGCCACCACGCCGAGGGCGTAGACCGCGAAGGCGACCGTGACCATCAGCGAGGAGAAGCCGAAGGCGGCCTCGTAGCGCGGGTAGAGCGGCGTGGGGATGGTGGTGCCCACCATGGTCGCCCAGAACGCGCCGGCGACCACCGCGGTCGCGCCGCGGCGGTGCGGGCGGGTCCGGGCGGTGGCGCTGCCGATCGATGCCATCGGTTCTCCGGAGCGCAGTGCCAGCTGTGCGGAAGGGGGGTGCGGGCGGACGGCGGAGTGCCCAACAACCTTGGCCCGCCGCTGTCCTGACCAGTCGTCAGTATCCGCCGCCGGTGCTCGGCGCGGGGCTCTGCATGCTCGGTGCGGAGGTGATCGCGTCGCCGCTGGGGCTGACCACGTACCAGGCGCCGCCGAAGGCGTTGACGCCCTCGCCGTTGGTCTGGCCGGGCTTGGTGTCCTCGGCGAAGTAGTAGAGCGGGTGGCCCTTGTAGGTCACCTGGGTCGAGTGGTCCATCCTGGTGGTCGTGCCGACCAGGGACGCGTTCACCCCGTTGCTGTTGGGCTGCCCGGTGGTGATGTTGGGGGGCCAGGCCATCGCGCAGGCGCCGTTGCAGTTCGAGGTCGTGCCGGTGTCGGCCTGGAACAGGTACAGGGTGCGCCCGGCGCCGTCGACCAGGACCTGGCCCAGCGGCGAGCTCGCGACCTTCAGCGTGGCGGCTCCGGTCGCGGGTGTGCCGCTCGAGGGCGCGGACGCCGAAGGGGAGGGTGTGGCGGACGGGGTGGCCGTCTTGCTGGTCGAGCTGCCGCAGCCGGCGGCCAGTGCCGCGACGGCGGTCGCGCCGAGCGCGAGGGCGATGCCACGTTTCATGACGGACTTCTTCCGCTGGAACCCCGGCTCCGCGCGGCTGCGGTGCGGCCGGTTCATCGGCCCGCGTCGGCGGGTCCGCATTTCACAGTACGCAGCCGCACCCGGTGGGGTTCAGCGGTGATCGCCCACCCGTGAACGGGTCAGGAGAGGCCGGCCTTGACGGAGCAGATGGGCCAGGCGCCGGGGCCCTGGGCGGCGAGGACCTTTTCGCCGATGGTGATCTGCTGGGCCTTGGTGGCCTGGTTGGCCTGGGGGGCGTACTGGGTGCCGCCGAAGGCGTTCCAGGTGGAGGGGGTGAACTGGAGGCCGCCGTAGAAGCCGTTGCCGGAGTTGATGGCCCAGTTGCCGGTGGCCTCGCACTGGGCGACCTTGTCCCAGGTGGTTTCGGGGGCGGCGGAGGAGGTGGTGGCCGTGACGAGACCGGCGACCGGCAGGACGGCCAGCGCGCCGCCGAGGACGGCGAGGCGTCGACGGTTGTGCTTGCGGGCGGTGGTGGCGGTGGCGGTGGTGGTGGTCTCGTTGCGGTAGGTCATGCGGGTCCTCTCGGGCGTGCCGGTGGGCAGGGGGAACCGGGCCCGTGGGGGCCTGGCTGATCGGGGGGGGTGTGCGGCGCTGTGGTGCTTGCCGCGCTGGTTTCGAAGCTACGGGGGGTGCTGGCGGGGGGACAAGGGTTGGGGGGATAGCCGCAGGTCGGGGGCGGATTACCGGCGGTAGGCGGGGGTCGGGGGGTGCGAGAACTCGCGGTCGTGGGCGGGGTGGGGGTGGTGGATGTGGTGGCCGTCACCGCCGGTGCGGGGTGAGGCCGCCCACATTGTCGACACCCGGTGAGCGGCCCCTGACCCAGCGCCCACGTCGCGAAGATCCGCAACGGCCGCGCGGATGGCCCAGGTCACACCCGAGCCCTCACACCCGAGCCGTCAGACCCAGTCCCGGCGCTTGAAGGCGACGTAGAGCAGCCCGGACAGGGCGATCATGATGATCGTCGAGGCCCAGAAGCCGGTCTGGGTGCCGAAGCCGGGGTAGGGGACGTTCTGGCCGTAGAAGCCGGTGACGGCGGTGGGCACGGCGATGATCGCGGCCCAGCTGGTCACCTTCTTCATGATCATGTTCATCCGGTTGCCCTGCACCGTCAGGTTGGTCTCCATCACCGTGCTGACCAGGTCACGCAGCGACTCGGTCCACTCGGTGGCCCGCAGGACGTGGTCGTAGACGTCCTGGTAGTACGGCATCAGGGCCTCGTCGACCAGCTGCACGTCCCGGCGCAGCAGCGAGTTCACCACCTCGCGCATCGGGAGCACCACGCGGCGCAGCTTCACCAGGCTCTTGCGCAGCTCGTAGGAGGTGCGCTGGACCTGCTGGATCTGCTCCGGGCCGTCCTCGAAGAGCAGGTCCTCCAGGGCTTCGATGCGCTCGTCCAGGAGCTGGACGGCCTGGAAGTGGCTGTCGACCAGGTAGTCGAGCAGCCCGTGCAGCAGGAAGCCCACGCCGTGCTCGGCCAGCTCCGGGGCGTTGTCCCAGCGCTGGACCACCCGTTCCATGTCGCAGTGCGCGCCCTTGCGGATGGTGATCAGGGCGTTGGGCGTGATGAAGGCGGCGACCTCGCCGACGCTGAACGCCGCGCTGTCGGGGTCGGGGTCGGGGCAGACCGCGTAGGCGGAGAGGAAGAGGTGGGTCCGGTAGCGGTCGAGCTTGGGCCGCTGGTGCTCGTTGCGGGCGTCCTCGACGGCGAGCGCGTGCAGGCCGAACTCCTCGACGATCGTCTCGAAGGCGGTGGAGTCCGGGTCGTGCACGTCCAGCCACACCGTCGACTCCGGGTCGCCGATGTACTCGGAGATGTCCTGGACCGGGAAGTTCTCCAGCTTCAAGGTGCCGTTGCGGTACAGCCTGGTGCGCATCATGGCGGACACCCTAAGCCCCGCGTCAAACCCTGCGTCGGCGTCCCCCGGTGGCCCGCTGCCCCTGACTGCTGCCCCCTGACCGCCGCGCCGTACCGTGACGGGTATGACTGTCGATCTTCAACGCTACGCCGCCCGGATCGGCTGGGACGGCGAGCACCGGGCCACCGCCGAGACGCTGCGCTCGCTGCACCGGGCGCACATCTGCGGCATCCCGTTCGAGAACCTGGAAGCGCTGGGCGGCACGGCGCCCTCGCTGGACCTCGACGCCTTGCAGGCCAAGCTCGTCGACGGCCCGCGCGGCGGTTACTGCTACGAGCACAACACGCTCTTCGCCGCCGTCCTGGAGCAGTTGGGCTTCACGGTCACCCGGCTGACGGCCCGGGTCCGGGTCGGGGCGGGGCCCGGTGACATCCGGCCGCGCACGCACATGCTGCTGGCCGTCGAGGTGCCGGGCGAGCCGCACCGTTACCTCGCGGACGTCGGCTTCGGTGCGGCCGGCGCGCTGCTGGAACCGCTGCCGCTGCTGGCGGGTACGGAGTGGAGCGGTGGCCGGCGGCGGCGCCGGCTGTTGGCCGAGCCGTCCGGCGGTCCGCTGCCGGGCCTGGTGCTGCAGGCCTGGCACGACGACGCCTGGCAGGACCAGTACGCGTTCACCGAGGAGCCGTTCCAGGCATCCGACTGTCAGGTCGCCAACTGGTACGTGGCCACCCACCCGCGCTCGCCGTTCCGGCAACGGCTCTACGTGCAACGGGCGTTGGCGGACGGCCAGTTGCTGCTGGTCGGGGACACCCTCACCGTGACCGGCCCGGACGGCACCGTCCAGGAGCGCACGGTGACGGGCGAGCGGGAGGTGGCAGCGGTGTTGGAGGCGGAGTTCGGCATCGTGCCGCCGCCGGGCAGCCTCGTGGTGAGCTGAGGCGTCCGGCCGGTCCGCTCGTGCCGCGTCCGTGCCGGCACCGCTCACCCGGCCAGGTGCCGCTCGATCCAGTCGGCCGCGGTGCGGCGGAACAGCACCCGGTTGCGGGTGCGGACGAAGTCGTGGCCCTCGTCGGGCAGCACCAGCAGCTCGGCGGGGATGCCGCGTTGCCGGGCGGCCCGGACCATCTGCTCGGACTCGCCCGGCGGGACGTTGGTGTCGTGCTCCCCGTGGACGGCCAGCAGCGGTACCCGCAGCGCGTCGATCCGGCTCATCGGGGAGAGCGTGTGCAGCAGGTCCCGGTCGCGTTCGGGGTGGCCGTACTTGGCGGCCGCCGAGCGGGCGATCCACGGCTCGGTGCCGGCGAAGAAGGTCAGGAAGTCCGACATGCCGCACACCGAGACACCGGTGCGGAACAGCTCCGGATGCCAGACCAGCGAGGCCAGCGTGAGGTAGCCGCCGTAGGAGCGGCCCATCACGGCGAGCCGTCGGGGGTCGGCCAGGCCCGCGGTGACCAGGTGCGCCGCGCAGTCCGCGACGTCGTCGATCGCCGCGAGGCGCCCGGCGCCCAGGTCGGCGTCGACGAAGGAGCGGCCCGCGCCCAGCGAGCCGCGCACGTCAGGGGCGAAGACGTCCAGGCCGCGGCCGAGCAACTCGTGGTACAGCGGGTCGAAGACGGGTCGTTCCTGCTGCTCGGGGCCGCCGTGCAGATGCAGGACGCACGGCGCCTGGCGGCCGGGGTCACGGCCCAGCGCGCGGTAGTGCCAGCCGCCCAACTCCAGCCCGTCGCGGGCCCGCAGGCGCAGGTGCTCGGGTCGCACCGGTGGCCGGCCGGGGGCGACGGCGTCCTCGTCACGCGAGGACCACGGCGTGCGGGCGAGTGCCGCGCCGTCGGGCGTGTGCCAGACGCCGGGACGCCGCCCGGAGCCGGAGACGGCCAGCGCGAGGCCGCGCGGACCGGCCGGGCTGACCCGGGTCACCACCTCGTGCGGCAGCGGGACGCGGCTGCCGTCGAGCCCGCCGACCCCGGTCGGGGGCAGCACGAGGGTCTCCAACTCGCTGCACCCGCGCATGTTCCAGGCCAGCACGGCGGTCCGCCCGTCGTCGCGGACCGAGAGCAGCTCCAGGTCGGCGTCCTGCCGCTCGGCGCTCACCACGAGCCGCCGGCAGCTGCCGTCGGGTGCGAGTTCGGCGGTGAGCAGGGCCGCGAACTCGCGGTCGACGTCGCTGCGCAGGTACAGCGCCCGGCCGTCGGGCGAGAAGCGGCCGATCCACGGATCGCCGTCGGCCACCGGCACCGTGCAGGCCGTCTCCCGGCTGCCGGTCCGCAGCACCACGGCCTCCCGCCGCCCGCGTGGTCCGCGCAGCAGCAGGACGAGCCGGGCGTCCGGGGTGGTGTCGCAGACCCGCAGGGTGGCGCCCGCCGGTTCGGTGGCGAGCAGCTCGGGCGGCCGGGCACCGGCCGGATCGGCCAGGTAGGCGGCGAGGCCGCCGCCCGAGAGGTGCGGCTCGGGGGCGGGTCCGTAGGGGGCCGGCGGTGGCGGGACCAGCGCTCTGCCGGGCTGCTCGGGCCCGGCGCCGCCGAGCAGCACCGAGCGCCCGTTGCGGCTGGCCCAGCCGCTCGGGTACGGCTCCTGGGGCGGTTGCCCGTACGGCGTGGCGGACAGCGGGGCGGCGCCGTGCTCGGCGACCAGCAGGCCGGACGGCGGGTCGGTGGCGGTGACGGCGATCGCCGAACCGTCACGCGTCCAGCGGCCCAGATAGGCGGTGCTGCCGGGCGCGGCACCGGCCAGCACCCGGCGGTCGCTGCCGTCCGGGCGCACGCACAGGACCCGGGTGTGCTCGCCGCCGCCGGGGGCGGTGGTGTAGGCGATCCAGCGGCCGTCCGGGGACCAGGAGACCTCCAGGACCGGGTCGGGCCCGGCGTCCAGCAGGTGCACCTCGCCGCCGTCGGCCGAGCCCGTCCACAGCTGCGGCACGCCGCCGCGGTTGCAGATGAAGGCCAGCTGCCCGCCGGCCGGGTCCGCCGACGGGTACCAGCAGCCGTGGGCGGTCACCGGGCTGGGCGCGTCCCGGGCCCCCGGGGCGTCCGGCAGGGCTTCGGCCAGCGGCGCCGCCTGCGCCGAGGCCACCGGGTCGGGCCGCTGATCCGCCACCGTGCGCCTCCCGCTCAGTCGATCCCGTGGGACTGCAGCCACATCTCCAGCAGCGCGACCTGCCACAGGGTGTTCGCCCCGCGCCTGGTGCGGTGGTCGTCCGGCGCGGCCAGCAGCTCGGCCAGATATCCGGGGCGGAAGATCCCCCGGGTCCGCGCCTCGGGCGCCGACAGGGCCTGCTGGATCCGGTCCAGCACCGGCGGAGCCATCCGGCGGATCGCCGGCACCGGGAAGTAGCCCTTGGGCCGGTCGACGACCTCGCTCGGCAGCAGCTTGCGGGCGGCGTCCTTGAGCACGCCCTTGCCGCCGTGAGCCAGCTTGAACTCCGGCGGGCAGGCGGCGGCCAGCTCGACCAACTCGTGGTCCAGGAACGGCACGCGTGCCTCCAGGCCCCAGTCCATGGTCATGTTGTCGACCCGCTTGACCGGGTCGTCGATCATCAGGACGTGGGTGTCCAGCCGCAGCGCCGCGTCCAGGGCGCTCTCAGCCCCCTCGACCGCCATCTCGGCCCCGACCAGCTCACCGGAGACGTCGCGGTCCGCCAGCAGCTCCGGCTGAAGCATCCGGCCCAACTCGGCGTGCGACCGGTCGAAGAACACCTCGACGAAGGTCTCGGGCTCCCGCTCGCGCGGCACGGCCGCCAGCGCCGGATGCCAGCGGTACCCGGCGAAGATCTCGTCGGCCCCCTGCCCGCTCTGCACCACGTTGACGTGCTTCGAGACCTGCTCCGCGAGCAGGTGGAAGGCGACCACGTCGTGGCTGACCATCGGCTCGCTCATGGCCGCCACCGCCCGGTCCAGCGCGGTCCGCAGCCGGTCCGAGGGGACCATGATCTGGTGGTGGTCGGTGGCGAACTCCCGGGCCACCAGGTCCGAGTAGTGGAACTCGTCGCCCTGCTCGCCGCGCTCCGCCTCGAAGCCCACGCTGAAGGTGGCCTGGTCGCACTGGCCCGCTTCGGCCAGCAGCGCCACGATCAGGCTGGAGTCGAGGCCGCCGGAGAGCAGTACGCCCAGCGGCACGTCGGCCACCGTGCGGCGGCGGACCGCCGTGCGCAGCGCGTCCAGCACTGCGTCGCGCCAGTCGGCGGCGTCCATGTCCGCGTGCTCGGGCCGCCGCCGGTAGGACGGCTGCCAGTAGCGGTGGTCGTGCTGCGTGCCGTCCGGCTCGACCACCCGCACGGTGGCGGGTGCCAGCTTGCGCACGCCGGCCAGCACGGTGCGCGGCGCCACCACGGTGCCGTGCAGGGTCAGGTACTGGTGCAGCGCGGCCGGATCGAGCGAGGTGTCCACCCCGCCCCCGGCGAGCAGGGCCGGCAGCGAGGAGGCGAAGCGCAGCCGGTCGGCCCGCTGCGCCAGGTAGAGCGGCTTGATGCCGAGCCGGTCACGGGCGAGCACCACCCGTCCGGTGTCCTGCTCGACCACGGCGAAGGCGAACATGCCGAACAGGTGGTCGACGCAGGCCGTCCCCCACTGCCGGTACGCCTTGAGCAGCACCTCGGTGTCCGAGCCGGAGAAGAAGCGGTGGCCCAGGCCCGCCAGCTCCCGCCGCAGCTCCCGGTAGTTGTAGATACAGCCGTTGAAGACGCCGGTCAGCCGGCTCTCCGAGTCGGTCATCGGCTGGGCGCCGCGCTCCGACAGGTCGATGATCTTCAGGCGGCGGTGGCCGAGCGCCACGGCGCCCTGGGACCAGAGCCCCCGGCCGTCGGGTCCGCGGGCCGCCAATCGGTCGGTCATCCGCTCCACGGCGGCCAGGTCCGGGCGCCCGCCGTCGAAACGGATCTCTCCGCTCAGCCCGCACATGCCGGTTCACCGCCGTCCGACCAGTGCTGGGGCGCTCGGGGCAGCAGCGCGGCCGTCGCCGGGTCGGCGCTGCAGGCGCAGGCCCGTTCCTCGATGGCCGCGATCCGGCTGCGCCGGCAGAGCGGCGTGCTCGGCCGGTGGGGCGCCAGCCGGGCCGGGCGGTTCGGTCGGCGGCGGGCGGGCGACCCGGTCCGGCCGAGCCGGGCCCGGCCGGCGTCGACGGTGCGGGCCGTCCGGGTCTGGGCGATCAGCAGGTCCACCGCGGCCGGCAGGCCGGCGGTGGCGGCGACCTGCCGCAGCCGGCGGGCGGCGGTGCCGCCACGCAGCGTGTGCTCGGTCAGCTCCACGACGGTCGACCAGTCGCCGTACGCCTCCAGGGTCGGGCGCGACCGGGCCAGCAAGGCGCGGACCACGGCGTCGGCCGGTGCGGGTTGCCCGGTGGCCGGGTCCAGCAGGTCGCCGTCCAGCCCCGAGCGGGCGGCCCGCCAGGTCGCGGCGCGCAGCCACTGCTGGCGGGCCGGCGGGCAGCGGTGCTCTCCGGGCGTCCGTTCTGCGGGCCTGTGCTGTACGGTCTCGCAGGCGTCGACCACCAGCGCGCGGAACAGCCCGGCGATCAGCAGCACGGTCTCCAGGCGCGGGCAGGCGTCGCAGATCCGCAGTTCCAGCGTCTGCTGGTGCGCGGAGGGCCGGACGTCGTAGTAGACCATCCCCGGGTCACTGACCACCCCGGAGCGCACCAGCTCGGCCACGGCGGCGTCGTACTCGGCCGCCGAGGCGAAGCAGCCGGCCGGCCCCGTGCTGGGCCAGCGCTGCCAGAGCAGGGTGCGCCAGCTGGCATAGCCGGTGTCCGCGCCGAGCCAGCAGGGCGAACTGGTCGACAGCGCCAGCAGGGTGGGCAGCCAGGGCGCCAGCACGCAGATCGCGCGGACCGCCGTGTCGCGGTCGGGCACGTCCACGTGGACCTGTGCGCCGCAGATCAGCTGCTCGTCGGCCACCCTGCGGTACTCGTCGGCCATGTGCAGGTAGCGGGGGTGCGCGGTGGCCGCCACCGTGCCCAGGCGGGCCAGCGGCGGGGTGCCGGCCGCGACGGGCGCCAGGCCCAGCGGGGCAGCGGCAGCGGCCAGGGTCCGCCGGGAGCGGGCCAGATCGGCGTGCAGGGCGTCCAGCGAGCGGTGCACGCCGCTGTTGGACTCGACGACCGACCGCTGGAACTCGTGAGCGAAGCCGCGCCGTGGTAACCGGTCCAGCACCTCGGGCGCTCGTGGGACCAGCATCCGGCTCTCCACATCGACGATGTGGAACTCCTCCTCGACTCCCATCGACACGGCCATGGGGCACCTCCGAACGGGCTCGACGGCCCGGCGGCCGCTTCGCCGCCGTGCTCCGGCGACCGCGATCACGCGGCCGCCGCTTCCGCCCCCAGAGACCAACCTCCCACCACCGCCCACCGCGCGCGCGGCCACCACGACGACGAGACGTGACGTTGCGGACGCGCACGGTCGCGGGTGCCCGGCGGCCTCGGCCTGGCGGGCCGGCCTCACCCCGCCGGGAAACGTGACAGCCTCAGCCCATCGGGAACTTGACCTGCCCGGAGACGATCGGGTTGAGGTAGTTCGGTCCGGCGATCTTCAGGCGGTTCATCGCCAGGCCGGTCAGGCCCTCGAAGATGGCGCGCCGGGCGTTCATCGTGGTCGAGTATCCGGGGTCCAGGTGCGGGGCGACCTCGACCACGTCCATGCCGATGACCTTGGTCTCGTGGCAGATCCGGCGGAAGGCCGGGAAGATCTCACGGTTCGTCAGGCCGCCGGGCTCGGGGGTGCCGGTGCCGGGCGCGAAGGCCGGGTCGAGCACGTCGATGTCCAGCGAGAGGTAGACGAACTCGGCCTTCTCCTGGACCTCGGCGATCGCCTTGTCCAGCACCGCGTTGAACCCGATCTGCTCGATCTCGGCCATGAAGTGCGACTTCATGCCCTGCCGGCGCATCCAGTTGAACAGCTGGTTGTCGGGGCCGGTGATGGTCCGCAGGCCGACCTGGACCACGTTGCCGGCCGGGACCTTCTCGTCCTCGATGATCCGCCGGATCGGGGTGCTGTGGGTCACCTTGTGGCCGAACTGGCTTTCGTGGCAGTCCGGGTGGGCATCGAAGTGGATCACGCCGATCTTCTCCGGGCCGTACACGTCGGCCAGCGCGCCGACGCTCGGCCAGAGCAGCGAGTGGTCGCCGCCGAGCAGCACCGGCACCGCGCCGACCTCGGCGATCTCCCGGACCAGGGAGCGGATCGGGCCGATCGAGTTCGGCGTGCTGAACGGGTCCACGGCGGCGTCGCCGTAGTCCACCACCTTGAGCACGTCGAACGGGTTGATCCGGGTGCTGGCGTTGATCACCGCTTCGGGGGTGTTGAAGACGTAGCGCTCGTCGGAGCGGATCATCCGCGGGCCGTAGGAGGCGCCGCGGTGGCCGACCGAGGCGTCCAGCGGGATGCCCAGCACGGCCACGTCGACGTTCCCGGCCCGCAGGTCGTCCTGGTTGAGGCAGAGCGGCACACCCATGAACGTGGCGATGCCCGAGTAGGCGGGGTGCGCGTAGTAGCGGCGGATGTCGATCGGCCCCGGCTCCCGAGCGGGCGACGCTGACCGGTCGATCTCCACGCGCTGCGCAGGTATCTGAGGCATCTCGTTCAACACATCTCCCCGGTGGCCGGCACGGCGCATTTCCCCATGCGATCGGTTCGCATATAACTCGCGATAACTTCAGCGTAGTTGCGCGGCAAATCCGCAGCCCCCCGATTCGCCTCCTAGCTGCCCCCTTCGACCCCTGTCCAGCGGCCGATCAACCCCTACGCGCGCCCCTTGTCGATCAGGGTGCTCGGGGCGGCCGTCAGGGTGCTGACGATCCGTCGGGAACGGCGCGGCGGCCAGGCGGCCCTAGGGGCAGGGTAGGGGTTGGCGCTCCGATCCGGCCGCTCTACCGTGACGCCGGAAAACGTCGTGTCGACTGCCCTGACCGCGCCTGGGCAGGCAGTTCGACCGGAGACCCGTTGGAGCGTCGCAGATGGCAGGAGTGTCGGGCCTGCTGCCGATCGGGCGCGATGACCACGGCAGTTCGGACCTGGTGAAGCCTCTGGCGGACGCGTTGCCCCCGCGCGGGGCAGCCGCCGCCCGGGGCTTCGCGGCGCTCCGGGCGGCCGTCGTCGGCGGGACTGTGCCCAGGACGTTTCGTCGCCCGCCCGAAAGCGTCGGAAAAACCTTCTGCGTGGGCGCACCCGCGCGCAGCCGGAATGCCGTAATGAGGTCACGAAATGGCGAATGAAGAGACACTCCGCAGCTACCTCAAGCGGGTGACGGCCGACCTGGCACAGACGCGGCTGCGGCTGCGCGAGGTGGAGGCCAAGGACCAGGAGCCGATCGCCATCGTCGGCATGAGCTGCCGGCTCCCCGGCGGGGTCACCTCGCCCGAGGAGCTGTGGCAGCTGGTCGCCGGCGGCCACGACGCGATCTCCGAATTCCCCACTGACCGCGGCTGGGACCTGGACGCGCTGTACGACCCCGACCCGGACTCCGTCGGCACCTCCTACACGCGCGAGGGCGGCTTCCTGCACGACGTCGCCGAGTTCGATCCGGCGGTCTTCGGGATCTCGCCGCGCGAGGCGCTCGCCATGGACCCGCAGCAGCGGCTGCTGCTCGAAGCGGCCTGGGAGGCGTTCGAGCGGTCCGGCATCGACCCGACCGGGCTCAAGGGCAGCCGGACCGGCGTCTTCGCCGGGACCAACGGCCA
The DNA here is from genome assembly GCF_029892155.1 of Kitasatospora sp. GAS204B. Classification (GTDB taxonomy): domain Bacteria; phylum Actinomycetota; class Actinomycetes; order Streptomycetales; family Streptomycetaceae; genus Kitasatospora. The sequence continues at coordinate 108,527 of NZ_JARZAG010000005.1, read as the reverse complement.
GGACTACCTGGCGGTCCTGCTCAACTCCACGGACGACGTCCAGGGCTATCTCGGCACCGGCAACGCGGCCAGTGTGCTGGCCGGGCGGCTCTCCTACACCTTCGGGCTGGAGGGTCCGGCGGTCACCGTCGACACCGCCTGCTCGTCCTCGCTGGTCGCCCTGCACCTGGCGGTGCAGGCGCTGCGCAACGGCGAGTGCTCGCTGGCGCTGGCCGGCGCTGTCACGGTGATGAACACCCCGGGCAACCTGATCGACTTCAGCCGCCAGCGCGGGCTGGCCGCCGACGGCCGGTGCAAGGCCTTCGCGGACGCCGCCGACGGTACGGGCTGGGGCGAGGGCGTCGGCATGCTGCTCGTCGAGCGGCTGTCGGACGCTCGTCGCAACGGGCATCCGGTGCTGGCGATCGTGCGCGGTAGCGCCGTCAACCAGGACGGCGCTTCGAACGGTCTGACGGCGCCGAACGGGCCGTCGCAGCAGCGCGTCATCCTCCAGGCGCTCGCCAGCGCCCGGCTGACGCCGGATCAGGTGGACGCCGTCGAGGCGCACGGCACCGGCACCCGGCTGGGCGACCCGATCGAGGCGCAGGCCCTGCTGGCCACCTACGGCCAGGGCCGCCCCGAGGGCCGGCCGCTGCTGATCGGCTCGATCAAGTCCAACCTCGGGCACACCCAGGCCGCGGCGGGCGTCGCCGGTCTGATCAAGATGGTCATGGCGATCCGGCACGGCGTGCTGCCCAAGACGCTGCACGTGGACCGGCCCTCGTCGCAGGTGGACTGGTCGGCGGGTGCGGTCGAGGTGCTCACCGAGGCCCAGCCGTGGCCGGAGACCGGGCAGCCGCGCCGGGTCGGCATCTCCTCGTTCGGGGTGAGCGGCACCAACGCGCACGTCATTGTCGAGCAGGCCCCCGCCGTCGAGGCGACCGCTGAGGCCGTCGTCGAGCCGGCCGTTGAGCCGGCCGCTGTGCTCCCCGCCGTGCTGCCCTGGCAGCTCGCCGGGCGCACCGAGGACGCGCTGCGCGCGCAGGCAGCCCGGCTGCGGGACCGGCTGGCGGCCGACCCCGGGCTCGAACCGTTGGACGTGGGCTACTCGTTGGCGACCGGCCGGGCCGCGCTGGAGCAGCGCGCGGTGCTGGTGGCGAGCGACCGCGCGGAGTTCCTGCGCGGGCTCGGCGCACTGGCGGCGGGCGAGCCGGCCGCCGGCGTGGTGCGGGGCTCGGCGGCGGAGCGCCGCACGGCGTTCCTGTTCACCGGGCAGGGCAGCCAGCGGGTTGGGATGGGCGCGGAGCTGTACAGCGCTTTCCCGGTGTTCGCGGCCGCCCATGACGCGGTCTGTGCGGAGCTGGACCGGCACCTGGAGACGCCGCTGAAGGATGCTTCGGCGCTGATCGACCAGACCGCGTACACCCAGCCCGCGCTGTTCGCGATCGAGGTGGCGCTGTTCCGGCTGGTCGAGTCGTTCGGGGTGCGGCCGGACGTCCTGGCTGGTCACTCGATCGGTGAGTTGGCGGCCGCGCATGTCGCGGGTGTGCTGTCGCTGGCGGATGCGGCGAAGTTGGTGGTGGCGCGTGGGCGGTTGATGCAGGCGTTGCCGTCCGGTGGTGCGATGGTGGCGGTGCAGGCGGCTGAGGACGAGGTGCTGCCGCTGTTGGCGGGTCGCTCGGACGTGGCTGTCGCTGCGGTCAACGGGCCTTCCTCGGTGGTGATTTCGGGTGCCGAGGCAGCCGTGGTCGAGGTGGCCGGGCAGTTGGCGGAGTTGGGGCGCAAGACGAAGCGGCTGACGGTCAGTCACGCGTTCCACTCGCCGTTGATGGAGCCGATGCTGGCCGAGTTCCGGGCTGTCGCCGTGGAGTTGACGTTCAACGCGCCGCAGTTGCCGATCGTCTCGACGCTGGACCAGGGTGCCGATCTGACCTCGCCCGAGTACTGGGTGCGGCATGTGCGCGAGGTGGTGCGGTTCGCCGACGCGATGCGTGCGCTGGAGGCCCAGGGCGTCACGAGTTACCTGGAGTTGGGCCCGGACGGTGTGCTCAGCGCGATGGGTCAGGAGTGCGTCGGCGGCGATGCGGTGTTCGCGCCGGTGCTGCGTGGCGACCGACCCGAGGTCCAGGCGCTGACCACCGCCCTCGCCCAGGTCTTCGTGCGGGGCACGGCCGTCGACTGGCGGGCGCTGTACGCCGACCGCGGTGCCCGCCAGGTGGACCTGCCCACCTACGCTTTCCAGCGCCGCCGCTACTGGCCGACCGCCGCTGCCTGGGCGGAGACCGCGGCGGCCGGGTCGTCCGAGAGTGACGCGGTGGACGCCCGGTTCTGGGCGGCCGTGGAGCGCGGTGACTTGGAAGCGCTCACCAGCACGTTGGCGCTGGACGGTGATCAGCCGCTGAGTTCGGTGCTGCCGGCGTTGACCGCTTGGCGTCGGCAGAGCCGGGATCGTTCCACGGTGGACGGTTGGCGCTACCGGATCGGTTGGCGGCCGACCTCGGAGGCGCCGGGGGCCGTGGTCGCGGGTCACTGGCTGCTGGTGGTCCCGGCTGGTGGAGCGGGCCAGGAGTGGTCGGACGCCGTCGAACAGGCGCTTGTCCAGTGTGGTGTGACGGTTGGTCAGATCATCTGGGATGCGGCGTCCACGGGCCGTGCCGAGCTGGCCGAGCTGCTGCGTGCCGCGTGCGCGGCGGATGGGCAGCCGGTTGCCGGGGTGCTCTCGCTGGTGGCGTTGCGGGAGGGCGCGTGCCCTGGTCTGCCGTCGGTGCCGGCTGGGCTCTCCGGCACGCTGGCGCTGGTTCAGGCGCTGGGGGACGCCGGGATCGGGGCGCCGCTGTGGTGTGCGACCCGGGGCGCGGTGTCGACCGGGCGGTCCGATCGCCTGGACTCGCCGGCACAGGCGCCGGTCTGGGGTCTGGGCCGGGTGGTGGCGCAGGAGTATCCCGAGCGTTGGGGCGGTCTGGTCGATCTCCCGGTGACGCTCGATGAGCGGGCGTTGGGCCGGTTGGTGGCCGTGCTGGGTGGCCTGGGTGCTGAGGATCATCTGGCGATCCGTTCCTCCGGGATTCTGGCGCGCCGGTTGCTGCGTGCGCCGCGGGTCGAGGCGGCCCGGGCCGAGGCGGTGGTTCCGGGGTTCGCTCCGCGCGGGACGGCGCTGGTCACGGGTGGTACCGGCGCGCTGGGTGCGCATGTCGCGCGGTGGTTGGTCAAGGCCGGCGTCGAGCATCTGGTGCTCATCAGCCGGCGGGGTCGCGAGGCGGCGGGTGCGGCCGAGCTCGAGGCCGAGCTGACCGCGCTGGGCGCGCGGGTGACGGTGGCCGCGTGTGATGTGGCGGATCGTGGCGCGCTCGCGGAGCTGCTGGCCGCGATCCCGGCCGAGTTCCCGCTGACCACGGTGGTGCACGCCGCCGGTGTGCTGGATGACGGTGTGCTGGACGCGTTGACGCCTGAGCGGTTGGCGGGCGTGCTGCGTTCCAAGGTGGATGCCGCGGTCAACCTGGACGAGCTGACTCGCGAGCTGGACCTGTCCGCGTTCGTGCTGTTCTCCTCCTTCGCGGGTGCCTTCGGCGGCCCGGGGCAGGGGAACTACGCGGCGGCGAACGCTTTCCTGGACGCGTTGGCCGAGCAGCGTCGGGCCGCCGGTCTGCCTGCCACCTCGGTGGCCTGGGGTGCCTGGGCCGAGGGTGGCATGGCGGGGGACGCGGTGGTCACCGAGCGGCTGCGCCGGGCCGGGATGCCGGCGCTGGCGCCCGAGCTGGCGATCACCGCGCTGCAGCACGCGCTCGATCACGACGAGACCTACTCGCTGGTGGTGGACCTCCTCTGGGACCGGTTCGCACCGCAGTACACCGCGATCCGGCCGAGCACCTTCTTCACCGAACTGCCCGAGGCGGTGCAGGCGATGGTGGAGGCCGACACGAAGGACGGCGAGCCGTCGGATGCCGGGTCGCTGCGGCAGCGGCTGGCGGCCGCCTCCGGTGGTGAACGTGCGCGGCTCGCGTTGGACTTCGTGCGGACGCAGGTGGCGGCCGTGCTCGGGTACCCGGGGCCGGAGGCGGTGGAGCCGGCGAGGGCTTTCCGGGAGTTGGGCTTCGACTCGCTGACAGCGGTGGAGCTGCGCAATCTGATCGCCGCGCTGACCGGTCTGAAGCTGTCGGCGACGCTGGTCTTCGACTACCCCAACGCCACCGCTCTCGCCGAGCAGCTCTGTGTCGAACTCCTCGGCACGGTCGGGGAGACCGCTGTCCTGGCGGCGGCCGAGGGGCGCCCGGTCGATGACGACCCGATCGCGATCGTCGGCATGGCCTGCCGGTTCGCGGGTGGGGTGAGCACGCCCGAGGACCTCTGGCGGCTGCTCGCGGACGGCACCGACGCGCTCACCGACTTTCCCACTGACCGCAGTTGGGACCTGGACGCGATCTACCACCCCGACCCCGAGCATCCCGACACCACCTACGTGCGGGAGGGTGGTTTCCTGGCGGCGGCGGGTGCTTTCGATGCCGGCTTCTTCGGGATCTCGCCGCGTGAGGCGCTGGCGATGGATCCGCAGCAGCGGTTGCTGCTGGAGGTCTCCTGGGAGGCGTTCGAGCGGGCCGGGATCGACCCGGCCGCGTTGCGTGGCAGCCGGACCGGTGTGTTCACCGGTACCAATGGTCAGGACTACCTGCCGCTCATCCTGATGGCACCGGACGGCTCCGAGGGCTTCCTGGGCACCGGCAACGCGGCGAGTGTGATGTCGGGGCGGGTCTCCTACAGCCTGGGGCTGGAGGGGCCGGCGGTCACGGTGGACACGGCGTGTTCGTCCTCGCTGGTCGCGCTGCACTGGGCGATCCAGGCGCTGCGGGCGGGCGAGTGCTCGCTGGCGCTGGCCGGTGGTGTGACGGTGATGTCGACGCCGGGGTCGTTCATCGACTTCAGCCGGCAGCGTGGGCTGGCGGCGGATGGGCGCTGCAAGGCGTTCGCGGCGGCGGCCGACGGTACGGGCTGGGGCGAGGGTGCGGGCATGCTGCTGGTCGAGCGGCTCTCCGACGCCCGTCGCAACGGGCATCCCGTGCTGGCGATCGTGCGCGGTTCGGCGGTGAACCAGGATGGCGCTTCGAACGGTCTGACGGCGCCGAACGGTCCCTCGCAGCAGCGGGTGATCCGGCAAGCGCTTTCCAGTGCCGGGCTGACGGCCGATCAGGTGGACGTGGTCGAGGCGCACGGGACGGGTACGGCGCTGGGCGACCCGATCGAGGCGCAGGCGCTGCTGGCGACCTATGGGCAGGACCGGCCGACGGACCAACCGCTGTGGCTGGGTTCGGTGAAGTCGAACCTGGGACACACCCAGGCGGCGGCCGGTGTCGCGGGCATCATCAAGATGGTCCTGGCGATGCGGCACGGCGTGCTGCCCAAGACGCTGCACGTGGACGAGCCTTCGCGGCAAGTGGACTGGTCCGCCGGCGCGGTGGAGCTGCTGACCGAGGCCCGGCCGTGGCCGGAGACCGGTCGGCCGCGTCGCGCGGCGGTGTCGTCCTTCGGGATCAGCGGCACCAACGCGCACACCGTGCTGGAGCAGGCGCCGGAGGTCGGCGCGGCGCCGGTCGCCGAGGTGACCGTGACGGCGCCGGTGGTGCCGTGGCCGCTGTCCGCTCGCACCGAGGCGGCGCTGGCGGCCCAGGCGGAGCGGCTGAGTGACCACCTGGTGGCGCTGCCCGAGGCGCGGCCGGTGGATGTCGGCTACTCGCTGGCCACCACGCGGGCCGCGCTGGAGCACCGCGCGGTCGTGGTGGCCGAGGACCTGGACGGCTACCGCTCGGCGTTGGCCGCGCTGGTGGCGGGAGAGCGCTTTCCGGGGTTGGTGGAGGGTACGGCGGCGCTGGGGCGTACGGCGTTCCTCTTCACCGGGCAGGGGAGCCAGCGCCCGGGCATGGGCGCGGAGCTGTACAGCGCTTTCCCGGTGTTCGCGGATGCGCTGGACGAGGTGTTCGCGCACCTGGACCAGCACCTGGAACGGCCGCTGCGCGAGGTGATGTTCGCCGCTGAGGGTGAGCTGATCGACCAGACCGCGTACACGCAGCCCGCGTTGTTCGCGGTCGAGGTGGCGCTGTTCCGGCTGCTGGAGTCGTGGGGTGTGCGGCCCGAGGTGCTGGCGGGCCACTCGATCGGTGAGCTGGCCGCCGCACACGTTGCGGGCGTTCTCTCGCTCGCCGACGCGGCCAAGCTGGTCGCCGCCCGTGGCCGTCTGATGCAGGCGCTGCCCGCAGGCGGCGCGATGGTGGCCGTCCAGGCGGCCGAGGACGAGGTGCTGCCGCTCCTCGCGGACCGCACGGACGTGGGTGTCGCTGCCGTCAACGGGCCTTCCTCGGTGGTGATTTCGGGCACCGAGGCGGCTGTGGTCGAGGTGGCCGGGCAGTTGGCGGAGTTGGGGCGAAAGACGAAGCGGCTGACGGTCAGTCACGCGTTCCACTCGCCGTTGATGGAGCCGATGCTGGCCGAGTTCCTGGCTGTCGCTTCGGAGTTGACGTTCAACCCGCCGCAGCTGCCGATCGTCTCGACGCTGGACCAGTCCGCTGACCTGACGTCCCCCGAGTACTGGGTGCGCCACGTCCGCGAGGCCGTCCGCTTCGCCGACGCGATGCACACGCTGGACGCCCAGGGCGTCACGAGTTACCTGGAGTTGGGCCCGGACGGTGTGCTCAGCGCGATCGGCCAGGAGTGCGTGACCGAGCCGGCGTCGTTCGTGCCGGTGCTGCGCGCGGGCCGTCCGGAGGCGCGCGCCGTGGTCACCGCCGTCGCGCAGGCCTACGTGCAGGGCGTGGCCGTGGACTGGGACGCGGTCTTCGCCGGCCAGGGTGCCCAGCGGATCGAGCTGCCCACCTACGCCTTCCAGCACGAGAACTACTGGCCCGATGTCCCGGCGCTGGGTGCCGGCGACGTCACCATGGCGGGCCTCGGTGCCACCGACCATCCGTTGCTCGGCGCGGCGGCCGAACTGCCGGACTCCGGTGGCCTGGTGTTCACCGGCCGGCTCGCGCTCGGTACCCACCCGTGGTTGGCCGACCACGCCGTGATGGGCTCGGTGCTGCTGCCCGGCACGGCCTTCGTCGAGATGGCCGTGCGCGCGGGCGAGCAGGTCGGCTGCGACCTGCTGGAGGAGCTCACCCTCACGGCGCCGCTGATCCTGGCCGCGCAGGGTGCGGTCCAGCTGCGCCTGACCGTGGCCGCGCCGGACGCGTCCGGGCGGCGGGCGCTCAGCGTGTACTCGCGGCGCGAGGACGTCCCGGCCGAAGAGCCGTGGACCCGGCACGCGACCGGTCTGCTCGGCTCCGGCGCGCAGCCGGCCGCATTCGACCTCGCCGAGTGGCCGCCGCCCGGCCTGACCGAGGTCGAGCTGGACGGCCACTACCAGGGGCTGATCGAGCTGGGCTTCGAGTACGGCCCGGCCTTCCAGGGCCTGCACCGGGTCTGGCGCGGCGACGGCGAGGTCTTCGTCGAGGTCAGGTTGCCGGAGCACGCGCAGGGCGACGCCGGCCTGTTCGGCCTGCACCCGGCGCTGCTCGACTCCGCGCTGCACGCGCTCGGCATGGCCGACACCGACGGCGAGACCGACTGGCACGGCCGGCTGCCGTTCTCCTGGACGGGCGTCTCGCTGTTCGCGGTCGGCGCCTGCGCCCTGCGGGTGCGGCTGACCAAGACCGGCTCGGACGTGGTGTCGCTGGAGCTGGCCGACGAGGCCGGACGTCCGGTGGCGTCGGTGGACGCGCTGGTGCTGCGGGCCGTGTCGGCCGAGCAACTGCGGTCCGCGCAGGCCGCGTTCCACGAGTCGCTGTTCCGCCCGGAGTGGGTGGCGCTGGCCCCGGCCGCCGCCCCGGCGGGCGAACGCTGGGCGGTGCTCGGCGACGGTGCCCGGGCGCTGGACGGCCTGGATCGCGACCTGCCGTCCTACGCCGACCTGGACGCGCTGCTGGCGACCGGGACGCTCCCCGACGCGGTGATCGTGCCGTGCTTCGTGCCGGACGCCCCGGACGCCCCGGCGGCTGACACGCCCGGGACGGTGCTCGCGACCGTGAACCGGGTGCTCGCGCTGGCGCAGGCTTGGCTGGCCGAGGACCGGACGGCCGACACGCAGCTGGTGCTGGTCACCCGGGGCGCCGTCGCGACCGCCGACGACCCGGACCGGACCGACCTGCCGCACGCCGCCGCCTGGGGCCTGGTGCGCTCGGCGCAGACCGAGAGCCCCGCGCGGATCGTCCTGGTCGACCTCGACGAGGACGCCGCCTCGGCGCGGGCGCTGACCACCGTGCTGGCGCACGAGGAGCCGCAGCTGGCGATCCGTCAGGGCGTGCCGCACGCGCTGCGGTTGGCCCGGGTGGAGTCCACGTCGCGTCCCGAGGCGGCGGCCGAGGCCCCCGCCTTCGGGCCGGACGGGACCGTCCTGATCACCGGCGGCACCGGCACGCTCGGTGCCTTGCTCGCCCGCCACCTGGTCACCGAGCACGGCGTCCGGCACCTGCTGCTCACCAGCCGCCGTGGTGCCGACGCCCCGGGTGCGGCCGAACTCATCGCCGATCTGGACGAGTTGGGCGCCTCGGTGACGGTCGCGGCCTGCGACGCCGCCGACCGGGAGGCGCTTGCCGCGCTGCTCGGCAGCGAGCTGGCGCAGCCGCTGCGTGCCGTCGTGCACACGGCGGGCATCACCGACGACGGCATCCTCGCCTCGCTCACCCCCGAGCGGATCGCGCAGGTGCTCCGGCCGAAGGCCGAAGGAGCCTGGAACCTGCACGAGTTGACCGCCGGACTCGACCTGTCGGCCTTCGTGCTCTTCTCCTCGGCCGCCGGTCTCTTCGGTGGCCCGGGCCAGGGCAACTACGCCGCCGCCAACGCCTTCCTGGACGCGCTCGCGCACTACCGCCGGGCCCAGGGCCTGGTGGCGACCTCGCTCGACTGGGGGCTGTGGGCGCAGCAGAGCGGTGTCAGCGGCCACCTGGACGCGAACGACCTGGCCCGCCTGGAGCGTTCGGGTCTCGGCGCGCTCGGTTCGGCCGAGGGCATGGCACTGTTCGACGCCGCGCTGGCGGCCGAGGGCGCGGACGCCGTCCTGGTGCCGATGCACCTGCGGACCGCCACCCTGCGCGAGCAGGCGGCAGCGGGCCTGCTGCCCACGTTGCTGCGCGGGCTGGTCCGCACCCCGCTGCGCCGGAGCGTGATGCCGGTGGCCGCAGGCGCGGTCGGTGGCGAGTCCGAGCTGCTCACCCGGCTGGCCCCGCTGCCGGTGGCCGAACAGCGCGAGGCGCTGCTGGAGCTGGTGCGCGGGCAGATCGCGGCCGTGCTCGGCTACTCCGGTGCCGAGGCCGTCGGCGCCGACCGGGCCTTCAAGGAGCTGGGCTTCGACTCGCTGACCGCCGTCGAGCTGCGCAACCAGCTGAACACGGCGACCGGACTGCGGCTGCCCGCCACGCTGATCTTCGACTACCCCAACCCGGCCACCCTGGCCGGCCACCTGCGCGACGAACTGCTGGGCTCGCAGCCGGAGTTCACCCAGCAGTCGGCCACCGTCCGGACGGCAGCGGCGGCGGCGGTCGATGACGACCCGATCGCCATCGTCGCGATGGCCTGCCGCTACCCGGGCGGGGTGTCCTCGCCCGAGGAGCTGTGGCAGCTGATCGCCGCCGAACGCGACGGCATCGCCGGATTCCCCACCGACCGCGGCTGGGACCTGGACGCGCTCTACGACCCGGACCCGGACTCGCTGGGCACCTCGTACACCCGCGAGGGCGGGTTCCTGTACGACTCCAGCTACTTCGACCCGGCGTTCTTCGGCATCTCGCCGCGTGAGGCGCTGGCGATGGACCCGCAGCAGCGGCTGCTGCTCGAGACCTCCTGGGAGGCCTTCGAGCGGGCCGGGATCGACCCGGCGACCGTGCGGGGCACCTCGGTCGGCGTCTTCGCCGGTGTGATGTACCACGACTACGGCACCCGCCTGCGGGCCGCTCCGGACGAGGTCGAGGGCTACCTCGGCACCGGTAGTTCCAGCAGCGTGGTGTCCGGGCGGGTCTCCTACACCTTCGGTCTGGAGGGCCCGGCGGTCACCGTCGACACGGCCTGCTCCTCCTCGCTGGTCGCGCTGCACCTGGCGGTCCAGGCGCTGCGCAACGGCGAGTGCGCGATGGCGCTGGCCGGCGGTGTGACCGTGATGTTCACCCCCGGCACCTTCATCGAGTTCAGCCGGCAGCGCGGCCTGTCCGAGGACGGCCGCTGCAAGTCCTTCGCCGCGGCGGCGGACGGCACCGGCTGGGGCGAGGGCGCGGGCATGCTGCTGGTCGAGCGGCTCTCCGACGCCCGGCGCAACGGGCACCCGGTGCTGGCGATCGTGCGCGGCTCGGCGATCAACCAGGACGGCGCCAGCAACGGTCTGACCGCGCCGAACGGGCCCTCGCAGCAGCGGGTGATCCGGCAAGCGCTCTCCAGTGCCGGGCTGACGGCCGATCAGGTCGACGCGGTGGAGGCGCACGGTACCGGCACCGCGCTCGGCGACCCGATCGAGGCCCAGGCACTGCTCGCCACCTACGGCAAGGAGCACTCCGCCGACCGGCCGCTCTGGCTCGGGTCGGTCAAGTCCAACCTGGGACACACCCAGGCGGCCTCCGGCGTCGCGGGCATCATCAAGATGGTGCAGGCGATGCGCCACGGCGTGCTGCCGAAGACGCTGCACGTGGACGAGCCCACCCCGCAGGTGGACTGGTCCGCCGGCGCGGTGGAGCTGCTGACCGAGGCCCGGCCGTGGCCGCAGACCGGACGTCCGCGCCGCGTCGCGGTCTCCTCCTTCGGCATCAGCGGCACCAACGCGCACACCGTGCTCGAGCAGGCGCCGGAGGTCGGCACGGAGCCGGCCGCCGAGGCGTCCGGGTCGGCGCCGGTGGTGCCCTGGGTGCTCTCCGCCAAGGGCGAGCCGGCGCTGCGGGCACAGGCCGCCCGGCTGCGCGCCCGGCTGCTGGAGCAGCCTCAGGCGCGCCCGGTCGACGTCGGCTACTCGCTGGCGACCACCCGGGCCGCGCTGGAGCAGCGTGCGGTGCTGGTGGCCGACGACCGGGCGGAGTTCCTGAGCGCGCTGGACGCGCTGGCGTCCGGGACGGCGCCCGGCGCGAACCTGGTGCAGGGTTCGGCCGGTGCAGGGCGCACCGCCTTCCTCTTCACCGGCCAGGGCAGCCAGCGAGCCGGGATGGGCGCCGAACTGTACAGCGCTTTCCCGGCGTTCGCCCAGGCCTACGACGCGGTCCGCGCGGAGCTGGACAAGTACCTTGAGACGCCGCTGTTGGAGGCCGACGCGCTGATCGACCGGACGGCCTACACCCAGCCCGCGCTCTTCGCGGTCGAGGTGGCGCTGTTCCGGCTGGTCGAATCCTGGGGTGTGCGGCCCGACTTCCTGGCCGGGCACTCGATCGGTGAGCTGGCCGCCGCGCACGTCGCGGGTGTGCTGTCCCTGAGCGACGCGGCCGAGCTGGTCGCCGCGCGCGGTCGCCTGATGCAGCAACTGCCCACGGGCGGTGCGATGGTGGCGGTGCAGGCGGCCGAGGACGAGGTGCTGGCGCTGCTGACGGGCCGCGCGGATGTCGGTATCGCCGCTGTCAACGGGCCGTCGGCCGTGGTGATTTCGGGTGCCGAGCAGGCAGTGCTTGAGGTCGCGGAGAAGCTGGCGGCCGACGGTCGCAAGACGAAGCGGCTGACCGTCAGCCACGCGTTCCACTCGCCGCTGATGGAGCCGATGCTGGCCGAGTTCCGCGCGATCGCCGCGCGGTTGGAGTTCCACGAGCCGCGGATCCCGATCGTCTCGACGCTCGACCAGGGCGCGGACCTGACCTCGCCCGAGTACTGGGTGCGCCACGTCCGCGAGGCCGTCCGGTTCGCCGACGCGGTCCGGACCCTGGAGGCGCGCGGCGTCACCCGGTACTTGGAACTCGGTCCCGAGGGTGTGCTGGCGGCCATGGGCCAGGAGTGCGTGGCCGAACCGGCGGTCTTCGCGGCGGCGCTGCGGGCGGGCCGTCCGGAGGCGCGGACGCTGGTGACGGCGGTGGCCCAGGCCTACGTGCAGGGCACGGCGGTCGACTGGGCGACGGCCTTCGCCGGGCACGGCGCCCAGCGGGTCGACCTGCCCACCTACGCCTTCCAGAAGGAGCGGTACTGGCTGGACATGGGCGTCTCGCTCGGTGACCTGGCCACCGCCGGCGTCGACCCCACCGGGCACCCGCTGCTCGGTGCGGCGGTCGAACTGCCGGACTCCGGCGGCTTCGTCTTCACCGGCCGGCTCGGGATCTCCACCCAGTCGTGGCTGGCCGACCACGCCGTGATGGGCTCGGTGCTACTGCCCGGCACGGCCTTCGTCGAGCTGGCGCTGCGGGTGGGCGAGGAACTCGGCTGCGACCTGCTGGACGAACTCACGCTGGCCGCACCGCTGATCCTGCCGGAGCGCGGCGGCGTCCAGCTGCGGATCACGGTCGGCGCGCCGGACGACTCCGGCAGCCGCCCGCTGACCCTGCACTCGCGCCATGAGGACGCGAGCGCCGAAGAGCCGTGGACCCGGCACGCCACCGGCCTGCTCAGCTCCGGCGCGCAGCCGGCCGGCTTCGATCTGGCCAGCTGGCCGCCGGTCGACGCCGAGCCGATCGACCTCGCCGACTTCTATGCCGGGATGGCGGCGGCCGGGCTGGAGTACGGCCCGCTCTTCCAGGGGCTGCAGCGGGCCTGGCGTCGCGACGGCGAGGTCTTCGCCGAGATCCGGCCCGCCACGGCCGGATCGGCACCGGACGCGCACGGTCCGCACCAACTGGGTCTGGACACCGCCGCGTTCAGCCTGCACCCGGCGCTGCTCGACGCGGCGCTGCACGGGGTGGGCCTGGGCGGCGTCGTCGCGCGCGCCGACCAGGACGCGGGCCGGGCCCGGCTGCCGTTCTCCTGGAGCGGGGTCCGCCTGCACGCCGCCGGCGCGGCCGCGCTGCGGGTGCGGCTGACGCCGGCCGGGACGGACGGGGTGTCGTTGGAGCTGGCCGACGAGGCCGGACGTCCGGTGGCGTCGGTGGACGCGCTGGTGCTGCGGGCCGTCTCGGCCGAGCAACTGCGCTCCGCGCAGGCCGCGTTCCACGAGTCGCTGTTCCGCCCGGAGTGGGTGGCGCTGCCGCCGGTGGCCGCCTCGGCGCCGGAGAACTGGGCGGTGCTGGGCGATGAGACCCAGGCCCAGGCGCTGGGCGCGTTCGGCCGCGAGCTGACCGTGCACCCCGACCTCGCCGCGCTGGTGGCGAGCGGTGCGGCGCCCGAGGCCGTGGTCGTCCCGTGCGTCGCGCCGGACGGCACCGGGCCGGAGCTGGCCGAGGTGGCCCGGACCGCCGTGCACCGGGCGTTGGCGCTGGTCCAGTCCTGGCTCGCCGAGGACCGCCTCGCCGACACCCGCCTGATCGTCGTCACCCGGGGCGCGGTGGCGACCGGCGAGGACGCCGGCGTCACCGATCTGGTGCACGCCCCGGTCTGGGGTCTGCTGCGCTCCGCCCAGGCCGAGAACCCCGACCGGATCGTGCTGGTCGACCTGGACGCCGACGCCGACCCGCGGCGCGACCTGCCGGCGGCACTGGCCACCGGCGAGCCGCAACTGGCCGTCCGGGCGGGCCTGCCGCACGGGTTCCGGCTGGGCCGGGTGCCCGCCGCACCGACCGAGCGGGCGAGCCTGCTCGACCCGACCGGCACGGTGCTGGTCACCGGCGGAACCGGCGCGCTCGGCGCGCTGGTCGCCCGCCGGCTGGTCACCGAGCACGGCGCCCGGCACCTGCTGCTCACCAGCCGGCGCGGGGCCGACGCCCCGGGAGCGACGGAACTCGTCGCGGAGCTCGGTGAGTTGGGTGCCCAGGTGGAGCTCGCCGCGTGCGACGCGGCCGACCGGAAGGCGCTTGCCACGCTGCTGGCCGCCGTGCCGGCCGAGCGGCCGCTGACCGCGGTCGTGCACACCGCCGGCGTGCTGGACGACGGCGTGATCTCCGCGCTGACGCCCGAGCGGCTGGACACCGTGCTGCGCCCCAAGGTGGACGCGGCCTGGCACCTGCACGATCTGACGCAGCATCAGAATCTGGCCATGTTCGTGCTGTTCTCCTCGTCCTCCGGTGTCTTCGGCGGCGCGGGACAGGGCAACTACGCCGCCGCCAACACCTTCCTGGACGCGCTGGCCCAGCACCGCAGGGCGCTGGGTCTGGCGGCCGGTTCGCTGGCCTGGGGCCTGTGGGCGACGGACGGCGGCATGGCCGGCGGTCTGGACGAGGCGGACGTGGCCAGGCTGGCCCGGGCCGGGTTCGCCCCGCTGGCGCCCAAGGAGGGCATGGAGCTCTTCGAGCTGGCGCTGGGACTGGACGACCCGGTGCTGGTCCCGATGCGGCTGGACGCGGCGGTGCTGCGCGGCCAGGGCGACCCCGAGCTGGTGCCGCACCTGCTGCGCGGTCTGGTCCGGATCCCGGTCCGCCGCCCGGCGTCCGCCGGGGCGGCCGGAGCGGCCGGACGGGGCGCGGAGGCGACCGAACAGAGTTCGCTGGCCGAGCGGTTGCGCGGCCTGCCGGACGCCGAGCGGGATCGCCTGCTGCTGGACCTGGTGCGCGGCCAGGTGGCCGCGGTGCTGGGCTACGGCAACGCCGAGGCGATCGAACCGGAGCGCGGCTTCGTCGAGTTGGGCTTCGACTCGCTGACCGCCGTCGACCTGCGCAACCGCCTGGGCGGGCTGGCCGGGCTGCGGCTGCCGGTCACGCTGATCTTCGACTACCCGACACCCGTGGCGCTGGCCGGCTACCTGCGCGAGGAGACCCGCCAGGACGAGGCGGCCGGCGGCCCGGCCCTGCCGATCGGTGCGGAGTTGGACCGCCTGGAGTCGGTGCTCGCCACCCTCACCCCGGGGGACGAGGACCGCCGGAGCATCACCACCCGCCTGCGCACCCTGCTGTCGATGTGGACCGAGACCCAGCAGCCTGAGGCGGCCGCCACCGCCGACCCGGCCGCCGACGCCGAGTTGAGCTCGGCCACCGCGGACGAGCTGTTCAGCCTGCTCGACGAGGAGTTGGGCCTGAACTGACCAGCCTCGGGCCTGAACCGGCCCGGCGCAGACCGGGCCCGCCGGGGGACTGACACCCCGGCGGGCCCCCGCAAGCTCGATCGCCCCCTTTGGACCGGAGCACCGTCCCGGTCCAAGGGGGGCGATCGTGTGTCGGGGGGCACGCCTCGTTGGAGTCGGCTGCGTTGCGGGCGCCTCGCCGGCCCCGGACCGCGAAAAGGCTTCGGCCCCGCGACCGTTGTGCCGGTCCCGGGGCCGAAGCCGTTGCCGCGCTTCCGTCTCAGGTGAACCCACGCAGGCTGGGCCAGAACTGCGTTCAGTCCAGTGCCCGCTTTCGGAAGCCGCGGATGCCGAGCAGCCCGAACAGCAGGCAGGCGCCGACCAGGGCGGTCGCGTCGATCCAGAGCGGGATCGAGTGCTGGACGGCGTGCGGGATCAGCACGGCCCGCATCCCCTCGCTGACGTAGGTCAGCGGGTTGAGCGCGCAGAGCACCTGGAACGGCCGGACGGCGGCGAGGCCGAACCACGGGAACTGGGTGGCGCCGGTGAACATCAGCGGCGTCAGCACCACCGTGATGATGATGCTGATGTGCCGGGAGTCGACCGCCGTGCCGATGGTCATCCCCACCGTGGCGCCGGCCAGCGAGCCGAGCGCGAGGATACCGGCGATCGGCAGCGCGCTGGAGAGCGGCCAGTGCACGTGGTTGAGCAGCAGGAAGCCGAGCGGGATCATCACGGCGGCGCCGATCATGCCGCGGATCGCCCCGAACAGCAGCTTCTCCAGGGCGACCAGGGCGAGCGGGATCGGGGAGAGCAGCCGGTCCTCGATCTCCTTGGTGAAGGAGAAGTCCACGATGAGCGGGAAGGCCGTGTTCTGCAGGGCCACCAGGAAGCTGCTGAGCGCCACCACGCCGGGCAGCAGCACCTGCTGGAAACCCTCGCCGGTGAAGCCGATGGTGGTCAGCACCTTGCCGAAGACGAACAGGATGAAGAACGGCTCGATGATCACCTGGGCCAGGAACGGCACCAGTTCGCGGCCGGTGACGAAGATGTCCCGCCAGAGGATGTAGCAGAACGCCCAGGCCGCTGAGCCGCCCTTGCGGGGCTTCGCCCGCTCGGCACCGCCGTGCAGGGGCATGGTGGGGGTGGTGGTGCTCAACGGAGTTCTCTCCCGGTCAGTTCGATGAAGACGTCCTCCAGGGTCAGTTCGCCGAGGGACACGTCGTCCAGGTCGCAGTGCAGCTCGGCGAAGACGCCGACGACGGCGGGCAGCGCCGTGGTCGGGCGACCGGTGGTGTAGATCCGCAGCCGGCTGGTGCCGGGCTGGACGTCGCCCTCCTCGTCGGGGGCGACCCGCTCGACCGGCTCGACCCGCTCGACCCCGGCGGTCTTCTCCAGGGCCCGGACCACGTCGTTGAGTTCCGCAGAACCGGCCTCGGCCGCCTCGGGGGTGCGCAGCGTGACCGTCAGGGTGCCGGTGCCGGGCAGCGACTCGGTCAGCGCCGCCGGGGAGTCGAGCGCCAGCAGCTTGCCGTGGTCGACGATGCCGACCCGGTCGCAGAGCTTGGCGGCCTCCTCCATGTCGTGCGTGGTGATCACCACGGTGATGCCGCCCGCGCTCAGCTCGGCCACCCGCTCGTGGACGAAGAGCCGCGACTGCGGGTCGAGACCGGTCGCCGGCTCGTCCAGGAAGAGCACCCGGGGCCGGTGCATCAGCGCGCGGGCGATCATCACCCGCTGCGCCTGGCCGCCGGAGAGCTCGTCCACCCGGGCCTTGCCGTGGTCGCTGAGGCCGACCCACTCCAGGCTGCTGTCGGCCAGCCGGTTGCGCTCGACCCGGCCCATGCCGTGGTAGCCGGCGTGGAAGACCAGGTTCTGCCGGATGGTCAGGGAACGGTCGAGGTTGTTGCGCTGGGGGACGACGGCGAAGTTCCGGTGCGCGGTGGACGGGTCGGCCGCCACGTCGACCCCGAGGATGGTGACGCTGCCCGAGGTCGGCGCCACCCGGGTGGTCATCATTCCCACCGTGGTCGACTTTCCGGCGCCGTTCGGCCCGAGCAGGCCGAACACCTCGCCGGGCCGGACCCGGAAACTCAGCCCGTCGACCGCAGGACGATCGCGATTACGGTATCTCTTGACCAACTGGTCGACCACGACGGCTGAATCCACGGCCTGTGGTGCGCGTGCTGTATTCATTGATGCCTGCGAATCGAGCGGGACGCGATAACGGCGGCATAGGGGTTACGCGGCGAGGAGTTCACGCGCATCCTGATACGACGTCATGCGCCGGTGGAAAGGGACACGGAACCGTGCGCACCATGTATAGCATGGGGAGAGTTGGCCAGCTCCGCCGCAATCCGGCGCTCTCCGGAACAGGGGGGCTAGGGGGCGGCTAGGGGATGTCTCCCACTGGCGGCCGCTGCTAGCGTGGCGGAGCAGCAATTGTGTTCCGCGAGTCCGCCGGAATCATCGCCCAGCAATGACGCGACCGGGCCGGTGGGGTGCGCGAATACCGATGCCGGAACTGTGCGGGACCCCCGTCGGAAATGGCAGAGGTCCTTCCCGGGCGGCGGGGAGCTGCGGGCGCGCGCTTTCATCACGAATCAATTGGTGGTCGATCAATTGGTGGTCATGCCCGGTCCGCTCGACGGCGTCCTTCGGACGTCGGCGGCGACCGGCAGGACCTTCACGGCCGGTTCAGGGGTGTGACGGACAACGTGGAGAACGAAGAGAAGCTCCTCGACTACCTCAAGCGGGCGACCGCCGACCTGCGTGAGACCCGCCGGCGGCTTCGCGATCTCGAGGAGCAGGAGCCCGAGCCGATCGCGATCGTCGGCATGGCCTGCCGCTATCCGGGCGGCGTGCGCTCTCCCGAGGACCTGTGGCGGCTGGTGGCGACCGGTGCCGACGGCGTGTCGGGCTTTCCCGTCGACCGTGGCTGGGACCTGTACGACGAGGACCCCGAGCAGCCGGCCAGCTCCTACACCCGGGAAGGCGGTTTCCTGCACGAGGCCGCCGAGTTCGACCCCGACTTCTTCAACATCTCGCCGCGCGAGGCGCTGGCGATGGACCCGCAGCAGCGCCTGCTCCTGGAGACCTCTTGGGAGGCCTTCGAGCGGGCCGGCATCGACCCCGAGTCGGCGCGCGGCAGCGCCACCGGTGTCTTCGCGGGCCTGATGTACCACGACTACGCCGCCCGCCTGTTCGACGTCCCCGAGGGCGTCGCGGGCTACCTCGGCAACGGCAACTCGGGCAGCGTGGCCTCGGGCCGGGTGGCCTACGCGCTCGGCCTGGAGGGCCCGGCGGTCACGGTCGACACCGCGTGCTCCTCCTCGCTGGTCGCCCTGCACTGGGCGATCCAGGCCCTGCGCGCGGGCGAGTGCTCGCTGGCACTGGCCGGTGGCGTCACGGTGATGTCCACCCCCAACGCCTTCATCGACTTCAGCCGCCAGCGCGGACTCGCGGCGGACGGCCGTTGCAAGTCCTTCGCGGCGGCGGCCGACGGCACCGGCTGGGGCGAGGGCGCGGGCATGCTGCTGGTCGAGCGGCTCGCCGACGCCCAGCGCAACGGGCACCCCGTGCTCGCCGTGGTGCGCGGCAGCGCGGTCAACCAGGACGGTGCCAGCAGCGGACTGACGGCCCCCAACGGCCCGGCCCAGCAGCGGGTGATCCGCCAGGCGCTGGCCTCGGCACGGCTGACGGCCGGTCAGGTCGACGCGGTGGAGGCACACGGCACCGGCACCCGGCTCGGCGACCCGATCGAGGCGCAGGCGCTGCTCGCCACCTACGGGCAGGACCGGCAACGCCCGCTGCTGCTGGGCTCGTTGAAGTCCAACATCGGCCACACCCAGGCGGCGGCCGGGGTCGGCGGCATCATCAAGATGGTGATGGCGATGCGCCACGGCGTGCTGCCGAAGACGCTGCACGTGGACGAGCCGTCCCCGCACGTGGACTGGTCGGCCGGTGCGGTGGAGCTGCTGACCGAGGCGCGGCCCTGGCCCGAGACCGGGCGGCCGCGCCGCGCGGCGGTCTCCTCGTTCGGCGTGAGCGGGACCAACGCGCACATCATTATCGAGCAGAGCATCATCGAGCAGGACCCGGCGGCCACGGCCGGCGGGCCGGGCCCGCTCGCGCGACCGCTGCCGCTGGTGGTCTCAGGGCGGGACGAGCGGTCGCTGCGCGCCCAGGCGGCGCGGCTGGCGGAGCACTTGGCGGGTGAGGCCGATCTGACGGTCGCCGACCTGGGCTTCTCGCTGGCCACTTCCCGCACGGCCTACAAGCGGCGGGCCGCGCTGCTGGTCCGGGACCGCGCCGAGGCCCTGGCGGCCGTCGAGGCGCTGGCGAACGGCGAGTCGGCTTCGCGCGCGGTGCTGGGGACGGCCGGGTCGGCGGGTCGGACGGCGTTCCTGTTCACCGGTCAGGGCAGCCAGCGGGCTGGGATGGGTGGCGAGCTGTACAGCGCTTTCCGGGTGTTCGCTGCGGCCTATGACGCGGTCTGTGCGGAGTTGGACCGGTGGCTGGAGACGCCGCTGAAGGATGCTTCGGCGTTGATCGACCAGACCGGGTACACGCAGCCGGCGCTCTTCGCGCTTGAGGTGGCGCTGTTCCGGCTGGTGGAGTCGTGGGGTGTCCGCCCGGACTTCCTGGCCGGGCACTCGATCGGTGAGCTGGCGGCCGCGCATGTGGCGGGCGTGCTCTCGCTGGCGGATTCGGCCAAGTTGGTCGCCGCGCGCGGGCGCCTGATGCAGGCGCTGCCGGCCGGTGGCGCGATGGTGGCCGTGCAGGCGACCGAGGACGAGGTGCTGCCGCTGCTGGCGGACCGCACTGACGTCGGTATCGCCGCCGTCAACGGTCCGTCGGCCGTGGTGATTTCGGGCGACGAGCAGGCCGTGCTGGAGGTTGCGGAGCAGCTGGCGGCCGAGGGTCGCAAGACGAAGCGGCTCACGGTCAGCCACGCGTTCCACTCGCCGCTGATGGACCCGATGCTCGCCGAGTTCCGTGCGGTCGCCTCGGAGTTGACCTTCAATGCCCCGCGGATCCCGATCGTCTCGACGCTCGACCAGCAGGCCGATCCGACCTCGCCCGAGTACTGGGTGCGCCACGTCCGCGAGGCCGTCCGCTTCGCCGACGCGGTCGTGACCCTGGAGCGCGAGGGTGTCCGCACCTTCCTGGAGTTGGGCCCGGACGGCACGCTGTCCGCTCTCGCGCAGGAGTGCGTGACCGCCGAGGAAAGCGCCTTCACCCCGGTACTGCGCCGCGACCGCGCCGAGCCGGAGACGTTCAGCAGCGCGCTTGCCCAGCTGCACGTGCGCGGCGTCAAGCTCGACTGGCCGGCGGTCTTCGCGGACACGGCAGCCCGGCGGGTCGACCTGCCGACCTACGCGTTCCAGCGGCAGCGCTACTGGCTGGACACCGGCGACTTCCCCGGCGGCGACGTGACCACGGCCGGCCTCGGCGCGGTCGATCACCCGCTGCTGGGCGCGGTGGTCGCGCTGCCCGACGCGGACGGCCTGCTCTGCTTCGGGCGGTTGTCGCTCGACGCGCAGTCGTGGCTGGCCGACCACACGGTGGCCGGCAGCGTGCTGCTGCCCGGCACCGCGTTCGTGGAGCTGGCGGTGGCGGCCGGCGACCAGGTGGGTTGCGGCCTGCTGGAGGAGCTGACGCTGGAGGCGCCGCTGGCCCTCCCGACCGCAGGTGCGCTCCAACTCTGCCTCGCTGTCGGCGAACCGGACGACGCGGGTCGCCGGACGCTGCAGGTGCACTCCCGCCCGCAGGACGAGACGGCCGGCGCGGCGTGGTCCGACCGTCCGTGGACGCGGCACGCGACCGGTCTGCTGGCCGTGGGTGAGCGGGCGGCGTCGTTCGAGCTGACCCAGTGGCCGCCGGTGGGCGCCGAGGCGGTGCCGGTCGAGGGGCTGTACGACGGCCTCGGGCAGGCCGGTTTGGCCTACGGCCCGCTGTTCCAGGGGCTGCGGGCGGCCTGGCGGCGCGGCGGCGAGCTGTTCGCCGAGGTGGCGCTGCCGGAGCAGGCCCGGGAAGCTGCGGCCGCATTCGGGCTGCACCCGGCGTTGCTGGATGCCGCGCTGCACGCGATCGGTCTGGGCGGGCTGCTGGCGGACTCCGGTCAGGGCCGGCTGCCGTTCGCCTGGTCGGGTGTCTCGCTCTTCGCTGCCGGTGCGGCCGAGTTGCGGGTGCGCCTGTCGGCGGCGGGTGCGGACGCGGTCTCGCTGGCGGTGGCCGACGGCACGGGTGCGCCGGTGGCCCTGGTGGACTCGCTGGTGCTGCGGCCGTTCTCGCCCGAGCAGTTGGCGGGTGACGGCGGCCACCAGGAGGCGCTGTTCCGTCCGGAGTGGACGGGCGTGTCGCTGCCGTCGGCCGGTTCGCTCGGCGTGGTGGCGGTGCTCGGTGACGACGGCTTCGGGTTCGCGGATGCCGTGTGCGTCGACGAGTTGGGTGCGCTGGTCGAGGCGGCGCCCGAGACGATCGTCCTTCCGGTGCTGCCGGGTGCTGCTCTCGACGTGGTCGCGGTCACGCATCAGGCTGTGCACCGCGCGCTGGCGCTGGTTCAGCAGTGGCTGGCCGAGGAGGCGTTCGCCGACTCCCGGCTGGTCGTGGTGACGCGTGGCGCGGTGGCCGTCGCCGGCGAGGAGGTCCGCGACCTGCCGTCGGCCGCCGTCCTGGGTCTGCTGCGCTCGGCGCAGTCGGAGAACCCGGGCCGGATCACGCTGGTCGACCTGGACGAGGAGTCGTCGGGCCTGCTGCCCGCCGCCGTCGAGTCGGGCGAGCCGCAGCTGGCGCTGCGCGCGGGTGCGGCCTTCGCCCCGCGCCTGGCGCGGGTGATGGCGGCTGCCGAGGCGCCGGCGCCGGCGCTGGACCCCGAGGGCACGGTGCTGCTGACCGGTGCCACCGGCACGCTGGGCGCGCTGGTGGCCCGGCACCTGGTCACCGAGTACGGCGCGCGCAACCTGCTGCTCGTCTCGCGTCGCGGTGAAGCGGCCCAGGGCGCTGCGGAGTTGGCCGCCGAGCTGGCGGAGCTGGGAGCGGTCGCGAGGTTCGCCGCCTGCGACGTGGCCGACCGCGAGGCGCTGGCCGCCCTGCTCGGTACCGAGCTTGAGCATCCGCTGACCGCCGTCGTGCACACCGCCGGTGTGCTGGACGACGGCGTGATCTCCTCCCTCACCCCCGAGCGCGTCTCTGCGGTGCTGCGCCCGAAGGTCGACGCGGCCTGGCACCTGCACGAGTTGACGAAGGGTCAGAACCTCGCCGCCTTCCTGCTCTTCTCCTCCGCCGCCGGCGTGTTCGGCGCGGCCGGTCAGGGCAACTACGCTGCGGCGAACGGCTTCCTGGACGCGCTCGCCGAGCACCGTCAGGCCGCCGGGCTGCCGGCCGCCTCGCTGGCCTGGGGCCTGTGGGCCGAAGACGGCGGCATGGCTGGCGAGTTGGCCAGTACCGATGTCGAGCGGATGGCGCGCGGCGGTGTGCTGCCACTCTCCGCCACCGAGGGCCTGGCGCTGCTCGATGCCGCCGCGCGCTCCGGTGAGCCGCTGCTGGTGCCGGTCCGGCTCGACCTGGCCGGCCTGCGGGCGCAGGCCGAGGCGGGCCTGCTGCCGCCGTTGCTGCGCGGCCTGGTCCGGGCGCCGCTGCGTCGCGCCGCCTCCGCTGCCGCCGGCGCCGAGTCCACCGCGCTGGGAGCCCGGCTCGCCGAGCTGTCCGAGGCCGAGCAGGACGCGCTGCTCCTCGACCTGGTCCGGACCCACGCGGCGGCCGTGCTGGGCTACGGCGGGCCGGAAGCGGTCGACCCGACCCGTGCCTTCCGCGAACTGGGCTTCGACTCGCTCAGCGCTCTCGAACTGCGCAACAGCCTCACCGCGGCGAGCGGCCTGCGCCTGCCGGCCACCCTGGTCTTCGACCACCCCAACTCGCAGGTGCTCTCCCGGCACCTGCGGGCCGAACTCCTCGGCACGACCGGTCTCGACCAGCCGGCGGCCGCTGTGGCCCGCCCGACGGCGGCCGACGAGGACCCGATCGCCATCGTCGCGATGAGCTGCCGCTTCCCCGGCGGGGTCAGCACCCCCGAGGAGCTGTGGCAGCTGGTCGCCGACGGGCGGGACGCCATCTCGGGCTTCCCCGAGGACCGCGGCTGGGACATCGAGCGCCTCTACCACCCGGACCCGGAACACCCCGGCACCTCGTACACCCGTGAGGGCGGCTTCCTGCACGACGCCGCCGAGTTCGACCCGACCTTCTTCGGCATCAGCCCGCGCGAGGCGCTGGCCACCGACCCGCAGCAGCGGCTGCTGCTCGAGACCTCCTGGGAGGCCTTCGAGCGGGCCGGTATCGACCCGGCCACGCTACGCGGCAGCAGGACCGGCGTCTTCGTCGGCGTGATGTACCACGACTACGCCACCCGCCTCCAGGACGACCCGGCCGGTGGCGAGGGCTACCTGGGCGGCGGCGACACGGGCAGCATCGCCTCGGGCCGGGTCTCCTACACCTTCGGCCTGGAGGGGCCGGCGGTCACCGTGGACACGGCCTGCTCGTCCTCGTTGGTCGCGCTGCACTGGGCGATCCAGGCGCTGCGCAGCGGCGAGTGCACGATGGCGCTGGCCGGCGGTGTGACCGTGATGGCCACCCCCAACACCTTCGTCGGCTTCAGCCGCCAGCGCGGCCTGTCGGCCGACGGGCGTTGCAAGGCGTTCTCGGACGAGGCGGACGGCACCGGCTGGGGCGAGGGCGCGGGCATGCTGCTCGTGGAGCGGCTCTCGGACGCACGCCGCAACGGGCACCCGATCCTCGCCATCGTGCGCGGATCGGCGGTCAACCAGGACGGCGCTTCGAACGGTCTGACGGCGCCGAACGGCCCGTCCCAGCAGCGGGTGATCCGGCAGGCGCTTTCCAGTGCGGGGTTGACCGCCGATCAGGTCGACGCGGTCGAGGCGCACGGCACGGGAACCACGCTGGGTGACCCGATCGAGGCCCAGGCGCTGCTCGCCACCTACGGCCAGGACCACACCGAGGAGCAGCCGCTCTGGCTCGGCTCGATCAAGTCCAACCTGGGCCACACCCAGGCCGCCGCCGGCGTGGCCGGCGTGATCAAGATGGTCATGGCGATGCGGCACGGAGTGCTGCCGCGCACGCTGCACGTCGGCGAGCCGTCCCGGCACGTGGACTGGACCGCCGGCGCGGTGGAACTGCTCACCGAGACGCGGCCGTGGCCGCAGACCGGGCAGCCACGACGGGCCGCGGTCTCCTCCTTCGGTATCAGCGGCACCAACGCCCACACCGTCATCGAGCAGGCCCCGGACGTCGAGCAGGCCCCGGACGTCGAGCAGCCGTCACTGCTCCCGCTCGTCCTGTCGGGCCGGACACCGCAGGCCCTGCGCGGCCAGGCGGCCCGGTTGCGGGACCACCTCGCCGCCCACCCCGGGCCGGCCATCGCGGACCTCGGCTACTCGCTGGCCACGGCACGCGCCGCCTTCGACCACCGTGCCGCTCTGGTGGCGCACGACCGGGCGGAGCTGCTGCGCGGGCTGGAGCTACTGGCGAGTGACGAGGCGACCGTCAGCGCCGGGGTGGTCAGCGGCGGCCGGACGGCCTTCCTGTTCACCGGCCAGGGCAGCCAGCGCGCCGGGATGGGCGCCGAACTGTCCAGCGCTTTCCCGGTGTTCGCGGCGGCCTACGACGCCGTCTGCGCGGAGCTGGACCAGCACCTGGAGACGCCGCTGAAGGACGCCGGCGCGCTGCTCGACCAGACGGCCTACACCCAGCCCGCGCTCTTCGCGATCGAGGTCGCGCTGTTCCGCCTCGTCGAGTCCTGGGGTATCCGCCCGGACTTCCTGGCCGGCCACTCGATCGGTGAGCTCGCCGCCGCGCACGTCGCGGGCATCCTCTCGCTGGCCGACGCCGCCGAGCTGGTCGCCGCGCGCGGTCGCCTGATGCAGCAACTGCCCACGGGCGGCGCGATGGTGGCCGTCCAGGCCGCCGAGGCCGAGGTGCTGCCGCTGCTCGCCGGGCGCGAGCACGAGCTCGGCATCGCCGCTGTCAACGGGCCCACCTCCGTGGTGATCTCGGGCGCCGAGCAGGCCGTGATCGAGGTCGCCGGGCAGCTGGCGGAGCTCGGCCGCAAGACCAAGCGGCTCACCGTCAGCCACGCCTTCCACTCGCCGCTGATGGACGGCATGCTCGCCGAATTCCGGTCGGTGGCCGAGGAATTGACCTTCCACGCGCCGAAGATCCCGATCGTCTCCACCCTCGACCGGAGCGCGGACCTGACCTCGCCCGAGTACTGGGTGCGGCATGTGCGCGAGGCGGTCCGGTTCTGCGAAGCGGTCCAGGCCCTGGAGAGCGAAGGCGTCCGCACCTTCCTGGAGTTGGGCCCGGACGGCACCCTCACCGCGATGGCGCAGGACTGCCTGACCGACGAGACGGCCGCCCTGCTGACGCCGCTGCTGCGACGCGACCGCCCGGAGACCGAGGCCGCCGCCACCGCCCTGGGCCGGCTGCACGTGCGCGGGGTGCGGGTCGACTGGGCGGCGCTGTATGCCGGGAGCGGGGCGCGGCTCGTCGAACTGCCCACCTATGCCTTCCAGCGCGAGCGCTACTGGCCCAGGCCGCAGGCCGGGTGGCTCGGCGATGTCGCCTCCGCCGGCCTCGGGTCGGCGGATCACCCGCTGCTGGGCGCCTCGTTGGCGCTCGCGGACGCCGACAGTCACGTCTTCACGGCTCGACTCGCACTGGACAGCCACCCGTGGCTGGCCGACCACGCGGTGGCGGGCAGCGTGCTGCTGCCGGGCACGGCGTTCGTGGAGCTGGCGATCCGGGCCGGTGACCAGGTGGGTTGCGGGCTGCTGGAGGAGCTGACGCTGGAGGCGCCGCTGGTGCTGCCGGCCAAGGGCGCGATGCAGGTGCAGCTGACCGTCGGCGCGCCCGACGAGAGTGGCGGGCGCCGGCTGGCGGTCTTCTCGCGCCCGGCGGAGGCCGAGCCGGACCTGCCATGGACCCGGCACGCCACCGGCCAACTGGCCGCAGCCGAGCGGACCGCGTCGTTCGACCTCGCGCAGTGGCCGCCGGCGGGCGCCCAGCCGGAGCCGGTCGAGTCGGTCTATCCCGCCTTCGAGGCGGCCGGGTTCGGCTACGGCCCGACGTTCCAGGGCCTGCGGGCGGCCTGGCGGCGGGACGGCGAGCTGTTCGCCGAGGTGGCGCTGCCGGAGGAACACCGTTCGGAGGCAGGCCTGTTCGGTCTGCACCCCGCGCTGCTGGACGCGACACTGCACGCGCTCGGCCTGGGCGGCCTGCTCGGCGAGGAGAGCCGTGGCCGGCTGCCGTTCGCCTGGTCGGGTGTCTCGCTCTTCGCCGCCGGTGCGGCCGAGTTGCGGGTGCGGATCACCTCGCTCGGCGCGGACTCGGTCTCGCTGGCGGTGGCCGACGGCACCGGCGCGCCGGTGGCCTCGGTGGACTCGCTGGTGCTGCGGGCCTTCTCGCCCGAGCAGTTGGCGGGCGACGGGTCCGGCCGGCACGAGGCGCTGTTCCGCTCCGAGTGGACGGGCGTGGCGCTGCCCGCCACCGGTTCGCTGGGCGTGGTGGCGGTGCTCGGGCAGCACGACCTCGGGCTGCCCGGCGCCGAGTGCTTCGACGACCTGGCGACGCTGAGCGAGCTGCTGCCGGACACGGTCGTGGTGCCGGTTGTGCCGGCTGCCGCCGCCGATCTCGCGGTGGCCACCCACGGGGCGGTCCACCGCGCGCTGGCGCTGCTCCAACAGTGGCTGTCCGACGAGGCGTTCGCCGACTCCCGGCTGGTCCTGGTGACCCGTGGCGCGGTGGCCGTCGCCGGTGTGGACGTCCGCGACCTGGCCGGGGCCGCTGTCTGGGGCCTGGTGCGGTCCGCGCAGGCCGAGAACCCGGGCCGGATCACGCTGGTCGACCTGGACCAGGACGTGGCTTCGACGGCCGCCCTGGCCGCCGCCGTCGACACGGGCGAACCCCAACTGGCGCTGCGCGCCGGTGCGGCGCTCGCCCCGCGCCTGGCAGCCGTGGCCACCGGCGAACCCGAGGTCACCCCGGCGTACGACGCCGACGGCACGGTCCTGGTGACCGGCGCGACTGGCTCGCTCGGCCGCGCGGTGGCCCGGCACCTGGTGGCCCGGCACGGCGTGCGGCACCTGCTGCTGGTCTCGCGTCGTGGTGAAGCGGCCGAGGGCGCGGCGGAGTTGGCCGCCGAGCTGGCGGAGCTGGGTGCGGTCGCCAGGTTCGCCGCCTGCGACGTGGCCGACCGCGAGGCGCTGGCCGCCCTGCTCGGCACCGGACTCGAGCATCCGCTGACCGCCGTCGTGCACACCGCCGGTGTGCTGGACGACGGCGTGATCTCCTCGCTCACCCCGGAGCGGCTCGACACCGTCCTGCGCCCGAAGGTGGACGCGGCCTGGCATCTGCACGAGCTGACGAAGGATCAGAACCTCGCCGCCTTCGTGCTCTTCTCCTCCGCCGCCGGCATCTTCGGCAACGCGGGCCAGGGCAACTACGCCGCCGCCAACGCCTTCCTGGACGCGCTCGCCCAGCACCGCCGGGCCGCCGGGCTGCCGGCCGCCTCGCTGGCCTGGGGCCTGTGGGCCGAGGACGGCGGGGGGATGGGCGGCGAGCTGGACGAGGCCGACGCCCGCCGGCTGAACCGCGGTGTGGCGGCGCTCTCGGTCGAGGAGGGCCTGGCCCTGCTCGACACGGCCGTCGGCCTGCCGGACCCGGTGCTGCTGCCGGCCCGGCTGGACCTGGCCGGACTGCGGGCCCAGGCGGCCGAGGCGGGCGAGGTGCCCGCGCTGTTGCGGGGCCTGATCCGCCAGCCGGCACGGCGCGCGGCCGGCAGCGCGGCCGCCGACCCGGGCACCGCGCTGGTGCGGCAGTTGACCGGTCTGGCCATCGAGGAGCAGGAACGCATCCTGCTGGAGCTGGTGCGCGGGCAGGTCGCCGCGGTGCTCGGCTACTCCGGTGGTGCGGCCGTCCAGCCGGCGGCCAGCTTCCGGGAGTTGGGCTTCGACTCGCTGACCGCCGTCGAGCTGCGCAACCGGCTGAACGCGGTGACCGGCCTGCGGCTGCCGGCCACGCTGGTCTTCGACTACCCGAGCCCGGCCGAGCTGGCCGGGCAACTGCGGGGCGCGCTGCCGCTGGACGAGCAGGCGGCCGGGGACGGCGTCTTCGCCGAGCTGGACCGCCTGGCGCAGGCCCTGGCGGCCACCCCCACCGACGAGGAGACCGGCACCCGGGTCACCCTGCGCCTGCAAGCGCTGCTGGCCCAGTGGCGGGACTACGTCGGTGCGGACCAGCACCCGGCGGAGGACGACACCGACATCGAATCGGCCACCGACGACGAGCTGTTCGACCTGCTCGACGACGAGCTCGAAACCTTCTGACCGGGCTTCCGGGCCCCCAGTACGCAGGCGCGACCCCTTTTCCGCAAGGAATGGACGGACATGGTGAACGAGGACAAGCTGCGCGACTACCTCAAGCGCGCCACCGCTGATCTGCGGAACGCTCGCCGGCGCCTGCGGGAGCTGGAGGAGCGCGACCAGGAGCCGATCGCGATCGTCGGCATGGCCTGCCGCTACCCCGGTGGGGTGTCCTCTCCGGAGGAGCTGTGGCGGCTGGTGGCCGACGGTGGTGACGCCGTCACCGGCTTCCCGACCGACCGTGGCTGGGAGGTCGAGTCGCTGATCGACGAGGACCCCGACCAGCAGGGCACCAGCTACGTCAGCCAGGGTGGTTTCCTGCACGACGCCTGCGAGTTCGACCCGGCCTTCTTCGGGATCTCGCCGCGCGAGGCACTGGCGATGGACCCGCAGCAGCGGCTGCTGCTGGAGACCTCCTGGGAGGCCTTCGAGCGGGCCGGCATCGACCCGACCGGGCTCAAGGGCAGCCGGACCGGCATCTTCGCCGGCCTGATGTACCACGAGTACGCCAGCCGGCTCAGCTCGGTGCCGGAGGGCGTCGAGGGCCACCTGGGGACCGGCAGCTTCGGCAGCGTCGCCTCGGGCCGGGTCTCCTACACCCTCGGCCTGGAGGGCCCGGCGGTCACCGTCGACACCGCGTGCTCCTCCTCGCTGGTCGCCCTGCACCTGGCCGTGCAGGCGCTGCGCACCGGCGAGTGCACGCTGGCGCTGGCCGGTGGCGTCACCGTGATGGCCACGCCCGGCACCTTCGTGGAGTTCAGCCGGCAGCGCGGGCTTGCCACCGACGGGCGCTGCAAGGCCTTCTCGGCCGACGCGGACGGCACCGGCTGGGGCGAGGGCGTCGGCATGCTGCTCGTCGAGCGGCTCTCCGACGCGCGGCGCAACGGGCACCCGGTGCTGGCCATCGTGCGGGGCTCGGCGATCAACCAGGACGGCGCCAGCAACGGCCTCACCGCCCCGAACGGCCCGTCCCAGCAGCGGGTGATCCGGCAAGCGCTCGCATCGGCCGGTCTGACGCCGGGTCAGGTCGACGCGGTCGAGGCGCACGGCACCGGCACCACGCTGGGCGACCCGATCGAGGCGCAGGCCCTGCTGGCCACCTACGGCCAGGAGCGGGCGGCCGAACGGCCGCTGCTGCTCGGCTCGTTGAAGTCCAACATCGGCCACACCCAGGCGGCGGCCGGGGTCGGCGGCATCATCAAGATGGTGATGGCGATCCGCCACGGCGTGCTGCCGAAGACGCTGCACGTCAGCGAGCCGTCCCCGCACGTGGACTGGTCGGCCGGTGCGGTGGAGCTGCTGACCGAGGCGCGGGACTGGCCGGACACCGGGCAGCCGCGCCGGGCCGCCGTCTCCTCCTTCGGGTTCAGCGGCACCAACGCACACATCATCATCGAGCAGAGCATCATCGAGCAGAGCACCGCCGAGCAGGCTCCGTCGGCCGAGCAGCCGCCCGCCGAGCAGCAGCCGCCGGCCCAGGTGCAGGGCGCCGCGATCGAGGCCGACGTGCTGCCCTGGCCGGTGTCCGCCCGAGGCGCGGCGGCGCTGCGCGGGCAGGCGGCCCGGCTGGCCGCCTTCGCGGCCGTCGAGCCGGTGCCGGACGCGGCGGCCGTCGGGCTCTCGCTGGCGGTGGGCCGGGCCGCGCTGGAGCACCGGGCCGTGGTGCTCGGCACCGACCTCGCGGAGTTCGGTCGCGGACTGGAGACGCTCGCCGCCGGTGGGGTGGCCGCCGACCTGGTCGAAGGCGTGGCCCAGCCGGTCGGCAAGGTCGCCTTCGTCTTCCCCGGGCAGGGCTCGCAGTGGGCCGCGATGGGCGTCGAACTGTGGGACCGGTCGCCGGTGTTCCGCACCGCGATCGAGGAGTGCGCGGCTGCGCTCGCGCCGTTCACCGACTGGTGGCTGCCGGACGTGCTGCTCGGCCGGGCCGGCGAGGAGTGGCTGGACCGGGTCGAGGTCGTGCAGCCGGTGCTGTGGGCCGTGATGGTCTCGCTCGCCGAGGTCTGGCGGGCGGCGGGTGTCGAGCCCGCGCTGGTGGTGGGCCACTCGCAGGGCGAGATCGCGGCCGCCGTGGTGGCCGGGGTGCTGTCGCGTGCCGACGGCGCCAAGGTCGTCGCGCTGCGCAGCAAGGCGATCGCCGCCGGCCTGGAGGGCCACGGCGGCATGGTCTCGATGGCGCTGCCGGTGGCCGCGGTCCGCGAGCGGCTGGCCGCCTGGGGCGAGCAGCGGATCTCGGTGGCGGCCGTCAACGGCCCGACCTCGGTGGTGGTCGCGGGCGAGCCGGCGGCGCTGGACGAGCTGCTCGCCGGCTGCGAGGCGGACGGTGTCCGGGCCCGTCGGGTGCAGGTCAGTTACGCCTCGCACTCCGCCCAGGTCGAGGCGATCCAGGAGGAGCTGGCCACCGCGCTGGCCGGGATCGCCCCGGTCACCGGGCGGGTGCCGCTGCTCTCCACGGTGACCGGCGAGCTGCTCGACGGCGCCGCGATGGACGCCGCGTACTGGTACACCAACCTCCGCTCCACCGTGCGGTTCAGCGACGCGGTCCGGGCCGCCGTCATGGACCACGGGGTCGGCGGGTTCGTCGAGGTCAGCCCGCACCCGGTGCTGCTGACCGGCCTTCAGGAGGTCCTGGAGGAGGCCGACGCGCCGGCCGTCACCGTCGGCACGCTGCGGCGCGGTGAGGGCGGCGCCCGCCGGATGGCGGCCTCCTTCGCCGAGGCCTGGGTGCGCGGCATCGCCGTGGACTGGCAGGCCGCCGTGTTCGCGGGCACCGGCGCGCAGCGCGTCGAGCTGCCCACCTACGCCTTCCAGCGCAGCCGCTACTGGTTGGACGCGCCGAGCGCGGCCGCCGCCGAGCAGCGTGACGCCGCGCTGGATCCGGTGGAGGCGGAGTTCTGGGCGGCCGTCGAGAACGAGGACCTGACGGCGCTGGCCGGCTCGCTCGACCTGGGTGGGGACGCCCCGTTGAGCGCTGTGCTGCCCGCGCTCTCCTCCTGGCGGCGCCAGCGCCGCGAGCAGTCCGTGATCGACGGCTGGCGCTACCGGGTCGGCTGGCAAGCGCTTACCGACCTGCCCGCCCCGGTGCTCTCCGGCACCTGGCTGGTCGTCGTGCCGGCCGGCCTCACGGCGGACGCCTGGGCCGTCGGCGCCGTCCAGAAGCTCACCCAACGCGGCGCGGACCTAAAGCAGTTGGTGGTCGACGAGGCCGACCTGGAGCGGGCGGCGCTGGCCGAGCTGCTCCGCCGGGAGCTGCCGGAGGGCGCCGCGCCCGCCGGGGTGCTGTCGCTGCTCGCGCTGGACGAGACCCGCTGCCCCGCGTACCCGTCGGTGCCGTTCGGCATGGCGGGCTCGGTCGCGCTGCTCCAGGCGCTGGCGGACGCCGGGTTCGAGACGCCGGTGTG
Source organism: Kitasatospora sp. GAS204B (assembly GCF_029892155.1). Taxonomy (GTDB): domain Bacteria; phylum Actinomycetota; class Actinomycetes; order Streptomycetales; family Streptomycetaceae; genus Kitasatospora. Next base: position 76,659 of record NZ_JARZAG010000005.1, on the reverse strand, counting down.
GACCGCCACCCGGGGTGCGGTGGCGGTGAACCGCGGCGAGCGGCTGGCCAGACCCGCGCAGTCACTGGTCTGGGGGCTTGGCCGGGTCGCCGCGCTGGAGGACGCGCAGCGCTGGGGCGGTCTGCTGGACCTGCCCGAAACGGTCGACGAGCGCGCCCTGGATCACCTGGTCGGCGTGCTGGCCGGCACCGGGGTCGAGGACCAGCTGGCCGTCCGGGCCGCCGGGGTGTTCGTCCGCCGCCTGCTGCACGCGCCGGCCGGCCCGGCGCAGGGCGAGAGTTGGCGGCCGAGCGGCACCGTCCTGGTCACCGGCGGCACCGGCGCGCTCGGCGCGCACGTGGCCCGCTGGCTGGCCGGCAACGGCGCCGAGCACCTGCTGCTGACCAGCCGCCGCGGCCCGGACGCCGAAGGCGCCGCCGAACTGCACGCGGAGCTCACCGCGCTGGGCGCCCAGGTCACCATCGCCTCCTGCGACGTCTCCGACCGTGCGGCGCTGGCCGAGCTGCTGGCGGGCATCCCGGCCGACCGGCCGCTGACCGCCGTGATGCACACCGCCGCAGTGCTGGACGACGCGGTCATCCAGGCCCTGACGGCCGATCAGCTGGAACGGGTGCTGCGGGTCAAGGTCGACGCCGCCCTGCACCTGCACGAGCTGACCCGCGACCTCGAGCTGTCCGCGTTCGTGCTCTTCTCCTCCTTCGCCGCCACCTTCGGCGCCCCCGGCCAGGGCAACTACGCGCCCGGCAACGCCTTCCTGGACGCGCTGGCCGAGCAGCGGCGGGCCGACGGCCTGCCCGCCACCTCGGTGGCCTGGGGGCCGTGGGGCGAGGGCGGCATGGCGGCCGAGGACGGCGTCGGCGACCGGATGCGCCGGCACGGCATCCTCGAGATGGCGCCCGGGCGGGCGGTGGCCGCCCTTCAGCAGGCGCTGGACCAGGGCGACACCGTGCTGACCGTCACCGAGATCGACTGGCAGCGCTTCGCGCTCGCCTTCACCTCGGGCCGGGTCCGGCCGCTGCTGTTCGAGCTGCCCGAGGCCGTCGCGGCCCTGGCGCGCACCGGCGGCGGCGCCGAGGAGCAGGAGAGCGCCGGCGACGGCCTGGCCGCCCGGCTCGCCGGTCTCGCGGCGGCCGAGCGCGAGGAGATCCTGCTCGACCTGGTCACCTCCCACGTCGCGGCCGCGCTCGGCTACCCGGGCCCGGAGGCGGTGGACACCGGCCGGGCCTTCAAGGAGCTCGGCTTCGACTCGCTCACCGCCGTCGAGCTGCGCAACCGGCTCGGTGCGGCCGCCGGGATCAAGCTCCCCGCCACCCTGATCTACGACCACCCCAACGCCGTCGCACTCGTGCGCCACCTCGCGGAGGAACTCTCCGGCACCGCCGGCGCGGTGGCCGCCCCGGTCGTGGTCAGGGCCGCCGACGAGCCGATCGCGATCGTCGGCATGAGCTGCCGGTTCCCCGGCGGCGTGGCCTCGCCCGAGGACCTGTGGCGGCTGCTGGTCAACGCGGGTGACGCGCTGTCGGAGTTCCCCGCCGACCGTGGCTGGGACCTCGACGCGGTCTTCAACGCCGACCGCGACCACCAGGGCACCTCCTACATCCGCGAGGGCGGGTTCCTGGACGACGCCAGCCGCTTCGACGCCGCCTTCTTCGGGATCTCGCCGCGTGAGGCGATGGCGATGGACCCGCAGCAGCGGCTGCTGCTTGAGACCTCCTGGGAGGCGCTCGAGCGGGCCGGCATCGACCCGGGCGCGCTGCGCGGCAGCCGGACCGGCGTCTTCGCCGGCACCAACGGATCGGACTACCTGGCCCTGCTGGCCGGCGCGGCCGAGTCGGCGGAGGGCCATGTCGCCACCGGCACGGCGGCCAGCGTGGTCTCCGGCCGGGTCTCCTACCTGTTCGGCCTCGAAGGCCCGGCGATGACCGTGGACACCGCCTGCTCGGCCTCGCTGGTGGCCCTGCACCTGGCGGTGCAGGCGCTGCGCAACGGCGAGTGCGAGCTGGCGCTGGCCGGTGGCGTGACCGTGATGTCGACCCCGGGGACCTTCGTCGAATTCAGCCGCCAGCAGGGGCTGGCCTCCGACGGCCGCTGCAAGCCGTTCTCGGCCGCCGCGGACGGCTTCACGCCCTCCGAGGGCGTCGGCATGCTGCTGGTCGAGCGGCTCTCCGACGCGCGGCGCAACGGGCATCCGGTGCTGGCCGTGGTGCGCGGCTCGGCGATCAACCAGGACGGTGCCAGCAACGGGCTGACGGCGCCGAACGGTCCGTCCCAGCAGCGGGTGATCCGGCAAGCGCTCTCCAGTGCGGGATTGACGGCCGCTCAGGTCGACGCGGTGGAGGCGCACGGCACCGGCACCGCGCTCGGCGACCCGATCGAGGCCCAGGCGCTGCTCGCCACCTACGGCAGGGACCGGCCCGAGGGCCGGCCGCTCTGGCTCGGTTCGGTGAAGTCCAACATCGGCCACGCGCAGGCGGCGGCCGGCCTGGCCGGCGTCATCAAGATGGTGCTGGCGATGCGGCACGGCGTGCTGCCGGAGAGCATCCACATCGACGAACCGACCCCGGAAGTGGACTGGTCGGCGGGTGCGGTGGAGTTGCTGACCGAGGCCAGGGCCTGGCCCGAGACCGGGCAGCCGCGCCGGGCGGGCATCTCCTCGTTCGGGTTCAGCGGGACGAACGCGCACATCATCCTGGAGCAGGCACCGGCCGTCGAGCAGGAGCCGGTCCTCCAGGCCGAGCCGTCCGACCCGCCGCAGGCCGGCAGCCCGGTGCTCGGCGCCGAGGTGCTGCCGTGGCTGGTGTCGGGCCGAGGCGCGCAGGCGCTGCGCGGTCAGGCGGCGCGGCTGCGGGCCTTCGCGGCCGCCGAGCCGGAGTTGGACGCGGCGGGCGTCGGCCGCTCGCTGGCGGTGGACCGCGCGGTGCTGGAACACCGGGCGGTGGTGCTGGGCGGGGACGTCGAGGAGTTGGGTCGCGGTCTGTCGGCGCTGGCCGCCGGCGAGGTCTCGGCCGAGGTGATCCAGGGGATCGCCGGTGCCCCCGGGAAGGTGGCGTTCGTCTTCCCGGGCCAGGGCTCGCAGTGGGCCGCGATGGGTGCTCGGCTCTGGGAGGAGTCGGCGGCGTTCCGGGCCTCGATCGAGGCGTGCGGCGCGACGCTGGCGCCGTTCACCGACTGGTCGTTGGAGGACGTGCTGCTCGGCCGGGCCGGTGAGGCGTGGCTGGAGCGGGTGGACGTGGTGCAGCCCGTGCTCTGGGCGGTGATGGTCTCGCTGGCGGAGGTCTGGCGCGGGGCGGGCGTCGAGCCCTCGGTCGTGCTGGGTCACTCGCAGGGCGAGATCGCGGCCGCCGTGGTCGCCGGTGCGCTGTCGCTCGAGGACGGCGCCAAGGTCGTCGCGCTGCGCAGCAAGGCGATCGCGGCCGGCCTGGCGGGTCTGGGCGGCATGGTGTCGCTGGCGCTGCCGGTGGCCGCCGTCCGCGAGCGTCTCGCCCGCTGGGGCGAGCGGCGGATCTCGGTGGCCGCCGTCAACGGGCCATCCTCGGTGGTGGTTTCGGGCGAGCCGACCGCGCTGGAGGAACTGCTGGCCGCCTGTGAGGCGGACGGTGTCCGGGCCCGGCGGATCCCGGTGGACTACGCCTCGCACTCGGCACAGGTCGAGCTGATCCGCGACGAGCTGCTCGGCGTGCTGGCCGGCATCGAGCCGCGCGCAGGGCGGGTGCCGCTGCTGTCCACGGTGACCGGCGAGCTGGTGGACGGCTCGGGCATGGACGCCGAGTACTGGTACACCAACCTCCGCGAGACCGTGCGGCTGCAGGAGGCCACCGAGGCGCTGCTCGCCACCGGCTACGGGACGTTCATCGAGGTCAGCCCGCATCCGGTGCTGGTGATGGCGGTTCAGGAGAGCATCGAGGAGGCGGACCGCGACGCGGTGGCCTTCGGCACGCTGCGCCGTGGCGAGGGCGGCGCCCGCCGGGTGCTGGCCTCGTTCGCCGAGGCCTGGGTGCGCGGTGTCGCGGTGGACTGGCAGGCCGCCGTCTTCGCGGGCACCGGCACGCGGCGGGTCGAGTTGCCGACCTACGCCTTCCAGCGCCGCCGCTTCTGGCCCGAGGCGGCCAGGCCCGAGACCTGGTCCGGGCAGGCCGGCAACGACCCGGTGGAGACGGCGTTCTGGGAGGTCGTCGAGAGCGAGGACCTGGCGGCGCTGGCCGGCTCGCTCGACCTCGGCGGGGAGGCCCCGCTGAGCGCCGTGCTGCCCGCGCTCTCCTCCTGGCGGCGCCGGCGCCGCGAGCAGTCCGCCATCGACGGCTGGCGTTACCGGGTCGGTTGGCAGGCGCTCACCGACCTGCCGGCCGCGCCGAGCCTGGCCGGCACCTGGGCGGTCATCGTGCCCGAGGAACTCGCCGAGCAGGGCTGGGTGGCCGACACCGCCCGGGCCCTGGACCGGGCCGGCGCGGAGGTGCGGACGTTCAGCCTCAGCGGGCTCGACCTGGACCGGGAGGCGCTGGTCGACGTGCTCCGCAAGGAACTTGGCGATGTGGTCGAGCTGACCGGCGTGCTCTCGCTGCTCGCGCTGGACGAGCGGCCGCACCAGGACCACCCGGGCCTGCCGCTGGGCCTGGCCGGGACCGTCGGGCTGGTCCAGGCACTCGGCGACGCCGGGTTCGAGGCGCCGCTGTGGTGCGCCACCCGGGGTGCGGTGGCGGTGAACCGCGGCGAGCGGCCGGCCGGACCCGCGCAGTCGCTGGTCTGGGGTCTCGGCCGGGTCGCGGCGCTCGAGCAGCCGCAGCGCTGGGGCGGCCTGCTGGACCTTCCCGAGCGGATCGACGAGCGCGCGCTGGACCGGCTGGTCGGCGTGCTGGCCGGCGCCGGGGTCGAGGACCAGCTGGCCGTCCGGGCCTCCGGGGTGTTCGTCCGCCGGCTGCTGCCCGCGCCCGCGGGCCTCGCGCCTGAGGCGAGTTGGCGCCCGAGCGGCACCGTCCTGGTCACCGGCGGCACCGGCGCGCTCGGCGCGCACGTGGCCCGCTGGCTGGCCGGCAACGGCGCCGAGCACCTGCTGCTGACCAGCCGTCGCGGCCCGGACGCCGAAGGCGCCGCCGAACTGCACGCGGAACTCACCGCGCTGGGCGCCCAGGTCACCATCGCCTCCTGCGACGCGGCCGATCGGGCGGCGCTCGCCGAACTCCTGGCCGCCGTACCGGCGGACCGGCCGCTCACCGCGGTCGTGCACACCGCGGGCGTGCTGGACGACGGCGTGCTCGACTCGCTGACGCCCGACCGGGTCGCCGGGGTGCTGCGTCCGAAGGTGGACGCCGTGCTCAACCTGCACGAGCTGACCCGAGAGTCGGACCTGACGGCCTTCGTCCTGTTCTCCGGCATCGCCGGCACGCTGGGCGACCCCGGGCAGGGCAACTACGCGGCCGCCAACGCCTTCCTGGACGCCTTCGCCGAGCACCGCCGGGCCCAGGGCCTGCCCGCCACCTCGGTCGCCTGGGGCCGCTGGGGCGAGTCGGGCATGGCGGCCGACGGCCTGATCGGCGACCGCCTGGACCGGGCCGGACTGCCCGGCATGCGGCCCGAGTCGGCGATCGCCGCCCTCCAGCAGGCGTTGGACCTGGACGAGACCGTGGTCACCATCGCTGACATCGTCTGGGAGCGGTTCGCGCCCGGCTTCACGGCCGTGCGCGCCTCCGCCCTGCTGGACGAACTGCCCGCCGCCCGCCGGCAGTCCGGTGGCGAGGAGGCCGGCGCGCAGGCGGCGCCGAGCGACGCCGCCGAGCTGCGCCGGCGCCTGGCGGGGATGGCGGAGCTGGAGCGCGAGCAGGCCGTCCTCGACCTGGTCCGGGCCCACGCGGCGGCGGCGCTCGGCCACGCGACGGTGGACGAGGTGGTCGGCGGCCGGGCGTTCAAGGAGCTCGGACTGGACTCGCTGACCGCGCTGGAGCTGCGCAACCGGCTCAGCGCCGCCACCGGGCTGCGGCTGCCGGCGACGTTGGTCTTCGACTTCCCGACCCCGGCCGCGCTGGCCACCCGGCTGCGGGCGGAGCTGCTGCCCACCGGCGGCGGGCAGGGCGAGCCCTCGCTGGCCGACCTCGACCGGCTGGAGGCCGCGCTGGCGGCGGTCTCCGCCGACGAGGACACCCGCGCGGACGTCGCCGCCCGCCTCCAGGCCCTGGCGGCCCGGTGGAGCGGCGCGCCGCGCGAGCGGGAGGCCGAGGAGCAGGTGACCGAGAAGCTGCAGGCGGCCTCGGCCGACGAGCTGTTCGCCTTCATCGACAACGAGTTGGGCATCGCCTGACGGGCCCGCCTCCGTGGGCGCGGCCCGTGCGGCCCGCACGGCCGCGCCCACGACCGGACCGGGCCCGGATCGGCCCGCAACTACTTGCAGCAGTGATCGAATTGGGTGAGGTTCCAACAGTGGATCAGGAAAAGCTCCTCGACTATCTGAAGCGCGTCACGGCGGATCTGCACCAGACCCGCCAGCGGCTGCGTGAGGCGGAGTCGGGCGACTCCGAGCCGATCGCCCTGGTCTCGATGAGCTGCCGGTTCGCGGGCGGGGTGAACTCTCCCGAAGATCTCTGGCAGTTGGTGGCCGAGGGCCGCGATGCGATCGGCGACTTCCCGGCCGACCGGGGCTGGGACATGGAGTCGCTCTTCGACGAGGACCCCGAGCAGCAGGGCACCAGCTACACCCGGCAGGGCGGCTTCCTGTACGACGCAACCGAGTTCGACGCCGCCTTCTTCGGCATCAGCCCCCGCGAGACGCTCGGCATGGATCCGCAGCAGCGGCTGCTGCTCGAGGCGTCCTGGCAGGTGCTGGAGCGGGCGGGCATCGATCCGACCTCGCTCAAGGGCAGCCGGACCGGTGTCTTCGCCGGGACCAACGGCCAGGACTACGGCGAGCTGCTCTACCAGGTGCCCGAGGGAGTCGAGGGCTACACCCTCACCGGCAACTCGGCGGCCGTGCTCTCCGGCCGGCTCTCCTACACCTTCGGCCTGGAGGGCCCGGCCGTCACCGTCGACACCGCCTGCTCCTCCTCGCTGGTCGCCCTGCACCTCGCGGTGCAGGCGCTGCGCCAGAAGGAATGCTCGCTGGCGCTGGCCGGCGGCGTCACGGTGATGTCCAGCCCGCGGGCGTTCATCCAGTTCAGCCGCCAGCGCGGGCTCGCCGCCGACGGCCGCTGCAAGTCCTTCGCCGCCGCCGCCGACGGCACCGGCTGGGGCGAGGGCGTCGGCATGCTGCTGCTGGAGCGGCTCTCCGACGCCCAGCGCAACGGCCACCCGGTGCTCGCGGTGATCCGCGGCTCGGCGGTCAACCAGGACGGCGCTTCGAACGGTCTGACCGCGCCGAACGGCCCCTCCCAGCAGCGGGTCATCCGCCAAGCGCTCTCCAGCGCGGGGCTGACGCCCGGTCAGGTCGACGTGGTCGAGGCGCACGGCACCGGGACGGTGCTCGGCGACCCGATCGAGGCCCAGGCCCTGCTGGCCACCTACGGGCTGGAGCGGCCCGAGGACCGGCCGCTCTGGCTGGGCTCGGTCAAGTCGAACCTGGGCCACACCCAGGCCGCCGCCGGTGTCGCGGGCATCATCAAGATGGTGCAGGCGATGCGCCACGGCGTGCTGCCCAAGACCCTGCACGTGGACGAGCCTTCGCCGCACGTCGACTGGACCTCGGGCGGCGTGGCGCTGCTCGAAGAGGCCCGGCCGTGGCCGGAGACCGGCGAGCCGCGCCGCGCGGGCATCTCCTCGTTCGGCGTCAGCGGCACCAACGCCCACATCATTGTCGAGCAGAGCATCATCGAGCAGGCACCCGAGGTCGAGCAGGCACCCGCGGTCGAGCCGTCCGCCGGCCGGACCCCGGCGGCCGCCGCCCCCGCGCTGCTGCCGCACCTGGTCTCGGGCCGGACGGCCGAGGCGCTGCGGGCCCAGGCCGCCCGGCTGCGGGCCCACCTGGAGACCGTCCCGGACCTCGCCCCGGCCGACCTCGCCCACTCGCTGGCCACCACCCGCGCCGCCCTGGACCACCGCGCCGTCGTGCTGGCCGCCGACCGCGCCGAACTGCTGACCGGCCTGGACGCGTTGGCCGCCGATGAGAGCGCGCCGCAGCTGGTGCGCGGCGTCGCCGCCACGGGCCGCACGGCCTTCCTCTTCACCGGCCAGGGCAGCCAGCGCGCCGGGATGGGCGCGGAGCTGTACAGCGCTTTCCCGGCGTTCGCGCAGGCCTACGACGAGGTCTGCGTGGAGCTCGACCGGCACCTGGCGACGCCGCTGAAGGACGCCGACGCGCTGATCGACGAGACCGCCTACACCCAGCCGGCGCTGTTCGCGATCGAGGTGGCGCTCTTCCGGCTGCTGGAATCCTGGGGCCTGGCACCGGACTTCCTGGCCGGCCACTCGATCGGCGAGCTGGCCGCCGCGCACGTCGCGGGGGTCCTGTCGCTCGCCGACGCGGCCGAGCTGGTGGCGGCGCGCGGCCGGCTGATGCAGGAACTGCCGCGCGGCGGTGCGATGGTGTCGCTCCAGGCGGCCGAGGACGAGGTGCTGCCGCTGCTCGCGGGCCGCGCCGACACGGTGGGCATCGCCGCCGTCAACGGCCCGAGCGCCGTGGTGATTTCGGGCGCCGAGGACGACGTGCTGGCCATCGCCGGGCACTTCGAGGAGCTGGGCCGCAAGACCAAGCGCCTCACCGTCAGCCACGCCTTCCACTCCCCGCTGATGGACGGCATGCTGGCGCAGTTCCGCAAGATCGCCGAGGGCCTGGACTACCAGCCGCCGCGGATCCCGATCATCTCCACCGTCACCGGCGCCTCGCTGAGTGCCGAGGAGGTCTGCTCGCCCGAGTACTGGGTGCGCCACGTCCGCGAGGCCGTCCGTTTCCTGGACGCCGTCCGCCGGCTCGACGCCAGCGGTGTCACCAGCTACCTGGAGCTCGGCCCCGAGGGCGTCCTCACCGCGATGGCCCAGCACTGCCTCGGCGAGCAGGCCGACGGCGCCGCCCTGGTGCCCACGCTGCGCGCCGGCCGCCCCGAGGTGCGGAGCCTGCTGACCGCGCTCGCGCTGGCCCACGTGCACGGCGCCGCGCCCGACTGGTCCGCCGTCAGCGCCGCTTGGGGCGGCGCCCGGGTGGACCTGCCCACCTACGCCTTCCAGCGCCGCCGCCACTGGCCCGAGCCGCTGGCCGGCTGGCTCGGCGACGTCGCCTCGGCCGGTCTCGGCACGGCCGACCACCCGCTGCTCGGCGCCGCCGTCGCGCTCGCCGACGCGGACGGGGTGCTCTTCACCGGGCTGCTCTCACTGCGGACCCACCCCTGGCTGGCCGACCACGCCGTCATGGGCAGCGTGCTGCTGCCCGGCACGGCCTTCGTCGAGCTCGCGATCCGGGCCGGCGACCACGTAGGCTGCCACCAGCTCGCCGAACTGACCCTGCAGGCCCCGCTCGTGCTGCCCGAGCACGGTGCCGTCCAGATCCAGCTCGCGGTGGGGGAGGCGGACGCCACCGGCGCCCGCGGCTTCACCCTGCACTCCCGTCCCGAGCCCGAGGAGGCCGTCAGCGGCGCGGCCCTGACCGCCGAGCACGCCTGGACCCGGCACGCCACCGGCATCCTCGCGCCCGCCGGTACCGGCCACCGCGCCGAGCCGCTCGGCCTGGACAGCTGGCCGCCGGCCGGCGCCACCCCGGTCGAGACCGAGGGCCTCTACGACTTCCTGGCCGAGGCCGGGTTCGGCTACGGCCCCACCTTCCAGGGCCTGCGCGCCGCCTGGCAGTCGGGCGACGAGATCTTCGCCGAGGTGCGGCTGCCCGAGCAGGCCAGGGCCGAGGCCCGCCGGTTCGGCCTGCACCCCGCCCTGCTGGACGCCGCCCTGCACGGCGTGGGCATGGGCACCCTGCTGAGCCCCAGCGAGTCCGGGCGGCTCCCGTTCGCCTGGAGCGGCGTCACCCTGCACGCCTCGGGCGCCGACACCCTGCGGGTGCGGCTCTCCCCGGCCGGTGCGGACGCCGTCTCGGTCACCGTCGCCGACGGCACCGGCGCCCCGGTCGCCCACATCGACTCGCTGCTGCTGCGCCCGGTCTCGGCCGCCCAGGTGCGGGCCGCCCGCGGCGCCCACGTGGAGTCGCTGTTCACCGTGGAGTGGCAGCCCGCCTCTCTCGGTGGTGCGGACACCGCGGGGTGGGCGCTGCTCGGCGCCGAGCGGCTCGCCCTCGATCTGCCCGGACACGCCGACCTGACCGCGCTGGCCGCGGCCATCGACGCCGGCGCGACGCCGCCCACCACCGTGCTCACCGTGGTGGCGGCCGAGCCCGGCGAGCTGCCGCAGGCGGCGCACGCGACGGCCCGCCGCGCCCTCGCCCTGGTCCAGGAGTGGCTGGCCGCCGACGAGTTCGCCGACGCTCGGCTGGTGCTGGCCACCCGCGGCGCGCTGGCCGTCAGCGCCGGCGAGGCGGTCGCCGAGCTGGCCGCCGCCACCGTCTGGGGCCTGGTCCGCTCGGCCCAGACCGAGAACCCGGGCCGCCTGGTGCTGCTCGACCTGGACGGCGACGAGGCTTCGCTGCGGGCGCTGCCCGCCGCCCTGAGCACCGCGCTGGCCGCCGACGAGTCGCAGCTGGCGCTGCGCGAGGGCGTCCTGTTGCTGCCCCGGCTGGCCCGGGTCGCCGCCCCCGCCGACGACGTCTCGCCCGGTCTCGAGGTGGGCCCGGACGGCACCGTGCTGGTCACCGGCGCCACCGGCACGCTGGGCCGGCTGGTCGCCCGTCACCTGGTCGCCGTGCACGGCGTGCGGCACCTGCTGCTGGTCTCCCGGCGCGGCGCCGAGGCGGCCGGCGCGGCCGAACTCGCCGCCGAGCTCGGCGAGTCGGGCGCTTGTGTCCGGTTCGCCGCCTGCGATGTGGCCGACCGCGAAGCGCTGGCCGCGCTGCTCGACTCGCTCGCGCCGGAGCACCCGCTGAGCGCCGTGGTGCACACCGCCGGCGTGCTGGACGACGGCATCGTCTCCGCGCTCACCCCCGAGCGGCTGACCCCCGTGCTGCGTCCCAAGGTCGACGCGGCCTGGCACCTGCACGAGCTGACGAAGGATCAGGACCTCACCGCCTTCGTGCTCTTCTCGGCGGCGGCGGCCACCCTCGGCGGACCCGGCCAGGCCAACTACGCCGCCGCCAACGCCTTCCTGGACGCGCTCGCGCAGGACCGCCGGGCCGCGGGGCTGCCCGCCACCGCGCTGGCCTGGGGCCTGTGGGCCGAACGCAGCGGCATGACCGGCAGCTTGGAGGCGGCCGACCTCCAGCGGATGGCTCGCGGCGGGGTCGCCGCGCTCTCCTCCGAGCAGGGCCTGTCGCTGCTCGACACCGCTGCCGCGCTGGGCGGTGCGAGCTACGTCCCGATCCACCTGGACCTGGCCGGGCTGCGGGCCCAGGCCGCGAGCTCGGCGCTGCCCGCCCTGCTGCGCGGCCTGGTCCGGGCGCCGGCCCGGCGTGCCGCGCAGGTCGAGCAGGCCGCCGGCTCGCTCGGCGAGCAGCTGGCCGCGCTGCCGGCCGCCGAGCGGAGCAAGGCGCTGCTGGCCCTGGTCACCGGTGAGGTGGCCGCCGTGCTCGGCCACGGCGGCGCCGACGCCATCGAGCCGAACCTGGCCTTCAAGGAGCTCGGCTTCGACTCGCTGACCGCCGTCGAGCTGCGCAACCGGCTGACCGCCGCGACCGGCCTGCGGCTGCCGGCCACCCTGGTCTTCGACTACCCGAACCCGGCCGCCCTCGCCGACCAGCTGGGCGCCGAACTCCTCGGCTCGGTCCAGAGCGTGGCCACCCCGGCCGGACCGCGCGCCAGCACCACCGGCGTCGCCGACGACCCGATCGCGATCATCGGCATGGCCTGCCGCTACCCGGGTGGGGTGACCACGCCCGAGGAGCTCTGGCAGCTGGTCACCAGCGGCCGCGACGGCATCTCCGGATTCCCCACCGACCGCGGCTGGCTGGTGGACGCGCTGCACAGCGCCGACGCCGAGCGGGCGGCCGCCGCGCTGCAGGGCGGGTTCCTGCATGACGCCAGCGCCTTCGACCCCGGCTTCTTCGGCATCAACCCGCGTGAGGCGCTGGCGATGGACCCGCAGCAGCGGCTGCTGCTCGAGGCGTCCTGGGAGGCCTTCGAGCGGGCCGGCATCGACCCGACCTCGGTCAAGGGCAGCCGGACCGGCGTCTTCGCGGGCGTGATGTACCACGACTACGTCACCCGGCTGCCCGCCGTCCCCGAGGACGTCGCGGGTTACCTCGGCACCGGCGGCTCCGGCAGCGTGGCCTCGGGCCGGGTCTCCTACACCTTCGGCCTGGAGGGGCCGGCGGTCACCGTGGACACCGCGTGCTCGTCCTCGCTGGTCGCCCTCCACCTGGCCGCCCAGGCGCTGCGCAGCGGCGAGTGCTCGCTGGCGCTGGCGGGCGGCGTGACCGTGATGGCCACGCCCGACACCTTCGTCGACTTCGCCCGCCAGGGCGGCCTGTCCTCCACCGGCCGCTGCAAGTCCTTCTCCGCCGACGCGGACGGGACCAGCTGGGCCGAGGGCGTGGGCATGCTGCTCGTCGAGCGGCTCTCCGACGCCCGTCGCAACGGGCACCCGGTGCTGGCGATCGTCCGGGGCACGGCGGTGAACCAGGACGGCGCTTCGAACGGTCTGACGGCGCCGAATGGTCCCTCGCAGCAGCGGGTGATCCGGCAAGCGCTTTCCAACGCCGGGCTGACGGCCGATCAGGTCGACGCGGTCGAGGCACACGGCACCGGCACCTCGCTGGGCGACCCGATCGAGGCGCAGGCGCTGCTCGCCACCTACGGCCAGGAGCACGGTGCGGAGCAGCCGCTCTGGCTGGGCTCGATCAAGTCGAACCTCGGGCACACCCAGGCCGCCGCCGGCGCCGCCGGGATCATCAAGATGGTGATGGCGATGCGGCACGGCCTGCTGCCGCAGACGCTGCACGTCGGTGAGCCGACCCCGCACGTGGACTGGACGGCGGGCGCCGTCGAGCTGCTGACCGAGGCACGGGACTGGCCGGAGACCGGCCGGCCGCGCCGGGCGGGCGTCTCGTCCTTCGGCGTCAGTGGCACCAACGCGCACGTCGTTATCGAGCAGGCACCGCTCGCTGCGGCTGAGCCCGCCACCCCGGTCGAGCCTGCCGCACCGGCCGCGCTGCCCTGGGTGCTCTCCGCCAAGACCCGCGAGGCGCTGCGGGATCAGGCGGGCCGGCTGCACGAGCAGCTGACCGCCGACGAGGCGTCGCACCCGCTCGACGTCGCCTTCTCACTGGCCACCACGCGCGCCGGCCTGGAGCAGCGTGCCGCAGTGGTCGGCGGCGACCGGATGGACCTGCTGCGCGGCCTGGCGGCACTGGCCGCCGGCGAGCCGGCCGGGCAGCTGGTCGAGGGCACCGCCGGCAGCACGCTGCGGACGGCGTTCCTGTTCACCGGTCAGGGCAGCCAGCGGGCTGGGATGGGTGGCGAGCTGTACAGCGCTTTCCCGGTGTTCGCCGCGGCGTATGACGCCGTGTGTGCGGAGCTGGACCGGTGGTTGGAGACGCCGCTCAAGGACGCCGACGCGCTGATCGACCAGACCGCGTACACCCAGCCGGCGCTCTTCGCCGTTGAGGTGGCGCTGTTCCGGCTGGTGGAGTCGTGGGGTGTGCGGCCTGACTTCCTGGCCGGGCACTCGATCGGTGAGCTGGCGGCCGCGCATGTGGCGGGTGTGTTCTCGCTGGCGGACGCGGCCAGGCTGGTGGCGGCGCGCGGCCGTCTGATGCAGGCGCTGCCGTCCGGTGGCGCGATGGTGGCCGTGCAGGCCGCCGAGGACGAGGTGCTGCCGCTGCTGGCGGACCGCGCGGATGTCGGTATCGCCGCCGTCAACGGGCCTACGTCTGTGGTGATTTCGGGTGCCGAGCAGGCCGTGGCCGAGGTGGCCGAGAAGCTCGCGGCCGACGGTCGCAAGACGAAGCGGCTGACCGTCAGCCACGCGTTCCACTCGCCGCTGATGGACGGCATGCTCGCCGAATTCCGTGCGATCGCAGCCGAGTTGACCTTCAACGCCCCGCAGATCCCGATCGTCTCGACGCTCGACCAGAGCGCCGACCTGACGTCCCCCGAGTACTGGGTGCGTCACGTCCGCGAGGCCGTCCGCTTCGCCGACGCGGTCGTGACCCTGGGGCGCGAGGGCGTGCGCACTTTCGTGGAGTTGGGCCCGGACGGCACGTTGTCGGCCCTCGCGCAGGAGTGCGTGACCGCCGAGGAAGGCGCTTTCACCCCGGTACTGCGCCGTGACCGCGCCGAGGCGCAGACGTTCACCACCGCGCTCGCCCAGTTGCACGTGCGCGGCGCCAAGCTCGACTGGCCGGCGGTCTTCGCCGGCACCGGCGCCCGCCGGATCGAGCTGCCGACCTACGCGTTCCAGCGCGAGCGCTACTGGCTGGAGGCCCCGGCGCTGTGGGCCGCCGATGTCGCCTCGGCCGGGCTGCTGGCCCCCGTGCACCCGCTGCTCGGTGCCGCCGCCCCGCTGGCCGAGTCGGACGGCTTCCTGTTCACCGGGCGGCTCGCCCTGGACACCCACCCCTGGCTGGCCGATCACGCCGTCTCCGGGACCGTGCTGCTGCCCGGCACCGCCTTCGTCGAACTCGCGGTCCGCGCCGGCGACCAGGCGGGTTGCGACCGGCTGGAAGAGCTCACCCTGCAAGCGCCGCTGCTGCTGCCGCCGAGCGGTGCGCTGCAGTTGCAGCTCTGGCTCGGCGCCGCCGACGAGTCCGGCACCAGGCCGCTCTCGGTCTACTCCCGTCCCGAGGACGCGGAGGCCGACGAGCCGTGGACCAAGCACGCCGGCGGCGCGCTGGGCACCGGCGGAGTGCGTGAGCCGGCCGAGGCCGGCGACCTCGCCGTCTGGCCGCCGGTGGACGCGGTGCCGCTGGAGACCACCGGCTTCTACGAGCGCCTGGCGGTCGGCGGATTCGCCTACGGGCCCGCCTTCCAGGGGCTGACCGCCGCCTGGCAGCGCGGCGAGGAGATCTTCGTCGAGGTCTCGCTGCCGGAGGGCACCGAGCCGGACGCGAGCCTGTTCGGGCTGCACCCCGCGCTGCTCGACGCCGCGCTGCACGGCACCTTCCTCCAGGGGAGCGGCGCCGAAGGGGGCCGGCTGCCGTTCTCGTGGAGCGGCGTCACGCTGCACGCCGCCGGGGCGAGCGCGTTGCGCGCACGGATCACCCCGCAGGGCACGGACGCGGTCGCCCTCACGCTCGCCGACGCCACCGGCGAGCCGGTGGCCACCGTGGAGTCGCTGGTGCTGCGCCCGATCGGCGCCGACCAGCTGCGCGGCGCCGCCCGCGGCACTCACCACGACTCGCTCTTCCACGTCGACTGGTCTGCCCTGCCGGCCGCGGCCGAGGTGACGCAGGACGGCCGCTGGGCGGTCGTCGGCGGCGACTCGGACCTGTCCCGCGCCTTCTCCGCCGCGGGCCTCGCGGTCGACACCTTCGCCGATCTGGCGGCGGTGGCGGCTGGTGGGACGGTGCCGGACGCGGTCTTCGTGCCGTGCTCGCCCTCGGCCGTCGGTGAATTGTCGGCGGATGTGGTGCGGGAGGCGACGCACCGGGTGCTGGGCCTGGCTCAGGCCTGGCTGGCGAAGGAGCGGTTCGCTGACTCGCGGCTGGTGTTGGTGACCCGGGGCGCGGTGGCGCCGTTGGCGGGGGAGGAGTTGGCCGATCCGGCGCATGCCGCCGTCTGGGGCCTGGTTCGTTCCGCGCAGGCGGAGAATCCCGAGCGGTTCGTGCTGCTGGACCTGGACGACACCGAGGCCTCGGTCGCCGCGTTGCCGGCCGCGCTGGCGCTGCCCGAGTTCGAGCTGGCGCTGCGTCAGGGCACCTGTTACGCAGCGAGGTTGGCGCGACTGGCGACCGATGACGCGCTTGCCGAGCCGCAGGACGCGGTTGCCTGGCGCCTGGGCATCCCGGTCAAGGGTGCGCTCGACAACCTGGCGCTGATCGAGCACCCGGCGGCCGTCGCTCCGCTGGAGCCCGGCAGCGTGCGGATCGGGGTGCGGGCCAGCGGCCTGAACTTCCGTGACGTGCTGAACGCGTTGGGGATGTACCCGGGCAACGCCGGTCTGCTGGGCCTGGAAGGCGCCGGCGTGGTGCTGGAGGTGGCAAGTGACGTCACCGATCTCGCGGTCGGTGACCGGGTGTTCGGCATGATGTCCGGCGGGTTCGGCCCGGTCGCCGTGGTCGACCGCCGGATGATCGCCAGGATGCCCGCCAGCTGGAGCTTCACCGAGGCGGCCTCCGTCCCGGTGGTCTACCTGACCGCGTACTACGCGCTGGTGGATCTGGCGGAGTTGCGGGCGGGTGAGTCGATCCTGGTGCACGCGGCGGCCGGTGGCGTCGGGATGGCAGCCGTGCAGCTGGCCCGTCACCTCGGCGCGGAGGTCTACGGCACGGCGAGCGCGGGCAAGTGGGACGCGCTTCGCGCGCTGGGGCTGGATGATGCGCACATCGCGTCTTCGCGTGATCTGGAGTTCGAGGAGCGGTTCCGCTCGGCGACCGGTGGTCGTGGTGTGGATGTGGTCCTTGACTCGCTGGCACGGGAGTTCGTGGACGCCTCGCTGCGGCTGCTGCCGCGTGGCGGGCGGTTCGTGGAGATGGGCAAGACCGACGTCCGCGACCCCGAGCAGGTGGCTTCCGAGCACCCGGGCGTGCGCTACCAGGGCTTCGACCTGATCGAGGCCGGCCCGCAGCGCACCGGCGAGATGCTCGCCGCCGTCCTGGAGCTCTTCGAGCAGGGTGCGTTGGCGCATCTGCCGATCGCGACCTGGGACGTTCACCGGGCGCCGGAGGCGTTCCGTTTCGTCTCGCAGGCCAAGCACATCGGCAAGGTCGTGCTCACCGTCCCGGCCCCGCTGGACCAGGACGGCACCGTGCTGATCACCGGCGCGACCGGCACCCTCGGGGCGCTGGTGGCCCGGCACTTGGTGGTCGAGCATGGTGCCCGGCATCTGCTGCTCACCAGCCGGCGCGGCGCCGACGCCCCGGGCGCGGCCGAACTGGCGGCCGAGCTGGAGCAGTTGGGTGCCTCGGTGACCGTCGCGGCGTGCGATGCGGCCGACCGGGCCGGGCTCGCGGCGCTGCTCGGCTCGCTGGCGCGCCCGCTGACCGCCGTCGTGCACACGGCGGGCGTGCTGGACGACGGGGTGGTCAACGCCCTGACGCCCGACCGCCTGGACACCGTGCTGCGGCCCAAGGTGGACGCCGCGCTCAATCTGCACGAGCTGACCGCCGGACTCGACCTGTCGGCCTTCGTGCTCTTCTCCTCCGTCGCCGGCACCTTCGGCGGCGCCGGGCAGGGCAACTACGCGGCTGCAAACGCTTTCCTGGACGCGCTGGCGACCAAGCGCACCCAGGCGGGCCTGCCCGCGCTCTCGCTGGCCTGGGGCCTGTGGGCCGAGAGCAGCGGCATGACCGGCGACCTGGCGCAGGCGGACCTGGAGCGGATGGCCCGCGGCGGCATCACCCCGCTCTCCTCCGCCCAGGGCCTGGCGCTGCTCGACACCGCCGCGACGCTGGGCCGCGGCACCGTCGCCGCGATGGGCCTGGACGTCGCCGGGCTGCGCGACCACGCCGACCCGGCCACCGTCCCGCCGCTGCTGCGCGGCCTGGTGCGCGGCCCCGCGCGCCGCGCCGCCCGTGCCGCGGCCGGGGTGGTGGAGGGGCCGACGCTGGAGCAGCGCCTGAGCGGCCTGGCGCAGGACGAGCGCCGCAAGCTGCTGCTCGAACTGGTCTGCGTCCAGGTCGCCGCCGTCCTCGGGTACTCCGGACCGGAGGTCGTCGAGGCCGAACGGGCCTTCAAGGAGATCGGGTTCGACTCGCTGACCGGCATCGAGCTGCGCAACCGGATGAACGCGGCCACCGGCCTGCGGCTCTCCGCGACGCTGGTCTTCGACTACCCGACGCCCGCCGCACTCGCCGAGCTGCTGCTCGCCGAGATCACCCCGGCCCCGGCCGCCGCCGCACAGTCGCTGCTGGCCGAACTCGACCGCCTGGAGGCGGCGTTCACGGCAGCTCCGGTGCCCGACGGCGAGCTGCGCGGCAGCCTGGCGGCCCGGCTGCAGGCGATGCTGGGCCGGCTCGGCGAGCCCGCCGCGCCCACGGCGGTGGCGGGTGGTGGCGCGGTGGACGGCGGGCAGCTCAAGGCGGCTTCCGACGACGAGCTGTTCGCGTTCATCAACGACCAGCTCGGCCGCTCCCATGGAGGCGGCAACTGACCACCTGAGAGACGGAGTTGCCGCGGCCCCGGCCCGACGCAGTCGGTGCCGGACCGGGGCCGCGGCAAGGCTTCCCGCCTCGAAGAGCCGCGCCCGACGACCCCGCCAGGGCGCAGGAACGCCACAAGAGATTGCGATCACGTTGAGTACCCAACAGGAGAACCAACGCCCGCCCGCTGCACCGGCGGTGAGCACCTCCGCCGGCTCGCAGCCGTACAGCCGAGTCATGACGCCGATGGAGCGGGCCTTCCTGGGCCTGCGGCCGGCGCAGAGCGTCGTCCAGCACGTGGTGGAGGGCGAGGGAGTCCTGCCGGCCGGCGAGCTCGCCGCCGCGCTGGCGACCGCGGCCGCGGCGTCCCCGGGCATGCGGCTGGTCCGCCGGGGCCGGGACTGGGTCGACAGCGGCAAGGCTCCCGAGCTGCACGTCCTGGCGGCGGGCAGCTTCGACAACGAGCGCTTCGACAGCCCCGCACTGCGCCGCGGGCTCGACGGCAGCGGCCCGACCTGTGAGGTGGTGCTGATCCCCGGCACGCCGACCACGCTGCTGTTCCGCGCCTTCCACGGCATCACCGACGCCCGCGGCCTGCAGCTGTGGGCCGCCGACGTCTTCCGGGTGCTGCGTGGGGAGCCGCCGCTGGGCTACGACGCCACCGCCGACCACCACGAGTTCGCCGAGCGCGTCGCCGGTCACCAGCCGCCGCCGGCGCCCGCCGCCGCGCTGGAGTGGCCCTCGCTGCTGGGTCACCCGGTGCCGGACCCGAGCCGCCTGCTCTGGCGCCGCCGCACGATCGACGGCCGCCATCCGGCGGCGGTGGCCAAGGTGGCAGCCGCGCTCGCCGCGACCACCGAGTCCGGCGCCGGCCGGTTCTTCGTCCCGGTGGACCTGCGCCGCCACGATCCCGAGCTGCGCTCGACCGCCATGCTGGCGCACAGCCTGAGCGTGGACGTCGCGGCCGGGGAGCAGTGGCAGCAGGTGCACGAGCGGCTGCTCGGCTCGCTGGTCAAGCGCGAGGAACTGGCGCTGCCACTGGGCTCCTGGCTGCTGCGGGTTCCGGTGCCGCTGCTGCGGGTGTTCAACGCCGGGATCGAGCGGTCCGCCGCGCGCAGGCGCCGCCACTCCGGCACCGCCCTGCTCTCGCACCTGGGCGGCATCGAGCTCGCCGAGCTGTCCACCGAGGGCTTCCGGGCCGACGCCTACTACTCGCTGGGCAGCACCAGCCCCGGCGGCCCGCCCGAGATCGACCTGATGGAGTGCCCCGGCCGCACCGAGGTCACCGTCGCCTGGCATGACGAGCCGGGAATGGCGGAACGCGTCGAAGGCCTGCTGGAGACGATCACGGACGCGCTCTCCCCGCCCGCACACCGCCAGTGGGCCGGCAACCGCACCGAGCGTGCGCTGCCCAGCGAGCGCTCGGTGGTCGAGCTCTTCCGCGAGCAGGTCGAGCGCACCCCGGACCGGATCGCGCTGAGCGGCCCCGAGGGCAAGGTGACCTACGCCGAACTGAGCCGCCGGGCGGACCGCGTCGCCGCCGAACTGCGCAGACAGGGCGTGGGACCGGGCAGCGTGGTCGGCCTGCTGGCCGGCCGCACGGTGGCGGCGCTGGCCGGACTGTGGGGGGTACTGCGGGCGGGGGCCTGTTACCTGCCACTGGACACCCGGCACCCCGACGCCCGGATCGCCGATCTGCTCGCGGACGCCGAGAGCGGCCACTGCCTGCTGGAGCGGGCCTACGAGCAGCGCGACTGCCTGCCGACGGGCTGCCAACCGCTGCTGCTGGACGAGTTGGCCCTGGACGGCGACGCGCCCGCGGACTTCCAGGACGCGTCCATCGATCGTTCAGATCTCGTCTACATCATATACACCTCGGGATCGACCGGGCGCCCCAAGGGCGTTCAGATCGAGCACCACAGTCTGGCCAACTACGTGCACTGGGCCACCCGTGCCTTCGGGGTGGACGCCGACACCCGGCTGCCGCTGATCACCTCACCCTCCTTCGACGTCACGGGCACCTCGGTCTTCCTGCCGCTGCTGGCCGGCGGTGAGGTGATCCTGCTGCGCGAGGAGCCCAACCACCTGTCGCTGGGCCGCCTGTTGGAGCAGTCGGGCGCCAACACGCTGAATCTGACGCCCTCCCACCTCGACCTGATCGGCCGCCTCGACCTGACGCCCACCGGCTACCGCACGGTGCTGGTGATCGGTGAGCAGTTGCGGGTGGAGGTCGCCGCCCGGGCCCAGCAGATGTTCGGGCCCGACTGCAGGATCATCAACGAGTACGGGCCGACCGAGGCGACCATCGGCTGCACCGCGCACACCTTCGACCCGGAGCGCGACGCCGAGCGGGCGGTGGTGCCGATCGGCCTGCCGGCCGACAACACCACGGCCCATCTGCTCGACCAGGAGCTGCGGTTCGTCGCGCCCGGCGAGATCGGCGAGCTCTACCTGGGTGGCGCACAGCTGGCCCGCGGCTACCTCGGCCGGCCCGAGCTGAACCGGGAGCGGTTCGTCACGTTGGCCGACGGCACCCGGGTCTACCGCACCGGCGACCTGGTCCGGCTGCTGCCCTCGGGCGAGTTGGAGTGCGTCGGGCGGATCGACGACCAGGTCAAGGTGCGCGGCCACCGGGTGGAGCCGGCGGAGGTGGCGCAGGCGCTGGAGACGCATCCCGCCGTCGAGCGCGCCGTGGTGATCGCCCGGTCCAGGACCGGCGGATCGGCCAAGGCACTGTACGGCTACGTGCTGGCCAACGCGGCTGTCGGCGAGGACGCGTTGACCGCGCACCTGGCCGACCGGCTGCCCTCGTACATGGTGCCGGCAGCCGTCCTGGTGCTGCCGGAGCTGCCCTACACGGTGAGCGGCAAGGTCGACACGCGCGCGCTGCCCGACCCGTTCGCGGCGGACCCGGAGGCCGCTGCCGAGCCCGGGACGGAGCCGGCGGCGCCGCTGGACCCGGTCGAGGCGGCGGTGGCCGAGATCTGGGCCCGCACCCTCGGTGTGCCACGCGGCCGGCTCGACGGGACGGCCGACTTCCACCAGCTCGGCGGGGACTCGGTGGGGTTGCTGGCGATGCTGGCCGCCGTCTGCCGCGAGGTGCTGCTGGAGCCCGCCCAGGAGGAGGGCTTCATGGGGCAGTTGGCCTGGTTCCTGCGCGAGCCCACGCTGGCCCGGGTGGCCGACCTGGCCCGCCGCGCCCGGGCCGGCAAGCTGCGCTGACGGCTCGTCCCTGACGGCCCCGGTCACCACCCACGACCTCCTGCGGCCGCACCACAACGCCCGCGACCGCCCGCCACCGTGCCGGGCGGTCGCGGGCGTTGTGGTGCGGCCGGGACCCGCCGCCGTCGCTCCGGCCCGGTCCGGCCGGGCTGCCGGGCGCCCGGACCGGACCTAGGGGACGAATAGGGGTTGAGACGGCTAGGGGGGCCAACCATCATCGCGATAGCGAAATGCAATGGGTGAGCTGGGCGAAAACGCCCGGTGCCGAAGGCCGCCGAGGAATCCGGCGGCCGCTGCATGCCGTCGGGGTCATGGCTGCGAATTCCTGCCGGTGAAATCCGTCGAAGCGCGACGTGAGCCGACTGGATGCGTTGAAGAGGTGGGCAATTAGATGGCGAATGAAGAGACGCTGCGTGACTACCTCAAGTGGGTGACCGCCGATCTGGCGCAGACCCGCCAGCGCCTCCAGGAGGTGGAGAGCGCCGACCACGAGCCGATCGCGATCATCGGCATGGCCTGCCGCTTCCCCGGCGACGTCGGCTCCCCCGAGGAGCTGTGGCAGCTGGTCAGCGAGGGCCGTGACGCCGTCGACGCGTTCCCCGTCAACCGCGGCTGGGACGTCGAGACCATCTACCACCCGGACCCCGAGCACCCGGGCACCTCGTACATCAACGAGGGCGGCTTCCTGCACCGGGCCACCGAGTTCGACCCGGAGTTCTTCGGCATCTCGCCGCGCGAGGCGATGGCGATGGACCCGCAGCAGCGGCTGCTGCTCGAGACCTCATGGGAGGCCTTCGAGCGGGCCGGCATCGACCCGGGCACCCTGCGCGGCAGCCGGACCGGCGTCTTCGCCGGCGTCATCTACCACAACTACGCCGCCCGCCTGCACGCCGTGCCGGAGGGCGTCGAGGCGTTTCTGGGCACCGGCAGCTCGGCCAGCATCGCCTCGGGCCGGGTCGCCTACGCGCTGGGCCTGGAGGGCCCGGCGCTGACCATCGACACCGCCTGCTCCTCCTCGCTGGTTGCCCTGCACCTGGCCGTGCAGTCGCTGCGCCGCGGGGAGTCGACGCTGGCGCTGGCCGGTGGCGTCACCGTGATGTCCACGCCCGACGCGTTCATCGACTTCAGCCGCCAGCGGGGCCTGGCCGCCGACGGCCGCTGCAAGGCGTTCTCGGCCGGCGCCGACGGCACCGGCTGGGGCGAGGGCGTCGGCATGCTGCTCGTCGAGCGGCTCGCCGACGCGCGGCGCAACGGCCATCCGGTGCTGGCCATCGTGCGCGGCACCGCGGTCAACCAGGACGGTGCCAGCAACGGCCTGACCGCCCCCAGCGGCCCCTCGCAGCAACGGGTGATCCGCCAGGCCCTGGAGGACGCCCGGCTGACGGCCCAGCAGGTCGACGCGGTCGAGGCGCACGGCACCGGCACCTCGCTCGGTGACCCGATCGAGGCCCAGGCGCTGCTCGCCACCTACGGCCAGGACCGGCCCGAGGACCGCCCGCTGTGGCTCGGCTCGATCAAGTCCAACATCAACCACACCCAGGCCGCCGCCGGCGTGGCCGGCGTGATCAAGATGGTCGAGGCGATGCGCCACGGCGTGCTGCCGCGCACCCTCTACGCCGAGCAGCCCTCGCCGGTGGTCGACTGGACGGCGGGCGCCGTGCGGCTGCTCGCCGCGGCGCAGGACTGGCCGCAGGGTGACGAGCCGCGCCGGGCCGGCGTCTCCTCCTTCGGCTTCAGCGGCACCAA
Source organism: Kitasatospora sp. GAS204B (assembly GCF_029892155.1). Lineage (GTDB taxonomy): Bacteria > Actinomycetota > Actinomycetes > Streptomycetales > Streptomycetaceae > Kitasatospora. The sequence goes on along the minus strand of NZ_JARZAG010000005.1, from coordinate 53,447 downwards.
CGCGCACGCCATCATCGAGCAGGCGCCGGAGCCCGAGGCGGCCGCCGAGCAGCCCGCGGTGACCGTGCGCACGCCGGTGGTGCCGTGGGCGCTGTCGGGCCGCACCGAGCGGGCGCTGGCCGAGCAGGCCGAGCGGCTGCTGGAGCGGCTGGACGCCGAACCCGAGCTGAACCCGGTCGACCTGGCCTTCTCGCTGGCCACCTCCCGGGCCGCCTTCGAGCACCGGGCCGTCGTGGTCGGCGGGGAGCGGGCCGAACTGCGCCGGGCACTGGCGGCGCTGGCGGGCAGCGAGCCGGCCGCCGGCACGCAGCAGGGCAGCACGGGCCCGGTCGGCCGGGTGGCCTTCCTGTTCGCCGGACAGGGCAGCCAGCGAGCCGGGATGGGCGCCGAACTGTCGGACGCCTTCCCGGTGTTCGCCGAGGCCTACGACGCGGTCTGCGCCGAGCTGGACCGCTACCTGGACCGGCCGCTCAAGGAGGCGGTCGCCGACGCCGAGCTGATCCACCAGACCGCCTACACCCAGCCCGCGCTCTTCGCGATCGAGGTGGCGCTGTTCCGCCTGGTCGAATCCTGGGGTGTGCGGCCCGACTTCCTCGCCGGGCACTCGATCGGTGAGCTGGCCGCCGCGCACGTCGCCGGGGTGCTCTCGCTCGGCCACGCCGCCGCACTGGTCGCGGCGCGCGGCCGGCTGATGCAGCAACTGCCCGCCGGTGGGGCGATGGTGGCTGTGCAGGCCGCCGAGGACGAGGTGCTGCCGCTGCTCGCAGGCCGCTCGGACGTCGCCATCGCCGCCGTCAACGGGCCTTCGTCCGTGGTCATTTCGGGTGCCGAGCAGGCCGTCCAGGAGATCGCCGAGCAACTGGCCGCCCAGGGGCACAAGACCAGGCGCCTGACGGTGAGCCACGCCTTCCACTCGCCGCTGATGAGCGGCATGCTGGACACCTTCCGGGCCGTCGCCGAGCGGCTGAGCTACGCCGCGCCGCGCATCCCGATCGTCTCCACCCTCACCGGCCGGCTCGCCACCGCCGAGGAGTTGGGCTCGCCGGACTACTGGGTGCGCCACGTCCGCGAGGCCGTCCGCTTCCAGGACGCGGTGCGGAGCCTGGAGCAGGAGGGCGCCCGCACCTTCCTGGAGCTGGGCCCCGACGGCACCCTGACCGCGCTGGCCCAGGAGTGCGTCACCAAGGACGCCGTCCTCGCCCCCGTGCTGCGCCGCGACCGTCCCGAGGCCCAGGCGTTCACCGCCGGCCTTGCCCGGCTGCACGTGCGCGGCGTCAAGCTCGACTGGCCGGCGGTCTTCGCGGGCCGCGGCGCCCAGTGCGTCTCGTTGCCCACCTACGCCTTCCAGCACGAGGAGTACTGGATCGACCGGTCGGCCCCGCTGCCGGCCGACGCGCGCGCGATCGGCCTCGGCTCGGCCGAGCACCCGCTGCTCGGCGCGGCGGTGGCGCTCGCCGACAGCGACGGCTTCTTCTTCTCCGGGCGGCTGTCCTGCGCCACCCACCCCTGGCTGGCCGACCACGCGGTGGCCGGCACCGTGCTGCTGCCCGGCACCGCCTTCGTCGAGCTGGCGATCCGGGCCGGCGACTACGTCGGCTGCGACCGGCTGGAGGAGCTGACCCTCCAGGCACCGCTGGTGCTGCCCCAACAGGGCGGCATCCAGGTGCAGTTGTGGGTCGGCCAGGCCGATCCGGCAGGCCTGCGCCCGCTGACCGTCTACTCCCGCCCGGAGGACGCCGAGGACGACGAGCCGTGGACCCGCCACGCCGAAGGCCTGCTCGGCGCCGGCGGCGCGGCTCCCGAAGCCGGCTTCGACCCGGCCGTCTGGCCGCCCGCCGAGGCCCGCCCGGTCGAGCTCGACGGTTTCTACCAGGCGCTGGCCGAGGCCGACTTCGGCTACGGCCCGACCTTCCAGGGCCTGGGCGCGGCCTGGGTGCGCGGCGAGGAGGTCTTCGCCGAGGTCGCCCTGCCGGCGGGCGCCGTCGCGGACGCGGCCGGCTTCGGCCTGCACCCCGCGCTGCTCGACGCCGCCCTGCACGCGGTCGCCCTCAGCGGCGCCGACGCGGCCGGGCCCGCCCAGGGCCGGCTGCCGTTCTCCTGGACCGGCGTCGCGCTGCACGCCGTCGGCGCCGCCACGCTGCGGGTGCGGATCGTCCCGGCGGGCCCGGACGCGGTCTCGCTGACCGCCGTGGACCCGGCCGGCGCGCTGGTCTCCACCGTGGAGAGCCTGATCCTGCGGCCGCTGGTCCCGGAGCACCTCCAGGAGGCCGACCGCCGCGCGGCCGCCCTCGCCGACGCGCTGTTCGGCCTGAGCTGGACCCCCCTCGCGCTGCCCGAGCGCACCGACGCGCCCGCCGAGCGGCACACCGTCATCGGCGCCGACCGGCTCGGCCTGGCCGCCGGCCTGCTGACCGCCGGCCACGGCGTCGACACCCCGCCGAGCCTGGCCGCCCTGGCGGCGCGCCTGGACACCGACGAGCACGCGCCCGCCACCCTCTGCCTGCCGCTCGGCACCGGCGGCGGCACCAGCGATGGCGCCGAGCGCTCGGCGAGCGCGGTGCGCACCGCCGTCCACGAGGCGCTGGCGCAGCTCCAGCAGTGGCTGGCCGAGGACGCGTTCGCCGCCTCCCGGCTGGTCGTGGTGACGCGTGGCGCGGTGGCCGCGGGCGCCGGCGAGGAGGTCCGCGACCTGGCCGCGGCCGCTGTCCTCGGCCTGGTGCGCTCCGCCCAGTCGGAGAACCCGGGCCGGATCACGCTGCTCGACCTGGACGAGGACCCGGCTTCGCTGCGCGCGCTCGCCGCCGCCGTCGACGCTGCCGCGGATTCGGGCGAGCCGCAGCTGGCGCTGCGCGCGGGTGCGGCCCTCGCACCGCGACTGGCCAGGGTGCCCGCCGCCGCCGAGGCGGCGCCGGTCGAGCTGGACCCCGAGGGCACCGTCCTGATCACCGGCGCCACCGGCACGCTGGGTGGTCTCTTCGCCCGGCACCTGGTCACCGCGTACGGTGCGCGGCACCTGCTGCTGGTCTCGCGTCGCGGTGAAACGGCCGATGGCGCAAGCGAGTTGGCCGCCGAGCTGATCGAGCTGGGCGCCTCCGTCCGGTTCGCCGCCTGCGACGTGGCCGACCGCGAGGCGCTGGCCGAGTTGCTCCGGTCGTTGGAGCACCCGCTGACTGCCGTGGTGCACACGGCCGGTGTGCTGGACGACGGCATCGTCACCTCGCTCACCCCGTCGCGGACCGATGCGGTGTTGCGGCCGAAGGTGGACGCGGCCTGGCATCTGCACGAGCTGACGCAGGATCAGAACCTGGCCGCCTTCGTACTCTTCTCCTCCGCGTCCGGCGTCCTCGGCGCCGCGGGCCAGGGCAACTACGCCGCCGCCAACGCCTACCTGGACGCGCTGGCCGAGCACCGTCGAGCGACCGGCCTCGCGGCCACCTCGCTCGCCTGGGGCCTGTGGGCCGGCGGCATGGCCGGCACCCTGGACGAGGCCGACATCGAGCGGATGACCCGGGGCGGCGTCGCCCCGCTCACCGCCGAGCTGGGCCTGGCCCTGTTCGACGCGGCCATCGCGCAGCCGGCCGCCACGTTGGTGCCGATCCGGCTCGACCAGGCCGGACTGCGCCAGCAGGCCAGGACCGGCCGGCTGGCCGCCGTCCTCACCGGCCTGGTCCGCACCCCCGTGCGCCGGGCGGCCGCCGCCGGTGCGACCGGGGACGCCTCGCTGGTGCAGCGCCTGCTCGCCCTCACCGAGGATGAGCAGCAGCGCGCCCTGGTCGAACTGGTCCGCACCCAGGTCGCCCTGGTACTGGGCCACGCGGGCGCCCACACCGTCGATCCGGCCAAGGCCTTCCGCGAGATCGGCTTCGACTCGCTGACCTCGGTCGAACTGCGCAACCGCCTGAACGCGGCGGCCGGTGTCCGGCTGCCGGCAACCGTCGTCTTCGACTACCCGACGCCCGTCGCGCTGGCCGGCTACCTGCACACCGAGGCGCTGGGCCTGAGCGAGGCCGCCACCGAGACGGCGCCCACCCTGGTGGCAGCGTCCGACGACCCGATCGCCATCGTCGGCATGGCCTGCCGCTACCCGGGCGGCGTGCGCTCGCCCGAGGACCTGTGGCGGATGATCGCGGCCGGGGTCGACGGCATCTCGCCCTTCCCCACCGACCGCGGCTGGGACGTCGAGAACCTCTACCACCCGGACCCCGACCACCCCGGCACCTCGTACACCAGCGAGGGCGGCTTCCTGCACAACGCCAGCGAGTTCGACCCGGCGTTCTTCGGCATCTCGCCGCGCGAGGCGCTGGCGATGGACCCGCAGCAGCGGCTGCTGCTGGAGACCTCCTGGGAGGCCTTCGAGCGCGCCGGCATCGACCTGGAGACGGTGCGGGGCAGCCGGACCGGGGTGTTCGCCGGCATCATGTACCACGACTACATCACGCGGCTGCCCGCCATTCCGCCGGGCGTCGAGGGGTATCTCGGCACCGGGAACTCGGGCAGCATCGCCTCGGGCCGGGTCTCCTACGTGCTGGGCCTGGAGGGTCCGGCGGTCACCGTCGACACGGCCTGCTCCTCCTCGCTGGTCGCGCTGCACTGGGCGATCCAGGCGCTGCGCACCGGCGAGTGCACCATGGCGCTGGCCGGCGGCGCGACCGTGATGGCCAAGCCCGACACCTTCGTCGACTTCAGCCGCCAGCGCGGCCTGGCCCGCGACGGGCGCTGCAAGTCGTTCTCGGACGACGCGGACGGCACCGGCTGGGCCGAGGGCGCGGGCATGCTGCTGGTGGAGCGGCTCTCCGACGCGCAGCGCCTCGGGCACCCGGTGCTGGCCATCGTGCGCGGCTCGGCGATCAACCAGGACGGCGCTTCGAACGGTCTGACCGCCCCCAACGGGCCGTCGCAGCAACGGGTGATCCGGCAAGCGCTCTCCAGTGCGGGACTGACCGGGGATCAGATCGACCTGGTCGAGGCGCACGGCACCGGCACCACGCTGGGCGACCCGATCGAGGCGCAGGCGCTGCTCGCCACCTACGGCCAGGAGCACACCGAGGACCAGCCGCTCTGGCTCGGCTCGGTGAAGTCCAACCTGGGCCACACCCAGGCGGCGGCCGGGGTCGCCGGCATCATCAAGGTCATCATGGCGATGCGGCACGACACGCTGCCGCAGACGCTGCACGTCGGCGAGCCGTCCACGCACGTGGACTGGGCGGCGGGCGCCGTGGAGCTGCTCACCGAGGCGCGGGAGTGGCCGAAGGCCGATCGGCCGCGCCGGGCCGGCGTCTCGTCGTTCGGCATCAGCGGCACCAACGCGCACGCCATCATCGAGGAGCCGCCGGCACTGCGCGGGACTGACCCCAAGGCGGTGGCGCAGCCGTCGGTGCAGCCGTCGCGGGTGCTGCCCGTGCTGCTGTCCGCGAAGAGCCCCGAGGCGCTGCGGGCGCAGGCCGAGCGACTGCGCGAGCACCTGCGGGAGCGGCCTTCGTCCACACTGCTCGACATCGCCTTCTCGCTGGCCACCACGCGCACCGCCTTCGAGCACCGCGCAGTCCTGCCGGTCGCCGAACGCGAGCCGCTCGAAGCGGAGTTGGCCGCCCTCGCGGCAGGCGAGCCGGCCTCGCGCGCGGTGCTGGGGACGGCCGGGTCGGCGGGTCGGACGGCGTTTCTGTTCACCGGTCAGGGCAGCCAGCGAGCCGGGATGGGCGCGGAGCTGTACAGCGCTTTCCCGGTGTTCGCGGCTGCGTATGACGCCGTGTGTGCGGAGCTGGACCAGCACCTGGAGACGCCGCTCAAGGACGCCGACGCGCTGATCGACCAGACCGGGTACACGCAGCCGGCGCTGTTCGCGCTCGAGGTGGCGTTGTTCCGGCTGGTGGAGTCGTGGGGTGTGCGGCCTGACTTCCTCGCGGGCCACTCGATCGGTGAGTTGGCGGCCGCGCATGTGGCGGGTGTGTTCTCGCTGGCGGATGCGGCCAAGTTGGTCGTCGCGCGCGGGCGTCTGATGCAGGAGCTGCCGGCCGGTGGCGCGATGGTGGCCGTGCAGGCTGCTGAGGACGAGGTGCTGCCGCTGCTGGCGGGCCGCGTGGATGTCGGTATCGCTGCCGTCAACGGGCCCACGTCCGTGGTGATTTCGGGCGCCGAGCAGGCCGTGCTGGAGGTTGCGGAGCAGCTGGCCGCCGAGGGCCGCAAGACGAAGCGGCTCACGGTCAGCCACGCGTTCCACTCGCCGTTGATGGACCCGCTGCTCGCCGAGTTCCGGTCCATCGCCTCGGAGTTGACCTTCCACGAGCCCCGGATCCCGATCGTCTCGACACTCGACCAGTCCGCTGACCTGACGTCCCCCGAGTACTGGGTGCGCCACGTCCGCGAGGCCGTGCGCTTCGCCGACGCGATCGTGACCCTGGAGCGCGAGGGCGTCCGCACCTTCCTGGAGTTGGGCCCGGACGGCACGCTGTCCGCTCTCGCGCAGGAGTGTGTGACCACCGAGGAAAGCGCCTTCACCCCGGTACTGCGCCGCGACCGCGCCGAGGCGGAGACCTTCACCACCGGCCTGGCCCGGCTGCACGTGCGCGGCGTCAAGCTCGACTGGCCGGCCGTCTTCGCCGGACTCGGCGCCCAGCAGGTCGAGCTGCCCACCTACGCGTTCCAGTACGAGCGTTACTGGCTGGAGGCCCCGCCGGTCCTGGTGGGCGAGGCGGCGGTCGCGCTGCTCGGCCTCGACCTGGCGGACCACCCGCTGCTGGGCGCCTTCGTCGGCCTGGCCGACGCCGACGGGCTGCTCTTCACCGGCCGGCTCGCGGTCGACACCCACCCGTGGCTCGCCGACCACGCCGTCGGCGAGGTCGTCCTGCTGCCGGGCACGGCCTTCGTCGAGCTGGCGATCCGGGCCGGCGACCAGCTCGGCTGTGACCTGGTGGAGGAGCTGACGCTGGAGGCGCCGCTGGTGCTCCCCGAGCGCGGTGGCGTCCAGGTCCAGGTCGCGGTGGGCGGCCCCGACGAGGCGGGCCGGCGTCAACTCTCCGTCTACTCCCGGTTGGAAGACGCCGACCCGGGCGAGCTGTGGACCCGGCACGCGACCGGTCTGCTGGCCGTGGGTGAGCGGGCGGCGTCGTTCGAGCTGACCCAGTGGCCGCCGACCGGTGCCGAGGCGGTGTCCGTCGAGTCGGTCTACCCGGCCTTCGAGGCAGCCGCGTTCGGCTACGGCCCGGTCTTCCAGGGACTGCGGGCGGCCTGGCGACGCGGCGGCGAGCTGTTCGCCGAGGTGGCGCTGCCGGAGGAGGCCGTCGAGGCCGCCGCCGGGTTCGGGCTGCACCCGGCGCTGCTGGACGCCGCGCTGCACGCGATCGGCCTGGGCGGGCTGGTGGCGGACACCGGTCAGGGCCGGCTGCCGTTCGCCTGGTCGGGTGTCTCGCTCTTCGCTGCCGGTGCGGCCGAGTTGCGGGTGCGCCTGTCGGCGGCCGGTGCGGACGCGGTCTCGCTGGCGGTGGCCGACGGCACGGGTGCGCCGGTGGCCCTGGTGGACTCGCTGGTGCTGCGGCCGTTCTCGGTCGAGCAGTTGGCGGGCAGCGGGGCCGGTCGGCACGAGTCGCTGTTCCGCGCCGAGTGGTCCGAGGTGGCGTTGCCCTCGGCCGGTCCGCTCGGCGTGGTGGCGGTGCTCGGTGACGACGGCTTCGGGTTCGCGGAGGCCGTGTGCGTCGACGAGTTGGGTGCGCTGGTCGAGGCGGCGCCCGACACGATCGTGCTTCCGGTGCTACCGCTTGCCGGTCCGGACGTGGTCGCCGCCACCCATGAGGCCGTCCATCGCGCGCTGGCGCTGGTTCAGCAGTGGCTGGCCGAGGAGGCGTTCGCCGACTCTCGGCTGGTCGTGGTGACCCGTGGCGCGGTGGCCGCCGCACCCGGTGCGGACGTGCACGACCTGGCCTCGGCCGCTGCCCTGGGCCTGCTGCGCTCGGCGCAGTCGGAGAACCCGGGCCGGATCACCCTGGTCGACCTGGACGAGGACGCTGCTTCGCTGCTCGCCCTGCCCGCCGCTGTCGAGTCGGGCGAGCCGCAGCTGGCGCTGCGCGCGGGTGCGGCTTTCGCCCCGCGCCTGGCGCGGGTCGTGGCGGCTGCCGAGGCGACGGCGCCGGCGCTGGACCCCGAGGGCACGGTGCTGCTGACCGGTGCCACCGGCACGCTGGGTGGTCTCTTCGCCCGGCACCTGGTCACCGAGTACGGCGCGCGCCACCTGCTGCTGGTCTCGCGTCGCGGTGAAGCAGCCGAGGGTGCAGCGGAGTTGGCCGCCGAGCTGATCGAGCTGGGCGCCTCGGTCCGCTTCGCCGCCTGCGACGTGGCCGACCGCGAGGCGCTGGCCGCCCTGCTCGGCACCGGACTTGAGTACCCGCTGACCGCCGTGGTGCACACCGCCGGTGTGCTGGACGACGGTGTGATCTCGTCTCTCACCCCGGAGCGCATCGATGCGGTGCTGCGCCCGAAGGTGGATGCGGCCTGGTATCTGCACGAGTTGACGAAGGATCAGAATCTCGCCGCCTTCGTGCTCTTCTCCTCCGCCGCCGGTGTGTTCGGTGCGGCCGGTCAGGGCAACTACGCGGCGGCGAACAGCTTCCTGGACGCGCTCGCCGAGCACCGCCAGGCCGCCGGCCTGCCGGCCACCTCGCTCGCCTGGGGCCTGTGGGCCGAGGACGGCGGGATGGCTGCCGCCCTGGTCCGCTCCGACGTGGAGCGGATGGCGCGCGGCGGTGTCACCGCCTTGACCGCCGAGGACGGGCTGCTGCTCTTCGACGTGGCCGTCCAGTCGCCCGATCCCGTGCTCGTCCCGGTCCAGCTCGACCTCGCGAGCCTGCGGGCCCAGGCCGGCGTCGGCCTGCTGCCCCCGCTGCTGCGCGGCCTGGTGCGGGTGCCGGTGCGGCGCCTGGCCCAGACCTCGGGCGGCGCCACCGGCGCCGCCGGGTCGGCGCTGGCCCAGCGGCTGGTGGCGCTGCCCGTCGCCGAGCGTGAGACCGTCCTGCTGGATCTGGTCTGCGCCGAGGTCGCGGCGGTGCTCGGCTACCCGAGCCACGCGACGGTCGACGCCGCCCGGGCCTTCAAGGAGCTCGGCTTCGACTCGCTGACCGCCGTCGAACTGCGCAACCGCCTCAACGGCGCGACCGGCCTGCGGCTGCCGGCCACCCTGGTCTTCGACTACCCGAGCCCGACCGCGCTGGCCGCCATGCTGGGTACCGAGCTGCTGGGCGCGCTGCCCGGTGACGGGTTGCCGGTCGCGGTGACCACGGCTGTCGATGACGAGCCGATCGCCATCGTGGGCATGGCTTGCCGCTTCCCCGGCGGGGTCACCACGCCCGAGGGCCTGTGGGATCTGGTCGCCGGTGGACGTGACGCCGTCTCGTTCTTCCCCGAGGACCGGGGCTGGGACACCGAGAGCCTCTACCACCCGGACCCGGACCACCAGGGCACCACCTACGCCCGCGAGGGCGGATTCCTGCACGGCGCGGGGGCGTTCGACCCGGCGTTCTTCGGGATCTCGCCGCGCGAGGCGATGTCGATCGACCCGCAGCAGCGGCTGCTGCTGGAGACCTCCTGGGAGGCATTCGAGCGGGCCGGCATCGACCCGAGCACGCTCAAGGGCAGCCGGACCGGCGTCTACGTCGGTGTGATGTACAACGACTACGGCGTCGTGCTCCAGCAGTCGATCGAGGGCCTGGAGGGCCAGGTCGGCACCGGCTCGACCGGCAGTGTCGCCTCGGGCCGGGTCTCCTACACGCTGGGCCTGGAGGGCCCGGCGGTGACCATCGACACCGCGTGCTCCTCCTCGCTGGTCGCGCTGCACCTGGCCTGCCAGTCGCTGCGGTCGGGCGAGTCGACGCTGGCGCTGGCCGGTGGTGTCACCGTGATGCTGACGCCGGGCACCTTCGTGGAGTTCAGCCGCCAGCGCGGGCTGTCGGTGGACGGGCGCTGCAAGGCGTTCTCGGAGGACGCGGACGGCACGGGCTGGGGCGAGGGCGTCGGCCTGCTGCTGGTCGAGCGGCTCTCCGACGCTCGGCGCAACGGGCACCAGGTCCTGGCCATCGTGCGCGGCAGCGCCGTCAACCAGGACGGTGCCAGCAATGGCCTGACCGCCCCGAACGGGCCGTCCCAGCAGCGGGTGATCCGGCAAGCGCTCTCCAACGCGGGACTGACGGCCAGTCAGGTCGACGCGGTGGAGGCGCACGGCACCGGCACCAGGCTCGGCGACCCGATCGAGGCCCAGGCACTGCTCGCCACCTACGGTCGGGAGCACACCGAGGACCAGCCGCTCTGGCTCGGCTCGGTGAAGTCCAACCTGGGCCACACGCAGGCCGCCGCCGGCGCCGCCGGTGTGATCAAGATGGTCATGGCGATGCGGCACGGCGTGCTGCCGAAGACGCTGCACGTCTCCGAGCCGTCAAGCCATGTGGACTGGTCGGCGGGTGCGGTGGAGCTGCTGAGCGAGGCGCGGGACTGGCCGCAGACCGGCGAGCCGCGCCGGTCGGCCGTCTCCTCCTTCGGCATCAGCGGCACCAACGCCCACATCCTGCTGGAGCAGGCCCCTGCGGTCGAGACGGCGGCGGAGCCCGAGGCGACCGTGCCCGGTGCAGTGCTGCCGTCGGTCCCGTGGGTGCTGTCGGCACGCACGGCTGAGGCGCTGCGCGGGCAGGCCACCCGGCTGCTCGGCCGGCTGGACGAGGAGCCGGCGGCGCGGGTGGCGGACGTCGCCTACTCGCTGGCGACCAGCCGGACCGCCTTCGAGTACCGGGCGGCGGTGATCGGTGGCGACCGCGAGGAGCTGTGCGGCGCGCTGGCGGCGCTGGCGCGCGGTGAGTCGGCGCGAGCGGTGGTCGGGCGCGCGGGATCCGCGGGTCGGACGGCGTTCCTGTTCACCGGCCAGGGCAGCCAGCGGGCTGGGATGGGTGGCGAGCTGTACAGCGCTTTCCCGGTGTTCGCCGAGGCGTATGACGCGGTCTGTGCGGAGTTGGACCGGTGGCTGGAGACGCCGCTGAAGGACGCCGACGCGTTGATCGACCAGACCGGGTACACGCAGCCGGCGCTCTTCGCGCTCGAGGTGGCGCTGTTCCGGCTGGTGGAGTCGTGGGGTGTGCGGCCCGACTTCCTGGCCGGGCACTCGATCGGTGAGCTGGCCGCCGCGCACGTCGCGGGCGTGCTGTCACTGAGCGATGCGGCCAAGCTGGTCGCCGCGCGCGGCCGCCTGATGCAGCAACTGCCCTCCGGTGGCGCGATGGTGGCCGTCCAGGCCGCCGAGGAAGACGTGCTGCCGCTGCTCGCGGACCGTGCGGATGCCGGTATCGCCGCCGTCAACGGGCCCACATCCGTGGTGATTTCGGGCGCCGAGCAGGCCGTCCTTGAAGTCGCCGAGCAGCTCGCCGCCGACGGCCGCCGCACCAAGCGGCTGACCGTCAGCCACGCGTTCCACTCGCCGCTGATGGACGGCATGCTCGCCGAATTCCGTGCGATCGCGGCCGAGTTGACCTTCAATGCTCCGCAGATCCCGATCGTCTCGACGCTCGACCAGCAGGCCGACCTGACCTCGCCCGAGTACTGGGTGCGTCACGTTCGCGAGGCTGTCCGCTTCGCCGACGCGGTCGTGACCCTGGAGCGCGAGGGCGTGCGCACCTTCCTGGAGTTGGGCCCGGACGGCACGTTGTCGGCCCTCGCGCAGGAGTGCGTGACGGCCGAGGAAAGCGCTTTCACCCCGGTGCTGCGCCGTGACCGCGCCGAGGCGCAGACGTTCACCACCGCGCTCGCCCAGCTGCACGTGCGCGGCGCCAAGGTCGACTGGCCGGCGGTCTTCGCCGGCACCGGCGCCCGCCGGATCGAGCTGCCGACCTACGCTTTCCAGCACGAGCGCTTCTGGCCCCGGCCGGTGACCGGCTGGGTCGGTGACGTCGCGTCCGCCGGTCTCGGGTCGGCGGATCACCCGCTGCTGGGTGCTTCGCTCGCGCTCGCGGACGCCGACGGGCACCTGTTCACCGGGCGGCTCGCGGTCGAGGCGCAGCCCTGGCTGGCCGACCACGCGGTGGCGGGCAGCGTGCTGCTGCCGGGCACGGCGTTCGTGGAGCTGGCGATCCGGGCCGGTGACCAGGTGGGTTGCGGGCTGCTGGAGGAGCTGACGCTGGAGGCGCCGCTGGTGCTGCCGGCCAAGGGCGGTGTGCAGGTCCAGCTCTGGGTCGGCACGCCTGACGAGTCGGGCCGGCGGAGCGTCAGCCTGTACTCGCGCGCCGAGGACGCGCCGTTCGACGAGCCGTGGACGCGGCACGCGGCGGGCGTGCTGGCGGTGGCCGAGCAGGCGGCCTCGTTCGAGTTCGCGCAGTGGCCACCGACGGGTGCCGAGGCGGTGTCGGTCGAGTCGGTGTACCCGGACTTCGCGGCGGCCGGGTTCGGTTACGGTCCGGCGTTCCAGGGGCTGCGGGCGGCCTGGCGGCGGGACGGCGCGCTGTTCGCCGAGGTGGCGCTGCCGGAGGAGCACCGGGCGGAGGCGGGTCACTTCGGTCTGCATCCGGCGCTGCTGGACGCGACGTTGCACGCGATCGGGCTGGGCGGCCTGGTGGCGGACACCGGTCAGGGTCGGCTGCCGTTCGCGTGGTCGGGTGTCTCGCTCTTCGCTGCCGGTGCGTCGGAGTTGCGGGTGCGGATCGCCTCGCGCGGTGCGGACTCGGTCTCGCTGGAGGTGGCGGACGGGTCGGGCGCGCCGGTGGCCTCGGTGGATTCGCTGGTGCTGCGGGCCTTCTCGCCCGAGCAGTTGGCGGGCAGCGGGGCCGGCCGGCACGAGTCGCTGTTCCGCCCGGAGTGGACGAGCGTGGCGCTGCCGTCGGCGGCGTCGCTCGGCGCGGTGGCGGTGCGCGGCGGTGACAGCCTCGGGTTCGCGGATGCCGCGTGCTTCGCGGAGTTGAGCGCGCTGGTCGACGCGGCGCCCGACACGATCGTGCTGCCGGTGCTGCCGGCTGACCTGGCCGATGTCGCTGCGGCCACCCATCAGGCTGTGCACCGGGTGCTGGCGAACGTCCAGGAGTGGCTGGCGCAGGACGCGTTCGCCGACTCCCGGCTCGTGGTGGTGACCCGTGGCGCGGTCGCGGCCGATGCCGGTGAGGATGTCGAGGACCTGGCCTCGGCCGCCGTGGTGGGCCTGCTGCGTTCGGCGCAGTCGGAGAACCCGGGCCGGATCGTGCTGGTCGACCTGGACGAGGACGAGGCTTCGGCGGCCGTGCTGGCGGCGGCGATCTGCTCTGGCGAGGCGCAGTTGGCGCTGCGGGCTGGTGCGGCGTTCGCGCCGCGGCTGGTTCGGGTGCCGGTGGTGGCCGAGGCCGAGCTGCCCGCGCTGGACCCTGAGGGCACGGTGCTGTTGACGGGTGCGACCGGGTCGTTGGGTGGTTTGGTGGCCCGGCATCTGGTCGGCGAGTACGGTGCTCGGCGTCTGCTGCTGGTCTCGCGTCGGGGCCGTGCGGCCGGTGGCGTGGACGAGTTGGCGGCCGAACTCGCCGAGTTGGGTGCGGAGGTGGCGGTCGCGGCCTGTGACGTCGCCGACCGCGTCGCGTTGGCGGAGTTGCTCGGTTCGCTGGAGTATCCGTTGACGGCCGTGGTGCATTCGGCGGGTGTGCTGGATGACGGGATCGTCTCCTCGCTGACCCCGGAGCGGATCGATGCGGTGTTGCGGCCGAAGGTGGATGCGGCGTGGCATCTGCACGAGTTGACGAAGGATCAGAGTCTCGCTGCTTTCGTGCTGTTCTCCTCCGCTGCCGGTGTGTTCGGTAATCCGGGTCAGGGTAACTACGCGGCGGCGAACAGCTTCCTGGACGCGCTGGCTCAGCATCGGCAGGCGTCCGGTCTGCCGGCGACCTCGCTGGCCTGGGGTCTGTGGGCCGAAGATGGTGGTATGGCCGGTGAGTTGGGCTCGGCTGACGTGGAGCGGATGGCGCGCGGTGGCGTGCTGCCGCTCGTCGCCGCCGAGGGCCTGGCCCTGCTTGACGCCGCCGCCCGCTCCGGCGAGCCGCTACTGGTGCCGATCAACCTCGACTTGACCGGCCTGCGAGCTCAGGCGGAGGCGGGCATGCTGCCGCCGCTGCTGCGCGGCCTGGTCCGGGCGCCGATGCGCCGCGCCGTCGAGAGCGCCGGCAGTGTCGCCGCCTCCCTGCTCACCCAGCGACTCGCGGGTGTGGCCGAGGCCGACCGCGAGGCCGTCCTGCTGGAACTGGTCTGCGCCGAGGTGGCGGCCGTTCTCGGTTACGCCGGGCCGCAGGCCGTCGAGGCCGACCGGGCCTTCAAGGACCTGGGCTTCGATTCGCTGACCGCCGTCGAGTTGCGCAACCGCCTCAACGGCGCGACCGGCCTGCGGCTGCCGGCCACCCTGGTCTTCGACTACCCGAGCCCGACCGCGCTGGCTGCCCTGCTGCGCGCCGAACTCCTCGGTGCGCTGCCCGATGACGGGCTGCCGGTCGCGGTGACCACGGCCGTCGATGACGAGCCGATCGCCATCGTGGGCATGGCCTGCCGCTTCCCGGGCGGGGTGACCAGCCCCGAGGGCCTGTGGGACCTGGTCGCCGGTGGCCGCGACGCCGTCTCGTTCTTCCCCGAGAACCGCGGCTGGGACACCGAGCACCTCTACCACCCGGACCCCGATCACCAGGGCACCTCCTACACCCGCGAGGGCGGCTTCCTGCACGAGGCGGGCCTGTTCGACCCGGCCTTCTTCGGGATCTCGCCGCGTGAGGCGATGTCGATGGACCCGCAGCAGCGGCTGCTCCTTGAGACCTCCTGGGAGGCCTTCGAGCGGGCGGGCATCGACCCGAGCACGCTCAAGGGCAGCCGGACCGGCGTCTACGTCGGTGTGATGTACAACGACTACGGCGCGCTCCTCCAGCAGTCCGTGGAGGCGCTGGAGGGCCAGGTCGGGACCGGCAGTTCGGCCAGCGTCGCGTCCGGCCGGGTCTCCTACACGCTGGGCCTGGAGGGCCCGGCGGTGACCATCGACACGGCCTGCTCCTCCTCGCTGGTCGCGCTGCACCTGGCCGTCCAGTCGCTGCGGTCGGGCGAGTCGACGCTGGCGCTGGCCGGTGGCGTCACCGTGATGCTGACGCCGGGCACCTTCGTGGAGTTCAGCCGCCAGCGGGGACTTGCGACCGACGGGCGCTGCAAGGCCTTCTCGTACGACGCGGACGGCACCGGTTGGGGCGAGGGCGCCGGCATGCTGCTCGTGGAGCGGCTCTCCGACGCCCGCCGCCTTGGTCACCCCGTGCTGGCGATCGTGCGCGGCAGCGCCGTCAACCAGGACGGTGCCAGCAATGGCCTGACCGCCCCGAACGGGCCGTCCCAGCAGCGGGTGATCCGGCAAGCGCTTTCCAGCGCGGGACTGACAGGCGCTCAGGTCGACGCGGTCGAGGCGCACGGCACCGGCACCACGCTGGGCGACCCGATCGAGGCCCAGGCGCTGCTCGCCACCTACGGTCGGGAGCACACCGAGGACCAGCCGCTCTGGCTCGGCTCGATCAAGTCCAACCTCGGCCACACCCAGGCCGCCGCCGGCGCGGCGGGGATCATGAAGATGGTCATGGCGATGCGCAACGGCGTGCTGCCGAAGACGCTGCACGTCGGCGAGCCGTCCCGGCACGTGGACTGGTCGGCCGGCGCGGTGGAACTGCTCAGCGAGGCGCGGGACTGGCCGCAGACCGGCGAGCCGCGCCGGGCGGCCGTCTCGTCCTTCGGGTTCAGCGGCACCAACGCGCACATCATCCTTGAGCAGGCGCCGCCGGTGACCGAAGCAACCGAGCAGCCCGCCGCCGGGGCGCACCCGCCGCTGGTGCCGCTGCTGCTCTCCGGCCGCACGGCGCCGGCGCTGCGCGGGCAGGCCGCCCGGCTGCTGGCCCGCCTCGACGCCGAACCCGAGCTGAACCCGGTGGACATCGGCTACTCGCTGGCGACCACCCGAACGCTGCTGGAGCACCGCGCAACCGTGCTCGGCGAGGACCGCGACGAGCTTCGCCGCGGCCTGGCGACCCTGGCGCGGGGCGAGTCGGCGGCGCGGATCGCGGTCGGCGGCGCCGGCTCGGCGGGCCGGACGGCGTTCCTGTTCACCGGTCAGGGCAGCCAGCGGGCCGGCATGGGCGCGGAGCTGTACAGTGCCTTCCCGGCATTCGCGGCGGCCTACGACGCCGTGTGCGCGGAGCTGGACCAGCACCTGGCGATGCCGCTCAAGGACGCCGACGCGCTGATCGACCAGACCGGCTACACCCAGCCCGCGCTGTTCGCGATCGAGGTGGCCCTGTTCCGCCTGGTCGAATCCTGGGGTGTCCGCCCGGACTTCCTCGCGGGCCACTCGATCGGCGAGCTCGCTGCCGCGCATGTCGCGGGTGTCCTCTCGCTGGCCGACGCGGCCAGGCTGGTCGCCGCGCGCGGTCGCCTGATGCAGCAACTGCCGGCCGGTGGCGCGATGGTGGCCGTCCAGGCGGCCGAGGACGAGGTGCTGCCGCTGCTGGCGGACCGCGCGGATGCCGGTATCGCCGCCGTCAACGGGCCCTCGGCCGTCGTCATTTCGGGCGACGAGCAGGCCGTGCTGGAGATCGCCGAGAAGCTGGCCGCCGACGGCCGTCGCACCAAGCGGCTGACCGTCAGCCACGCGTTCCACTCGCCGCTGATGGACCCGATGCTGGCCGAATTCCGTGCGATCGCAGCCGAGTTGACCTTCAACGCTCCGCAGATCCCGATCGTCTCGACGCTCGACCAGCAGGCCGACCTGACCTCGCCCGAGTACTGGGTGCGTCACGTTCGCGAGGCCGTGCGCTTCGCCGACGCGATCCAGACCCTGGAGGCCGGGGGCGTCCGCAGCTTCCTGGAGTTGGGCCCGGACGGGGTGCTCACCGCGATGGGCCAGGACTGCGTGAGCGGCGAGGAAAGCGCTTTCACGCCGGTGCTGCGCCGCGACCGATCCGAGGTGGAGACCTTCACCACCGCGCTCGCCCAGTTGCACGTGCGCGGTGCCAAGGTCGACTGGCGGGCGGTCTTCGCCGGCACCGGCGCCCGCCGGGTCGACCTGCCGACCTACGCCTTCCAGCTGGAGAACTTCTGGCCGCGGGTCCGCTCCGGCCTGGTGGGCGATGTGGCCTCCGCCGGTCTCGGCGCGGCGGATCACCCGCTGCTGGGTGCGTCGTTGGCGCTCGCGGATGCCGACAGCCATGTCTTCACGGGCCGGCTCGCGGTGGACACGCATCCGTGGCTGGCCGACCACGCGGTGGCCGACACGGTGCTGCTGCCGGGTACCGCCTTCGTGGAGTTGGCGGTGCGGGCCGGGGACCAGGTGGGCTGCGACACCGTGGAGGAGCTGACGCTGGAGGCGCCGCTGGTGCTGCCGGCCAAGGGCGCGGTGCAGGTCCAGGTGACGGTGGGCGAGCCCGATGAGGCGGGTCGGCGCGGCATCAGCCTGTACTCGCGCGCCGAGGACGCCGAGCCGGACCAGCCGTGGACCCGGCACGCGACGGGCCAACTGGCGGTCGGCGGCGCCCAGGCGCCGGGCGAGCTGACCCAGTGGCCGCCGGCCGGTGCGGAGGCGGTGCCGGTCGACGGCCTGTACGACGGGTTCGCGATGGCCGGGTTCGGCTACGGCCCGACCTTCCAGGGCCTGCGGGCGGCCTGGCGGCGCGACGGTGAGATCTTCGCCGAGGTGGCGTTGCCCGAGGGCAGCCGGGCCGAGGCGGGCCTGTTCGGTCTGCATCCGGCGCTGCTGGACGCCACGTTGCACGCGATCGGCCTGGGCGGACTGCTCGGCGAGGAGAGCCAGGGCCGGCTGCCGTTCGCGTGGTCGGGTGTCTCGCTCTTCGCCGCAGGTGCGGCGGAGTTGCGGGTGCGGATCGCCTCGCGCGGTGCGGACTCGGTCTCGCTTGAAGTGGCGGACGGGTCGGGCGCACCGGTGGCGTCGGTGGATTCGCTGGTGCTGCGGGCCTTCTCGCCCGAGCAACTGGCAGGCAACGGTGGTCGCCACGAGTCGCTGTTCCGCTCCGAGTGGATGGGCGTGGCGCTGCCCGCCGCCGGTTCGCTCGGTGTGGTGGCGGTGCTCGGCCGCGACGACCTCGGGTTGGCGGGCGCCGAGTGCTTCGACGACCTGACGACGCTGAGCGAGCTGCTGCCGGACACGGTGGTGCTGCCGGTGCTCCCGGCCGCCGCCGCGGACGTCGCGGCGGCCACCCACGGGGCGGTCCACCGCGCGCTGGCGCTGGTTCAGCAGTGGCTGGCCGAGGAGGCGTTCGGCGGCTCCCGGCTGGTCCTGGTGACGCGTGGCGCGGTGGCGGCCACCGCGGGCGAGGACGTCCGCGACCTGCCGTCGGCCGCGGTGCTGGGTCTGCTGCGTTCGGCGCAGTCGGAGAACCCGGGCCGGATCGTGCTGGTCGACCTGGATGAGGAGGCGCCCTCGCAGCGCGCCCTCGCTGCCGCCGTCGGCTCTGGCGAGTCGCAGTTGGCGCTGCGGGCTGGTGCGGCGTTCGCGCCGCGGCTGGTTCGGGTGCCGGTGGTGGCCGAGGCCGAGTTGCCG
Organism: Kitasatospora sp. GAS204B; assembly: GCF_029892155.1. Taxonomy (GTDB): domain Bacteria; phylum Actinomycetota; class Actinomycetes; order Streptomycetales; family Streptomycetaceae; genus Kitasatospora. The sequence continues at coordinate 34,909 of NZ_JARZAG010000005.1, read as the reverse complement.
GTGCTGGATCCTGAGGGCACGGTGCTGTTGACGGGTGCGACCGGGTCGTTGGGTGGTCTGGTGGCCCGTCATCTGGTCGGCGAGTACGGTGCTCGGCGTCTGCTGCTGGTCTCGCGTCGGGGCCGTGCGGCCGGTGGTGTGGAGGAGTTGGCGGCCGAACTCGCGGAGTTGGGTGCGGAGGTGGCGGTCGCGGCCTGTGACGTCGCCGACCGTGCGGCGTTGGCGGAGTTGCTCGGTTCGCTGGAGTATCCGTTGACGGCCGTGGTGCATTCGGCGGGTGTGCTGGATGACGGGATCGTCTCCTCGCTGACCCCGGAGCGGATCGATGCGGTGTTGCGGCCGAAGGTGGACGCGGCCTGGCACTTGCATGAGTTGACGAAGGATCAGAATCTCGCGGCGTTCGTGCTGTTCTCCTCCGCTGCCGGTGTCTTCGGTAATCCGGGTCAGGGTAACTACGCGGCGGCGAACAGCTTCCTGGATGCGCTGGCTCAGCATCGGCAGGCGTCCGGTCTGCCGGCGACCTCGCTGGCCTGGGGTCTGTGGGCCGAAGACGGCGGTATGGCCGGTGAGTTGGGCTCGGCCGATGTCGAGCGGATGGCGCGTGGTGGTGTGCTGCCGCTCGCCGCCGCCGAGGGCCTGGCCCTGCTCGACGCCGCCGCCCGCTCCGGCGAGCCGGTCCTGGTGCCGGTGCACCTCGACCTGGCCGGGCTGCGGACCCAGGCGGAGGCGGGCATGCTGCCGCCGCTGCTGCGCGGCCTGGTGCGCGGTGTCGCCGCCCGGCGCACCGTGGAGGCGACCGGTCCCTCGCTGGCCCAGCGGATCGCGGGCGTGGCCGAGGCCGATCTGGACGGCGTGCTGCTGGAGCTGGTCTGCGCCGAGGTCGCGGCGGTGCTCGGCTACGCCGGGCCGCAGGCCGTCGAGGCCGACCGGGCGTTCAAGGACCTGGGCTTCGATTCGCTGACCGCCGTCGAACTGCGCAACCGCCTCAACGCGGTGACGGGTCTGCGGCTGCCGGCCACCCTGGTCTTCGACTATCCGACGCCGATGGCCTTGGTCGACCTGCTGCGCGCCGAGGCGGTGCCCGACGCGGCACAGGCCGTGGTGCCGCTGCTGGCCGAGCTGGACCGGCTCGAAGCCTCCCTGCTGGGGACGGCGGCGGACGACGAGGGCCACCTGCGGGTCGCCAACCGCCTGCAGGCGCTGCTCGCCCGGTGGAACGACCAGCAGGTCCCGGCCGAGGACGCGGGCGTCGCCGAACAGCTCGACGAGGCCACCGACGACGACCTGTTCGACTTCATCGGCAAGGAATTCGGCATCTCCTGATCGCCGCACGCGCTTCCTGCAACATCCCCGAGAGGTGACCTGACATGTCGGCTGAGATGATGGCCGAGGACAAGCTTCGGTACTTCCTGAAGCGAGTGACGGCGGATCTGCACGAGACGCGTCGCCGCTTGAAGGAGGTCGAGGAGGGCGAGCACGAGCCGATCGCCATCGTCGGCATGGCCTGTCGCTTTCCGGGCGGGGTGAACGGTCCTGAGAGCCTGTGGGACCTGGTGGCGGACGGACGGGACGCGGTCTCGGTCTTCCCCGAGGACCGGGGCTGGGACACCGAGAACCTCTACCACCCGGACCCGGACCATCCCGGGACGTCCTACTCCCGGGAAGGCGCTTTCCTCGACCGTGCAGGGGCGTTCGACCCGGGGTTCTTCGGGATCTCGCCGCGTGAGGCGATGTCGATGGACCCGCAGCAGCGGCTGCTCCTTGAGACCTCCTGGGAGGCCATCGAGCGGGCCGGCATCGACCCGACCACGCTCAAGGGCAGCCGGACCGGCGTCTTCGTCGGCGTGATGTACAACGACTACGGCATCGTGCTCCAGCAGTCCGTGGAGGGCCTCGAAGGCCAGCTGGGGACGGGGACCTCGGGGAGCATCGCCTCGGGCCGGGTCTCCTACACGCTGGGCCTGGAGGGCCCGGCGGTGACCATCGACACCGCGTGCTCCTCCTCGCTGGTCGCCCTCCACCTGGCCTGCCAGTCGCTGCGCCAGGGCGAGTCGACGCTGGCGCTGGCCGGCGGTGTCACCGTGATGCTGACGCCCAGCACCTTCGTGGAGTTCAGCCGCCAGCGGGGCCTTGCCACCGACGGGCGCTGCAAGGCGTTCTCCGACGACGCCGACGGCACCGGCTGGGGCGAAGGCGTCGGCATGCTGCTGGTCGAGCGGCTCTCCGACGCCCGGCGCAACGGCCACCCCGTGCTCGCCGTGGTCCGTGGCAGTGCGGTGAACCAGGACGGCGCTTCGAACGGTCTGACGGCGCCGAACGGACCCTCGCAGCAACGGGTGATCAAGCAGGCCCTGGCCGACGCCGCCCTCACCAGCGAGCAGGTCGACGTGGTCGAGGCGCACGGCACCGGCACCACGCTGGGCGACCCGATCGAGGCCCAGGCCCTGCTGGCCACCTACGGTCAGGGGCGCCCGGCCGAGCGGCCGTTGTGGCTGGGGTCGGTGAAGTCGAACATCGGTCACACGCAGGCGGCGGCGGGTGCGGCCGGGATCATGAAGATGGTCATGGCGATGCGCCACGGGGTGCTGCCGAAGTCGCTGCACGTCGGTGAGCCGTCGCGGCACGTGGACTGGTCGGCCGGCGCGGTGGAGTTGCTGAGCGAGGCGCGGGACTGGCCGCGGACCGGCGAGCCGCGCCGGGCGGCCGTGTCCTCCTTCGGGTTCAGCGGGACCAACGCGCACATCATCCTGGAGCAGGCGCCGGCCGTCGAGCAGGCGCCGGCCGAGCCGGCCGCGATCGGGCAGTCGCCGGTGGTGCCGTGGCTGCTCTCCGGCCGCACGCCCGAGGCGCTGCGCGAGCAGGCCGAGCGGCTGCTGACCCGGCTCGACGCCGAGCCCGAACTGGAGGCGGTCGACGTCGCCTTCGCGCTGGCGACGACCCGCGCGGCCTTCGAGCGCCGGGCGGCGGTGGTCGCCGGCGACCGTGAGGCGCTGGCGGCGCTGGCGCGCGGTGAGTCGGCGGCGCGGGCGGTGGTCGGGCGCGCGGGATCGGCGGGCCGGACGGCGTTCCTCTTCACCGGTCAGGGCAGCCAGCGGGCCTGCATGGGCGCGGAGCTGTACAGCGCTTTCCCGGCGTTCGCCGAGGCCTATGACGCCGTGTGCGCGGAGCTGGACCAGCACCTGGAGACGCCGCTCAAGGACGCCGACGCGCTGATCGACCAGACCGCTTACACCCAGCCGGCGCTCTTCGCCGTCGAGGTGGCGCTGTTCCGGCTCGTCGAGTCCTGGGGTGTGCGGCCCGACTTCCTGGCCGGGCACTCGATCGGTGAGTTGGCGGCCGCGCACGTCGCCGGTGTCCTCTCGCTGGCCGACGCCGCCGAGTTGGTCGCCGCGCGCGGTCGCCTGATGCAGGCGCTCCCCGCCGGTGGCGCGATGGTGGCCGTGCAGGCTGCCGAGGACGAGGTGCTGCCGCTGCTGGCGGACCGCTCGGATGTCGGTATCGCCGCCGTCAACGGGCCTACGTCCGTGGTGATTTCGGGCGACAAGCAGGCTGTGCTGGAGGTTGCCGAGAAGCTGGCGGCCGACGGTCGCAAGACGAAGCGGCTGACCGTCAGCCACGCGTTCCACTCGCCGCTGATGGACGGCATGCTCGCCGAGTTCCGCGCGGTCGCCGCCGAGTTGACTTTCAACACCCCGCAGATCCCGATCATCTCCACGCTCGACCAGTCGGCCGACCTGACCTCGCCCGAGTACTGGGTGCGTCACGTTCGCGAGGCCGTCCGCTTCGCCGACGCGATCGCCACCCTGGAGCGTGAAGGCGTGCGCACCTTCCTGGAGTTGGGCCCGGATGGCACGCTGTCCGCGCTGGCCCAGGAGTGCGTGACCACAGCGGAGAGCGCATTCCCGCCCGTGCTGCGCCGCGACCGATCCGAGACGCAGACGTTCACCCTCGCCCTGGCCCAGCTGCACGTGCGCGGCGTCAAGCTCGACTGGCCGGCCGTCTTCGCCGGCAGCGGCGCCCAGCACGTCGACCTGCCCACCTACGCCTTCCAGCGCGAGCGCTACTGGCCCAAGCCGTACACCGGGTTCTTCACGGACGTGTCCTCGGCCGGGCTGGGCACGACGGACCATCCGCTGCTGGGTGCTTCGCTCGCGCTCGCGGATGCCGACGGTCACGTGTTCACCGGACGGCTCGCGCTGGACACCCACCCCTGGCTGGCCGACCACGCCGTGCTGGGCTCGGTGCTGCTGCCGGGCACGGCCTTCGTGGACCTCGCGATCCGGGCCGGCGACCAGGTCGGGTGCGAGGTGCTGGAGGAGCTGACCCTGGAGGTGCCGCTGGTCCTGCCCGAGCGCGGCGGGGTGCGGGTGCAGGTGGCCGTGGGCGCGCCGGACGCGTCCGGCCGGTGCCGGTTCAGCCTGCACTCGCGGCCCGAGGACGCGCCGGGCGACCTGCCGTGGATCCGGCACGCCACCGGCGAGTTGTCCGCCGGGGCGCCGGCCGCCGCGGCCTTCGGGCTCGGCGAGTGGCCGCCGCAGGACGCCGAGCCCGTCGCGGTGGACGGCCTGTACGACAGCTTCGCCGCGCTCGGCCTCGCCTACGGCCCGACCTTCCGGGGCGTACGGGCCGCCTGGCGCCGGGACGGCGAACTCTTCGCCGAGCTGGCGCTGCCGGAGGAGTCCCGGGCGCAGGCGGCGGCCTTCGGGCTGCACCCGGCGCTGCTCGACTCCGTCCTGCACACCCTCGCGCTCGGCGGGCTCGTCGCGGACACCGGCGGTGCGCGGCTGCCGTTCGCCTGGAGCGGGGTCCGCCTGCACGCCACCGGCGCGACCGAACTGCGGGCGCGGATCCGGCTGGTGGGCGAGAACGCGGTGGCGCTGGAGCTGGCCGACGCGGGCGGCCAGGCGGTGGCGGCCATCGAGTCGCTCGCGCTGCGTTCGATCTCGCCCGAGCAGCTCGGCGCCACCGGCGGCGGAGCCGGGGACGCGCTGTTCGGCCTGGAGTGGGTCACCGTACCCGCGCCCGCCGCCACCGGCCCGGACTGGGCGCTGCTCGGTCCTGACCCGGAGGACTGGTCGACTCTGCTGGGTGGCACGGGCGTTGACGCCCCACGCCACACCGATCCGACCGCGCTGGCGGCGGCGGTGGCGGCCGGGGCGTCGATGCCCCGGACCGTGCTGGCCGCCTGCCCCCCGTCCGCCTGCCCCCCGTCCGCCGGCCTGGCGGGCGACGTCGCACGGGCGACGCACGAGGCGGCGCACCGGGCGCTGGCGCTGGTCCAGCAGTGGCTCGCGCAGGACTGCACGGCCGACGCGCGTCTGGTGCTGGTCACCCGCGGTGCGGTGGCGGGCCGTCCCGGCGAGGACGTGACCGACCTGCCGTCGGCCGCCGTCTGGGGTCTGGTCCGCACCGCGCAGAGCGAGTACCCCGACCGCTTCGTCCTGATCGACCTGGACGGACACCAGGACTCGGCCCGCGTGCTCGCCGCCGCATGCGCGCTCGACGAGCCCCAACTCGCCATCCGGGCCGGGCAGCTGCTGGCTCCCCGGCTGACCCGGGTGGCGCTGCCCGCCGAGCCCATCGAGCCTGCCGGGCCCGCCGAGTCCGCCGCCTGGAACCCCGCCGGGACGGTCCTGCTCACCGGCGCCACGGGCTCATTGGGCCGCCTGCTGGCCGGCCACCTGGTGGCCGAGCGCGGTGTGCGGCACCTGCTGCTGGTCTCGCGGCGTGGCGAGAACGCCGACGGCGCAGCCGAGTTGAAGCGTGAGCTGAGCGCATCGGGCGCCGAGGTCAGGTTCGCCGCCTGCGACGCGGCCGACCGCGAGGCGATGGCCGAACTCCTCGCCTCGGTGCCCGCCGAGCACCCGCTGACCGCGGTGGTGCACGCCGCCGGCCTGCTGGACGACGGAGCCGTGGTCTCGCTCACTCCCGAGCGGGTCGATGCGGCGCTGCGCCCGAAGGTCGATGCCGCCTGGCAGCTGCACGAACTGACGAAGCATCAGAAGCTGGACGCGTTCGTGCTCTTCTCCTCCGTCGCCGGTGTCTTCGGTGGCCCCGGGCAGGCCAACTACGCTGCGGCCAACGCCTTCCTGGACGCCCTCGCCGAGCACCGGCGGGCCCAGGGCCTGGCGGCCACCTCGCTGGCCTGGGGCCTGTGGGCGACGGACGGCGGCATGGCAGGCGAGCTCGACCGGGCCGACCTGGAGCGGCTGGCCCGCGGCGGGGTGGCACCGCTGACCACCACGGAGGGCCTGGCCCTCTTCGACGCCGCCGAGTTGCTCGACCGGGCGCTGCTGGTGCCGGTCAAGCTCAACCTGGCCGGCCTGCGCGCGCACGCCGCCGCGACCGGCCAGGTGCCGGCGCTGCTGCGCGGCCTGGTGCGGGTGCCGCTGCGCCGGGCGGTGGCGGGGGAGCAGGAATCGGCCGCCGTACTGGCCGAACGGCTCGCGGGCCGCAGCGAGGCGGAGCGCGAGGCCGTCCTGCTCGATCTGGTACGCACCCACGCCGCCGCCGCACTCGGCCACGCGGGGCCGGAGGCGGTGGAGATCGAACGGGGCTTCCTGGAGCTGGGCTTCGACTCGCTGACCTCGGTGGAGCTGCGCAACCGGCTGGCCCTGGTCACCGGCCTGCGGCTGCCGGCCACGCTGCTCTTCGACCACCCGACCCCGGGTGCGCTGGCGGTCCGGCTGTGCCAGCAGCTGGTGTCGGCTGCCGCCGCGGGCGACGCGGCAGCGGGGGCGGGGGCGGGGGCGGTCGAGCCGAGCCGTCCGCTCGGCACCATCGGGGCGATGCTGCGCATCGCCGCCGAGAGCGGGCGCAGCCAGGAGTTCATGGGACTGCTCTTCGCCGCCTCGCGCTTCCGGCCCGCCTTCGCCGCGGCGCAGGCAGCCGAGCTGGCACCGGAGTTGCTGCGCCTGGCCGATGGGCCCGAGCAGCCGCTTCTGGTCTGCCTGCCCTCGCTGCTGGCGATCTCGGGCCCGCACCAGTACGCCCGGATCGCGGCGGCCTTCCGGGGCCGGCGCCAGGTGCTGGCGCTGCCGTTGCCGGGCTTCCTGGACGGCGAGCCGCTGCCCGAGTCGCCCGAGGCGATCGTCGAACTCGGTGCCCGGGCTGTCCTGCTGGCCACCGGGGGAGCGCCGTTCGTGCTGCTCGGCCACTCCACCGGCGGCATGCTCGCGCAGGCCACCGCGGTCCGGCTGGAGGAGCTGGGCGCCGCCCTGGCGGGTGTCGTCCTGGTGGACACTTACTCGTTCGCCGACGCGGACAGCGAGGCGGGCTCTGTCGACGCGGACGGCGAGGCCGCCGGCCTGGGCGACGCGGCCGAGGTGCTGCCGGTGCTGACCGGGGCGATGCTCGCCCGCGAGGGCGGGTACGTCCCGATCGACGACACCAGGCTCACCGCGATGGGCGGCTACCTGCGGATCTTCGCGGGCTGGCGGCCGGCCGGGATCGCCGCTCCCACCTTGCTGGTGCGCGCCGTCGACCTGCTCACCGCCCCCGGCGCGCCCGGCACGGACGAGCCGCAGACGGCGCGGGCGCGGGCGTCCTGGCCGCTGCCGCACACCGCGGTGGACGCCCCGGGCAACCACTTCACCGTGATGGAGGAGCACGCCGCCGCCACCGCCGACCTGATCGAGGACTGGCTGCGCGAGGTGCGCTGACACCCAGCCCGCCAGCACCCCCGCGCCGCCGGCACGAAGACCGCCGGCACGAAGACCGCCGCTCCGGCCCGACCCCCGGCGGGCCGGAGCGGCAACCCCCTGGCATGGTCGTCCTGAACGGGAGCGCGGCCCCTGACGGCCGGCAGCTCCCCCCACAGACCCGTACCCATCCCGAGAGAGACGAGAGATCCGTATGACCGTCCCGACCAGCGCCGAGTACGACCTGTGGATCCGTCGCTTCCACCAGGCCCCGGACGCCAAGGTGCGCCTGCTCTGCCTGCCGCACGCGGGTGGCTCGGCCAGCTTCTACTTCCCCGTGTCGGCCGCGCTGTCGCCCGACATCGAGGTGCTCGCGGTCCAGTACCCGGGGCGTCAGGACCGCCGCGCCGAGCCGAGCATCGGCACCATCGCCGAACTGGCCGACCAGATCCACCGGGTGCTCGCCACCCTGGACGACCGGCCGCTGGCGCTGTTCGGCCACAGCATGGGTGCGATCCTCGGCTTCGAGCTGGCCCGCCGGCTGGAGGCCGACGGGCGGGTGCCGGCGGCGCTGTTCGCCTCCGGGCGGCGCGGACCGGCCACGCACCGCGCGGAGTTCGTCCACCAGCGGGACGACGACGGCCTGGTGGCCGAGCTCAAGACGCTCAGCGGAACCAACACCGCGCTGCTGGGCGACGAGGAGATCCTGCGGATGATCCTGCCCGCGATCCGCAACGACTACCGGGCGATCGAGACCTACGAGCGCCCGGCGGGCGGGCCGCTGAGCTGCCCGATCGTCACGCTGATCGGCGACGACGACCCGAAGTCCACGGTGGACGAGGCCAAGGCCTGGGCCGAGGAGACCACCGGCGAGTTCTCGCTGCGGGTCTTCTCCGGTGGCCACTTCTACCTGGCCGCCCAGCAGCGGGCCGTGCTCGGCGAGATCACCGACCGGCTGCGGGCGCACACCGGCTGACCGGGGCACGCCGAAGGCCCGGAGCGATCGGCATCGGCCGGCCGCTCCGGGCCCTGGAGCCCAGCGAGTGACGTCAGGCGCTGGGCACCAGGCAGAGTTCGCTGGGCAGATCGCTGCGGCGGGTGACCTTGAGCTTGCGGTAGACCCGGGTCAGGTGCTGCTCGACCGTGCTGACGGTGATGAACAGCTCGCGGGCTATCTCCCGGTTGGTGTGCCCGAGCGCGGCCAGCGAGGCGACCCGCCGCTCGGCGTCGCTCAAGTCGCCCGCGTAGGAGGCGGACTCGGCGTGGTCCGCCGTCGTCGCCGGCGCCGGCTCCCCGCTCAGGTCGGAGAACATGCTGGACAGCCCGCGCTGGATCGGCTCGGCGGCCTGCTCCTTGGCCAGCTGCCAGGCCCGGCTCATCATGATCCGGGAGCGCTTGTGGTCGCCGAGGTTCTGGTGCGCGTAGCCCAGGTCGGCCAGGGCCAGCGCCAGTTCGACCCGCGAGTCGCAGCGCTGCAGATCGTCCACGGCCTGACGCAGCAGCGAGGGACGGTACTTGAGCTCGGCCACCGCCGCGCTCAGCCGCACCGTGCTGCCGCGCGAGAGCGAGGAGCCGGGCTGCAGCCGCTTGGTCTGCTCGTCGATCAGCACCTTGGCCTGCTGGTGGTTGCCCATCTGCAGGTGGACCCGGGCCGCCGCCCCGCGCCAGGGCACCACGCTCGGCAGGTCGAGGTCCCAGTCCTGCATCATCTCGCCGCAGATCAGGAAGTCGTCCAGCGCCGCGTGCGGGTGGTTGGTGGCCAGCCGGAACTCGCCACGGGCGTGCAGGTAGTGCATGCCGTAGCGGGTCTGGTAGATGGCCTGCGGGACGGGGTGGTTGAGCAGCTGCGCGGCGTCCTCGTACTTGCCCATCAGGGTCTGCGCCGCCAGCAGGGTGGCCAGCGGCAGGCCGATGTTCACCCCCCAGCCCTTCCAGGGGAGCTGGTCGAGCGCGCTCTTCGCGTAGCGCTCGGCGTCGAGCAACCGGCCCTGGCGCAGCGCGATCTGGCTGCGCAGCGCGAGCAGCGGCGGCCGCCAGCCCTCGGCGGCCCGCCCGACCCGCTCGAGCAGCTGCTCGCAGCAGAGCGCGGCGCGCTCCAGCTGGTCGCCGTAGATGAGCGCGAGCAGGGCGAACTCGACCTGTTCCCAGTGGCGGTAGGTCAGGCCGATGCTCCGCAGCACCTGCTCGGCGCCGAGGAAGGTGTTCTCGTCGGCCCGGCCGCTGAGCACCTCGTCCAGCGCGGCCGCGGCCTGCAGGCGCGGGTCGGCGCGGACGGCCGCGGGGGTGCGGTCCTGGTTGATGCTGCAGGAGCCGAAGTCCGGCAGCTCGGCCAGCGCGCCGGGGTAGGAGCTGGAGAGCAGCAGCTTGACGGTCTGCACCTCGGAGGCGGTCCGGCCGTCGATCTTGCGGCCCTGGGCCAGCATGTGCTCCAGCAGACCGGTGGCCTCGGTGATCCGGCCGTGCCGCAGCAGGTACTTGACGACCACCACCGAGTGCCGGTCGCCCAGCTCACCGGCCCGCAGGGCGGCGGTGAGCATCGGCAGGTGGCGGGTGGCGTTGCCCGGCTGCAGCTGCCACTCGACGCCGGCCAGCAGGGTGAGCACCTCGCCGCGCTGACGGGCGTCGGTGCAGTTGCGATGGGCGTGCTCGACGCACTGCCGGGCCAGGTCCGCGTCGCCGTCGAAGAGCGACTGCCGGGCGACGTCGCACAGCACCCGGGTGCTCCAGGCCTCGCCGGGCTGGTCGGAGGCCAGCAGCTGTTCGGCGATGGCCCGTTCCGGCGCGCCCTGGGCGTAGAGCAGCCGGGCGGCCTGCGCGTGCAGCCGGCTGAGCTCGGCCGGGTCGGTGTCGTGCAGCACGGCCGTGCGCACCGCCGGGTGCCGGAACCGGCCCTGCTCCAGCAGGCCGGCCGAGTCCAGGCCGTCGATGACGCCCGCCACCAGGCTTGGGAAGAGACCCAGCAACTGGCCGAGCTGCTGGTCCGAGGCGAGGTCGCCGAAGACGGCGATGCCGCGGGCCACCGCGAGCGCGGCCGGCTCGCTGCGGTGCAGGCAGCTGACCACGGCCTGGGAGAAGGCGAACCCGCCGCCCAGGCCGGCCGGGTGCTGGTCGGCGGCGAGTCGGGTGGAGGAGCGCAGGTCCTCCAGCAGGCTGTGCACCAGGAGCGGGTTTCCGCCCGTCAACGCGTCGACCCGGGCGGCCAGTCGGTCGGCCCGCTCGTGGTCGAGTCGGGTGCCGAGCAGCTGGACCACGCCCTCGTGGGTGAGCGGTCCGAGCATGATCCGGCGGCAGTGCGGCTGGCGCAGCAACTCGGCGTGGAAGGCGGGCTGCGGGTGCTGGCGGGCGGTGCGTTCGGTGAGCACCACGGCGATGCGTGCGGTGCCCAGCCGGCGGATCAGGAAGAGCAGCCACTGCAGGGAGAGCGCGTCGGCGTGGTGGGCGTCGTCGACGCAGATCAGTAGCGGAACGGTTCTGGAGAGGTCGAACAGGACCGCGCAGAGCGCCTGGACCAGGTCGGCCGGCAGCTGGTGGGCGCCGGTCGCCTGCGGCGCGATGCCCGCCGGGTGAGCCGTCGCGGCCTCGGCCGCCGTCGCGAGCAGGTGCTGGGTCTGCCGCAGGCGATCGGCGTCCAGCGGGGCCTGCTGGAGCAGTTGACCGACGATGCTGAGCGGCGTGCGGTGCTCGGCCTGCGCGCCGGTGGCGCGCAGAACGGTGGCGCCCGCCTCGGCGGCGTGCTCGCCCAAGGCGCACAGCAGGACGGACTTTCCGCTCGCGACAGGGCCGACCACCAGGCCGACCGATCCCTTGCCCCGGACGGCGTCCGTGGTGATTCTGCGGAGGAGGTGCAATTCTTCGGCGCGCTCGATGAGATCAGGACGGCCAGTCATGTTGTGGCTCCTTGCGTCGGGTCCTGCATCCGGTCCAGTCGAGGTCTGGTGGGGGCAGACGTTGCGTGGAGTGGAGAAACTGGCTGGGGCGTAGAGAGGGGAACCCGGTGCAGCGGGAATCCCGACGGATGAGTTGTGCCGCACTCCGTGCTGGAACACTTTTCTCCCAGATGAAATGCACGAAAATTCTGGCGAACCGCTGATGATCGATGGGTGACTATTCGGGCCTCAATAGTGTGGTCGGCCCACAACTCCCCATTCCCGCGCACCGGTGAGCCGTTTCGGGTCGGCGGCTACTAGTTGCGGGACAGCTGATCTGAAACATAACACTGCTCCGGCCGACGGGGACATGCCTGTCGCTAGGAACTGATCAAGAATTGAGGATGGCGGGCCGGTGGGCCGCCCGGAGGGGTGTCGGCGGCCGTGACCGATCCGGCAATTGCTGATGAATCGGGCAAATGGGCGCGCTGGCGGGGAGTCACGGGAGCTGGAAACGCCGCGTTAACTCGGCCGTTGCAGAGGAGGAGTGATGGACCGTCAACGTTCATCGGGGCGCGGCCGGGCCGAGGTGGGCCGGACCGAGGGGCGGAGTACGGTTGTCCCGTAGTTGCCGCAGCTCTGACCTGGTCCGATGACGTCGATGGCCGGTCCGGTCCAGCCTGTTCGCTGGATCGGACCGGCCATGGGCTCGGTCGGTTCGGGCTGTTCGCTGGATCGGACCGGCCGTCGGGCCGGGCTGCTCTGTGCTGCTCTGTGCTGCTCCGGGCCGCTCTGGGCTGGTCCGGTGACGTTCGCTCAGGCCCGCTGCGGCTCCGTGCCCGGCGGTACGCAGCGGTCGACCGTCAGCTCGGCGGGTGCCTGGCACTCGGTCCGGTCCAGCCGCAGGGTCAGCCGGCAGCGCCGGTGCCGCACCCCCGGCAGGTCGAGCATCGGCCCGAGGTGGCCGACGATCCGGTCGGCGGCCGACTTGGAGATCCCGAACACCACGGCGACCTCACGCATGGTCAGATTGGTCCGCCGGTAGACCGAGACCAGCAGGACCCGGTCCGCCAGGGACAGCGTCCAACGCCGGCCCACCCGGGGCGTATCCGCCTGCGTGTGCGGCCGCAGTGCCTCCAGCAGTTCTTCGAACTCCGCGGTGTCCAGACCCGTGAGGAGCTCGACCCACGTGGTCTGCGCTGCGCTGATCAACTGTGCCATGGCTGTTTCTGTGTCGTCCCGACCGGTCGCCTGGCACAGCACGGCCCGTCCTGGCGCACCGCCGATGCCCTTCCCCCGTGTTTCCATCAATTCCCCCGTTGTTCACTCAACTGTCATTTCCGCGACTGGCTTCACTCCTCCGGCAACTGGATCGGCGCGAGTGCCTCGAAAACGTCCCCCGGGCCGGGGTTGGCAGGGTGGCTGGCGCCGCCCAGGTGGCGGACCACTCCCCAGACAGCGTTGAGCGCCGTGGTGACCGCGCCCTCGGCGAAGCCCGCGGTCCACGACACGTCGTCGCCGGCCAGGAACAGCCCGCGCTGGTCGGCCGGGAAGCCATCCTGGACGAACTGGGTGAACAGCCGGCGCTGGTACCGGTACTGCCCGGGCAGGTTGGCCTTGAAGGCCCCCATGAACAGCGGGTCGGTCTCCCAGGTCACCGAGATCGGCGGCCCGACGATGTGCGCGCGCACGTCGACCTCGGGGTAGATCCCGCGCAACTGGGTGAGCAGCACCTCCAGCCGCTGCTCGTCGCTGAGCGTGGCGACCTTCAGCGAGTCGTCGTTCCAGGTGTAGGAGAGGCAGATGACCCCGGGCCGGTCCGGGCCCTCGTCGAAGAGGTAGATGCCACGCGGCATCCGGTCGCTGAGCGTCATGCTCATCGCGTCCCGGCCGGTCGCGCCGTCCCGGTCCAGCCAGAACGGCCGGTCGGTGAGCACGAACAGCTTGGAGGAGCCCATGTAGTGGGTCCGCTCGACCGCCGTCCAGTGCTCGGTGGAGAGCAGTGCCGGGTCGCAGTCGATCTGGCTCAGCAGCGTCCACACGTGCGGGGTGAAGACCACCGCCGGATAGGTCGCGCGGCCGCCCTCGGCGTCCTCGACCTGCACGCCCTCGGCCACCCGGCGCAGCGCGCCGACCGCCGGGCGGGGCGTGCCGCCGTGCAGCGTGGCGAGCGAGGTGCCGGCCGGCCAGTGCGCCGCCCGGCCCACCGGCCGCGTCCACAGGCCCCGCACCAGCCGGCCCGTGCCGCCGACGATGCCGACCTGGTCCTGGTCGGCGCCGGTGAAGACCACCCGCAGCACCTCCAGGATCGAGTTGGGGAAGTCGGTGTCCCAGCCGCCGGTGCCGAAGCCGACCTGGCCGAACAACTCCCGGTGCCGGAACGAGCGGAAGAACGGTGAGGCGGCCAGGAACCCGTAGAACGACTGGTCGTCCAGGGTCCGCACCATCCGGTTCCACACCGCCTTGAGCAGTGCGGTGTCGCGGCGGCGCACCGCGTCCTCCATCACCGCGAGCTCGGCCTGGTCCAGCAGCGTCTTCTGCCAGGCGTCGGCCACCTCCTGGTAGACCGACGGCAGGTCCTCGACGGCGCGCGCGTAGTGCCGCTCGCCGCCCAGGTGCACCAGGGTGCTCGAGGTGCCCGGGGCGAGCGGGTTGGGGAACGGCCGGGTCCGCAGGCCCAGCGCGTCGATGTAGTGGAACAGCGTGGTGGCCGAGACCGGGAAGCGCATCGCCCCGAGCTCCGCGGCGAACTCCGGGTTCGCCTCGAACGGCACCGAGCGCATCCGGCCGCCCAGGTCGCCCGCCTCGTAGAGCACCGGCCGCAGCCCCAGGCGCAGCAGTTCGTGGCCCGCGACCAGGCCCGCCATGCCGCCGCCCACCACGGCAACCGGGGTGCCGTGGTGGGCGGCGGGGACCGAGCCGAGCCCGGCGGGGTGGCGCAGCCAGTCGTCGTAGGCGAAGGGGAAGTCGGGTCCGAACATCGTCAGAGGTGCGGTCACATCACGCACGGCCGGATACTCGCGGGCACTGAGGGACATCTGTGGACACCTTTCGGGACCCGGCTCGCGGTGGTCAGCCCAGGCGGTCGGGCAGACCCCGGTAGAGCTCGGGGCGCCGGTCATGGAGGTAGGGAGTGTCGAGGCGCGCCTTCGCCACCACCGCCGGATCGATCTCGGCCAGCAGCAGGCCCTCGGTGGGCTCCTCCCGGGTGAGCCGAGTGCCGTCCGGGGCGGCCACGGTGGTCAGCCCGCAGAAGTCCAGGCCGCCGCGCTCGCCGATCCAGTTGGCGTAGGCGATGTAGAGCTGGCTCTCGAAGGCCCTGGCGGGTACCAGCGTTCGCGCCACCACGTCCCAGGGACGCATCAGCGCGGTCGGTACCAGCAGCAGTTCGGTGCCGGCCAGGCCGTGCGCCCGGACCGCCTCCGGGAACTCGACGTCGTAGCAGACCAGTAGACCCACCGTCAGCTCGCCCAGCTTGGCCTGCACCACGCCGTGGTCGCCCGGCGCGAACCGGGACCGGTCCACCTCGCCGAACAGGTGCGCCTTGCGGTAGTTGGCCAGCAGCACGCCTTCGGCGGAGACCAGCCGGCTCGCGTTGTAGACGGCGTCGCCGTCGCGCTCCGGCCAGCCGTGCAGCACGGCGATGCCGAACTCGCGAGCGATCGCGGCGACTTCGAGGCCGTGCGGCCCGTCCACCGGCTCGCTGGCCTGAGCCAGCGCGGCCGGTCGCAGCGGGTAGCCACCCACCGTCATCTCCGGGGCGACCAGCAGTTCCGCGCCCGCTTCGGCCGCCTGCCGGGCCACCTCCCGAAGCCGCCCCAGCAGGTGCGGCACGTCGGGGGAGCCGCACGCGGCCTGCCAGCAAGCAATCCTCATCGCGGGCTTCCTCGTGGTGCGGTGGAATCATCGGCCGTGCAGCCTTGATCCCTGATACGGAGTTGGCATCCGGGACGGGCATTGCCGCGGCCGAAGTTATGGGGCGGCCCTATCCCGGGCAACCCCTAGCTCCCCCCTACGGTCCGGTTTCCGGCACTGCCGAAATGCGCCACGGGGCCCGGGCATAAGGGTGGGTAGGGGGTGGGCAGGGGTGGTGGACGCCGCCCGCGCGGATAGGCTTCGACGGGACCGAAACGGTGCCGAGAGAACGGGCTGACATGACGACCGGTGAGCCGGGCAGCAACGCTATCGTCTTTCCTGCCATGGGCCCGTCGCGATTCGCCGACTTCGGCCGGTTCATGGTGGTCAACCGGCAAGCCAGAAAGCTGTTCGGGATCGCCGACGAAGTGCTCGGCTACCGGGTTTTCGACGCATTGCGACAGAGCGAGGACGACTACGCCGAGGTCGCGCAGGTCACCTCGTTCGTGGCCTCGCTCGCGCTGGTCGAGTGGAGCGGGCCGGAACTCCCGGGGCCGGTGGGCCACTGCGCCGGCGTCAGCTTCGGCAAGATGGCCGCCGCCGCGCACGCGGGCGTGCTGCCCTTCGAGGAGGCCGTGCGGCTGGTGGCCGAGATGGCCCGCTGCGAGCACGAGTACTTCACCGAGCAGCACAGCGACATCGTCACCCACTCCTTCGTGAAGGTCGGCTCGGACACCCTCGACGAGCTGCTGGCCGAACTGGCCGCGGCTGACGAGTGGTACGAGATCTCATCGTACATGGATCGCGACATGTACATGGTCTCGCTCAACGAGCGGGCCCTGGACGGATTCAAGCAGCGGATCGGCGCGGTCGGCGGCTACTCCCTCTACACCATGCGCCCGCCGGCCCACGCGAGCATCTTCGGCCCGCTGCGCGAGCGGGTCGACCAGCAGCTGCTGAGCGGTTACCGGTTGCGCGACCCGCTGGTGCCGATCGTCTCCGACCAGGACGGCTCGCTGGTCACCACCGCCGAGCAGGCCCGGGACTGGATCCTGGGCGGCTTCACCCGCCCGATGCGCTGGCCCGGTGTGGTGGACACCCTGGTCGGGCAGGGCGTGCGGCGGATCAGTATCGTCGGTCGGGACCGGCTGCTGCGGCGACTGAAGTGCACGGTCGACAACTTCGCCACGACCACGATCGCCCCGGAGTCGGCCCTGAAGCCCAGGAGTTGACGCGGCGGGGCCCGGAAGGCACGATCCCTTGACGAACAGTAGCAACGGACCGGGCGGCGCTCTCCTCGCCACCAGTGACCTGCACATCAGTTACCCGGAGAACCGCGAGATCGTCCGGGAGCTGCGGCCCCGGTCGCCGCAGGACTGGCTGATCGTCGCCGGTGACATCGGCGAGGTCGTCGAGGAGATCGAGTGGACGCTCCGCCTGTTCAGTGAGCGGTTCGCGGCCGTGGTCTGGGCGCCGGGCAACCACGAGCTGTGGACCCACCCCAGTGACCCGGTGAAGCTGCGCGGCGTGGAGCGCTACCAGCACCTGGTGGAGATCTGCCGCCGGCTGGGCGTGCACACCCCCGAGGACCCGTACCCGCTCTGGCCGGGCCCCGACGGGCCGGTGCGGATCGCCCCGCTCTTCGTCGGCTACGACTACACCTTCCGCCCGGCCGGCACCACCACCAAGGAGCAGGCGCTGGCCCGCGCCCACGAGACGGGCGTGGTCTGCTCCGACGAGTACCTGCTGCACCCCGACCCGTACCCGAGCCGCGAGGCCTGGTGCGACGCCCGGGTGGCCGCCACCGAGGAGCGGCTGGCCGCCCTGGACCCGGCGATCGCGACCGTGCTGGTCAACCACTACCCGCTGGTCCGCCAGCCGACCGATGTCCTGTACTACCCCGAGTTCGCGCAGTGGTGCGGCACCACGGCCACCGCCGACTGGCACACCCGCTTCAACGTGGCGGCGGTCGTCTACGGCCACCTGCACATCCCCCGGGTCACCCACTACGACGGCGTCCGCTTCGAGGAGGTCTCGGTGGGCTACCCGCGCGAGTGGCGCCGCCGGGGCGATCAGGCGCCGGGCGGACTGCGCCAGATCTTCCCCGAGGTGACGAAGCGTTGATCGAGCGGATCCTTCCCGAGCCGGTCGTCTGGGCCGAGAGCCGAGCCCAGCGCGAGCAGATCGACCTCTTCCCCGAAGAGGCCGCGCACATCAGCCAGTCGGTGCCGCAGCGCCAGGACGAGTTCCAGGCGGTCCGCTCCTGCGCCCGCCGCGCGCTGGCCGCCCTCGGCCTGCCGCCCGTCCCGCTGGTCCCCGGCCCCCGTGGCGAACCCCGGTGGCCCGCAACGGTGGTGGGCAGCATGACGCACTGCGCGGGCTACCGCGCCGCCGCGCTGGCCCCGGCCGCCACGGTGCTCACCCTGGGCATCGACGCGGAGACCAACGAGCCGCTGCCGGAAGGGGTGTTGGAGGCGATCGCGGTCCCGGCGGAGCTGCCGATGCTGGCCGCGCTGCGCCGCGCGGACCCGGCCGTGCACGGCGACCGGCTGTTGTTCAGCGCCAAGGAAAGCGTTTACAAGGCCTGGTTCCCGCTGATGGGCAAGATGCTGGACTTCTCCGAGGCCGAACTGCGGCTGGAGGCGGACGGTACCTTCACCGCCCGGCTGCTGGTGCCGGGCCCCGTGGTCGAGGGCCGGCGACTGCCGGGGTTCGAGGGGCGCTGGGTCGCCGAGGAGGGGCTGGTGGCGACGGCGATCACGGTGGCTCGGGACTGACCCGCCACCCCCGAGCCGCGGCAACTCCCCGAGTGTGCCGCGGCTTTGGCGCGTGCGTGGCCGAGCGGGGTGTGCCGAGTGGGGTGCGGCGACCGGCTGGGGCGGCTGGGGTCGGATAGGGGTACTGCCCCCGCAGGGCGGCTGGATACGCTCCGGTACGTACGGGCAGGGCGCGCCCAGCCCGCCCCGAACCCCTCCGACCACTCCCCGGCCCCCCGGGTGCGGGTGTCCATGGTGGCCGCCGAGCACGAGAAGGATGAGTGGAGCCGATGCCGGCCAAGATCCTCGCGGAGAGCTCCGCAGCGACGCTCGCCGAGTTCGAGCAGGACACCCTGCGCATCGCCCAGGTGCTGCGGGAACGCGGGGTCGGGCTCGGTGACCGGGTGCTGCTCAAGGCCGGCAACTCGATCGCCTACGTGTCGGTCCTCTTCGCCCTGATGCACGTGGGCGCCTCGGTGGTCATGGTGGACCAGCAGGAGAAGCAGGAGGCCACCGGCTCCATCATCCGGCGGGCCGGCACCAAGCTGGTCCTGGTCGACGACGACGCCCCGGTGCCCGCCGACACCGAGCCGGTTTACCTCTACGAACTGCTGGCCGCCGCACCAGACTTGGCGGTGACGGACCGGCGGCTCGACTTCGGTGCCTGGTCCGACCTGGACGACGCGCTGATCATGTGGTCCTCCGGGTCCACCGGCGAGCCCAAGGGCATCGTCAAGAACGGCGGGCGGATGCTGAAGAACCTGGAGCGCAACGCGCGCCACATGGGCCACTGTTCGGACGACGTGCTGCTGCCGCTGCTGCCCTTCTCGCACCAGTACGGCCTGTCG
The DNA here is from genome assembly GCF_029892155.1 of Kitasatospora sp. GAS204B. Classification (GTDB taxonomy): domain Bacteria; phylum Actinomycetota; class Actinomycetes; order Streptomycetales; family Streptomycetaceae; genus Kitasatospora. The sequence continues at coordinate 15,944 of NZ_JARZAG010000005.1, read as the reverse complement.
ATGGTGCTGATCGCCTGGATCGTCCAGGGCTCGCTGGTGATCGCCCCCTACAAGCGCGCCGACCGGGCGCTGCGGATGGCCGGGCACTCGGGTGCGACCGTGCTGGACGCGACCCCCGCCACCTACCGCAGCATGCTGAACATCATCAGGCAGAAGCCCGCGCTCGCCGACTCGCTCGGCACGGTCCGGATGTTCTGCAGCGGGGCCGCGCCGCTCGACCAGTCGCTGGTGGAGCGCTACCTGGAGCACTTCGGCCTGCCGCTGCTGGACAGTTACGGCAGCACCGAGGCGGGCAACGTGGCGTTCGCGACCAGCGACAACGCGGTCTCCTGCGGGCAGGTGATGGACGGCCTGCGGGTGCGCGTGGTGGACGACGAGGAGAACGAGGTGCCGGCCGGCGAGGTGGGTGAACTGCTCATCGAGACACCGGATGTGATGGTCGGTTACCTCACCGCCGAGGGCGGCATCGACCCGGTGGACCAGAGCGTCTTCCGCACCGGCGACCTCGGCTACCTGGACGCGGCTGGCAACCTCTTCGTGCTGGGCCGCAAGTTCGCCGTGCACCGCAACGGCTACACGCTCTACCCCGAGATCATCGAGCGCAAGGCGGCCACCGGCGGCTGCTCGACCCGGATCGTGCCGCTGCCCGACGAGCGCCGCGGCAGCAGCCTGGTCTTCTTCGTCGAGGACGAGCAGCAGCGGGACTCCGCGCACTGGCGCGAGCTGCTGGCCGAGGTGCTGCCGAGCTACGAGCAGCCGAACCGGGTGATCGTGCTGGAGCAGTTCCCGCTCAACCGCAACGGCAAGCCGGACAAGCGGCGGATGACCGAACTCGCCGAGGCGGCGGCCGGATTGGCCGACGCCGGGAACCCTGCCTGACGGTCCGTCAGCCTGGTGGGCGCGCGTGGCCGCCGTCCTGGTGCTCCCCTTCCACCCCGCACACCCGAACGGCGGGGCCGCCAGCCGCAATCGGGACGAAGCCGGACAGGTCTAGACTCGGACCGGTCGGCTGCCCGCGCCGGACCGGGTGCGGCACCGGTGCCGATGGCGTCCGCTATCGCGGTGGCCACGCCACCGCGCTGACGAGGCGTCGGTGCCGGCCGCCGGCCCGGGACGGTGGCCCGGCGGCCGGGTAGCACTGTCGCAGAGTGGAAGGAAACACCCATGCCCCAGTCCGACGGTCTGCTCCTGCGGCCGCCCCGCCATCGGGTCGAACGCCGCGCCATCGTCTGGTGGGTGCTGCGTGCCGCGCTGATCCCGGTGCCCACCGCGCTGGTGCTGGGCGTGCTGGACCTGCTCATCCCGCCGGCCCGGTTCGTCTTCGGCCCGCTCTTCCTGGCCGTCGCGCTGCCCGGGCTCTGCTACCTGATCGTCATGCCGCTCTGGCGCTACCGGGTGCACCGCTGGGAGACCACCGACCAGGCCGTCTACACCGCCTCCGGCTGGCTGTGGCAGCGCCGGCGGGTGGCGCCGCTGTCGCGGATCCAGACCGTGGACACCGTCCGGGGCCCGCTGGAGCAGCTCTTCGGGCTCAGCGGCATCAAGGTCACCACGGCCTCCGCCGCCGGCGCGCTGACCATCCGCGGCCTGGACCGCGGCCGCGCCGCCGAGCTCGTCGAGCAGTTGACCAGCGCCACCCAGGCCACCCCGGGGGACGCGACATGAGCACCGCCACCCAGGACCCGACCGAGGTCGCCGAGCCGGCCGAGCCCGCCTGGCGGCGGCTGAGCCCGCGGCTGATCCCGGTGCACCTGGCCTGGCTGGTCCCCCCCGTGGTCACGACCACCGGCACCCTGCTCGGCACCGGCGGTCGGCTCAACCTGCAAGCGCTGATCACCCTCTCCTCGTTCACCGTGGCCTTCCTGACGGTGGCGGGCATCAACCTGACGCGCCTGTTCACCACCGGCTACCGGATCACCGACGAGCGGCTGGAACTCCGCTCCGGCCTGCTCTTCCGCAGCCACCGTGCCGTCCCGCTGGACCGCATCCGCAGCGCGGACGTCACCGCCCGTCCGCTGCACCGCCTCCTCGGGCTCGCCACGGTGCACGTCGGCGCCGCCGTGCACGGCACCTCGGCGGGGCGCGCGCTCAGGCTGGACGGCCTGACCGTCGCCCAGGCAGGCGCGCTGCGCCAGGAGTTGCTGAACCGCCGGGGCGCCCTGCTCGCCGAAGGGCCTGCCGACGCGGAGCCCGACGCCCCGATCGCCCAACTCTCCTGGCGCTGGCTGCGCTACGCCCCGCTGACCATCTGGGGAGTCGGTGGACTCTTCGCGGCCCTCGGGATCGGCTACAACACCCTGCACGACATGCAGATCGACCCGCTGAAGCTGGGCCTGGTGCACCAACTCGTCGCCGCCTTCAGCTCGGTGCCGCTCTGGGTCGCGGTGCCGGCGCTGCTGCTGGTGCTGGTCGTGCTGGGCACGGTGGCCTCGGTCGGCCAGTACGTCGAAGGCTGGTTCGGGTACCGCCTGGAGCGCGAGGACGGCGGTGTCCTGCGGGTCCGGCGCGGCCTGTGGATCCACCGCTCGGTCTCGCTCGACGAGCGCAGGCTGCGCGGCATCGAGCTGGCCGAGCCGCTGCTGCTGCGCCTGGGCGGCGGTGCGCGGCTGCTCGCCATCGCCACCGGCCTCGGCAACGCCGAGGAGAACCGCACCCGGAGCGTGCTGCTGCCGCCCGCGCCGCGCGCGCAGGCGCTGCGGGTCGCCGCCGAGATCCTGCCGGACGGCCAAGCCCTGCCCATCACCGCCGAGTTGACCCCGCACCCGAGGTCGGCGCGGCGCCGCCGGATCAACCGCGCCGTGGGCGTGGTCGCCCTGACGGCCGGGGCGCTGGCGCTGCCCGGCATCTGGGTGTCGCAGTTCCTGCCGCTCGCCTGCGCGGTCGCCGTCGTCCTGCTGCCGCTCGCGCTGCTGCTGGCCGTCGACGCCCACCGGGCCCTGGGCCACGCCCTGGTGGGCCGCTACCTGGTGGTCCGCTCGGGCACCTTCGCCCGGCGCACGGTCGCCCTGGAGCGGGCCGCCGTGATCGGCTGGACGGTCAGCCAGTCGCCGTTCCAGCGCCGCCTGGGCCTGCTCACCCTGACGGCCGCCACCGCTGCGGGCCGGGGCGCCTACCGGGTCCGCGACATCGCCGTCGCCGACGGCCTGGCCCTCGCCGCGCGGGCCGTGCCACAGCTGCTCGACCCGTTCCTCGAACAGGGTTGACGGCGGCCGCCGGAAAAGGCAATTCGCCTTTCCGGGCGTCCGCCGTAACGCATTTCCGGCCCCCCGGAACACCACTTGGAAATTCCTTCCGAGGCACCTGAAAATCAGTCAGGGGTCCCCGGATGATTGGCTAGGGGTGGCTAGGGGGGCCTAGGGGTTTCTGCTGCTCACCGCTCCTGGCAGGCTGGCCGACGGTTTTGGATACCGTCTGCTGGGTGGTGGAGCGCGCGATGATGAACCAGTCCGAGGGTCGCATTTCGGAGCCGGGCGGTAGGGGTGCTGGAAATTCCGATGCGCTGACCTCCTGGTGGGAGCGGCTGGCCGGCTGCGCGGCGGCGGATCAGCAGCGGCTGCTGCTGGCCCTGGTGCTGGAACACGCGATGGAATCGCTGCGCGGTAAGCCGGCCGCCCCCATCGAGGCCGACCGGCCGTTCCTGGAGCTGGGGTTCGACTCGCTGGCCGCGGTCAACCTGCACAGCCGGCTGGCCGCCGCGACCGGGCTGCGCCTGCCGGTCACCCTGGTCTTCGACCACCCGACCGCGGCCTCGCTGGCCCGGCACCTGCGCGCGGAGATCCTGGGCCTGGCCGCCGACAGCGGCGAGGTCCAGCCGCTCGGCTCCGCCGACGACGAGCCCATCGCGATCGTCGCCATGGCCTGCCGGTTCCCCGGTGACGCCCACTCGCCGGAGCAGCTCTGGCAGTTGGTCGCGGACGGCACCGACGCGATCTCGACCTTCCCGGCCGGTCGCGGCTGGGACCTCGGCGGCCTCTACGACCCGGACCCCGACCACCCCGGCACCAGTTACGCCCAGGCCGGCGGCTTCCTGCACGACGCCGACACCTTCGACCCCGGCTTCTTCGGCATCTCGCCGCGTGAGGCGCTGGCGATGGACCCGCAGCAGCGGCTGCTCCTTGAGACCTCCTGGGAGGCGTTCGAGCGGGCCGGCATCGACCCCACCACCTTGCGCGAGTCGCGCACCGGCGTCTTCATCGGCGCCGAGGCCCAGGACTACGGCCCGCGCCTGCACGAGGCCGCCGAGGGCATGGAGGGCTTCCTGGTCACCGGCAGCGCGCTGAGCGTCGCCTCGGGCCGGCTCTCCTACACCTTCGGCTTCCAGGGCCCCGCCGTCACCATCGACACCGCCTGCTCCTCCTCGCTGGTGGCCCTGCACCTGGCCGTGCAGTCGCTGCGCCGCGGCGAGTGCGGTGTGGCACTGGCCGGCGGTGTGGCCGTGATGGCCAACCCCGGCTCGTTCATCGCCTTCAGCCGCCAGCGGGGACTTGCCCCCGACGGGCGCTGCAAGCCGTTCGCCGACGCCGCCGACGGCACCGCCTGGGGCGAGGGCGTCGGCATGCTGCTGGTCGAGCGGCTCAGTGACGCCCAGCGCAACGGCCACCCCGTGCTCGCCATCGTGCGCGGCACCGCGATCAACCAGGACGGCGCCAGCAACGGCCTGACCGCCCCCAACGGCCCCGCCCAGCAGCGCGTCATCCGCCAGGCCCTGGCCGACGCCGGTCTGACGCCCGCCGAGGTGGACGCGGTCGAGGCGCACGGCACCGGCACCACCCTGGGCGACCCGATCGAGGCCCAGGCCCTGCTCGCCACCTACGGCCAGGACCGCCCCGCGGACCAGCCGCTGCGCCTGGGCTCGCTGAAGTCCAACATCGGCCACACCCAGGCCGCGGCCGGCGTCGGCGGCGTCATCAAGATGGTGATGGCGATGCGGCACGGCGTGCTGCCGCGCACCCTGCACGTCGACCGGCCCAGCGAGCACGTCGACTGGAGCGCCGGCGCCGTCGAGCTGCTCACCGAGGCGATGCCCTGGCCCGAGAACGGCCACCCGCGCCGGGCCGGCGTCTCCTCGTTCGGCATGAGCGGCACCAACGCCCACGCCGTCATCGAGCAGGCCCCGACGGCCGACGAGCTGGCCCCGGCCGCGCCCGCCGCCGTGGCCCCGGCCGTGCTGCCCTGGGCGCTCTCCGCCAGGACCCCCGAGGCGCTGCGCGGCCAGGCCGAGCGCCTGCTGGCCCACCTGGCCGCCCACCCCGAGCAGACCCCGGCCGACCTCGGCCTCTCGCTGGCCACCAGCCGCGCGAGCTTCGAGCACCGCGCCGTGCTGCTGGGCGGCGAGCGTGCCGAGTTCGAGCAGGCGCTGCGGGCCCTGGCCGACGGCGGTGAGCTGCCCGGCCTGCTCCAGGGCACCCCGGCCGCCGGCCGGACCGCCGTCCTCTTCACCGGACAGGGCAGCCAGCGCCTGGCCATGGGCCGCGAGCTGTACCAGACCTTCCCGGTCTTCGCCGCCGCCCTCGACCAGGCCTGCGGCCACCTCGACCTGCAGCTCGAACGACCGCTGCGCGAGGTGCTGTTCGCGGCCGAGGGCTCGGCCGAGGCCGAGTTGCTGCACCAGACCGCCTACACCCAGCCGGCGCTCTTCGCGATCGAGGTGGCGCTGTTCCGGCTGGCCGAATCCTGGGGCCTGCGCCCGGACTTCCTGGCCGGCCACTCGATCGGCGAGTTCGCCGCCGCCCACGCGGCCGGCGTCCTCACCCTGGCGGACGCCGCCCTGCTGGTCGCCGCGCGCGGCCGCCTGATGCAGGAACTGCCGTCCGGTGGCGCGATGCTGGCCGTCCAGGCCACCGAGGACGAGGTCGCGGCCGCGCTCGCCGACCGCGCCGGTCAGGTCGCCGTCGCCGCCGTCAACGGCCCGCAGGCCGTGGTGATCGCCGGTGACGAGGACGCCGTGCTCGCCGTCGCCGAGCAGTTCCGCGCCGAGGGGCGCAAGACCAGGCGGCTGACCGTCAGCCACGCCTTCCACTCGCCGCACATGGACGCCATGCTGGACGAGTTCCGGCGCTGCGCCCAGGTGGTGACCTACCACGCGCCCCGGATCCCGATCGTCTCCACGCTCGACCAGGGCGCCGACCTGACCACGCCCGAGTACTGGGTGCGGCACGTCCGCGAGGCCGTCCGGTTCGCCGACGCGATGCGCGCGCTGGAGGCCGCAGGCGTCAGCACCTTCGTCGAACTCGGCCCGGACGGCGTGCTCTCGGCGATGGGCCAGGAGTGCGTCACCGAGTCCGCGGTCCTCCTGCCGGTGCTGCGCGGCGACCGGCCCGAGGTCCGCAGCTTCACCGCCGCCCTCGCCCAGGCCCACCTGCGCGGCCAACTCCTCGACTGGGACGGCGTCTTCGCGGGCCAGGGCGCGCACCGGGTGGACCTGCCCACCTACGCCTTCCAGCGCGAGCGCTACTGGCTGGAGAGCGGCAGCCCGCTCGGCGACATCGCCTCGATCGGCCTGGGCGCCGCCGACCACCCGCTGCTCGGCGCGGCGGTGGCCCTCGCCGACGTCGACGGCTTCCTCTTCACCGGCCGGCTCGCCCTGGACACCCACCCCTGGCTGGCCGACCACGCCGTGCTGGGCACCGTGCTGCTGCCGGGCACCGCCTTCGTCGACCTGGCGATCCGGGCCGGCGATCAGGTCGGCTGCGACCTGGTCGAGGAACTCACCCTGGAAGCACCGCTGATCCTGCCGCAGCAGGGCGGCGTGCAGCTGCAGATCGTGGTCAGCGGCGCCGACGAGCACGGCAACCGCTCGCTCAGCCTGCACTCCCGGATCGAGGGCGCCCCGGCCGACGAACCATGGACCCGGCACGCCACCGGTGTGCTCAGCGCCGGCGCCGCGCCGGCCGGTTTCGACCTGACCGCCTGGCCGCCCACCGGCGCCCGCGCGGTCGACGTCGAGCAGCTGCACACCGGCCTGGCCGAGGCCGGCTTCGGCTACGGCCCGACCTTCCAGGGCCTGCGGGCCGCCTGGCTGCGCGGCACCGAGATCTTCGCCGAGATCGCCCTGCCGGACGGCACCGAGGAGGACGCCGACCGGTTCGGCCTGCACCCGGCGCTGCTGGACGCCGCCCTGCACGCGCTCGGCGCCGACAGCTCCGACGAGGCGCTCCGCGGCGGCCTGCCGTTCAGCTGGACCGGCGTCACCCTGCACGCCACCGGCGCTGCCACGCTGCGGGTGCGGGTCACCCCGCTCGGGCGTGGCGAGGTGGCGCTGGAGCTCGCCGACGGCACCGGCGCGCCGGTGATGTCGGTGCGCTCCCTCGCGCTGCGCGAGATCTCCGCCGAGCAGCTGGGCGCGGCCCGGTCCGCGCACCACGAGTCGCTCTTCCGCGTGGAGTGGGCTCCGCTGCCCGCTCCTGCTTCCCTGCCCGGCCGCTTGGCCACGCTCGGTGACTTCAAGGTGCCCGGCGTCGAGACCTTCGCCGATCTGGCGGCGGTGGCGGCAGCCGAGAGCGTGCCGGACGCGGTGTTCGTGCCGTGCGCGGCGCTGGTCGGCGAGCTGTCGGCGGACGGGGTGCGGGAGGTGACGCACCGGGTGCTGGGCCTGGCACAGGCCTGGCTGGCGGAGGAGCGGTTCGCGGACTCGCGGCTGGTGTTGGTGACCCGGGGCGCGGTGGCGCCGTTGGCGGGGGAGCAGTTGGCCGATCCGGCGCAGGCCGCGGTCTGGGGCCTGATCCGCTCGGCGCAGGCGGAGAACCCGGAGCGGTTCGTCCTGCTGGACCTGGACGCCTCGGATGCCTCGGTGGCCGCCCTCCCGGCCGCACTGGCCTCCGGCGAGCCGGAGCTGGCGATCCGTCAGGGAAGCTGCTACGCAACCCGGTTGGCGCGGGTCGCCACCGATGAGGCGCTCACCGAGCCGGCGGGCGCGGTCGCCTGGCGCCTGGACATCCCGGTCAAGGGCACGCTGGACAACCTGGCGCTGGTCGAGTACCCGGCGGCCGTCGCGCCGCTGGAGGCGGGCCAGGTCCGGATCGGCGTGCGTGCGGCCGGCCTGAACTTCCGTGACGTGCTGAACGCGCTGGGCATGTACCCGGGCAACGCGGGGCTGCTGGGCCTGGAGGGCGCGGGCGTCGTCCTGGAGGTGGCAAGTGACGTCACCGATCTCGCCGTCGGCGAGCGGGTGTTCGGCATCATCTCCGGCGGCTTCGCCCCCGTGGCAGTGGCCGACCGTCAGCAGATCGCCCGGATGCCGCGGAACTGGACCTTCGCCCAGGCCGCCTCGGTGCCCCTGGTCTACCTGACCGCCTACTACGCGCTGGTGGACCTCGCGGACCTCCAGGCGGGTGAGTCGATCCTGGTCCACGCTGCCGCCGGTGGTGTGGGGATGGCGGCGGTTCAGCTGGCCCGGCACCTGGGCGCGGAGGTCTACGGCACGGCGAGTGCGGGCAAGTGGGAGGCGCTGCGGGCGCTGGGTCTGGACGAGGCGCACATCGCCTCCTCGCGTGACCTGGAGTTCGAGGAGCGGTTCCGCTCGGCCAGTGGCGGACGCGGTGTGGACGTCGTACTCGACTCGCTGGCACGGGAGTTCGTGGACGCCTCGCTGCGGCTGCTGCCGCGCGGCGGGCGGTTCGTGGAGATGGGCAAGACCGACGTCCGCGACCCCGAGCAGGTCGCCGCGGAGCACCCGGGCGTCCACTACCAGGGCTTCGACCTGATCGAGGCCGGTGCTCAGCGCACCGGCGAGATGCTCGCGGCGCTGCTGGAGCTCTTCGACCAGGACGCGCTCGACCACCTGCCGATCGCCACCTGGGACATCCATCGGGCACCGGAGGCGTTCCGCTTCGTCTCGCAGGCCAAGCACATCGGCAAGGTCGTGCTCACCGTCCCGGCCCCGCTGGACCAGGACGGCACCGTCCTGATCACCGGCGGCACCGGCGCGCTGGGCGCCGTCGCCGCTCGCCACCTGGTCGCCGAGCACGGCGCGCGGCACCTGTTGCTCACCAGCCGGCGCGGCGCCGACGCCCCGGGCGCGGTCGAACTGACGGCCGAGCTGGAGCAGTTGGGTGCCTCGGTGACCGTCGCTGGGTGCGACGCGGCCGACCGGGCCGAACTCGCGGCACTGCTCGGCTCGCTGGCGCGCCCGCTGACCGCCGTCATCCACACCGCCGGCGTCCTGGACGACGGCGTCCTCGCCTCGCTCACCCCGGAGCGGCTCGACGCCGTCCTGCGGCCCAAGGTGGACGCCGCGCTCAACCTGCACGAGCTGACCGCCGGACTCGACCTGTCGGCCTTCGTGCTCTACTCCTCCAACGCCGCCACGCTCGGCGGCGCCGGCCAGGCCAACTACGCGGCTGCAAACGCTTTCCTGGACGCGCTCGCGACCAAGCGCGCCCAGGCCGGCCTGCCCGCGCTCTCGCTGGCCTGGGGCCCGTGGGCCGAGGGCGGCATGGCCAGCACCCTCGACGCCGCCGACCTCCAACGCCTGGCCCGCGACGGCATGCGCGGCCTCGCCAACGCCGAAGGCCTGGCCCTGCTCGACACCGCCGCGCGCCTCGGACAGGCCGCCTTGGTCCCGATGCACCTCGACGTGACCGCGCTGCGCGCCCAGGCTGCCGCCGGCACCCTGCCCGCCCTGCTGCGCGGCCTGGTCCGGGTGCCGACCCGGCGTGCCGCCCAGGCCGGGGCGGGCGGCGGCTCGGAGCTGATGCGCCGGCTGGCCGGGCTCTCCGAGGCCGAGCTGGACCGCGAGCTGCTCGAAGTCCTGCGGGTGCGGGTCGCCGCCGTGCTGGGCCACGCCTCGCCCGAGGTGATCGAGGCAGGCCGGGCGTTCAAGGAGCTCGGCTTCGACTCGCTGACCTCCGTCGAGCTGCGCAACGCGCTCAACACCGCCACCGGGCTGCGCCTGCCGCCCACCCTGATCTTCGACTACCCGACCCCCGCCGCGCTCGCCGAGTACCTGCGCACCCAGATCGCCGGCGCCCAGCAGGCGGCCACGGCCACCGGCGCGACGATGCCCGCCCGTGCGTCCCGTGTGACCGACGAGCCGATCGCCATCATCGGGATGAGCTGCCGGTTCCCGGGCGGCGTGCAGTCGCCGGAGGACCTGTGGCGACTGGTCACCGGCGGGACCGACGCGATCGGCGAGTTCCCGGCCGGCCGTGGCTGGGACCTGGAGCGGCTCTTCGACCCGGACCCGGACCACCAGGGCACCAGCTACGTCGACCAGGGCGGCTTCCTGCACGACGTGGGTCTCTTCGACCCGGACTTCTTCGGCATCTCGCCGCGCGAGGCGCTGGCGATGGACCCGCAGCAGCGCCTGCTGCTCGAGACCTCGTGGGAGGCCATCGAGCGGGCCGGTATCGCTCCGGCCAGCCTGCACGGCAGCCGCACCGGCGTCTTCGCCGGTGTGATGGCCAGCGACTACGCCACCCGGATCGGTGCGGTGCCCGAGGGCGTCGAGGGCTACCTGGGCACCGGCACCGCCGGCAGTGTCGCCTCGGGCCGGGTCGCCTACACCCTCGGCCTGGAGGGCCCGGCGGTCTCGGTCGACACCGCCTGCTCCTCCTCGCTGGTCGCCCTGCACCTGGCCGTGCAGGCGCTGCGCCAGGGCGAGTGCTCCATGGCGCTCGCCGGTGGTGCCACCGTCATGGCGACGCCCGAGGCGTTCATCGACTTCAGCCGCCAGCGCGGCTTGGCAGCCGACGGGCGCTGCAAGGCGTTCTCGGACGAGGCGGACGGCACGGGCTGGGGCGAGGGCGTCGGCATGCTGCTCGTCGAGCGGCTCTCCGACGCGCGGCGCAACGGGCACCCGGTGCTCGCCGTGGTGCGCGGCACCGCGATCAACCAGGACGGTGCTTCGAACGGTCTGACCGCGCCGAACGGTCCCTCGCAGCAGCGGGTGATCCGGCAGGCGCTTTCCAGTGCGGGGTTGACGGCCGATCAGGTCGACGTGGTCGAGGCGCACGGCACCGGCACCGCACTCGGCGACCCGATCGAGGCCCAGGCACTGCTCGCCACCTACGGCCAGGACCGCTCGGCCGACCAGCCGCTCTGGCTGGGCTCGCTGAAGTCGAACATCGGTCACACCCAGGCGGCGGCCGGCGTCGGCGGCATCATCAAGATGGTGCTGGCGATGCGGCACGGCGTGCTGCCGCGCACCCTGCACGCCGAGCAGCGCTCGGCCAACGTCGACTGGTCGGCGGGTGCCGTCGAACTGCTCACCGAGGCCCGGGCCTGGCCCGAGACCGGCCGGCCGCGCCGCGCCGGCATCTCCTCCTTCGGCTTCAGCGGCACCAACGCCCACACCATCGTGGAGCAGGCGCCGGCCTTCGAGGAGGCCGAGACCGAGGCCACGGCGCCGGTGCCCGCCGTCCAGCCGTGGCTCCTGTCGGCCCGCAGCGAGCAGGCCCTGCGCGACCAGGCGCGGGCGCTGCTCGCCCACCTCGACACCGCTCCTGACGCGACCACCACCGAGCTGGCCTTCTCGCTGGCCACCACCCGCACCACGCTGGAGCACCGCGCGGTACTGGTGGGCGGTGAGCGCGCGGAGCTCGCCCGCGCGCTGGCGGCGCTGGCCGCCGGTGAGCCGGCCGGTGACGCGGTCGTCGGCACCGCCGGAGCGGCCGGCCGGACGGCGTTCCTCTTCACGGGGCAGGGCAGCCAGCGGGCTGGGATGGGCGCGGAACTGTACAGCGCTTTCCCGGAGTTCGCCGAGGCCTATGACGCCGTGTGCGCGGAGTTGGACCGGCACCTGGAGACGCCGCTGAAGGATGCTTCGGCGCTGATCGACCAGACCGGCTACACCCAGCCTGCGCTGTTCGCGATCGAGGTGGCGCTGTTCCGCCTGGTCGAAGCGTGGGGCGTGCGGCCGGACTTCCTGGCGGGCCACTCGATCGGTGAGCTGGCCGCCGCGCACGTCGCGGGCGTGCTGTCACTGAGCGATGCGGCCAAGCTGGTGGCGGCGCGTGGTCGCCTGATGCAGGCGCTGCCGGCCGGTGGCGCGATGGTGGCCGTGCAGGCCGCCGAGGACGAGGTGCTGCCGCTCCTCGCGGACCGTGCGGACGTCGGTGTCGCGGCGGTCAACGGGCGTACCTCGGTGGTGCTTTCGGGTGCCGAGGCGGCTGTCGTGGAGGTGGCCGCACAGCTGGCGGCTGAGGGTCGCAAGACGAAGCGCCTCACCGTCAGCCACGCGTTCCACTCGCCGCTGATGGACCCGATGCTCGCCGAGTTCCGCGCGGTGGCCTCGGAGTTGACCTTCAACGCGCCGCGGGTCCCGATCGTCTCGACGCTCGACCAGTCCGCCGACCTGACCTCGCCCGAGTACTGGGTGCGCCACGTCCGCGAGGCCGTCCGGTTCGCCGACGCGATCGCCACCCTGGAGGCCGGGGGCGTCCGCACCTTCCTGGAGCTGGGCCCGGACGGCGTGCTCTCGGCGATGGGCCAGGAGTGCGCCACCGTTGAGGAGAGCGCTTTCGCGCCGGTGCTGCGCGCCGACCGCCCCGAGGCCCGGGCGCTGACCACCGCGCTCGCCGCGCTGCACGTTCGCGGCGTCGTGCTGGACTGGCCGGCGGTCTTCGCCGGACGCGGTGCGCGCCGGGTCGACCTGCCGACCTACGCCTTCCAGCGCCAGTGGTACTGGCTGGAGAACTCCGCCGACCCGGCGGCCCCGCAGGCGGTACCGACCGACGCGGTGGACGCCCGGTTCTGGGCGGCCGTCGACAGCGGCGACCTGGACACTCTCACCACCGCCCTTGAGCTGGGCGGCGACCAGCCGCTGAGCTCGGTGCTGCCCGCGCTCTCGGCCTGGCGCCGCAAGAGCCGCGAGCAGGCGACCGTGGACGGCTGGCGCTACCGGGCCGGCTGGAAGCCGGTGCGGGAAAGCGCTGTCCGCACCCTCGCCGGCCGCTGGCTGCTGCTGGTTCAGGCCGGAGCGACCGAGGACCCCGCCGGGCCGGCCGTGCTGCGGGCGCTGACCGCGCGCGGCGTCGAGGTCCAGCGGGTCGAGGTGGACGCCGCCGTGACGCGCGCCGCCGTGGCGGCGCAGCTCGGCGAGATCGTGACGCGCGACGCCGTGTCGCAGAGCGGGCCGGTGGCCGGCGTGCTGTGGCTGGCGTCGCGCGACGGCGACCCGGCGCCGACCGCGACCCTGGTGCAGGCGCTGGGCGACGCCGGGCTGAGCGCGCCGCTCTGGTGCCTGACCCGCGGCGCGGTCTCGACCGGCCGCTCCGACCGCCTGACCAACCCCGAGCAGGCCCAACTCTGGGGCCTGGGCCGGGTGGTGGCGCTGGAGCACCCCGACCGCTGGGGCGGTCTGATCGACCTCCCGGTGGCGCTGGACCAGCGCGCACTCGCCCGCCTGGCCGGCGTGCTGAGCGGTGCGGAGGACCAGGTGGCGCTGCGCGCCTCGGGCCTCTTCGCCCGCCGCCTGCTGCGCTCCACTCGCGGGGAGGCCGCCGCCTGGCGGCCGGCCGGCACGGTGCTGGTGACCGGTGGCACCGGGGCGTTGGGCGCCGAGGTGGCGCGCTGGCTGGCCCGCAACGGTGCCGAGCAGTTGCTGCTGGTCGGCCGACGCGGCCCGGACGCCCCCGGCGCGGCGGAACTGGTCGCCGAGCTGGCCGAGTTGGGCGCGGCCGCGACCGTCGCCGCCTGCGACGTGGCTGACCGTGCGGCGCTGGCCGAGCTGCTCGCGGCCCACCAGGTCTCGGCCGTCTTCCACACCGCCGGCGTGCTCGACGACGGCCTGCTCGACGCGCTGACCGCCGACCGCTTCACCGCCGTGGCCCGCCCCAAGGTGGACGCCGCCCGCAACCTGCACGAACTCACCGGCGACCTGGGCGCGTTCGTGCTCTTCTCCTCGATCACCGGTGTCGTCGGCAGCGCCGGTCAGGCCAACTACGCGGCCGCCAACGCCTATCTGGACGCGCTCGCCGAGCAGCGTCGCGCCGACGGCCTGCCCGCCACCTCGGTCGCCTGGGGCCCCTGGGCACAGGGCGGCATGGCCGCCGACGCAGGTATCGAGCAGCGGCTGCGTCGTGACGGTGTCCCGCCGATGGCCCCGGCGCTGGCCATCGCCGCGCTCCAGCAGGCGCTGGACCACGGCGACGGCGCCCTGACGGTCGCCGACATCGCCTGGGACGTCTTCCTGCCGGGCAGCACGGCCGCCCGCCGCAGCGAGCTGTTCAGCGACCTGCCCGAGGCCCGGCCCGCCGCCGGTGGCGCGGTCACCGCTGCCGCTGACGCCGCCTACGCGCCGGCCGGCCGGCTGGCCGGCCTCACCCCGGCCGAGCAGCAGCGCGCCATGCTCGACCTGGTCCGCGGCACCGTTGCCGCAGTGCTGGCCCACACGGGCACCGAGACGATCGAGCCAGGGCGGGCCTTCAAGGAGCTCGGCTTCGACTCGCTGACCGCCGTCGAGCTGCGCAACCGCCTGGGCGCGGCCACCGGCCTGAGCCTGCCGACCACGCTGGTCTACGACTACCCGACGGCCGCCGCGCTCGCCGAGTACCTGCGCAGCGAACTGCTCGGCGCGCAGCTGGTGACCACGGTCGTCCCGGCCACCTTCGCAGCTGATGACGAGCCGATCGCCATCGTCGCCATGAGCTGCCGCTTCCCCGGCGGGGTGACCTCGCCCGAGCAGCTGTGGCAGCTGCTCCTCGCGGGCGGTGACGCGATGTCCGGCCTGCCGGACGACCGGGGTTGGAACGTCGACTCGCTCTACGACCCGGACCCGGAGCAGGTCGGCAAGATCTACACCCGCGAGGGCGGATTCCTCTACGACGCGGCCGAGTTCGACCCCGCCTTCTTCGGCATCTCGCCGCGCGAGGCGCTGGCGATGGACCCGCAGCAGCGCCTGCTGCTCGAGACCACCTGGGAGGCGTTCGAGCGGGCCGGCATCAACCCGGCGACCCTGCGCGGCAGCCGGACCGGCGTCTTCGCCGGCACCAACGGCCAGGACTACCTCGCGCTGCTGATGAACTCGCCGGAGGAGCTGGAAGGTCACCTCGGCACCGGCACCTCGGCCAGCGTGCTGGCAGGGCGACTCTCCTACACGTTCGGGCTGGAGGGTCCGGCGGTCACCGTCGACACCGCCTGCTCGTCCTCGCTGGTCGCGCTCCACCTCGCTGTCCAGGCGCTGCGCAACGGCGAGTGCTCGCTCGCCCTGGCCGGCGGTGTGACCGTGATGGCCACCCCGGACACCTTCCTCGACTTCAGCCGCCAGCGCGGCCTGTCCGCCGACGGCCGCTGCAAGGCCTTCTCGGCTGCCGCCGACGGCACCGCCTGGGGCGAGGGCGCCGGCATGCTGCTGGTCGAGCGGCTCTCGGACGCTCAGCGCAACGGGCACCCGGTGCTGGCGATCGTGCGCGGTTCGGCGGTGAACCAGGACGGCGCTTCGAACGGTCTGACGGCGCCGAACGGGCCGTCGCAGCAGCGGGTGATCCGGCAAGCGCTCTCCAGCGCGGGGCTGACGGCCGACCAGGTCGACGCGGTGGAGGCGCACGGCACCGGCACCGCACTCGGCGACCCGATCGAGGCGCAGGCGCTGCTGGCTACCTATGGTCAGGAGCGGGCGGCCGACCGGCCGCTCTGGCTCGGCTCGATCAAGTCGAACATCGGGCACACCCAGGCCGCGGCCGGTGTCGCGGGCGTGATCAAGATGGTCATGGCGATGCGGCACGGTGTGCTGCCGCCGACCCTGCACGTCGACCAGCCGACCCCGCATGTGGATTGGTCGGCGGGTGCGGTCACGCTGCTGGCCGAGACGACCGATTGGCCGCAGACCGGTGCGCCGCGCCGGGTTGGCATCTCGTCCTTCGGGTTCAGCGGCACCAACGCGCACACGATCCTGGAGCAGGCGCCTTCGGCCGAGCCGGAGCCGGTCGTCGAGGCGACGGTGTCGCCGTCGGTGCTGCCGGTGCTCCTGTCCGCGAAGACCGATGCTGCGCTGCGGGCTCAGGCCG
>NZ_JARZAG010000004.1 GCF_029892155.1 Kitasatospora sp. GAS204B | reverse complement strand
GATCCACCCCGAAGGGCTTCACCGTTCGACTTGCATGTGTTAAGCACGCCGCCAGCGTTCGTCCTGAGCCAGGATCAAACTCTCCGTGAATGTCTTCCCGGCAGTGCTTAATTAAAAGCCCGGGTCCTCACCCGCGTTGAGCGGCACGACAACCACCGGAATAGGGTGACCTCGTGCACTGCGTCCTCGCTAGTGTTTTACTTCAAAAGGAATCTCCAACCCCGATCAAGTGACCGAGGCCGGGGATGTCAACATATCTGGCGTTGACTTTTGGCACGCTGTTGAGTTCTCAAGGAACGGACACTTCCTTCGCAGCCACTTCCGTGACCCCTCCGGGCATTCGCTCTTTCGTGTTTCCAGCCTATCAGATCCGGCTCAGTGCCTTTTCCGACTTCCTGGCTGGCCAGGTCCGCCTTTTCTGCGGCGACCGCCACTCTACCGTATTTCCAGACATGGTCCGGACCACACAAATTCCAGAAGGAAGTAAGCGAGGTTGGAAATCAGTAAATGTGATGGTCGCTCCGAACGGGTTCGGGCCGGCCTCTCGGCTGCCCCTTGCGTCCGTCCGGTTCAGGCGACTCGGTCTACCTTAGGCCAGCCAGGCAGCCCCGTCAAACACCGAGGGGCCAGATCTGACCAGATCTGGCCCCTCTAGGTGGTTCTCGCAGCTCAAATACCGTGCACTTCAAGCCACCTGACGCGTTCCCAGCACCGTCCCAGATGACAGGGCGTCAGTTTTCGAGCTCGACAGCGGCAAGGTTCCGCTTGCCACGACGGAGCACCAGCCAGCGGCCGTGCAGCACGTCGGCCGTGGTCGGCACGGCGTCCTCGTCGGCCACCTTGGTGTTGTTGAGGTACGCCCCGCCCTCCTTCAGCGTGCGGCGGGCGGCCGAGCGGCTGGGGGCCAGGCCCACCGCGACCAGCAGGTCGGCGATCGGGAGCAGCTCCGTCACCGCGGCCTTGGGCACCTCGCTCAGCGCGGAGGCCAGCGTCTCCGGCTCCAGGTCGGCGAGGTCGCCCTGGCCGAACAGGGCCTTGGAGGCGGCGACCACGCGCTCGTACTGCTCGGCGCCGTGGACCAGCGTGGTCAACTCCTCGGCCAGTGCACGCTGGGCGAGGCGGGCCTGCGGGCGATCGATGGTCTCCCGCTCCAGTTCCTCGATCTCCTCCTTCGAGCGGAAGCTGAAGATCCGCAGGAAGTTGGAGACGTCCCGGTCGTCCGCGTTCAGCCAGAACTGGTAGAAGGCGTACGGCGTGGTCAGCGTGGGGTCGAGCCAGATCGTGCCGGTCTCCGTCTTGCCGAACTTGGTGCCGTCCGCCTTGACGATCAGCGGAGTGGCCACCGCGTGCACGGAGTTGCCGTCCGCCTTGCGGATCAGCTCGGTGCCGGCCGTCAGGTTGCCCCACTGGTCACTGCCGCCGGTCTGCAAGGTGCAGCCGTAGCGGCGGTTGAGTTCCAGGAAGTCGTTGCCCTGGAGGATCTGGTAGCTGAACTCGGTGTAGCTGATGCCCGCGTCGGAGTTGAGCCGCCGGGCGACGGCCTCCTTGGCGATCATGCTGTTGACCCGGAAGTACTTGCCGATGTCGCGCAGCAGGCTGATCGCGGACAGCTCGGAGGTCCAGTCGAGGTTGTTGACGATCCGGGCCGCGAACTCGCCCTCGAAGTCGAGGAAGCGCTCGACCTGGCTGCGGACCCGGTCCACCCAGCCGGCTACCGTCTCAGGGGCGTTCAGCACCCGCTCGGCGGTCGGCTTGGGATCGCCGATCAGACCCGTCGCGCCGCCGACCAGGCCGAGCGGGAAGTTCCCGGCGTTCTGGATCCGGCGCATGGTGAGCAGCTGCACCAGGTTGCCGAGGTGCAGGCTCGGCGCGGTCGGGTCGAACCCGCAATAGAAGGTGACCGGGCCGTCCGCGAACGCCTTGCGCAATGCGTCCTCGTCGGTGGACAGGGCGATCAGCCCACGCCACCGCAGCTCGTCGACGATGTCCGTCACGGTCACGCTTCTCCTCGGTCGGGCCGGGCCGCTGCTGGTGACGGGTCCGGCGATCAGGTTCGTGAGGCTCCCAGCGTGTCTGAGGGTACGCGGTTCGCGCTAGCCGGTTTTACTCGCGGACCGGCGGCGCGGGGTGTGTGCCCGGTACGGGCTGACGGACGGATCGCCGTGGATCCAGAACCGCCAGGGGATGTCGCCGGCGGTGGAGACGCCCGTGCGCGGTCCGCTGCGGATCAGTTCGGCCGGTGGCGGCGTGCCGGGCAGCAGGCGGATCACGGGGCCGTCGACCACATCCTCGCCGTCCTGGCTCCGGTCGACGCCGAGGGCCATGGCGAGGCGGGCCGGTCCCTGGGCGAGATCGTGGTCCCGGCGGCTGGTGGGGCGGCGCCTGCGGGCCTGCTCCACTCCCCCGGTCACCTCGCCGGCCCGCAGCAGGACTCCGCCGGGGTGCAGGGCAGGACCGCAGACCAGGTTGAGGCAGTAGTGCATGCCGTAGGTGAAGTAGACGTACGCGTGGCCGGGCGGGCCGAACATCACGGCGTTGCGCGCGGTCGGCCCGCGGAAGGCGTGCGAGGCGGGGTCGTCGGGTCCCGTGTAGGCCTCGACCTCGGTCAGCCGGAGTTCGACGGTGCCGGTGGGGAGGGTGCAGCTCAGCCGCCGGCCGAGCAGTTCGGGGGCGACCTCGCTGGCGGGTCGGTCGAAGAACGAGCGCGGCAGCGGTGCGGGACGCTCCCCCGGCGCGGCGGGCGCGGTGGCTGCGTGGTCGGGCGCGGCGGTCGGCGCGTTCATGGGCGCATCGGTAGGCACGAGGCCGAGCGTAGCCCGGGGTGTCCCCGGCGCCCCACGCGCGGCCACGGGGTGGCCGCTGAGCGGGGAAATTGCGTTGTCGGGCAAGGGGCTTGGCGGTCAGAGTGGTTGGGTCCGCCACGGCGGCGGCGACGGCCTGGAAGGTGTCCGGAATGCGCAACACACTGGTGCTGAACGCGAGCTACGAGCCGCTGTCGACGGTGTCCCTGCAGCGTGCGGTGGTGCTGGTACTCCAGGACAAGGCCGTGGTGGAGCAGGCGCATCCGCTGCGCGTGATGCGGGCCACCGGTGTGTCCGTGCCGGTGCCGCGGGTGATCAGACTCCAACGGTACGTGCGGGTGCCGTTCCGACAACGGGCGCCGTGGTCGCGGCGGGGCGTGCTGGTCCGGGACCAGCACGTGTGCGCCTACTGCGGGCGGCGGGCGACCACGGTGGACCACCTGGTGCCGAGGTCGCGCGGCGGTGCCGACAGCTGGCTGAACACGGTGGCCGCGTGCGCCGAGGACAACCAGCGCAAGGCCGACCGGACGCCGGAGCAGGCCGGGATGACCCTGCTGCGTCGGCCCTTCGAGCCGACGCCGGAGGCCTCGCTGATGCTGGCGCTGGGCCTGCGGGCCGGGGAGGCCGGCGAATTGGCCGCCTGGCTGCCGCGCGCGGCACAGCTGAGCGGCGGCTCGGTGAGCGGCGCTCTGGCGGCCGGCGGGGCGGTCGCCGTCGCCTGAGCGGAGCGGGCCGAGGCGAGCGCGCCGGGGGATCGCGCTGGGGGATCGCGCTGGGGGCTCGGCTGAGCGGTCCGGAGGGCCGGCCTGATCGGGGGACAGGCCGGCCCACCGGGTTGATCACGGGCGGTGCGCCTCGGGTCAGCCCTTGGCCTGGTAGGCGCTCGCGGTGCCGAAGGTGGCCGAGTGGCCGGGCACGGCGATCACCCGGTCGTCGCCGATCAGCACCCGGCCCGAGGTGAGCAGCGAACCGGTGTTGTGCGGGAAGCCGCCGCCGACGCTCTCCTGACCGTTCGTCAGGGCGAAGCGGCTCAGGTGGGCGGGCTGGTCCAGGCGCTCCTCGGCCGCCAACACCAGCGAGCCGCCGTCCAGGCCGACCGCGGCCACCGAGCCCTTCTCGCTGACACCGGTGTGCCAGAGCTGCTTTCCGCTGCTCAGGTCGTAGGCGACCACCGAGGTCGCACCGCCGGGCACGGCCACGGTCGTGACCATGGTGTGGCCCTGGAAGAAGACACCCGGCAGCGGGTCGAAGGTGCCCTGGGCGACGTTCAGCCGGCCACCGCCGTTCGGGTCGGTGACCGGGATGGTGACGGCCGGGTCGCCGGTCTGGCCCCAGGCGAGCAGCTTGTCGTCGGTCGGCTGGTCGCCGGTGGTGAGCATCACGGCCGGCTCGGCGGAGAGCACGGTGGCGGTCTTGGGCTGGCTGGGCAGGCCCTTGGCCCAGAGCACCTTGCCGTCGGCCGCGCCCAGGGCGACGGCCTGGTCGGTGGGGCTGCTGTCGACGCAGGCGCTGTGCACCAGCACGGTGGCGCCGGCGGCGCTGCCGGAGAGCGTGCAGAACTTGCCCTGCCCGGCGTACTGCCAGGCGTCCTGGCCGTTGGCGGCCGACCAGGCGCTCACCTTGTCGTCACCGACCGCGATCACCTTGTCGTCGGTGACGGCGACCTGGGCCGTGTACGGGTTGGTGCCGGAGAGCGGCTTGGTCCAGGCGACCTTGCCGGCCTTGGTGTCGACGGCGGCGAGCAGGGCGCAGGGGCTCTTCGGGTCGGCCTGGGTGTGGAAGAGCACGCCGCCGATGCCGGCGGAGTTGACGGTGGGCGAAAGATCGCACGGGGTGACGCCGGCGGTGGGGGCGTCGAGGTTCCAGGTGGGCTTGCCGGTCGCCAGGTCGTAGGCGTGCACGCCGCTGCCGTCGGCGCGGACCATGGCGGTGGGGAGCAGCCAGCTGCCGACCAGCGTGTCGTCGGTGCCGGCCGGCGGGGCGGTGGCGGGCTGGGCGGCCCAGATCTTGTTGTGGGCGACCGCGAATCCCGGGTCGGCGACGGGGGCCGAGGGGGCGGCGTGATGCGTGCTGCCGCCGCTGGTGGCGACCACACCGGCGGTGACCAGGACGCCGAGGGCGGCGACGCCGGCGGCGACCCGGATCAACAGGGTCCGGCCGCCCGGGGCGCCTTCGGTGGCGAGCACCGTACCGATGGCGCCCTGCGCGGCGGTGCGGGCGCGGTCGAGCAGCGAGCCGCCGGCGGCGGCGTCGGACACGGCGCCGGCGGAGCCTGAGGCGCTCTCGGCTGCGGCGGCGTCGAGTGCGGCGACGTCGGGCTCGCCGTCGAGAGCGGGCACCGGCGGCATGGTGGCCGTGGCGAACGGGTCGGCGTAGGGCGGTTCCTCAGGGGCCGCCGGATACGCCCCTGTGGCGTCGGTCTGGTAGCCGAACTCTGCGGTCGGCTGGTACTGCTGCTGGTCCGGCCACTGCCAGGGTTGCTCGGCCGGGTACGTCTGCTCGGCGGGGTACGCCTGGTCCGTCGCGTACGTCTGCTCCGTGGCGTACACCTGCTCGCCCGGGTACGGCTGCTGCTGCGGGTAGGTGTGCTGCTGCGGTTGCTGCTGGGGCGTGCCGTAGGGCTGTTGCTCGGTCGGGTACCAGGTCTGCTGGTAGTCGTAGCCGCCGGGATCGGTCCCGCCGCCCTCCTGGGGGTACCCCTGGTCGGAGGCTGGGGGGTAGTCCTGAGCCATGCGTTCCGTCCGTCCCGACTGCGTACACCGAACGGCCAGCATCTCACGCCGCCCGCGCGCACCGGTCGGCCAAGGCGGTCACGGGGGCCGCCAAGGCCGACCGGGGGGCGCGGTTCGGTCAGTTGGGTCGGTTCAGTTCGGTCAGTTGGGTCGGTTCAGTTCGGTCGGTTCAGCTCGGTCAGATCGGTCGGTTCGGTCGGTTCGGTCGACGAACCGTCAGGTCTGGTGACCGAACTCTCAGGTGCGGTGACCGAACCGTCAGCCCTGCTGGGTGAGCGCCTGATCGATCCTGGCCGCCAGTTGGAGGTCCAGGTCGGTCACGCCGCCCGCGCTGTGGGTGGCGAGCGTGAAGGTCAGGGTGCGCCAGCGGATGTCGATGTCGGGGTGGTGGTTCATCGCCTCGGCGGCCTCGGCGACCGCCACGACCACGCGGATCGCGGCCGGGAAGTCGCTGGCGTCGGCGGTCCGGGTGATCGCCTCGCCCTGGCGGCGCCAGCCGGTCAGTCGGGCCAGTCCGGTGGTGATCTCGTCCTCGGTGAGGAGGGGGCTGCTGCTCATCGCGTCGCTCCAGCTCGGATGGGTCCCCCCGGAGCAACCGATGCTAGCGACTGACGCTGCGTCAGGTCAGCAGCAGCTTGGTCACGGCGGCGAGACCGACCACCACGATCAGCCCGCGCAGCGCGGCCGGCGGCAGTCTGCGGCCGACCTTGGCGCCGATCACGCCGCCGAGCGCCGAGCCGACCGCGATCAGCAGGGCCGCCAGCCAGTCCATCGAGGCGGTGAACATGAAGAAGATCGCGGCGACGGCGTTGACGATCAGCGCGAGCACGTTCTTGACCGCGTTCATCCGCTGCAGGTCGTCGCGGAGCAGCATGCCCATCAGCGCGAGCATCAGCACACCCTGCGCGGCGCCGAAGTAGCCGCCGTAGACGGCGGAGCAGAAGATCCCGGCCACAAGCAGCGGGCTGCCGTCCGGGTGCGTGACCTCGCCGCCGCGCGCCGCCACCGCGCGGGCCACCCGCGGCTGGATCACCACCAGGACCAGGGCCAGCAGGATCAGCACCGGCACGATCGCGTCGAAGGCCTTGCTGGGCAGCTTGGTGAGCAGGAAGGCACCGAGCAGGCCGCCGAGCAGTGCGGCGGCACCGAGCCGGATCAGCCGCCCCTTCTGGTCCGCGAGTTCGCGCCGGTAGCCGATCGCACCACTGACCGAACCGGGCACCAGGCCCAGCGTGTTGGAGACATTGGCGGTGACCGGGGGCAGCCCGATCGCCAGCAGGACCGGGAACGTGATCAGCGTTCCCGACCCCACGATGACGTTGATGGTTCCCGCGCCCATGCCGGCCGCGAAGACCGCCAGTCCTTCCCATGGAGTCATTGACTCGTCCCTACTCTCGCGTGTCCGCCCCCGTCAGGGTGGCGGCGCTCGCGATCATGCCGGACGGTGGGCCGAGCGCCCAGCCGGTTCCATGATGAGAGACGAGACCTGAGACGACTTGGGCACCTCGCGGCCCGGACCGATCAGCCTGGGCCGGTCAGTCCGAGCCGATCACTCCTGGTCGATCTGCGGGTACTCCCGAGGCGGGGTGACCCGGGGGCGGGCCGAGCCGGTCTGGTCGGTGTCCACCGGGCGCGGGCCGTTGGCCGGACCGACCGAACGGCTGCCGTTGCCGTCCGCCACCGGCTGCTTGGTCAGGTTCGGGCCGACGCTCGACCCCGCGCCCTGGCCGCCGCCCTGCCCGCCCATCCCGCCGAAGGCGCCGCCGATGCCCTTGAGCGCGTCGCCCACCTCGCTGGGGATGATCCAGAGCTTGTTGGCGTCGCCCTGGGCCAGCTGCGGCAGCGTCTGCAGGTACTGGTAGGCGAGCAGCTTCTGGTCCGCGTCGCCGTCGTGGATCGCCTCGAAGACGGTGCGGATCGCCGCCGCCTCACCGTCGGCCTTGAGCACCGCGGCCTGCGCCTCACCTTCGGCACTGAGCACCGCGGCCTGCTTCTCACCTTCGGCGCGCAGGATCGCCGCCTGCCGCTGGCCCTCGGCGGTGAGCACGGCCGCGCGCTTGTCCCGCTCTGCGCGCATCTGCTTCTCCATCGAGTCCTGGATGGAGGTCGGCGGCTCGATCGCCTTCAGCTCGACCCGGTTGACCCGGATCCCCCACTTGCCGGTGGCCTCGTCCAGCACCCCGCGCAGCCCCGCGTTGATCACCTCACGGGAGGTCAGGGTGGACTCCAGGTCCATCGAGCCGATGATGTTGCGCAGCGTGGTGACCGTGAGCTGCTCGATGGCCTGGATGAAGCTGGCCACCTCGTAGGTGGCCGCTCGGGCGTCGGTCACCTGGTAGTAGATGACGGTGTCGATGTTCACCACCAGGTTGTCCTGGGTGATCACCGGCTGCGGCGGGAACGGCACGACCTGCTCGCGCAGGTCGATCCGGTTGCGGATGGTGTCGATGAACGGCACCACGATGTTCAGGCCCGCGTTGAGCGTGCGGGTGTATCGGCCGAACCGCTCCACG
This sequence comes from Kitasatospora sp. GAS204B, assembly GCF_029892155.1. Lineage (GTDB taxonomy): Bacteria > Actinomycetota > Actinomycetes > Streptomycetales > Streptomycetaceae > Kitasatospora. The sequence continues at coordinate 400,091 of NZ_JARZAG010000004.1, read as the reverse complement.
ATCGCCGCACTCGCCTGCGGGATCACCTGGATCGTCCGGATCAGCGCGATGAACGCCACCACAACCAGAACGATCAACACGATGAGGACGGGTTCCACAGTGTCTCCCCTGGACAACCTGCATGACTCGGACGACTGGTGGGCCGGGACGGCCGACTAGTCGACCAGGGCGGTAGCGCCCTGGATTTCGACGACATCCACCTGTTGGCCGGGCTCGTAGACCCGGTCCGGGTGCAGCGCCCGGGCCGACCAGATCTCGCCGTTGAGCTTGATCCGCCCGCCCTCGTGGTCCACCCGCTCCTGCACCGTCGCCCGGGCTCCCGGCAGCGCCTCGATCCCCATCCGGACCCGCGGCCCCCGGTCGAGCTTGCGGTTGGCGATCGGCCTGACCACCACCAGCATGGCGACCGAGACGACGAGGAAGGTGACGAACTGCCAGACCACACCCGCCCCGACCCCGGCGACGATCGCGGCGCCGACCGCGCCGAGCGCGAACAGCCCGAACTCCGGCAGCACCGTGATCGCCAGCGGTATGCCCAGACCGACGGCGACCAGGAGCCACCACAACCAGCTGTCCACAGGCCCATCCTAGGGAGGAAACGAAGTCCTGAGGGTGGGTTCCCGCAGGTGGATGGGCGGAAACCGGTCAGTCGTTCTGACCAATTCCCCGTGGTCGCCCACGCGATCGGGCACACGGGTCGGGCGAGGGGGTCGCGCCGGGGTCAGCCGAGCGGCAGGCCCTGGGCCGACCAGCGGTCACCGTGGCGCTCCAGGGTGAGCGGCAGGCCGAAGCAGAGCGAGAGGTTGCGCGCCGTCAGCTCGGTGTCGATCGGGCCGGCCGTGAGCACCTTGCCCTGACGGATCATCAGCACGTGGGTGAAGCCGGGCGCGATCTCCTCGACGTGATGGGTGACCATCGCCATCGCGGGCGCGTACTCGTCCTGGGCCAGCGCGCCGAGCCGGCGCACCAGGTCCTCGCGGCCACCGAGGTCCAGGCCGGCCGCGGGCTCGTCGAGCAGCAGCAGCTCGGGGTCGATCATCAGGGCGCGGGCGATCAGGGTTCGCTTGCGCTCGCCCTCGGAGAGGGTGCCGAAGCGGCGGTCGTCGTAGCCGCCCATGCCGAGCCGGTCGAGCAGCAGCAGGGCCCGTGAGGTGTCGGTGGTCTCGTAGGTCTCCTGCCAGGTGGCCGTCATGCCGTAGGCGGCGGTCAGCACCGTCTGCAGTACGGTCTGCTCGCGCGGGATCCGCTCCAGCATCGAGGCGCCGGCCAGGCCGATCCGCTGGCGCAGCTCGAAGACGTCGACCGAGCCGAGCTTCTCGCCGAGCACCGCGACCGTGCCGCTGGTGGGGTGCAGGTAGCTGGCGGCGACCTGGAGCAGCGTGGTCTTGCCGGCACCGTTGGGCCCGAGGATCACCCAGCGCTCGCCCTCGGCGATCGACCAGGAGACCTGGCTGATCAGTGCGCGGCCATCACGGACCACGGAAACGTCAACCAGCTCCAGCACGTCGCTCATGCCCAACGCCTTCCCCATTACAGTTTCTTCGGCCGTCCGGGGCCCTGCGCAGCGGGGTCCTGCGCGTAGGAGACCTCGGGGTGCGGTCCACTCATGTCGACAAGTCGGTGCCGGCGGGCAGCCTACTCCGCCGGCCGGGTGGGCAGGGAGGGGGTGCGGCTGCTCGCAGCACAGGGCAAACCTACGCCACGCGGGTGGCCGCGTTGTCCGTAGGCTGGCGGGATGCCGCTGACTCCTGCCCAGAATCCGTCCGTCGATCCCTTCGCCGAGCCGCGATCCGCGCGGCTGACCGCCTGGGGCAACTCGCTGCTGGCCGGCTTCGCGCCACCGGACCACGTGGTGGAGGAGGTGGTCGGCGAGGACGAGCGGCACCGGGTGGTCGGGCTGCCCGGCGATGTCGAGGGCGAGCAGCACGCGCTGAGCTGGGCGCTCGGACGGCTACGGGTGCTCGGCGTCAAGGGGCTGCGCCTGGCACTGCCGTCCGAGGGGCACCCGCTGGGGCTGACCGGGCCCGCCGCGTTCAACGTCGCGGCGCTGACGGTGGGCGAGGCGGTGCTGGCGGTCGGGGTGCCGGTCGGCTTCGTCCCCGAGATCGAGGTGTACGGCCCGCCCGGCGACCAGTCCGCCACCGTGCTCTGGCGCTGCCACGAGGTGCACGAGGCACCGCCGGCCGACGTCCCCTCGCTGTCCGAGGCCGAGCGCGAACTGGCCGACGGGCTGCGCGAGGCGACCGTCCTGCTCTCGCGGCTGGACGTGGCCGGAGCCGGCCCGGAAGCGCTGAAGGCCCTGGAGCAGTACCGCCGACGCGGGCACAGCAAGCTGCTGGCCCCCGGCTACCCACCGCGCGCGGTGCGGGTGCTGGAGTCGGCGCGGCAAGTGTCGGCACTCCTGGCGATCGCCGCCGAGAGCCACGGCGCGGCGGTGAGCGCCGCCGAGATGGCGGCCCGGGCGGCGGTACTGACACCCCTGCGCCGCACGGCGCGCCGGGCGCAGGTGGCGGCGTACAACGCGCTGGTGGACGAGCGGGAGTAGGCCCGTCGGCCCGTCCTGCCATGGGCTCGTGCGCCTCGCCTGATTGGGAGAGCGGGCGGGGTGCACGCCCCATAGCCTGGTACTGAAGGGGTGGGTCCAGCCCAACTCAGGAGGCGATGGCCGTGCGCCACTGCCCTGCCGTGATCGCCGCGTCGCTGTGCGCGGCCGCGTTAGGCGCGGTCGCCGCCGGCTGCTCCTCCGGAACGGTCACCACCACACCGGTCTCCTCCGCCCGCGCCACAGCCTCGGCCTCCGCACCCGGTTCGACGTCGACGTCGAGCGCGGCCGCGCAGGCGCAGGTGGGTGACACCCTGGAGCTGGCGGGGACGGAGGCCGGCGCGCGGATGGCGGTGACGGTGACCCAGGTGGTGGACCCGGCCCAGCCGGCGGACCAGTTCTCCAGCCCGAGCCCCGGGCAGCACTTCGTGGCGGTCCAGTTCCGGCTGAACAACATCGGGACGACCGGCTACTCGGACAGCCCGTCCAACGGCGCCCAGTTGATCGACACGAGCGGGCAGGGCTTCAACGCAGCGATCACGGACACCACCACGGCAGGGCCCGCGTTCCCGGCCGGCGTTCACATCGCCCCCGGCGGCACCGCATTGGGCTTCATCACCTTCCAGGTCCCGGACACCTCCACCGTGGCGAAGGTCCAGTTCACGCTGGCCTCCGGCTTCGCCCAGCAGACCGGGCAGTGGAACGTTCCCGCTTCCTCCGGCGCGACCGCGACCTCCGTCCCGAGCAGCGCCCCGCCCGCGACGGCTCCGGGCTCACCCGGCGCAGCCGCCACACCCGGCACGTCGTCAGCAACGGACCCCCAGCAGGTGGTGACGAACTACTTCGCCGCCGTCAACGCACACGACTTCGCCACGGCGTGGGCGCTCGGCGGCAAGAACCTGGCCCACGACTACCAGTCCTTCGTCGCCGGCTTCTCGACGACCTCTCTCGACACCCTGACCGTCACCGGCGTCCAAGGCGGCACGGTGACCGTCCAGCTCGACGCCACGCAGACGGACGGCAGCCACCACCTCTTCGTGGGCAGCTACACCGTCCAGAACGGAGTCATCACAGGCGCGAACGTCGCGCAGCAGTGAGCGCGGCGCGGCGTAGGGCGCCGTCCGCCTGTCACTGACCTACGCCAGGTCGCCGTGGCGGACGGCCCAGAGGGCGGCCTGGGTGCGGTCGGCGAGGTCGAGTTTCATGAGGATGTTGGAGACGTGTGTCTTGACCGTCTTCTCGGAGAGGTTGAGGCTGCGGGCGATCTCCCGGTTGGAGCGGCCGTCGGCGATGTGGCCGAGCACCTCGCGCTCGCGCTCCGTCAGGGTCCCGCCCCGGCCCTGTGGGGCGCGTGGGGCGTCGTCGGCGAGCAGGGCGCCGGCCAGTTCGGGCTGGAGGAGCACGTGTCCGGCGTGCACCGAGCGGATCGCGCCGGCCAGCGCCTCGGGGTCGACGTCCTTGTACACGTAGCCGGCGGCGCCCGCGCGCAGCGCCGGGACCACGGTGCGGTGTTCGGTGAAGCTGGTGACGATCAGCACCCGGGCCGGGTTGCCCTCGGCCTTGAGTCGCTTGAGCGCCTCGAGGCCGTCCACGCCGGGCATCTTGAGGTCCATCAGGACCACGTGCGGGGCCAGTTCCTGGGCCTTCGTCACGCCCTCGGCGCCGTCCGCGGCCTCGCCGACCACCTCGATGTCGTCCTGGACCTCCAGGAAGGTGCGCAGGCCGCGGCGGACCACCTGGTGGTCGTCGACCAGCAGGACGCGGATGGGTGTTGACGGACTCTCAGGCACCGGGGACCTCCAGTTCGATGACCGTACCGCGTCCCGCGGCCGAGGTGAGGGTGAGCCGTCCGCCGACACTCTGCGCGCGGTCACGCATCGAGACCAGCCCGAGGTGGCGCCCGGCCTCGCGGACCGCGTCCGGGTCGAAGCCGCGCCCGTCGTCGGCGACGGTGAGCACCGCTCCTCGGGTCTCGGTGCCGCGCAGTGTCACCGACACCTTCGTCGGCTCGGCGTGGCGCAGCGCGTTGTGCAGCGCCTCCTGGGCGATCCGCAGCACTGCCGCCTCCTGGGCGGGCGGCAGGGTGCGCACCCCGCCGTCGGACTCGAACGCGACGGTGGCGGTGTGCGCCCGGTCCAGCACCTGTGCCTGGGAGGCCAGGGTTGCCACCAGCCCGTCCTCGTCGAGCGCCGCCGGCCTCAGCTCCACGACCACGTCGCGCAGTTCGTCCGCCGCCTCGGCGGCCAGCTTCGCCACCTCGGTGAGCTCGACGCGGGCCCGGGCCGGGTCGCGGTCGAGCAGCTTGGCGGCGGCCTTGGCGGTCAGGCGCAGGCTGAACAGCTTCTGCGAGACGGCATCGTGCAGGTCGTGTGCGATCCGGGCCCGCTCGCCGGCCAGGGTGAGTTCGCGGCTGCGCTCGTAGAGGCGGGCGTTGGCGAGCGCGATCGAGGCGTGCGCGGCCAGGATCCGCAGCAGCCGCTCGTCGTGGTCGGTGAAGCCGCCCGCCTTGTTGGCCAGGAAGATCGCGCCGAGGATCTCGTCGTCGTCGCGGATCGGCATCCCGAGGAAGTCGCCCAGCTCCGGATGCGCGTCGGGCCACCCCTCGAACGCGGGCGCCTTGCGGACATCGGCGAGCCGGGTGGGCGCCGGGTCGTGCAGCATCGTGGCGAGCACCCCGTGCTGGCGCGGCAGCGGTCCGATCGCCTTCCACTGCTCGTCGCTCACCCCGTCCACCACGAACTGCGCGAAGCCCCCGTGATCGTCGGGGACGCCGAGCGCCGCGTACTCGGCGCCGAGGAGCGAACGCGCGGAGGCGGTGATCCGCCGGAGCACCTCGCGCACCTCCAGGTGGCCGCTCATGGCGAGGACGGCTTCGCTGAGGGCCTCCAGGCCATCGACGCAGGCGTCATCGAGCGGGTGGGCGGTGGCGCCGCCGACGGCGGGCTGGTGCTGCGTGGTCCCCATGGGCCCACGGTAGCGCCGCGCCCCGCCGCCGGCGTGGGGCCCAGGGCGGGGCGGGGGTAGGGCGGGGGGCGTAGGTCCGGGGTCGGGGCACCGGGGGCACCGCGCCTGGTGGCCACGGCTGCCGCGAACCGCGAATCGGCGGTGCGCGGACGCGGGATTCAGGCCTCCGGGCGACCCGTCCTGACCACCCCCAGCTCGTACGCCGTGATCACCAGCTGCACCCGGTCCCTGGCCGCCAGTTTGCTGAGCAGCCGCGCCACATGGGCCTTGACGGTCGCCACACTGATGTAGAGCTCGATCGCGATCTCGCTGTTGGACCGGCCCCGCCCGACCAGGGTCAGCACCTCCAGTTCCCGCTCGGTGATGCCCTCGACCGCCTGCGGGCGCGGGGGTGGGGCAGGGCGGTGCTCCGGGCGGCTGACGAACTCCTCGATCAGCCGCCGGGTGACCGCGGGGGCGATCAGCGCGTCCCCGGCGGCGACCACCCGGATGCCGCCGAGGATGTCCTCCAGCGCCATGTCCTTGACCAGGAAGCCGCTCGCGCCGGCGCGCAGTGCGGCGTACACGTAGTCGTCGTCATCGAAGGTGGTCAGCATCAGGACCCGCACCGGGCCGCCGTCTCCGGTGATGATCCGGGTGGCCTCGATGCCGTCCATCCCGGGCATCCGGATGTCCATCACCACCACGTCGGGTTGCTCCTCGCGGGTCAGCCGCACCGCCTCGGTGCCGTTGCCCGCCTCACCGACCACCACGAGGTCGGGGGTGTCGGCCGCGAGCACCCGCAGGCCGGCCCGCACCAGGGGCTGGTCGTCGACCAGCAGCACGCGCACCGTCATCGGACCACCACCTCCGCCGCCGTCACCGGGACCGGTAGCCGCGCCGCCACCCGGAAGCCACCTCCGGGGCGCGGCCCGGCGCTGAACTCGCCGTGCAGCAGCGCCACCCGCTCGCGCATCCCGATCAGGCCGAACCCGCTGCCGCCGCCAGCTCCCAGCGCGTCCCCGCCCCGCCCCCGGTCGCCGATCTCGATCGACAGCAGCGCCTCCTGATAGTCGATCAGCACCTCGCACCGCCGCGTCCCGGCATGCCGCACCACGTTGGTCACCGCCTCCTGGATGATCCGGAAGGCGGAGAGCTCGATCTCGGACGCGAGCACACGCCGCTCCCCCCGCCAGCGCACTTCGACCGCGAGCCCGGTGGCGCCCGTTGCCTCGGCCAGCCGCTCGACGTCCGCCAGCATCGGGGCCGGCCCGCGCGGCGCGGCCTGCGCCGCCGGTTCCAGGCCCGGCTCCAGGCCGGTCACCGGGCGGCGGAGCGAGCCGAGCGTGCGCCGCAGCCCGGCCAGCGTCTCGCGGCTGGTCGCCTCGATCGCGCGCAGGGCGTTGCGCGCCTCCTCCGGCTGGGTGTCCATCACCCGGCTGCCCACCCCGGCCTGGATCGCGATGATGCCGATGCTGTGCGCCACCAGGTCGTGCAACTCGCGGGCGATCTCCAGCCGTTCGGCCGTCACCGCCTGGGCGGCGTTGCGCGCGCGCAGCGAATCGGCGTACTCGCGGTGCTGGCGAACCGAGTTGCCGATCAGCCAGGCGGTGAGGATCAGCAGGACCAGGACCGCGGCGGCGGGCACGCCCAGCGCGAACTGGCGCAGCCAGATCGGAGCGGCACTCAGCAGCCCGGCACAGGTCAACCCGGCAGCCACGGCGGAGGTCCGGCGCGGGTGGCGGAACGCGACGAAGCAGACCGCGGCGCCCAACAGCAGGCTCTCCGCCACTATCAGGAAGGGCCAGTCCGCCAGCGACACCTCCGCGAGGAAGGCGCCCGCCGTCATCGACGCCAGGGCGAGCAGCGGCCGTCGGCCCAGCAGGCCGACGGGCAGCAGCGTGGCGAGGACGGGGTAGGCGGCCTGGACACTCGCGCCGCCGACCGGTGCCGGCACCGGTCCGAACGAGTGCGGCGCGCCGTGCGCCGTCTGGGCCAGGCGCACCGCGGCGACCAGCACCAGCGGGTACAGGGCCACGGCCGTCCAGACGAGGGCCGTCCGGACCGCCGGAGGCACACGCTTGAGCAACGGGAGAGCGGGAGTGTCGTCCACGCGGTGATCGTATTCAGTTCCGGCCGGCCCGGGCATCGGCCCACGGGCGTAATCCTCGGGGCCAGGTCGGCGGCACCGATTCTAGCCCGCAGCCGCATGTGCGACGGGCCTGCCGCCCGGCACTGTTCTCAACGTGATCGAAATCAACGAACTGACGAAGCGTTACGGCGGCACCACCGCCGTCAACGGCCTGACCTTCACCGTGCGCCCCGGCCACGTGACCGGCTTCCTCGGCCCCAACGGCGCCGGCAAGAGCACCACGCTGCGCCTGCTGCTCGGCCTGAACGCGCCGACCAGCGGCACCGCCACCGTCAACGGCCGCCCGTTCGCCGGCAATCCGCGCGGCCTGCGACAGGTCGGCGCGCTGCTCGACGCGGGCGACGTGCACGGCGGCCGCAGCGCCCGGGCTCACCTCACGGCGCTCGCCCAGAGCAACCGGATCCCGCGCGGGCGGGTCGACGAGGTGCTGCGGGAGGTGGGGTTGGGCAGCGCGGCGAACCGGCGGATCGGCGGCTTCTCGCTGGGCATGCGCCAGCGGCTCGGGATCGCCGCCGCACTGCTCGGCGACCCGCCGGTGCTGCTCTTCGACGAACCGTTCAACGGCCTCGACCCGGAGGGCGTGCTCTGGGTGCGCGGGCTCTGCCGGCGGCTGGCCGCCGAGGGCCGCACGGTCTTCGTCTCCAGCCATCTGATGAGCGAGATGCAGAGCACCGCCGACCGGCTGATCGTGATCGGCCGCGGTGCGCTGCTCGCGGACGCCAGCATCGCGGAGTTCGCGGCGCGCGGCACTGCGCCGGGCGTGGCCGTCCGGACGCCCGAGGCCGACGCGCTGACCGCGCTGCTCACCGCCGCCGGGGCGGTGGTCCGGCCGGACGGCGGCCCCGACCAGTTGACCATCACCGGACTGGACGCCGAGCGGGTGGGCGAGCTCGCCTTCCAGCACCGGATCCGGCTCACCGAACTCGTCACCCGCACCGCCTCGTTGGAACAGGCCTTCATGGAACTCACCGCCGACAGCGTCGAATACCTCGCCGGAGACCGCACATGACCATCACCGTTGACTCCCCGTCCCCCGCCGCCACAGCTGCAGCCGCTGTCGCCGAGCCGCGTGCCCGCTTCCGCGACCTGCTGGCCGCCGAGTGGACCAAGCTCTGGTCGCTGCGCTCGATCCACTGGGCGCTGGCCGCCACCGTGCTGGCCATCCTGGCCGCCAACGCCAACGCCGCCCGGTCGGACCTGGCCAACTACCCCAACTACTCGGCGGAGGTGAAGAACTACTGGTTCGTCCCGTACTGGGCCATGCGGGACGCCTTCACCAACAACTCCGCCTGGATCGTGGCCCTCGCGGCCGGCGGCATCGGCGCCATCGCGATCGTCGGCGAGTACAGCACGGGCATGATCAGAACCACCTTCGCCGCCGTCCCGGCCCGCCGCTCGGTGCTCGCGGCCAAGGTGGCGGTGCTGACCGGGCTGATGCTGGTCGCGGGGGCGGTGATGGCCTTCGGCTCGTTCTGGCTGACCCAGGCGATCCTGTCGCACCGTCACATCGGGATCTCGATCAGCCAACCGGGCGCGCTGCGCTGCGTCATCGCCTCCGCCCTCTTCCCGGTGGTCTGCGCGCTGATCGGCTTCGGCCTGGGCGCCCTGATCAAGCACAGCGCAACCACGGTGATCGCCACCGTCGGGGTTCTGCTGCTCCTGCCGAACCTCTTCAACTCCCCCGACAAGCGGTGGATCTGCGACCTCCACAACCTGATGCCGATCGCCGCCTGGGAGCGCCTGGCCTTCATCGGCGGCCGCCAGCAGCTGTTCGGCCCCTATCCGGCGACGATCACCGGCTCCTGGCTGACGTACCTGATCTGGCCGCTGGTCGCGGTGCTGCTGCCACTGCTGCTGGTGCGGCGACGCGACCTGTGATGCGCTCAGTACGCGGGGAAGGCCCGGCCGCCCAGCATGGTGCCGCCGACGAAGGTCGCGCCCAACTCGGTTGCGGACGTCACCACCTTCCGCACCCGCTCCGCGATCTCGCCCACCGGCACCCGCTCCGTCTCCCCCGTCGCCCGGGAGGTCAGTTCCACGACGCCCTCGGCCAGCCCGCGCTTGCCGACCGTCACCCGCAGCGGGATGCCGACCAGCTCGACATCGGCGAACTTCACGCCGAGCCGCTCGTCGCGGTCGTCCACGATCACCTCGACGCCGGCCGCGAGCAACTGCCGGTAGACGTCCTCGCCCGCCTTCGCCGTCTCCGCGTCCTTGGGCTGGGCGATCACCACCGCCACCGCGAACGGGGCGATCGACAGCGGCCAGGTGATGCCCTTCTCGTCGTGGTGGCACTCGATCGCGGCGGCCATCGCGCGCTCGACGCCGATGCCGTAGCTGCCCATGATGAGGTTGACGGGGGCGCCGGCCGCGTCCTGGACGATCAGGCCGAACGCCTCGCTGTACTTGTAGCCGAGCTTGAAGATGTGGCCGACCTCGATCGCCTTCCGCACCTGCAAGGGCGCACCGCACGAGACGCACGGCTCGCCGACCGCCACCTCGCGCAGCTCGGCCCACTGCCCGACCGTGATGTCCCGCTCGACGTCCACGCCCCGCAGGTGCACGCCGTCGACGTTCGCGCCCGTGAACATCGCCCGCCGTCCGCGCAGTGCCTCGTCGGCGAGCACCGGAAGCGAGGAGACACCGACGGCGCCGAGGCTCCCGGGCAGCGCGCCGAGCGCAGCCTGGATCTCCTCGGGGCGGGCCGGCCGCACCGCGTTCGCGCCGGTGGCGTCGATCAACTTCTGCTCGGCCAGCGCGTGGTCGCCGCGCAACAGCACCAACGTGAGCCGCTCGTCCAGCACGTACACCAGCGTCTTGACCTGCCGCTCCGCCGCCGCACCGAAACCGGTCGCCAGGTCCTCGATGGTCCGCACGCCCGGGGTGTCGAAGCGCTCGAGCTCCGCCGCGCCCGAGGCCTCCTCCAGCGCCGACAGTCGAGAAGTCGCCTTCTCGATGTTCGCCGCGTACCCGCAGGCGGGACAGTGGACGACGAGGTCCTCACCCACCTCCGCCGGGCACATGAACTCCGTCGAGGTCGACCCGCCCATGGTGCCGCTGGACGCCTCGACCGGGATCGCGGGAATGCCGAGCCGGGCGAAGATCCGCAGGTAGGCGGCACGTTGGCGTTCGAAGGCGGTGTCCAGGCCGTCGCTCGCGAGGTCGAAGGAGTAGGCGTCCTTCATGGTGAACTCGCGGGTCCGCAGCAGACCGGCCTTGGGGCGCGGCTCGTCGCGGAACTTGGTCTGGAACTGGTACCAGATCTGCGGCAGTTGGCGGTAGGAGCTGAGGTCGGCGGCGAGCGTGGCGAAGATCTCCTCGTGCGTCATGCCGAGGGCGAGCTGGGCGCCCTTGCGGTCCTTGAGCCGGAACATCTCCTCGCCCATGATCGTCCAACGCCCGCTGCGCTGCCAGACCTCCGCCGGATGCATGGTCGGGAGCAGGAACTCCTGCGCGCCGATCGCGTTCATCTCCTCGCGGATGATCCCCATCACCTTGGCCCGCACCCGCACCGCGAGCGGCAGCAGCGAGTAGTGACCCGCCATCAGCTGCTTGACGTACCCGGCGCGCAGCAGCAGGCGGTGACTCGGCGCGTCGGCGTCCGCGGGGGTCTCGCGGAGGGTGGGGATGTGCATCTGGGACCAGCGCATGGGCAAGTGACCTCAGGAGAGCGGACGAACAGGAACGGATCGTCAGCAGCGTAGAGCCTGCGCGCGACGGCCCGCCGCTGATATCCGTCTGCCCCGAAACACCGCGGCCCGGCCGATCGCCATGAGGATCGGCCGGGCCCGCGACGCGGAGCGCCGCTCAGATGTCGCGGAACGTCTCGATCTGCGCCCCGATCGAGTTCAGCCGGTCCGCCAGGTCCTCGTAACCGCGGTTGATCACGTACACGTTGCGCAGCACCGACGTCCCCTCGGTTGCCAGCATCGCCAGCAGCACCACCACGGCCGGGCGCAGCGCGGGCGGGCACATCATCTCGGCGGCGCGCCAGCGGGTCGGGCCTTCGACCAGGACCCGGTGCGGGTCCATCAGCTGGACGTGGGCGCCGAGCCGGGTCAGCTCGGTCAGGTAGATGGCCCGGTTGTCGTAGACCCAGTCGTGGATCAGCGTGGAGCCCTGCGCGGTGGCGGCGATGGCCGCGAAGAACGGGACGTTGTCGATGTTGATGCCGGGGAAGGGCATCGGGTGGATCTTGTCGATCGGCGCGTGCAGCTTGGACGGGCGGACCGTCAGGTCGACCAGCCGGGTGCGGCCGTTGTCGGCGGCGTACTCGGGACTGCGGTCGTAGTCCAGGCCCATCTCCTCCAGGACGGCGAGCTCGATCTCCAGGAACTCCACCGGCGCCCGGCGGACCGTCAGTTCGGACTCGGTGACGACGGCGGCGGCCAGCAGGCTCATCGCCTCGACCGGGTCCTCGGAGGGCGCGTAGTCGACGTCGCAGTCGATCACGGGCCGGCCGTGCACGGTGAGGGTGGTGGTGCCGATGCCCTCGATCTCGACGCCGAGTCGCTCCAGGAAGAAGCAGAGGTCCTGGACCATGTAGTTGGGGCTGGCGTTGCGGATCACCGAGACGCCGTCGTGCCGGGCGGCGGCCAGCAGCGCGTTCTCGGTCACGGTGTCGCCGCGCTCGGTCAGCACGATCGGGCGGTCGGGGCCGACCTGGCGGTCGACCTCGGCGTGGTAGACGCCGGTGGTGGCGGTGACCTCGAGGCCGAAGCGGCGCAGCGCTGCCATGTGCGGCTCGACGGTGCGGGTGCCGAGGTCGCAGCCGCCGGCGTAGGGGAGCTTGAAGCGGTCCACCCGGTGCATCAGCGGGCCGAGGAACATGATGATCGAGCGGGTGCGGCGGGCCGCGGCCTGGTCCATGGCGTCCAGGTCCAGCTCGGCGGGCGGGGTGATCTCCAGGTCGGCGCCGTCGTTGATCCAGCGGGTCTTCACGCCGATGCTGTTCAGCACCTCCAGCAGGCGGTAGACCTCCTCGATCCGGGCCACCCGGCGCAGGGTGGTGCGGCCGGTGGTCAGCAGCGAGGCGCAGAGCAGCGCGACGCAGGCGTTCTTGCTGGTCTTGACGTCGATGCTGCCGGACAGGCGACGGCCGCCGACCACCCGCAGGTGCATCGGTCCGGCGTAGCCGAGCGAGACGATCTCGCTGTCCAGCGCCTCACTGATCCGGGCGATCATCTCAAGGCTGATGTTCTGCCCGCCGTTCTCGATCCGGTTGACCGCGCTCTGGCTGGTGCCGAGTGCCGTGCCCAGCTCCGCCTGGGTCCAGCCGCGGTGCTTGCGGGCGTCACGGATGAGCTTGCCGATGCGCGAAAGGTAGTCATCTGCCATGGGCGAGACGATATCTCATGGATGAGATACGAGTGCGGGCGGTACCCCCGTTCGGGGGACCGCCCGCACTGGCCTGCGACGAGGGCGCCGTCAGCCCTGACCCGTCAGCCCTGATGAAGGATCGTCAGCCCTTCTGCATGACCTCCGGCTCATGGCGGCGCAGCAGCCGCAGCACCAGGAAGGCCATCGCGGTGGAGAGGACCAGCAGCATGAACGAGTCGATGAACCACTGCAGCGCGCTGTGCGCCCACAGTCCGTCATGCGCGCTCATGTGAGTGGGGTCGAGCACCATGATGTGGCCCAGGTCCAGCGTGGTGCCGACCACGGCGACGCCCCAGCGGGCCGGCATCAGCCAGGCGAACTGGGCCAGTCCGACCTTGTCGAACAGCTGGAAGAGGCAGCCGGTGAAGACCACCTGGATGATCGCGAACATCACCAGCAGCGGCATGGTCGTCTCGGCGGTCTTCACCAGCGAGGAGATCACCAGGCCGAACATCATCGAGGTGAAGCTCAGCAGGATGATGCCGATCGCCATCTCGATGGCCGGCGAGTTGCTGAAGATCAGGCCGTGGGCCGGCAGCTTGCGGGGGAAGAAGCCGACCGCTGCGATGATCGTGCCCTGCAGCAGGCTGAACGCGCCGAGCACGATGATCTTCGAGACCAGGTACGCCGACCGGGACAGACCGGTGGCGCGTTCTCGTTCGTAGATCGCCCGTTCCTTGATCAACTCACGGACCGAGTTGGCCGCCCCGGAGAAGCAGGCCCCGATGGCGAGCACCAGCATGATGGTGCCGGCCGCGTTGTTGGAGCCGCCCAGCGGGTTGGGGGCCAGGCCGTGGGTGGCCGGGACCACTGTGGAGACCAGGCCGAGCACCAGCGGCAGCAGCACCGACAGGCCCAGGAAGACGCGGTCGGAGGCGATCACCGACAGGTAGCGGCGGATCAGCGTCCACAACTGCGAGCCCCAGCTCTGCGGCTTGGGCGGGCTGCTCAGCGGCTGGTGGTTGACCGGCGCCTGCTGCACGGCGACCGCGTCCACGTCCGCCGAGTACTGCTGGTAGTGCACCGAGCCCTTGTAGCGGCCGGCCCAGTCGTGGTCCGGGTAGTTCTCGAAGGCCTGGAAGACGTCCGCCCAGGTCTCGTAGCCGAAGAAGTGCAGGGCCTCGGCCGGCGGACCGAAGTAGGCCACCGAGCCGCCGGGGGCCATCACCAGCAGCCGGTCGCAGAGCGCGAGTTCGGCCACCGAGTGGGTGACCACCAGGACGGTCCGGCCGTCGTCGGCCAGGCCACGCAGCATCTGCATGACCTCGCGGTCCATGCCCGGGTCCAGGCCCGAGGTGGGCTCGTCCAGGAAGATCAGCGAGGGCTTGGTGAGCAGCTCCAACGCGACCGAGACGCGCTTCTGCTGGCCACCGGAGAGTGCGGTGATCCGGTTGTCGGCACGCTTGTCCAGGCGCAGCTCGTAGAGCACCTCGTCGATCCGGCGCTCGCGCTCGGCCGCCTCGGTGTCACCGGGGAAGCGCAGCTGGGCCGCGTACTTGAGGCCGGTGCGGACGGTCAGCTGCTTGTGCAGGATCTCCGACTGCGGCACCAGACCGATGCGCTGGCGCAGTTCGGCGAACTGCTTGTAGAGGTTGCGGCCGTCGTAGAGCACCTCGCCGCGGTCGGCCGGACGGTAGCCGGTGAGCGCGCGCAGCAGGGTGGACTTGCCGGAACCGGACGGGCCGATCACCGCGACCAGCGACTTCTCCGGCACCCCGAAGCTGACGTCGTTGAGCAGGATCTTCTTGGCGCCCTTGTGCTCGACCTCGACGGTCAGGTGGTGGGCGGAGAAGGAGACCGGGCCGTTGTCGATGAACTCCTGCAGCTGGTCGCCGACCAGTTGGAACGAGGAGTGCCCGACCGTCAGGCGGTCCTGTGGGCCGAGCAGCTGACGCTGCGCCGGAATACCGTTGACGAAGATCCCGTTGTGCGAACCGAGGTCGACGATCTCGTAGCGGCCGTCGGGCAGTTGGCGCAGCTCCGCGTGGTGGCGGGAGACCTGGAGGTCGGAGACGACGATGTCGTTCTCGAGCGCCCGACCGATCCGGATGGTCCGCATGCCCGCGGTGAGGTTGCGGATCATCGTGGGGTTGCGCTCGCCGCCGGCCTGGGCCGGCACGAACGGCTGCTGGTACGGCGGCTGTCCGTGCTGGGCCCGTCCGTGCTGCGCCTGACCGGGCTGTGGCTGACCCTGGTACGGCTGGCCCTGCTGCGGCTGCCCGTGCTGCGGCTGGCCCTGGTACGGCTGGCCCTGCTGCTGGTAGGGCTGCGGCGGGTAGGGCTGGCCCTGCTGCTGCGACGGGAACGGCTGCGGCTGGTACGGCGCCTGGGCCGGGGCCTGCTGCTGGAACGGCGCCTGCGGCGAGGCCGCGTGCCGGTTGGTCTCGGCGTCGTGCCAGCCCGCCGCGGGGCCGGGCTGCACCGCGGCGACCGGCGCGGCCTGGACCGGCGCGGCCTGCGCGGGCACGCCGGCCTGCATCGCGGCCGGGGCCGAGAAGGCCAGGCGCGGCCCGTTCTCGGCGTTGCCCAGGTTCAGCACCGTGCCGGGCACCAACTGCGCGTGCAGGGTCCGGCCGCCACCGAGGTAGGTGCCGTTGGTGCTGCCATGGTCCTCCAGCTGCCAAGCGGCGCCGTTGAACGAGATGGTGGCGTGCCGCCAGGAGACCCTGGCGTCGTCGAACGGGAAGTCCGCCTGGGGATCCCGTCCGATGGTGTAGGCCCGCCCCGGCTCCAGGGTCCGCTGCTGGCCGTTGATCTCTAGTACGAGTTGCGGCACTGTCCGCCTGCCCCGCTCTCTCGGTCCCCCGATGGCTTCCCCGCAGACGGGGAGTGAGGAATATCGCGTCTGACGGGGGGTAATCATTCCAGCTCGGTCCCGATGGCGAAAAGCCAGCCCCGTGGACTGTGACCTGGCGGCAACCATCCGCCGCCCGCGCGGTGACAGCGGCTGCTCCCCGCCGCCCCGGGTGCCGGACGACGAGCCGGATCACGCGCCCGAGCTCGTGCGGATCTCGTGCGGATCTCGTGCCGGATCGCGCGGCGAATCGCCGGTGAACAACGGACGTCCAGAGGACGGACGCGCCCGAGTGCGCGGGGTGCGGCCAGGTAGCGTGGGCAGCACCATGAACAGCACTCCCCCGCAGCCCCGGACTGCCGACGACGAGCGCACTCTGCTGGTCAAGGTGTTCGGCAAGGACCGTCCGGGCATCACCACCGGACTCTTCGCCACGCTGGCCGCGTTCGACGTCGACGTGATCGACATCGAGCAGGTGGTCACCCGTGGCCGGATAACGCTCTGTGCTCTGATCACCCCGCCGGCCGGCGGGGCGCTGGGGGCCGAGGGTGCGCTGCGCGCCACCGTGCACCGGTGGGCCGAGGACACCAGGCTCCAGGCCGAGATCATCTCCGGCACCGGCGACAACCGGCCGCGCGCCGAGGGCCGTTCACACGTCACGGTGCTCGGCCACCCGCTCACCGCGGCGGCCGTCTCGGCGCTGACCCGGCAGGTGACCTGCGAGGGCGGCAACATCGACCGCGTCTTCCGGCTGGCCAAGTACCCGGTGACCGCGGTCGAGCTGGCCGTCTCCGGCGTGGCCACCGAGCGGCTGCGGGCCGCGCTCGCGGTGGAGGCGGCCGCGCAGCGGGTGGACATCGCGGTGGTCTCGGCGGGCCTGGAGCGGCGGGCCAAGCGCCTGGTGGTGATGGACGTGGACTCCACCCTGATCCAGGACGAGGTGATCGAGCTGTTCGCGGCCCACGCGGGCTGCGAGGCCGAGGTCGCCGAGGTGACCGCGGCGGCGATGCGCGGCGAGCTGGACTTCGCCGAATCCCTGCGGGCCCGGGTGGCGCTGCTCGCCGGGCTGGACGCGGGGGTGGTGGAGAAGGTGCGCTCGGAGGTGCGGCTCACACCGGGGGCGCGCACCCTGATCCGCACCTTGCAGCGGCTCGGCTACCAGGTGGGCATCGTCTCCGGCGGGTTCACCCAGGTCACCGACTACCTGGTGGAGTTGCTCGGGCTGGACTTCGCGGCGGCGAACACGCTGGAGGTCGAGGACGGCCGGTTCACCGGGCGGGTCACCGGGGAGATCGTCGACCGGGCCGGCAAGGCCCGCTGGCTGGCCCGCTTCGCCGACCAGGCCAAGGTGCCGCTGGAGCAGACCGTGGCGATCGGCGACGGTGCCAACGACCTGGACATGCTGAACGCGGCCGGACTCGGCGTGGCCTTCAACGCCAAGCCGGTGGTCCGCGAGGCCGCCGACACCGCGGTCAACGTGCCGTTCCTGGACACCGTGCTCTACCTGCTGGGGATCACCCGCGAAGAGGTGGAGGCGGCGGACGAGCTGCACGGGACGCCGCCGGAGTAGGAGCCCCTTCTCGACGCGCGGGTGGTGGGCCCGGTACGCGCACCACGTACCGGGCCCACCACACCGGCTGCGATGTCAGTACTGCGGCACTGCGGCGTCAGTCCTGCGGCGGCACGTAGAACGAGACCAGCTTGGCCGCCCCGGGTTCGACCGACTTCCAGGAACCGTCGAGGGAGAACACCGCGATCCCGGCGGTCGGAAACCCGCCCTGGCG
Organism: Kitasatospora sp. GAS204B; assembly: GCF_029892155.1. Taxonomy (GTDB): domain Bacteria; phylum Actinomycetota; class Actinomycetes; order Streptomycetales; family Streptomycetaceae; genus Kitasatospora. Next base: position 382,497 of record NZ_JARZAG010000004.1, on the reverse strand, counting down.
CAGCCGGGCGAGCTCGTCGCCCATGCTCTCGTCCCCGGCCAGCACCTCGACCAGGTTCTGCACCCCCGGGTTGTGCCCGATCAGGATCAGGTCGGCGAACTGGTCCGGGGTCTCCTGCAGCACCGCGATGATCTCGCCCGCGGTCGCGTCGTAGACCCGATCCTCGAAGACCGTCTTGCGGCTGCGCTTGGGCAGCTCGTGCGAGGCGAGCTTCCAGGTCTCCCGGGTGCGCACCGAGCTGGAGCAGAGCACGAAGTCGGGGTTGATCCCCGAGTCGGCCAGCCACTGCCCGGCGGCCGGCGCCTGGTGGCGACCGCGGTCGGCGAGCGGGCGCTCATGGTCGGCGACCTCCGGCCAGTCGGCCTTGGCATGGCGGAGCACGGTGATCCTGCGAGGCGCGTTGAGGCTCATACGAGAAAGCTTCGCAGAAAACCGTGCTCGCTACCGGGCCAGACGGCCCGCCGGTCGGGATCAGCCCATCGACTGGGCGATCGTCGCCACGATCGAGATCAACACGACGATTCCGAGGATCGCGCCGAAGACCTGGAGCAGCTTGCGGCGGCTGTCGGGCGGGTTGGGTTCGAGAACGGGCATGGCCCGAGTCTCGCATCCTTTCCGGGTCGGCCGGCCGCCGGGGTCGCCGTCACCTCGTCCACGATTCCGGGTCAGCCGGCCGCCGGGGGCGCCGTCACCTCGTCCTCGATGTGCCGGGCCCGGGCCGCCCGCAGACCGATCAGCAGCTGCGGCACGAGCAGCACGGCCAGGAAGCCGAGCGGCAGGTCCCAGCCGCCGGTGCGCTGGTAGAGGGTGCCGACCAGGATCGGGCCAGGGATCGAGATCAGGTAGCCGACACCCTGGGCGAAGGCGGACAGCTGGGCCACCCCACCGCTGGTCCGGGCGCGCAGTCCGATCATCGTCAGGGTGAGCGGGAAGGCGCAGTTGGACAGGCCGAGCAGCACGGCCCAGAGCCACTGCCCGCCGGCCGGGGCGAGGGCCAGCCCGAGGTAGGCGGCCAGGCCGCAGCCGGCCAGCACCACCACGAAGATCCGCTGATCACCACGGCGGGCCGCCCAACTGGGCAGCACGAAGGAGATCGGCACGCCGATCGCCATGGTCAGGGCGAGCAGCATGCCCGAGGTGCCGGCGCTGACGCCCGCGTCCTGGAAGATCTGCGAGAGCCAGCCCATCACGGCGTACGCGCCGGTGGCCTGGCAGCCGAAGAAGACCGCCAGCGCCCAGGCGGTGCGGCTGCGGGTGATCGCCAGCCTCCCGGCGGCGGCACCCCCGTCCCGCGCCGGCCGCCCGTCCCGGCGCACCGCCAGGGTGACCAGCCAGACCAGCACCGCGAGCCCGCCGAGCACCGCCCAGATGCCCAGGCCCTGCCGCCAGCTGCCGCCCAGCGCGCTGGTCAGCGGCACGGTGACGGCGGCGGCCAGCGCGGTGCCGGCCGACAGTGCCATCGAGTACAGCCCGATCATCGGCCCGACCCGGTCCGGGAAGTAGCGCTTGATCACCACCGGGATCAGCACGTTGGCCACCGCCACCCCGGCCAGCGCGAGGGCGGTCAGCAGCAGGAAGACGGCGGTGCTGCCGGAGAAGGCGCGGGCGGCGACGCCGGCGGTGATCGCGCCCAGCCCCGCGGTCACCACCACCGTGGGCCCGAACCGGCGGGCCAGCGCCGGGGCGGCGAAGCCGAAGATCGCGAAGCAGAAGGACGGCACGGCGGTGAGCAGCCCGGCCACCGTGGCGCTCATGTGCAGGTCGTCGCGGACCTGGTGGAGCAGCGGGCCGAGGCTGGTCACCACGGGCCGCAGGTTGAACGCGGCGAGCGCGACGGCGGCGGCCAGCAGCCAGCCGAGCCGGCCGGAGCGGTGGCCCACGGCCGGAGCAGGGGTCGGCGCAGGGGCCGGCGCGGGAGTCGTTCGGGCGGTGGTGTCGGAGTCGGCTTCGCGGGACGCGGCTTCGGAGGACGCTGAGAGCATAGGCACCATCATAGAATGATGGGATGAATTAGCGAGCCATCATCGAGAGAAGATGGTCCCAGCCGAGCCTCCGAAGGAGCACCATGACGCTGTCCTCGCCCAGGCGCACCCCGCTGGCCGATCAGGTGATCGCCCAGCTGCGGGCCCAGATCACCTCGGGTGAGTGGCCGGTCGGCTCACGGATCCCCACCGAGGCCGCGCTGGTCGAACAGCTGGGCGTGGCCCGCAACACCGTGCGCGAGGCGGTCCGCGCGCTCGCCCACAACGGCCTGCTGGACATCCGCCAGGGTTCGGGCACCTACGTGCTGGCCACCAGCGAACTGGCCGGGGTGATGCACCGGCGGTTCGCCGACGCCGAGCAGCAGGAGATCGCCGAGCTCCGCTCGGTGCTGGAGGCGGGCGCGGCGGCGCTGGCCGCGACCCGGCGCACCGAACGCGACCTGACGCTGCTGCGCGGCGCGCTGGCCCGGCGCGAGGAGGCCTGGTTCGGCGGCGACGCCGAGGTCTTCGTGCAGGCCGACGCGGCCTTCCACCAGGCGGTGGTGGCCGCCGCGCACAACGACGTGCTGGCCGAGGTCTACGCCGACCTCGGCGAGGTGACCCGTGCCCATCTGCGCCAGGACATCGGCCCGGTGCTCTCGCCCGAGCGCTACGTGGGCCACGACCGGATCCTCGCCGCGATCAGCAGTGGCGATCCGGCGGCCGCCGCGACGGAGTCCTCGGCCGTGATCGGGGCCTGCGGCCGGATGGACGCCGAGTCGTAGGGTCTGTCGCGACCAACAGCGGCGACCCCCGCCACGACCGGTCGACCGGCCGCGACGAGGGTCGCCGCTGAAAGTGCAGCGCTCAGGCGCCGATCGCGTGCAGCCCGCCGTCCACGTGGATGATCTCGCCCGTGGTCTTCGGGAACCAGTCCGAGAGCAGCGCGACCACACCGCGGCCCGCCGGGTCCATGTCGGTGACGTCCCAGTTCAGCGGCGAGCGGTGGTTCCAGGTGTCGGCCAGCAGCTCGAAGCCCGGGATCGACTTGGCGGCCATCGACTTGAGCGGGCCGGCCGAGACCAGGTTGCAGCGGATGCCCTGCTTGCCCAGGTCGCGGGCCAGGTAGCGGGAGGTCGCCTCCAGCGCCGCCTTGGCCGGGCCCATCCAGTCGTACTGCGGCCAGGCCACCTGGGCGTCGAAGGTCAGGCCGACCACCGAGCCGCCCTCGGCCATCAGCGGCAGGCAGGCCATGGTCAGCGACTTCAGCGAGTACGCCGAGATCTGCATCGCGGTGGCGACCGACTCCCACGGCGTGTTCAGGAAGTTGCCGCCCAGCGCGTCCTGCGGCGCGAACCCGATCGAGTGCACCACGCCGTCCAGGCTGCCGAGGTGCTCGCGCACCTGGTCGGCCAGGCCGTCCAGCTGCTCGGTGTTGCTGACGTCCAGCTCCAGCACCTTGACGTTCTCGGGCCGGGGCAGCTTCTTGGCGATCCGCTCGGTCAGGGTGGGCCGCGGGAAGGCGGTCAGGATGATCTCGGCACCCTGCTCCTGGGCCAGCTTCGCGGTGTGGAAGGCGATGGAGGACTCCATCAGCACGCCGGTGATCAGGATCCGCTTGCCTTCGAGAATTCCGCTCATGTTCTCAGTGACCCATGCCCAATCCGCCGTCCACGGGAATGACGGCTCCAGTGATGTACGCGGCCTCGTCGGAGGCGAGGAACCGCACGGTGGAGGCGACCTCGGCGGGCGCGGCGTACCGGCCCAGCGGCACCCCCGAGACGATCTCCTGGCGGCGCTCCTCGCTGAGCACCGCGGTCATGGCCGTGTCGACGAACCCGGGCGAGACCACGTTGACGGTGATGCTGCGCGGGCCGTACTCGCGGGCCAGCGAGCGGGCGAAGCCGACCAGGCCGGCCTTGGAGGCCGCGTAGTTGGCCTGGCCGGGCGAGCCCAGCAGGCCCACCACCGACGAGACCAGCACGATCCGGCCCTTCCTCGCCCGCAGCATCTTGGCCGAGGCGCGCTTGACCACGCGGAAGGTGCCGGTCAGGTTGGTGTCGACCACCGAGGTGAAGTCGTCCTCGGTCATCCGCAGCATCAGCACGTCCTTGGTGATGCCGGCGTTGGCGACCAGCACCTCGACGGGGCCGTGCTCCTTCTCCACCTCGGTGAAGGCGGCATCCACCTGCGCGGTGTCGTTGATGTCGCAGCGCACCGCGAGGACGCCGAACTTGGCCAGCTCCTCGGGCAGCTCGCCGGAACGGCTGGTGATGGCGACCTTGTCGCCCGCCTCGGCGAAGGCCTGGGCGATGGCGAGGCCGATGCCCCGGTTACCTCCGGTGACGAGAACCGAGCGGCTCAACGATCCACCTCTCCCTTTCGTGGTTGCGCGACGCACGGGCAGCGTACGCAGTGTGACGCTATCGGTTGCCTCCGCATCGCGACGAATCAGGGCTCAACAGGTGATTCGGGTCGGATCTGTCGCCTTCCGACAAAGACTGCCCTGACCTGACCGGGTCGAGCTGTCGGGAACGCCAAGCGGCGGATACCCGTTGGCCTGTCCGTGCGGGCGGGTGGAGTCGTAGCCTGTGGCCCGACCGACTGCCGAGAACACTCCAGTAAAGGGCGGCATCCCGATGAGCGAGGCAAACCCCCAGGGCGGCAGCCGCCGGGGCCGACTGCTCACCCTGACCACCGCGGCCGTCGGGCTCGGCGCCGCGGCCTGGGCCTTGCGCGAGGTCCCCGCCGCCTTCGGGCGCGACCCCGACGCCGAGCCGGGTGACCGGATCCGCAACTCTCCCCAGTACGCGGACGGCACCTTCCACAACGCGCCCTCCACGGTGGCCCGCTCCCCGCAGCGCTTCTCGCCGACCGACCCGACCGTGCTGCGCCGCTTCCTGACCGAGCGCGGCGGGGGCACCCCGCGCCGCCCGGTCCCGCTGGTCCGCGAGCCGGCCCCCGCCGACCGGCCGGCCGCCGAGGGCGTGGCGATCACCTGGTACGGGCACGCCTCCGCACTGGTGGAGATCGAGGGCGCCCGGGTGCTGCTCGACCCGATGTGGAGCGAACGCTGCTCGCCCTCCGCGCACCTGGGCCCCAAGCGGCTGCACCCGGTGCCGATGGAGCTGGAGGAGCTGCCCGCGGTGGACGTGGTGCTGATCTCGCACGACCACTACGACCACCTGGACATGCCGACCGTCAAGCGCCTGCTGCGCAGCCAGTCCGCACCGTTCGCGGTGCCGCTGGGCATCGGCGGCCACCTGCGCCGCTGGGGCGTGCCGGAGCACCGGATCATCGAGCTCGACTGGGACGAGACCTGCACGCTGGGCGAGCTGACCGTCACGCTGACCGCGGCGCACCACTTCTCCGGCCGCTCGCTGACCCGCAACACCACGCTCTGGGGCTCCTGGGTGATCGCCGGGCAGAGCCGCAAGGTCTTCTACACCGGCGACTCCGGCTACTTCGAGGGCTACGCGGCGATCGGCGCCGAACACGGCCCGTTCGACGCCGCGCTGGTGCAGATCGGCGCGTACGACCGGTACTGGGCGGACATCCATCTCAGCCCCGAGGACGCGGTGCTGGCCCACCGGGAGCTGACCGGCGGGCTGCTGGTCCCGGTGCACTGGTGCACCTTCAACCTGGGCCTGCACCCGTGGTCCGAGCCCATCGAGCGGCTGCTCACCGAGGCCAAGGCGCAGGGCGTGCCGGTCGCGGTCCCGCGCCCGGGCGAGCGGGTGGAGGTGTCCGACCCGCCGGAGCTGGACCCCTGGTGGGCCGATCTGGCCTGAGCAGAACGGAACTGACGGATCGTCAGCCACGCGGACCGTTATTTCCTGGCTGAAAGGGCGCTGGCAGGCCATGATGCGGTGCGGGACCCCCTTGACCCGGGCGGGCCCGCACCGCTCGCCGCCCGCCGGCCCGTCACCACCAGGGAGTCCGATGCCGCCGACCGCCAGCAGCTCAGCCGGCCGCCAGGTCGATCCGCTCTTCCTCGCCCTGCCGCTGCGCCGGCTGGCCGCCGCCGCGCTCGACCGGGCCCGCCAACTCGGCGTCAGCCACGCGGACTTCCGCATGGAGCGGGTGCGCAGCGCGTCCTGGCGGCTGCGCGACGCCAAGCCGGCCGGCAGCTCCGACAGCCTCCAGCTCGGCTTCGCGGTGCGGGTGGTGCTGGACGGCGCCTGGGGATTCGCGGCCGGCGTGGACCTGACCGAACAGGCCGCCGCCCAGGTGGCCGAGCAGGCGGTGGCGGTGGCCAGGCTGTCGGCCCGGATCAGCAAGGCCGCCGGCGGCGGCGACCTGGTGGAGCTGGCCGACGAGCCGGTGCACCAGGACGCCACCTGGATCTCCGCCTACGAGATCAACCCCTTCGACGTGCCGGACGCGGAGAAGACCGGCCTGCTGGCCGACTGGAGCAGCCGCCTGCTGGCCGCCGACGGCGTCTCGCACGTGGACGCCACCCTGCTGACCGTGCAGGAGAACAAGTTCTACGCCGACACCGCCGGCACCATGACCACCCAGCAACGGATCCGCCTGCTCCCCTCCTTGGAGGCCGTCGCGGTGGACGACCGCACCGGCGCCTTCGAGTCGATGCGCACCCTGGCCCCGCCGGCCGGGCGCGGCTGGGAGTACCTCGGCGGCACCGGCTGGGACTGGGCGGGCGAGCTGGCACGGATCCCCGAGTACCTGGCCGAGAAGGTCAAGGCGCCCAGCGTCCAGCCGGGTCGCTACGACCTCGTGATCGACCCCACCAACCTCTGGCTCACCATCCACGAGTCGATCGGCCACGCCACCGAACTCGACCGCGCGCTCGGCTACGAAGCCGCCTACGCCGGCACCTCGTTCGCCACCTTCGACCAGCTGGGCGTGCTGCGCTACGGCTCGGACTCGATGCACGTCACCGGCGACCGCACCGCCGAGCACGGCCTGGCCACCATCGGCTACGACGACGAGGGGGTGGCCACCCAGTCCTGGGACCTGATCCGCGACGGCATCCTGACCGGCTACCAACTCGACCGCCGGATGGCGAAGTCGAAGGGCCTAGGCCGGTCCAACGGCTGCGCCTTCGCGGACTCCCCCGGACACGTCCCGGTGCAGCGGATGGCCAATGTCTCGCTGCAACCCGCCGCCGCGGGGCCGGACACCGCCGAGCTCTGGGCCGGCGTCGAGAACGGCCTGTACCTGGTCGGCGACCGGTCCTGGTCGATCGACATGCAGCGGTAAAACTTCCAGTTCACCGCCCAGCGCGCCTACGCCATCAAGAACGGCGAGCTGGCCGGCCAGGTCAAGGACTTCGCCTACCAGGCGACCACCACCGACTTCTGGCGCTCGATGAAGGCGGTCGGCGGGCCGCAGACCTACCTGCTGGCCGGCGCCTTCAACTGCGGCAAGGCCCAACCGGGCCAGATCGCGGCGGTCAGCCACGGCTGCCCTTCCGCCCTCTTCGAGCAGGTCAACATCCTCAACACGCAGCAGGAGGCGGCGCACTGATGGCCGGTCAGCACAACTCTCCGCACGAGCTGGTCGAGCGGGCCCTGGAACTCTCCCGGGCCGACGGCTGCGTGGTCCTGGTCGACGAGGAGACCAGCGCCAACCTGCGCTGGGCCGCCCCCGACAACCGGCCGGGCGGCGCGCTGACCACCAACGGCGTCACCCGAGGCCGCCGGCTGACCGTGATCTCCACCGTGCACGGCACCGAGGGCACCGCCTCGGGCGTGCTGGCCCGCGAGGCGGTCACCGCAGCCGACATCGAGGAGCTGGTCCGGGCCGCCGAGGCCGCCGCCCGCGCGGCCGGCCCGGCCGAGGACGCCCAGCCGCTGCTCGGCCCCGACGCCGCCCCCGCGAGCGCCGGCTTCACCGAGCCGCCCGCCGAGACCTCGATCGACGTCTTCGCCGAGTTCGCCCCGCAGCTCGGCGCCGCCTTCGCCCGGGCCCGCACGGCGGGCCAGGCGCTCTACGGCTTCGCCCGGCACGAGCTGATCAGCAGCTACCTGGGCAGCTCCACCGGCCTGCGGCTGCGCCACGACCAGCCCACCGGCACCGTGGAGCTGAACGCCAAGGCCGGCGCCGCCTCCGCCTGGGCCGGCGCCGCCACCCGCGACTTCGCCGACGTGGACGTGGCCGAGCTGCAGTCCACCCTCGGCGAGCGGCTCGGCTGGGGCAAGCGCCGGATCGACCTGCCGGCCGGACGCTACGAGACGCTGCTGCCACCGAGCGCGCTGGCCGACCTGATGATCTCGCTGAGCTGGTCGATGAACGCCCGGGACGCCGTCGAGGGCCGCACCGTCTTCAGCCGGCCCGGCGGCGGCACCAGGCTCGGCGAACGGCTGGCGCAGCTGCCGCTGACGCTCCGTTCGGACCCGGCCGCCGCCGGCCTGGAGAGCGCGCCGTTCGTGCTGGCGCACTCCTCCACCGACTCGCACTCGGTCTTCGACAACGGCCTGCCGGTGGGTGCCACCGAGTGGATCAGGGGCGGCGAGCTGGCCGAGCTGCAGACCACCCGGCACACCGCCGCCCTCACCGGGCTGCCGGTCCGCCCGGCCGGCGACAACCTGCTGCTGGAGCTGGCCGACCAGAGCGCGGCTCCGACGCTGGCCGACATGGTCGCCCGCACCGAACGCGGACTGCTGCTCACCTGCCTCTGGTACATCCGCGAGGTCGACCCGGCCACCCTGCTGCTCACCGGCCTCACCCGGGACGGCGTCTACCTGGTCGAGAACGGCCAAGTGGTCGGCGAGGTCAACAACTTCCGCTTCAACGAATCGCCGGTCGACCTGCTCGGCCGGATCACCGAGGCCGGCCGCACCGAGCGCTGCCTGCCGCGCGAGTGGAGCGACTGGTTCAGCCGCGCCGCGATGCCGCCGGTGCGGGTCTCGGACTTCAACATGAGCTCGGTCAGTCAAGCTTCCTAGTGAGGAACCCCCCTTTGGACGAAAAACGCCTGGTCAAGACCTCCAAGCGGCTCTCCCGCATACTCCGCCACGACCCGGGCGCCGTCGGCCTGACCCTCGACGAGGGCGGCTGGGTCCCGGTCGACACGCTGCTCGCCGCCTTCGCCCGGTCCGGGAACCGGCTCAGCCGGGCCGACCTGGACCTGGTGGTGGCGAACAACAACAAGCAACGCTTCGCCTACTCGGCGGACGGCAGCCGGATCCGGGCCAGCCAGGGCCACACGGTGGCGGTCGACCTGGGCCTGGCCGCCACCCAGCCCCCGCCGGTGCTCTACCACGGCACCGCCGAACGCACCCTGCCGGTCATCTTCGCCGAGGGCCTGCGCCCGATGAGCCGGCAGGACGTGCACCTCTCCGCCGACGTCGAGACGGCACTCAAGGTCGGCGCCCGGCACGGCCGTCCAGTGGTGCTGCGGGTGGACGCGGCGGGCCTGGCCGCGGCCGGCCACGAGTTCCGGATCAGCGCGAACGGCGTCTGGCTCACCGACACCGTGCCACCCGACCGCCTCACCCGGCACAGCGCCGGATGAGCGGCCGCTCCCCCGCTCTCCGACCGGGGATCGAGGGAGCGTACGGTGGAGCAAACCGGGCGGAATCGGTGTCGCGCGGGTGGAGCCAAGGGCGGCGATGCAGATGGGCGGCAGGCAGTCGGACGACGGTCGGGTCTTCCGGATCACCGGAGCCCGGACCAGCCTCTCCGAGGACGTCCGCGGGCGGCAGCGCCGCTACATCATCTCGATGCTGGTCCGCACCGCCTGCGTGCTGCTGGCGGTGGCGCTGTGGAACGTGCAGCGCTACGTCGCCTTCGGCGCGCTGGCCGGCGCCGTCCTGCTGCCGTACTTCGCGGTGATCATCGCCAACGCCGGCCGGGAGCGGGCCCCGGGCCTGCCGAGCACCTTCGACATGCCGGCCGACACCCCGCTGATGCTCGGCCCCGGCGGTACGGGTGGCGGCGGCCGGGGCGAGGCCGCCCCGGAGCCACCCGGCAAAAGCTGACTCTCCGTATACGGGCAAGTCAGGGCGACAGCTGAGGTTTCATATCAGCTGTGACCAACTTGCCCGTTTTTCATGCCTTTTGTCAGCTCTGAACCTCAGGAGAAGCTCAAATTAGTCTTGAGAGGGCTAGCCAAAGGCCCACCTTTCCGTGACATACTGCGTACGCGCTCCGCATCCCCCGTCGGAGTGACGGACCGACGCCGGGCGGCTCCCCCCGTGGCTGCCCGGCGTCGCCATGTCCGCATCAGGGTGGTGCGCAGGGATCCTGCTCCACCGGCCGAGGTGGGAAACCGGCCCGGGTGAGAAACTGTCGATCATGAGCATCGACTTCTTCGGCGCGGCGGGCGGCGCTCCCGACGGCCCCGACGGTCCCCCCAAGTGCTCGGCCAAGGGCTGCAAGGCGGCCGCCGAGTGGGTACTGGTCTGGAACAACCCGAAACTGCACACCCCGGACCGCCGCAAGACCTGGCTGGCCTGCGGCGAACACCGCGAGCACCTGAGCCAGTTCCTGAGCGTGCGCGGCTTCCTGCGCGAGACCGTGGCGCTGGCCGACCGGCCACAACAGCAGGCGCGGGACCAGGCGCAGGACCAGGACGAGTCCTGACGTCCCGTCAGCCGCCGATCGCCGACATCGGGCGGTCCGGCTGGTGGAACTGCGGGTCGTCGATTCCCGCGCCCGCCTTCTTGCCCCACATCGCCGCCCGCCACAGCGCGCCCAGCTCGGCGTCCGAGGCACCGGAGCGCAGGGCGGTGCGCAGATCGGTCTCACCGGTGGCGAAGAGGCAGTTGCGGACCTGGCCGTCGGCGGTCAGCCGGGTGCGGTCGCAGGCCCGGCAGAACGGCCGGGTGACCGAGGCGATCACCCCGACCGTCGCGGGGCCGCCGTCCACCAGCCAGCGCTCGGCGGGTGCCGCCCCGCGCGCGGCGCTGGGCTCGGGGGTGAGGGTGAAGCGGGTCGCGAGCAGTTCCAGGATCTCCTCGGCGGTGACCATCTGCGAGCGGGTCCAGCCGTGCTGGGCGTCCAGCGGCATCTGCTCGATGAACCGCAGCTGGTAGCCGCGCTCCAGGCACCAGGCGAGCAGTTCGGGTGCTTCGTGGTCGTTGACCCCGCGCATCAGCACCGTGTTGAGCTTGACCGGGGTCAGCCCGGCGGCCTCGGCGGCGGCCAGACCGTCCAGCACGTCCTGGTGGCGGTGCCGGCGGGTCAGGGTGTGGAAGGTCTCCTCGTCCAGCGTGTCCAGCGACACGTTGACCCGGTCCAGGCCGGCCTCGCGCAGCGCCCGCGCGGTGCGCGCCAGACCCACGCCGTTGGTGGTGAGGGACAGTTCGGGGCGCGGCGCCAGCTCGGCGCAGGCCGCGATGATCGACACCACACCCGGGCGCAGCAGCGGCTCACCGCCGGTGAACCGCACCTCGCGCACCCCGAGGTCCCGGACGGCCAGCGCGACCAGCCGCACGATCTCCTCGTCGGTCAGCAGCTCGGGCTTGGCGAGCCACTGCAGACCCTGCTCGGGCATGCAGTAGGTGCAGCGCAGATTGCACCGGTCGGTGAGCGAAACCCGCAGATCAACGGCCTGTCGGCCGAAGCTATCCAACAGCACGGTGCCCACCTCTTCCCTGTCACGGACCGGCGCCCGACCCACCGGGGGCGGACCGGGCGCCAGCTTAGACCAGAGGGATCTTGGGCCCGGGTGCGCGCCGATCCCGGTACGGGAGCGAACCTCCAAAGTCAGCCTACGTCGCCGGCCCGCCGGCGCGGCGGCCCTGCGAGGCGACCGCCTGGCTCGCTCAGGGCCTAGAAGGCGATCCGCACCTTCAGCGCGGTGCGGTCGTTCATCGCCTGGTATCCGGCCGGGACGCCGTCCAGCTCGACCGTGCGGTCGAAGACCAGCCCGGGGTTGATGTCACCGGCCAGCACGTCGGCCAGCAGCTCCGGGATGTACGCGCGGGCCGGCGCGACGCCGCCGCCGAGCGCCACGTTCCGGCCGAACATCTGGCCGATGTCCACGCCCGCGCTGCCGCCGTGCGGCACGCCGACGTAACCGACCGCGCCGCCGTCGCGGGCGATCGAGATCGCGGTGCGCATCGACTCCTCGGTGCCCACCGCCTCCAGCACCGCGTGCGCGCCCTGACCGCCGGTCAGCTCGCGGACCGCCTCGATCGCCGCTTCGCCGCGCTCGGCCACCACATCGGTGGCGCCGAACTTCCGGGCGATCTCGGTGCGGGCCTCGTGCCGGCCCAGCGCGATGATCCGACCGGCACCCAGCCGGTGCGCGGCCAGCACGCCGCAGAGCCCCACCGCGCCGTCACCGACCACGGCGACCGTCGAGCCGGGCCGGACCCGGGCGGCGACGGCGGCGTGGTGACCGGTGGCCATCACGTCGGAGAGGGCGAGCAGGCTGGGCAGCAGCGCCGGGTCGGTGGCCGCGTCGTGGGGCAGCTTGACCAGCGTGCCGTCGGCGAACGGGACCCGGACCGCCTCGCCCTGGCCGCCGTCCGAGCCCACGCTGCCCCAGAAGCCACCATGCGGGCAGGAGGTCTGCAGGCCGTCCCGGCAGAAGTCGCAGGTGCCGTCCGACCAGACGAACGGGGCGACCACGAAGTCGCCGACCTTGAATCCGTCGACCGCCGGGCCCACCTCCTCGACGATGCCGAGGAACTCGTGCCCGATCCGCTGGCCGACCTCGCGGTCCGCCACGCCCCGGTAGGCCCACAGGTCGCTGCCGCAGATACAGGCGTTCACCACCCGGACCACCGCGTCGGTGGGCTGCTGGATCACCGGGTCGGGGACCTCTTCGATCCGGATGTCATTGGGGCCGTGAATCACGGTGGCGCGCATGGTGATGCCCTTCGGGTACCTGATGGAAATTCGTCCAGCTGTACGACCCGCCCCACCTGCCACTCTATTCCGCGGTCCGCTTCAACGTGATCCACGCCGCATCGCCCGGCGTGCCGAGGAGTTCCGTCATCCGTCGAGGGCACCGCCCCTTAAGCTGGTGCACCATGCATGCGCTCCAGCCCACGGCTCGCCCGATCCCCACGCAGCGCACCGGTGCATCCGAAGGCTCCGCGGGCTATGCGGTGGTCGACGTGGAGACCACGGGCCTGGGCCGCACCGACCGGGTGATCTCGGCGGGCGTCTACCGGCTGGACGCCGACGGCGAGATGGTCGACCACTGGTACACCCTGGTCAACCCCGAGCGCGATCCAGGGCCGGTCTGGATCCACGGCCTGACCAGCGTGATGCTGGCCGACGCGCCGACCTTCCCGCAGATCGCCGAGGAGCTGGCCGAACGGCTGCGCGACCGGGTGATGGTGGCCCACAACGCGCTCTTCGACTGGAACATGATCTCCCGTGAGTTCTCCCGCGCCGGGCTTCGCGCGCCGGTGGAGCAGCGGCTGTGCACCATGGTCCTCTCCCGCGACCTCGGCCTGCCGCTGGCCAACGGCAAGCTCTCCACGCTGGCCGACTACTTCGGCGTCCAGCAGCGCCACGCGCACAACGCGCTGGACGACGCCCGGGTGCTCGCCGAGGCGTTCCGCCCCAGCCTGCACCTGGCCCGCAGCGGCGGCGTGCCGCTCCCGCTGACCACCTGCGTGGCGGTCACCGACCTCGGCGAGGACGGCCAGACCGTGTCCGCCTCGCCCGCCCGCGGCTCCTGGGGCGCCACCTCCTACCGGCCCGGCCGCAAGCGCCCGGCCTGCCCGTACCCGAACCCGGGGCGCTGGCGGGAGGGCGGCCCGCTGATCCAGGGCATGCGGGTGGCGATCACCGGCGACACCGCCACCGACCGGGAGTTGCTGGAGGACCGCGCGATCGCGGCGGGCCTGCACATCGCGAGCTCGGTCAGCCGGCTCACCAGCCTGCTGGTCACCAACGAGCCGGGCAGCTGGAGCGGCAAGGCCCGCAAGGCCCGCGAGCTGGGCACCCCGACGATGGGCGAGGACGCGTTCCTGCAGCTGCTCGCCGACGTGGCAGTGCACCCGGGCAGCTGAGCCGCCCCGCCCGCCGCTGCGGCAGGATGGGCCCATGGATCTCGGATTGCACGACAAGGTGTACGTGGTCACCGGCGCCAGCCGCGGACTCGGCTTCGCCGCCGCCCGTGAGCTGACCGCCGACGGCGCCAAGGTGCTGCTGACCGGCCGTCAGCAGCAGAGCCTGGACGCCGCCGTCGACTCCCTCGGCGGCGAGCCGGCCGCCGTCGGCCTGGTCGGCGACAACGCCGACGCCGAAGCCGCCGAACGGATCGTCACCACCGCCGTCACCCGCTTCGGCCGCCTGGACGGCATCCTGATCAGCGTCGGCGGCCCGCCCGCCGGATCGGTGCTCGGGACGGACGACCAGGACTGGCGCGACTCCTTCGAGACGGTCTTCCTCGGCGCGCTGCGGCTGGCCCGCGCGGCGGCCGCGGCGTTCACCGAGGGCGGCGTGATCGCCTTCGTGCTCTCCAGCTCGGTGCGCGAGCCGATCCCGGGGCTGGGCATCTCCAACGGCCTGCGCCCGGGCCTCGCGATGGCCGCCAAGGCGCTGGCCGGCGAGCTCGGCCCGCGTGGCATCCGGGTGCTGGGCCTGCTGCCCGCCCGGATCGACACCGACCGGGTGCGCGAACTCGACGCGCTCGCACCCGACCCCGAGGCCGCCCGGGCCGCCGCGGGCGCCCGGATCCCGCTCGGCCGCTACGGCACCCCCGAGGAGTTCGGCAAGGTCGCCGCCTTCGCCCTCTCCCCGGCCGCCTCCTACCTCACCGGCCTGATGATCCCCGTCGACGGCGGCGCCCTGCACACCTTCTGACGGCTGCTCCGGCCGCCGGGCGGCCCGGGGCAGCTGACCCGGGCCGCCCGGCGGGCCCGGCGGCGCTGCTGCCGGGGGTGCTGCGGGGCCGGGCTCCGGGCGACCTGCACCCGCAGGTCCAGCGGCAGCTGCTCCCCGGTGCGCCCCACGGCCGCCGCCGCGTGCGCGGCCGGGCCGGCCCGGAAGGCCTCGACCGCGGCCGCCACCCCCGCGCCCGGCTCCAGCAGCAGGATCGCCTGCAGCCGCAACCGCCGGCCCCGGCCGAGCAGCAGCACCCGAGCCGCCGTGACCTCGGGCAGCCCCAGCGAGGCACCCTGGACGGCCTCCGCCAGCGCCGTCCCGCGCAGCCGCACCCGCAGGCCAGGACCGGCCACCGCGGGCAGCTCCAGCTCGGTCGGGGTCGGCCGCCGCAGCTGGGCGAGCAGCCACCAGAGTGCCAGCAGCACCAGCGCCGCCAGCCCCGCGACGACCGCCGGCCACCACCAACCCCGATCCCGCCAGCGGGTGCGCGAGGCGGTGCTCAGCACGGGCTGGTGGGGTGAGGTCAGCGGCCACCAACCGGGCGGCGTCACGCCCAGGTGCCGGTACACGTCCAGCCCGCCGGCCAGCACCAGCAGCGCGCCCAGCACCAGCAGCACCCCGATCAGCCCGAGCAGCAGCCGGTTGACGGTGGCTCGACTCACCGCGGGTCACCTCCTCTCAGCCTCGGTCCGGGGGTCAGGCGGCGGTCAGTGCATCGGCGGACGGTGCTTGGCCGGCCGCCCGCGCACCCGCAGCACAGGTGCGCGCAGCAGACCCAGCCGGGCCAGCTCCGCCCCCAGCACCGCTTCGGCCCGCGCCAGATCGGCGCTGCCGTGGATGGTCACCCGTGCCCGCCGCCGCCCGACCCGCACCCGGGCGGACGCCACCATCGGCAGCTCCAGCGCCCTGGTCTCCAGCAGCGCGGCCACCCCGTGCCGGTCGACCACCGTCCCGGGAGCCTGCCGCAGCACCAGCCAACGCCCCGCGCCCGAGGCGACGGCGAGCACGCAGAGCCAGCAGCCGAGCAGTCCCACCAGCACCGCCCCGGCCAGCACCCACCCGGTGTCCAGTTGCCGCGAGTCGAGCTGATCGGCCAGCCAGCGGCGCCAACTGCCGGTCCGGTGCCCGGCCCAGCGCGAGGCGGCGTCGTAGAACAGCAGTCCCGCCCCGGCCAGCAGCACGCCCGCCACCAGCGCCGCCGCCCTGGTCCGCGGCGAGCGGGGCACCCGGAAGCCGGGCCCGCCCGGGCTCACCTGTCCGGCCTCACTCATCAGCGGCTCCGTCCGACGGCGCCTCGTCCCCGAGCCCCACCGGGTGCAGCCGCTCCACCACCACCAGCACCTCGCGCACCGGGATCCCGGTCAGCCCACCGACCCGCTCGGCCACCGCCGCCCGCACCGCCGCCGCCCACCGGCCGAGGTCGGCCGGGAACGGCAGCTCCACCCCCACCCGCACCTGGGCGACCCCCTGGGTGACGGCCACCTCCACCCGGGGCAGCTCACCGACCCGGTCGGGCCCCAGCGCGTCGCGCGCGGCCAGCTCGGCGATCCGGACCAGCACCCGATCGGCGATCCCCAGCCGCCCGCGCTGCGCGGGCGGCGTGCCGCGCCCGGTGTCCCGCCCCCAGCCCGGCTCCGCCGCGAAGCCCCGGGCCGCGCCGCCGCCCCTCACCGGCGCCGGTCGCGGCCGCGCAGCAGGTCACCGAGATCGCGCAGATCGATGTCGCCCTCGAGGACCCGGCCGGCCACGAAGCCGACCACTCCGAGCACCGCGACCAGCAGGAAGGCCGCGAACCCGCCGAAGTAGCCGGCGAAGCCCAGGGCCATCCCGGCCACCATGCCGATCAGGGCGAGATTCATCGTTGAGCTCCCAAACGGAGTAACTCCAGGCGGAGTGCG
Organism: Kitasatospora sp. GAS204B; assembly: GCF_029892155.1. GTDB lineage: Bacteria > Actinomycetota > Actinomycetes > Streptomycetales > Streptomycetaceae > Kitasatospora. The sequence goes on along the minus strand of NZ_JARZAG010000004.1, from coordinate 365,879 downwards.
ATGCGGGCCGCGCTGCGCAGTTCGCTGCGGACTCGGTGGGGACTACTGGACCCGGGAGCGCCGGTCCGAGGAGGAGGACAGCTCCTCCTCCTCGTCCGGTTCGTCGGGCAGGTGCACGTCGTTGACGGCGATGTTCACCTCGACCACCTCCAGGCCGGTCATCCGCTCGACCGAGAGGATGATGTTGCGTCGCACGGTCGCCGCGAGCTCCGGGATCACCACCCCGTACTCGACCACCAGCGCGATGTCGATCGCGGTCTGCTTCTCGCCGACCTCGGCCTTGATGCCGCGCGAGATGCTGGACCGTCCGCCGGGCACCCGGTCCCGCATCGCGCCGAAGGTCCTGGCCAGACCTGAGCCGAGCGCGTGGATGCCGGGGACCTCACGGGCCGCCATCCCGGCGATCTTCTCCACCACACCATCGGCCAGTGCGGTTCGCCCGCGCTCCTCGAGGGGCGGGCCGGTGTGCGCCTCGCCGTGCGATGGGCCGGACTTGCTCAGGTCGGACGGCTTGGGGGTCTCGGGCATGGGGGTGCCTCCTGAAGGACGTCTCCAGCTATACCGCAATCTGCCCCAACTGTGACATTCCGCCACGAAACTCGCCCCTGGAGTCCCCCTGGTCACGGACATGGAAAAGGCGGGGTCCGGCTCTCCCCCTCCGAGAGCCGGACCCCGCCCGGACCGTGTCGCCCAGGGCGCGTCAGTCGCCGATCCCCGCCAGGTCCCGCAGCCGGCGCGCCTGGGCGCCCCGCTCGGCGGCGCGCTGCTCCTCGTAGGAGCGGTCGCCGGCGCCGGCCAGCAGGGCCTTGGTCTCGATCACCGCGGCGCGCGGCGCGGCAAGCAGCGCGGCGACCAGGTCGCGGGCGGCCTCGTCCAGCTGCTCGGCACTGGGCACCACCAGGTTGGCCAGCCCGGTCGCGGCGGCCTCCGCCGCGTGCACCCAGCGGCCGGTGGCGCAGATCTCCAGCGCGCGGGCGTAGCCGACCAGGTCGGTCAGCGGCTTGGTGCCGGCCAGGTCGGGGACCAGGCCGAGCGAGGTCTCGCGCATCGCGAACTGGGCGTCCTCGGCGCAGATCCGCAGGTCGCAGGAGAGCGCGAGCTGGAACCCGGCGCCGACCGCGTGGCCCTGCACCAGCGCGATGCTGATCAGGTCGGGACGCCGCCACCAGGTGAACGCCTCCTGGTAGCCGGCGATCGCCTCGTCCAGCTCCTTGTCCGAGGAGGCGGCCAGCGACAGGAAGTTCGGCTCTCCGGGGATCCCCTCCGGAGTGAACATGGCCCGGTCGAGGCCGGCCGAGAAGGAGACGCCCTCGGCCCGCAGCACCACCACCCGGACCGTCGCGGGCAGCTCACGGCCGATGGCGGCCAGCGCCCGCCACATCGCGGGCGTCTGCGCGTTGCGGCGCCCGGGGTGGCAGAGCGTGACCGTCGCGAACTCGCCCTCGACGTCGAGTCGGACGCCGGCCTCCTGCCACGCGGCCGAGTGGTCAGGGGTGGGGACGGGCGCGGTCATGGGCACCTCCGGCGAGGGTCGGGACAGGCTCCAGCGCACTGCCCACTGGGTCTACCGGAGAGTAACTTATTGTCCGAGCCTTGGGTACCGCCGTGGCTCCGGCCGAGCTTCACCCTGCGTGCGGACATGACGATCGGCGGCCATGGGGCCCCTCCCGGCCGGAGGCTGGGGGAAGGTACCTGTCACGGTCGCCGATGCGTCGGGCGTACTGATAGGGCGTACTGACGGACTGTCGGAACCTGATGCCACCCGGCCACCGGCTGACCGGAGAGAACGCGGCACCTGACCTGACGGCCAGTCAGGAACCGGCTGCCGCAGCAGCCTTGGCCTTTCCACGCGTGGCGCCACCGCGACCCCGGAGGTTCACTCCGGACTCGCTCAGCATGCGGTGCACGAAGCCGTACGAGCGGCCGGTCTCCTCCGCCAGCGCGCGAATGCTCGCTCCGGAGTCGTACTTCTTCTTCAACTCGGCCGCGAGCTTCTCACGCGCGGCACCAGTCACCCGGCTGCCCTTTTTCAGAGTCTCGGCCACCCGTGCCTCCTCGTAGCTGTGCTCGGTCAGATTCCCATGATCACCCATCCCCAGCGTCCTGGCCACCCATTCGACAAGGTCCATCCGGCGAAAAGGGCCCAGCAGGGGCGTGATCCGAGCGCGTCGGGCCGCTCACCCTGGGTGTGCGCCCCCGGCGGAATCCGGCCTGGTGGGGCGAAAGAGCTGATCAGCAGGGCCGCCCGGGCGGCGACACGAACGGATCCGAATAAAACGGAATCTCTCCCGCCGACATTCCCGAATGGGTCCACCTGATGAGACGGCATCGGCTGGATGCAGGAGCGCGCGTCTACCGAAGTCGAGCGCCCGCGACCGGCGAACCGATCACGGGCGACAGAAAGGCGAAATGAGCAGCGGGCTCAGGCCAGCGAGACCAGGTCGTGGTACGCCGGGCTCCACAGGTCCTCGACGCCGTCCGGCAGCAGGATGATCCGCTCCGGCTGAAGCGCCTCGACCGCGCCCTCGTCGTGGGTGACCAGCACCACCGCGCCGCTGAAGGAGTGCAGCGCGCCGAGGATCTCCTCGCGGCTGGCCGGGTCGAGGTTGTTGGTGGGCTCGTCGAGCAGCAGCACGTTGGCGCTGGAGACCACCAGCGAGGCCAGCGCCAGCCGGGTCTTCTCGCCGCCGGAGAGCACCCCGGCCGGCTTGTCGACATCGTCGCCCGAGAAGAGGAAGGAGCCGAGGATCTTGCGGATCTGCACCAGGTCGGTGTCCGGCGCCGCGGAGCGCATGTTCTCCAGCACGGTGCGCTCGGGGTCGAGCGTCTCGTGCTCCTGGGCGTAGTAGCCGATCTTCAGGCCGTGCCCCGGGATGATCTCACCGGTGTCCGGCTTCTCCACGCCCGCGAGCATCCGCAGCAGGGTGGTCTTGCCCGCGCCGTTGAGCCCGAGGATGACCACCCGCGACCCACGGTCGATCGCCAGGCCGACGTCGGTGAAGATCTCCAGCGAGCCGTAGGACTTGGACAGGCCCTCGGCCATCAACGGCGTCTTGCCGCACGGCGCCGGGTCCGGGAAGCGCAGCTTGGCGACCTTGTCCGAGACCCGGACCTGGTCGAGACCAGCCAGCAGCTTCTCGGCGCGGCGGGCCATGTTCTGGGCGGCGACGGTCTTGGTGGCCTTCGCACGCATCTTGTCGGCCTGCGAGTTGAGGGTCGCGGCCTTCTTCTCGGCGTTGGCGCGCTCGCGCTTGCGGCGCTTCTCGTCGTCCTCGCGCTGCTGCTTGTACTGCTTCCAGCCCATGTTGTAGATGTCGATCGCGGAGCGGTTGGCGTCCAGGTAGAACACCTTGTTGACGACCGTCTCGACCAGCTCGACATCGTGCGAGATGACGATGAAGCCGCCCTTGTAGGTCTTCAGGAAGTCGCGCAGCCAGGCGATCGAGTCGGCGTCCAGGTGGTTGGTCGGCTCGTCGAGCAGCAGGATGTCGGAGTCCGAGAAGAGGATCCGGGCCAGCTCCACCCGGCGGCGCTGACCACCGGAGAGGGTGTGCAGCTCCTGGCCGAGGATCCGGTCGGGCAGGCCGAGCGCGGCGGCGATGGTGGCGGCCTCGGCCTCGGCGGCGTAACCGCCCTTGGTGAGGAACTCGGTCTCCAGGCGGGCGTACTTCTTCATCGCGTTGTCACGGGTGGCGCCCTTGCCGTTGGCCATCCGCTCCTCGTTCTCGCGCATCTTCTTCAGCACGGTGTCGAGGCCGCGGGCGGAGAGGATCCGGTCACTGGCGAGCACGTCCAGATCGCCGGTGCGCGGGTCCTGCGGCAGGTAGCCGACCTCGCCGGAGCGGGTCACGGTGCCGCCGGCCGGCAGGCCCTCGCCGGCCAGCACCTTGGTCAGCGTGGTCTTGCCCGCGCCGTTGCGGCCGACCAGGCCGATCCGGTCGCCGGGGGCGACCCGGAAGCTGGCGGACTCGATCAGGATGCGGGCGCCGGCGCGCAGTTCGAGGGCGTTGGCGGAAATCATGGCTGCGAGAACTCCTGAAGCTGGGCGGCCCGGGGCGCGCGGAGCGCGGCGCGGCCGGGCACGGGGGTGCGGCGGGGGTCAGGGCGTGCTGGACGGTCCGGCGCCGGCACCCGACCGCACGCACGGGCGCGGACCGGGAGCCTCACCGGCTGCCGCCGCTAATGCCCGAGGAGAACAGCCATGCGGGCCAGTCTACCGGGCGCCCCGAGCATGCTCGGCGGTATAACGCGGGTGCCCGGCCGGCCGGGGCCGTCAGTGGTCGGCGGCCGGTGCCGCCACCGGGCAGCCGTCCTGCGGCTTGACCGCCGCGAAGGGTGCCTCGGGGCTGTCGCACGGGATCGCCGAGGCGCCCTGGTCGGTGTCGAAGACCCGGCTGCCGACCAGCGGGCCGTCGTCGATCTGCACCCGCTTGGCGTCCAGCCTGGTGATCTTCACCTTGGGGCCGGCGTTGAGCACATAGCCGTGACCGTCCAGCCGGAAGCCGGTGATCGACCCGGGCAGCAGTTGGTGGCCCGCGCCGGTGGTGGCGGTGCAGCTGCGCGGGACCAGCACCGCGATGTCGGTGTCCACCGCACGCAACGGGTCGTAGGTGCAACCGTCCTGCGGGCGGGCGTTGAACCTGAGATCTCCGTCACGGTCGCGGAAGCCCATGGTCAGGCCCGGGGTGAGCACCTGGACCCAGGGCTCGGGCTCGCTGGCCACCTGCACGGCGGCGGCGGCCCGCTGCAGTTCGAGCTGCTCGCGCTGGGCCTCGGTGCGCTGGTCGGCGCCCGGCTCGCCGACGCCCTGCAGCCAGTCGGACAGGCCCGGCACGGAGCGGTGCCAGCGGACCTGGTGATTGTCGATCTCCACCGAGGTGACCATGCCGTCGTCCCAGACCACCACGGCGCTCTGGCCGAACGGCGTGACGTGCAGCGCGGTGGCGCCGTCCCGGCGGTAGGACCAGAGCAGCGCGCCGCTGGACGGGTCGTACGCCTCCAGGCCGGGGCCCACCCGGAAGTCCGGGACGACCGGTGCGGCGGACTGCGCGACCACCGGGCTGGCCTGGGCGTTGCCGGGTGCCGACACCTGGTCGCCGAACGGAACCGGGCGGTTGGCGTGCGCGGCGGCGCCGGCGCCGAGCACCAGCAGGACGGCCATGGCGGGCAGGGCCGACCGGGGGGTCAGAGTACGAAGCGGCTTCCAGGACACTTCGGGAGGGTACCTGGTGGGCGCTTGGGCGTCAGCACGGTGGTGCCCCCCTGCGGTCCCACAGGCGCAGAACCGGACATTCGACGGGGGTCGGCGGACCGGCTCGGCACCAGGCCGCGCGAATCGGCGACGGTTGACGCGGCAGAAACCGCTGAGGATCGATCAGGACGGCGATCGGGGCCAGTCGAGATCGGCCAGGCTCGCGATAACTGTCCACTTTGGGGTGACATTCGGCTTTTCTGACAGCGCATCAGCTTACGGTCGGTGGGCGGCCGCGTGCAGAACGCCCGGCCCCCGTGCCCAGCGTCGTGCTGGACCGCTCCCGTGCTGGAGGAGAGACCATGCGAATCGGCCGCCTGGCCCTGGCCGCCTCCGCGCTGCTGCTGCTCAGCACGGCCGGCATCTCCTCCGGTGGCAGCCCGCTGACCAGCGCCGACCGCGGTCCCGCCGCCGTGGACGGCGCGATCGCGTCGAACACGCAGCCGCGCGGGCCGGCGCCCAAGCCGAGCACCCGGCGGGCCGACCACGAGGTGCCGTTCGGCGCCTTCGTCGGCTCCTGGGACGACTACATCCCGCAGATCGCCAGGTTCTCCAACTGGCTGAGCGGCGCCAACCTCCAGGTCGGCCACACCTATCTGGCCGGAAACAGCTGGGGCGACATCGACGGCGACACCAAGATGCTGGCCCTCTGGTCGCAGTGGCGACTCGGCCAGCACGGCCGGACGCTGGTGCTCAACGTGCCGATGCTGGTCCCCAACGAGGGCGACGTGCCCGACGAGAAGGTGGCGCAACTGCTCGGACAGGGTGCGCAGGGCGCGTACGACCAGCACTTCCGCAGGCTCGCCCGGAAGCTGGTGGCGCTCGGCGGCGGTGACACGGTGATCGTGCTCGGCTGGGAGATGAACGGCACCACCTACACCAGTCGCTGCCGGCCCGACCCGGCCGCGTGGAAGGCGGACTGGCGGCGGATCGTCGACGTGATGCGCTCGGTGCCCGGGCAGCGGTTCCGCTTCGACTTCACCCCCAACCGGGGGCTGGACGCGATCGCCTGGACCAAGTGCTACCCGGGTGACGACGTGGTGGACATCATCGGCACCGACAGCTACGACCAGCCGGCCGGCGCGACCTTCGACGACTACGTGCGCGAGCCGTACGGCCTGGAGGACCAGGTGGAGTTCGCCGCCAAGCGCGGCAAGCCGGTCTCGTACCCGGAGTGGGGGCTGTTCCGCAACGGCGACAACCCGGAGTTCGTGCGCCGGATGGTCGAGTGGATGCGCACCCACGACACGCTCTACCAGACCGTCACGGACTACTGCCCGCACGGCTTCTGGGAGTGCCGCAGCAATCCGCGCTCCAGCTCGGTCTACCAGCAGTTGCTGAGCGGCTCCAAGGGCGAGGCGTCAGCGGCTCCGAACCGGCCGACCGCGCCGACGGCTCCGACCGCGCCACCGTGTCCGCTGCCGCAGGGGCTGTTCGGCAACCTGCCCTGGATGCGGCCGCCGCTGATTCCGCTGCTGCCCGGGTGCGCGGGGGTGGGGTCTCCCGGTGCATCGGCCAGTGCGCCGGCGTCCGCGGCGGCGGTCCCGTCGGCGTCCGCTGCTCCGTCGCCGACCGCCTCGGCCTCCGGGTCGGCTTCGGCGGTCCCGTCCGCGTCCCCGTCCCCGTCCGCGTCCATGTCGCCGTCCCCGTCGGCGGCAGCGTCGGCGGCAGCGTCGGTGTCGGCGACCCCGTCCGCGAGCGGGTCGCCGTCCGCGTCGGCCTCGGTCAGCGGCGGCCGGCGAGCGCCCGCAGGCGGGTGACCGGTCCGCGCAGGTGCGGGACGGCCGCCGCGCGGGCCCGGACCAGGGCGAGGCGCAGGCTCAGCACGCCGGCGAGGTGGGCGGGCCCGAGCAGCAGGCGGTGGTTGCGTTCGTGCTCGGGGCGCCAGCGCTCCTTGTACGGCTCCTCACCGCGCATCAGGCTCAGCTCCGGGATGCCCGCGCGGACCGTCTCCTCCAGCGAGGTGCCGAAGAGCAGGCCCGCGATGTCGATCCGCTCCCGCAGCCTCGGATGCGCGCCGTAGAGGTAGAGGCCGGCGAAGGACGGGCAGAGCAGCAGCAGGTCGACCGCCACCAGCTCCTCGTCCAGGTAGTAGCGGTAGACCACCGCCTGGCCGTGCCGCGCGAGCCCCGCCGTGGACTCGCGCAGGTGGGCCGCGAAGCGCTCGCTGACGTGCTCGGCGGTGACCGTGCGGCTCTCCCACTGCAGGGCGTGCAGCCACAACAGGTCGCCCATCGCGGCCTCGACCTGGTCGACCGGCACCCGGCGGGCCACCACGCCGGCCTCCAGCAGCTTGCGCTGCTTGGCCCGGCTGCGTTGCGCGGTCCGGCCCGGCAGCCGGGCGAGCAGCTGCTCCATCGGGACGGCGGGCAGGTGCTGGCAGACCGAGTCGAGCAGCTGATGGCGCCGCCCGGCCCAGCACGCGTAGACCTGGTGGGCGGCCGACCCGGGCCGCACCTCCCGCAGGTCCAGCGCCTGCCAGGGACGGCGCAGCGGCAGCGCGCGGGCCAGCTCGGCGGCGGCCTCGGCGGCGCAGGAGTCGTCCAGCAGCACGTCGGTGAAGTCGATCAGCTGCCCGCCGAGGGCGGTGAGGGTGCCGGTCCGGCCGGCGGCGAGGGCGGCGGCCGCCACCAGCTCGCCGTCCCGGCGGACCAGCAGCACCCGCAGCCGCCCGGGGCGCCCGTAGGCGCGCCACCAGGACGCCTGCCAGGCGGCGGACTGGAACGGGGTCGCGGTGCGGCAGCGCGCGGCGAGCGCGTCCCACTCCGCCGCGAGCCGGGTCAGCGTGTCGTCCGCGCGGTGCAGCTCGGTGGTCCAGCCGGCAGCGGCGGTCGGCGCTGGGGGACGAGGTGCCGGGGGACGAGGTGCCGGGGTGGGCTCCCGGATCGGTTGGGGAGCCGTCATTTCTTGCTCCGCGCGGGTTCGGCCTGCTGCGGCGCCGGGACGGCGGCCGCCGGCGTCGGCACGGGCAGGGGCTCGGGCGCCGCGCTCGGAGTCGCGCTCGGAGTCGCGACCGGCGTCGCGCTCGGGGTCGCAGTGCTCGGCTTCCGGCGCGCCATCATCGCCAGCGCACCCACCAGCACGCCCGCCGCGCCGCCCACCGCGACGTCGAGCTGACGGCTCGGGGTGGTCGGCTTGTCCGGTTCCGCGGCCGCCGCCAGCGGGACCAGCTTCACTCCGGTCTCCTTGCTACTGGTGTTCGCGAACGAGATCAGGGCCTTGGCCACCGCGTCCGCCGCCTTCACCGCGTCGGCCGGGTGGCCGCCGCTGCCCGCGATCTCGATCACCGGGGCGTCCGGCGAGGTGGTCCCGGCGACCAGGCCGGCCAGCTCGGCGCCGCTGCGGCCGGCGTCGGGGGCCGCCAGCGCGAGGACCTGGGGCTGGGCCGCCAGCCGTCCGTACGCCTGGGCGAAGTTCACCGCCAGGCCGGCCTCGCTGCTGCTGTCCGGGACCACCACCACGTAGGAGTTGGCCGTGTAGACCGGGGGCGCGGCCACCGCGTAGCCCGCCCCGGCGACCGCGCCCAGCGGGATCGCGGCGGCCAGCGGCCACCAGCGGCGGGCCAGCGCGCGGACGCCGGCCACCCGGTCGCCGCCCCGGTTGTCGCCTTGGTCGGTCCCTCGCTCGGTGCCGTTCATGTTCGGTTCTCCCTCCCGGCCGGGACCGGCGCGGTGGCCCGTCCCAACCGCTCGTACAGCTCGCCCAGTTGGCCGGCTGTGCGGACAATGTCGTAGTGCGCCACGGCGGGTGGCCTGGGCAGCGGGACGGCGAGCGGGGCCGGGCCGAGCGACAGCAGCGCCTCCTGGTAGGCCGCCACCGTCGAGGGCAGCTTGCGGGCGGCGGGCGCCGCCTCGGCGGGCAACTCCTCCAGCGCCGGGCAGCCGCTGTGCAGCACCGGCAGCCCCGCCGCCAGGCCCTCCAGCACCGCCAGGCCGAAGGTCTCCTCGACCGACGGCGCGGCCAGCACGTCCATCGCGCTCAACAGCTCCGGTACGTCGGTGCGTTCGCCGATCAGCAGGACCCGCGAGCCGATCCCGAGCTCGCGGGCCAGCTCGGTCAGCGCCGCCCGCTCGGGCCCCTCGCCGACCAGCAGCAGCACCGCACCCGGCAGCACGGTCAGTGCCGAGACCAGCACGTCGAACCGCTTGCCGGGCACCAGGCGACCCACCGCGCCGACCACGAAAGCATCCCCGGCCAGGCCCAACTTCCGCCGGATCTCCACCCGTTGAGCCCACGGCACGGCGAAGCCGGCCGCCTCGATACCGTTCGGCAGCACCGCCACCCGCCGACCTGGCACGCCCCAGTCGGCCAGCGTCCCGGCCACCCGCCCGGAGACCGCCACCGTGGCGACACCGAGCCGTTCGGCGGCCAGGTAGAGGGACTTGACGCCGGCGCCGACCGGGCGCCCCTCGATCGTCCCGGCGTGCAGCGAGTGTTCGGTCGCCAGGACCGTGCGCACCCCGGCCAGCCGGGCCGCCAACCGCCCGTACAGGCCGGCTCGGTAGAGGTGGGTGTGCACCACGTCGTAGCGTCCGTGCCGGATCAGCCGGATCAGCCGGGGCAGCACCGCCAGGTCCCGGTTGCCGCGCATCGCCAGGTCGTGCACCGTGACGCCGTCCGCGCGCAGTGCCGCCGCCACGCTGCCCGGATTGGTCAGGGTGGCCACCTCGCAGTCGACCGAGGAGGGCAGGTGACGGATCGTCAGCAGCAGTTGCTGCTCGGCGCCGCCCGCGGCCAGGCCGGTGATCACATGCAGCACCCTCATCGCGTCGCCGCCAGCCGCCGCAGCTCGGTGACCACGTCCCGCAGGCCGTGCCTGCCGCGTTTGGCCCGCAGCCGCCAGGCGCCGTCGCGGTCGCCGACGTAGCAGCGGGGCAGTGCGAAGCGGCTGGCCAGCAGGCTGTGGTCGATCGCCACCGCGTAGTCGTAGCCGGCCTCCTGCACGGCCCTGGCAGCCGGCTCGTCCACCGCGCCGTACGGGTAGCAGAAGCCGCCCACCGGGCCGCCGAGCAGCTCGGCCAGGGCCAGCCGGCTGTCCCCGACCTCGGCGGCGAGCAGCTGTCCGGGCAGCCCGGGCAGCGCCAGGTGGCTCATCCCGTGCGAGCCGATCTCCCAACCGGTGTCGGCGAGTTCGCGCACCTGCTCGACAGTGAGCAGCGCCTTGCGCGGTCCCTTGACGTCCCAGAAGTTGTCGCCGCCCAGGCGGTCGGCCACCACGTAGGCGGTGGCGGTGAACCCGTAGCCGCGCAGCACCGGGACCACGTGACGGGCGAAGTCGGCGTAGCCGTCGTCGAAGGTCAGGCCGACCAGCCGGTCGCGGCGGCCGGCGGCCCGGGCGGCCAGCAGTTCGCGCATGCTCACCCCGCGCCAGCCGCGCACGGCCAGCCAGCGCATCTGGGCGGCGAACCGGGCGGGGCTGACCGTGAGCAGGTACGGATCCTCCTCCTCCTCGGCCACCGAGTGGTACATCAGGATCCACGGCCGACCGGACCGGCGGCCGACGTCGATCGCCTGCTGCGGCAGGTGGGGACGGCGGGTGAGTTCAGCGACCATCGGGCAAGGTTCCTTCCTCCAACAGGTCATCCCCCACGGCCGACCCCTCGGCCGGCGCTCGGTTCTCCCGGAGCAGGGCCGCCAGCCGGGCGAGGGGCCCGGCCAGCTCGCGGGCCCCGAGCAGCGTGCCGAGCCCCAGGTAGACCACGAGCACGCTCACGCCGCCGGCCAGCAGCGACAGCCCCGCCGGGTGCACCGCGCGGGCCGCGCAGCCGCCGACGGCCGCCGCGGCGGCGCCGGCCAGCAGCAGCCGGGCCTGGCCGCCCAGCACCTGCGGCATCCGCAACGCGATGCCGCGCAGCGCGAGCCCGCGCAGCAGCAGCACGGCGGTGGTGGTGATGCCCGCCGCGTTGCCCGCCGCCAGCCCCAGCGCGCCGAAGTGCCGGGCGGTCGACAGGCCCACCACGGTGGTGACCAGCAGCCCGACGGCCATCGCGGCGACCGGGTACCAGTCGAGCAGCCCCCGGCCCGCCGCCGTGTCCGGGCGCGGGTCGTCGGCCCGCCGGACGGCCGGGCGCATCGAGAAGAACGGCCGCACCATGACCCCGATCAGCGCCTGGGCGAGCAGTCCGAAGCTGTAGACCTGGATCACCTGCGCGGTGGCGGCGGTGTCGGCCGCGTCGAACGCGCCGCGCTGGAAGAGCAGCGAGACCACGGCGGGCGCGCAGGCGATCAGGAACGCCGTGCCGGCCAGCACCACCGCCGCCGCCTGGCCGAGGTCCTTCTCCACCCGGTCGCGGGCCGCCACCAGGTCGCCGGCCGCCAGCGCCCTGGCAACCAGCGGGAAGGTGACCGTGCAGATCAGGATCGCGGTGGTCATCGCCAGCTGGGAGACCTTGGCCGCGTAGTTGAGGTGCGAGATGGTGCCGGCCGGCAGCGTCGAGCCGAGGTAGCGCTCGATGAAGACCTGGGACTGCCGGGTGAGCGTGAAGACGGCCACCGGCAGCAGCGCGAGCGGGCTGAGCAGCAGCCCGCGCCCGTCGGCGGCGCACCGCCGGCGCCCGTGCAGGCCGCCGCGCAGGGCGCGGACGAACGGGCCGACCAGCACCCCGGCCATCAGCAGGCTGCCGAAGGCCACCCCGAGCGCCGCCGCCCGCACCCCGAGCAGCAGGTGACAGGTCGTCAGGATCCCGAGGATGCCCAGGTTGTAGGCCACGTAGATGGCGGCGGGGGCGGTGAACCGGTGGTGGGCGCGCAGCGCGGCGCCCAGGTACCCGGCCACGCCGAACGGCAGGATGGTCACGGCGGTGATCCGGGTGCAGGTGATCGCGAGCGCCGGGTCGGCCAGGCCCGGCGCCAGGGCGTGCACCACCTCGGGCGCCCAGAGCATGGTGGCCCCGGACAGCGCGCACAGCCCGGCGAGCAGCCAGGGCAGCGTGTCGGCGGTCAACTGCCGTACCGGGTCCGGTCCTTCCGGACGCTCCTCGCGCAGCACCAGGGCCAGGCTGAAGGCCGGGACCATCAGGAAGGCCATCGCGTCCTCGATCAGCAGCGGCGCGGCCGTCTCGGGCACGGTCCAGGAGACCAGGAAGGCGTCGGTGCCGGAGTCGGCGCCGAAGAACCTGGCCAGCAGCAGGTCGCGCAGCAGGCCCAGCGCGGAGCCGGCCGCGCTGAGCACCGCGGTGATGCCGAAGGCCTTGGCGAGGAAGGACGGCCCGCGCTCCACCGGCGGCGCCGCCGGGGGCGCGGGGCGGACCTCCTGGCTCAGCGTCATGGCGCGGGCTCCGGCTCCGGCAGCGCCCACCAGGCCGCCACGCCCAGGATCACCGAGGTGAGCACGGTGGTGGTGCCGCCGATGTCGGCGTAGAGGAAGTCGACCAGTACCCAGCAGAGCAGTCCGATCGCCGCCGGGCCGCCGGTGCCCCGGCGGCGCAGGCAGCCGAGCAGCAGCGCGAGGAAGAGCCCGCCGTAGGCGACGATGCCGACCAGGCCCTGCTCGCAGAGCACCAGGAAGTACATGTTGTGCGGCGAGAGCAGCGGTTCGCGCTCGAAGCCGATGGTGGAGTCGGCCGCGTCGCTGCCGGAGGAGAGCCGCAGCGGGGCGTGCGAGTCGCGCAGTTGCGGGAAGCTCTTCGGCCCGGCGCCGGTGACCGGGTGGTCGGCCCAGATCGCCCGGGCGGTGGCCCACAGGTCGTAGCGGTCGCTGACCGAGTGGTCCTCGTTGCCGCCGGAGACCGTGCCGATGCTGTCCAGCCGCTCGGTCACCCCGCCACCGCCCGCACCGAGCCCGCCGACCGCCACGATCGCCGCCGCCAGCCCCAGCGCCGCCCAGCGCAGCGCGAGCCGGGCGTCGGCCTTGAGCAGCAGCACGGTGGCGGCGACCGCCGTGGCGATCCAGCTGCCCCGGCTGAACGAGACTGCGAGCGGGAACACCAGGAACGCCGCCGAGGCGAGCAGCCAGCGCCGCGCCCAACCGCCCTGACGGATCGTCAGACCGAGGGCCAAGGCGGCCAGCAGGCCGAAGCTGACCACCCCGGACATCGCCATGATGTCGAGCGCGCCGAAGGTGCCGACCGCCCGGATCGACTCCCCGGCGTAGGAGGCGCCGGTGTGCGTGAGGTACTGCTCCGCGCCGACGCCGCCCTCGATCAGCGCGGCCAGCACGAAGGCGCCGAGCACCAGGCGCAGATCGGTGCGGTCGCGCAGCGCGGCCAGCACGGCGGCCGGGACCAGCACGAAGATCTGCACCAGGCGGATGAAGCCGGTCAGGCTGGCGGACGGGTCGATCGAGGTCACGGTGGCGGCGCCGGCCGCGCAGACCACACCGCTGAAGACCAGGCAGGCCTGGCGGCTCAGGCCGAGCGGGCGGCCGCGCAGCAGGTCGAGGGCGAGCAGCGCGACCAGGGCCAGCGAGGCGAGGTCGGCGGGGGTGATGTGGACGGCGGCCGTCACGTCCTTCTCACCCGTCGGTACGCAGACCAGCAGGATGGTGGCGGCGGCCAGCAGGCTGGGACGGCGCAGCGGCGCGGTGGCCAGCGCGCGGAGCAGCTCGGGCCAGGGCCGGCCGAAGCGTAACGCGGGGTCGAGGGGCAGGCTCAGGGCCACGGTTGGGTCAGCTCCCGTCCGGACGGAGCATCAGCGCGGCGGTGCGCAGCAGGATCTTGACGTCCTGCCAGAGGCTCCAGCTCTCGATGTAGTGGTTGTCGAAGCGGGCCCGGTCCTCGATCGAGGTGTCCCCGCGCAGCCCGTTCACCTGGGCCAGACCGGTCAGCCCGACCGGGACCCGGTGCCGGTCGGCGTACTCCGGGTAGGCCTGGCTGAACCGCATGACGAAGTAAGGGCGTTCGGGGCGCGGGCCGACCAGGGTCATGTCGCCGCGCAACACGTTCCACAGCTGCGGCAGCTCGTCCAGCGAGCTGCGGCGCAGCAGCCGGCCGACCGCGCTCATCCGGTGGTCCTGGGCGATGTTCCAGTGGGTGGCCGACTCGTGCTCGTTGCTCGGGCGCAGGGTGCGGAACTTGAGCAGGGTGAAGACCCGGCCGTCCAGCCCCGTGCGCTGCTGGCGGAAGAGCACGCCGGGGCCGGTGTCCAGGCGCACCGCGAGCGCACACGCGGCCAGCAGCGGGGAGATGGCGAGCAGCCCGAGGCCGGCGGCGAGGATGTCGACGGCCCGCTTGACCAGCCAGCCGGGCCGGCGCAGCGGCGGGCGGGACAGCCGCAGGCAGGGGTAGCCCCACAGGTGGTCGGCCGCCCGGCCCGCGCTGCCGAGGCCGCCGTGCTCGCGCAGCCCGGGGACCAGCCAGACCTGGCAGCCGAGCCGGATCGCCTCGCGCATCGCGCCGGCCGCCTCCTGCTCGTCGGCGGCGCCCGCGGTGGCGATCAACCGCACCACGCCGTGCCGGCGCAGCTCCCGCTCCAGCGCGTCGCGACCGCCGAGCACCGGCAGCGGGGAGTCGGCGGGCAGCAGCACCGGGTCCTGGTCCAGGTAGCCGATCGGGCGCATCCCGTACTCGGGGTGTTCCCGCAGGGTGCTCGCGATCCGCTGGCCGAGCGGGCCCGCGCCGAGCACCAGGACCGGCACCGGACGGCGGCGGCGCAGCCGGCGCAGCAGTCCGTAGACCACCGCGCGGCCGAGCGCGGCCAGCGTCACCAGCGCGGTGAGCAGGGCGAGCAGCCGGGCCCAGCCGGCCGGGCCGCCGGACGGCCAGGCACCGCCGAGGCAGTCGGAGAGGGTGATCGCGAAGGCCAGCGCGACGGCGACCCGGCCGATCAGCGCGGGCAGTTCGTCCAGCGCCGAGGGGCTCATCCGGGTGCGGTAGAGGCCGCCGGCCAGGTTCAGCGGCAGCAGGATCGGCAGCAGCGCCGCGGCGGCCCCCAGCGGCTGGGCGCGGGCGGAGGCGCAGCCGATCGAACCCGCGCCGACGGCCAGCAGGTCGACCACGAGCAGTGCCACGGGCAGCAGCCCGGCGACGCGCAGACCTCGGCGGTGCCGGCCGAGCTGGGCGGCGCTGCGGGTCTGCGGCGGCCGCCGGGTCGGCCGGTCGAGCAGCTCGGTCGCGAGCCGCCGACCGCCCGCCGCGGGTCGCCCAGGCCGCGGCACACTCTCGTGGTCAATGGTCATCGCGCACGAACTCCCCTGCAGTGTGCCCTTGGTGGCGGATTTCGCGGTACCGTTCGTCCTCAATCGCCCGAATTCGCACAGAGTCGTACAAGAGGTCGTCAGGATCTCGTACATTTTGTAACGAAGTGAGCAAAATCAGACATTACCGAGCGACGGCTAAATTCCCGGACGTTGATGGGGAGTTGACTTGCCGTTTCATTCCACCCGCCCATTAATCGGAATTTCCGATTTAGCCGCTGGGCACGGCCTGAACAGGTGATCGACCAAGTCGCCCCTACCGAACAACATGCACGTCACTGCCTGAGAAACGATCAGATCCGCGCGGAGACACGGGGAGTCGACTAGCCCTCGCTGATCGTCTTCTGGTAGAGCTCCGACACGCGAGCGACCATCGTGCGCACGTCATGCCGGCTCGCCACCCAGGCACGCGCCGCCATTCCGCGCCGGGCGCACTCCAGCGGATCCGCCAGCGCCTCGGCCAGCGCGTTCGTCAGCGCCGCCGGGTCCCCGGCCGGCACCAGTCCGGTCTCCCGCTGCTCCGGCGGCAGCTGCTCGCGGGCCCCCGGCACCTCCGTCAGGATGACCGGGCGGGCCATCGCCATCGCCTCCAACGGCGCCAGCGCCATTCCCTCCCAGCGCGAAGGCAGCACCACCAGGTCGGCCGCCGCCAGCCAGGGCCGCGGGTCCGTCACCTCGCCCGCCAGCCGCACCCGGTACGGCTCCGGCAGCGCCCGGGCCTGCGCGGCCAGCGCCTGCGCGTCCGGGCCGCCGCCGACCAGCGCCAGCCGGGCAGTCGGCACCCGCCGCAGCACCGCGGGCCAGCAGGCGAGCAGCAGGTCCTGCCCCTTCTGCCGGCAGAGCCGCCCGACGCAGACCGCCAGCGGCTCGGACAGGTCGAGCCCCAGCGAGAGCCGCGCGGCGCGGCGTTCGGCGGGCGTGTGGTGCGCCAGGTCGACCCCGTTGGGGACCACGGCGAACGGGGCGCTGATCCCGACCGCCTCGCCGTCCAGCCGCTCCTGCTCGCTGACGCAGAGCACGGCGGCCGCCCAGCGGGTCGCGTACCGCTCCCAGCGGGTGCTGGCGGTGGCGAGCACGCCGGTCGCGGCGGCGAAGGACCAGGCGTGCGGCTGGAAGACGGTGGGCAGCCGGCCGCGCAGCGCGAGGCGGCCGGCCAGGCCGGCCTTGGCGCTGTGCAGGTGGACCAGATCGGGCGCCGCCGCGTGCACCAGCCGGCGCAGCCGGGCGGCCTCGCCGGGCACGCTCGCCCCGGGCGAGCGGCGGGCCGGCCACTCCAGCAGCTCGCCCCCGGCGGCGCCGGCCCGGGGGCCGAGCCGGCCGCCGGGTGGGCAGGCGACCAGCACCCGGTGGCCGGCCGCGCGCTGGCCGCGGACCAGATCGGTGACCACCTGGGCCACCCCGCCGTCCACCGGCTGGGAAACGTGAAGGATCGTCAGATGCACGGCCGCGAGCCTAGGGTGACGCGGCAGGTCGGTTCGCGTGCCGTCACTCCCCCGGGGCCGCGGTCCACCCGTACGAGCTGTCAGTCGTACGGGTGTCCGGCCGATGGTGCTACGTGCCGAGGTGCTACTTGCCGAGGTGCTGGGCGAGGCGGTTCAGCACCTCGTCGTGGATCCGGTTCAGGCCCTTGGGGGCGAAGGTGCGCTCGAAGAAGCCGCCGATGCCGCCCGCGCCCTGCCAGGTGGTGTCGATCGCCACGGTGGTCTGGCCACCGGCCACCGAGGAGACCGTCCAGGTGATCACCATCGAGGAGTTGGCGTCGGTCTCCACCAGCTTCCCGGCGGACGGCGCGGAGACGGTGAAGAGGCAGTCGCGAACCCGCTTCTCGGTGGCCTGCAGCCGCCAGTGCACCTGCGTGCCGGCGCCGACACCGCCCGCGCGGACCTCGTACTCGCTGTACTGCGCGGGCAGCAGGGTGGGCCGCACGGTGGTGTAGTCGGCGATCGCCTCGTACGCCTGCTCGGCGGTGGCGGGGTAGGTCCGCTCGGTGTGGGCGTGGACCTGGGCCATGGCTGGGCTCCTTCGGGGGGTACTGCTCGGGTGGTACGTCTGGTACGTCGCGGACAGCCAACCACACCTGGTGGGTGGGATCGTCGCAGGCCCGGGACGCCGCCGCGGGGCTCCGTTTAGGCTGGGCGGGTGTCTGCTGACCTGACCCGGGTGAACGCCCTGCACTACCTCGCCCCGCTGCGGGCCGGCGGTTCGGTGCCCGCCATCGTCGAGACCGACGACCTGGGCACCTACGTGGTCAAGTTCACCGGCGCCGCGCAGGGCCGCAAGGCGCTGGTGGCCGAGGTGATCGTCGGCGAGCTGGCCCGGCGGCTCGGCCTGCGGGTGCCCGAACTGGTGCTGGTCGACTTCGATCCGGCGGTGGCCGAGCACGAGCCCGACGCCGAGATCCAGGACCTGCTGCGGGCCAGCGCCGGGCTCAACCTCGGGATGGACTACCTGCCGGGGGCACACGACTTCAGGCCCGGAGCCACTGACGGGCCGACGATCGACCCGCTGGAAGCCGGGCGGGTGGTCTGGCTGGACGCGCTCACCGGCAACGTCGACCGCACCAGGGCCAACCCCAACCTGATGGTCTGGCACCGCCGCCTCTGGCTGATCGACAACGGCGCGGCGCTGGTCTTCCACCACCGCTGGTCCGGCGCGGCCGCCGCCGTGGACCGCGCCTACGACCTCAGCGGCCACGCGCTGGGCGACCAGCACCCCGACGTGGCGGCGGCCGATGCCGAGCTGGCGCCGCAGGTGACCGAGGAGTTGCTGCGCGAGGTGGTGGCCCTGGTGCCGGCGCAGTGGCTGGAGGTCGAGGAGGGCTTCGCCGACGTCGCCGAGCTGCGCGAGGCCTACGTCCGGCAGTTGGCCGCGCGGGCGGCGGTCTCCGAGCGCTGGCTGCCGCAGCACTTCGCCACCGAGGCGGAGTTGCGGGTCGCCGAGGCTGCCCGGGCGAAGCGGACGGCGGCGGGGCGGCCGGCCTGGCTGCAACAGGTGCCGGACCTGCACGGGCACTGACCGGGGGCGGGCGGCCCGTACGAGCGACAGACCCTAGGACAGCCGGGCCGCGATCTGCCGCGCGCACTCGATCGACTCAGCGTGGGCGGTGTCCACCTCGAGGTCGTACCGCACCCCGCGGTGCACCAGCTCGGCCTGCGTCGCCGCCATCCCGCCGACCCGGTCCCCGCGTGCCAGCTCGCGTCCCGCCGCGACCGCCGCCTCGCAGCGCACGCCGACCCAGAGCACCTCCAGCCCGTCGAGGGCCCGCTCCCAGCGCTGCTGCGACTGCGCGCCGCCGAGGAACACCTCGTCCACGATCACCCGCGCGCCCGCCCGGGCCATCGCCGCGACGCCCGCGATCCAGGCGGCCTCCAGCTCCCGGAACACCTCGCCGACCGCCACCGCGCCGTCCGGGGCGAACTCGATCCCCGCATCCGAGGTGCGGAGCGCGGCGGGCAGGCCCTCGACGAAGGTGTCGCACCCGAAGGTCAGCCACGGGTCGGGCAGCACCGCCTGCAGGCACCGGGCCAGGCCGGACTTTCCGGAGCTGGAGCCGCCGTTGAGGATGATCATCCGAGGGGTCATCCGGCCACCGTAGGGGACGGCCGGGGCGCGGTCATCCGATATCCCGACACCCGGCTGTTCGCCCAGCTCGCGTACCCTCGCAGCATGCTGCTTGCCGCCATCCCCTCGCCGTCGGTGAACGGCTTCCACCTGGGCCCGCTGTTCATCCACTTCTACGCGCTGATGTACATCGTGGGCATCGCGATCGCCGTCCTCGTCGGCCGCCGCCGCTGGGCGGCCAAGGGTGGCAACCCCGAGCTGGTGGACGACATGGCGACCTGGGGCGTGCCGTTCGGCATCCTCGGCGGGCGCCTCTACTTCGACGTGACCACGCCCGCCGGCATCCCGCACCACTGGTGGGGCCCGCTGGCGGTCTGGGACGGCGGCCTCGGGATCTGGGGCGGTGTGTTGCTGGCCACGCTGGTCTGCGTCTGGCGGCTGCGGAAGGCCGGCGCCAGCGTCACGGGCATGATGGACGCGCTGGCGCCCTGCCTGCTGGTGGCCCAGGCGATCGGGCGGATCGGCAACTACTTCAACCAGGAGCTGTTCGGCGGACCGACCAAGCTGCCCTGGGGCCTGGAGATCGCCCCAGCCTTCCGGCCCGCCGGGTACCTCCAGGACACCACCTTCCAGCCCACCTTCCTCTACGAGCTCGTCTGGGACCTGGCGCTGGCCGGATTCCTGATCTGGCTCGGCCGGCGCGGGAAGGTCAAGCCGGGCAGCCTGTTCGCGCTGTACGTGGCCGGGTACTCGGCCTTCCGGATCTTCGAGGAGTCGCTGCGGGTCGACTACTCGCAGTACTTTCTCGGCCTCCGGCTGAACTTCTACATCGCCTCGCTGGTGGCCCTGGCCGGGCTGGCCTGGTTCGCGGCGCTGAACCGGCGGGGACGGGCGGACGCGCCTGCGGCCGTCGAACCCGCCGCAGAAGGCGCGGACACCGAGGCCGCGCCCGTCGAGCAGGACGCCGGCACGCTCTGAGTGCGCGGCGCGCCACCCGTCGGCGTCCCCCAGAGGTAGCGTCTAGTGCCCGCATGACGACCAGTGAGAGGCGCAGGCACCCATGGCCGAGCAGCTGTACGCGACGTTGAAGACCAACCAGGGCGACATCGAGATCCGGCTGCTGCCGGACCACGCGCCGAAAACGGTCCGGAACTTCGTGGAACTCGCCAAGGGCGAGCGGGAGTGGACCCACCCGGCGACCGGCAAGAAGTCGACCGACAAGCTCTACGACGGCACCGTCTTCCACCGCGTGATCAAGGACTTCATGATCCAGGGCGGGGACCCGCTGGGCACCGGCACCGGCGGCCCGGGCTACGAGTTCGCCGACGAGTTCCACCCCGACCTGGCGTTCACCAAGCCCTACCTGCTCGCGATGGCCAACGCCGGTCCTGGCACCAACGGTTCGCAGTTCTTCATCACGGTGGTGCCGACCGCCTGGCTGACCGGTAAGCACACCATCTTCGGCGAGGTGACGACCGACGCCGGCAGGAAGGTGGTCGACGACATCGCGGGGACGAAGACCGGCCGCAACGACCGGCCGGCCAAGGACGTGGTCATCGAGTCGGTCGTGATCGAGAGCCGCTGACCCCGACGAGGCCCCAACTGCCCTACGGGTCACTGTCAATGACCTCGGGGCGGGGTGCCGCCGCCGTGACCTGCGCGGCGGCGGCACCCCGTTCGGTGGGTCAGACCTGCGGGCCGGCCGGGTCCTGACGTCCCACGGTCGGGAGCGCCGGGGCGGTCGGGGCCTGCGGGGCGGTCGAACGCGGGGTGACTGCCAGCTTCTGCATGGCGGTCTTCGGCGCGGCGAGCTGCGTGCCGCTCGGCAGGAAGCCGGTCAGCAGGCCCAGCGGCTCGATCCGCACCAGGTGCGAGGGCGCGTAGAAGTGGTAGCCGTAGTGCAGGCGCGCCCGGTTGTGGGCGTCGACGGTCGGCTCGTTCGAGCCGTCGGCGGCGGTGGCCACCAGGCCGGTGTGGCTCTTGGTCACGCCGGGCCCGGCGTAGGTGACCACCACGTCGCCGGGGCGGGCGTCCTCGGGGTGGTCACCGATGTCGGTGCCGAGGCCGCTGTCCATCAGGTAGTCGTACAGGTTGTGGTACTGCGGCAGGTCACCGATCAGCAGCAGGTCGTAGGTCTTGCCGTTGGGCGCCGTGTAGTTGAAGTAGGCGTCCTGCGAGTCGTCCGGGCCGAGCCCGGGGACCAGGCCGGCCGCCGCCAGCGCCCGGGCGACGTACTCGGCGCACTGGTACTTCTCCTGGTCGGCGCCGAAGGCGACCGGGGTGCTGTCGTTCCAGGCGGTCCAGTTCCAGTGGCTCTCGGCCCAGTCGACCTCGACGCCGCGCAGCAGGTCGCTGAACGAGGGGATGCCCTGGGCGTCCTGGGCCTGGGTGGTGCCGGTGGTCGAGTCCGCGAACGCGGGCGCCGCGAGGACGGGAGCACCGGCACTGAGCAGGCCGACGACCATGGCGGCCCCGGCGATCCGGCGACCAATGTTGTTACGCACTATCACATTCCCCCTGCGGTTGAAAGCAGCGACTTGGGAAAGTCGCGCCCTTCTGCATCATGATCCAAAGCTAGAGGATCCCCTGGTCAGGCCCACTCAGCGGGGCAGGCCCGGTGACTGCGGACGACCTCCGCCCCGGGGTGGCACGGCTGAGCGGCCGAGCACGGTTCATGAGCAACGGGGGAACAGGGTGGCCATCGATCTCGCTTCCTGCGCCGGCCCAGGCGCGGGACAGGTCTCGGCGGCCGGCTCGGCCCTCAGTACCGCCAGCGGGTCGCCGCCGCCAGCTCCTCGGGCGAGCACCCGTCGAAGAGCGCCAGCTCGCCCAACCGCACCGCCAGCACCGCCTCGTAGAGCGGATCGCCGAGTGCCTCGCGCAGGATGCCGGAGGTGCGGTACTCGGCGAGGGCCTGCGCCAGGCTGCTCGGCAGCCGGGGGATCTCGCCTTCGGGCAGGGCGGCCGGGTCGCCGGGGACCTCGGCGGGCAGCGAGCGGCGGGCGTCCAGACCGGCGAGGCCGGCCGCGAGCACGCTGCCGACCAGGAGATAGGGGTTGGCTGCCGCGTCGAAGCACTTGAGCTCGGCGTTGGCACCGGCCGGGCCCTCGCCGGGCGGCCCGGGGATCAGCCGCAGGGCGGCCTCGCGGTTCTCCAGGCCCCAGCACTGGTAGGCGCCGGCCCACTGTTGCGGGACCAGGCGCAGGTAGCTCGCGGGGCTGGGCGCGCCGAGCGCGAGCAGTGCGGGCAGTTCGGCCAGCACGCCGGCCAGGAAGGACTCCGCCTCGCCGGTCAGGCCGTAGCGGCCGGGGCCGCCCTGGCCGAGGTTGTGCTCGCCGCGCCAGAGCGAGAGGTGCAGGTGGCCGCCGTTGCCGACGGTGCCTGGCTCGACGGCCGGGGCGTACGAGGTGCGCAGGCCGTGCCGGACGCCGACCGCGCGGATGGTCTGGCGGACCAGCACGGTGGTGTCGGCTGCGCCGAGCGGGCCCTCGGGGGCCAGCGAGACCTCGAACTGGCCGGGGGCGTACTCGGGGTGGAGCTGCAGGACGCTCAGGCCCTGCTCGTCCAGCGCGTGCAGCAGGTCGCGCAGGTAGTCGGAGAGGTCGACCAGGCGGTGCAGGCCGTAGGCGGGGCCGAAGGTGGGGTAGCAGGGCGGCTCGCCGGGGGCGCCGGCCAGCGCCACCACCCACTCGATCTCGATCCCGGCCCGCAGCTCGATCCCGCGCGCCGAGACCGCCCCGGTCAGCCGGCGGGCGAAGCGGCGCTGGCAACCGGGGTGCACCGAGCCGTCCTGGGCGTAGCGGTCGGCGGGGGCCCAGGCCCAACCGGGCTGGGCGGACAGCCGGGTGAGCCGGTGCAGATCGGGGATCAGCCGCAGGTCGCCGGCCGGGCCGCCGATGTGGCGGCTGGTGGTGACCGAGTCGTCGACGAGGAAGACGTCGAAGCAGGGGGCGGCGCCGACGCCCCAGGCGGCCGCGTGCTCCAGACGGCGGACCGGGACGGTCTTCACCCGGGTGAGACCGGCGTTGTCCACCCAGCTGAGGATCACGCCTTCGACGCCCTCGGCGGCGAGCCGGGCGGCGGCGATCCGAGCCCGGGCGGCGCGCTCGCCGCGCAGCTCGGCGCCGAGCGGCTCGTCGGCGGGCGACCCGAACGATGATCCGAACGGCGACGCATCCGGTGATTCGAGCGGCGATCCGTCCTGCTCAGCCATGGTGGTGCCCATACGACTCATGCTCCCGCGCGGGCGATGGCCCCGGTATTACCCGGACGAGTGATTCCGGCACCCCGAAGCTGACGGCCCGCCGAATGCCACGATCTGCCCTCGCCTGCACCCTTCCTACCTCGCGGTAACTTCGCTACAGTGACCGCACGCACCACCGCCGGGCTTCGGGAGCCGCACCGGCGAGGCGCCGCGCGTCACACGTGCGGCCGGGGTGCCACTTCCTTCACTTCACCCGGCATTTCAGCTGGTTCGGGGAGTCACCTCCCTGGCGCGGACATCTCGCGGTACGGCCCGGAGCGGACCGGCCCGACCACGAGAGCCGCGACCATCACCAGCCACCGCCGGTCGCCGTCACCAGCCCCACACCTCACGCCTCAGCCCGACGCCCAGCGCTCGCCGCCCCGCGTAGCCGTGCGCCGCGTTCGTACGCCGTACCCGCCCCTCGTACGCCGTACCGCGCCCCAGGCCGCGCGACGGCCCCCGCTCACGGGCCGCCCCGCCCTCCCCCGGCCATGCCTCGGCAGCCCGGTCGGGCCACCCGAAAGGACCAGCAACGATGCAGGCTCCCGACAGCAGCACCACCGCCGCCGCCCCGCTGCACCCCTTCCCCACCGTCGCCGTGGTGGGTCTCGGCACCATGGGCGCGGGCATCGCCGTCGCGATCGCCCGCAGCGGGCGCCGGGTGATCGGCATCGAGGCCGACGGCGCGTCCGCCGCCCGGGCGCTGGCCCGGATCGAGGAGGCCACCGCGCACGCCGTCGAGCGCGAGCGGCTCACCCCCGAGGAGCGCACCGCGCTGCTCACGCTGATCACCGTCGGCGAGCAGCTGGACGCCGCCGCCACGGCCGACCTGGTGATCGAGGAGGTCCCCGAGCAGCTCGAACTCAAGCGGGAGATCTTCGCCGAGCTGGACCGGATCTGCCCGCCCGAGACGGTGCTGGCCACCGGCACCACCTCGCTCTCGGTGACCCGGATCGCCGCCGCCACCGCCCGCCCGGAGCGGGTGCTCGGCCTGCACTTCTTCAACCCGGTGCACGCGATGAAGCTGGTCGAGGTGGTCCGCACCGTCCTGACCACCCCTCAGGTCGCCCTGCAGGCGGCCGAGTTCGCCCGATCGCTGGGCAAGGAGCCGGTGGCGGCCGGTGACCGGGCCGGCTTCGTGGTGAACGGCCTGCTCTTCGCCTACCTCAACCAGGCCGCGGCGATGTTCGAGTCCAGGTACGCCACCCGGGAGGACATCGACGCCGCGATGCGGCTGGGCTGCGGCCTGCCGATGGGCCCGCTGGCGCTGCTCGACCTGATCGGTGTGGACACCGCGCGCACCGTGCTCGAGGCGATGTACGAGCAGTCCAGGGACCGGCTGCACGCCCCCGCGCCGATCCTCGGCCAGCTGGTCGCCGCCGGGCTGCTCGGCCGCAAGACCGGCCGCGGCTTCTACACCTACGAGGCGCCCGGCTCCTCCAAGGTGGTGGCCGAGGCCGGCGCCGCCGCCGCCGCGCGGGTGGCTGGCCGGCCGATCACGAGCGTCGGCGTCTGCGGCTCGGGCACCATGGCCACCGGCATCGTCGAGGTCTTCGCCAAGGCCGGCTACCCGGTGACCCTGGTCGCCCGCAGCCAGGAGAAGGCGGCGAAGGCCAAGGCCCAGCTCACCCGCTCGCTGGACCGCTCGGTGGAGAAGGGCCGGCTCTCCGCCGAGCAGCGCGACGCCGCGCTCGCCCTGGTCACCCCGAGCGGGCAGCAGAGCGACCTGGCCGGTGCCGACCTGGTGCTGGAGGCGGTGGCCGAGGACCTGGCGGTCAAGCGCGAGCTGTTCGCCGCGCTGGACAAGGTCTGCAAGCCGGGCGCGGTGCTGGCCACCACCACCTCCTCGCTGCCGGTGATCAGCTGCGCGAGCGCCACCGGGCGGCCGCGCGACGTGATCGGGATGCACTTCTTCAACCCGGCGCCCGCGATGAAGCTGGTCGAGGTGGTCTCCACGGTGCTGACCGACCCCGAGGTCACCGCGACCGTCCTGGAGGTCTGCGCCAAGGTGCGCAAGCACCCGGTGGAGTGCGGCGACCGGGCCGGGTTCATCGTGAACGCGCTGCTCTTCCCCTACCTGAACGACGCGGTGCGGATGCTGGAGGAGCACTACGCGACGGTGGACGACATCGACACCGCGATGAAGCTGGGCTGCGGCTACCCGATGGGGCCGTTCGAACTGCTCGACGTGGTGGGCCTGGACGTCTCGCTGACCATCGAGCGGGTGCTGCACCAGGAGTTCCGCGAGCCGGGTCTGGCGGCCGCGCCGCTGCTGGAGCACCTGGTGGCGGCCGGCTGCCTGGGCCGCAAGACCGGCCGCGGCTTCCGCGACCACGCGCGCCGATGACCGCCGGCCAGCCGTCCGGCGGCCCCCAGCCCGGCAATCCCGCGCCCAGCGGCCCCGTGCCCGGCAGCTCCGCGCCCAGCGGCCCCGTGCCCAACAGCCCCAGGCCAGCCGGGCAGCAACGGGCCGACCAGCGTGGCGAATCACGTCCGCTGCGCCCGGTCTGGGGCGACGGCGCGGTCGCGGCCCGCTGGCCGCGCCCGGCGGTCAGCCCGCCGGCAGCCCCGGTTCGCCGCCCGTTGCCGCGCACGGCGCCGGGGCAGCTCACCCAGGCGTGTAGCGTTCCAGCCATGGATCGGGAACAGTCATCCGCCGAGCAGGACGTGCGTACCGTCGCGGAGCCGGGACCCGGCAGCCGCCGGGCCGCGGCCCAACGCCTGCAGATGCGCCAGGACCTGGCGGCGGCCGCGATGGAGCTGTTCGCCACCCAGGGGTACGAGGAGACGACGGTCGATCAGATCGCCGCCGCCGCCGGCGTGGCCCGGCGGACCTTCTTCCGCTACTTCCGCTCCAAGGAGGAGGCGATCTTCCCGGACCACGACGACACCCTGGTCCGGGTGGCCGACCTGCTGGCCAGCGCCGAGCCGGAGGAGCACCCGCTGGACGTGGTCTGCCGGGGGATCAAGGAGGTGCTGCACATGTACGCCTCCACGCCCGGCGTCTCGGTGGCCCGCTACCAGCTGATCCGTCAGGTCCCGGCGCTGCGCGAGCGGGAGATCGCGGTGGTGGCCCGCTACGAGCGGCTCTTCACCCGCTACCTGCTGGGCCGGTTCGACGCCGCGGTCGACACCGGGACGACGGGCGCGGCCATCCCGCCGGGCTGGCAGCACGGCGGGGACGACGACTCGATGCTCGCCGAGGTCTCGGCGGCGGCGGTGGTCGCGGCGCACAACCACGTCCTGCGCCGCTGGCTGCGGGCCGGCGGCCACGGGGACGTGGAGGCGCAGCTGGACCACTCCTTCGAGGTGATCCGGGGCACCTTCTGGGCCACCCCGCCGCGCGGGGTGAGACGCCGTGGCACTGTCGTGACACCCGGTGCCACTGATGACATCGGGACGCCGGTGGAACTGGCCGCAACGAGCGCACTGAGTGCCACCCCGGGCGGTGAGGTGCTCATCACAGTGGCTCGCACCGACGCCCCGCTGGACCTGGTCCTGGACAGCATCAGGGCCGCGCTCAATCGCTGAACCGCCTTGAAATCGCAGGTCAGAAGGCCCATCCCGAGCAGCAAGGGGTGGGCCTTCGGCGGTTTTCGACTGCCCTTTCCGACCGCCTGGCAGGGGCTCGGGAATAGGCGGAAAATCGTGGCACCGAGTGTCTTTACGAGTGGCACAGGGTGCCAGTAGCTTGTTACCCACCAGTCGCGGCGCCGCGGCTCCCCACCTCGGCGCGTCGTAGTCCGGCGTCCCCACACCCAGGGGGCGAGCCAATCCACCCAAAGACCCTGCGAAGCCGGTGTCCGCTCCCGGCTCCCCCAGACGCCCTGTGCGGCCCTCACACAGGTACGCCTTCGGAGGCAGCCATGAAGGAAATCCTCGACGCGATCCTCAGCGCCGACAGCACCACGGCGGACTTCGCCGCCCTGAAGCTGCCGGAGTCCTACCGGGCGGTCACGCTCCACAAGGACGAGGAACAGATGTTCGCCGGCCTCGACAGCCGCGACAAGGACCCGCGCCAGTCGCTCCACCTCGACGACGTGGCGCTGCCCGAACTCGGCCCGGGCGAGGCCCTGGTGGCGGTGATGGCCAGCGCCGTCAACTACAACACCGTCTGGTCCTCGATCTTCGAGCCGGTCTCCACCTTCGGCTTCCTGGAGCGCTACGGCCGCCTGTCGCCGCTGACCAAGCGGCACGACCTGCCCTACCACGTGCTCGGCTCCGACCTCGCGGGCGTGGTGCTGCGCACCGGCGTCGGCGTCAACGCCTGGAAGCCGGGCGACGAGGTGGTCGCGCACTGCCTGTCGGTGGAGCTGGAGAGCTCCGACGGGCACAACGACACGATGATGGACCCGGAGCAGCGGATCTGGGGCTTCGAGACCAACTTCGGCGGCCTGGCCCAGCTGGCCCTGGTGAAGACCAACCAGCTGATGCCCAAGCCCGCGCACCTGAGCTGGGAGGAGGCCGCCTCCCCCGGCCTGGTCAACTCCACCGCCTACCGCCAGCTGGTCAGCCAGAACGGTGCCGGCATGAAGCAGGGCGACAACGTGCTGATCTGGGGCGCCAGCGGGGGCCTCGGCTCGTACGCCACCCAGTACGCGCTGGCCGGCGGCGCCACCCCGATCTGCGTGGTCTCCAACGACCAGAAGGCCGAGATCTGCCGGAAGATGGGCGCCGAGGCGATCATCGACCGCAGCGCCGAGGGCTACAAGTTCTGGAAGGACGAGCACAACCAGGACCCGCGCGAGTGGAAGCGCCTGGGCAGCAGGATCCGCGAGCTGACCGGCGGCGAGGACGTGGACATCGTCTTCGAGCACCCGGGCCGCGAGACCTTCGGCGCCAGCGTCTACGTCACCCGCAAGGGCGGCACCATCGTCACCTGCGCCTCCACCTCCGGCTACATGCACCAGTACGACAACCGCTACCTGTGGATGTCGCTCAAGCGGATCGTCGGCTCGCACTTCGCCAACTACCGCGAGGCGTGGGAGGCCAACCGCCTGATCGCCAAGGGCAAGATCCACCCCACCCTCTCCAAGGTCTACTCGCTCGACCAGACCGGCCAGGCCGCCCTCGACGTGCACCACAACAAGCACCAGGGCAAGGTCGGCGTGCTCTGCCTGGCCCCCGAGGAGGGCCTGGGCGTGCGCGACCACGAGCTGCGGGCCACCCACCTGGACGCCATCAACCGCTTCAGGGACATCTGACATGACAGAGCGTCAGAAGGACCGGCCGTGGCTGATGCGGACGTACGCGGGCCACTCCACCGCGAGTGACTCCAACGCCCTCTACCGGCGCAACCTCGCCAAGGGCCAGACCGGCCTCTCGGTCGCCTTCGACCTGCCCACCCAGACCGGCTACGACGCGGACCACATCCTGGCCCGCGGCGAGGTCGGCCGGGTCGGCGTCCCGGTCGGGCACCTGGGCGACATGCGGACCCTCTTCGACGGCATCCCGCTGGAGCGCACCAACACCTCGATGACCATCAACGCCACCGCGATGTGGCTGCTGGCCATGTACCAGGTGGTCGCCGAGGAGCAGGGCGCCGACATCACCAAGCTCACCGGCACCACCCAGAACGACATCGTCAAGGAGTACCTGTCGCGCGGGACGCACGTCTTCCCGCCGGGACCCTCGGTCCGGCTGATCACCGACATGATCGCCTACACGGTCTCCACCATCCCCAAGTGGAACCCGATCAACATCTGCAGCTACCACCTGCAGGAGGCCGGGGCCACGCCGGTGCAGGAGATCGCCTTCGCGATGGGCACCGCGATCGCCGTGCTGGACGCGGTGCGCGACTCCGGCCAGGTGCCGGCCGAGCGGATGGGCGAGGTGGTCGGGCGGATCTCCTTCTTCGTCAACGCCGGTGTGCGGTTCATCGAGGAGATGTGCAAGCTGCGCGCCTTCGGGCGGCTCTGGGAGAAGATCACCCTGGAGCGCTACGGCATCGAGGACCCCAAGCAGCGCCGGTTCCGCTACGGCGTGCAGGTCAACTCGCTCGGCCTGACCGAGGCGCAGCCGGAGAACAACGTCCAGCGGATCGTGCTGGAGATGCTCGCCGTCACCCTCTCCAAGGACGCCCGCGCGCGGGCGGTCCAACTGCCCGCCTGGAACGAGGCGCTGGGCCTGCCCCGGCCCTGGGACCAGCAGTGGTCGCTGCGGATCCAGCAGGTGCTCGCCTACGAGTCGGACCTGCTGGAGTACGGCGACCTGTTCGCCGGCTCGCACGTGGTCGAGGCGAAGACCGCCGAACTGCTGGCCGGCGCCGAGGCGGAGATCGCCAAGGTGCTGGGGATGGGCGGGGTGATCCCGGCCGTCGAGTCCGGCTACCTGAAGTCGGCGCTGGTCGCCTCGCACGCCGAGCGGCGGGCCCGGATCGAGGCCGGCGAAGACAAGATCATCGGCGTGAACTGCTTCGACACCACCGAGCCGAGCCCGCTCACCGCCGACCTGGACACCGCGATCATGGTGGTCGACCCGGCCGCGGAGCAGGCCGTGCTCGACGGACTGGCGGCCTGGAAGGCGCAGCGCGACGAGGCGGCGGCCCAGGCCGCGCTGACCGAGCTGAAGGCGGTCGCCGCGACCGAGGCCAACCTGATGGCCGCCACCCTGGCCTGCGTGCGGGCCGGGGTGACCACCGGCGAGTGGGCCTTCGCGCTGCGCGAGGTCTTCGGCGAGTACCGGGCCCCCACCGGGGTCGGCGGCGCGCCGGTGGCGGTGGCGGCCGAGCCGGGCGGCGAGCTGGCCGCGGTGCGGGCGGCGGTCGCGGCCACGGCGGCCGAGCTGGGCGCCGGCAAGCTGCGGCTGCTGGTGGGCAAGCCGGGTCTGGACGGGCACTCCAACGGCGCCGAGCAGATCGCGGTGCGGGCCCGGGACGCGGGCTTCGAAGTGGTGTACCAGGGTATCCGTCTGACGCCGGAGCAGATCGTCGCGGCGGCGGTCGCCGAGGACGTGCACTGCGTGGGGCTGTCGATCCTCTCGGGCGCGCACACCGAGCTCGTCCCGGACGTGCTGCGGCGGCTGCACCGGGCAGGGGTGGAGGATGTGCCCGTGATCGTGGGTGGCATCATCCCGGCTGCGGACGGCGAGGCCCTCAAGGCCGCCGGCGTCGCCGCCGTGTTCACCCCGAAGGACTTCGGCATCACCACCATCATCGGCCGGATCGTGGACGAGATCCGGCTGGCCAACCGGCTGGACCCGATCCTCGTCCCCACGAAGGAAGAGACTCTCGCATGACTGCCAATCGCCTGCGCCCGCGCCGTTCCTGCCTCGCCGTGCCCGGCAGCAACCCGCGTTTCCTGGAGAAGGCCCAGGGCCTGCCGGCCGACCAGGTCTTCCTCGACCTGGAGGACGCCTGTGCCCCGCTGGTCAAGGAGAGCGCGCGGCACACCATCGTCGACTTCCTGAACAACGGCGACTGGGGCAACAAGACCAGGACGGTCCGGGTCAACGACTGGACCACGCACTGGACCTACCGTGACGTGATCACGGTGGTCGAGGGCGCGGGCCAGAACCTGGACTGCATCATGCTGCCCAAGGTGCAGGACGCCGAGCAGGTGCGGGCGCTGGACCTGCTGCTCACCCAGATCGAGAAGACGATGGGCTTCGAGGTCGGCAGGATCGGCATCGAGGCGCAGATCGAGAACGCCAAGGGCCTGATCAACGTCGACGCGATCGCCACCGCCTCGCCGCGCCTGGAGACCATCATCTTCGGCCCGGCCGACTTCATGGCCTCGATCAACATGAAGTCCCTGGTGGTCGGCGAGCAGCCGCCCGGCTACCCGGCCGACGCCTACCACTACATCCTGATGCGCATCCTGATGGCGGCCCGTGCCAACGATCTGCAGGCGATCGACGGCCCCTACCTTCAGATCCGCAACCAGGAGGGGTACCGCGAGGTGGCCGGCCGGTCCGCCGCGCTGGGCTTCGACGGCAAGTGGGTGCTGCACCCGGACCAGGTCGCCGCCGCGAACGAGATCTACTCGCCCTCGCAGGAGGACTACGACCACGCCGAGCTGATCCTGGACGCCTACGACTGGTGCACCTCGGAGGCCGGCGGCTTCAAGGGCTCGGCGATGCTCGGCGACGAGATGATCGACGAGGCCAGCCGCAAGATGGCGCTGGTCGTCTCCGGCAAGGGCCGGGCGGCCGGCATGACCCGGCTGTCCAAGTTCGAAGCCCCGGAGGCCTGATCATGCAGTTCGGACGCACCTACGAAGAGTTCGAGGTCGGCGCGGTCTACAAGCACTGGCCCGGGAAGACCGTCACCGAGTACGACGACCACCTCTTCTGCCTGCTGACCATGAACCACCACCCGCTCCACATGGACACCAACTATGCGGAGAAGACGACGGACTTCGGCCGCAACGTCGTGGTCGGCAACTACATCTACTCGCTGCTGCTCGGCATGTCCGTCCCGGACGTCTCCGGCAAGGCGATCGCCAACCTGGAGATCGAGTCGCTGCGGCACATCGCGCCGACCTTCCACGGCGACACCCTCTACGGCGAGACCACGGTGCTCGACAAGTGGCCGTCCAAGTCCAAGGACGACCGCGGCATCGTCCACGTCGAGACCAAGGGCTACAAGCAGGACGGCACGGTCGTCTGCGTCTTCCGCCGCAAGGTGATGGTGCCGACCGCGACGTACATCAAGGAGCGCGGCGGCGAGCAGCCCGGCCGGCCGACGCCGCTCAGCTGATCCCCGCCCCCACCGGACCCCGGACCGAGCGGCCGCCGTCATCGGTCGCTCTCCGGTCAGGGGCCCCGCGGAAGTCACGCTCCGCGGGGCCCCGCACCCCACCCTCACCGCCTTACAGATAGGGAGCCGCACGATGGGACGCCTCGCACAGACCGACGGCCTCACCGAGATCCAGCGGGACATCCTCGCCACCGTGCGGGACTTCGTCGACAAGGAGATCATCCCGGTCGCCACCGAGCTGGAGCACCGGGACGAGTACCCGACCGCGATCGTCGAGGGCATGAAGCAGCTCGGCCTGTTCGGCCTGACCATCCCCGAGGAGTACGGCGGCCTCGGCGAGTCGCTGCTCACCTACGCCCTGGTGGTCGAGGAGATCGCCCGCGGCTGGATGTCGGTCTCCGGCATCGTCAACACCCACTTCATCGTGGCGCACATGATCAACGCGCACGGCACCCAGGAGCAGAAGGACTACTTCCTGCCCAGGATGGCGGCCGGCGAGATCCGCGGTGCCTTCTCGATGTCGGAGCCGGGCCTGGGCTCGGACGTGTCGGCGATCAGCACCAAGGGCGTCCGGGACGGCGACGACTACGTCATCAACGGCCAGAAGATGTGGCTGACCAACGGTGGCACCTCCACCCTGGTCGCGGTGCTCTGCAAGACCGACGAGGGCGCGAGCACCCCCTACCGCAACATGACCACCTTCCTGATCGAGAAGACCCCCGGGTTCGGCCCGAACCCGACGGTGCCGGGCCTGACCGTGCCCGGCAAGATCGAGAAGATGGGCTACAAGGGCGTCGACACGACCGAGCTGGTGCTCCAGGACGTCCGGATCCCGGCGAACCGGGTCCTGGGCGGCGTGCCCGGCAAGGGCTTCTACCAGATGATGGACGGCGTCGAGGTCGGCCGGGTCAACGTGGCCGCGCGCGGCTGCGGAGTGGCCCGGCGCGCCTTCGAACTCGGCATCTCCTACGCCCAGCAGCGCTCGACCTTCGGCAAGAAGATCTCCGAGCACCAGGCGATCCAGTTCAAGCTCGCCGAGATGGCCACCAAGGTCGAGGCCGCGCACCAGATGATGGTGATGGCCGCCCGCAAGAAGGACAGCGGCGAGCGCAACGACCTGGAGGCCGGGATGGCCAAGTACCTCGCCTCCGAGTACTGCAAGGAGGTCGTCGAGGACGCCTTCCGGATCCACGGCGGCTACGGCTTCTCCAAGGAGTACGAGATCGAGCGCCTCTACCGCGAGGCGCCGATGCTGCTCATCGGTGAAGGCACTGCGGAGATCCAGAAGATGATCGTCGGGCGACGCTTGCTGGAGGAGTACAAGATCGCCGAATAGGGCTCGAAGCGGGTGGGCCCGACCTGGTCCAGGGCCCATCCGCAGCGCTGAGAGATGACTCACGGATCTTGAGCGGGCCCTTGGGAACCGGGGGCGCGCCCGCTACGGTCGTACACATAGCGCGTGTGCTCCGGCACGGCTGGAGACAGTTGAACGTGCAGGCGGGTTGCCCACCTACCGCCTGCTCCCGATAGCATCCACCGGGACAGCAGCTGTCCCCTTTATCACCCGATCCCCGCGGTTGGCCCCCGTGCAGGCCAAGATCCCCCGCGACAAAGGTCTTCGATGCCCATCAGCTCGTCCCCTCACACCTCCGTCACGGAGCGCGATGCCTTCGCTCCCGAGACGGCCGGCCGGCGACCCCGCGTGACCATCGCGCGCGGAGCCACCCCCTGGTTCGTCCCGACCCTGGCCACCGCGGCCCTGACCACCGCTCTCACCAAGCGGAACGGCAAGTGGGCTCTGGCGGCGGTACCGACCTGCGCGCTCAGCGCGGGCATGCTGTGGTTCTTCCGCGACCCCGAGCGTGAGATCGGCGTCGGCAGAGTGATCTCGCCGGCCGACGGCGTGGTGCAGAGCATCGACGCCTGGCCGGACGGCCGGACCCGCGTCGCGATCTTCATGAGCCCGCTCAATGTGCACGTCAACCGGGCTCCGCTGCCGGGCACCGTCAGCTCCGTCGAGCACATCGCCGGCGGCTTCGTGCCCGCGTTCAACAAGGACAGCGACCGCAACGAGCGCGTCGTCTGGCACTTCGACACCGAGCTCGGCGACATCGAGATGGTGCAGATCGCGGGCGCCGTGGCGCGCCGCATCGTGCCGTACGTGCCCGCCGGCACCAAGGTCGAGCAGGGCGAACGGATCGGCCTGATCCGGTTCGGCTCCCGCGTCGACACCTACCTGCCGGCCGGCGTCGAGGTCGGCGTCGAGGTCGGACAGAAGACGACCGCGGGGGTGACACGCCTTGACCGTGACTGATCCCGAGACCCTGGTGGGCCTCGGCGACTCGGAGGAGACCGAGTTGCGCAGGCGCCGCTGGGCACGCGACCGCGAGCTGCGCGCGCCGCGCTCACCGCAGGCCCTGTCCACGGCGGACTTCCTGACCCTGGGCAACGCCGTCTGCGGCTTCCTGGCGATCTACTCGATCACCACCAACATGCTCATCCCGCACATCAGCGGCACCGGTGACGGCACCGGCGGCATGATCCGGCACGGCGCGGCCACCGCGGTGACCCTGCTGCTGCTCGGCTCGATGTGCGACCTCTTCGACGGCCTGGTGGCCCGCAAGCTGCGCTCCTCGGCGCTGGGCGCGGAGCTGGACAACCTGGCCGACCTGATCAGCTTCGGCATCGCGCCCGCCTACTTCGTCGCCGTCTGGGGCATCGTCGGCGGCCCGGGCACCAGCCAGGGGCTCTCCGCCTTCATCGCGATCACCGTGCTGCTGGCGGTCGTGCTGCGGCTGGCCCGGTTCTCCGCGGTGAAGATGCGGCCCGGGGTCTTCCAGGGCATGCCCTGCCCGATGGGCGCCATGACCGTGATCGCCATCGTGCTGCTCGACCCGCCGTTCCTGGCCGGCCTGCTGGCCATCTTCGGCGTGGCCTACCTGATGGTCAGCCAGGTCGAGTACCCCAAGCCGCAGGGCCTGCTGGCCACCGCCACCCTCGGCTGGATCGTCGTCTCGATCGGCTGCCTCGCCGCCTGGGCGGCCGGTCTGCCCGGCGGCGACGTGCTGATGCACATCGGCGCCATCGCCCAGATCGCGCTGGCCGCCATGGCCCCGCTCCTGGTGATCCGCCGCAAGGTCGGCCAGAAGGTCGGCGACGTGCGCGCCCGCCGCGCGGAGTCGCGCGGCTGCTGACCGCACACCGAGCAGACGCCCGCGGCCCCGGACCAGGAGGTCCGGGGCCGCGGGCGTCTGGCGTCCGGTGTTTGGCGTCAGGAGGCGTCCGGGGTCCTGCCGAGACGGGCGAACAGCTCCTCGGGGTCCTGCTGGGCGAGGTACTCGAAGTACAGCCGGACGGTACCGTCCGGCTCGGCGAGGCTCGCGAAGGGGACCTGACGGCTGCTCAGCAGGCGCGGCTGCGGCCACTGCTGGGCCAGCACCGCGAGAGCGGTCCCGCCGGCGGCGCGCAGCACCCAGGTGGCTCGCCCGCCGCCGATCCGCGCGAGGTAGCCGGCCGCGAGGTCGGCCACCGCCGCCGCGTCGAGGACGGTCCGCTCGGGGAGCTCCAGCACGCGCTGGTGCGGGGCGTCGGTGTCATCGCCCGCCGCGACGCTGTCCCTGGTCAGTTCGATCCGGGTGGCCGGCACCGGCGTGACGACCCGTCAGGCTCCGCCGGTGTGCACGCTGAACGCCGAGCGCCGGGCCGCGCGGGCCACCGCCGGGTCGGGGTGCACGCCGGCCACCGCGGTCAGCACGGAGGCCGCGCGGGCGTGGCCGGACTGGCGGGCGCGGGCGAAGAGGCGGACCGGGTCGCCGGCGCTGGCGCCCTCGACGTGGCCGACCAGCAGTTCGGTCTCACCGTGGTCGAGGACGGCGGCGGCGGTGTCCACCCAGAGCCAGGCGGCGTCCTCGGCGCTCAGCACGTCGGACGGGACCACGCCGCCCTCGTCCAGCTGCTCGGCCAGCCAGAGCAGGGCGTAGGGGCGCAGCACCGGGTTGTCGACGGTCGCCCGGACCGCCTGCTCGGCGGTGCCGCCGGCCACCCGCAGCGCCTCGAAGGCGAGCCCGCGCAGCAGCGCGTCCTCGCCCTGGGCGGCCTCCAGCAGCTCGGCCACCGCGCGGTCCACCGGACGGGCCGCGACCCAGGCCCGGTACTCGGCGCGGGCCGGGCCGGGCGAGTAGTTCGCGCAGGCGTCGAGGAGTTCCAGGGCGCTCTGCTCGATGTGGCCGGCCTCGGTCTGGGCGACCGTGCAGATGTCCTCCAGCTTGGCGCGCACCGCCCAGTGGCCGAGCGGCGAGAGCTCGGCGGCGGCGTCCGCGCGGACCACGGCGCCGACGGCGGCCAGGCCGTCGAGCATCCAGTCCAGCACGGCGGCGATGTCCGAGGGCGCGGGCGGGGTGTCGATCTGCGGCTCGCGGCAGGTGCCGCGGACGGCCGAAACGGCGGAGGCCGCGTGCGGGACCGGCGACAGCGTCGCGAAGCCCGTACCGGAGCCGTGCCGGCGCTCGTCCAGGCCGCGGCGGAGCAGCTCCATCAACTCGCTCTCGGCGACCGGGCCGTCCACCAGGTGGAGGAAGGAGAGCAGCTGCGGCGCCTGGTCGACGGCCTGGCCGGCGAGCACCGCGAAGACCCCGCGCAGCGCGGCCGGCGGGACCGGCGCGAGCAGCGTCCAGGCGTCGAAGAGCGCGGACCAGCCGCGCAGCACGGCCTCGTCGTCGTGCTCCCAGGCGTGCAGCCGCCAGCCGGGGGCCGCGCCGCCGTCCCGAGGCTCGACCAGGCCGACCAGCAGCGCCTGGCCCCATGCCTTCGCGGCGGCGCCCACCGTCATCGCCAGCGCTCGGCCGGCCGCCCGGGCGTCGTCGGGGAGCAGTTCGCCGCGCTTGTCGACGGCCGCCAGCTCGCCGGCCCAGCGCGCGATGCGGACCGCGTCGGCGAGCATCCGGCGGGCCGGCGGGGCCAGCTCGGCGGGTCCGGGGAAGCCGTCGGGCAGCGGCACGCGACCGCGGCCCGGAGCCGGCTTGGGGGTGCGTCGACGGGTGGCGGCAGGGCGGCCCGGCTGCGCACTGTCGGCGCGGCGGGCCGTACCGGGTAGACGGGTCACCGTCGCGCCGGTACCCGTGGTCGGCGGGAGCGGGGCATCACGGTCGCGCGGATTCCGAGACGTCACGCCGTGCAGTCTTCCCCGTGTACGGGGCTTCTGTCACATCGAGTTCGGCGCGTCTTCGGCAGATCGAGGTTGCCGGGGTGGCCGACTCGGGGCAAGAGCGGCCAAACCGGGCCCAGGGACAGTGCGGTGACCTGTGCACGACAGTAGCGGGGGCACGGACCGTGGTCAAGGGGTGACCGAACGCACCCTGTGGGACGAGGCCCCAGGACGAGATTCAGAGCAGCGGGGTCAGGAAGCGGCGCAGCGCCTCCTCGTACCCGTGCGGGTCGGCGTTCCAGAGCGCCGCATGCCCGGCGTCGGGGATGCGGCGCAGGCTCACCAGGTCCGGTCGCTGGTCGGCCAGCCGCCGGGCGGCGTCGAACGGGGCGACGGCGTCCTGCGGGCTGTGCAGCAGCAGGGCCGGGACGTCCAGTTCGACGCCGTCGGCGAGCTTGGCGAATCCCGCCGGATCCACCCCGGTGCGCCCCTCGGCGGCCAGCGCGCCCAACCGCCCGGCCAGCGCGCCGGGCATCCCGGCCCGGGCCGCGACGCCGCGCACCGAGGCCGACCAGTCGAGCACCGGCGAGTCCAGGATCAGCCCGGCCAGCTGGGGGCGGTACTCCGATTCGGCGGCGGTGCGCAGCACCATGGCCGCGCCGACCGACCAGCCGTAGAGCACGATCCGCCCGGCGCCGGCCTCCTTGGCGAACCGGATCGCCGCCTCGACGTCGCGCCACTCGGTCTCGCCGAAGTGGCCGATCCCGTCCGGCGAGGCCGGCGCGCCCTGGTCGCCCCGGTAGCTGATCACCAGGGCGGGCAGGTTGAGCCGCTGGAGCAGCGGCAGCACCGGCAGCGCCTGGCGGCGCTCGGCCAGCCGCCCGTGCACCAGGATCACCCAGGTACCGCGCACCGCCGGGACGTACCAGGCGGGCAGCGCGCCGAGCTCGCCGTCGACCAGCACGTCCATGTAGTCCAGGCCGCAGGCCGAGCCCGGGTCGCCGCGCAGCACCCAGGGGCTCAGCTCGACCTCGGCGCCGGCCGCGGGCGGGCTGCCGGCGGTCAGCTCCAGGCGGCGGGTGACGGTCTGCGGGCCGGTGCGCAGGACCGCGCCGACCACCGCGTGACCGCCGGGCCAGTCCAGCGCGTAGCGGCCGCGCCGGGAGGCGGCCACCGTCCGGGTCAGGGTGACCTCCTCGGGGCCGATCTCGTGCACCCGCAGCGCGGGCTCGCCCTTGCGGTCGCCGTCCTCGGCGAGCTCGGGGCGCAGGCTCAGGTCGGAGACCCGACGCCCGATCAGCAGGGCGGCCACACCCGCTCCGGCGGCGACGGCGGTGGCTGCGGCGACGGCGGTTCTCCAACGCATGGGTTTCTCCCTGGAGTGGTGGCGGCGGCGCGGACACGACGTTTCCAGTCCATCGCGAGCCTCGCCTCGCGGCCACCGCTGGGGCGCCGTCCGGGCTCGGCCGGGGACACCGGGCAGAGCGCCGCGAGCGGTGGCTCAGACCCGCAGGCCGCCGATGTCCTGGGCCGCCAGCAGGGTCCAGAACCGGTCGATCGGCGCCTGCTCCGGCTGCTGCGGCGCGGGCGCGGCGGGGGTCGACGAGCCCCAGCTGCCCGCGCCCCAGTGGCCGGCGGTCGCCTGGCGCTCGCTCTGCAGCGCGGCCAGCACCCGGCCCAGGGTCTCCCGGGGCACCGGAACCAGCTTGCCGATCGCCTTCGACTGGGCCTGCCAGCGGCCGTCCACGCACTGGCGCAGCCGCTGCTCCAGCTCCTGCTCGGCGCCCTGGACCCGGACCAGGTCGCGCAGGGTCAGGCCGAGCGCCTCGGCCAGCGCGGCGCTCTGCTCCTCGTTCCCGGTCCACCGCCCGGTCAGCTCGGCGTCGGCGTAGCTGCGCAGGCCGATGCCGATCCGGGTCGCGGCCTGCTCCTGGCTGAGCTCGCGGGCCACCCGGAAGTCGCGCAGCGTGGCCGGCGCCACGCCCATCAGCTGCACCGCCGGGCACCAGAGCGCGCGGGCCAGCGCGATCAGCTCCTCCTCGGTGGGGTGCAGCTCGCCGCTCTCCCAGCCGAGCACGTGGGTGGGGAGCAGGCGCACGCCGTGCGCGGCCAGCGCCCCGGTCAGCTGCTCGGAGGTCAGGCCGAGGCCGACGCGGTGCGCCCGGGCGGCCTGCGGGGAGAACGGGACCGGGGTGGGGGCCGGCGGCCGGCTTCTTCGCATGAGCCGAACGCTAGGGCCGGGGTCCGCGCACCCCCAGTCGCCGAACGCACGAAGCCGCGCGACGGGCCGTCAACCGGCCTTGGACGATTCACCAACGGCCGGCGCCCCACCCGCACCACTACTCGGAGGTAGTAACGGTTTCGCCGCACCATCCGCTCGTGTGATCAACCAGTCCCGAGGCCTGGTTGACTCCCCGTTCGCACGCGTGATGGGATCCATGGGCCAAACGGAGGCAAGGAGAGGAAGCCGGTGCGAATCCGGCGCGGTCCCGCCACTGTCACCGGGGAGCACGCCCGACGCATGGTCACGGCAGCCCGCCACAGGGTCGTTGGAAGGCCCGGGCGTGTGTCAGCCACCCGGGAGCCAGGAGACTCTCGCCGCCGGTACGTCGATCCAGGGCGCGGACCCTGAGTGAGGACACGCGACACATGGCGGGGGTTTTCCACCGCGCGCTTCCGTACGCCCTCGGCGCCCTGGCCGGCTATGCCGCCGACGCCCGGTTCGGCGATCCGCGACGCGGCCATCCGGTGGCCGCCTTCGGCCGCGCGGCCACCCGGCTCGAACGCACGCTCTGGCGCGACCACCGCGGCGCCGGAGCCCTGCACACCGCCCTCTGCGTGGGCGCGGTGGCGGGCGGCGCGGCGGGGCTCGCCCGGCTGCTGGACCGCGGCCCGCGCCGGCACGGCGCGCTGCTGACCGCCGCCGCCACCTGGACCGTGCTCGGCGGTAGCTCGCTCACCCGCGAGGCACGCACCATCGGCGCCGCGCTGACGGCCGGTGACCTGGCCGCCGCGCGGCAGCGCCTGCCGCACCTGTGCGGGCGCGACCCGAGCGGTCTTGACCAGCAGCAGATCGCCCGCGCCGTGGTCGAGTCGGTGGCCGAGAACACCGCCGACGCCGTGGTGAACGCCTTGGTCTGGGGCGCGCTGGCGGGCGCGCCCGGCCTGCTGGGCTTTCGCGCCGTCAACACGCTGGACGCGATGGTCGGCCACAAGTCACCGCGGTACCGCCGGTTCGGCTGGGCGGCGGCCCGGCTCGACGACCTGGCCGGCTGGCCCGGCGCCCGGCTGACCGCGCTGCTCACGGTGGCGGCGGCCGAGCACCGGGGTACCGCCTGGCGGGTGTGGCGGCGGGACGGCGGCGCGCACCCGAGCCCGAACGCCGGGCAGGCCGAGTCGGCCTTCGCGGGCGCGCTCGGCGTGCGGCTCGGTGGCACCTTGCGCTATGCCTACGAGCCGAACGGCGCGCCGGTGTCGAAAGAGACGACCGACAAGCGACCGAGGAACGAGGGAGCGCCGGAGCGAGGAACGTCGGCACCGGCTCAAGAGCGCCCGGAGGCGGGTGGGGAGTCACGCCAGCGCGTCGAGGAGCGGCCGGTGCTGGGCGCCGAGCTGCGCCCGGTGGCGGTGGCGGACATCGAACGGGCCTGCCGGCTGTCCCGCCGGGTGGGCCTGCTGGCGCTGGGGACCACGGTGGCACTGCGTGCCGCCGTGCTGGGCCGCGGCCCTGGGAGGGGACGGACATGAGCAACGCACTGCTGGTCGCGGGCACCACCTCGGACGCCGGGAAGAGCGTGGTGACCGCCGGGATCTGCCGCTGGCTGGCCCGCCAGGGCGTCAAGGTGGCGCCGTTCAAGGCCCAGAACATGTCGCTCAACTCGATGGTCACCCTGGACGGCGCGGAGATCGGCCGGGCCCAGGTGATGCAGGCGCAGGCCGCCCGGGTGGAGCCGGAGGCCGCGATGAACCCGGTGCTGCTCAAGCCCGGCGCCGACGGCCGCAGCCAGGTGGTGCTGCTGGGCCGGCCGATCGCGGAGGTGGGCGCGCTCGACTACCGCGAGCGCAAGCCCTACCTGCTGGAACGCTCGTTGGAGTGCCTGGCCGACCTGCGTCGCCGGTTCGACGTGGTGATCTGCGAAGGGGCGGGCTCGCCGGCCGAGATCAACCTGCGGGACCGCGACATCGCCAACATGGGCCTGGCCCGGGCCGCCGAGCTGCCGGTGGTGGTGGTCGGCGACATCGACCGCGGCGGGGTCTTCGCCGCGATGTTCGGCACCCTGGCGCTGCTCTCGCCCGAGGACCAGCGGCTGGTGGCGGGCTGGCTGGTCAACAAGTTCCGCGGCGACGCCCGGCTGTTGCGCCCGGGCCTCGACATGCTGCACGAGCTGACGGGGCGCCCGGTGCTCGGCACCCTGCCGATGCTGCCCGGTCTGTGGCTGGACGCCGAGGATTCGCTGGATCTCGGCGCGGTGGTGGACCGCTGCTCGGCGGGGCCGTACGGCGCCGAGGTGTTGCGGGTGGCCGTGCCGCGGCTGCCCAGGCTCTCCAACTTCACCGACCTGGACGCGCTGGCCCAGGAGCCGGGGGTGCTGGTCCGCTGGGCCACCCGCCCCGAGGAACTGGCCGATGCCGACCTGGTGGTGCTGCCCGGCACCCGGGCCACCGTCGCCGACCTGGCCTGGCTGCGCGAGCGCGGCCTGGAGAAGCCGCTGCGCGAGCGGGCGGCGGCCGGGCGGCCGGTGCTCGGGATCTGCGGCGGCTACCAGATGCTCGGGCGGCGGATCGTGGACGCCGTCGAGTCGGGCGCCGGTGCGGTGGCCGGGCTCGGACTGCTGCCCACCGCAGTCGAGTTCGGGCGCGAGAAGGTGCTCGGACGGCCGGTCGGCGAGGCCTACGGCGAGCGGGTCGTGGGCTACGAGATCCACCACGGTGTGGTGACGGTGGAGGGTGGCGCCCCCTTCCTGGACGGCTGCCGCGAAGGCGCGGTCTGGGGCACCACCTGGCACGGGGCACTGGAGAACGACGGCTTCCGCCGGGCGTTCCTGCGCGAGGTCGCGGCGGTGGCGGGGCGGGACTTCGTCCCGGCGCCCGACACCTCGTTCGCCGCCGCCCGCGAGGAGCGGCTGGACCGGCTCGGGGATCTGATCGAGGAGCACGCCGACACGGACGCGCTGTGGCGGCTGATCGAGGGCGGGGTGGGCGGCACGCTGCCGTTCGTGCCGCCGGGAGCGCCGGCGGCGCGCGCAATGGAGGAGAGCCTGTGAGTGACGTCCGATACCCGTTCACCGCCATCGTCGGGATGGCGGACCTGCGGCTCGGCCTGCTGCTCAACGCGGTCTCGCCGGCCGTGGGCGGGGTGCTGGTGCGCGGCGAGAAAGGCACCGCGAAGTCGACCATGGTGCGGGCGCTGGCCGGGCTGCTGCCGTCGATCGCGGTGGTCGAGGGGTGCCGGTTCGCCTGCGACCCCGCCTCGCCGGACCCGCAGTGCCCGGATGGGCCGCACGCGGCCGGCCCGGTGGCGGACCGGGCCGCGCGCCTGGTGGAGCTGCCGGTCGGCGTGACCGAGGACCGGATCGTCGGCTCGCTGGACCTGGAACGGGCGCTGGCCGAGGGCGTCAAGGCCTACGAGCCCGGCCTGCTGGCCCAGGCGCACCGGGGCGTGCTCTACATCGACGAGGTCAACCTGCTCCAGGACCACGTGGTGGACCTGCTGCTCGACGCGGCGGCGATGGGCCGCTCCTACGTGGAGCGCGAGGGCGTCTCGGTGCGGCACGCGGCGCGGTTCCTGCTGGTCGGCACGATGAACCCGGAAGAGGGCGAGCTGCGGCCGCAGTTGCTCGACCGGTTCGGGCTGACCGTGGAGATCGCGGCCACCCGGGACCCGACGGAGCGGGCCGAGGTGGTCCGGCGGCGGCTGGCCTACGACGCGGATCCGGCGGCCTTCGCGACGGCGTACGCGGCCCAGGAGCGGGCGCTGGCCGAGCGGATCACCACCGCGCGGGCGCTGCTGCCGTCCGTGCTGCTCGGGGATCCGGCGCTGCGTCAGATCACCGCCGTCTGCGCGGCCTTCGAGGTGGACGGGCTGCGCGCGGACATCGTGATGGCGCGCACCGCGGTCGCGCTGGCCGCCTGGGACGGGCGGACGGCGGTGAACGAGGAGGACGTGCGGCAGGCCGCGCGCCTCGCGCTGCCGCACCGGCGGCGGCGCAACCCGTTCGACGCGCCGGGGCTGGACGAGGAGCAGCTGGACCGGACGCTGAGCGAGCACGCCGAGGAGCCGGCGGACGACAACCCGGACGGCGACGGTGACGGCGACGACGACGGTCCCGGCGGTGGGCCGGACGGCGGTGGCGGTGCGCCCGAGCCGTCCGAGCCCGCCGGACCTGAGTCCACCGGACCTGAGCCCGCCGAACCTGAGTCCACCGACCCCGGCACGAGCCAGGACGCGCCCGCCCAGGACGCGCCCGCCGAGAGCGCCCCGCCCCGGCTGCCCAGGCCCGGCGGCGCCCCCGCCCCCGAATCCGCCCCCGTGGCGGCCGGTGAGCCCTACCGGACCCGGCTCTTCAAGGTCCCCGGCACCGGGCAGGGCACCCAGGGCCGCCGCTCCCCCGCCGAGACCGACGGCGGACACACCATCAGGTCCCGCCGCCCGCAGGGCCGGCTGACCCAGCTGCACCTGTCCGCCACCCTCCAGGCCGCCGCCCCGCACCAGCTGGCCAGGGGCCGGGCCGGGCGGGCGCTGGAGCTGCGCACGGACGATTTCCGCGAGCAGGTGCGCCGGGGCCGGGAGTCCAACCTGGTGCTCTTCGTGGTCGACGCCTCCGGCTCGATGGCGGCCCGGCAGCGGATGACCGCCGTCAAGGGCGCGGTCCTCTCGCTGCTGATGGACGCCTACCAACGCCGGGACAAGATCGGCATGATCACCTTCCGCGGCGCCGGTGCCGAGCTGGCGCTGCCGCCCACCTCCTCGGTCGAGGTCGGCGCGGCCCGCCTGGAGCAGCTGCCCACCGGCGGCCGCACGCCGCTGGCGGCCGGCCTGCTGCGCGCGCACGAGGTGCTGCGCCTGGAGCGGCTGCGCGACCCGCTGCGCCGCCCGCTGCTGGTGCTGGTCACCGACGGCCGGGCCACCGGCGGGCGCGGTGCGCTGGCCCAGGCCGAGCAGGCCGCCGCGCTGCTGGCCGCGCAGGGCACCGCCGCCGTGGTGCTCGACTGCGAGTCGGGCCCGGTCCGGCTCGGTCTGGCCCGCACCCTGGCGGCCCGACTGCGGGCCACCACCGTCACCCTGGAC
Organism: Kitasatospora sp. GAS204B; assembly: GCF_029892155.1. Taxonomy (GTDB): domain Bacteria; phylum Actinomycetota; class Actinomycetes; order Streptomycetales; family Streptomycetaceae; genus Kitasatospora. The sequence goes on along the minus strand of NZ_JARZAG010000004.1, from coordinate 321,560 downwards.
GAACTCCGCGCCGAGGGCGTGGCCGCCCTGGTGCACGCCCACCGTTCCCCCGCTACGCGAAAGGCAGCGTGACCCGATGCCGCAGGGCAAGCCCGAGGTCGTCCCCCAGGACGGCCTGACCACCCGTCAGCGTCGCACCCAGCCGATCACCGCCGTGCACACCGGCCCGGGCAAGGGCAAGTCGACGGCCGCCTTCGGGCTCGCGCTGCGGGCCTGGAACCAGGGCTGGCCGATCGGGGTGTTCCAGTTCGTCAAGTCCGCCAAGTGGAAGGTCGGCGAGGAGAACGCGCTCAAGGTGCTGGGTGCCTCCGGCGAGGGCGGCAGCGTCACCTGGCACAAGATGGGCGAGGGCTGGTCCTGGGTGCAGCGGGATCTGGAGTCCAGCGAGGAGGCGGCCAAGGAGGGTTGGCAGCAGGTCAAGCGCGACCTGGCCGCCGAGACCTACCGGCTCTACGTGCTGGACGAGTTCACCTACCCGATGCACTGGGGCTGGATCGACGTGGCCGAGGTGGTCGAGGTGCTGCGGGACCGCCCGGGCTCGCAGCACGTGGTGATCACCGGCCGGTACGCACCTGAACCACTGCTCGAACTCGCCGACCTGGTCACCGAGATGACCAAGGTGAAGCACCCGATGGACGCGGGCCGCAAGGGCCAGCGCGGGATCGAGTGGTAGGCCCCACCTGATGCAGCTGCCCCGCCTCGTGATCGCCGCGCCCTCCTCGGGCGCGGGCAAGACCACCGTCGCCACCGGCCTGATGGCCGCGCTCACCGCGCGCGGCCTGAGGGTCTCCCCGCACAAGGTCGGCCCGGACTACATCGACCCGGGCTACCACGGCCTGGCCACCGGTCGGCCCGGGCGCAACCTGGACGCCTTCCTGTGCGGGCCCGGGCTGATCGAGCCGCTGCTGCGGCACGGCGCGGCCGGGGCGGACCTGGCGGTGGTCGAGGGCGTCATGGGGATGTTCGACGGGGCCTCGGGGCGCGGGGAGTTGGCCTCCACCGCGCATGTCGCCAAGCTGCTGCGGGCCCCGGTGGTGCTGGTGGTCGACGGCTCCTCGCAGTCACGGTCGGTGGCCGCGCTGGTGCACGGCTTCGCCTCCTGGGATCCACAGGTGCGCCTGGCCGGGGTGATCCTCAACCGGGTCGCCTCCGACCGGCACGAGGAGTTGCTGCGCGAGGCCCTGGAGGAGGGCGCGGGCGTGCCGGTGCTGGGCGCGGTGCGGCGCACCGCCTCGGTCGCCACGCCCTCGCGGCACCTGGGCCTGGTGCCGGTGGTGGAGCGCTCGGCACAGGCCGTGCGGGCGGTCGCCGACATGGGCGAACTGATCGCCGCCTCGGTCGACCTGGACGCGGTGCTGGCGCTGGCCCGCTCCGCCCCACCGCTGACCGCCGCCGCCTGGGACCCGGCCGCCGAGGTCCGCGCCGTGCCGGGTCGCCCCCGGATCGCGCTGGCCGCCGGCGCCGCGTTCTCCTTCTCGTACGCCGAGAACGCCGAACTCCTCACCGCCGCCGGGGCCGAGGTGCTCCCGTTCGACCCGCTGCACGACGGCGCGCTGCCTGACGGTACGTCAGGCCTGGTGATCGGCGGCGGCTTTCCGGAGGTCTACGCCGCCGAGCTGAGCGACAACGCCCCCCTGCGCCGCGCGATCACCGCGCTCGCCGCCACCGGCGCCCCGATCGCCGCCGAATGCGCCGGACTGCTCTACCTGGGCCGCGAGTTGGACGGCCGCCCGATGTGCGGCGTGCTCGACACCACCGCCCGGATGACCGAACGCCTCACCCTCGGCTACCGCGAGGCCGTCGCCCTCCACGACAGCCCGCTGGCGGTGACCGGCACCCGGGTGCGCGGCCACGAGTTCCACCGCACCACCTGCCACCCGGCCGCCGGCCCCACCCCCGCCTGGGCCTGGCGCACCCCGGCCGGCGCCGCGCACACCGAGGGCTTCGCGGCGGGCAACGTGCACGCGAGCTACCTGCACCTGCACTGGGCGGGAGCGCCGGGCATCGCCGAGCGCTTCACCGGGGCGGCTGCGGGGCGCTGAGGCGCTCAGCAGCCGAGCACTCCGGTGGTCGCGTCGGGGTGCGCAGGAACGATCGCCACGTCTCGCGCGAACGGGCGGGTGGTCGCCCCCGTCCGGGGATCCCAGAGCGGCGCACGGTCGGTGACCGTGCCGAACCAGAGCAGCGGCCGACCTGGAGGAAGCGGCTCGCCGTCGATCGGGATGTTCGAGGACAGCGCCCTGACACAGACCAGACGGGGCTGGATTCCGAAGTACGCGGCAGGTGGCCGGCCGGCCGCGGCCTGCGAGCGGAGTCTGTCCGCGGCGTGCGCCGGTCGGGTCATGGTGACCTGGACGGTCCCGAGCATCCACGTGGCGAGGACGATGACCACCATGGGGTAGGCCACCATGGCCGGTCGGAACCTGACATGGAAGTAGCGCAGCCAGCCGAGCACGCCCAGCGGCACCAGCAACACCTTGAGGACGAGGAAGACCACGCTCAGCCCCGCCAGCGCGTGCCAGAGCGTGGAGACCGGCAGCTCGGCCGGCCTCAGGTCGAAGTCCTCCAGGTACACCTCGTAGAGCGTGTTGGCGCCGATGGGCAGTACCGGCCGCAGCAGCGTCAGCGCCACGGGCACCGCGACCAGCCCGGCTTGGACAAGCCAGGACCGGCGAGCGAGCAGGGCCGTTCCGCTGGCGCCGAGCACGACCAGGGCGATTTCGACCGGCACCCTCGGTTCGAGGTGCGGGACCCTGCTGCTCATGACGGCGCCCAGCACGGCGGGGACGACCGTCGTGGCCGCGGCTGCGAGGCACACCCGGGCGAACCGCCGTAGCGGGGACAGCTCGTCGCGGCGGCGCATACCTGAGTGGACCAGGGCCAGCGCTCCGAGCAGCGTCAGCAGGAACGCCGCCGTCAGCAGGGCACGCGCCTCCGCTGAGCGGACCAGGGGCAACTCGGAACCGAGGAAGAGGGAGATCGTGAACCCGGTGGCCACCACGACGGCCGCCGCATCGTCGCTGATTCCCAGCGATCCGTCGGCCGGTTCGTGGCTCGGGGCAGCGGGGTCGCGCGGCTTCGGCGGTTGATCGAGCCAGGTCTCTCGGAGCGTGTGATCGCCGACCTGGTAGCCCAGTCGTCGTTCGAGGCGATCGGCCTCCGCCCTTACGTTGGCTCCGGGCAGCAGCCTGACGATGTCACCGGTGTCCAGGAGACCAAGAGCCCGGACGCCTCTCCCGACCCATCGCATGGGCGCGGAGTGGGTGTACTGCCATCGGCGGTGCAGGCGGTAGACGTAACCCTTGGCCTGTTGTGGAAAGTCGGCATCCCTGACTTCCACACCGTGCAGCCCAGCCGCGCGGACAACCTCGGCGACCTCGCAGACCGCGGCGCTTCGGGCCCGCCACGGGCCGCCGTCCCGGCCGAGGGAGACGACATACCGCCGGTGCCCCGCCCGGTACGATACGCCCCGCCCGACCGCGGAACAGTCGGTCATGCTCCACCCGCGAGCCGAGAACGCCGCTGCCGCCCGGTCGTAACAGATCTGGTCATCGCGGACCAGGACGGTGACGTCGACCCACCGATCACAATGCCTCGCCCTGTTCAAGGCCCCACCCGCCCCACTCGTCGCCATCTGGCAATCGTCCGCCCACGCGCTCTCCGCAGGGCGGTGCTCGCGTCACGCTCACCCGTTCGAGCGATGCTGAGCCGTACCGGCAACGCGCCGGGGGGACCGGGCGCGTTGCTGGTACGGCTGACCGCCCTCGGCCGTGGAATAGCTCGCCCTCACTCCAAGAAGGCGCCAGAAGCAGCCATGACGTTGGCCAGGGCCCGCTTGTCCGTGATCCATTCGGGGTCGCCGGCCTCGACCGAGCGCCGTACATCCCTGATGGCAGCCTCGTGGGCCTCGTCCGGCCGGGCCATATGCGCCCGAATGAAGTGCTTGAAGAGTGCGGGAAGCTGGTCCGATCGAGTTGTGGTCTTGGCCTTCAGGGCGAAGAGCGGGAGGAACCAGGCTTCGAAGGCGACCCTGACCGCCTCGGTGGCTCGGTATGCGTCGTGCACGGGCCGAAGGCCTGCTGTGTGGTCATAGGGGAGATGGCCGTGCAGGGTGTACTGCAGGCGGGTGCCGTCATATTCGCGGAAGTGCTGGCCATGGGCCGCGATGTGGTTGGCAGCGTTCTGGGTGGTGGTCATGACGGCTATGTCCGCCTGCTGCCTTCGAGCTGCGGCGAGAACGGTGGCGTGGATGCCGGTCCTCGGATCCAGCACGAGGCCGGGGAGTCCGACGGGCGACAGGTCCACGCCGTGGTCCCGGGTTCGGGAGAGGATGAGGCGCTGGCCGCCATTGCCGACGGTGTTCCGTAGGTGCTTGGGCTGCTGGCGGTGGCTCGCGTGAATGTCCGTGCGATCGAGCACCGGGTGGTCCTTCACCGGGCAGGAAACAAGGTGCAGCCTGGTGATGTCCTGGGTGTCGGTGTTGCCGCAGGCGTTGCAAGGATGGGTGCCACCGCCGACCATGTGACCGCAGGCTCGACAAGTGGGAACGGTCTCCCGGCTGATCTCCAGAGTGCTGGCGCGGAGGTTGTTCTCGATCATCTCCAGAGCGAGGCTCGTGACCTCGGCGTCCGTATCGGTGACGATGCCGGCAACCGGTAAGTGTCCAAGCGGGTACTTGCCCGCGATGAGATCGGTCTCGAACGTCTGGCGGGAGACGCCCTCCCGACTGGTCTGCCGGTACCGCAGATCGCCTGTCAGGGCCACGGTGTTCCAGAGATGCAGAACGGGTGGCATGCCCAGGATGGCGTTCAGGGCCTCGGCGAGGCGGATGCCGACTGCTTTGCCTGGGTTGGTCTCGAAGGTGAAGGGCCCGTTCTGGACAGGCCCGTTGAGGAACAGGTGTGGCACGGGCTCCTCCTAGATCGGCGGGATGGTCATCCCCGTTCCAGTGAACTGGCCGTCCTGCAGCTCGTAGTGCAGGATCGCGGCATTGGGCAGCTTGCCCTTCCGCTCCTCAGCGAGTAGGTCGGGCAGGGGCCGACATTCGAGGAGCGACCGGAGCGCCACGGCAGCGGTCTGGTGGGTGAAGGCGATAACCGTGCGGGGCGAACGCAGTTCGGCCTGGGCCAGTGTGGCGAACTCGGAGGCCCTCTTGATCACGCCCTCAGCAAGCGATTCGCCGCCGCCGGGGGCGGTCCAGACGTGCTTCCGTAGTCGGCGGTCCTCGGCCAGGTCGGGGTAGGTGTCGAACAGCTCGCGCCGGCGCCCACCTGAGTACCTTGCCGCGCTGGGGCTCATGCTCCTTCGCGGGGTTACGGCCGCAAGCGCCGGTGGCGACCGCGCCACGACCGCCGAGTTCCTCGCCGAGGCCCAAGAGGTCGCGCGCTACGTCGATCTCGACAGCCCCGAGGCCTGGGCGAACTTCAGTCCGACCAACGTCGCGCTCCATTCGGTGAGCGCCTCGGTAGTGCTGGGCGACGCTGGGACGGCGCTGGAAGCCGCCCGGCCTCTGATGCGCAGACGCATCCCGGTCCCCGAGCGTCGGGCGGCACTATGGGTGGAGGCTGCACGGGCGTACAGCCAGCAAGGCAGACTGGCCGAGGGATACAAAGCGCTCAGGGTCGCGGAGAGCTGTGCCTCGGAGGACATCCACCGACGGCCCAGCGTGCTGGAGCTGGCCGGTGACATGGCTGCTCGCGACCGGCGCGGCGCTGTCCCGGAGCTTCGCCGTTTCTGCCAGGAGTTGGGAGTCCAGGTTTGACCGAGCACCGCGAGCCGTTCCTGTATGTCATCGTCTGCGCTTCTGGCATCGCGGACGGGGTGAGTGAGCTGATCACCGCTGCCCATGCCGAGGGCTGGAAGGTCGGCGTGATCGCCACCCCGAACGGGCTCGGTTTCATAGACCAGGAAGCCATCGAGGCTCAGACGGGCTACCCGATCCGTTCGGCGTGGCGCACGCCCAGCATCCCGCAGCCACTCCCTCCGGCCGACGCCATCGCGGTCGCCCCCGCGACGTTCAACACGATCAACAAGTGGGCCGCCGGCATCTCGGACACGCTCGCGCTCGGCATCCTCTGCGAGGCGTACGGGCTCGGCATCCCGGTGGCCGTCCAGCCGTACGTCAACTCCGCCCAGGCGGCACACCCTGCCTACGACGAGAGCCTGGCCCGACTCCGGTCCATGGACGTCCTGATCGGCGACTACGTGCCCCACAAGCCCAAGGCCGGCGGCGGTCGTGACCACTACAACTGGACCCACGTGCTCGACCTGCTTCGCCCGGTGGCGCAGTCGGTCGGAGGGACACCGTGAGCTTCTACCTGATCACCGACCCGCGTCAGCAGACGGTAACGCTCTTCTCGGAGCCCGATCACGACCAGTACCACACGCGCAGCGATGGGAAGTTCGGCGGCCGCGTGCGGATCCCGGTGCCGTTCGGGTCCGTGCCGGAGCCGGCTGGTCTCGTGCCCTGCGGCGACTGACGGCGGCCTTCCGCCGCTGGCCTCCTGGGCGGAGAATCGCACGGCCGCCCGACCGACGGGCAGGCGACTGACCTCTCCCGCACCTATGGAGGATCCCCGTGCACATCCCCTCGTTATTTCCGCCGCGTGCCGTCAGAGCCGCCGTTGCCGTCGCCGCCACACTCGCTGCCGCGAGCGGGGCGCTGCTGGCGGCACCGGTGACGGCCGTCGCCCAGCCGAGCTCTTCCTCGGAAGCCTTCAACAGCCTGACCGGCCAGAGCCACCCCGACTGGATGGCCCAGGTGCCGGACGGCACCGGCCTGGGCGCGATGTCCATCCCCGGCACGCACGACACGCTGGCCATCCACGGCGGCCTCGCGCCCTGGGCCTACGAGGCGCAGGAGGACCACGGCGACAGCGCCGCCACTCTGACCGCGCAGCTGGACGCCGGGATCCGCGCGATCGACATCCGGGTGCGGGTGATCGGCGGCGCGTTCACCATCCACCACACCGACGTCTACCAGAACGCGAACTTCGACGACGTGCTGACGCACGCCCAGGCCTTCCTGAGCGCGCATCCCGGCGAGACGGTCGTGATGAACCTGCACGGCGAGTGCGACGCGGACACCACCGAGGGCGGCAGCGGCACGGCCTCGATCGGCCACTGCGCCGACGACCCGTCGAACACCACCGCGGCCGACCGGATCAACATCTTCGACGGCTATCTGGCCCGCTACCCGGGGCTGTTCTACGCGCCCACCGTGACCGGCAGCAGCACCGCCGCCACGCCGACGCTCGGCCAGGCGCGGGGTCACATCGTGCTGGCCGACTTCACCGGCCCGAGCGGCGAGGTGTACCCGGGCTTCGGACTGTCCCAGCTGCCCGGCGGCGACTCGGGCAGCACGGTGGAGAACGACTGGACGCAGTGCGACCTCGGCAAGAAGTGGGGCGAGGCGCAGAGCAACCTGACGAACGCGGCGAACGACACCTCCGGTGGCCTGTACGTCACCTACACCTCGGCCAACTGCGCACCGCTGGGCGCGGATCCGGCCGACATGGCGGGCGGCTACCTCGGGGGCGAGGGCGAGAACCAGCACCTGCTCGACTACCTGAACGCCGGCGGCCCGGGGAAGACCGGCGTGCTGCGGATGGACTTCCCCGGGTGGGCGGTGATCGCGGGCCTGATCGACCGCAACCCCGGCATCTGGCGGACCGGGCCGGTGAGTTCGGGCATCGCGGGCAAGTGCCTGGACGACTACTACGACTCGACCGCGAACGGCGCCACCGTCGACCTGTACAGCTGCAACGGCACCGCCGCCCAGCAGTGGCGCCCGGCCACCGACGGCACGCTGCGGATCAACGGCCAGTGCCTGGACGTCACCGGCGCGGCCACCAGCCCGGGCACCCTGGTCGAGCTGTGGCCGTGCAACGGCGGGGCGAACCAGCAGTGGAGCGCGAACGGCAGCGGTGCGCTGGTGAGTTCCCAGTCGGGGCTGTGCCTGGACGATCCGTCGTCCAGCACGACGGACGGCACGCGGCTGCAGATCTGGTCCTGCAACGGGACCCCGGCGCAGCACTGGAGCCTCCCGTAGCGGTCAACGTCCGCTGAAGGTGCCCCCGTTGAGGTGCAGCGTCTGGCCGGTCAGGTGTGTGGCGGCCGGCGAGGCCAGGTAGAGCGCAGTGCCGGCGATGTCGGCGGGGGTGCCGGCGCGGCGGTTCAGGGCGCTCTCGATGTTCCAGGCGCGGCGCTCGGGTGCGATGCCGGCGCCGAAGAACTCGGTGTCCTCGATGTAGCCGGGGGCGATCACGTTGGCGGTGATCCCCTCGGGGCCGAGCTGCTGGGCCAGCGTGAGGGTCCAGGCCTCGACGGCAGCCTTGGCGGCGCCGTAGGAGCCGGAGCCGCCACGGTGGGCGGCGATCGAACTGAGGTTGACCACCGTGCCGCCGGGGCGCAGGCGCTCGCGCAGGGCCGTGGTGAGCAGCACGGCGGAGAGCAGGTTGGCGTCGAGGTTGGCCCGCCAGGCGGCGGCCAGGCCGGCCAGGCCCGGTCCGGGCTCGGCGCCGATGTCGGTGTTGCCGCCGGCGTTGTTGACCAGCACGTCGACCCGGTCCGGGAGTTCGGCCAGCGCGGCCGTCACCTGGGCCGGGTCGGCGGCGTCGAAGGCGACCGGGCGGACGGCCGGGCCCAGTTCGGCGGCGGTCCGGTCCAGTACCTCCTGGCGGCGGCCGGTGATCACCACCTGGTCGCCCTGGTCGGCGAAGGCGGCGGCGACCGCCCGTCCGATGCCGGTGCCGCCCCCGGAGACGATGATCTGACGCATCGTGCGATGCTCCCCTCGTTTAGACCTAAACGTAGCTGGCACACTAGCACCATGACCGCACCCGAAGACGACCTCGCCGCCGCGATCGCCCGGGCCTGGCAGCGCGAGCAGCCGGACCTGCCGGTCGGCTCGATCCCGATCCTGACCCGGATCCGGCAGGCCGCCAAGCTGCTCACCGACGACCGGCGGCGCACCCTGGCCCGGGTGGCGATGGACGACGCCACCCTCGACCTGCTCAGCACGCTCCGCCGGGCCGGTGCACCCTACCGCCTGACCACCCGGGAGCTGGCCGCCCGCTCGATGATCACCGCCGGCGCCGTCACCCAGCGGGTCGACCGGGCCGAACAGGCCGGCCTGGTCCGCCGGTTGCCCACCGAACCGGGGAGCCGGGCGGTGCCGGTGGAGCTGACCGCCGGCGGGCACGCGGCCGTCGAGGCGGCGGTGGGCGACCTGCTTCGGCACGAACAGGGGCTGGTGGACGGGGCGTTGGACGGGCCGGAGCAGGCGGAACTGGCCGGACTGCTGGCCAAGCTGCTGGCCGCGCTGCCCCGGGGCTAGCATTTCTGCCATCGAACGGCCGAGGGGGGCGCTGTGGACGGACGACCGAAGGTGCGCTGGCATCACGCGGTGGCCGAGCTGACCGACTTCGCGTTGGTGACTTGGGCAGCGGACCCGGAGCGAGTGGCGGCGCTGCTGCCCGCCGGGTTCGAGCCGGACATCCGGGACGGGGCCGCACTGGTCTCGCTGGTGGCGTTCCGCGACCGGCACTTCCACTTCCGGCTGGCACCGCCGGTGCGGTTCTCGGCGGGGCAGGTGAACTACCGGGCGTACGTGCGGCGCGGGGGCGAACGCGGCGTCTGGTTCTTCGGCACCTCGCTCAGTAGCCGGCTGGTCCAAGTGGCCCGCACCGCCTGGCAGATGCCCTGGCACCACGAGTCGGTGCGGGTGGCCTCCCGGCTGGGCGAGGCCGGCCTGACCCAGTGGCGGCTGCGGACGGTGGGCGGTTGGGGCTCGGCCGCCGTGGACCTGCGCGGCACCGGGCGGGCGCTGCCCACCCCGGCGGGCTTCGCGGACCAGGGTGAGGCCAGCCGGATCCTGCTCGACCCGGCGCTCGGCTGGTACCCCCGCCGCGACGGCACGGGGATCGGCCGCTACTCGGTCTGGCACCAGCCGCTCGCCCTGCGGCAGGCCGAGGTGACCGGCGCGCGCAGCCAGGCCCTCACCGCCCTGGGCCTGATCGCCGAGGAACAGCCCCCGTGCCACGCGGGCCTGCAGCACAGCGTCCTGTTCGACGTGCACACCCCACCCCGACGACAACTCGGCTGAAGTAAGCGTCAGTTCCAGATGCCCGTGATGTCCCCGGCCGTCGCGGCACCCCCGGCGTGGCTGGTCAGGCCGGCCAGGTCCTCCAGGGTCCGCAGCAGGTCGAGGTGGGTGTAGCGGGCCCCGGCGGTGCTGCCGGGGGTCACGTGCTGCCCGTAGAGCAGGGTGGGGATCTGGTTGGTGGGGCCGTTGTCGTCCTCGTCGAAGGTGACGACCAGCATGCTGTTGTGGCTCTGCGCCCAACTCGCGTAGCCGCCGAGGTTGTTCTTCAGCCAGGCGTCACCGGTCGCGACCGGGCAGTCGTGCAGGTCGTCGCAGAGGTTGGGGATCACGAAGCCGACCTTGGGCAAGGTGCTGTAGTCGGCCGGGAACTGGGCGAAGGTGTGGGCGGTGTCGAGCGGGACATTGCCGAAGCCGAACCACGGGTTGTGCTTCTGCGCGTACTCGCCGCCGGCGCAGAGTGTCGAACCCTGGTTCGGCAGCGACTCGTTGTAGCTGTCCCAGCGCTCTCCGGCGGCCAGTAGCTCGGCGCCGAGGTTGGGCGCGCCGAGCGAGCCGACGGCGACGCAGCTGTCGTCGGTGCGGCCCTGGGTGCTGCCGGAGAAGAGCGCGTAGTAGTTGGGCTCGCTCGGGTGGGTGAGGGCGTGCGAGTCGGTGAGGTCGGCACCGCCGGCCTTGAGCGTGCCGTTCAGGTACGGGGCGTCGGGGTTGCCGATGATCTGGCCGTACGCGTGGTTCTCCAGCACCACCACCAGCACGTGATCGGGCCGGGGCAGTTCGGCGACCGTCGCAGTAGCGGTGGTGGCGGTGGTGGCGCCCGACGGGGGCGGCGCGCTGTCCAGGCAGCCGGTGGCGAGGACGGCGACGGACGCGAGCGCGACCAGCAGGTGCGGGCGGCGGAGCATGCCGACAGCCTGCCACCCGGGCGCGACGCGGCTCGGGCGCCGCACCGGCAGCGTGACATGATTCCGGGGCGCGGAGGGAGAAATCACAGGTGAACGGTACTGAGGACGGCGTGGTGGTCGGCGTCGGGGCGAGCGCCGGAGTGGCCGAGGGCGAGGTGCTCGACCTGATCGACGCCGCGCTGGCCGAGGCCGGTCTGGCAACGGCGGCCGTGCGGCGGCTGGCCACCGCCGAGCAGCGGAGCGCCGAGCCCGGGCTGCTGGGCGCGGCCCGAGCGCTGGGCGTGCCGCTGGTCGGCCACCCGGCGGGCGAGTTGGCCGCCGTCGCGGTGCCGAACCCGTCGGCGGCGGTGCTGGCGGCCGCCGGGACGGCGAGCGTGGCGGAGGCGGCCGCGCTGCTCGGCGGCGGCGAACTGCTGGTCGGGAAGCGGAAGTCGGCCCGCTCGACGGTGGCGGTCGCCACCCTGCCGGCCGCCGAGCCGGATCTGCGCCACCACGGCGACGCCGAGGTCCGGGCCGCCGGCCTGGTCGACCTCGCGGTGAACGTGCGCACCGGTACCCCGCCCGGCTGGCTGCGCGAGGCGCTCGCCGCCGCCCTCGGTGAGCTGGCCGCCTACCCCGAGCAGAGCGCGGCCCGGGCCGCCGTCGCCGCCCGGCACGGCCGGCCGGTCGCCGAGGTGCTGCTGACCGCCGGGGCCGCCGAGGCCTACGTGCTGCTGGCCCGCACCCTGCGCCCGCGCCACGCGGTGGTGGTGCACCCGCAGTTCACCGAGCCGGAGGCGGCGCTGCGCGATGCCGGGATCCCGGTGCACCGGGTGCTGCTCGGCGCGGCGGACGGCTTCCGGCTGACCGCCGGGGCGGTGCCCGAGCAGGCCGACCTGGTGGTGATCGGCAACCCGACCAATCCGACCTCGATCCTGCACCCCGCCGCCGCGCTGGCCGCGCTGGCCAGGCCCGGGCGCACCCTGGTGGTCGACGAGGCGTTCATGGACACCGTCCCCGGCGAGCCTGAGTCGCTCGCGGAGCTGCGGGAACTCCCGGGCCAGGTCGTGGTGTTGCGCAGCCTGACGAAGACCTGGGGGCTGGCCGGGCTGCGGATCGGCTACCTGCTGGCCCCGGCCTCGCTGGTCGCCGAGCTGAGCCGGGCCCAACCGCTCTGGCCGGTCTCCTCCTTGGGCCTGATCGCTGCCGAACTGTGCAGCGCCGAAGCCGCGTTGGCGCAGGCCGAGGCGGCGGCCCGGCAGCTCTGCGCGGACCGGGCGCACCTGCTGACCCGGCTGGGCGAGCTCCCCTGGCTGCGGGTGCACGGCGAACCGGCCGCGTCCTTCGTGCTGATCGAGCTGGCGGGCGCCGACCGGGTGCGGGCGCGACTGCGCGCCGCGGGCTTCGCGGCGCGCCGCGGCGACACCTTTCCCGGCCTGGGCGCCGACTGGCTGCGGGTGGCGGTGCGGGACCGGGCGACCACGGACGCCTTCGTCGAGGCCCTCGAACGCTGCCGGGAGTCGACCGGCTAGCCGGGCGCCCGGTGGACACGGCGCTGCCCGCCGGCCCTCGCAAGGGCAGGCGGGCAGCGTGGTGCTGACGGTGGGTCAGACCAGGTCGGCCTTCTCCAGCGCGGAGCAGCAGGTGTTGACCAGCAGGCGGGTCACCACGTACGGGTCGACGTTGGCGTTGGGGCGACGGTCCTCGATGTAGCCCTTCTTCTCCACCTCGACCTGCCACGGGATGCGCACCGAGGCGCCGCGGTCGGAGACGCCGTAGGAGTAGACGTTCCACGGGGCGGTCTCGTGCTTGCCGGTCAGGCGGGACTGGATCTCGTCGCCGTACTGGCTGACGTGCTCCAGGACGATCTCCTGGGAGGCGCCCAGCGACTCGCAGGCGGCGATGATGGCGTCGTAGCCCTCACGCATCGCCTTGGTGGAGAAGTTGGTGTGCGCGCCCGCGCCGTTCCAGTCGCCGCGCACCGGCTTGGCGTCCAGGGTGGCGTCGATGCCGAACTCCTCGGCGGTGCGGTAGAGCAGGTAGCGGGCCACCCACAGGTGGTCGGAGACGGTCAGCGCGTCGACCGGGCCGATCTGGAACTCCCACTGGCCGGGCATGACCTCGGCGTTGATGCCGCAGATCGCCAGGCCCGCGGCCAGGCAGCGGTCCAGGTGCAGCTCGACGATCTCGCGGCCGAAGACCTCCTCCGCGCCGATACCGCAGTAGTAACCGCCCTGCGGGGCCGGGAAGCCGGCGTCGGGGAAGCCCAGCGGACGCGAGCCCTTGAAGAAGGTGTACTCCTGCTCGATGCCGAAGATCGCCTCCTGGCCGGCGAACCGCTCGGCGATCGGACGCAGCAGCGCGCGGGTGTTGGAGACGTGCGGGGTGCCGTCCGTCTCGTTGACCTCGCACAGCACCAGGACGTTGTCGCCGCCGCGGATCGGGTCCGGGAACGAGGCGACCGGGGCCAACACGCGGTCCGAGGCGTGGCCCTCGGCCTGGTTGGTGGAGGAACCATCGAAGCCCCAGGTCGGCAGCGAATCGGCGTTGGCCAGGATCCGAGTCTTGGAACGGAGCTTGGCGGTCGGCTTGGTGCCGTCGATCCAGATGTACTCGGCCTTGATAGCCACGGCGGTTTACCTCGCAATGTCTCGGTGGGTGCCTGCGTAGCGTTGCAAGTCGCCGTTTCCCCACTGTTCCTCTTGTGTAACCAGCATGTGAACCGACTATGCGAAGTTGCACCCTCACGCTCCGAGAGTGCCAGCGTCCGCCCGCGGTCCGCGTCGACCGGTATCCGCGCAGGTCAGCGCCGGTGCGTGGCGCGCCGGCGGCGGGAGACCATGATCGCGGCGGCACCGAAAGTCATCAGCGCGGCGGCCCCGGCGAGGAGCGGGATGACGCTGGTGTTACCAGTGAACGCGAGTGCGGCGGCTGGGGCGGCGGGGCGCCGGCTGGGGGTCGGCGTGGCGGCGCCGGGGGTCGGGCTCGCGGCGGCGGCAACCTGGGCGACGGGCACCGGGCCGGGAGCAGCCGGGCCGGAAGCGGGCGGCCCCGGAACGGTCAAGCCGGCGGACGCCGGCGCCGACGCCGGCATCGACGGAGCCGCGGCAGCACCGGGTGTGACGCAACTCACCGACGCCACCGTGATGGTGCCGTCCACCTTGGCGACGTTGAGGTTCAGCGGATTCAACGCGACGTGGACCGAGAGCGCGGCCGCCGCGGCCGTGCTGGAGGTGGTGCTCCGCGGCGCGAACTCGATGTCCACCGAGCCGATCGCCGGGACGTCCACGTGGGTCGGCCCGATCGCCCGCAGGCTCACCTGGTGCCCGAGCACCGAGAGCGTGGCGGGCATGTTCACGGTGGCGGTCGGCGAGCCGTCCACCGGGCAGCTGACCGAGGCGCTGAGCGCCCGCAGCCCCAGCAGCGTGCTGGCGGGCAGGCCCGGCGCGTGCACGTCGGCGTTGAGCAACTGGACGGCGGCGGAGGCACCTTGGGCGTCCAGGTGGGTCACCGAGCTGCCCACGTCGGCCTTGACCAGGGTGACCGGGCCCGGCTGCGCCACGCCGGCCACGTTCGCGCTCAGCACCGAGCCGTGCTGCTCGGCCGGCGACTCGACCTTGTTCAGCGCGATGTCCACCGGGACGTCCACCGTGCTGTTCAACAGGCTGACGTCCAACGCGAGTTCGGCGGTGACCGCGTCGGCCCGCCCGGCCTCGGGGGTGTCGGCCCGGGCTGGCGCCGCCACCGGCAGCGCCGTGAGCGCGGTGACGGCCAGCAGAGCGGCGGCCCGGCGGAGGGCAGCGCGGTGGACGGCAGCACGGTGAACGGCGACACGGTGAACGGCGGCGCGATGGACAGGACGGGCAGCGGACAGCACGGAGGAACCCCCACGGGTGGACGGTGATGCGAGAGCGCCTGCTGCGCTCCGAGTGCGCCATCCTCCGGGCCACACCGCACACCGGGAGCAACTCCCGTCCCTTCTTCACTCGTTGGAGTGAATCAGGATCCTGAGTCCGATGCCGCGGGCGACGGGGTGCTGGCATGGGTGATCTTGCTGGTGTCGATGTAGAGGCCCGCGAAGGCGGCGACCGCGGAGGTCAGCGCCGGGATCGCGTCGACGTGCCTGGGGTAGACCAGCAGCGCGACGGCGGCCGCCACGGCGGCCAGCAGCGCACAGCCGCCCAGGCCGTTCCAGGCCCGGCGGGTGACCGTGTGGTCGGGGTTGATGACGGCGCCGAGCAGCGCGGTGACCAGGCCCGAGGCGACCTGCATCAGGTCGGGCAGCGCGGTGTCGCCGTCCCAGGCGATCACCCCGAGGAACAGCATGAGCAGCGCGAAGGCGGCGACCGCGAGGTTGGCGGTGGGGCCGCTCTGGGCGGGTGGCGCGGGCTGGACGGTCTGCGCGGGCTGGGCGGGCGGCGCGGGCTGGGCGGGCGGCGCGGGCTTGATACCGGTGGCTGGTGTGACCATCTGATCTCCAGGGTTCCAGGGTTCGACGAATGGACTGCGCGGGCCCAGCAAAGCGCTACGACAGTCGCCAAGTCCACCGGTTGCGCACCCTGACGTGCCAGCAGCTCGTTCGCCCGGCTGAACGGACGCGACCCGAAGAAGCCGCGGTCGGCGGCCGTCGGGCCATCGGGGCGCCGACCCCGGCCGTGGGTCCGGGTCAGACGGTGGGCTCGGGGTGGACCAGGTTGGCGCCGGTGGCGGGGTCGAAGACGTGGAGGCGGGAGGTGTTCATCCACAGCTCCAGTTGCTCGCCCTCGGCGGCGCGGGTGGCGGCGCTGAGGCGGGCGACGAGTTGGTGCTCCTGTACGCCGGTGTCCGCGAGACCGGAGTCGACTGCGAGTTCCTCCAGTTCGGAGGTCCGTGCCGGCCCCTCCTCGGTGAAGTGGAGGTAGACGTCCGAACCGACGGACTCCAGCACGTCCACGGTGACGGTGAAGGTATGGCCGCCGTGCCGACCGCCCATCAGCGAGGCCTCCTCGAAGTCCTCGGGGCGAATGCCGACGATCAGCTCGCGGGGCGCGTCCGCGCGGGTCAGCAGCTGGCGGGTGCGGTCGTCCAGCGGGAGATCGCCGACCGAGGTGCGCAGCGCGTTCTCCTCAAGCGTGGCGTTCAGGAAGTTCATGCCGGGCGAACCGATGAACCCCGCGACGAAGAGGTTGCGCGGGGAGTCGTACAGGTGCTGCGGCGTACCGACCTGCTGGACGACTCCGCTGCGCATCACCACCACCTTGTCGCCCAGCGTCATCGCCTCGACCTGGTCGTGCGTGACGTAGACGGTGGTGGTGCCCAGCCGGCGCTGCAGGCGGGAGATCTGGGTGCGCATCTGGACCCGGAGTTTGGCGTCCAGGTTCGACAGCGGCTCGTCCATCAGGAAGGCCTTGGGGTTGCGGACGATGGCGCGCCCCATGGCCACGCGTTGGCGCTGGCCGCCGGAGAGGTTGGCGGGCTTGCGGTCCAGGTGCTCGGTCAGGTCGAGGATCCGGGCCGCCTCCTCCACCTTGGCGTCGCTGGTCGCCTTGTCCACCTTCGCCAGCCGCAGCGCGAAGCCCATGTTGGCGCGGACCGTCATGTGCGGATAGAGGGCATAGCTCTGGAAGACCATCGCGATGTCGCGTTCCTTCGGTGGCTTGTCGTTGACCACCTGGTCGCCGATCCGCAGGGTGCCCTCGGTGATGTCCTCCAGACCCGCGATCATGTTGAGGGTGGTGGACTTGCCGCAGCCCGAGGGGCCGACCAGGATGACGAACTCACCGTCGGCGATGGCGAGGTTGACGTCCCTGACAGCGACAGCGCCGTCCGGGTAGCGCTTGGTGATCCCCTCGAGGACGATCTCGGCCACAGTCCTGCCTTCCTTCTTCTTGACGGTGTGTCAGCCTTGGGCGGCGTGGCGCGGTGCGCTAGCCCTTGACGGCGCCGGAGGTGAGCCCGGCGACGATGTGGCGCTGGAAGAGCAGCACGAACACGATGATCGGAACGGTGATCACCACGGCCGCCGCCGCGATGGATCCGGTGGGCTGTTGGAACTGCGAACTGCCGGTGAAGAAGGCGATCGCGGCCGGTACGGTGCGGGCCCTGGTGGTGGAGGTCAGCGAGATGGCGAAGAGGAAGTCGTTCCAGCAGAAGATGAAGACCAGGATCGCCGTCGTGAACACGCCGGGTGCCGCGAGCGGGGCGATCACCAGCCGGAACGCCTGCGCCGGGGTCGCGCCGTCGACCTTGGCCGCCTTCTCCAGGTCCCAGGGGATCTCGCGGAAGAACGCCGACAGGGTGTAGATGGCCAGCGGCAGCGAGAAGGTCATGTAAGGGATGATCAGCCCCGGCCAGGTGTCGAAGATCCCCAGCAGCCGTTCGATGTTGAACAGCGGCGACACCAGCGAGATCGGAGGGAACATCGCGATCAGCAGTGACATGCCGATCAGCAGTCGCTTTCCCGGGAAGCGCAGCCGGGCGACCGCGTAGGCGGCCATGGTCCCGAGGATGACGGCGATCACGGTGGCGATCAGTGCGATGCCGATCGAGTTGATCAGGGCGCGGGTGAACTCGGAGGTCTGGAAGATGCCCCGGTAGTTCTGCGTGGTCCACTTGCTGGGGATGAAGTCGCCGTCGGTCAGGGTGCTCGGGTCCTTGAAGGACAGCGCGGCGATCCACCAGACGGGGAAGAGGGCGTAGGCCACGACCACCACGTTGGCGACGCTCCAGCCGACCACCCGCCTGGTCTGTGCGGTGGAGCGGCGCGGGCGGGCGCCGGGCGCGGCCGGCTGGTGGGCGGCAGTCGGGTGGGTGGTGGTCATCGGCGTTCCATCTCCGAACCGGGCGCGGCGGTGCCGAACAGCTTGATGAACACGAACGCGATGAGCGCGACACAGACGAAGATCAGCACCGAGATCGCCGATCCGATGCCGAGGTTCAGGGCGGTGAAGAGGTTGTCGTAGCCGAGGATCGAGACCGAGGCGGTGTTGTTGGAACCCGACGTCAGCACATAGATGTTGTCGAAGATCCGAAAGGCGTCCAGGGTCCGGAAGAGCAGTGCCACCAGGATGGCCGGCTTCATCAGCGGCAGGATCACCAGGACGAGCCGCTGCCAGGCGGTGGCACCGTCCACCATCGCCGCGCGGACGGTCTCCTCCGGCACCAGGGCCAGCCCGGCGAGCAGCAGCAGCGCCATGAACGGCGTGGTCTTCCAGACCTCGGCGAGGATGATCAGCCCGATCGCCTGCCAGTGGTCGGTCAACGGCGCGCTGCCGGCCGGGAGCAGCGCGGCCAGATAGCCGGTGCCCGGCGTCCAGGCGTACTGCCAGGAGAAGGCGGCGACCACGGTGACGATCCCGTACGGGATCAGGATCGCGGTACGGACCACCCCGCGTCCGAAGAGGGCGCGGTGCATGACCAGCGCCAGCAGCATGCCGAGGACCAGCTCGATGGCGACCGAGACCACCGTGATCACCACCGTCACCCAGAGCGCGTCCCACCAGAACGGAGAGGTGAGCACCGCACCGTAGTTGCTGAGCCCGACCCAGTGGGCCAGCTGCGGGAACCGCAGGTCGTAGCGCTGCAGCGACAGGTAGACGGCGTACCCGATGGGGTAGGCGGTGACGGCGGCCATCACGATCACCGCGGGTGCACAGAGCATGAAGCCGAGATTGCGCTCCTGCCGGGCGCCCACGGACAGGGCGTTGGGGCCCTTCGGGGTGGCGGGGTCGGGTGCTGCACGATCAGGCCCGGTCATGGAATCAGCCCCTTGGAACTCAGCGCGTCGCTGATCTGGCTGCGCAGGCCGGCGATCGAGCTCCGCGGCCTGATCGAGGCGGGAGGCGAGAGCGTGTGCGAGATGGCGATGGACACGTTCTGGTACGCCGGGGTCTGCGGCCGCACGCTCGCCGCCTCCAGGGAGGCCAGGATCTCGGCGGCGAACGGGTAACTGGCGCCGAGCGCCGGATCGGAGTAGAGACTGCGCAGAGTGGGCGGCAGACCGCCCTTGAGCGCGGCGACCTTCTGGTTGTCGCTGTTGCGCAGGCACAGCGCGGCCTCGTAGGCGAGGTCGGCGTGGCGGGTGTAGGCACCGATGGCGAGGTCGATGCCGCCGATGGTCACGCTGGCCGGCTTGCCGGGCTCGACGCCCGGGTAGGGCGCCCATTTGAAGTGCTTGAAGAGCTCGGGCTGGTCGGCCTTCATGGAGGGGTAGACGAACGGGTAGTTGATCTCGAAGGCGGCCGTGCCGGACTCCATCGCCAGCCGGTTCTGGTCCTCCATCTGGTTCGGCAGCGACGGGTCGGCGGCGGCGGAGGTCGCCAGGTCGTGCATGATGCCGGCTGCGGTGACCCCCGGCGGGCCGAGGGACGGCGCGGTGGCATCGGGTGTCAGGACGGCACCGCCGGCGCTGGTGATCAGGGTGTTGAACCAGACGGTCAGGCCCTCGTACTGGGCGCCCTGGATCTCGACGAAGTGCGGCTTGCCGGCCTTGGCCAGCGCCTCGGCCTGCGCCAGCATCTCGGCCCACGTCTTCGGCGGCGTGGGGACCAGGTCGTCGCGGTACCACAGCAGCTGCGTATTGGCGTTGTACGGGACGCCGTACAGCTTGCCCTTCCAGGTCGTGGTCTGGAGCGGCACCGGCAGGGTGTCCTCGGTGGCCTGCTCCTTGGTCGCCCCCGTCCACTCGCGGGCCCAGCCGGCCTCGGCGAACTCCGGCGCCCAGGTGACGTCGAGCCCGAGGATGTCCATCGAGGAGTCGTGCGCCGCCAACCGGCGGACGAGCTGCTGGCGCTGGCCGTCCGCCGTCCGTGGCAGCTTGTTGTAGTGGATGACGTACCGGCCGCCCGAGGCCTTGCCGCAGCTGTCCGCCGCCTGCTGGAGGGCGCCGGAGTCGTCCGGGAACTGATACCAGTTCAGGACGGCCGGGCCTGCCGACGCCGTCCCGCCGCACCCGGCGAGCACCGAGGCGAGCAGTGGCAGCGCGGCGAGCGCGTGCAGCCGGCGGGCGCCGCTGTGGCGACGCCGATGAGCTCGTCCGTCCGCATCGCCGCGCATCTGTCCCCCCTGCCGCCGATCACTGCGAAGACCGCCATCTGACAGATCATCAGTCCAGGTGACGCTAAGTCATGAAAGCCTGCGCGACAGTCATCCGACGGAGGGGCATTTGGGTGATTCAGCGGCTACCGGAAACAGACCTGACGGCAGGTGGGGCAGCCCCGGCGTCAACGGGGTTCGTAGAACACGTTGCAGATGCGGGTGGCGACATGGAGGTTGAGCCGGGCCTCGACGTCGCTGAGGTCGTGGCCGGTGATCTCGCGGATGCGCTGGAGGCGGTAGCGCACGGTGCTCCGATGGATGAGCAGGATCTCAGAGGTCGCGTCGTAGCTTCCGCCGCTCTCGAGGTAGCGCGAGAGCGTGGTGACGAGGTCGGTGTGGTGGCGCGCGTCGTAGTCCAGCAGGGCACCGAGCCATTCGCGGACGAAGCGGTCGGCTTCCCGTTCGCCGTCGCCGGTGCCCATCATGCGGTAGAGGCCGAGCTCCTCGAAGTTGGTGCTGCCGTGCGGGTCGTGGGATCTGCGCCGCACGGTGAGGGCTCGGGCGGCCTCGTCGTAGGAGTGCGGGAGGTCTGCGGGGCTGTCACAGCGGCCGCCGACGCCGATGGCCCCGGCCCGGGTGTCGAGGTCCTCGGAGACGGCCCGGTACAGCGCGTCCCCGGAGTCGAGCCCCGCTGCCAGCACGACCGTGGTCTCCCGGCGGGCGCCGATGAGCACGTCCACGCGCAGGCGAGCGGCCGCGCGGGCGACCGCGTCGCCGAGCGCCGCCTGGTCGGCGGGTCCGGGCCACTGCAGTACGGCGACCCGGTGCGGCCGGTGCAGATCGTGGCCGAAGGTGGCCGCACAGGCGAACATGTCCTCGGTCGCCCGGCCCGAGATGAGCCTGTCGACGAGATCACGACGCAGTTGTGGTTCCAACAGGGCGAGCCTGCGCGCGTGGGAGAGTTCCGGGGCCAGGACCAGGCCGGCCTGGTCGAGGGCGCAGGTGTCCGGCTTCCCGGCTCGCCGGTCCGGGTCGACCAGGGCTACCAGGCCGAGCAGGTCGCCGGCCATGGCGATGGGGGCGATCAGCCAGTCCCGGTCACGGACGGCGCCCGGCTGGTGCCGTGCGTGCTGCAGCAGCTCTTCTCGGGGTCCGAGGTCAGGTCCGCGAGGGGGCGGGGGCGGACCGGGGCCTGCCCAGACCCGCAGGTTGCCGAAGAGGTCCTCGGTCAGCGCCGGGAGCCCGGTGAGTTCGTGGAGAGCCCGGACTATGCCCTTCTCGCCCCGGCCGGAGGCCGCCGCGCGGGCAAGCGCTTCGTGGCAGGCGCCGGTGCGTTCCAGGACCGCGACGGTCGCGCCGGGGTCGGCGTCGCGCCGGACCTCCGCAGTCCTCAGCCGGTCGTTTTCCACGGCAGTGGCGCGTTCCAGCCGGCGCCGCGCCATCCATGCGAGGGCGATGCCGGCCTGCCGGACGAGCAGGTCGGCGAGGGCGCTCTCGTCGGCCGAGGGCGCGGTGCGGGCTCGGACGACGAGGTGGCCGAGACAGCGGTCGCCGTCACGTAGGGCGTAGACCCGCATCCAGCAGCAGCCGGCGCCGTCCGGGTGGCCGGTGGCTGTGGCTGCGGTGTGCGGCCGCGCGCCGGATACGGCGGGAGTGAACGGTGCGCGGCGCACCGGCAGGCCGTTGTGCAGCAGGTGGGCCGCGTCGAACGGGCCGAGCGCCGCCATCGCGGCCCTGGCAGCCCCCAGTACCGCGAACTCGTCGGCTCCCTCGAACATCGCCGTGGTGTGGCGAAGCAGGGTGTGCGCTACCCCAGCCGTTGGCGGGACCGCATGCGGTGGTGAGGCCGTCATCGCGGGCGGGACAGCGTCATCCATGACAGGCCCCCTTCGGGGCTCGGGACATCAGCCGCTGCTACCACGCTACGCCGCCCGAGGCGGGCCCTCAGCGGCAGGCCGCGGGCTTGGCACCCGTCCTGGCGGACGAGCGGGCCGTCGCGGGTTCGTCCTGCCAGGGCGAGGAATCCCGAGGACTGTCGCGCGAGGCTGGCGGCTGGCGTGGGCGCGAACGCGCGGCTGTCGTCGGCGGTCTCGCCGGGGCCCGCGTCACGGTCACGACCGGTCCGTGTCACGACGGAGGAGGTTCCCATGGCGAAGGCAGTCGGCATCGATCTCGGTACGACCAACTCGGTCATCGCGGTCTGGGAGGGCGGTGAGCCCACCGTGATACCGAACGCCGAGGGATCCAGGACGACGCCCTCGGTGGTGGCTTTCTCCGACACCGGCGAGCGGCTGGTGGGGCAGCTGGCCCGGCGGCAGGCGATCCTCAACCCGAAGGGCACCGTCACGTCCGCGAAGCGGTTCATCGGCCGTCGCTACGACGAGGTCGTGGAGGAGGCCAAGGCGGTCTCCTTCGACGTGGTGGAGGGACCGGGCGGGGTGGCCCGATTCGAGGTGAACGGCAAGCAGTACGCGCCCGAGGAGATCAGCGCGCAGGTGCTGCGCAAGCTCGCCGACGACGGCGGGAAGTCGCTCGGCGAGCGGGTGACCGAGGCGGTCATCACGGTGCCCGCCTACTTCAACGACGCCCAGCGGCAGGCCACCAAGGACGCCGGGAAGATCGCCGGCCTCGAGGTCCTGCGGATCATCAACGAGCCGACCGCGGCGGCGCTGGCCTACGGGCTGGACAAGAAGGGTCACGAGACCGTCCTGGTCTTCGACCTCGGCGGCGGCACCTTCGACGTCAGCATCCTGGACGTCGGCGACGGCGTGGTGGAGGTCCGCGCCACCGCAGGTGACTCCCACCTGGGCGGCGACGACTTCGACCGCCGGCTGGTGGACCACCTGGCGGACGACTTCCAGAAGACCGAGGGCATCGACCTGCGCAAGGACCCGCAAGCCCTGCAGCGGCTGTTCGAGGCCGCCGAGAAGGCCAAGACCGAGCTGAGTTCGGTCACCCAGACCCAGGTGAGCCTGCCGTTCGTCACCGCGGACGCCTCCGGGCCGAAGCACCTGACCGAGACCGTCCGCCGCTCCACCTTCGAGCAGATCACCGCGGACCTGGTCGAGCGCTGCCTGGGCCCGGTGAAGCAGGCGATGGCCGACGCGAAGGTCACCGACAACGACATCGACGAGGTCATCCTGGTCGGTGGTTCGACCCGCATCCCCGCGGTGCAGGCGCTGGTGCGGCGCCTGACCGGTGGCAAGGACCCCAACATGACCGTCAACCCGGACGAGGTGGTGGCGCTGGGCGCCGCCGTCCAGGCCGGAGTGCTCAAGGGTGAGGTCAAGGATGTACTGCTGCTCGACGTCACCCCGCTCTCGCTGGGCGTGGAGACAGCGGGCGGTGTGATGACCAAGATCATCGAACGGAACACCACCATCCCCGCCCGCCGCTCCGAGACCTTCTCGACCGCCGAGGACAACCAGCCGGCCGTGGACATCGTGGTGCTCCAGGGCGAGCGTGAACTGGCCGCCGACAACCGGGTGCTGGGCCGCTTCCGGCTGGAGAACCTCAAGCCCGCGCCACGCGGGCAGACCCAGATCGAGGTCACCTTCGACATCGACGCCAACGGCATCCTCAAGGTCAGCGCCAAGGACAAGGACACCGGCGCCGAACAGTCGATCACCATCAGCGAGGGCTCCAACCTCGACCAGGCCGAGGTCGAGCGGATGATCGCCGAGGCCGAGCAGAACCGCTCCGCCGACAGAGCGCTGCGCGAGGCAGTCGACGCCCGCAACGAGCTGGACGCGGTCGCCTACCAGGTCGAACGTCGGCTGAGCGAACTCGGCGACGCCGCGCCGCAGCACGAGCGGGCCCGCGCCGAGTTGTTGATCGATCAGGCACGCGCGGCCATCAAGGAGGAGGCACCCGCGGACCGCGCCCGCAGCCTCACCTCCGAGCTCCAGCAGGTCTACGCCGGACTGGCCGCCCACCCGGCCGGGCCCTCGGGCGCGTCCGGCCAGGCCGCCGGTGGCGGACCCTCGGGCGGCGCCTCGGGTGGTGGCGCGGGCGACGACGACGTCATCGACGCCGACTTCGACCGGAGCTGAGGCGGCGTCATGTCGGAACAGGACCAGGACCGTCCTCCGCAGGAGGCGCCGGAACTCTCGCAGGAGGCGGCTCCGGCACGGGAGATGTCCGAGACCGAGGAGTTGGAGGACCGGTGGCGGCGGGCGCTCGCCGATCTGGACAACCTCCGCAAGCGGCACGCCCGTGAGCGGCCCCGCGAACTGGAGGCCGAACGGGCCAGGGTCACCGCTGCCTGGCTCCCGGTGCTCGACAACCTCGAACTGGCCCTCGCCCACGCGGCCGCCGACCCCGGGTCGATCGTCGAGGGCGTCCGGGCGGTCCGCGACCAGGCCGTCGAGGTGCTGAGAAGCCTCGGCTACCCCCGCCACGACGAGACCGGCGTCCCCTTCGACCCCGCGCTGCACGACGTGGTCACCGTGGTCGACGCCCCGGACACCGCTCCGGGCACCGTCGTCCAGGTGCTGCGCCCCGGGTACGGTGAGCCCGGGCGGCAGTTGCGCCCTGCGGCGGTGGCGGTCAGCCGCAAGCCGGAGTGAGACGCCATGGCCCGCGACTACTACGAGGTGCTGGGCGTCCCGAGGACCGCCGACGCGGCCCAGATCCAGCAGGCGTTCCGTACCCTGGCCCGCCGCTACCACCCGGACGTGAACAAGGACCCGGCCGCCGAGGACCGCTTCAAGGAGCTCAACGAGGCATACAGCGTGCTCTCCGACCCCGACACCCGGGCCCGGTACGACCGCTTCGGCCCCGACTTCCGGCAGATCCCCGAGGACTACGACGAACGGGCGGCCGCCGCCCAGGGCTTCGGGGGAAGGGGCGGGTACGCCGGGGCGGGTGGCCGAGGGGGCGCGCGGGTCTGGACGACGGGAGGGCAGTACGACACGTCCGATGTCGACTTCGAGGAGCTCTTCGGCGGTATCTTCGGTGGCCGAGCGGGCCCGGCCGGCCGAGCGCGTGCCGGGCCGGTCCCCGGCGCCGACCAGGAGGCCGAACTCACGCTCACCGTGGAAGAGGCCTACCGGGGCGGCAGACGGAAGATCACCCTCGACGGGCCGGGCGGCGGGCGCAGCTATGACGTGAACGTCCCGGCCGGCGTGGTCGACGGACAGCGGATCCGGCTCGCGGGGGAGGGCGGCCGGGGCCGCGGCCAGGGCGCCGCCGGGGACCTCTACCTGGTGGTGCGGATCGCCCCGCACCCGCGCTACCGCCTCTCGGGTCGCGACATCCATGTCGACCTGCCCGTCACCCCGTGGGAGGCCGCGCTCGGGGCGACCATCCCGGTCAGCGGGCCGGGCGGCACCGCGAAGGTCCACGTCCCACCGGGCACCTCCACCGGCCGCCGGCTACGACTGCGAGGCGAGGGGATGCCCAACCCCAAGGGTTCCCCCGGTGACCTCTACGCCGAGATCCGGGTGATGGTGCCGCCCTCGCTGAGCCCGCGCGAGCGCGAGTTGTTGGAGGAACTGGCCGCAGTGTCGACGTTTGACCCGAGGAAGCAGACATGAGAGCCCAGCAGCGTCCTCCCGCCGAAGGCATCGGACCGGCCGACACCGGTGCTCGCTACCCACTCGTGCGGATCTACCGCCCCGACCCGTACCGGCTGTCCCTGGACAGCGTCGCCCACCACAGCGGCCTGTCACCCGACCTGGTCCGCCGTTTCGTCGCCCTGGGGCTGGTGGACGCCGAGCGGGACCGCCTCGGCCGGTTCTGGTTCCGCACCAGCGCCCCGGCGACCATCGCCCGGGCCCAGCGGCTGCGGACCGGACTGTCCCTCAACTACGCCGCCATCGGGCTCGTCCTCGACCTGCTCGACCGCATCGACGAGTTGGAGAGCGCGCTGCGCCACCGCGAGCGGGCCGCCAAGGAGCGAATCCCATGGACATGAACCGCCTCACCCAGAAGTCCCAGGAAGCCCTCCAGGAAGCGCAGAGCGTCGCGGTGCGCCTGGGCCAGAACCAGGTCGACGGCGAACACCTGCTGCTGGCCCTGCTCGACCAGCAGGACGGCCTGACGCCCCGGCTGTTCGAGCAGGCCGGCGCCGACCCGGCCGCGTTGCGCACCGCCGTCCAGGCCGACCTCGCCAAACGCCCGCGCACCACCGGTCCCGGCGCCGCACCCGGCCAGGTGACGGTCACCCAGCGCCTCGCCCGGCTCCTCGACACGGCCGAGCAGGAGGCCAGACGACTCAAGGACGAGTACGTCTCGACCGAGCACCTGGTGCTCGCCCTGGTGGAGGAGGGCTCGGCCACCGGCGCCGGGCGCCGACTGGCGGAGCACGGGATCACCAAGGACGCCTTCCTGAGCGCCCTCACCCGGGTGCGCGGCAACCAGCGGGTCACCTCCGCCAACCCGGAGGCCGCCTACGAGGCGCTGGAGAAGTACGGCCGCGACCTCGTGGCCGACGCCCGCACCGGCCGCCTCGACCCGGTGATCGGCCGCGACGCCGAGATCCGCCGGGTGATCCAGATCCTCAGCCGCAAGACCAAGAACAACCCGGTGCTGATCGGCGAACCCGGCGTCGGCAAGACCGCCATCGTCGAGGGCCTGGCCCAGCGGATCGTGCGCGGCGACGTCCCCGAAGGGCTGCGCGACAAGACCGTGTTCGCCCTGGACATGGGATCGCTGGTTGCCGGCGCCAAGTACCGCGGCGAGTTCGAGGAACGGCTCAAGGCCGTACTGGCCGAGGTCAAGGGAGCCGAGGGACGCATCCTGCTCTTCGTGGACGAGCTGCACACCGTCGTCGGCGCGGGCGCCGCCGAGGGCGCGATGGACGCCGGCAACATGCTCAAGCCGATGCTGGCCCGCGGCGAGTTGCACATGATCGGCGCCACCACCCTGGACGAGTACCGCAAACACATCGAGTCCGACGCCGCCCTCGAACGCCGGTTCCAGATCGTCCTGGTCGACGAGCCGAGCGTGGAGGACACGATCTCCATCCTGCGTGGCATCCGCGAGCGCCTGGAGGTCTTCCACGGCGTCAAGATCCAGGACGGCGCCCTGGTCGCCGCCGCGACCCTCAGTCATCGCTACATCAGCGACCGCTTCCTCCCCGACAAGGCCATCGACCTGGTGGACGAGGCCTGCGCAAGGTTGCGCACCGAGATCGACTCGATGCCCGCCGAGCTCGACGAACTCACCCGCCGGGCAACCCGGTTGGAGATCGAGGAGGCGGCGCTCGCCCAGGAGACCGACCCGGCCAGCCGCGCCCGCCTGGCCGATCTGCGGCGCGAACTCGCCGACCTGCGAGGCGAGTTGGACTCCAAGCACGCCCAGTGGGAGGCCGAACGCCAGGCCATCCGCCGCGTCCAGGAACTGCGCCAGGAGCTGGAACGCGCCCGGCAGGACGCCGAGGAGGCCGAACGCGCCTACGACCTCAATCGCGCCGCCCAGCTGCGCTACGGCACCATCAGCGAACTGGAGCGCCGCCTGGATGCCGAGGAGGAGCAACTCGCCGCCAAGCAGGGCGAGAACCGACTGCTGCGCGAGGTGGTCACGGCCGACGAGATCGCCGAGATCGTCTCCGCCTGGACCGGCATCCCGGTCAGCCGGTTGCAGGAAGGCGAACGGCAGAAGCTGCTCCGCCTGGACGAGATCCTGCGCCAGCGGGTGATCGGACAGGACGAGGCCGTCCAACTGGTCGCCGACGCGGTGATCCGGGCCCGCTCGGGCGTGCGCGACCCGCGCCGGCCGATCGGCTCCTTCATCTTCCTCGGCCCCACCGGCGTCGGGAAGACCGAACTCGCCAAGACCCTCGCCACCGCGCTGTTCGACAGCGAGAACAACATGGTCCGCCTCGACATGAGCGAGTACCAGGAGCGGCACACCGTCAGCCGTCTCGTCGGGGCACCCCCCGGATACGTCGGGTACGAGGAGGGTGGCCAGCTCACCGAGGCCGTACGCCGCAAGCCCTACTCCGTCGTCCTCTTCGACGAGGTCGAGAAGGCCCACGCCGATGTCTTCAACACCCTGCTCCAGGTGTTGGACGACGGTCGGATCACCGACGCCCAGGGCCGCACCGTCGACTTCCGCAACACCGTCGTCATCATGACCTCCAACATCGGGTCGCAGTACCTGATCCAGGACGCCACCGCCGGCGGCGAGATCAAACCCGAGGTGCGGGATCTCGTGATGGGTGAACTCAGCCGGCACTTCCGCCCCGAGTTCCTCAACCGCGTCGACGACATCGTGCTCTTCCACCCGCTCGGCCTGGCCGAGATCGAGCGCATCGTCGACCTGCTGCTGGAAGACCTGCGCAAGCGCCTCGGCGAGCAGCGGATCTCCCTCGTCCTCACCGAGGAGGCCCGCCACCTGATCGCCGCGGAGGGCTACGACCCGGTCTACGGCGCCCGGCCGCTGCGCCGCTTCATCTCGCACGAGGTCGAGACGAAGATCGGACGGGCACTGCTCGCCGGCGACGTCCACGAGGGCGTGACCATCGTCGTCGACGCCCGGGACGGCGAGCTGGTCGTCAGCTTCCAGGACGAGCCGCAGGAGTAGCCATGAGTGCCACGACCACCGTCCGCTGCACCAACTGCGGAAAGGCCAACCGCCTCCCCGCCGCCGCACAGGGGCGCCCCAGGTGCGGCAACTGCCAGACCCCGCTGCCCTGGATCACCGAAGCCGGCGACAACGACTTCGCCGCCGTCGTCGAGCAGGCCGCACTGCCCGTCCTGGTGGACCTCTGGGCGACCTGGTGCGGCCCCTGCCGGATGGTCAGCCCCGCCCTGGAACAGGTCGCGACCGAACTGGCCGGGCGGATCAAACTCGTCAAGGTCGACATCGACAGGTCGCCCGCCCTGGCCCAGCGCTTCGAGGTCCAGGCCGTGCCCACCCTGCTGGTCCTCGACCACGGCCGGCCCGTCGCCCGCCAGGCCGGAGCCGCCCCCGCCCCGGCGCTGCGCCAGTGGGTGGAGAAGGCCCTGGCGGACCGCGCCCAAGCCGCCTGACTGAGGGAGTCACGTGACCACCGACCGACCCACGCCCGCGCCGACACCGGACCCCTACGGCGCCTTCCCGCGATTGACGGACGATCAGATCGCTGTCCTGAGCGCCAGCGGGCAACGGCGGCGGGTCCGCGAAGGTGAGCTGCTCTTCCGGGAGGGCGAGCCCAGCCGGGAGTTCTTCGTGGTCCTGAGTGGCACGGTCGCCGTGGTCGAGGGTCACGGCGAGCAGGAGAGAACCCTCCAACTGCACGGCCCCGGGTCCTTCCTCGGCGAGCTCGGCCTGCTGGAAGGCCAGGCCGCCGTCCTCACCGCCGTGGTCCGCGAACGGGGCGAAGTCCTGGCGGTGCCCTGGTCGAACCTGCCCGACCTGCTCGCCCGTGAACCCGTGCTCGGCGACCTCATCCTGCGCGCCTATCTGCGGCGCCGCATCCTGCTCGCCGGGCAGGGGACCGGCTTTCGCATCATCGGTTCCGCCTTCTCACCGGACACCCGCCGACTGCTGGAGTTCACCGCCCGCAACCGGCTCCCGCACCGCTGGGTCGATCTGGAGAAGGACGCCGAGGCCGAGACACTGCTGCGCCGTCTCGGCATCACGCCCGAGGAGACGCCGGTGGTGGTGTGGCGCGGCGACCGGGTGCTCCGCAATCCCTCCAACGCCGACCTGGCCCGGGTGATCGGCCTGCGCACCGACACTGCGGTGGCGACGGTCTGCGACCTTCTGGTGGTCGGCGCAGGACCGGCCGGTCTGGCCGCCGCCGTCTACGGAGCCAGCGAGGGGCTGGCCACCGTCGTGCTGGACGCGGTGGCCACCGGCGGCCAGGCCGGCACCTCCTCCCGGATCGAGAACTACCTCGGCTTCCCGGCCGGCATCTCGGGGGTCGAGCTCATCGAACGCGCGGTCCTCCAGGCCGGGCGGTTCGGCGCCCGGATCACCGTCCCCGCCGAGGCCGTCGGCCTGGAACAGGAGAGCGGGCACCATCTGATCCGGCTGGCCGACGGAACCGCGATCTCCACCCACGCGGTCGTGGTGGCCACCGGCGCCCGCTACCGACGCCTGCCCGCACCGGGAGTCGACCGGCTGGAGGGCGTCGGGGTGCACTACGCCGCCACGCTCTGGGAGGCCAGGACCTGCCGCCTGGACCCGGTGGCCGTCGTCGGCGGCGGCAACTCCGCCGGCCAGGCCGCGCTCTTCCTGGCAGCCCAGTCGCCCAGCGTCCACCTGTTGGTCCGCGGCGGCGACCTCACTGCCGGCATGTCCCGCTACCTGGTCGACCGGATCACCCAGCACCCCAGGATCGAGGTCATGCTGCACACCGAAGTCCAGGAAGTCACCGGCACCGATCGGGTCGAGTCGGTCGTGGTCCGGGACAACCGCTCCGGCGGACAGCGTGTGCTGGAGGTGCACGCCCTGTTCGTCTTCATCGGCGCGCGCCCCCGCACCTCCTGGCTCGTCGGCACCATCCGCCTCGACCCGCACGGCTCGATCCCCACCGGACAGGACCTGGCCGGCGCTGCCCCCGCAGAACTCTGGCGCCACCTCGCTCGCACCCCGTTCGCCCTGGAGACCGACCGCCCCGGAATCTTCGCCGCCGGCGACGTCCGCAGCGGCTCGGTCAAGCGGGTGGCCTCGGCGGTCGGCGAAGGCTCGATGGCCGTCCGCCTGGTCCACGAACACCTCAGGGAGGTGGGATCCCCCGGAATCCGCTGACACCCGCTCATCCATTACAGGAGAAGGTGAATCGCATGCCCGTCATGGGAGTTGCCAAGTTCGAACACTTCTTCAGAGCCGCAGCCGGCCTCGACGTCAGCAAGAACGACCTCAAGCGCTACAGCGACTTCGTGGACGCCAAACTCTACGACCTCTTCGTCATCGGCACGGCCAACGCCAAGGCCAACGACCGGGACATCATCCAGCCTCAGGACCTCCCCGTCACCAAGGGCCTGCAGGAGAGCATCCACGCCTTCAAGAAACTGGACGAGGAGATCGAGCTGCGCCCCCTGCTCGACCAGATCGCCGCCCGCCCCGCCCTCGGGATGGACGCCTCCGAGGAGACCGAAGCCCGGCTGCCACTGCTCGCCGGCGGCCTCAGCATCGCCCTCGGCCGCGCCCTCAAGACGATCGCCCCGGAAACCCGCCGTCCCGCCACCGAGCAGTGGGACCAAGCCTTCGAGCTCTTCGACCTCCTGATCTGAACGCCGGAGACGCCGGAAAATGCATGGACGGAGGAATGCCGGTGCGTGCTACGGCAGTCGCCAGTCAACCGGCTGCGCGCCTTGGCGGACGAGCAGGTCGTTCGCCCGGCTGAACGGACGCGAGCCGAAGAAGCCGCGGTCCGCCGACATCGGGCTCGGGTGCGCCGACTCGACGGCCGGGACCGACCCCAGCAGCGGGCGCAGGTTGCGCGCGTCCCGCCCCCAGAGGATCGCCACCAGCGGGGTGCCGCGCGCCACCAGGGCGCGGATCGCCTGCTCGGTGACCTCCTCCCAGCCCTTGCCGCGGTGCGCCGCCGGCTTGCCGGGCGCGGTGGTCAGCGCCCGGTTGAGCAGCAGCACGCCCTGCTGGGTCCACGGCATGAGGTCACCGTTGGCGGGCGGCGGGAAGCCCAGGTCCTGGCCGTACTCGCGGTAGATGTTGATCAGGCTGCCGGGGATCGGCCGCACCTGCGGGGCGACCGAGAAGCTGAGGCCCACGGCGTGCCCGGGCGTGGGGTAGGGGTCCTGACCGACGATCAGCACCCGGACGTCCGCGAACGGCTGCTGGAAGGCGCGCAGCACGTCCGGCCCGGCCGGCAGGTAGGTGCGCCCGGCGGCCAGTTCGCCGCGCAGGAACTCGCCCATGGCGGCGACCCGCCCGGCCACCGGCTCCAGGGCCTGGGCCCAACCGGGTTCGACGATCTCGTGCAAGGGACGCGGTGCCATGCCCCTCACTCTATCGGCCCAGCTGGACAGCCGGTCAGCCCGTCACCTTCCCCCGCAGCACCACCAGCTGCGGGTCCGCCAGCACCCGGACGTCCGCGCGCGGGTCCGCCGCGTACACCACCAGGTCGGCCGGCGCCCCCTCGGCCAGCGCGGGGCGGCCGAGCCAGGAGCGCGCTCCCCAACTGGCCGCCGACAGTGCCTCGGTGGTGCTCAGGCCGGCCTTGACCAGCTCGGCCACCTCGGCCGCGACCAGGCCGTGCGCGAGCGAGCCGCCCGCGTCCGTCCCGACGTAGATCGGCACGCCCGCCTCGTGCGCGGCGCCCACCGTGTCGTAGCGCCGCTCGTGCAGCCGGCGCATGTGCGCGGCCCAGGCGGGGAACCTCGCCTCGCCGCCGTCGGCCAGCTTCGGGAAGGTCGCGATGTTGACCAGCGTCGGCACGATCGCCACCTGCCGCTCGGCGAAGGCCGGGATCAGCTCCTCGGTCAGCCCGGTGGCGTGCTCCACGCAGTCGATGCCGGCCGCCAGCAGGTCGGGCAGCGACTCGGCGGCGAAGCAGTGCGCGGTGACCCGGGCGCCCTCGGCGTGCGCGGCCGCGATCGCCTCGGCCAGCGCGTCGCCGGGCCAGCAGGCGGCCAGGTCGCCGCGCTCCCGGTCGATCCAGTCGCCGACCAGCTTGACCCAGCCGTCGCCGCGCCGGGCCTCGCGCACCACGTAGGCGGTCAGGTCGCCGGGCTCGATCTCGTGCGCGTAGTTGCGGATGTAGCGGCGGGTGCGGGCGATGTGCCGGCCGGCCCGGATGATCTTCGGCAGGTCCTCCCGGTCGTCGATCCACCGGGTGTCGGCGGCCGAGCCGGCGTCGCGGATCAGCAGCGTGCCGGCCTGGCGGTCGGTGAGCGCCTGCTTCTCGCTGGTGGCCTCGTCGACCGCGCCGTGCTCGTCCAGCCCGACGTGGCAGTGCGCGTCGACCAGGCCGGGCAGTACCCAGCCGGTGACCGTCCGCACATCGCGGGCCCCGGCGGGCCGCTGGTAGCTCACCCGGCCGTCCAGCACCCAGAGTTCGTCCCGGACCTCGTCGGGGCCGACCAGGATCCGGCCCTTGATGTGCAGTACCGCGCCTTCCGTCATGCCCGCACTCTACGACTCCGGCGGCGCGCGATCACCCGCCAGGGGGACGCTGGTCCGGGACCGGATTCTGACGCGTCATCAAAGAGTGTGAACGGAACGGCCGGTGATCGCGACAACTTGATTGACCGGACATGACAGCCATGCTTGACTACGGTCAGCAAGTCGTCGATCGCGCGCAATTCCTCGGCCCAGCTCGTCCGGCCGCACCAGGGCCGCTCACCGCCCTCCGACGTGCCGGACGCCGTCGCCGCCGGTGAGCCGCAACCCGTGCCCGGCGGACCGCACCCCTCGGTCCGCCGGGCTCGGGCGGCCGCACCACCGGCCCCGATTGCCGCGACCCCGCCGCCGCCGCGGTGGCCCACAGCTGTTCCAGCGCCCGCCACCCGCCGTTCACATGCTGCTCATCGGCGCTCGAAAGGGTCCAGACGAGGTCAAGTTGTATAGCCAACTTGGCCACTCTCCCTGATGGACACCGCCTTCCGGAGGGCCCGCCATGTCCGATGCCACCGCCTCCCTCTCCCCCTACTGGCTGCGCGACAACTGCGGCTGCCCCGACTGCCGCGACCCGCGCAACGGCCAGAAGTACTTCCAGATCACCGACCTGCCCGCCGAGCTGTCCATCGCGGCGGCCACCGAGCTGAACGGCCGCCTGGAGGTGCTCTGGAACGACGGCCACCGCTCGCGCTACCCGCTCGACTGGTTCACCACCGAGGTCGAGGACGACCGCCGCACCGAGGCGGGCAAGCGGCTCTGGCAGGCCGCCGACTTCGCCGCCGGGATCCCCGAGGCGCGCTGGGCGGACTACTCGACCGACCCCGCCGAGCAGGCCGCCGTGCTGCGCGCCGTGCAGCGGCTCGGCTTCGCGGTGCTGCGCGAGGTCCCCATCGTGGACCGGCAGGTGCTGGCGGTGGCGGGCAGCTTCGGCTACGTCCGGACGACCAACTACGGCGAGCTGTTCGACGTGCGGATCGAGCCCGACCCGAACAACCTGGCCTTCACCAGCGCGGAGATCGCCCCGCACACCGACAACCCGTACCGCGACCCGGTCCCCACCCTGCAGCTGCTGCACTGCCTGGAGAACTCGGCCACCGGCGGCGACTCCGGCCTGGTCGACGGCTTCCGGGCGGCCGCCCTGCTGCGCGCGCAGGCACCCGAGGACTTCGCCGTGCTGACCCGCACCCTGGTCCCGTTCACCTTCCGCGACCGGAGCGCCGAGCTGCACGCCGACCGCCCGCTGATCGACGTCGACCCGCTCGGGCGGATCCGCGAGGTGCGGCTCAACAACCGTTCGATCGGTCGACTCCAGCTGCCCGCCACCGAGTTGACCGCCTTCTACAGCGCCTACCGGAAGTTCGCCGAGATCACCCTGCGCCCGGCGCTGCGCCTGGACTTCCGGCTCGCCCCCGGCGACTGCCTGATCTTCGACAACACCCGGCTGCTGCACGCCCGCACCGCCTTCGAGCAGGACGGGCGGCGCCACCTGCAAGGGTGCTACGCGGACCTGGACTCGCTGTCCTCCACCCTCGCGGTGCTGGACCGGCGCGCGGCCGCGCTGGACGAGCTGCAGACGCTCTTCGAGGTCGAGGGCGCGGGCGAGTACCTGGGCGAGGCGGTCACCCAGGCCGAGCACATGCTGCAGGCCGCCGTGCTGGCCCAGCGCAGCGGCGCCCCCGACCACCTGGTGGCAGCCGCACTGCTGCACGACATCGGCCACTTCAAGGGCGTGGTGACGGGTCGTCAGCTGATGCTGGGTCAGGACAACCGGCACAGCGACACCGGCGCCGACTGGCTGGCCCAGTGGTTCGGCCCCGAGGTCACCGAGCCGATCAGGCTGCACGTGGCCGCCAAGCGCTACCTCTGCACGGTCGAACCCGCCTACCGGGCCCAGCTCTCCGAGGCCTCCGAGTACACGCTGCGGGTGCAGGGCGGCCCGATGGGCGCCGAGCAGGCCGCGGCCTTCGCCGAACTGCCCGGCGCGGCGGACGCGGTGGCACTGCGGCGGTGGGACGACCAGGCGAAGGTCGCGGATGCGGCCACGCCGACCTTCGCCGAGTTCCGCGAGCTGCTGGCCGGGCTGATGGACCACTGAACCCGGCGGACCGGACAGCCGCCGGCTAGTCGTCGGACGTCCGCGCGTGCCGCGAAAGCGCGGACGTCACCATCGAGTTGTGCACGCTGAAGGAGACCGTGCCGGGCAGGTAGCGGTCCTGTGACCACTCCACCGGGCGGCCGGTGGGGTCGGTGGTGCGGCGGCGCTCACGCAGCAGCGGGGCGCCGCGCCGGCAGCCGAGCAGCTTGGCGTCCTCGGCGTTGGCGGCCACCACGTCGATGGTGTGGTCGGCGTCGGTGAACAGGATGCCGTGCTCCCGCAGGTGCTCGGTGTGCGAGACCACGTCCGGCGGCAACTTGGCGACCAGCACGCCGACATGGGGCGGGTAGACGGTGCGCTCGACCATCACGGCGGTGCCGGACAGGGTGCGCAGCCGCAGCGTCACGTACACCTCGGCGCCCGGCTCCAGGCGCAGCTGCTCGCGTTCGGCGGCGTCGGCCGGCCGCCGAACCAGCGACTCGAGCCGGCCCCCCGGCTCCTCCCCCAGTGCGCGCGCCCAGTGGGTGAAGCTGAGCAGCTCCGAGAAGCTCTGCACCCGGGCGTTGCCCAGCACCACCCGGCGGGTGCCACGGCGCGAGGTCACCAGCCCGTCGGCGCGCAGCACCGCGAGCGCCTGGCGCACCGTGCCGCGCGAGACGCCGTACCGCTCGGCCAGCGCGCCCTCGGCGGGCAGCCGGCCGGCCTCGCCGTACGCGCCGGTGGTGATCGCCTCCCGCAGATCCGCGGCGACCTGGCGGTACAGCGCACCGCCGGACGGGCCGTCCTGGCCCTCCTGGTCGTCCAGCTGCGTCACGCTCGAAGTCACCGTGCCTCCCACCGGACCCCCTCCTACTTCAGTGTCCCGCGCACCAGCGGCTCAGGACGGTCCCGACCCTATCGGCTTCGCGCAGACCGTTCGCACGCCAGATGGACGGGTATCGACCGACCCCACTCCACCGTTCCCGCAGCCGACCCCTGTTCTGGGGCGCCCGTTCACCTCCTGGTCACCAAGGTCCGGCGTACTGTCCCACGTCGGACAAAGTTGGCTGGCCAACTTGGCCCCGGCTCCTCTCCCCGTCGCAGCAGCAGCCCCGAATTCCTGCCGTGCGACGCCCTTGCGACCTTGCCGCACCCCGATCCAGGAGATCCTCCCGTGACCGTGCACCGTGCCCGTATCGCCGCCGTCGCGGCGGTGCTGACCTGCGCAGCGCTCTCTCTCACCGCCTGCGGTTCCGCCACCTCCTCCACCGCGAGCAGCAGCGGCGGCAAGAGCGCGAAGACCGCCACCTCGGCCGCCGACCTCGGGGGGATGGACGCGCTGGTCGCGGCCGCCAAGAAGGAGGGCAACCTCCACGTCATCACCCTTCCCCGGGACTGGGCCAACTACGGCGTCCTGATGGACGGCTTCACCAAGAAGTACGGCATCAAGATCGAGGACGAGAACCCCGACGGCACCAGCCAGGACGAGATCAACGCGATCACCTCCCGCGAGGGCCAGGACCGCGGCCCCGACGTGGTCGACGTGGGCACCGCTTTCGCCATCTCCGGCGCCCAGCAGGGCCTCTTCGCCCCGTACAAGGTCGCCGGCTACGACCAGATCCCGGCCTCGATGAAGGCCTCGGACGCCACCAGCTACAACGACTACGGCGGCTACGTCTCGATCGGCTGCGACGCCAAGAAGGTCAACCCCTGCCCCAAGACCTTCGCCGACCTGCTGAACCCGGCCTACAAGGGCATGGTCGCGCTGAACGGCAACCCGACCAAGGCCAACGCCGCGCTCAGCGGTGTCTGGGCCGCGTCGCTCGCCAACGGCGGCTCGCTGGACAACATCCAGCCCGGCATCGACTTCTTCGGCAAGCTGAAGGCGGCCGGCAACTTCAACCCGGTCGAGGCCACCTCCGCGACCGTGCAGAACGGTGAGACCCCGATCACCATCGACTGGTCGTACCTGAACACCGGCTACACCGCCCAGTACGCCAGCAAGGGCATCGACTGGCAGGTGTCGATCCCCTCGGACGGCAGCTTCGCCCAGTTCTACAACCAGGCCGTCAGCAAGTACGCGCCGCACCCGGCCGCCGCTCGCCTGTGGGAGGAGTACCTCTACAGCGCCGAGGGCCAGAACGGCTTCCTGGGCGGCTACGCCACCCCG
Source organism: Kitasatospora sp. GAS204B (assembly GCF_029892155.1). GTDB lineage: Bacteria > Actinomycetota > Actinomycetes > Streptomycetales > Streptomycetaceae > Kitasatospora. The sequence continues at coordinate 284,301 of NZ_JARZAG010000004.1, read as the reverse complement.
GCGCTGTTCGACTCGATGAAGACCGCGGGCACCCTGGACGCGGCCGCCGTCGCCAAGCTGCCGGCCATCGCCAAGCCGTTCACCACCTTCCCGACCCAGGCGCAGCAGGACGCTGCCAAGGCCGCCATCACGGCCAACTGGTCCAAGGCCATCGGGGGCTGACCCACACGATGACTACGGCTCCCACCCCGGTGCCGACCTCCGCCGCCGCTGACATCAGCGGCGGCGGGGGGACCCCCGGTACCGCAACTCCCGCTTCCCCGGCCGCCCCCACGGCCAGCCGGCGCCGCCGCGCCGGTGGCAACCGCGCCTGGCTCGGCGCGCTGCCGCTGATGGTGTTCTTCGCCGTCGGCTTCGGCCTGCCCGCGATCGCCATCGCGATCGGCGCGTTCACCACCTCGCCCGACGCCCCCAGTGGCGGCGGCACCTTCACCATGTCCAACCTGACCGCCTCCCTCCAGGGCGGTTACCTCACGGCGCTGCTCGGCAGCGTGAAGCTGTCGGCGCTCACCGCGCTGATCGGCACCGTGATCGGCCTGCCGCTGGCGCAGGCGGTGGCCACCTCCCGCTGGCGCTTCGTGCGCGAGGCGGTGCAGTCCGGCTCCGGCGTGCTGGCCAACTTCGGCGGCGTGCCGCTGGCCTTCATGTTCGTCGCGACCCTCGGCAACGCCGGCGAGGTCACCACCGGCCTGGGCCTGAAGAAGTACGGCTGGAGCCTCTACACCTTCGACGGCCTCGCGGTCGTCTACCTCTACTTCCTGATCCCGCTGATGATCCTCACCATCACCCCGGCCCTGGAGGGTCTGCGGGTGCAGTGGCGCGAGGCGGCGGCGAACAACGGCGCCACCACCTTCCAGTACTGGCGCCACGTCGCGCTGCCGGTGCTGCTGCCCTCGCTGCTCGGCGGCTACGTGCTGCTGTTCGGCGCCTCGTTCGCCGCGTACGCGACCGCCGAGGCGATGGTCGGCAGCTCGATCCCGCTGATCTCGATGCAGATCGGCGACGCGCTCTCCGGCAACGTGCTGGTCGGCCAGGGCAACCTGGCCCTCGCGCTCGGTCTCGACATGATCGTGGTCGCCTGCCTGGTGATGGCGATCTACCTGCCCCTCCAGCGCCGGAGTGCCAAGTGGCTCAGCTGACTTCCCAGACCGCACTGGGCCGCCTTCGCCCCGGCCGCGCCGGCGTCCTGCTGCTGGCCGCGATCTACTTCTTCGTGCCGATGGGCGCGTCGATCTGGTTCAGCATCGACGACTACCACGGCGGCATCACCTTCAACGCGTACACCAAGCTGCTCGGGGCGCCCGGCTTCCTGGACGCCCTGTACCTCAGCCTGGAGCTGGCCGCCGCCACCGTGGTGGTGCTACTGCTGATCCTGGTGCCGGCGCTGCTCGCGGCCCGGCTCGGCTCGCCCAGGCTGCGCCCGGTGATCGAGGTGATGTGCTCGCTGCCGCTGGTCGTCCCCGTGGTCGCGCTCACCACCGGCATCGTCGGCGTGCTGCGCTGGGGGCCGGAGTACTTCGCGAACTCGCCGTTCTTCCAGACCTTCGTGGCGATCCAGAACCCCGACCTCCCGGCGGTGCTGCTGATCGCGTACGTGCTGATGGCGCTGCCCTTCGCGTACCGCGCGCTGGACGGCGGACTGCGCGGCGTGGACGTCGTGACGCTGGTCGAGGCGGCCCGCAACTGCGGTGCGAGCTACCCGCGCGCCGTCTTCTCGGTGGTGCTGCCCAACCTGCGCAGCGCGCTGCTGAGCGCCTCGGTGCTCACCGTCGCCCTGGTGCTCGGCGAGTTCACCACCGCCTCGATCCTCGGCTTCCAGCCCTTCTCGGTGTGGATCAACTCGTACGGCAAGACCGACGGCCAGATGTCGGTCGCGGTCTCGATGATCAGCCTGCTGGTCGTCTGGGTCGTGCTGCTGCTGATGTCCGTCGTCGGCAACCGCGGTCGCAAGGCCGCGCGTTCCTGATCGCGCGTTCCTGATCGCACCCGCGCCACTGATCGCACGCGCATCGTCGATCGCGTACGATCCCCCACGCACTTTCCTCCAGGAGTTCCCCTCATGACCACGGCCGCCACCGTCCCCACCGGAGTGCCGCTCGCACCCGGCAGCGCCACCGTCGAGTTCCGCTCGCTGCGCCGCGCGTTCGGCAGCACCGTCGCGCTCGACGGCCTCGACCTGACCGTGCACCCCGGCGAGCTGCTCGCGCTGCTCGGCCCCTCGGGCTGCGGCAAGACCACCGCGCTGCGGATCCTGGCCGGCTTCGAGAGCCACGACTCGGGCGAGGTGCTGGTCGACGGCGAGGACGTCACCAGGATCCCCGCGCACAAGCGTGACGCGGGCATGGTGTTCCAGTCCTACAGCCTCTTCCCGCACCTGACCGCGCTGGACAACGTCTCGTTCGGCCTGAAGATGCGCGGCGTCGGCAAGGACGAGCGGCGCAAGCGGGCGATGGAGCTGCTGGAGCTGGTCGGCCTGCCGCAGCGCGCCGCCCACTTCCCGCACCAGATGTCCGGCGGCCAGCAGCAGCGCATCGCACTCGCCCGGGCGCTGGCCCTGCAGCCGCGGGTGCTGCTGCTCGACGAGCCGCTCTCCGCGCTGGACGCCAAGGTCCGGCTCAACCTGCGCGAGGAGATCCGCCGGCTGCAGCAGGAACTCGGCATCACCACCCTGTTCGTGACGCACGATCAGGAGGAGGCGCTGTCGATGGCCGACCGGGTCGCGGTGCTGCGCTCGGGCCGCCTGGAGCAGTGCGCCACCCCCAGCGAGCTCTACGCGCGCCCGGCCACCGCCTTCGTCGCGGAGTTCGTCGGCACCATGAGCCGGATCCCGGCCGTGCGGGCCGGCGAGAGCGTCGAGGTCTTCGGCCGCCGCCACGCGGTGGACGGGACGCTGCCCGTCGCCGGTGATCTCGAGGTACTGGTCCGCCCGGAGAACGTCGGCCTGAGCCCGGCCGTGGACGGCCCGGCAGTGGTCGTCGGTGCCAGCTTCCTGGGCGCGGTCACCCGGCTGACCGTCCGGCTGGCGGACGGCACCACGGTCAAGGCCGACCTGCCCACCGAGGAGGCCGCCCAGCTGCCGATCGGCGGCAACGCCGACGTGACGCTGCCGGACCGCCCGGTCCTGGTCGACGTCCGTTCCGGCGCGGGGCAGTGATCACCTCCATGACCTCCCTGCTCCCCTGCGCCGTCCTCTTCGACATGGACGGCACCCTGGTCGACACCGAGCACCTGTGGTGGTCGGCGACCGAGGAGATCGCCGCCGGCCTGGGCTACGCCCTCACCGTCGCCGATCAGCCCGAGGTGCTCGGCCACGCGGTCGAGCACACCGCGGCCCACCTGGACCGCGTGGTCGCCACCTCCCCGGGCGTCGACGAGCTCGCCGCCCGGCTCAACGCGGCGTTCATCACCCGGGTCGCCGCCCAGGTGGTCCCGCGCCCCGGCGCGCTCGCCCTGCTGGCCGAGCTGCGCGACGCGGCGGTGCCCACCGCGCTGGTCTCCGCCTCGCCGCGCCAGGTGGTCGACCTGGTCCTCAGCCACCTCGGCCGGGACTGGTTCACCATCACCCTGGCCGCCGAGGACACCCCGCGCACCAAGCCCGACCCGGCCCCCTACCTGGCCGCCGCCGCCCACCTCGGCCTCGACCCGGCCGACTGCGTCGCCGTCGAGGACACCCCGACCGGCGTCGCCTCCGCCCACGCGGCCGGCTGCGCGGTGCTCGCCGTCCCGTCCTCCGCGGTGCCCATCCCGCAGGGCCCCGGCATCACGATGCTGGCCAGCCTGACCGAGGCGGACCTACCGATGCTGGCCGCGCTGACCGGCCCGCGAGAATAGGCCCATGCCCTCCTTCCTCCTACTCGCCCTCGCCATCATGAGCGAGGTCTGCGCCACCAGCTGCCTCAAGCTGACCGACGGCTTCAGCAAGCTCTGGCCGAGCGTGGGCGTGGGCATCGGCTACGTGCTCTCCTTCGTACTGCTCGGCCAGGCCCTGAAGCAGATCCCCGTCTCGGTCGCCTACGCCGTCTGGTCAGGCGCGGGCACGGCGGCGGTGGCCGCGATAGGCGTGGTCGCCTTCGGGGAGCACCTGGGCAGGCCGCAGCTGGCCGGCATCGCGCTGATCATCCTGGGCGTGGTGCTGCTCAACCTGCGGGCCACGCACTGAGGTTGACTGTGACTGGGGCTGCCCGCCGGACGGCGGGCAGCCCCTTCGGCGTTCCTCCTCGGCGTTCCCCCTCGGCCTTCCTGCTCGGCGGTCCCCTTCGGCCTTCCTCGCGCGGCTGCGCCCCGTAACCGCTACTGGACGGTCAAATCGGCGAATTAGGCGGATTCCCGACTACCCGTCACACCTCGTTCATGCACCGGCCCTCATGGATCACCTGAATGTGAGCAGAGTTGTGCAGCCAACTCTGCTCGCCCCCCATCACCCCCCCATCACCCTCGTCACCCGATGGACAGGATCCCCGTGGCCACAGGCAGCTCCCTCACTCTCAGCACGCCGCCCAGCCCGAACGAAGGCGACAAGCTCACCTTCCACTGGACGACCGACGCGCCCGACGCCAAGAACTGGGTCGGCATCTACGACGGCACCCGGCAGCCCGGCACCGGCTCCTCGCTGCTGTGGAAGTACACCCCCGGCGGCTCCGGCGACCTCACCCTCGACACCTCCGCGCTGACCGGCGGGCCCTACACGGCCTATCTGCTGGCCAAGGACGGGTACGGGATCCTCGCGCAGACGGCGCCGTTCAGCTTCAGGCCCAAGCCCGCCGTCGTCCCGCCGCACAGTGCGGTCGACGCGCTCACCGCGACACCGGTCCAGCCCGGAGGTCAGGTTCAGGTCAAACTCCAGGGGCTGTGGGCCCGCCCGGCCGGCAACGCACCGGGGACCCCCACCTTCCGCAAGGTCAGCGGCGACTCCTGGCTCTCGGTCAGCGCCGACGGCACGGTGACCGGCACCGCACCGGGCCGGCCGAGCGCCCGCCCCGCGATCGTCACCGTCGGCGTCAAGGACAGCACCGGCGCCACCGACACCGTCACCGTGCAGGTCCCGGTGGTCGAGGCCAAGGGCAAGCAGCAGCTCAAGGTGGCCAGTTGGAACCTCTGGGACGCCGGCACCCACAGCACCGACGGCTTCGAGAAGCAGCTGCGGGTGATCCTCACCCAGGGCTGGGACGTGGTCGCGCTCCAGGAGACCGCCGGGACCAACGCCAAGGCGCTGGCCGACGCGCTCGGCTGGTACGCCTACCAGAGCGCCGGCAGCGTCGGCGTGTTGAGCCGCTACCCGCTCACCGCCGTCACCGCGGTGACCGCCGCGCTGCCCGCCGCCGCCGTCACCGTGCAGCTGCCGGGCGGCCGTTCGGTGCGCCTGTGGACGGCGCACCTGGACGAGAACTCCTACGGCCCGTACGCGATCCAGGACGGCCAGACCCCGGCCCAGGTGCTCGCCACCGAGACCGCCTCGCTCCGCTACCAGCAGGCGCAGGCCCTTCTCGCCGCGATCAAGGCCGAGCAGAGCGCCCAGCAAGCCGCCCAGCAGGCCGCCCTGCACCGGGGCGAGCACCCCGCCGAGCTGATCGTGGCCGCCGAGCTCTCCTCCCCCTCGCACCTCGACTGGACCACCGCCACCCACGGCGCGCAGTTCAACTGGCCGGTCACCGAGGCCGTGCAGGCCGCCGGCCTGACCGACAGCTTCCGCGAGGAGCACCCGGACCCCGCCGCGTTCCCCGGGGCCACCTGGTCGCCCACCCGCAAGCAGCGCGGCAGCAAGCCCGAGCCGCAGGACCGGATCGACTACGTGCTCTACGCCGACAGCGGCCGGATCGAGCTGCGCGAGGCCCACGTGATCGCCACCGGTTGGCCCGCCGCCGACCCCAACTCGGCTGCCAACGGCTGGCCTTCGGACACCGCCGCCGCCGTCTCGACCTTCGCGCTCTGAAAGGCCCACCGCCATGACCGAGTTGAACCGCCGCGTCGTCCTCGGCGCCGCCGCCGCGACGGCTGCCGCCACCGTGGTCGGCCTCCCCCAGGCCGCCCAGGCCGCTCAGGCCGCCGACGCCACCCAGCGCACGCAGGGCCGGACCCGACACTCCGGTGACGTCACCGACGTCAAGCACGTGGTGATCCTGATGCAGGAGAACCGCAGCTTCGACCACTACTTCGGCACCCTGAACGGCGTCCGCGGCTTCGCCGACAAGCAGGCGCTGACCTTCCCGAACGGCGACTCCGTCTTCCGCCAGCCGGACGCCGGCCGCAGCGACGGCGGGGCCATGCTGCCCTACCGGATGGACACCACCAAGTACAACGCCCAGAACGCGGCCGGCCTCGCCCACGACTGGGCGACCAGCCACCAGGCGATCAACGACGGCGCGATGAACAAGTGGGTGGCCGCCAAGGGCGAGCGCACCATGGGCTACTTCACCCGCGAGGACATCCCCTACCAGTACGCGCTGGCCGACGCGTTCACCCTCTGCGACGCCTACTTCTGCTCGCTGGCCGGACCGACCGACCCCAACCGCCTCTACCTGTGGACCGGCACCTCGGGCCCGGGCAAGGACGGCACCACCGGGCCGTGGATCGACAACACCCCGGTCACCCAGAACCCGGTCGCCGACTGGACCACCTACGCCGAGCGCCTGGAGGCCGCCAAGGTCAGCTGGCGGGTCTACCACAACCCGAGCGAGGACGACCGCACCGGCGACTACGACGACAACGCGCTGTCGTACTTCAAGCAGTTCCACAACTTCCCGACCACTGACCCGCGTTACATCAACGCGATGACCAAGTTCGACCCCACCGCCTTCGACGCGGACTGCAAGGCCGGCACGCTGCCCACCGTCTCCTGGCTGGTCGCGCCGTACCTGTTCTGCGAACACCCCAACGCCAGCCCGGACTACGGCGCGCACTGGGTCGACATGGCGCTGCAGTCGCTGATGTCCAACCCGGACGTCTGGGAGCACACCGTCTTCCTGGTGATGTACGACGAGAACGACGGGTACTTCGACCACCAGGTGCCGCCCACCCCGGAGGCGGGCACGCCCGAGGAGTTCACCCAGGGCCGGGCGATCGGCCTGGGCAACCGGGTGCCGCTCTGGGCGGCCTCGCCCTGGTCGCGCGGCGGCTGGGTCAACTCGCAGGTCTTCGACCACACTTCGGTGCTGCGCTTCCTGGAGGTGGTGACCGGGGTCCAGGAGCCGAACATCTCGCAGTGGCGCCGGACCGTCTGCGGCGACCTCACCAGCTGCTTCGACTTCAAGAAGCCGGACTTCTCGATCCCGAAGCTCCCCGACACCACCGCACTGATGGCCAAGGCGGACGCGAACTCCTCGCTGCCCCCGGTCGCGCTGCCCGCACCCGGCACCCAGTCGATGCCGGCCCCGGAGCGCGGCGACCGCCCGCACCGCACCCTGCCCTACCGGCCCTGGGCGGACATCGACGTGGACCGCGAGAGCGGCAAGGTCACCTGCACGATGACCAACTTCGGCTCGGTCGGCTACTGCTTCACCGTCTACCCGAACATCGAACTCCCCTTCGCCGGCACCCCGTTCACCGTTGCTCCCGGTGCCAGCAAGAGCTACGTCTGGGACGCCTCGACCACCGACGGCCGCTACGACTTCACGATCCACGGCGCGGACGGCTTCGTCACCCGCTTCGCCGGCACGGTGACCCGCCTGGAGCAGGAGGACGTGGCGGTCCCGATCGTCAGCGCCGACCTGCGCGACCCGCACTCGATCCGCTTCGAGGTGGCCAACGACGGCGCCGGCCAGGTGAGTTTCACCGCCACCGGCAACGACTTCGCGGGCACCCCGCAGACCGTCTGGGTGGAAGCCGGACGCACTGCGAAGATCGACTGGCCGCTGGACCCCCAGGGCCGCTACGACGTCACGGTCACCGCCGGGACCGGCACCCGCTTCGCCCAGCGGTACGCGGGGTGGGCGCACCCGAGCTGACGGTCAGTCAGTTGAGTGCACGGCGCGGCGCCTCCGGTCGATGACCGGGGGCGCCGCGCGGTACTCGGGCCCGCCAGTGGAACGCTCCTCGGACCTGGTGGCGTGAACCCACAGGTCGTATGCGATGCTCCGAGCGTCACCACGACAGCGAGGAGAGGACATGCTGGTCACGCTGACTGGAGGAGCTGGGGCGGGAAAGACCACGCTGGCCACCGCGCTGGCGGCTACGACGCCCCGGGGCCCAGTGCGGGTACTCCACGGTGACGACTACTACTTCCGCGCTCCCGAGCAGGGGGTGTGGGCACCCGATGAAACCGGAGTGCCGCGGTTGGACGTTGGCGACCCCCGGTCGCTGGACCTTGCGCGTCTCGCCCACGACACCGACGCCGCGCTGGCCGGCTCGCCCGTCGTCATCGTGGACGGCCTGTTCGCCCGCCATGTCAACCCACTTGCAGCATGCGCGCGGTTCGACGTCTTCGTCGACCTGCCCGCCGACCTGCGCCTGGTCCGGAAGATCCAGCGCAAGTGCCTGCGGGACGGCTTTCCCCTCGATGTCCTCCTGCTCAACTACCTCAACCACCGCCGGGCCGCGCACGAGCGGCACGTCGAACCCCTGCGTGGCGACTGCGACCTGGTCGTCGACGGAAATCGTCCCGTCGACGACCTCGCTCAGCACGTCTGGTCGGCGATCGCGGCCAACGAGCCGATCCACAACTCTCAGTCCTCAGGAAAGACGAACTCGTGGGTCTGCCGACCATAGGGAAGAGAGACGCCCGACAGGCGAAGCGCTGGCCAGAGGTCAGAGCGCTCGTTCAGGCTCAACTGGCCGTCCTGGCGGACCAGCCAGACATCCTCGTAGTCGAAGTGCAGCACCGCGTCGCCAGGCACCTGGGACAGCAGTCCGCTCGCGAGCCGGACCATGTCGTCCTGCTGCCCGGAGATGTCGCCCGCCTTGTCGAGGCGGAAGACAACCGAAACCGTCGGGGTGAAGACACGGCCGCCGATCAGCGGGTCGCCCCACGGGACCGGCTTCGTCGTCACCACCCTGATCCAGGTGCCGTAGACCGCGAGCGTGCCGTTGAGCAACGCTTCGGCGGTCACGGAGGCATCGATCAGTCGCAGTGACTGGGCGACCTCATCAAGTTTCTGCGCGACCTCGATCACGGGAACCGGGGTCACCAGGTCGAGACTGTAGGAAATAGCCATGCCGGCCGTCTTTCTCATCCACAGGTACTGACAATTACTCCTTCGGCTGACGCGCCAGTTGGCCCAGCCACGGGACTCCCATCGTCCCAGCGGTGATCACCGGTTGGACCGGCACCCGGGTGGCGCAGCTCGCCCTCGAGCCGGTCCACTGTCAGTGCCGTGCTCCAGGATCGGGACATCGGATCTTCGGTAGGGAGGCGGGATCGCCATGTCGGTCACGAACCAGCAGGTGGCAGGGTATCCGTTTCTGAAGGGGCTGTTCGAGGACGACTACTTCCCCGACCAGGTCGTCACCAAGGGGAAGGAGATCCTGCTGAGGCTGTGCGCACGGATCGAGGCCGAACAGCCGTCGGACCTGGCAGCGCTCTACGCGCTGACCGAAGTGGCCACGGAGGAGTTCAACGCGCTGGAGGCGGAATTCGAGGCAGTGGGAAGCGAGATCGAGACCTTCGCGCGCGAGGAGATCTGCGAGGACTTCGGGTTCGTGGCGTCGGCGTACGGGTTCGAGGACGCCGACGTCGAGGCACTGGTGGCCGCGCGGGACTGGTGAACGCGCGGCCCTGGTTCTCGACAGCGGCACCGGCGCACACGTGGTCGCGTCCGCCTCGGCCTCGACCAGAAAAGCTGACCCGTGGTTCGACCGCCCCCGCTAGGCTCCGCGGCATGGGCGGAATAGACGTGGTCAACGGGGTCGCCGGCGCCGTGATCGGGATGCTGTTCGCGGTGCTGTTCCAACAGCCGCTGCAGGACACGTGGTTCAAGGTGCGCAGACGCTGGCTCACTGCGGTTCGAAGCCTTCGGCTCCGGCAGGAGCACAGCCCGTCGTGGACGACCTTCTCTCTGGGCCCACTCCGCACGTCGGCGCTGATCGTCGAGGGCGACGGCGAAACACCCATCCCTGCCGAGGGCGTGCACATCCAGGTACTCGACGGCGAGACCAGGCTTCCGGCGGAGATCACGCATTGGTGGGGCGAGATCGAGGCCGAAAGCGCTCGGCTCCGAGCGGAAGGACGAACGCCGGTCTGGAACGGTCTCCGCTACGCGGTCGAGTCGTTCGACATCTCCCGGACGCCCGTCGACGAGCAACCGGAAGTCCGCCTGCGGCTGCGGCCCACGGACTACTACACCTTCCTTGCCGCCCAGCAACTCGACCGCCGGCTGCCCGACGGAACCACTCTCCGCTCCCGCTACCTCGACCCCGACCAGCCGCTTGAGGCACCAGCGTTCCTGCAGTGCAGCTTGGGCGTCAACATCGCCGTGGTGACCGCCGACGACCTGCTGGTCGTCAGCCAGCGCAGCGACCGGGTCCGGATGGCACCGGGCGCCTGGAACTCCTCCGTCAACGAGGGCATGTCCCGGCACATCGATTCATCCGGCAGGAACGCACCGGGCCTCCATGCGGTTGCTCGGCGCGGCATGCGGGAGGAGCTGTCCCTGGAGCCACACGAGTATTCCCTCGAGCTCCTGGCCTTCGTGCTGGACGTGGAGAAGCGCCATTGGAGCGCCCACTTCTACGCGCGCCTGGACGAGTTGACCCGCGAGGGGCTCCAGGCCCGGCTGAGCCGAGGGGTCGCCGACAGGTGGGAGCACCAGACCATCGAGTACGTGCCGTTCCGCGCGGCAACAGTGGCCAAGTACCTGCTGCACACGGACCGCATCCACCGCTGGGCTCCGCTGGCCCCGGCGCTGTTCCACCTCGCACTGGTCCACGTCTACGGGCGAGCGACGGTGGAACGGGCTGAGGCGCAGGTCATTCGACGCCGGTAGCACGTGACATCGCCGGGGACCTCCTTAAACTGACCGTGCCATCACGACGAGGCTGGGGGCGTTCGTGTCGGATGCAGCGCTGAACGATGGCGGTACCGGTCGGGGGCATCGGCATGACCGGTGAGTCGACGGCGCCTGGCTCGGCACCTGCGGACCGCCGGATGTCGTTCAACGCCGCAGCGAGCACCTACCAGCGAGGCCGGCCACCGTACCCGGCTGCGGTGTTCGACCTGCTGGCCGGCCGCTGCGGGCTGCGACCGGGCACGCGGGTTCTCGAGATCGGCGCCGGCACCGGTCTGGCGACCGGGCCGCTGCTGGCCGCCGGCGCACACGTGGTCGCAGTCGAACCGGGCGAGAACCTGGCCGCGATCCTCGTCGCCACACCACGAAGTGATCGACCTCGAGACCCCGCCGACCGGACAGAATCGGCGAGCGGGGCCTGGTGGTTGACCGGTACTCAGACGTCGCCGAACGCTCCGCCCGCGACGCTCTGGGCGAAGGCTGCCCAGGCAGACGACCTGCCGCACGAAGCACCACGGCTACGCGAGCCGCTACGCACACACCGACGACCTGCGGGCGTACGTCGCAGCCGGTCATCCGCTTCGATGCCTGCGCATCCGCCTCGATCCCGGCGACGGCTACCTGGCGCCCACCGAATACCTGCCGCACGACGGTTCCACCGAGGGCCAGGCGGAGTCCACCGCGGCCTTCTGGCTGGGCCGTTGGGAGCGTGGCACGTTCGGGCCGTTTGCCTGCGCCTAGCACCTCAGAGGAGTCGGGGCCGCAGGACACCGACCTGGATCTGCGCGGAAGTCACGTGGGTGGCTGCGCCCGGCTGGTCCCGGCGGCCGGGCGTCGGCCCGTGAGCCCGTCTGGCAGCCCGTGCGGCCGCGGCGTGCTCCGACTTGTAGATCCGTTCCAGGTGTGCCAACCGGGTCAGGAGTGCGACGGCCATGTCCGTGCCTGGCCCCGGAGTGCTGGTGTCCAGGGAGAGGTCGCGATCGAGCGTGCGCAGGAAGATCCCACGCTCGGTGAAGTAGCGGACGAGACTCAACGTCTCGCGCAGGCCGCAGCCGAGCCGGTCCAACGTCACCACGGTGATCCGATCGCCCGGCCGCGCGAAGGCGATCAGCGTCGTGAGGCCCTCGCGATGAGCGATGGGGCTGGTCTTGTCGTCCACGTAGATGAACTCCTCGGCGACCGCGGCGGCGCGGACCGCGGCCAACTGCGCCGTGAGGTCCTCCACGGCTGTGCCGGCCCTGCAATATGCCAAGTCCATGCAGCTTCCCTGACTCACAACTCCCATGGCCCGCCGGTGCTACTGCTCGCGCAGACCCCACGGCGAGTCGTACGCGGTCAGCAGATCGAGGAACGGCTTCGGCGGGAACGCCTCCGGCCCCAGCACGCCCTGGCCGGACCAGGCGCCGGTGGCGAGCAGTTCCAGTGCGACGACCGGGTTGATCGCCGTCTGCCAGACGACCGCCTGTGAGCCGTACTCGCGCATCGACCACTGGTTGTCGACCACGTGGTAGAGGTAGACCTCGCGCGGCTGCCCGTCCTTGACGCCCTTCACCCAGGTGCCGGCGCAGGTCTTGCCGCGCATCCGCTCGCCCAGGGTCGCCGGGTCCGGCAGGGCAGCCGCGACGACGTCACGCGGGGAGACCTGGACCGGGCCATTCGCCGAAGGGACGGTCAGCGGTTCGGTCCGGTCCAGGCCGAGCGCGTGCAGGGTCTTCAGCTTGGCGATGAAGTCGTCGCCCAGCCCGTACTTGAAGGTCACCCGCTTGGCGTCCACCCAGCGGGGCACCAGCAGCACCTCCTCATGCTCGACGTTGACGCACTCCACCGGGCCGATGCCGTCGGGGAAGTCGAAGACCTCCGGCTCGCTGAACGGCGGCGTGGTGAACCAGCCCCGGTTCGCCTCGTAGACGACCGGCGGGTTCAGGCACTCTTCGATCGTGGTCCAGATGCTGAAGGAGGGGGCGAAGTCGTAGCCCTCGACGGTCAGGTTCGCACCGTCGCGGATGCCGATCTCCTCGATCTCGTCGAACAGCTCGTCGGCGGCGTAGCGGGCGAAGACGTCCGACAGGCCCGGTTCGACGCCCATGCCGACCAGCGCCAGCAGGCCCGCCTTCTCGTACGCCTCGGCACGGGCGAACTGGTCGTCGCCCAGCTTGACCCCGCAGAGCTCGTGCGGACGCTCCGGGTGCGGGTGGGAGAGGGACATCGCCATGTCGAGGTAGTGCGCGCCGGCCGCCAAGGCAGCCTCGAAGAGCGGCAGCACGAAGCGCGGGTCCGTCGCGTTGAGCAGCACCTCGCAGCGCTCGGAGCGCAGCAGTGCCTCGACGGCGGCCTGGTCCGTCGCGTCCAGGCGGGCGGCGCTGAAGCGCTGCGCCTGCTCGTCGCCGAGTGCGGCGACGGCCGCCTCGGCGCGGGCGACGTCGTAGTCGGCAACGACCAGGTGGGACAGGAAGGGCCGACGGGCGGCGATCCGGGTGATCGCGGTACCGACGCCTCCGGCGCCGACCAGCAGGACACGCATGGGGGACTCCTCTGAGGGATGGGCGTGCGTTCTTTCAGGGCGGTTGAGCGGCCGCGTGCCGATCAAACGCCGGGGCCGCCACACACGTCAATGGCGTTGGCATAAGCTCGCGGCATGGCGAAAGCGGTGGTCCAGGACGAGCAGCGGCGTCGGCGACGGCCGACCAAGCAGGGCACGGTGCTCTCGCACGAGCTCATCGTGGAGAGCGCGCTGCGCATGTTGCGCGAGCACGGCGCGCAGGGGCTGACCGCGCGGCGTCTCGGCCTCGCCCTCGGCGCGGACCCGAGCACTGTCTACCGGTACTTCCGCGGCATGGACGAGCTCTCGCGCGCCATCGCGGACGAGTTGATGCACCGCGCGATGACCGGCTGGGCCCCGACCGGTGACTGGCGGGCCGACCTTCGCGCCCTCGGCCTGCGCGTGCACGCCTCCTACCTCGCCCACCCGCAAGCGGCCGTCCTGGCCGCAAGCCGCGTCAGCGGCCGTGCCCACGAGATCGCGGCGGACGAGGCCGTTCTGGGGCTGTTGCGCGGTGCGGGCTTCCCGGACCGGGCGGCGGTCCGGATCTACCACGTCTTCATCGACCAGAGCCTGGCCTTCGCGGCGCTCGACGCCGCCGCTCTCGCCCTTCCGGCGGCCGCCCGCCGCACGGACGAGGCCGTCTGGCAGGCGACCTACGCGCGGCTCCCGGAACAGACGCACCCTCATATCGCTGCCACGGCAGACCTGCTGGCCGAACGGATGAACGAGAGCGCGTACCCGGCCGCCCTGGACCTGCTGCTGGCCTCGGCCGCGTCGGAGCTGGGTGAGGGTGACGGGCAGGACGAGGAGGGCCGGCCGGCCTGACTCCCGGGCGGATCCCAACAGGGCGGATCAGCGAATCAGTACGATCTTCGCGGTGAGGTGGTCCCGCAGGTCGGCCCGGGCCAACTCGGCGGTGAGGACCGGAAGCCCGAGGCAGTCAGCGGTGCACGCGGTTCAGGATGCTATTGGTCGTCTCGATGATGATGGCGCCGACCCCCGGGACGCGCTGCCCGACGGTGGTGTCTGCCTCGACAGGCTGCGCAGGCGTAGGAGCCATAGCGCAACGGTAGACCTGAGTGCCCCGTGGTTGGCAGAACGGCAGCTCTGCCAACCACGCGGCAGTGCCCTCAGCGGCCGGCCAGCAGCGCCGGCAGCTCGGCGATCGAGCCCAGCACGTGGGTCGCCCCGTCCGCCGTCAGCCGCTCCGCGCCGTGCGCGCCGGTCAGCACGCCCGCGACCACGGACGCGCCCGCGCGGGTGCCGGTGAGCATGTCGTAGCCGGTGTCGCCGACCACCGCGATCTGGCGGACCGAGTCGGTCTCGGTGCGCAGCAGGGCGGTGAGGGCCAGGTCGGGGTAGGGGCGGCCGCGGCCGGCGTCGGCGGGGCAGAGGGTCAGGTCGGCGATGTCCTGCCAGCCGAGCGCGGCCAGGATCTGGTCCTGGGTGGCCCGGGAGAAGCCGGTGGTGAGGACCACCGTGCGGCCCTGGGCCCGCAGTTCGGCGATCGCCTCGGCGGCACCGGGCAGGGCGGCGCAGTGCCCGGCGTCGACCAGGTCGTGGTAGGCGCGCTCGAAGGCGGCGTTGGCCCGCTGGGCCTTCTCCTCGTCGCCGAACAGGTGGCGGAAGACGGAGATCTTGGACTCGCCCATGGTGGCCCGGACGTGCGCGAGCATCTCCTGGTGCTGCTCGCTGCCGGCCACCACGCCCAGCTCGCCGGCAGCGGCCTGGAAGGCCTGCTCGACCAGGCCGTCGTCGGCCACCGTGGTGCCGGCCATGTCGAGCACGACCAGGGTGATCTTGTCGGTGGGGTTCTCGATGCTCATCGGGGGGTGTCCTTACCGGTTGCGCTATTGGCCCTGCATGGTGGCTACCAGGCTGCGTGATCCAGGTGGCCGCCAGGTGTCCGATCAGCGACGCGCGGGCCAATAGTCGTCAAGTTGTACAGACAACCAGCCAGTAGTTGTCTGTACAACCCATCAACCAAGGACAGGCAAAAACTAGTCCCGCACCACGCGCGCCCGCAGGTAGTTGCGCCGCCCGAAGTGCGGCTCGTCCACCGCGGTCAGCTCCGCCACCTCGAACCGGTAGAGCGCGGCCGCCCCGCCCCCGTTCAGGTACTGCTCGCGCACCTGCGGATCCTGGGCGAAGGTCGGATAGCGCCCCTGATAGGCCGTCAGCGCCGCCTGCGCGTGCTGCCCCCAGGCCTCCCCCGCCCGACCCGTCAGCTGCAGCCCGCGCAGCTGCTCGCCGAAGACCGGCGGCGGCAGGAAGACGGTGGCGGCGGCCCTGGCCTGCTCCGACAGGTGCAGGCTGTGCCGGGTCGAGCGCTCGCTGACGAAGTAGAGCACCAGCTCCGCGTCGAACGCGTAGAAGGCGAGGTTGGCGTGCGGCCCGTGGTCCGGGCCCGCGGTGGCGAGGGTGAGCACCATGGATTCGGCCAGCAGGCCTTCCACGCCCTTGCGCAGTTCTTCGGCGGGCCAGTCGCCCTGGATGTTGTCGAGCCGGTACGGCATGCGCGTCCCTTCGACCGACCGTAGTGGCCCCGCCCGCGGCGCACGGCGCGTGGCGCAGCGCAGATGGCGCACGGTGCGGGGACCGGGCCGGCCAGGTGGGCGTCGGCCCGGGATCTCATGCTGCCCCCGCCGGACACGGGCGCACAAGGGGCTGACGATCACCAGGTCAAAGGCCAGGGGGTGGCGCCAGCGGTGGCGAAGATCCACCCGGCCCGCGGCCGCGGGCCGTCAACCAGGACACCGCCGCTCCCACCCGAAAGCCCGAAGCCGGGCCCCGCCCGGGACCCGGCTTCATGCGGTACAGCTCACGACGGGACAGATCTCAGCCGCTGCCGAGCGCCGGGCCCAGCGCCCCACCGCGCAGGCGGTCCACCAGCGGCGCCGCCCGGCCCGCCAGCACCGCCAGCGGCAGCGCGACCAGGATGCCGACCAGCGAGCCCACCACCACGTCGTGCGGGTAGTGCACGCCGATCCAGACCCGCGAGGCCGCCATCAGCACGGCCGCGACCAGCGCGATCGCGCCCAGCCTGCGGTAGGCGAAGAAGAGCGCCACGGCCGCCGCGAAGGCGATCACCGAGTGGTTGCTCGGGAACGACCAGTCCCCGACCCCGGGGCAGGTCTCCACGGTCACCGTGCTCGGCAGCTGCTGGCAGGGCCGCACCTCGTGCACCAGGCTCTTGAGGATCGAGTTGACCACGTAGACGGCGACCACGATCAGCGGCGAGGCGAGCACTCGGGCCATCACCACCGAGTCCGCCCGGCGGGCCTGCCACCAGCCCCAGATCATGAAGACGGCGAAGAGGCCGAGGCCGAGGTCGGACCAGGTCCTGATCACCTGGTCGAGCCAGTGCGGGGCGCCGGCCGCCCACCCGGTGATGGTGGTGTAGAGGCCACCGTCGATGCCGCTGCCGTCATAGGCGAGGAGCGCGGTCGTCATCGGGCCGCACCCCCGTCCTGCTGGTCGGAGCCGGACTGGCGCGCCTCGCGGCGGGCGCGGAGCAATTCGAGAGCAATGGGGATCACGGAGACAACTACTACCAGACCAATAATGGGCAACAAGTAATTGTCGATGTTGGGAACGGACGATCCGAGCGCGTACCCGGCCAGCACCACGCCGACCGCCCACACCGTGCCGCCGACCACCTGCCACAGCGTGAAGGTCCGGACCGGCACCTCCAGCACGCCCGCCAGCGGGTTGAGCACGGTGCGCACCACGGGGATGAACCGGGCCAGCACGATCGCCTTGCCGTAGCCGTACTTGGACAGCAGCTCCTCGGCCCGCTCGACGCCGTTGGTCAGCGACTTGCGCTTGTTGCGGGCCAGCAGCGCCCGTCCGCCCCGGGCCCCGATCAGGTAGCCGACCTGGGCACCGATCAGCGCGCCGGCGACCGCGGCCAGGATCACCTGCCAGAGCACCAGGTGCGGCCCGCTGTGCGTACCGGAGACGCAGAGCAGCCCGGCGGTGAAGAGCAGCGAGTCGCCGGGCAGGAAGAAGCCGACCAGCAGACCGGTCTCGGCGAAGAGCACCACGGCGATGCCGAGCGCGCCGAACGCGGCCAGCAGCGACGAGGCGTCCAGCACGTTGACCGCGAGGGCATGACCCGCGAGGGCATGACCGGCGAGCGCCGTCAGGGAGGAGGCGAAGGGCACGATGGGCGGACCTCTCATACTGGTGGAGGCGGTCCTGCGGAACGCGCCTCGACCGTCTACAGTGACGTAGACGGTCTACACGACTGTAGACGACGACTGGAGGTCACGTCGACATGACCGAAGTGCCCGTCGCGCGCCGCCCCTCGGGTGAGCTCGAAGCCCAGGTGCTCGCCGCCCTCTGGGCCGCCGACCAGCCGCTGACCCCGCAGGACGTGCAGTCGGCCCTCGGCGGCGAGCTGGCCCGCACCACGATCGCCACGATCCTGGCCCGGCTGCACGACAAGGGCACCGTCGAGCGCCACCGGGCCGGGCGCGCCTACGCCTACACCCCGACCGTGCGGGACCCGGCCGGCCTCGCCGCCCGCCGGATGCGCACCGAACTCGAGCGCGAGCTGGACCGCTCCACCGTGCTGGCACGTTTCGTCTCCGACCTCTCCGACGACGACGAACGGCTGCTGCGCGAGCTGCTCGGCGAGGGCCCGCAGGCGTCCGCCGAGGAAGCGGGGGGCGCGCGATGATCCTCCTGGTCTGGGTCCCGTTCCTGATCCCCTTCCTCGCCGCCCCGGCCGCCCGCCGGCTGGCCGACGCGCTGCCGCCGCGCCCGGCTTCCTGGGTGCTCGGCGCCACCGGGGTGGTGCTGGCCGGCGCCAGCGCCGCCTCGCTCGGCCTGCTCGCCGCGGCCGGACTGCTGCGCATCCCGGCCGTCGCCGCGCTCGCCCACATCTCGCTGCCCTGGCTCGACGAGGCCTCGCCCACCGCGATGGTGCTGGCCACCCTGGCGGCCACCGCCCTGGTGGTGGCCGGCGTCCTCACCCTGCACACCGCCCACCAGCAGTACAGCGACCTGCGCCGGGCCCGCGCCGCCCTCGGCCCGTGCACCGAGGCCGCCGGCGACGACGGCCACCCGCTCGCGGTGCTGGACGACGACCGCGCCGACGCCTACGCGCTGCCGGGGCGGCCCGGCCGGATCGTGGTCACCGCGGGCATGCTGCGCGCGCTGCCCGCGCCCGAGCGGGCCGCGCTGCTCGCCCACGAGCGTGCCCACCTGACCGCCCGCCACCACCTCTTCCTGGCCGCCGCCGAGTACGCCGCCGTGCTCCACCCGGCGCTCCGCCGGCTGCGCGCGCCGCTCGGCTTCCATCTGGAGCGCTGGGCCGACGAGTGCGCCGCCAGGGAGGTCGGCGACCGCGCCGTGACCGCGCGCGCGGTCGGGCGTGCCGCGCTGGCGGCCGCCCGCACCCCGCACCCGGCGCGCCCCCTGCTGGCGCCGGCCGCCACGGCCGGCCCGGTGCCGCGCCGGGTGGCCGCCCTGCTCAGCCCGCACCCGCGCACCGGCAGGCGCCGCCGGGTGGCCGCCGCGCTGGCCCTGGCCGCCTGCCTGACCGTCAGCACCGCCGCCACCGCCGCTGCCACCCGCGACCTGCACCACACCGTGGAGAGCGCGCAGCTGGCGGCCGGCGGGCGCTGAGAGGGGCCGGCGCTCTCCGCTGCCACCTCGCGCTACCACCTCGCGTCAACCCGCGCCGCTCGTGCGTGGATCCCCCGACCGCGCGAGCTGCGGCACCCGTACGCTGTGGGCGGCAGGGCTTGCCGGGCCCTGCGCCGGTCGAGCGGGGCCGGCGATGCGGCGAGGGGAGCCACCATGCGGGAGACCGCGCACCCGGGACACCCGGGCCGGAACGACGAGGCCGCCGTCCGGTCCACGGCCAAGACCGCCAGGAGCCACGAGCAGGTGGTCACCGGTGAGATCCCCCGCCAGGCACCACGCCCGGAGATCGGCGACTCCTGGGAGCGGCTGCGCCGCCTCGGGCTGGACCCGGAGCGCGGCCGGGAGCCGGAGCACCTCGGCACCGCCGAGATCGAGCACCGCCGCCGGGCCAGCGGCCTGGACGTCGTGATGCCCACCCTGCGCGACACCCTGCTCGACCCGGTCGCCGACCTGCCGCTGATCCTGGCCGTCGCCGACTCGCACGGCACGGTGCTCTGGCACGAGGGCCCGCGCCAGCTGCGCCGCAGCGCCGACCTGATCGGTTTCATGACAGGTGGCCGCTGGGGCGAGGAGGCGGTGGGCACCAACGGCATCGGCACGGTCGCGCGCACCGGACGCCCGCTGCGGGTGCACTCCAGCGAGCACTACGTGCGCAACCAGCACGCCTGGACCTGCGTCGGCGCCCCGGTCCGCGACCCGCGCACCGGCCGGGTGGCCGGCGTGGTCGACCTCAGCGGCCCGGCCCGCGGGGTGCACCCGCAGCTGCTGGCACTCGCCGTCACCGCCGCCCGCCTGGCCGAGACCGAACTGCGCGCCGCCCAGCTGGAGTCGCTGCACCGGCTGCGCACCGTCGCCGCGCCCGTGCTGGCCCAGGCCTCGGGCCCGGCGCTGGTGGTCGACCGGGACGGCTGGACTGCCGCCACCGCCGGCCTGCCGCCGATCAGCCGGCTGCGGTTGCCCGCCGACGGCTGGGGCTCGGCCTCGGTGCACTGGCTGCCCTCGCTCGGCGAGTGCGCGGTCGAGCCGCTCGCCGACGGCTGGCTGGTCCGCCCGCTCACCGGCTCACCGCAGGCCGTCTCCGAACAGGCCGCGGGG
Source organism: Kitasatospora sp. GAS204B (assembly GCF_029892155.1). Taxonomy (GTDB): domain Bacteria; phylum Actinomycetota; class Actinomycetes; order Streptomycetales; family Streptomycetaceae; genus Kitasatospora. Next base: position 264,075 of record NZ_JARZAG010000004.1, on the reverse strand, counting down.
GCCCGGCTGGTGCTCGACCTGAGCCGCACCGACCGGCCCGAGGTCTCGGTACGCGGCGGCGCCGGCAGCTGGTCGCACGCGCTCAGCCCGCGGCACGCCGAGCTGCTCCTGCTGCTGGCGGCCCATCAGAGCGGCCAGACGGCGGCCGAGCTGGCCCTGGGCCTGTTCGGCGACCCGTCCCGCGCGGTCACCGTCCGGGCCGAACTCTCCCGCCTGCGCCGCTACCTGGGCGGCCTGCTGGAGCACCGCCCGTACCGGTTCGCCGAGACCGTCCAGACGGAGGTGATCCGCCCGGCCGACCCCTCCCAGCTGCTGCCGGCCTCCTCGGCCCCCGGCATCCGCCGCCTGCGGGCGCTGCTCGACGACGGCGCGATCCTGCTGGCGGGCTGCCGCATCGCGGAGGCCGCCGAGGCTGCCGAGCAGTCGGCGGGGCCGCTGGACAGACAGGTGCCCAGCCCCAGAAGAACCGACGGCTGAACACCTGAACGTCTGAACGCCCGGACTCCTGACGGGCCTTCAGGCGGCAGCACGCACCGCTGTCGCAACTCTCAGCTGTCGCCGAACAGGAACGCCGTCAACTGCTCGTCGGTCGGCGCGCAGTCCGGCTCGGCGCCGTCCGGCACCTCGGCGTAGGTGCGGTCCAGCCACTCCCGCACCCGCGGCGCGGAGGCCTCCAACAGCGCGCTGCCGTACGGCGACTCCAGGGCCAGGTGCAGGGTCGCGCCGTGGCAGGGGCAGTGTGCGGGCCACAGGCGCACGTCACCCTGGCCGGTCAGGCCGTGCAGGCCCTCGCGCAACAGTTCGCGGGAGAAGACCCAGTCGACCTCGTCGGGTCGGCCCAGGTGGAAGGTGACCAGGACCTCGTAGGGGCGCTCGGGCTGGTAACGGAACCTGGTGGGCACGGTGCCCACCCGGTCCCGGCCCAGCGCGATCCGCAGGGTCAGGACGTCCTCGACCGGCAGGGCCGGCCGGCCGGGTGACTGCGGCCGGGCTCCCTGCGTGGCACGGTACGGAACTCCGCCGGGGGCGGGAGACAGGTGATCGCGCGGCATGGCTGCTACTCCGGGGCGAGACGGGACCGGGCCAGCCTGCTCCGCCGCCGCCGGGGCCGCAAAGGTTGCAGAGGGTTGCAACGGGCGACGGACTCCCGGGCGTTCACCGGCGGCGTCACCGGGCGTCAGCGCACCGTCCCCGCTCCCCCGTCGCCCGCCCGCTGCCGCCCCGTCGCTCCCGCGTTCGGTCCGGTCTACCAGACGGTACGTCAACTTTCGCCGTCCGACAGCCAGTCCACGTTCAGTCCGCATTCGGTCCAGGTCGTCGACCGGCAACCGTCGTACCCACTGCGCACGTTCCCGCCCGGTCACGCAGCGCCGCCACGCTGGTACTCTCGTCACTCTGTCGACACGGGTGGTGCCACGGGGGTAACGGTTCGCCACGGGCAACCGGTTCGCACCCGGATCGCAGCGGGACCGCGTGTCACGGCTGGGACGGGGCATTCGAGCGGGGCATTGGCAGCCGACCGGGGAGGTCGGCTGGGGAGGAGAGGAGTCCGGTGGCTCACCGGGAAGGCACCCCCGCGGCGGCGCAGCGGCCGCTTGCGCAAGGTCGGCACAGCCGGCCCAAGCCGCTCGGCGGACAGTTCCGGCTGCCCGCGATCAGGGTCTCCGGCGCGGCGATGGCGATGTCCACCGTGGTCGGCATCAGCATCGCGACCACCTGGCTGATCAGCTCCCAGCAGCGGATCGGCTACGGCGTGCGGATGACCACCGTCGGCGCCACGCCCACGGATCCCGGGACCACGGCCCCCGGCACGCCGCCGGGCGGCGGCTCCGCCGGGCCCACCGCGCCCGCGCCGGTGGCGGGCGGGACGATCACCGGTGGACCGGCCAGCACCGCGCCGGTCGCCAGGACCTCGAGCGGGCCCACGGCGGGCAGCCGGGTGTCCGGCGGCCCCGCGCCAGTCGCCGGTGGGCCCGCGCGCCCGGCGTACTCGCCCCCGGCCACGCCCGCCCAGCCGGACCCCCGCCTCTCGGGTGCCCCCGTCAGCCCCGCACCCGCCGCGCCCGGTCCCTTCGACCCGCTCTCGGCGCCATCGCCGACCTCGTCGTCACCGGCCGGCGCACCGGCCACCGCCGGCACCTCCGGGACCCCCGGGACCGACGCCGGGACGCCGACCGCCCACCCCACCACGGGAGTCGGCCGGGTGCCCGACACGGCGACCCCCACGCCCGCCCCCAGCGGCGCGAGCGACCAGCCGGCGGCCCCGGTCATCGTCCCGCCCGCCCGCACGCCCGACACGGCCACCCCGACGCCCGGCCCCACCCCGCTGACGCCCACCTCCCCGGCGCCGCCGCTGATCCCGGCGCCCCGCCCCTCGCCGGACCCGATCGGCGGTGACGGCGCCACCACCCCCGCCCCGGACGCCCCGATCCTCACCGGCCAGGGCGACATCGGCGCCCCCGCCGGACTCGGCCGCCGGCACACGGTGACGCTCACCGTCACCGAGCCGCTGGCCGCCGTCGAGGTCGAGCTGCGGCTGGACGCCGACGCCACCGCCGGCGCGATGGCCTGGAGCACCCTGCCCGGCGCCCAGGTGACGCTCCATCAGCGCGGCGCCATGGTCGTCTACCGCTTCGCCCCGGCGGCCGGCGAGGACCTGGCGCCGGGCACCTACACCTTCACCGTGCAGGACGCCCGGTCCGCCGGGCCGGACACCGCACCGGCCGCCGGCAGTTGGACGGCCTCCGGCTTCGCGCTGCGCAGCCCGCAGGCGGTGGCCGCGCTCGGCACCTTCACCGCCGCCACGGTCCCCACCACCACTGCCACCGCCGCGATGCCCACGAGGTAGCCGCCGGACTCCTGACTCCACCCTGACCTGCCCTTGGCTAGGCTGGCCTCGCACCGCACGCCGGTTCGCACCCCCGTGCCCGCCCAGCCGAGGAGGCTCACGTGACCACGCCCCTGACCCAGGGTGCCAACGCGCCGCTGTCCGCTGTCCGGGTCAGCGTGGAAGTGAGCTGCCGTCAGCGGGTGGACGTCTCCGGCATCCTGCTCACCAAGGCCGGCAAGGTTCGCTCCGATGCCGACCTGGTCTTCTTCAACGCCCCGCGCGGCCCGGGCGTCGTCCACCGCCCGGCGAGCGGCGCCGCCCCGGACGCGATCACGGTGGACACCTGGGCGGTGCCGGCCGACGTCGCGACCGTGGTGATCGTCGCCAGCCTGGACGAGCAACGGACGCCCCCGGGCACCGGCTTCGCGGGCGCCGAGCCCACCGCCACCGTCCGGGACGCCGACAGCGGCCGGGTCCTGCACACCTTCACCCCGCCCCGGTTGACCCGCGAGACCGCCCTGGTGGTGGTCGAGATCTACCGGCGCGGCGCGGAGTGGAAGGTACGCGCGGTCGGCCAGGGCTACGCCGACGGACTGGCCGGGATCGCCACCGACTTCGGCGTCTCGATCGACGAACCGGGCCAGGGCGCGCTGCCGCCGATGCCCGACTACGCGCCCACCGCCGTCCCGCCCTCCCCCACCAGCGTCCCCCCGAGGCCCAGCGCCCCGCCGGCCGCCGCGCCGGCCACGCCCCGGGTCACCCTCGACAAGGGCCGGGTCTCGCTGGTCAAGGGCGGCTCGGTCTCGCTGGTCAAGAACGGCCGCCCGCTGCTCACTTCGGTCCGGATGGCGCTCGGCTGGGAGCCCGCCAAGCGCGGCCGCAACATCGACCTGGACGCCTCCTGCATCGCCTTCGACGCGCAGCGCGAACGCCTGGAGACCGTCTGGTTCATGAAGCTCAACGTCTTCAACGGCGCCATCCAGCACACCGGCGACAACCTGACCGGCGCGGGCGAGGGCGACGACGAGGCCATCGACGTCCACCTGGAGGGCCTCCCCGCGGAGGTCTGCGGCCTGGTCTTCGTGGTCAACTCCTTCTCCGGCCAACGCTTCACCGAGGTCAAGGACGCCTACTGCCGGCTGCTCGACCTGACCACCGGCGACGAGCTGGTCCGCTTCGACCTGACCAACGCCGAGCCCCACACGGGCGTGGTGATGTGCAAGCTGGTCCGCCAGTTCTCGGGCGAGTGGGTGATGACGGCGCTGGGCGAGTACGTGGACGCGAAGACGGCCCGCGGCATGGTCAAGCCCTCGGCCGCGCTGCTCTGACGGGTCGTCAGAGCGAGGAGCACGGCCCCGACCGCCAGGCGGTCGGGGCCGTGCTCGTCACAACACGCCGTCGGCTACTCCGCGATCTCGTCCGCCTTGATGCCGAGGATCAGCCGCTCCAGCGCCTCCGGCACGACCCCGAACGAGGCGAGCCAGTTCGTGACCAGGTACACCTCGCCCGACTCCGAGATCCCGAGGAAGAACTGCCCCTGGTCCAGCACGCCGATCGGGAAGAGGGCCTGTCCGATGTCCTCGCCCCACTCGGTGAACCGGTCGTCCTCCCCGTCGGCCAGCATCGGGTCGAACTCGAAGGGCTCACGGGCGACCGAGATGCCCCGACCACGGATGTCCACCTTGAGACCGCCGAACTCGGCCAGGAAGCGCTCGGCCGCCTCGTGCATGCGGAACCCGGTGCTCTCCAGATCACGACGCCAGGCCGTGGTGTCGACCTGCCGTCCCGGCTGCCAGCCCGCGGCCCGGAGCACCCGCTCGACCTCGTCCGAGAACCTCTGCATGTCGTTGTCGTTCACGACGTGCCACCCGTCAATCCGTCGTCAGTGATGAAGTTGAGACCGTAGTGGTTCGAGAGGACCCTACAGCTGTCGCACGGGCCGATCTCCTTGCCGTGAGTCTCCGCCTTCTTGGTGACGAGCATGGCGGCCGCCGCCGCTCCCTGCGGATTGTGCCCATTGTTCAAGGCCTCGGACAGGAGCCGGGGGATCCCGCACTTCCCGTGGCCGTTGCCGCGGTCGTCCGCCTCGATGTTGTCCAGCATCTGCTGGACGCTGGGATGCAGCGTCGGGACGTCCTTGCCGCTGGTGGCCGTCGTGATCGTCCCGTCGGGCAGCTTGAGCCCCTCCGCCACACCTGGACGCTGCTTGTTCGACAGTGTCGCGGCCTGGTCCGCCCTCCCCTTCACCGAGTCGAGGAGATCCTGGTGCGGGTGGGGTGACAGCCCCAGCGGGTCGGACCAGGTGTGGGGGTTGTGGACGTAGGTGTCCGGGTTCGGCGCGGGGAGCAGGCCCAGCGGGTCGGGGCTGGTGTAGCGGGCGGTCTCGGGGTCGTAGAAGCGGCCGACGTTGTAGTGGAGGCGGGTCTCCGGGTCGAAGTACTGGCCGGGGAAGCGCAGCGGCGTGTAGGTGGTGCTGCCGGTGGGCCAGGTCGTCTGGCCCCAGAGCGTGCTGGTGGCGCGCCAGGCGATGGTGTCGGTGGCGGCGTCCACCAGCTCGGTCGGGGTGCCGACCAGGTCGGTGACGATGGCGAAGAACCGACGGTCGATCAGATCCTGGGCACTCTCGGCGGGATCGGCGCCGGCCGGTGTGGTGATGGTCTCCGTCTGGGCGAGCGGGTGCAGGTCCTGGTAGTCCCAGCTCAGCGTGTGCGGGCCGGGCAGGTAGGGCGCGTGCGTGGTCTGCTCGGCCAGCGTGAAGCCGTCCCAGACGAAGTCCGTCTGCTCCTCGACGGTGACACCGTCAACTCCCAGGCGCTGCTTGGAGACCCGTCGCCCGAAGGGGTCGTAGCGGTAGCGCCAGCGGGTGCCGTCGGGGGTGGTGACCTCGGTGAGGTGGTCCTCGGCGTCCCAGGTGTAGAGCCAGGTGTCCGGCTTCTTCGACAGCCGGGCCTTCTGCCGCAGCGTGACGCGGCCGGCCGCGTCGTACTCGTAGCGGACCCGGCCCGCGGTGGTGAGCTGGGTGCCTTCGTAAGTACGGGCGCCGAGGGCGGCCTTGGTGGCACCGGTGGCCGGCCAGTCGGCGTTCGTCAGGTTGCCCGCCTGGTCGTAGGCGTAGCTCTCGGTCCAGCCCTCCGCCCGGACCCCGGTGACCCGGCCCGACTCGTCGAGGTCGAAGCTGCGCCGACCCGCCAACTGGTCGTCGACCGAGGTCAGCAGACCGGCGCCGCCGTAGGTGTAGTCGCGCTGCTGGAGCACGGCGGGCCCGGCCTGCCCGGCCGTCCGCAGGGTCCGGCTGGTGAGCCGGTGCACGGCGTCCCAGACGCTGTCCACCGTCAGGTGCCCGTCATAGACGCGCTGCAGCTCCCGACCCGCCTGGTCGTAGCTGAATTCGAGGTTCCCGCCGGGGGTGGCCAGGGCGGTGGCCCGGCCGGCCGCGTCGTACGTCCAGCTGCTGGTGTGCCCGCCCGGGGTGGTGCGCCGCACCCGGCGTCCCTGGGTGTCCAGCGTGTGGGTCAGGGTGCGTCCGTTGGTGGACTCGGCGAGCAGGTTGCCCAGCGCGTCGACGGTGCGGACCACGTCGGCGTCCGGGTTGGTGGCCCGGACCAGGTAGCCGGCGCGGTCGTAGCCGTAGGTGGTGACGCGCCCTGCGGCGTCCTTCGCGGTGACCCGGCCCGGCAGGTCGTAGGTGAAACGGGTCTGCTGGCCCAGCGGATCGGTGCGGCAGACCAGTTGGCCGGCCGCGTCGCGCTGGTAGCCGGTGCGGCGCCCGTGGAAGTCCTGCTCCGCGACGAGCCGTCCGGCCGCGTCGTAGGTGTAGTGCCAGGTCTGGCCGAGCGGGTTGGTGACCGCCACCAGCTGCATGTTCGCGTCGTAGGTGTGGGCGTAGCGGGCGCCGTCGGGGCCGGTGGCGGCGGTCAGCGTCTCGAAGTGCGTGTACTCGAAGGTGCTGAGCCGGCCGAGCCCGTCGGTGTGGGTCAGCACGTTGCCTTCGCCGTCGTGGGTCCACGACTCCGTGCTGCCGTCCATCCCGGTGCGCGAGGCCAGTTGCCCCTCGACCGTCCAGGTCAGCCGGGCGGTGCTGCCGGCCTGGTTGGTGGCCTGCACGACGCGACCGAACGCGTCGTGCTCCAGGCGCACGGTGGCACCGGTCGACTCGACGACCTCCACCGGCAGCCCGGCGGTGTTGAAGCGCACCCGGGTCGTGTTGCCCTGGGCGTCGGTGACCGAGCTGGGGTGGCCGAGCTCGTCGTATCCGTAGCTGGTGACCGCGCCGGTCGGACTGGTCAGCGTGGTGCGGCGGCCGGCCTCGTCATAGGTGTGCCGCCAGGTGGCGCCGCCGGGGTAGGTGACCGTCTCCGGCAGGCTCAGCCGCCCGGCGTACGTCGCGGTGATCCGCTCCCCGTCCGGTCGGGTGACGGAGATCAGGTCGCCGGCGCCGTCGTACTCCCACCGGGTGGTGCGGCCCAGCGGGTCGGTCTCGGCCAGCAGGCGGTCGTAGTCGTCGCGTTCGTAGCGGGTGGTGTTCCCGAGCGGGTCGGTCTGCGCGACGATCTGGGCGTGCTCGTTGACCTGGTAGGCGTTGGTGTGGCCGAGCGCGTTGGTCTCGGTGTGGACCTTGATGCCGGTGACCGGGTCGGGCTCGCCGTAGCCGAAGCTGAACCGCAGGGTGCCGTCGGCGCCGCCCTCGTCGGTGACGCGGTCGTGCTGGTCGTAGGTGTAGCGGTAGTGGCTGTCGTTGCGGTCGGTCCAGGACAGGATCCGGCCGCTCGGGTCGTTGGCGAAGCGCATCGCCTTGCCGGAGGAGTTGTAGACGCCGCTCAGGTGCCCGTCGGTGTAGCCGTAGCGCAACAGCAGCTCGGCGCGCCCGCCCGAGACGGCGTCCGCCAGGCGCAGCGCGGTGATCCGGCCGTGGTCGACCGTGACCAGCAGCTGGTAGCCGCCGGAGTGGGTGATCGACAGCGGGGTGCCGCTGTCGTCGTAGGCGAGGTCGTAGTGGCGGCCGAAGCGGTCCCGGACCCGGGTCAGCAGCGCCTCGTGCCCGCCCGGCACCGTGCTGAACTCCCGTACCACGCCCGTCGACGGGTCGCTCAGCGTGTAGTCGCCGCTCGCCTCGTCGATCGCCAGGTCCCAGCGCGGACCGGCACTGGCGTGGACCGGATCGTCGCCGGGCGCGGGGTGCGGGTAGGCCTGGGAGAACAGGTCGGGGCTGAGGTAGACCACGCCGTCGGCGTCGATCTCCAGCCGCTCGTCGAAGGTGCAGACCCAGCGGCGGCCCATCCACCGACCGGCCCCGTAGCCCGACTCGAAGTTGCGGGTGAAGAGCAGCGGCAGCGAGCCGGGCAGCGAGGCGTCCGTCTGCTTGATGAACATCCGCCCTGTCGCCATGTCGACAGGCTCACCACCGGGGCAGATCGAGTCGTCCCGGCGACCCGACGTCCGCGGGTCCTTGACCTGGTCGCGACCGCCGCCGTCACCGCCGGACTTGCCCGACCCGCCGCCTCCGGACCCCTCGCCACCGGGCTGGTGCGGGTCCTTGGGGCCGTTCTCGTCGCCGCTGCCGCCCTTGCCCGACCCGCCGGGCCCCTTCCCCCCGCCGCCGGGCGTGTGCGGGTCCTTGGGCTCGTCCTTCTTCCCCGAGGAGAGGAGCTTCTTGAGCTCGCCCTCGTGCTTGGTGTCCGCGTCGACGGTGTTCTTGGTGACCTTCTTCAGGTTCTCACCGGTCGAGTGGTACAGGTCCTTGACGGCCTTGCCGCCGTCCTCGGTCAGGGCCTTGCCGACCTTCTGCGCGCCCGACTCCAGCGCCTTGACAATCGGGTTGCTCACGCGAAGTCCACCCCCGCCCTCGCCGATATGACTGCAACTGCCATGTGGCAACCCTCCCGCCGTCAGCGCAACCTGTCGGGCGGCTGACTCTCGCTTGCTGATCGGTTCAGTATGAGAGACGCCAACCGGCCGCGAACGGTTGGGCTCCCGGTACCGGCGGCACCGCGCTGACCAGGGCCGCAGAGCTGACCAGCCCTCAGAATCCGCCCTGGCCCCGCGCTAGACTCAAGATCACCACCGGCCGCGCGCCGCGCATCACTGGTGGCGGGGAAGCAACACACGGGGAAGCAGAACGACGTGAACGACATCCAGATCCATCCCGGCGGCGTCCGCACCACCGCCGCCGCCGTGAACACCATCGCCGACCAGAGCTCGCCGGCGGCCGGCCACTGGCTGGACGACAGCCTGACGGTGGCCCAGGCCCAGCCCGCCTGGCAGTCCTCGGCCGCCCTGGTGACCTGCACCGACAACTGGCAGGCCCACCTGAACGGCATCGTGAGCCAGTTGCAGACCTACTCGGCCCAGCTCAGCCAGTCGGCCGACTCCTACGACGCCGCCGACGCCGAGGCCCAGCGCCGCTTCGCGCAGTCCCTGACCGACCTGAACGCGGGCTGATCGCCATGGTGACCCTGACCGACCTGCAGCACGCCGACCCCACCCAGTGGAAGGCCGCCGCCGACGGCTGGCTGCGCGCCTCGCAGGAGGCCACCAACGCCTCCAACGACCTGCACGCCCAGGGCGTCGGCCCGCTCGGCGACCACTGGAAGGACGCGGTCGGTCAGACGGCCGGCCAGAAGCTCTCCGACCAGGCCGACGCGCTGGAGGCCGCCTCCGACATCATGCGCGGGGTCGCCATGGTGCTGGACGGCCTGACCCACAGCATCGAGTACGCCAAGAGCACGCTGGCCAACGCGCTGAACCTCGCGCAGCAGTACAACCTGCCGGTCGACCTCGACCAGGGCCGCAGCATCCCCGCCGGCAACCCGAACGAGCCGACGAACGCCAGCCAGGTCGGCGAGGTCGACGCCCTGCTCCAGGAGGCGCTGCGCGAGGCCACCCAGGCCGACCAGCAGGTCGCCGCCGAGCTCACCAAGCTGGGCAACGACACCTGCGTCACCGACCTGAACCAGGCCCTCGACGACATCCAGGGCGAAGCCTCCAACGTCGAACTCGCCGCCTACCAGGGCGACATCCCCAGCGGCGACAACCCGCAACTGGTCACCGACTGGTGGAACGGCCTCACCCCCCTCCAGCAGCACCAGTTCATGCTCTCCGAGCCGGTCGCCATCGCCGGCCTGCCCGGCATCCCCGACTCCGTCAAGGCCGACCTGCACGGCACCGACGGCAAGTACGACCGGGTGGCGGTCGTGCAGTACGCCCAGCAACACTGGAACGACGGCAGCGGCGACGTGAGCGGCGAGGACAACTGCACCAACTTCACCTCCAACGCGCTGCACCAGGCCGGGATGCAGTACAAGGGCTGGAACACGCTCGACGACAGCGGCTGGAACCAGAGCACCGCCGGCGAGAACGGCTGGGACCTCGGCGGCCTGCTGGCCGGCCCCGAGCACACCCACAGCTGGGGCGGCGCACAGAACCTGCACGACTTCCTGACCGGCAACGGCGGTTCCCAGGTCCCGCAGGACCAGGTGAAGCCCGGCGACATCATGTTCTTCCAGCAGGGCAACGACCAGGACCCGAGCCTCCAGCAGGGCAACATCCACCACACCGCCATCGTCACCGCCGTGACCCCCGACGGCGACGTCCGCTACACCCAGCACTCCGACCCCCGGCTCAACGTCAGCCTCTCGGGCCGCAACGAGCACGAGACGCGGGCTGAGGGGCAGCAGAACGTGCTCTTCGTGCGGCCGCAACCGAACTGGTACTGACGACCGACCGTGATGCCGCTCGGCGCCGCCGCCCCCGTCCGCGCGCCGCGGCGGCTCGTCTGGCAGGTGGTCCACTTCGACCTCTACCAGCACGTGGTGCGCGAGCCGTTGAGCCATTGCCACACGGCGGGGGCGGTGCCTGCCGTGGGGCAGGGGTCGCGGCGCTGGGCGGCGGGGACCGGCGTGCTCGCCGGCGTTCGGGCGCGGCGGGCGGGGGAGGCGGTGGTGATCGCGGTGCTTCTGGTGGTGGCGGCGGCGGGGGTGCTGGCGTACGACGTGTCGGTGCTGCATGCCGACTTTGTTTCGGGGATGCTGGCGCCGTACGCGTGTGACTGACGTAGCGTCATCACGCGGCAACCCTGCGCGGTGCTCAGCCGGTAGACCTCGGACTCCGGCCAAGGCTGCGGTTCGGGCGAGCCTCGACCTCGTAACGGACCAGCTGCCGTCCGGCCCACCAGGCGACATCCACCCCGTCGAAGGCCTCAGCTGCTTCGGCGACCAACAGGTCACCGAAAGCCTCCAGTTCCCGAACTGAAGCGTGCCACTCGGGTACAAGGACGGCCGCTTGGAAGCTGAGCTCATCAGCGCGGAGCGCAAGGGACTCCGTCACCTCATCGGCCGCAGCATCAGTAGAGACGAGATAACGCCCGGGCTGCTCCGCCTCGATGGCCACGGTGGCCCCAGTAGCACGGATCGCACGGTCGACCAGCTCGACCGCGGAGAACTTCTCGGCATCCGGCAGCTGTCGACTGGCCAACCACACCGCGACCTCGGGCCCCGGCGACTCGGCCAGCTCAACTGCGTAGCTGTACGCACCGTCGAAGTCGAGATTGAACGCTGTCTCCAGGCCACGCCATTCGGCACGCAACTTGACGACGGCGGACCGGCAGAAGGCCCGCAGCGCGCCGATGCTGTCATCACTGTCCGGAGCCGTCCGGTCGATGCCGACATGAACGAAACAGTCGTACTCACGCTCCGCTGGCCAGTCACCACCAGCGCCGACCGCCGGACCCAAGCGGTCACCGCGGGCCGTGCTCAGCCGAAGGCTGAACCGGGATCCGTCAACACCGTCAACAGATTGCCAGGCCACCGATGTCGGATCCAACGGAAGCCCCAAAACCTTGGCAATCTCAGCCGCAGTCAGGGCAGGCCCGGTGTATCGCCTGACCAGGATGGCCGCGTCACTCGACATGGCTCAGCATCCCCAACCGTCGCACTTCCGCTGACCACCGACCCTGCCGGTCATAGCCCATCCACCAGAATCTCCTCCGACAGCATAGACGACGTACTCGCTGAAATCCGGATTGCTGCTATTCGGGAAGCTGTTCAAGCTGGCCTTCAGGGCCTGCCCGCCCCAGGCCCGCAAGCCGAAACGGTCCGCCGGGCAAGCCCGGCGGACCGTCACGAAAGGTCGACGCTAGGACGGCGGGGCGACCGCATCGGGGCCACTCCACGCAAGAATCCCGCGCTCAGGACGTGTTAGATGTTCCCACACACGAATTCGCAGCGCCTGCAATACCCCATAGCGTCGGCTCTCGGTGAGTTCATCAAGAAAATCCTTGCATCTTCCCAGGAGATCGAGACTGGTTTCCGCAGGGTTCAGAGCCGGCCGGAGAATATCCCAATAGAAGGCCTCAGGCAAAACCGTGTACATACCGAGGGACCGAGGGCTCCGCCCCAAGTCCTCTGCTGATGCACGCTCAGCCATGTCCAGTCGCCCCAGGAGCACACATGCCTCGGGGAGATGGACTTCGAGCGAGCCTCTGACGAAGTCGTCATCGAAGAGGTGCGACATCTTTTCCTCCTTGACATCAAAAACTACACCAGGAGCCAGACCTCACAATAATTCTTTCGACAAGATGACGAATCCCACTCATGCGGGATGGCATATCCGGAAACCTCACCAAGCTCACTGCAGGCTTACGGCGCCGCCTAACAGGAAGTTAACTATATAGCCCACAAGGGGGCATGGGCAGGGCGAGGGCTCATGTCCAAAAACCCGCAACCGCTCGAAGCACCTAGCGAACCGACATGCAAGTAGCGCCTGCCATGGCAAAGCGGTATTTGACCCACCCCATCCTCGCCCGAGAAGTAGTAAATTATGATGCCTGGCGAATCGATCTTATCCAACGAAATTTCGAAGAATCTCCCATTGCCAATGCCACCGATACAGCCATTAAAATTAAACCGATTGCCGCCAGCAATTGCCATCCCGCATGCGAGGCCACATCAGATTCAATATCACCGAATGGCTGACTGCAATTTCTCATTGATGTCCCGAGCTGCCCCAGAAATCCGTCAGCCGAATTCCCTGGAGCCTTGAAGGTCAGATAAAAACTTCCGCCGCCCGGATCTCCAACCGTCTTAAAATGTAGACTTGTCGCTGCGGGCGGGAACGTAATTGCGTCTTGCTGAGATGCATCGCCAAGCGAGAGACCGGAGGACCCTTCATAAGCACGCGCATCGCTTGACACGCCGCCATCATGCCTAGGTGCGTCTGTATCATACCCGCAACCGGCAACAGTCAGCACTGACGTAAAAATTCAAGTGGATCCACATCGCCGACAAGGGCACTCGCCCGAGAGTCCACGGAGCGGAGCCCCTGGCCGCCGTCAATGCCGAACTCAACGGCCGCCCACGCGAAACGCTCGGCTGGGAAACCCCAGCCGAGCGCCTGCATAAACTGCTCGCGGCCTGATCAAATCGACTACGTGTTGCAACGATTCCTAGAAACCACCGCCTTTCAACGGAGCTTCCGACTAGATCTCGCTAATTCCAGACAGCAGAGGCCCTAGGGCAACAGGTCGCGAATTTCGAGCCATCGAAGAACGTTGTCCCGAAGTTCACCGTCGCTAACATGCGGGATCAGCACCGCGACTGCACTGATAACTTTCTTAACCTTCCGGAGCGCCAGTATCTCTGAGCGCGGCAATGACCTCCAGTCATCCAGAGCCTGCAGCACGACCTCGTACGGCAGTTCAATCGACGCCAAACAGTCGCTCGCCAATTGATCAGGGTCTAGAATGCTGCGAATGTCATTGCCTGCATCACGACCGTATCGCGACGCCAGGTAGGAAATGCGAATCAGTCCATCCGTTCTAGCCACGACATGCTGCGCCATGGCCCCTTCAGTTGAGCGCATAGCCAGGAGCGCATACTTCAATTCATCGGGGCTAGCCGGGGCGGCGTCATAAAGACCACTCAGTGCGATCGTAGTGACGGCTTCCCACCAGTAGTGGCGCTCACCAACTACGGATGGCTGACCTGCGACCAACCAGCGGCGCTGTGAATCGCCATCCATCTCCAGGAGATCGTGGATCTTTTCAGCATCAAGGGGCAACACGTTCCACGCTCCCTGGATCGAATTCAATTCCAGCCTCGCGGAAATTTTGTATCCCAATATCGAGACTACAGTTGCAGGGCATATAGTGACCGCTGTTATTCGATATTCGGAGCCCGAAGTGGAACCCATCCCCACCGGCAACATCGGCTTCACCGGCAGCCAGAACTGGCTGACCGCGAGTTAGAACACTGTGAGGAATCTCCTCGCCAGCCACAGTCTTCGGCATCACTACCAATTTTCCATCGCTGCCCACTACCCACTTGATATCACCGGAGTTGATCGCTTCGTCAAAGCCAGGCTGGCCAGGCCTCACCGGCTTCACGCCCAGCGAATCCGCACGCCCAAGCTCACTCTGAAGATTATATTGTCCGTTTCTGTCGTTCAGGAAAGGCGCGTCGTTTCCACCACAGTTGTGCACGAGGACCGGCGTGGCCCCTGCCAGCACATAGTACGTATGGACCTGATCGACCGTCAGGTTGTAGGTCGTCGTTGGGGGAGTCTGGTAGTTGCGAATGGCCTGGACGACAACGGTGGATCCGTCTGCGGCCAGCAGCTGGTCACCCTGATGGAGGTCGGCAGCATCGGTCCACCGCTGGGTCGTGAGGTCCCAGTATGGGTGATGCTGAGTTGAAGCGATTGTGGTGATGCGGGGCGGAGTACTCGACGCGGCAAGCTTCGGGGTAATGAGCAGGGTGAGGTCAGTGAAGTCCTGGTCGCCCGGGGTGACAATGTATTGCGTGATCGGCTGTGCGGTGGTGAGGCCGGTCTGCGGGTCAGTGGCGGCTACTTGGTCGCCAGCCAGCTTGTCGATGGCCTTGGTTGCACCGTTTGCCAGCAGTACGGGCGTCCCTGGGAGGAAGCTGTTGCAACCTCCGCTGCTGATCGCTGCCGGATCGTCGCCGGAGGTAGCGTAGCTGTCACCCAGCGCGGCAAACAAGAACGACCCGGAGGCAAAGTTGGCGCTGTCGGTGTCGACGCCGTTTCTCTGGGCCCAGTTGTAATAGCTGTCCATCGGGTGCGGTATTGGGTCGTCCTGGGAGTCGCCCACCCAGAGGACCTTGTGAATCGCGGCTCCGAAGGACCACGGGATTGTTCCCACGCCGAACAGGAAGTCCTTGAAGTTACCCGCGCCGCCGTTGTCGCTCTTCTTGTTCTTTCCGCTGCTGCTGGGGGCAGTCTGTGCGTATTTGCCGAACCCATCGGGCGCGAGAATCTGAGGCTCGGGAACGTTGGGGTAGTAGTTGGGGTCGTTCAGGACCGCATTGACGTCGCATCCGGTGCCACAGCCACCCCCCTGAACATTCGAGAGCTTGCCGGTGGGGTCGCTACTGTTGACGGGGCTGTTGTTGCTGTAGGCGTAGCCGTTCCACTGCTGGGGGTCGGCGGGGTTGAGGAGCGGGTCCGTGCTGAGGAACCGACCCGTGCTCGGCTGGTACTCCCGCGCTCCGAGGTTGGTGAACCCGGTGGCCTGGTCCTGGGTACCGCCGACGAAGCCCTTGTCGCCGGCCCAGGTGCTGGGCTGGTTGCCTCGAGGGTTACCGAACGGGTCGGTCGGGCGGCGGCTCTCGGCGAGGGTGGTGCCGTCGAGGGCGAGGGTGTTGGTGCCGTGCGGGTTGGCGATCTGGAAGGTGGAGGTGCCGCCCTGGCGGACCAGGGTGATGCCGCCGGGGATCGTGTAGTAGCGCACGCCGGTGAGGGTCTTGGCGTTCGAGTCGTAGACGAGTTCGTCGTTGCCGAGGGTGATGGTGGTCTTGCCGGGATCGCGGCGGACGAGCTGGTTGCCGGACGCGTCGTAGGTGTAAGTGGTCGCGCCGGCGCCGCTGGTCTTGCTGTAGGAGGTGAGCTTGTCCTCGCCGTCCCAGGTGAGGGTCGCGGTGCCGGTCGGGTCGGTGATGGAGGTGGTGTTGCCGGCCGCGTCGTACTGCATGCTGCCCGAGCTGGGCCCGCTGGGTGCGGTGGTGGTGGCGCCGAGCAGCGCGTGCGGGCCACCGGTGCCGCCGCCCGTGTTCTGGGCTGTGGTGGGGGTGTTGAGGGTTCCCGGGGTCGGGAAGGTCTGGGTGACCGCGGTGTCCTG
The DNA here is from genome assembly GCF_029892155.1 of Kitasatospora sp. GAS204B. Classification (GTDB taxonomy): domain Bacteria; phylum Actinomycetota; class Actinomycetes; order Streptomycetales; family Streptomycetaceae; genus Kitasatospora. The sequence continues at coordinate 248,116 of NZ_JARZAG010000004.1, read as the reverse complement.
GAGGGTGTTGCCGGACGGGTCGTGCTGGACGAGCTGGGTGCGGTTGCCGGTCAGGTCGTAGCCGTAGCTCTGCCAGTACGCCGCCAGTCCGCCCACGGTGGTGCGCAACGGGGCCTGCGCGCCGCCGGTGGGTCTTCAACTGGTCCAGTGCGGTCTCGATCTCCCCCTGCTCGTGTCAGCGAGAGCGGTGAGTACGCTCCCGGTTCGGTGCTGTGGGTATCGACCTCGACCTGCTGGCGGGGCCAGCGGAGGTGCTCTCTATGGTCCGGCGCCTGGGAGTGAGCAACTGGCAGTGTCCCGGCGGAACGGGTTCCGCCGGGACACCAGGTCAAGCCAAGCTGCCTCAGATGAGCGGTATTTCAGCCCATCGCAGGAAGGCGTAGACCGCGACCGGAAGCGATACGAGGAATGCGGCGGCAATCCCGATCGCGCGGGCCTTAGATCGCGCATAGATCCGGGCCAGCCTCCCCCCGGCCCACACGGCCAGCATGGGGGAAGCGAGCAACAGGATGAATGCGGCCGCCACGAAAAGGAACGACAGCAACTGGGCAATTTCCAAGGATCATCACCTTCTGCACTTCGCCGACCACTCTGCAGCTTACCGAGTGGTCGCGGCCACGTCGGCGCCGGGTGTCAGCGGGGCCGTACTGATCGAGGACTGCGAACTACTGGAACTGGTCCCAGTTGCCGCCGATGAGGTCGGCCCAGTCACCCGGGGATGTCCAGTCAATCTGCGGCTTGGACGGCGCTACCCCGAGCTCGGTGCGCAGGTTGTGCGCCATGTCCTTCCAGGTTGTGTGGATGAACCCGGCGTCCTTCCCAGCCGAAACCAGCGCCGAGTTGCTCCGGGCCTCCCCGTGCTGGGTCAGGTAGAGCTCGTTGTGCTCATCGCTCAGCGAGAACCGAATGGTCGACCCAGCCCTGTCGAAGTAGCGGTCAGACTCCACGATGAAGGTGAAACTCGTGGGCGTATCGAGTACCACCTCAACAGTTCCGTCCCCCTTGAACATGGCTGGCCCCGGATGCAGCTCGCAATGCGAACCGTCGTAGAACGAGCTGCAACCACTGACCGGGAAGGGGAAGATCTGAGCGGGCGACTGCAGGAACATAGACATCACGTCGATCGGCAGCCCCGCCTTCGCGACCGGTCCGATGTCCTCCTTGTAGGTGTACGTGTAGTCGGGCTTCACCGAGTGCGGCGTGCAGTCATGCAGGCAGGTGGGATGCTCCTCCTGCGCCTTCTTGTACGAGGCGGCCTGCTCCTGGAGGTCCTGCTGAATCTGCTGCGGGTGTGCGGCGTAGTTGTCCTCCATGGCCCTTGCCATGCCGAAGCTGAGACCGGTGATGTCGTCGTGGACCCTGTAACCAGTCGGGTCGGACGCGTCCGTCGGCTTGTTGTCACCGTAGGAGTAGCCGTTCCACTGTTGGGGGTCAGTAGGGGCAAGGAGGGGATCCGCGTTGAGGAAGCGCCCCGTGGCAGGTTGGTATTCGCGGGCGCCGAGGTTGGTCAGGCCGGTGGCCTGGTCCTGGGTACCGCCGACGAAGCCCTTGTCGCCGGCCCAGGTGCTGGGCTGGGTACCGCGGGGATTGCCGAACGGGTCGGTGGGGCGGCGGGTCTCGGTGAGGGTGGTGCCGTCGAGGGCGAGGGTGTTGGTGCCGTGGGGGTCGGCGATCTGGAAGGTGGAGGTGCCGCCCTGGCGGACCAGGGTGACGCCGCCGGGGATCGTGTAGTAGCGCACCCCGGTGAGGGTCTTGGCGTTCGAGTCGTAGACGAGTTCGTCGTTGCCGAGGGTGACGGTGGTCCTGCCGGGGTCGCGGCGGACGAGCTGGTTGCCGGACGCGTCGTAGGTGTAGGTGGTGGGTCCAGCGGTGCCGGTCTTGGCGTAGGAGGTGAGCTTGTCCTCGCCGTCCCAGGTGAGGGTCGCGGTGCCGGTCGGGTCGGTGATGGAGGTGGTGTTGCCGACCGCGTCGTACTGCATGCCGGCCGAGCTGTTCCCGCTCGGTCCAGCGGTGCTGGAGCCGAGCAGCGCGTGCGGGCCGCCGGTGCCGCCGCCCGTGTTCTGGGCTGTGGTGGGGGTGTTGAGGGTTCCCGGGGTCGGGAAGGTCTGCGTGACCGTGGTGTCCTGGGCGGTGTTGCCGGACGGGTCGTGCTGGACGAGCTGGGTGCGGTTGCCGGTCAGGTCGTAGCCGTAGCTCTGCCAGTACGCCGCCAGTCCGCCCACGGTGGTGCGCAACGGGGCCTGGGCGCCGCTGGTGGGGCTGGAGTTGGCGCAGGAGCCCTGCCCGCCGACCGAGGGCTGGGCGGCCTGGGTCAGGGTGCCGGTGTCGCTCCACGCCGTGGTCAGCCGGCCGAGGTAGTCGTAGCTGAAGCACTGCAGGTCAGTGGAGGACGGGACGTTGTCCGGGATGCTGCGGACCCCGGTGACCTGGCCGGAAGGGTTGTAGGCGTAGGTGGTCTGCTGGACCGCGCCGGTGGCCGCGGTCTGCTTGTCGACGAACTGCTGCAGCGCACGGCCGGTGGACTCGTCGTAGGTGTTGGTCACCACGATCTGGGTGCCCCACGGGTTGACCGTGGAGCGGATGGGGTGACCGTAGGCGTCCCAGTCCGAAGACAGGTCGTAGGTGGAACCGCCGAACGCGCCGAAGGTGCTCAGCTCACCGTTGACATCGTAGTCGGCAACTATGTCGTAGTTCTGTGCCATGCCAGCTGCAGTTACTCCCATTCCGGCTGAACCTCACTGGCCCGGCCTGGCACTCGAGAAGGCCCAGCGGGAACAGATCCACTGGGCCTTCTGCTCAGGCATGTACGGAGTCGATCAGGTGGATGAAGACAAGGCCCAGCGCAGCCAGGAACGCGGCAGCAACGGTGGTGGCTCCGAGCGCCCCTAGCACGCCCAGCGGCCTGGTTCGTGCGGGCTTCGGGCGCCTCATCGCGAAGGCGAGCAGCGGGCTCGGCTCGAGCCAAAGGTACGAGAAGAAACCGAACCCAGTCAGGAGGCAGATCCAAAGCCAGCCCGCTCCCGCATCCCTGCGCCTTCCGGCCCCCAGCAGGATGTGGCTGATGATCAGCAGCCCCGTGGCATAGGCCCCGACAGAGAGCAGCGACCAACCGAGGACACTCGGATACAGCACCGAGACGAACACGCTCAGACCGCCGAATCCGTGGCTCGCGTCGAACGTCTGGAACCTGACCGTGGCACCGCTCCCGACTGTTGCCTGATTGATGACCTGTTCGAACGCGTCGATGGCTCCGGCGGAACCCGGATTCCCGTACGCGAATCGGTAGGTCTCCGCCTTGTGATCGAGCACTCCCGTCGACCACTCGGCGAACACCTGCGAGCCGTCAGTGTCCAGCCGGACCACAGATGTGCGGTGCGACCGGAGGTCGTCGACGAGCATCGAGTTTTCACTGTGCACCGGGAACAGACTGACCAGCACAGCCAGGTAGCCGGCTACCAGGACGAGCAGCGCGGCCCATCGGACGGGCTTTGCGAACATCCGGTCGATGAAGCGCGGGCTGCTCACGCTCCGGTCACTCATGGAGAGCTCCGGCCCAGTAGAACTCCTGCCTGACGCTTGCCCCGGCGCCGGACGTGGTGTTCGGCAAGGCGTGCGTCAGAGAGGCGATCCCGGTGTCATTGTAGGCGGCGAATGCCACGGTGAAGGAACGAGTCTTCGGCGATTCATTGATTACTTGGTATACCACGTCATAACCACCCAGGAAGGCTTCCGGTGTAGGAGTTCCGTGTTTCCCGTCCGTGCCCATTCCGAGCATGTCCTTGGGGAAGTTCTTCAGCTTCTCGGGCAGGTTCGCCCCGTCCACGTAGTCGTTCTGCCCACCCAACTCGGACAGGGGGACCGCGTAGCCACCCGCCCTGATCTGCGCGGCCAGATTGCTGAGGATCTCCTGACTGTGTTCACTCGCGGCGATCTGCTGGGTCAGTGGGCTACCCCCGTCGAACGAGATGTCCGCACCGTCCTTCCCCATCGCCCAGAGCTTCAGCAGGTCCTGCCAGGTCAGCTGGGGCGAGGTTCCGGCCAGCTGGTTGCAGGCCGCAATTGTCCCAGACGTCACCGAGGCGCCTGCCTGGCAGGGCCGGGTGTTGCCGCCGAGAGTCAGTATGTACTTCTGCAGCTCGGTGGCGAGGGCCTGGTGAACCCCAGTCTCCTGGGAGTCGTCCTTCCAGTGCCCGTGATGGACAAGGGAGTTCAGAGCGCCCTGGCAACTGTCGTCGCAGCCGCCCTGGTCGCTCTTGGCATTTCCGGTGGTGCTGGGAGCAGGCTTGAAAGGGCTGTTGTCAGGCTCGGGAACGTTTGGGTAGTAGTTGGGGTCGTTCAGGACCGCATTGACGTCGCATCCGGTGCCACAGCCACCCCCCTGAACATTCGAGAGCTTGCCGGTGGGGTCGCTACTGTTGACGGGGCTGTTGTTGCTGTAGGCGTAGCCGTTCCACTGCTGGGGGTCGGCGGGGTTGAAGATGGGGTCCGTACTAAGGAACCGACCTGTGCTCGGCTGGTATTCGCGGGCGCCGAGGTTGGTCAGGCCGGTGGCCTGGTCCTGGGTACCGCCGACGAAGCCCTTGTCGCCGGCCCAGGTGCTGGGCTGGGTACCGCGGGGATTGCCGAACGGGTCGGTGGGGCGGCGGGTCTCGGTGAGGGTGGTGCCGTCGAGGGCGAGGGTGTTGGTGCCGTGGGGGTCGGCGATCTGGAAGGTGGAGGTGCCGCCCTGGCGGACCAGGGTGACGCCGCCGGGGATCGTGTAGTAGCGCACCCCGGTGAGGGTCTTGGCGTTCGAGTCGTAGACGAGTTCGTCGTTGCCGAGGGTGACGGTGGTCCTGCCGGGGTCGCGGCGGACGAGCTGGTTGCCGGACGCGTCGTAGGTGTAGGTGGTGGGTCCAGCGGTGCCGGTCTTGCTGTAGGAGGCGAGCTTATCCTCGCCGTTCCAGCTGAGGGTCGCGGTGCCGGTCGGGTCGGTGATGGAGGTGGTGTTGCCGACCGCGTCGTACTGCATGCCAGCCGAGCTGTTCCCGCTCGGTCCAGCGGTGGTGGCGCCGAGCAGCGCGTGCGGGCCGCCCGTACCGCCGCCCGTGTTCTGGGCTGTGGTGGGGGTGTTGAGGGTTCCCGGGGTCGGGAAGGTCTGGGTGACCGTGGTGTCCTGTGCGGTGTTGCCGGACGGGTCGTGCTGGACGAGCTGGGTGCGGTTGCCGGTCAGGTCGTAGCCATAGCTCTGCCAGTACGCCGCCAGTCCGCCCACGGTGGTGCGCAACGGGGCCTGCGCGCCGCTCGTTGGGCTGGAGTTGGCGCACGAGCCCTGTCCGCCGACCGAGGGCTGGGGGGCTTGGGTGAGGGTGCCGGTATCGCTCCACGCCGTGGTCAGCCGGCCGAGGTAGTCGTAGCCGAAGCACTGCAGGTCGGTGGAGGACGGGACGTTGTCCGGGATGCTGCGGACCCCGGTGACCTGACCGGAGGCGTTGTACGCGTAGGTGGTCTGCTGGACCGCGCCGGTGGCGGCGGTCTGCTTGTCGACGAACTGCTGCAGCGGGCGCCCGGTGGACTCGTCGAAGGTGTTGGTCACCACGATCTGGGTGCCCCACGGGTTGACCGTGGCGCGGATGGGATGCCCGTAGGCATCCCAGTTCGAGGACACGTCGTAGGTGGCACCGCCGTACGCGCCGAAGCTGGTCAGCTCACCGTTGACCTCATAGGTGTAGGCGATGGTCTCGGCCGGGATGTCGCCGACCGCCGAGCGGTTGTCGTCCTTCAACGCTCCGGTGATCGGATCGTAGAGGGCCTGGTAGGTGTAGGTGAACGGGGTCGAGCCCTGGCCGATGTCGGCGCCCGGGATCGTGGTGGTGGTCTGGGTGGGGTGGTAGGCGGTGTCGTAGGACAGCACCGAGGTGGTGTAGGCGTTGCCAGAGGCCCCGTTCACGTACCGGGTCGAGGTGCTCGGCTGGCCCTTGACCACCGTGTCGTAGGTGAAACCGGTCAGCTGGTTGGCGGGCGACGCCGAACCCTGATAGGAGCCGGTCTTACGACCGAGCAGGTCGTAGGTGTACGCGATGGTCTGGTTGCGGGCATCGGTGGTGGTGGCCACACGACCGGCCGGGTCGTAGGTCGTGGCGGTGGTCCCGGTGTCCGGGTCGACCGAGTTGACCTCACGGTCCTTCAGATCGTAGGTGTGGCTCCAGGAGTTGCCGGCGGCGTCCTTCTGGGTCGCCTGCTGGCCGTCGGCCGTGTAGGTGTACGAGGTCACATCGGCGTCGGCCGGGTTCCCAGTAGCAGTGGGGGTCTTGTACTGCCAGAGCTGGGCGGTGTGGCCGCGGGCGTCGGTGACGGTGGAGGTCGGCGTGCTGCCGGCCGGCGGTGTCACGTCCGTGCGGTCCGCGCCCGGATAGGCCGTGGTGGTGGTGTTCTGGACCACGCCGTAGGCGACGAACTGCTGGGTCAGCGGACGGCCGAGGCCGTCGTACACCGTGTAGGTCTGACCCGGGACCTGCTGGGTGGTGGTCTGGTACAGAGTGGTGCTGGGCGGGGTGTCGTTGTTGTACCAGGTGTTGTTGGAGCGGATGACCCGCCCTTGCGAGTCGTAGGCGGTGTCGGTGATCAACCGGCCGTTGTTGTAGGCGGAGATCGCCGGGGTGGACTGGGTCTGGATGCTACGACCCTCACCGTCCATGATCGCGATGCTGACGTTGTACGACCCGTCCGCGCGCAAGGTGGAGCTAGTGACAGTCGGGGGGACGGCCGCGTTGTTGACCACGCCGGGCACCGTGTAGGCGAAGGTCTTGCTGGCGCTACTGGTGGTGGCGCGGCCAGGCAGCCAGACTCCGGTCACCCGGCCGAGCTGGTCGTAGGCCTCGGTGGTGACGCGGCCGTTGGGATCGGTCACCGCGAGCGGCAGGGAGCGCGCCGGGTCATACGTGGTGGTCGTGGCGCGGCCCGTCGCGGCGTCGCTCGCACCGGCCGGGGCCGGCGTGGTGACCGTCTCACTGTTCGGCAGCTCACCTGCGGCGGCGGCCGAGTAGCTGGTGGTGACGGTGGCGCCGTTCGGGTGGGCGCCGTCAGTGGAGTTGGGGTCCGTCGCGCTGGTGATGCGGCCGTAGCTGTCGTAGGTGGCGTTGGCCACCGTGAACTGCGGGTTGCCGCTGGCGTCGAAGTGGTCGGCTGTCAGGGTGCTGGTCGGATCGTGCGCCGTGCCGAGCTGGCCGAAGGACAGGCCGTCGTAGGTGATCCGCTTCCACGCGGTGGTGTTGGCCGCGGTGGCGGTGGTGGTGGCGCTGCAGGTGCTCGCGCCATTGACGGTGATCGTCTCGTCGGGGAGCGCCGAGACCTGCGGGTCGGAGCCTGCGGCGTAGTTGGTGCGGGTGCAGATGTCCGGCAGGCCGTCCGCGCTGTTCAGCGAGGTGATGGTCCGGTTGCCGTAAGCCGAGTCAGTCTTGGTGGTCGTGCTGGTGGCCCGCCAGGTACCGTCCGCCTTCAGCGACTTGGTCATGGAGGCCGTGGTGGTGGCCGCGTAGCGGGCGATCAGGGCGGGCAGGCTGCCCTGACTGTGGGTGGCGGTGGCGACCGGACCGCTGCTGGTGTTGACCGTGTACCCGGTGATGCTGCCGCCGGCCTGGGTGTAGGTGTCGGATTCCAGGGTCTGGCCGGAGAGCCAGTCGGAATCGGTGACCGGACCACTCATCGGACCGGCCGCCGAGACACTGCGGGCGTTCTTGTTGGCGAGCAGGTCGCCGTCCATGCCTTGGTAGTACGTGGTCGTCTTCTGCGACTGGGGGCCGTCGTTGCCGCTGCCGGAGACTGCGGTGACGGAGGCGTAGCCGCGGAACTGGTCCCAGGTACGCGCGTTGTCGGGGGTGAGCGGGGAGTCGTTGCGGTGCCAGGCGGCCTTGCCGTAGCTGTAGGTCGTGGTCATCGGCGCCGAGCCCGGCGTGCCCGGGTTGACCGTGATGCTGGCAACGGGGTAGCGCTGGAACCAGTCGTCAACCGGAGTCGCGCCCGCGACCGAGCCCGGCGGGTTCCACTTGACGTTGTAACAGGACATCGTGTCGCTGTCGGCCGAGGCCGGCATCACGTTGTTGACCCGGGAGCAGGTGGGCTGGTTGGTGGTGCCGGTGGCGCCGGCGCTGGCGTAGGTGACGCCGATGGTGGCGCCGGTCTCGGTGGTGATCAGCTGGATGCGGGGGCGGTTGTAGAGCGGCGGTGCGGGGAGCAGGTTCGTGCCGTCGACGCGGTTGGGCAGCAGCTCCGAGGTGAAGGACACAAGGGGCAGCGGGACGGAGATCCCAGGGGCCTGGGCGTCCTGGCCGGTGCGAAGAACGCTGGCCAGCCACGGCACCTGGGTGTTCTCGGTGGCGTTCTGCACCTGGAGGAACACGTGGTTCAGCGCGTAGGAGTCCACCGGCTGGTAGCTGCCGTTGATCTTGACCTGGGTGGCGATCGAGGCCAGCCACTTGGTGGTCCAGAAAGTGGGGCCGTAGTTGGTGCAGTTGTCGCCCTGTGCGCACTGCTGGTCGAGCGGGACGTCAGGCCAGTTCGCCGCGTTCGCGGACGTGCGCTGCGAGGGGTCACAGGCTGCGGTGGACGTGACGCAGCGTTCGGTGGAGTTGAACACGATCTTCGCGGCCGGCTGGTAGCCGCCGTTGTTGTTCAGCTGGTCGGACAGCAGCTGGCCGTAGCCGATGGAGGCGAGCACGCCGCCGCGCGTGTAGGAGCTGTTCGAGCCGGTGCCGTTGTTCTGGCCGCCACCCCGGGCGTAGAAGTTCGCCTCGGGGGTGTAACTGTAGGTGGTCAGGTTGCTGTGCGAGTCGACGACGTAGTCCAGGTTCCAGCGCCACGCGCTCTGGCACCACGATGCCTGGCTCTTAGCCGGGTCGTAGCACGGGTCGCCGGAGTTCGGCGAGTAGACCGGAAGCGTCCAGGCCGAGCCGCTGTCGGCGCCCAGGGTGGTCGGGTTGCCGTTCGCGTCGGGCAGGTGGTTGAGGCCAAAGTAGTAGACCGTGCCGCTGGTGTCGGTCACCTTGATGTAGGAGCCGTTCCAGGTGCCGTTGGTGGCGCCGGTGAGGAACTGGACCTTGGTGCCGTCGTCACCCTTGATCCGCCAGGTGCAGTTGGACTGCTCGGTGGCTGCCGGCGCGTTGGCCTGGCAGGAGGGGTCGTCGGGGACCAGCTGCCCGGAGTGGCCGCCAAGGGACAGGGTGAGGTTCGCCCCTGCCCAGCACTCGTCGCCCGAGGTCGTGATCCCGTCCTTCGAGCACGGCTGGTAGGAGCGCTCCACGAAGCCAGGGGTGTAGTCCCAGCCGTCGCCGATCCAGGACGCCTGCGAGTTCGTCGAGGAGGTCTTCCCGTCCACCGAGGACGAATCGTAGGACAGCTGCACCGTCGGAGCGGAACCGCCCAGCGCCGGCGGGGCCTGCACCGGGTAGGAGTAGGTGAATGAGCCCGAGGAGCCACCGCCCGTCCACGCCTGGGACGGGTTCAGCGAAGTCGCCGAGTACGTGCCTGTACCACTGGAGGATCCGGAGACCACCCCGACCGTGGTCGAGGATGGGGATGAGGACGAGGCGGCGCTGTTGAGTGCCATGCTGCGCGGTTGCGCCGCACCGCCGTTGGCGGCGGGCAACGTCACATCAGCGGTGATCTTCTTCGAGGCTGGGTCGTACTGCGAAGCCAGCGGCGTCTGCTTCTGACACCCGGCCGCCTGAGGATCCGTCACAGCGCAGCCGGGCAGCAGGACCAGGTGCGCGCGCTCCGCCCAGTTCGCGCCGAACGCGGAATCCAGACCCGACGCGTCGATCCCGACCTGGACCGCGCCCGGATCGCCCTGGCCCGACCGGGTCAGCGTCACCGCCAGCCCCGATATACCGGCCTTGGCAGTCGACTTCGGGTCCGCGACATCGACCTGGACGCTCTGCCCAGCGACCGAGGAGCCCGCGACCGGCGCGAGTGTGACCGGCAGACCTGACGCGGCCGTCTCGCCACCGGCGGCCGGGGCCGCGGCCGCGGCCGGCGCCTGCGGCGCGGGACCCGAGCCGAGCTGCACCGACGCCTGGCCGCTGGGGATCGGATGCGCGGACTTCGGTGGCTGCCACACCGGCGGCACCGGGTGCGCCGGCTTCGCCGCGGGAACTGCAGCGGCCTTGTGACCCTTGACCGACGCCGTCTTCGACAACGCCGTGCCCGGCGACCACACCCGCGAGTAGTCCGGCCCTGCCGCCACCGCGACCGACACCGGCGCCACCAGCGAACCCAGCAGAGCCACTGCGGCGACCGCGGCAACGCGGCTTCTGGAGCCGCCACGTGGTCGGTCCCGCCGTCGATCAACTCGTTGCCACAGGCCACCAACAGGACGCAACGCGAACACCGTTCCCCCCACCGACCCGGCACGACCGGGTCACCCTCCCGACACAAACCAGGCGCAGCGTAGCGGTGTTCACTGAGGACACGTCAAGATCATCACAGGCGTGAAGATTCTCACGCGCACGCATTCCGATGCTCTTTCCGCCAAACCCGGACAGCACCAGCCGTAAATGACTTGCCACGGTTCGTGACATCCACGAGCGTGTTGACGACTTTTGCCTACACAGGCCTCTCACCTTTTTCCTGGGGGACTTTCACCGTGACCAGCCGGCGCCATCACTTTGGCGCGCCCACTCGTCTCCTGACCACGGCCGCGGTCGTGGCACTGACGGCTGCCCTCGCCGGACCCATCGCGCACGCCGCAGGCCCATCGGGTCTGCCCTCGCAGGCCGCGATCGACGCCGCGACCGCCCTGCGCTCGCAGGAGCGGCCTCCGGCCAACGACACCGACAAGGCCATCGCGCAGGCCGAGGCGACCAAGCAGAACGTTCCGATCGACGCGCTGACCACGGAGTTCAGCGAGACGGTCGCGACGCCCACAGGTCATCTGTCCCTGACCAGCCACCCCGACCAGCAGCGCGTCAAGCGCAACGGCACCTGGCAAGCCTTGGACGCCGACCTGGCGGCCAACCCCGATGGCAGCTACTCGCCGAAGGCCTCGGTCGCGAACCTGGTGCTGTCCAAGGGCGGTGACGGTCCGCTGGCCACCATGACCAGCACGGACGGCAAGAAGCTCGCCCTGACCGCCCCGTTCGCGCTTCCCGCGCCCACCGTCAGCGGCGACAGCGTTCTCTACCCGTCTGTCGCCCCGGACATCGACCTCAAGGTCACTGCGACCAAGCTCGGTGGCCTGACCACCGTCCTGGTCGTCAAGACCCAAGCCGCAGCCGCCAATCCGGTCCTGAAGGACCTGCACTTCGACACCGTCGCCGACGGCGTCACCGTCAGCAGTGACCAGGTCGGTGACATCACCGCGACCGCTGCCGACGGCAACCCCCGCTTCCTCGCCCCCACTCCGCAGATGTGGGACAGCAGCACCACGCCCGCTGCTCCCGCCGCCAACGGTATGCAGCTACGCGCCGCCCTCCAGACCACAGCCGCCGGTGGCGACGGCACGGCCGCGCCCACCAGTACCACCGACGGCCCCGGTGCTGCATCCAAGGTCGCCACGATGCCGGTGAAGGCTGACGGCACGGGCATCGACCTCACCCCCGACCAGGACCTGCTGGCGCACGGCACCGCGCCCTACTACATCGACCCGGCCTGGGTGCCGTGGTCACCGTCGGCCAACTCCTGGACCTGGGTCCAGTCCGCTTACCCGAACTTGTCCAACTGGATGCGCTCGGGCAGCGGCGACTCCGACCACCCTGGTGTCGGCATCTGCGGCTACTACGCCGCCGGCAACAGCTGCTCCCCTGTCGACAAATACCGCAGCTTCTACCAGTTCGACATCAGCGGGCTCAACGGCGCGATCGTCTCCTCCGCCACGATGAACATGCAGGAGTACAGCTCCGCCGACTGGACCTGCGCCGACACCTACCCGCTGGACCTCTACCTCACCGGTGCCATCTACCCGCCCGGCAGCGGCCCCAACGGCACCGGCACCAACTGGACCAACCAGCCCGGCCAGGTCGGCGGCTCGCTCGGCGAGGACAAGGTCGGCGGCTCCGGCTGCGGTCCGAACATACCTTTCCAGTACAACATCACCGGCACCATGCAGCAGTACGCCAACAACGGCCAGCTGACCTTCGGCCTCTACGGCAACGAGAGCAACGACAACGCGTTCAAGCGCTTCACCTACCAGCCCTCGATATCCATCCAGTACGACCGCGTCCCCAACACCCCGACCAACCCAGCGGTCTGGCCGGCCCCCAAGACCATGAGCACGGGGACCACCAACCAGTCCTGCGGAGACGGCAACTCCAACGACTGGGCCTGGCTCGGCGCCGGCAGCAACCAGAACGGCGCGGTCTGGCTGAACGCCACCGTCTCCAGCCCCACCCAGGGCCAGCTGTGGTCCTGGGACCACCTCTGGGACTACCAGCTCTCCGGCGTCCCTGACGTGGCGTCCGGGTACTCGAACCTGGCGGCCAGCGGCGGCACCACCAGCTTCGGTGTGCCTGGCAGCGTCATCCAGGACGGTCACTCCTACGGCTACGGCATCATGGCCAGCGACCAACTGCCTGGCGTGTCCTGGTCCGCCTCCACCCCGACCTGCTACTTCAAGGTCGACCTGACTCCGCCGACCGTGACCTTCCCGTCCACCGTCAGCAACCTCGCCACGACATTCCCGCCCTCGGGCAACGGCCAGATCCCGCAGATCTACGCCGGCAAGACCGGCGCGGTCCCGTTCATCGCCACCGACCCGAACCCCTCGGGCCTGAACTCCTCCGGCGTCGGCTGCCTGCGCTGGGGCTGGGACCCACAACTGGCTGGCTCCAACTGGGCCTGCGGCTCGAACATGCCCAGCGGCCAGATCCCGGGCATCATCCCCGGCCACTGGGGCACCAACATCCTCTACGTCCAGGCCGAGGACAACGCCGGCAACCTCTCGCCGATCGCCCCGTACTCTTTCTACGCCCCGTGGAACCCCAACGGCCCCGCGCCGGTCTTCGGTGACATCACCGGCGACAGCGTCCCCGACATCGTCGCCCCGGACTCGGCCGGCAACCTGCGCTCCTACACCGTCCCGGGCAACCCGCTCGCCCAGGCGCCTGCCACCACCCTCGCCGCCCCTCAGGCCAAGTCACCCGGCGCTGACTCCTGGAACAACTACCTCATCACGCACCGCGGCAGCCTGAGCGGCGCCAATCACGTCGACGACCTAATCGCGTACAAGGTCGGCGCCAAGAGCCTGTACTACTACCAGAACCCCAACAACAACAGCATCACCGGCGCCTTCGACACCCCAAACCTGCTGACCAAGCCCGCCTGTGACCCCACCCTCACGGACTGCACCGGCTACAACGCCACCGACTGGTCCAGCGTGAAGCAGATCGCCGCCAGCGGCGACCCCAGCACCACCAACCTCGACCCCACCAAGCACTTCCTCAACCGCACCGGCCTGTTCACCGTGGAGACCAACCCCGCCAACGACGCGGCCCTCTGGTTCTACCCGGCAATCGCTAACGCCGTCTTCGGCTCACCGGTCAAACTTGCCGCAACCGGCTGGAAGAACCTCCAGCTGATCTCACCCGGCGACTGGGCGGGCCAGGGCCGCCCCGGCTTGTGGGCCCGCGATACCAGCACCAGCAACGCCAGCGGCAACATCACTGCCTACACCTTCAGCACTGGCACCATCACCGTCAACGTCCCCTTCGCTGGCTCGGTCACTCTCCCCACCCTCACTGGCATCGCCACCAGCACCCAGATCAACAGCGGTGTCACCACCGCCAACTGGCCCACCATCGGCTCCGACGGCGACCTCACGGGCAACGGCCACCCCACCCTCTGGGGAATCACCCCCTCCGGCGACATCCAGATCTGGACCGGCAACACCACTGGTGCCGACACCGCCACGCCCGGCTACACCTTCACCACCGGCCCCGACACCGTCCTCAACACCGGAGCACCCAACTACGAGTGGAAGTTGGCCTCGGCGAGCCCGCCCCTCGACGTCAACGGCCAGAACCCGCTGACCGCCAGCCCCAGCGGCGCCTACCAGTGGGAGGCCGACCACAACGGCACCCCCAACGCCGCCGCCTCGTTCCATGGCGCCTCGACCCCCAGCTACCTCCAGGCCAACATCCCCACCCCCGACACCACCAAGAGCTTCTCGGTCTCGGCCTGGGCAAAGATCAACAGCACCTACGACAACCAGACCATCCTCTGCCTCGCCGGCAACCAACGCAGCCCCTTCTACCTCCAGTACTCCAAGTCCTTCGGCACCTGGGCCTTCATCGCAGCCGGCGCCGACGACATCAACACCCCGACCTACTACTCGGCCTCGGCCAACACAGCGCCACAGGTCGGGGCTTGGACGCACCTCACCGCCACGTACAACGCCGACACCAAGGCCATGACCCTCTACGTCGGCGGCCAGTTCGCCGGCTCGGGCACCAACCCCAGCCCCTGGAAGACCACCGGACCGACCATCATCGGCGCATCGGCCGCCACCGGATACAGCCTCAGCAACGCCCTGGACGGCGCCGTCAGCGACGTCCAGATCTACCCCTACGCCCTCACCAACCAGCAGGTGACGAACATCTACCAGAACAGCTGAGCCGCACCGACTCACCCTGAGCAACACCCGGACCCGCAGGCAACGCAACGCTGTTAGCTGATCCGGGCTCTGCCACTCTGCCCCGCCGGGAGTACCCGGCGGGGCAGAGTGGCTATCAGGACTGACCAGCAGGTTACTCAGCAGTAGGTCCTTCGGCAGGCATGGCGCCTTCGAGGCCTCACCATGAATGACGCCGCTGCCCACCCGGCTTCGACACCCCTCGCCGAGAATTCCTCCACCCCCGCCCCGCAGCCCCCCTCTGTTACTCTTGCCGCCGCAGGCCCGCACCACGGCCCTGCCGGACCACGACCCAGGAGGTGAGACCCATTACCGCTGTTGCAGCCCGGGTGCTCTCCCCGCGCGGTCCCGCCGTACGCCACTCGTAGACGCAGGCGTAGACGACAGAGACAGACCGCGAGAGCACCCTTCGGTCACCCCGGAAGGCATCCACCGCTCTCATGTCGCCCCTCCCCCACATCGTCACCCAACTCCGCGCCGCCGGCTGTGTCTTCGCCGAGGACGAGGCGGACCTGATCGTCGCCACCGCCACCACGCCCGAGCAGCTCGCCGCCATGGTCGAGCAGCGCGTTGCCGGGTTCCCGCTGGAACACGTGCTCGGCTGGGCCGACTTCCACGGCCTGCGGATCTCGCTCGACCCCGGCGTCTTCGTGCCTCGGCGCCGCACCGAGTTCCTGGTCGACTGCGCGGCCGAACGCACCGCGCCCGGCGCCCTCGTCATCGACCTCTGCTGCGGGTCCGGCGCGCTCGGCGCGGCGCTGGCCGCCAGCGTCGACGGCGGCGTCGAGCTGCACGCCGCTGACGTCGACCCCGCTGCCGTCGCCTGCGCCCGCCGCAACCTTCCGGCCGGGGCGCACGCCTACGAAGGCGACCTGTTCGACCCGCTGCCCACCCGCCTGCGCGGCCAGGTCACCGTTCTGCTCGCCAACGTCCCGTACGTCCCGACCGGGGACATCGCGCTGCTGCCCACCGAAGCCCGGGTGCACGAGGCCCGCGTCGCGCTGGACGGCGGCGCGGACGGTTTGGACGTGCTGCGCCGGGTCGCCCGTGCCGCGCCCGAGTGGCTGGCGCCGGACGGGGCGCTGCTCTTCGAGACCAGCGAGCGGCAGGTGCCGAACGCGGTGGCCACGGTGCGCGCGGCCGGGCTGGGTGTGGAGATCCGCAGGGACGAGGAGTTGGAGGCGACCGTGATCGTGGCCACGGCTGCCTGACGGTACGTCAGCCTGCCGCCGTTGACTCCTCAAACACCCCTTCGACAAGGAGTCGATGTGCGCACTGCTTACATTGCGGCTACGATCGCAATGTAAGCAGTGCACACTCGAGAGGAGTCCCATGGGCAAGCCGAGCGACTCCTACCACCACGGCGACGCGCGGGCCGCGTGCCTGCGTGCGGCGCGTGAGCTGCTGGAAGAGGGCGGCGGCGGGCTTTCGGTGCGCGCTGTGGCCCGGCGGGCCGGCGTGTCGGCGACCGCTCCGTATCGGCATTTCCCCGACCGGGAGGCGTTGGTCTCCGCGGTCGCCGCGCAGGGGTACCGCGAGCTTGCGGAGCGCCTCGCCGCGGCGCACCCAGCGCCCGCGACGCCTGAGGATCTCGCGGACGTCGCCGTGGCCTATGTGCAGTTCGCCCTTGCGCACCCGGCCCTGTTCCGGGCCATGTTCTCGGAGCCCTGCGACCCGGGCAACGCCGAAAGGGCCGCCGCGACCGCCGCCATCTCCGCGTACGTCGACGGCCTCGTCCGGCGAGCCTTTCGGAAGCACGGCAGTGAAGCGGGCCCGGGTGCCGACGACTTCGAGGCGCTGTCCACCGCCGTCTGGGCCCTGGTGCACGGCCTCGCGTTCCTGCACCTCGACGGCAAGTTCGACGCTTCCGTGCCGGAGGTCGTCGCCGACCGGGTCCGTGGCGCCGTCCACGCGAATCTCGGCGTGGCAGCACCCCGGCCTCGGACCGAACAGCGGGCTCGGACCGAACAGAGCAGTGAAAGCGAGTAACTCTCATGCAGGCATACGTCATGACCCGATACGGCGACGCGAGCGCGATGGAACTGCGCGACGTCCCCGAGCCCGCGCCGAGCAGCGGCGAGGTGCTCATTCGCGTGCGCGCGGCGGGGCTGAACCCGGTCGACTTCAAGATCCGCGAAGGCAAGATGCGTTTGCTCAAGCGCCTCGACCTGCCCATGGTGGCAGGCAGCGAACTGTCGGGTGCCGTCGAGGCGATCGGCGACGGCGTCACGCGTTTCGCGGTCGGCGACCGGGTGTTCGCCAGGGTGGACAAGGACAAGCTGGGCGCCTACGCCCCGTATGCCGTCGTCGACGAGGCCTTGGTGGCGAAGATGCCGACGTCGCTGGACTTCGCCGATGCCGCCGGACTCCCGCTCGCCGGGCTGACCGCGCTGCAGGCACTGCGCGACGAACTGGCCGTCAAGGCGGGCGACCGGGTGTTCATCTCCGGCGGAGCCGGCGGCGTCGGCACCCTCGCCATCCAACTCGCCGCCTGGCTGGGCGCGACGGTGGCCACCACCGCATCACCGCGTGGCGAGGAACTGGTGCGCTCCCTCGGGGCCGAAACGGTCATCGACTACCGGACGCAGAAGTTCAAGGACCAACTCAGCGACTACGACGGCGCATTCGACCTGACCGGCGGCCAGGACCTGCTCGACAGCTTCGCCATCCTCAAGCGCGGCGCCAGGACCGTCTCCATCGCCGGGATCCCCGACGCGACCACGGCCCGCGTGGACCTGGGCGCCGGCCCGCTGCTGACCGCCGTACTGACGGCGGCCAGCGCCAAGATCCGCCGCGCGGCCCGACGCAAGGGTGTCGGCTACCGGTACCTGTTCATGCACCCCAGCGGAGCGGACCTCGAGGTGCTGGCCGGACTGGTCGACAAGGGCATGCTCAAAACGGTGACCGACCGAGTCTTCCCCTTCGAGCAGATCGCCGACGCCTTCGCGTACCTGGAACAGGGCCACGCCAAGGGCAAAGTCGTCGTCCAGCTGTGAGCTCCGCTAGAGTCCGGCCACGATCGAACGGCTGCGCGGGCAGCGGGCTTGGGGGCGGGGAGCATGACGGACGCAGCACGGCCGGACAACGGGGAGCCTCAGGCGGAACCGCAGGACGCGGCTCCACACGACGCCGGTTCCCCTGATCCGTGGGCGCCGCCGCAGGACGACGCACCGCAGGACGCCCGCCCCGCCGGTGCCCCGTGGCCACCGCCCGGCAACGGCCCGTACCCCCACCCATACGCGCAGGTCGGCCACCCATACGCGCAGGTCGGCCCGTACCCCTACCCGTACGACGGGCGCCCGGTGGTCGAGGGAACCAACGGGCTGGCCATCACCTCGCTGGTCACCGGGGTCACCTGCTGCCTCTGGCCGGCCGCGCTGGGTTTCGGAATCGCAGCGCTGGTCCAGCTCCGGCGCCGCCGCCAGGAGGGGTTCGGGATCGCCGTTGCGGGAGTGGTGCTCGGGACGCTCGGGCTGATCGGGGGGACGGTGGGCATGGTGAGCGGCGTCCTGCACGTCCACGCGAGCGCTACCGGGGCTGGTCCTTCAACGCCCGCGCTGCCCTTCCCCCTGCCCAGCGACATCCCCAGCGACCCTGGTGGCTCCGCCGATCTGAACCCGACTCAGCAGGCCTTCGTGCAGGACCTCACCGAGCTCAGATTGCAGGACGAGATTCTGCAGGACCCGATGACCGACCCGGGGATGGCGGGCGGGGAGGCAGAGCGCACCGCCCAGGCACTCGCGGACGCCGAGGTCTTTCTCGACCAGACGCAGTGGCCCGCCGAGGTCAAGGGCCAGATCGCCGTGCTGGTGAACAGCTTCGAGGCCGACGCGACCGTATGGAACGCGGTCAGCACCAACACCACCGACCCGGTGGGGGCCTTCCAGGCAGCCCTGCGGACCAACGCCCCCTCGATCGCCGAGGCCATCGCCCGCAAAGCACTCTCGCTCACCGACGACGACCGGCCGGTCGACCCGGGCAACGGGATACCGGGCGATCCGAGCAGCACCCAGCCGACCGACAGCGCCGCCCCGGCCGCAGTCTGAGCCCAAGGCGGCCGTAGCGGAGCAGCAGCAGGCACTGAACTCGGCCGGCCCATCCGTCGCCCCGTCTGTCAGCAGCGGACGTCAGCAGTGGATACCGAGCTTGCCGAGGTCGGTCCACGTGTGCAGGCCGGTGCCGTTGATGATGACGAGCCGGTCGACGAGGAGTCCTCCGCCGCCCGGATCGCAGAGGTTCTGGCGTGATTGGCGGAAGGCCCTGCTCTGTATCCAGTTCTCCAGATCCGCCTGGTTGCTCATGGCCAGGTAGCCGAACGAGGGCTCGAGGTAGAGCTGCAGGACCCGCTCGAAGCCGGGCGGAGCCTTCTCGGCCAGCGTGTCGTCCCCGTTCGGGCCGCCTGCCTTGCCGTTGAGCTGGTTGGCGCCCTTGCGCACGTTCGTCCCAAGGTTCTTGTACGAGGTGAGCGTCTTGATCTGGACGGCGCGTTTCACGGGCTGGCCGTTCTCGGTGCCGGTGTAGATGTAGTCGGCCTGGTACCGCGTGCCGTCGACTATGTACGGCCCGTCGTACCAGACCTTCGCGGTCGGGTCGGTCTGCAGCAGGTGGGCGACCTGCTCCATCTCCCGGACGTCGGTGGGCGCAATCGCCTTGGGAATGATGGTGCGCAGGTCGTCGGGGTTCTGCAGGCGCCCGGAGCTGGTGATCGTCGACAGCAACGGCAGGAGTCCGCGCGTGTTGGCACTGTCGAGGGCCTTCAGCGCGGCCGTGTTGGCTTCGGTGTTCGAGGCCGGGGTGTTCTGGGTCATCTGGTCCAGCAGGTTCACCGCGGCTGCCCGCAACGGCGTTGCGACGCTGCTGACTTCGGCCTGGTCGTCGGGGTTCAGGTTCCGGGCCCGCAGCCGCTGCGGCACTGCGGGGTCCTGGCCGTACAGGGCCGAGGAGTACACCCAGGTGCTGACGGTGACCGAGACGGTCTGGCCGGGCGGCGCCTGGTTGGGCCTGCTGGCGCTGGCCTGCCGGCTGTCGCCCGGGGCTATCGTTCCCAGGGGGAAGGGCGTCTCGGGAAACCCGGGAGCGCTGACGTAGAGGGTGGCGTCCGCCGGCTGGTCGCCGGTGTTCGTGACCTCGAAGGTCATCGGGCACGACGGGGTGCTGCAGTCCGTCCCGCTGGTCTGGGTCGCCGAGAACGCAGCTCCCTGGGCCGTGCCGGTGCCGGTCGGATCCGAGCTGCCAGCCGTCCCGGAGGGGACGGCCGTGGAGGAGGCACCGGCGACAGCCGGCGGTACTGCCGCCGCCTCGGCGGGGCAGGCGGGCGCGGGAACGAAGAACAGGCTGGGTGGGCCGGCGGGGTCGCCGGTACCGGGGTCGTCCGTGGGCAGCACCGACGACCGGAAGCCCGCGTCAACCACCTTCGTGGAGTGGACGGGCGCGGTCCAGGCGGCCGACCGGACCGGGCCGGAGTCGTGCGGGGTGCCGCCGATGCCGAGGACCGTGTACGGGGCGGTGGAGGCCACGAGCACCGTCCAGTCGCCCGCCGTGTAGGACGTCGCCGGCCGGCCGCCGAACGAACCGGCGTCCCCGCGCACAGCCGTGGGGTCGGAGGTGACCTGCTTGACCAGCGAGCCCAGCGACGCCGGGGTCAGCGTGCCCACGTCCACGGCGAAGTTGTCGAGCAGGTAGTAGCCGTCGCGCTTCTGCGGTGCGACCCAGTGACCGCTCGCGGAGACGTCAAAGTCGTACAGGGGCGACTGGGTCCCCCAGAACGCGGCGTCACCCTTGAGGTAGAGCTGCCCGGCGTTCCAGGCGAGATCCGAACTGCCGGCGTCCGGCTCGTGCAGGGTCCCGGTGGCCTGACCGGCGGCGGTGACCGTCAAGTCGGCCTGCGTCAACGTCCCGTCCTGGCCCGGGTCGTAGACCATCGACAGCTGCACGGCCGGCAACACGCTGAGCGCCTGGGCCGCTGCTGTCGCGTGGGCGGCCGCGTTGCCGTTCGCGGACCGGCCCGAGCCGCCCGGCCACAGGACGTACCCGACGCTCCCCAGCACGAGCAGCCCCGCCACGGCCAGCGCGACGAGCCGCCGGCGCGACCGGCCCGCACCGGCCGCAGGGACCGGTGGCGGCGGTCCGCCATACGGCCAGGGCCCGGGATCACCGGGCTGCTCGTCGGCGCCCGCCGCTATGTCGTCCGTCATGACGAAATCTCCCCTTCGCGACACGATCAGGTGGTCAGGTCCGCCGAGCACGGGCCACCCCCTCACACCAACGAGAGGCCCGAACAACGGCCGGACAGCCCTATGCTGCGCACCGCGTCGATGAGCGGACAGGCCAGAGCACCGGCCATTCATGGCCCCCGTGCCTGACCTCGGACTTTACGGAGTAGGCGGCGACCGTTGTCTGACGATCTGTCATGTAGTGGCGGTCACGGATGCCACCCGTTCACGCCAGCCCATCCGAACGGGTCCGGGGCCACTGCGTGCGCTCGCTGCCGCCGCCGCTGCCTGTCGGCACTCTCCGCAGGCGGCCTCGCCGCTGACCGGCCGGAACGGGCGCTCGCACCCATCGCAGTTCACCAGCGCCACCACGGCGGATCGCTCCGGCGCGTCCGGGATCTTGTGCACCAGCCGGTGGTGCAGCAACGCATACGCACTCTTCAACTCCCCCGGCAACCCGGCGGTGAGCACATGCCGCAGCGACTCCGAACTCACGCCCCTGGCCAGCCACTCGGCCGCCAGCGGCGCCAACCGCCGCACCTCGGAGCCGCCGAGCACCAGGCGCGGGTCACTGCGCCGCAGCGCGAGCAACACGCGCTCAGCTTTGGCGCGTTCTTCCGTGGGCGGCGGGACCGGGAGGGGGGAAGTCTCATCCTCCCCCAGTCTTTCCTCCTCTGGGAGGACGGTGCCGGGTGACGGCGCCTCGGCCTCACCGTCCTCTCGTCCTCCGGCATCCGGTTCGTCATCGCTCTGATCCAGCCGCTCCAGCCGCTCCAGCTGCGCGAAGTGCGCGGCGAACAACCGCTCAGCGTCCTTCTCGCTCATCGGCTCATCGCACAGCAGTGACTCGCTGCGAATCTGCCCGCTCCGGCCGCGCCAGCGCGTGTGGTGCAGCAGACCGGCGTGCGCGAGGTTCTTGCGCGCCCTCGCTGCGGTGACTCGTCCGCCGGTCAAGCCGTCGGCCAGTTCGGTGACGGTGGTGCGGGCAGCCTTGGTCTCCGTGAGCGCCTGGCCCCGGACCGCCAGCCGGAAGGCGCTGTCTGACAGGTCGTCATCCCAGATCTGGGAGTTGCGAATCCTCGTGAAGTCGCGCGTGGGCGCGCTAACATGCCTAAGCATCTCTCGTGGACTCCTAGCATCCACTGGGCGGTGAAGAGCCCGGCGCCGGTGCTACCAACACCTGCCGGGCTCGCCCATTTCTTGCAGGGCTACCGCGCTTTCGCGGCCACCGTACACCACGCTTCGCGCACATCCGGACACTGTCCGCAACTGATCATTTCTGCTGACTTCCCGTCAGATCCAGCTCACACCAGAGCGTTTTCCGCGAGGGCGGCCGCGCCACCGCCCCCCACCGATCGGCCAACGCGTCCACCAGGAGCAGCCCACGCCCCGACTCCGCGTCGAGCGCCGGGCCCTCCGGCAAGCTCGGCACCTGCTCCCCGCGCCAGTCCGACACCTCGATCCGCAGCAGCGTCGCCAGCCCCGGACACGGCCCGAGCCGCATCCCCAACTCGAAGTCGTCGCCTCGTACATGACCATGCATGATCGCGTTCGACGCCAGCTCGGCCACGATCAGTTCGGCGTCCTGGAACAGCTCGTCGCTGGGAGTCCAGCCCCAGCAGATCAGTTGACGGGCCGCCGTCTGCCGCGCCCGGCGCGCGCCGCGTCTCGTTGAGGGGAACTGCCAGCCGGCGCAGAGTGCGGTGTCGGTCTGCTGGGCAAGGGTGATTTCGGACTTCATGCCATCGAGCGTGGCGGGATCCGCGTACGCTGACCAGAGGGTCAGCCGGTACAGAGCGTGCACGGTACGAATACGCTCCGTACCCAGTACGGAACTGCGGCAGTAACCAGGTGCGGGGCGGTGGTCACCAATGACGGCAGCGGACCAGCATGACGACGAAGAGCGCCCGGAGGCGCCGGAGGACTCGGACGACAGTACGGAGTTCTTCCGCGCGATCGGGAAGCAGCTCAAAGTCCTGCGCGAGCGCGCGAATCTGACGCAGAAACAGACGGCCGACCTGTTCGGCTACAGCGAGGACCTGATCTCCTCGCTGGAGCGCGGGCGGCGGGTGATGCAGAAGGAGTTCCTCCTTGCGGTGGAGATGAAGCTGGACGCGGGCGGACTGTTCGAGGTCATCCAGGACGAGGTCGAGCAGGCCAAGCTGAAGGCAAAGGTGCGGCATCCGGCGTTCTTCCGGAGCTACGCAAGACTCGAAGCCTTGGCTGTCGAGCGGCACGAGTACAGCATTCACGACGTCCCAGGCCTACTCCAGACCGAAGACCACGCCCGCGCAGTGTTCGCGATGCGCAAGCCCCTCCTCGCCGAACAGACCATCGAGGATCGGGTCATGGCCCGCATGGCCCGTCAGGAACTCCTGGACCGCTGGCCAGCGCCGGAACTCAGCTGGATCATCGAGGAAGCCGTACTGCGCCGACCGATCGGCGGCCGAGCCGTACACACCGGACAGTTGGAGAAGCTGCTCAAGGTTGGCCGGAAGCGCAACGTCGAGCTCCAGGTGATGCCGCTCGACCGCATCGAACACGCCGGATTGAGTGGCTCGTTCATCCTCCTCACCCCCAAGGGCAAGCCACAGCTCGGCTACATCGAGGCTCAGAGCTTCAGCCACCTGACCAGGGACCATGAGGAGGTCCGTATCCTGGCGGCAAAGTACGGCAGCCTCAGGGCCCAGGCGCTCACGCCACCCGAGTCCCTGGCTCTGATCGAGAAGATGCTGGGAGAACTATGAGCACCGCGCAACTCACCTGGTTCAAGAGCAGCTACAGCGGCGACGAGGGCGGCAACTGCATCGAGATCGCCTGGGTCAAGAGCAGCCACAGCAACGCCGAAGGTGGCGAGTGCATCGAGGTCGCGACCACCCCCACCACCATCCACGTCCGCGACTCCAAGGACAAGACCGGCCCAGCCCTCTCCTTCCCGTCCCCCAGCTGGACCGCCTTCCTCACCCTCGCCACCACCACCTGACCCCCCATCACCCCCCAGCGGGGCGCACCCACCCACGCGCCCCGCACCCCTCCCCGCGAGCACCCGACAACCGGTACAGAATCACCTTCGGCGGCGGTCGCCCGGCTCAGGCAGGGGTCACGGAGTAGAGCGGGGCGCCGGGAGCTCGCGGGCGTACTCGTGCCAGTAGGCCGCTATCTCGGTGGTCTGCCTCAGCACGCGATCAGGGGCGGGCGGGCACGGCCAGAACTGAAGCAGATAACGATCCAGTTGGGGCTCCTCCCGCTTCCGGGTGTCCGCCTCCCTCCCCTCCGCCATCCCCCGGGCGCAGTAGCGGACCCGATACGACCGCTCCTCGAGGTCCAGCGACCATTCGGCCGCACCGGCCCACTCGAGCAGGTTGGAGGACGGCGAGACCGGAGTGAACGGAACCTCCACGGCCTCCTCCCATGCATCATCCAACACCGGCTGCTCGTCGTGCAGTTCGACGGCCAGCCC
The DNA here is from genome assembly GCF_029892155.1 of Kitasatospora sp. GAS204B. Taxonomy (GTDB): domain Bacteria; phylum Actinomycetota; class Actinomycetes; order Streptomycetales; family Streptomycetaceae; genus Kitasatospora. The sequence continues at coordinate 223,845 of NZ_JARZAG010000004.1, read as the reverse complement.
GACCTTGCCGGTGTGCAGACCGGTCTGCAAGAACAGCGCACCCTCCCGCGCACCACCGCACAGCCCGACGACCTGCCCGGCGAACGCCTGGGCCAGATCGACCTCGAAGTCATCGTCGCTCTCGACATAGAACTGGCCGTAGTGCACATGGATCTCGCCGTCGAACAGGATCCGCATCGTGTCCCCATCCCTGGTACTCGAACTGTCGATACCTGACCCTCGCCCCTGGTACTGACACATCACCTTTGGTCGTTCAGGCTTCCTTGTCAGCGAACCTGGTCGCTCTTCGACCCGATGCCTTCGATCCTGGTCGGAGTTCCCTCCGGGGCGAACGAGTGGTGGAAGGTGAAGGCGTGCGGCGCGGAGCCGTGGTCGTGGAGGTGTTCCAGCCTGGAAACCCCGTCCTGCCAGGTGGGTGTCACGCCGTCAGAGACCCACCAGCACACGTAATTCGGGCGTCCTGTCCTCTCGAACCAGTCGTAACGCCTGTTCAGCGCCCCACGGTGCAGACCGGTGTAGATGGCGTCGAAGGCGAGGTGCAGGTCGGTCCAGAGTGAGAGGGTCGCGGCCAGGGCGGTGGTTTCCACCGTACGACCCTTGCCGTACCAGGTCGGTACGGCGAACTCTCCCCATGCACCCCAGTCCAAGTCGAAGAGTGCGCCCCGGTCGCCGTCTGCCGCTTCAGCGCGAGCGAGGTACCCGGGGTGCTGGCTGATCTTCCGGTAGATGGCCTCGCCGCTGTCGTAGAACTCGTTCGTGAGAGGTGCGGGATCGGCGAGAGGTGACTTCAGAACGCCGAATGTGTACAGCGCAAGATGGGGCATGCGTCTCTCCCTGGTTGGGGGTGCCTGGTGTGGACCTGCGGGCGGCTCGGCCTGAAGGAACTCCTGTGCGGCCGTGGGCGATAGCCGAAGACCAGGTGAAGGTAGCTGCCTCCGCGCCCCATGTCGAAGTTGCGTTTTCCCTGCCCAAGTGGCCTCTTGCACAGGTCATTGCGGGGGCCTGGGCGGTGACCCTCGGGCGGGCACCAGGGCGCCCCCGTTGCCGAGGAAAACCGTTGGGCTGTCCGACCAGCTTCAGGCATGATCGACTCGTGGACACCTACCTGGAGACCGAGCGCCTGGCCCTGCGCCGCTTCACTGCCGATGACGCGGACCTGCTGATCGAGCTGGACAGCGACCCGGCGGTGATGCGCTACCTGACCGGCGGCAATCCGACAGCACCGGAGGTCGTCCGCGAGCGCCACCTGCCGAACATCCTCGCCGGCTACGAGAAGTGGGGCGGCGACCTCGGACTGTTCGCCGCGCACGAGAAGGACGGCGGCGCGTTCATCGGCTGGTTCATCCTGCGTCCCGAGCCGGAGGGCCCGCTGGACGAAGTCGAGCTCGGCTACCGGCTGCGGCAAGCGGCTTGGGGCAAGGGTTATGCCACCGAGGGCTCGCGAGCCTTGCTGGGCAAGGCGTTCACGGAGCTCGGTGTGCGCATGGTCTGGGCTGACACGATGTCCGTGAACCACGGTTCGCGCAACGTCATGGAGAAGCTCGAAATGACGCTCGCGGACACCATCCCTACTCCCGCCGACATGGAGATGATCGAGGGCTCCGAGCATGGAGGCGTGCGGTACGAGATCACCAAGGAGCAGTGGGGGCAGTAGTAGCCACGGCGCGCCACGGACTGCTGGTCACCGTCAACGACACCCCTTACTGGGCGAGCAGGTTCAGGGCTGGCGGCAGGCGCGCAGCAGCAGGGTGTCGGCCGCGCGCGGGCCCGGCGTAGCCGGCGGCAGGAGGTCGGCGGTGATGCCGGTGAACCCTGCCTCGTCCAACAGCTTGGTCCAGACGTGCTCCTGGAGGACCCAGCGGCGCATCGTCGCCGCGGTGCCATCGGGGTTCTTGGCCGGGATGTCGGCGTGGACGACATCCGGCTCGGCCGGCGCGCCGGTCAGGTAGTGGCCGAGCGTGGCGACGACGAACAGCCCGCCGGGACGCAGCGCCGTGGCGGTGGCGGGCAGCAACCGGCGGGGGTCGGCGAAGTCGACGGCGCCGAAGACGCTGTAGGCGGCGTCGTAGTGGTCGGGGTGGTCGATCAGGTGCTGGGTCACGTCGGCGTGGACGGGTCGCAGCGTGGGCGCGAGATGGCTGTAGAGGTCGAGCGCGATGGCGTGCTGGGCGGGCGATGCGTCGATGGCGTCGACCTGCGCGGGGTTGTGCTGGACGGCGAGGTGGGCGGCGTGGCGAGCGGCGCCGGAGCCGAGGTCGGCCACGTGCCGGCCGGCCAGGGCACCGAGGAGTTCGGCGCCCGGACCGGTGTCCTGGCCCCAGGTCCAGAAGAAGGAGGAGGGGACGGTGCGGTCGGTGGCGGCCCGGTTGCGGCCGTAGTGGTGCCAGAGGTCTGCCGGGGCGGGGCGGGCGGGCGTGGTCGCGGTCACCCGGCCAATCCTGGCGGCCCGGCACGTGGCGGCGGGCGGCTTCGAGGGAATTTCACTCGTCCGCGCCAGGCGGGGAGCAGGGGCTGCACTTCGCGGCGGGGGCCGCTCCAGCGGACGCTACTCGCTGCGGTTGTGGGTGCGTTCGCAGCGTTGGGCGGCGCGGCCTCAGATGATGTTGAAACCCCGGTCCGCGTCGTAGATGTCCGCTTCCACGACGTAGACGACCTTCCAAGCCGGGACCACGATGTACTTCACCATGGCGGAATCGGACCAACTCGACCGTGTGAGGTCGTCGTTCGTGTAGGCGAGGTGGGTGTCGGGGCCGTAGGGATTCTCGGCGATCTTGCTGACGAGCCTCAACAGCGACCGCCGGTCAGCGGGTGGGAGGTAGTCGCGGAGCCTTCCCGCCTGCTCGGTGAACTCGACACGGAACTTCATGATGGTCGGAGCGTAGGTCGGCGTGCACGATCCGGCCATCGGATTTTCGGATGGTTCGGTGGCGGAATCGGTGGACGTGGCCAATGACGAGCTGAGCCCCTTCTGACCCGCCAGCGGCTTCGGCCCCCGCATGGCTGTCGACCTGCTCCAAGTGCCAGGGCCTGCTGCAACCGGAATTGATCCGCCGAGCGCTCCCCATCCGTGTCCTCAAGCGAAGCACCATCCGCCCGAGGAGAGAACATGCCGACCCCCGGCTTCCCCGCAGACACGCTCGACGAGGACGGCACCCCCGTCTGGATCACCGACCTGGCGTCCGAGCACCCGAACCACACCGTGCACGTGGTCCGCGACCTGAGCCCGCAGGACGCCCTGCTGGCGCTCGGTGCCAAGCCCGCGCTCATCACCTCCTGCGAGCTGCCCGCCGAACGCCCCGACGAGTGGACGTCGCTCGCGCGGGCGGCGATCGGCCCGACCGACAGCGGCGCGGTCCTGCTGGCCGGGCGGGTGGGCGACTGGACGTTCGTCTACGACGACGGCGGGCTGACCGGCTTCACACTCGACGGCGACACCCCGGCGACGCTGCTGTCGGCTACCGGCAGGGAGGCGGCGACCAGCACCTTCAGCATCAACGCGGACACGAACCTCGAGTACGCGGTCGACGGCGAGTCGCTGTTCGCGGTCTACGAGGAACTCGACCCGACCGCTGACGAGGAGGAGGAGATCCCCGCCGCGCTGCGCGACGCCGTCGAGGCCGCCGGAACCTTCGACCAGGAGGACCTCGACGAGGGCGAACCGGACGGGGCGATCAACCTGCGCGTGCTCTGCGCGCTGGCCGGGCTGCGGTGCACGCTGGACGATCTGCGCCGCATCCCGCTGTGGGCCGCGCCCTTCAGCTGATGGCCCCAGCCGCCGGTCAGTGCCCGCGGTGCTGCTTCAACTTGCCCCACACGCTCACCACGTCGCCGCGACACGGCGAAGCGAGACCCTAGCGGATCACGGCACGGCGGCGCGCCGACGGGTGAGGTGTTCGCTCGGAGGGATCGAGTTTCCCGTAACAGTCCGTCATGTTCGCGTCAGCTCCCTATGATCAACCCCGGCCGACGGCACGGGCATCGGGCCCAGTGCCGGATGGGGAGGGATTCCGAGATGATCAAGAGCAGGCTTACGCAGGGGTTGGTCGCGATCGTCGCGCTGCTGATCGGACTCGTCGCCGCGCCACCGGCCGGCGCGGTCGTCGGCGGCAGTGACGCGGCCCAGGGTCAGTTCCCCTACCTGGTGTCCGTCGTGTCCTCCGGCATCTTCGGCGACTCGCACATCTGCGGCGGCGCCATCCTGGACGCGACCACGGTGCTGACGGCGGCGCACTGCGCGGACGGCGGCACGACGTCCTCGCTCAAGGTCTCCTACGGCTCGGCGAACCGGACCGCCGGGACGAAGGCATCCCTCAACCGCGTCATCATGCACCCGAGTTACAGCAGCTCGACGATCGACAACGACCTCGCGGTCCTCAAGCTGTCGAGCCCGATCCCGCTGGACGGCGTCAACGCCGCCGCGATCCCGCTGGCCGCTGCCGGCTCGGTGGCGTCCGGGGCGGTTCAGGTGGCCGGGTGGGGCAGGACGGCGTACGGGGCGCCCCTTCCGGTGCAGGCGCAGTACGCCGGCCTGAACGTCGTCGACCGCGCCACCTGCAACGGCCGATGGGGCGGCATCAACCTGATCACCAAGAACATGATGTGCGCGGGCGGCGCCAACGACGGGCTGACCTCCTGCAACGGTGACAGCGGCGGCCCGCTCGTCCAGGACCAGGGCGGCACGGCCGTGCTGGTCGGCATCGTCTCCTGGGGCAAGTTCGGCTGCACCTCGGATTACCCCGCCGTCTTCGCCGATGTCGCCGAGCCCGGCTTGCGGTCCTGGATCAACAACCTCAGCGGCACCGCCGCCAGGTCCGCCGCAGTGACCCGCCCCGCCGCCACCCCCCTTGCCGCACCGGCCAGTTCCGACCACGGCTGCCCCTTCGACAGCGTCTGCCTCTACACGACCACTGCGGACTACCAGAACGATGACCCGGCCGTCATCGACAACCAGGCGCTGTACGCCACCAGCCCCACCTTCACCGTCCAGGCCGGCGCCTACGCCGAGGTCGTCGACAACACCGGCTTCGCCCCCGAGTACGCCTCCGAGGGCACCATCGCGCTGGGCCTGCTGGGCGAGTGCGTCTACGTGCCGGAGGACACCGAAGCCGCCGGCACCGACACCGCGATGAGCGCGCTCGGCGTCAACGCCGTCGTCGTCGCACCCACGCAGGGCGAGGTCGACTCCCTGGTCGTCCCCTGTCCCGCCAAGTAGCCGCCCGCCCCTGACCAGGCCCCGCACCGTTGACGCGAGCGGTGCGGGGCCGGCAGGTCAGCCGTGGTAGCCGACCGGCTCCAGGTACAGGGTGTCCGTCCCGCCCGCGTCGGCGCCGGTGGCGAACTCGGCGCCGGGCCAGGCCAGTTTGACCGAGTGGGTCTCGCCGGGCGGGGTGATCGTCATACCGGTGACCTTGGTGCCGGGGTGGCCGGGGGGATTGGTGCGGTACCAGATGGTGAACTGGGTGCTCGCCCCGGCGGCGAGGGTGACGGTGCTCCCGTCGTGCGGGCCGCGCGGCACCGAGGTGGGGCCTTCGCCGGTGGTCAGGTCCACCCCGGCGAAGCCGTAGAGCGTGCAGCGCGCGCCTGCCTTGTTGGTGAACGAGACGTTGACCGAGGCCAGGTCGGGCTCCGGCGGTGTCGCCTTGCCCACGGACGTGCTGATGCCCAGGTCGGCGGTGGTGCAGTGGCCACTCGCCGCCGCGCCGGACGAGCCAGTTGAACCGGACGAGCCCGACGAGCCACTGCCGGTGGACCCAGTGTCGGTGGATCCGGTGCCGGTGGACCCGCTGCCGGTCCGCGCGGCGGTCGGCTGCCCGGCGCCCGTGGTCACACTGCCGCTCACATCGTCCTGACAGGCGGTCAGCGCCAACCCCGCCACGACCGCCACCACACTTGCCGCCAGGGCACGCCGAACACGCATCTGGACCCCTCCCAAGGATGTCGGTTCGCGGCTCCCCGCCGCGACCACCACCAGGGTCACACGGCCGAGCACGGTCAAACCAGGCTGAGCACCGTGCCAGGACAGGGCTGTGACGGTGTCCCGTTCCTGTCCCAAAGATCCTGACCCGCAGTCACATCGCCGCGAGCCGCTCCAGCCCGGCCCGGGTCTCCGGATCGGCCGGAGCGTAGGTGATCATGCGGTAGCCGGGGCGCGGGCCGAGCCAGAGGTTGGTGAAGTCGAAGTTCAGCAGGCCGACTTGGGAGTTGAGGAACCGCTTCTGACCGTCGCCGGTGCCGGCGACGTCATGGCGCTCCCACAGCTCGGCGAACTCGGGCGAGGCCAGCAGCAGCTTCTTCAGCAGGGTCTTGTACGGCGGCTCGGCGACGTGATCCGCCATCGCGGCACGGAACTTGCCCACCATGGAGTGCGTCGCGCGCTCCCAGTCGATCAGCGCCTCGCGCCAGGCCGGGTCGGTGAAGGCCAGCCACATGATGTTCCGGTCCTCGGGCGGGACGGCGTCGAGGTCGCCCACCAGCCGGCGGTACACCCGGTTGTAGGCGATCAGGTCGTAGCGCGGGTTGACCACGCAGGCGGGCAGCGGTCCCAGTTGGTCCAGGACCGCCCGCACGGCGGGTGTCACCACCGGGCAGACCTTGGCCGGCGACGGGTCGGCGGCGCCCGCGAGGATGAAGAGGTGCTCGCGCTCCCCGGCGTTCAGCAGCAGTCCGCGCGCGATCGCGTCCAGCACCTGGGCGGACACCTGGATGTCCCGGGCCTGTTCCAGCCAGGTGTACCAGGTGACTCCGACGGCGGCGAGCTGCGCCACCTCCTCGCGGCGCAGCCCCGGCGTGCGGCGCCGGCCTCCGGCGGGCAGACCGACCTGGTCGGGCGAGATGCGCTCGCGCCGGCTGCGCAGGAACGCGGCCAGCTCGCGGCGTCGGACCTGGTCGGGCCCGGAGGCCGAGTGGACCAGTTCGAGAGCGGCGGGTGCGGTGGTGGCGGGTGCGGTGGTTGCTGCCATGTCTTCTAGGATGCCCCTGCGCCGATCCCATTGCCAGGTACTTCTTATACCTGGATAACCACACTCTGGTACCAGGCTGAGACAGGGCCGAGTCTAGTACCCGTGAGCACTCAGACCACCTCCCTCCGCACGACCGCGAGCCGGGCGAACGTGCTACCGCGCGTCACCCGCCTCGGCGGCAACTCGCCCGTGCAGCCGGGGCTCGACACCACGCAGCCCGACACCACGCAGCCCGAGCACCTGACCGCTCCGCCGAAGGCCGGCACCGCTCAACCGAAACTGAGCACGCTGGGCCTGATCACCGTCCTGCTCGGCGCTTTCCTGCCGATGCTGGACTTCTTCATCGTCAACGTCGCGCTGCCGACCATCGACCGCGACCTCTCCGCCGGTCCGGCCATGCTGGAGCTGTTCGTCGCCGGGTACGGCATCGCCTACGCGGTGCTGCTGGTGCTCGGCGGTCGGCTCGGCGACCTCTACGGGCGCCGCCGGCTGTTCATCACGGGTGCGCTGGCCTTCGGGCTGACCTCGCTGGCCTGCGGCGTCGCGCCCACCGCGCTCGCGCTGGTCGCGGCGCGGGTGGCGCAGGGCGCCGCGGCCGCGCTGATGCTGCCGCAGGCGCTGGCCACCATCCAGTCCGCCACCCAGGGCGAGCGCAAGGCCCGGGCGATGGGCATCTACGGCGCCGTCGGCGGCATCGCCGTGGTGATCGGCCAGGTGCTCGGCGGGGTGCTGCTCTCGGCGGACCTGTTCGGCACCGGCTGGCGGTTCATCTTCCTGGTGAACGTTCCGGTCGCGGTGGTCGCCGCGGTGCTGGCGCTGCGCGCGGTGCCGGAGACCCGCTCCGCCCACCCGGCCCGGGTCGACCTGCCCGGCACCGTGCTGCTCGCCGCCTCGCTGCTGGCGCTGCTCGTCCCGCTGATGGAGGGCCGCTCGCTCGGCTGGCCCTGGTGGACCTGGGTGCTGCTGGCCGCCTTCCCGTTCGTGCTGGCCGCTTTCGTCGCGGTGGAGCGGGCGGCGGAGCGCGCCGGGCGGATCCCGCTCGTGCCGATGTCGCTGCTGCGGGTGCACGGGCTGCGGACCGGGCTGACCATGGCCGTGCCGTTCTTCGCCGGCTTCGGCGGCTTCATGATGGTGATGGCCGTCGCGCTGCAACTCGGCCTGCGCGAGGGCCCGATCGCCTCCGGCTTCGCGATGGTGCCGATGGCGGTCGGCTTCTTCGCCGCCTCGCTCGCCGGGCCCCGGCTGCTGGCCCGCTTCGGCTCCAAGGTGATCGTGACCGGCGCGATCGTCCAAGTCGTCGGCCTGGGGGTGCTGGTGGCCACCGTCCTCACCGACTGGTCGGGGCTGAGCCCGCTGACGCTGCTGCCGGGCATGGCGCTCGCCGGTACCGGGCAGGGCCTGGTGATGCCGCCGCTGATCCGCCTGGTGCTCTCCGAGGTGCCGGTGGAGCGGGCCGGCGTCGGCGGCGGCATCCTGGCCACCACCCAGCAGTCCAGCCTGGCCCTGGGCGTGGCGACGCTCGGCACGCTGTTCCTGTCGGTCTCGTCGTCGATGGGGATGCAACACGCGCTGGCGCTGGTGCTGACGCTGCAACTGGCGCTCACGCTCGTGGTGATCGCGCTGGGGACCCGGCTGCCGAAGCGGGTCGGGCACTGACGGGCGCACCGGCCGGCGCGCCCAGGGACACGAAGCCGCGCCGCCACCGTGCTACGGCACGGTGGCGGCGCGGCTTCGGCACGACGGCGGCGGCCCCGCTCAGCCGCCGCCGGTCAGCAGTATCAGCCGTAGTGGGCGGCGAGGTCCTCGAGCAGTCCGGGCTGCTTGGGCTCCCACCCCAGCAGCTCGCGGGTCAGCGCGTTCGAGGCGGGGATGTCGAGCCCGATGAAGCCGGCCAGCCAGGTGAAGTACTCGCCCGCCTGCTCGGGAGCGACCGGGACGACCGGGATGCCGAGCCGCTGCCCGATCACCTCGGCGACGGCGCGGATCGGCACGCCCTCTTCCCCGACGCCGTGCAGCGTCGATCCCGCCGGGGCCTGCTCCAGCGCGAGGCGGAACAGCCGTGCGGCATCGAGCCGGTGCACGGCGGGCCAGCGGTTGGCCCCGTCGCCGAGGTAGCCCGAGGCACCCTTCTCGCGGGCGTTGCCGACCAGGGTCGCCATGAAACCGTGGTCACCTTCGCCGTGCACCGTCGGCGCCAGGCGCACGATGGACGAACGGACGCCGCGCGACGCGAGGGAGAGCGTCAGCTCGGCGTTGGCCCGCCGGGCCTCCGCGACGCCGGTCGAGGTGACGGGACCGTGCCCGTCCTGCTCGGTCGACGCCCGATCCTGGGCGAGCCCGAACAGGCCGGAGGCGATGACGAACGGCCGGTCGGAACCGGCGAGGGCGTCGCCGAAGGTCTCGATGGCACGGCGATCCGCGTCGGCGGCGCCCTGGAAGTCGCCGCTGAAGGCGATGTCGTGCTTGAACGCGAGGTGGATCACGCCGTCCGACGCGGCAGCCGCGTTCCGCAGGCTGTCGAGGTCGTCGATCGTGCCGCGCTGCACCTCGACGCCCGCCGCGGTGAGGGCTGCCGCTGCGGCGTCCGAACGAGCGAGCCCAACGACCTGGTGACCTGCGTCGAGGAGCTCGGGAACGACAGCGGATCCGATCCAGCCGGACGCGCCGGTGACGAAGACACGCATGAGAAGACCTCCAGATGAGCGGCTGTTCTCGTGACAGGGTCCGCGACCGACGGGTCGCGACCACTCGCCCGACAGTCGATGTCAGGCGCTGTCATCAGCCTAGCTCCGATGCGAGCTGATGTCATCTACTGTCATCGCATAGAATCGGGCCATGGGTCGATGGGAACCGAACGCGCGTGGCCGCCTGCAGCAGGCGGCATTCGAGCTGTATGTCGAGCGCGGGTACGGACAGACCACGGTGGCGGAGATCGCCAAGCGGGCGGGGCTCACCGAGCGGACGTTCTTCCGGCACTTCGCCGACAAGCGCGAGGTCCTGTTCGGGGGCGCGCGCGCTCTGGAGGAACTCCTGGCGACCGCGGTCACCGGCGCACCCGACACCGCGCCGCCGATCGACGCGATCAGCGCAGCGCTCGAGGCGGTCGGCGCCGAGTTCCAGGGGGGCCGTGAAGGTTCCCGGCAGCGTCAGACGATCATCGCCGCGCACCCGGAGTTGCAGGAGCGCGAGCTGATCAAGCTCGCCGCACTCGCCTCAGCCCTGGCGGACGCGTTGCGCGGGCGCGGCGTCCCCGACCCGGCCGCGAGCCTGGCGGCCGAGGCGGGGATCGCCGTCTTCAAGGTCGGGTTCGAGCGCTGGCTCCAGCAGGACGCCGAGCGGGAACTGTCAGCCGTGCTCCGCGAGTCGCTCGACGAGCTCAAGGCCGTGACCGCGGGCGCCTGATCGCCGGCTGCGCACCCGGTGGACGCGGACCAGCAGCGCCCTTCCGCGCCCCACGGAGCCGGTGGAGAATCGTCGGATGCCTCCCCTTCTACTCTCGGACGCCGACGTCCGGGCCCGGCTCGACCCGGCCACCGCCATCACCGCGGTCCGCCAGGCCCTGCTCGCGCACCACAGCGGCGGACTCAGCGCCCCCGCGCGGGTGCACGCGGAGCTGAACGGGGGTGATCTGGTCTTCACCGCCGGGCAGTTGGACGGCGAGTGGCACGGCTTCCGGGTGTACGACACGCTGAGCGGATCCGAGCAACTGGTCGCGCTCTGGGACACGCCCCGGCGATCGCTGCGGGCTCTGGTCACCGGCCATCAGCTGGGCGCCCGGCGGACCGGGGCGATCGGGGCCGTCGCGGTCGATCTGTGGGCCCGGCCGCAGGCCCGGTCGATCGGGCTGGTCGGCGCCGGTCCGCAGGCCTGGGCCCAGCTCTGGGCGATCCGCACGGTCCGTGAACTTGACGAAGTAGTCGTCTGTTCGCGCAGCCGGACCAGCGCGTCGCGCTTCGCCGCCCGGGCGGAACGGGAGTTCGGCCTCCCGGTGCGGGTCGCGGCCGATGCTTCGGAGGCGGTGCGGGAGCGGGATATCGTCGTGCTGGCGACCAGCAGCGAGGTGCCGGTGATCGAGACCTCCTGGCTCTCGCCCGGTACCCATCTGCAGACGCTCGGCCTCAAGGGCGTCGAGCGGCACGAGATCCCGCCTGACCTGCGGTCCCGGGCCGACGCCGTGTGCACGGACTCCCGGGCGCAGCTGGCCGCGGACAGCCTCTTCGACCAGCGGCGCGTGGTGGAGCTGGGCGAGGTGGTGGCGGGGGCGCACCCGGGCCGGACCGCGGCCGACGAGCTGACCGTGTTCTGTTCGGTGGGCCTGGCCGGGACCGAGGTGGCGGTGGCCGCCGCGCTGGTGGGGCGGAGCACGACTTCCGTGGCCTGGTGACGCTGAACCACGCAGAGTAAAGTACCTACCGTGCGGTTTCTAGCAGTGGAGCTCGCACCGAATCTCCCCACACCCTCGGAAAGAAGAGTCATGGCACAACAGGAGCGAGCGGTCCAGACCCGATCGAAAGTGCTCGAAGCGGCGGCCCAGGTGTTCGCCGAACACGGCTACGCGAGCGCCAGCATGGCGCAGATCCTGGCGACCGCCGGGGTGACCAAGGGCGCGGTCTACTTCCACTTCTCGTCCAAGGAGGACCTCGCCAAGGCCGTCGTGGCGGAGCAGGCGAACTGGCTGGCGGGCGGCGAGAGCGCCGAGGGCTCCGGGCTTCAGGGGCTGATCGACCTGTCGCACCGCTTCGCGCACGGCCTGCGGACCGATCCCATCGCGCGCGGCGCCGTCCGGCTGGTCATCGAGTACGGCTCCTTCTCCAGCCCCGACCCCACGCCCTACCTCCAGTGGATCGCCGGCGTGCGCGCGCTGCTGCTGGTGGCCCGCGAGGAGGACGCCCTGCGGGACGGGGTGGACGTCGACGCCGCGGCCGAGGCCCTGGTCGGCATGTTCACCGGGATCCAGCTGATCGCGGAGGTGCTCAGCGGCCGCCAGGATCTGGACCGACGGATCACCTCGATGTGGGAACTGGTCCTGCCGAACCTGGCCCGGCCCGAGGCCCTGCCGGAGCTGCGACTGGAAGGGTCGCCGGCCGCCGCCTGACGGCTCGCCGGAGCGCCCCGAGGGGTGGAAGGACGACCCTCCCACCCCGTCGGACTCCTCCGGCCCCTCCAGGCACCTGCCGCCTGACGGATACTTCCGGTCCGTCAGGCGGCCAGCAGATCGGCCCGGTCGCCCAGGGCAGCGCGAATCTGCTCGGCGGTGACATCGCCGGCGCGCTGGATCCGGAACCGGCCGTCCACCAGGGTCACGATGGTGGAGGACAGCGTGGTGCCCTGGTTGCCGCCGCGGATCACCAGGTCGACGGCCTCGCCGATCTGAGTGACCGCCAGGTCCAGGTCCACCAGCACACCGTCGGCCTGGCCGGACAGGTTGGCCGAGGTCATCGCGACCGGCTTCTGGGTGAACTCCAGCAGGCGCTGGATGGTGGGGTTGGACAGGCAGCCGATCGCGACGGTCGGACCGCCGCAGACCAGGTGGTCCGGGACCCGGGTGTTGCGCGGCAGGATGATGTTGAACGGGCCCGGCCAGAAGGCCGCGGTCAGCCGCTCCACCGGGGTCACCAGCGACTGCGGGACGACGGTGTAGTCCCGCCAGTCCTGCGGGTCACGGACGAACAGGGTCAGCGGCGAGGTCGGCGGCCGGCGCTTGATGGCGAAGGCGCGCTCGACCGCGGCACGGTTCCACGGGTCCAGGGTCAGCGCCAGGTTGGTGTCCGACGGGGCCACCACCACACCACCGTTGGTGATCAGCTCGGCGGCGACCCGCAGATTGTCGTCGGTGGGGTGGACGACCTTCCCGACGGCCTGGGTGGGATTGGCAGTGCTCATGGCTTCAGCCTCTCTTGATGCTCTGTCAGTTTCGATCTGTGTCAGTCGGTTGACGTTGTGTCAGTTGATTGATGCCGGCCGGCCGTTACTTGCTCAGCCGGGTGCCGGCATCGACGGCGGTGAACCGGCGCGGGATCTCGACCGCGCGCAGCCGTCCGCGGCACCACCCGCGCAGGTCCTGCGGCGACACGGCCGCGCCGCTCCGGGGCAGGATGCTGGCGGCGAGCACACCGTCCGCGTCGAGCGCGACCAGCGCCGCACCGACCGCCGGGTGCTCGCCCAACACCCTTTCCACCAGGCCCAGGTAGATCTTCTCCCCGGCGACCGACGCGACCCGACGGGCCCGGCCGACCAGCCGGATCCGGCCCGTCGAGGTCAGCTCACCGAGGTCGCCGGTGGGCACCTCGGTCCCGGCCGGCCAGCCCGCGAAGCTGCCCTCGCGGTAGCACCCGGCCTGCGCGGTCGGCGTCCGGACCAGCAACTCGCCGGGGCCCGCGTCGCCGTCGGCCAGGCGCAGTTCCACGCCGGGCAGCGGCTCCCCGAGGGTGTCCCAGTCCGTCGGGTCCTCGCCCAGCCGGTTGGTGGCCACCCGGGGGCCCGCCTCCGTCAGGCCGTAGGTGGTGAAGATCTCCCGGACCCCGCTGCGGCGCAGCTCGCCGACCGCCGTACGGCCCAGGCGGTCGCCGCCGACCGTGACCTGACGCAGGCTGCCGGGCAGCTCCACGCCGGCCGTGAGCAGCCGCATCAGCAGGTGCGGGGTGAGCGCGGTGTGCGTGATCTCCCGCCGGGCGGCCACCTCTGCCCACGCCGTCACCGCGAACGGCGGCTCCAGCAGCGAGAGTTGCATGCCCCGGGCCAGGACGCCCAGCACGCCGCAGACGAAGGCCGAGGAGAAGAACAGCGACTGGGACAGCAGATAGCGGTCACCGGGTCGCGGTTCCCCGACGCTGGACCAGTGCATGGCGGCGTTGTGCAGCAGGCTCGACCGGCGGTGCACCACGGCCTTGGGGAGGCCGGTACTGCCGGAGGTGGCCAGCACCAGGGTGGGCTCCTCGGCCGGGACGTCCGGGCCATCCGGGGTCGTCCGTGGTCCGCCGTCGCCGCGCAGGTCCAGCAGGACCGCGTCCTGGTCCCGTCCGGGCAGTGGTCGGGCCGGGCCGGCGGACCAGGAGCGCGCGGCGGCGGGGGTCGCCCGCACGGCTGCCGCGCCGGTGTGCTCGGCGAGGATGCGGTAACTCTCGGGTGCGAGGCTGTCCGAGAGCAGCACCGGGACCAGCCCCAGGTCCCAGGCCGAGGCGACGTCCAGCAGCGTGCCGAGCCTGCTGCCGGTGGCGACGATCACCCGCTCCCCCGGGGCGAGCCCGAGCCGCTGCCAGTCCGCGGCCCGGTGCTCGACCAGTTCCAGCAGATCGGCGCTGCGCAGCACCCGGACCCCGGCGGCCCGGTGCTCGACCAGCTCGGCCTGCGGGTGGATCCAGGCGGTCGTCCGGTCCGGGCTGCTCAGGATGGGCGCGGTCATGCGGCACCCACCAGGACCGGCGCTCCGGCGGCCGCGTCGATCCGGCGCAGCGCCGCGACCTCCTCGGGCCCGAGCTCCCCGAGCGGACGGGCACCGGCCCGGGTCGCCTCGAAGGCGGCGCTCGGGTCGATCCGGTGCGGCTCCTCCGCCTCGGGCAGGGCAGCTGCCCTGGTCAGGGTGGTGAGCACGCACAGACCTTCACCGCCGGCCGGCCCGCCCTCCCCCGGCACCCAGCCGACCAGGCCGGTGTAGGCGGTGTCGACCGCCCCGGACCGCAGCCGCAGGGCCGCCAGGAAGAGCGCCCCGTCCAGGCTCGCCCGGCGTCCGGCCAGCACGACGGACGGGCCGTGCGCGGGCAGCGCGCGGGCCGCGCTCTGCGCCACGATGTTGTACCCGGCGCCGGAGAAGGTGGCGGGGCTGCGCCGCCCCGAGGCCAGTTCCCCGGAGAATCGGCGCACCGACTCCTGGTTGCCGCGCCGGCTGGCGAGGAAGACCCCGCGCCTGGCCGGTTCGGCGGCGGACGGCTGCACGGCGGCGAGCTCGGTCGCGGCCAGCTCGGCCAGCAGCGAGGCCGGATCGAGCCGGCCGCGCAGCTTGCGCTGGGACACCTCGGTCACCGCGGTCGCGGTCGCCACCGCATGGACCGCGTCCAGTCGGCCTGGGGTGGCGAGCACCACGGCCCGGCCGAGCCGGTAGAGGCCGGGCAGGCCGTCGAAGACAACTGCGTTCATGTTCACCTTCCCCTGATCTCCTGGGCGCAGACGGTCGCGTGGTACGTGGTGGAACCGTGGACGAGCGAGGCCGCCACGGTGGACAGCAGGCCCGACCTCAGCAGCCGGGCCCGGAGCACGCCCTGCTCGGCGGGTGCGCCGGACTCGCCGACATCGACGGCGTCGACCGCGTCGACGGCCCGGAACTCCACCAGCCGGGCCGGTACGCAGCGCTCCGCTCCCCTGGCCAGCGCGGCCAGCCGGCAGCTGATCTGGTGCAGCGCCTCCAGGGCGAGCGCCTCCAGGGCCTGCGCCGGCAGGTCGGGCGGCTGGAGGTAGTCGGCCCGGGCGGTGATGTGGCCGTCCGCGTCGGTAGCGGTCTCCAGCGGCCCGCACAGGGCGAGGAACCAGCCGGTCGCCGTGCGGGCGGGCGCACTGAGCAGCTCAGTCATGGCTCGGCTCGCCCGGCCAGGTGCCCATGATGTGGTAGCCGGCGTCGACGTAGACGGTCTCGCCGGTCACCCCCGAGGACAGGTCGCTGAGCAGGTAGAGCGCGGTGCCCGCGACGTCCGCCGTGTTGATCGCCCGGCCGAGCGGACTGCGTCCGGCACGCTGGGACATCGAGGCCGAGAAGTTCGGCAGCCCGAAGGTGGCCAGCGTGCGCATCGGCCCGGCGGAGAGCACGTTCACCCGGGTGCCCTGCGGCCCCAGTTCGGCCGCCAGGTAGCGGGCCGCGGACTCCAGCGCGGCCTTGGCCACGCCGAGGACGTTGTAGCCGTGGCAGACCCGCTCGGAGCCCAGGTAGGAGAGCGTCAGGATGCTTGCCCGGTCCGAGAGGTGGGGGCGCAGCGCGCCGGTCAGGCCGATCAGCGAGTAGACCGAGGACTCCATGCACTCGGTGAATCCCTTGCGGCTGGTCGAAGCCAGGCCGCCGGCCAACTCCTCGCGGTCGCCGTGGGCCACGGCGTGCACCACGAAGTCGATCTTCCCGCCCTCGACGCCACCAGCCTCGGCAGCACCGTCTCCGGCACTACCGGCCCTGGCACCGCCGGCCTTGGCGAACTCGTCGCCGACGGAGGCCAGTTCGCCGTCATCGTTGACATCGCACCGGTACAGCCACGGCTGCCCGCCGAGCCTCGGAGTGGCGCGGGCCAACCACTGCCCGGCCGACCTGCTGCGGTAGGTGAAGCCGAGCTCGGCACCCTCGGCGGCCAGCCGCTCGGCGATCCCCCAGGCGATGGAGCGCTGGTTGACCACGCCCAGCACCAGCCCGCGCCGGCCGGCGAGCAGGCCGGCCGCCCGGACCGGCGTGGGCTGTTCGGCGGTGAGCATCTCTCGTTCCCCTCGTTCGGTGATCACAGCTGGGCACCTCCGGCGACCGGCAGCACCGCGCCGACCAGGGACGGGCGGCGCAGCACCAGGGCCTCCACCACCTCGGCCACGTCACGCGGCCGGGTCAGGCGGCGCAGCGGTATCTCCAGCAGGTACTTCTGCCGGGCCTTGCCGGTCAGCATGCTGCGGGTCAGGTCGGTCTCGACGAATCCGGGCTCGACGACATTGGCGAGCACGTTGAACCGGGCGCCCTCCAGCGCGATGTTGGCCGCGTAACGGGTCAGCGCGGCCTTGGAGACGCCGTACATCGCGTTGCCCACCCGGGCGTTGCGCCGGGCCTGGGATGAGATGAAGACGACGTCCCCCCGGCGGCCCCGGATCAGGTGCGGCAGTACCGCGTGGGTGAAGGTGACGGCGCTGCCCAGGTTGGTGACCAGCAGCTCCTCCAGGTCGGTCCAGGTGACCTGCCCGACCAGCTTGTCGATGGTCAGCCCCTGGTTGTTGACCAGCGCCTGCAGCGCACCCCGGCCGGCCGCAGCGGCCACGAAATCGGCGACCTGCACCGGATCGCGGCCGTCGACCCGGGAGGCCCTGGCCCGGCCCTCGGTGGCCGCGACCACTTCGTCGGCGGCCTGACGCGACGTCAGATAGGTGAACTCGACGTCGTACCCGGCGCCGGCCAGCCGTTCGACGACGGCCCGGCCGATGCCCCGGGCACCGCCGGTCACGATGACGACGGGCCGGGTCCCGGACTGACTGGTGGACTCGGCTTCGCTGGCGGACTCGGCTTCATCGGTGGACTCGGCTTCATCGGTGGACATGGCGGGTGACCTCCCCTCGGGCGGCGACGGTTTCTCCGTCGGTGGTGGACAGCAGGACCTGGCAACGCAGCGTGTCGGTCCGCGCCGGGTCCGGCACCGCGCGGAGCCGGACCACGGCCGGTGGCACCAGGGCGGTGCCGAACCGGACCTCCCGCACCTCGTACCGAGCCGCGCCGAGGGCACTCTCCGCCAGGGCGGACATCAGCCGGACGGTGAGCGAGCCGGGGAACATCGGGTTGCCCGGGAAGTGCTCCGCGAAGATCGGCCAGTCCGGGTCCAGTTCCAGCTCGGCCGACCAGCCGCCGTGGCCGTCGGCCACCGGGGTCACGGTCAGCGGTGCGCCCAGCACCCGGGGCGTCACGCGGCCCTCCTCGCGGCGGTGGCAGCACCCGCGCCACGCACCTCGCGCGCCAGGAACCCGGCGTAGGAGGCGGCGTTGACGCGCGGGGTGGCCAGCGGCGGGAGGTGGGACTCCAGCACCGTGCGGTCGAAGGTGAACGCGCAGTCCATGAAGGCGAGGTTGTCCGCGTTGACCGCGGCGTGCGCCCGGTCGAGCGCGGTGCGGTGCTCGCCGATGCGCAGCACCTCGGCACCGAGCTCGGCGTTGACCGCCGCGGCGGCCGCCTGGTTGGTCAGCCGCTGGTCGCCCAGGTGGTAGTAGCCGTGGACCTCGGCGCCGGTCCGCGCCCGCTCGGCGAGCTCGCGGCAGGCGGCGGCCAAATCGTCGACGTGCAGCAGCGGCGGGGTGCCCGCCGGGTCGACGTCCAGGGAGAGCGGTCGGCCTGAGCGCAGGGCGCGGGCCGTCATCTCGGCCAGGGTGAAGTAGCCGGCCCGGTTGCGGCGCACCGGCGCGCGGTGCGCGGGTCCGAGCACCGAGCCGATCCGCAGCGAGCTGACGGGATGTCCGGTCGCCTCGCCGCGTGCGTCGAGCAGGTGTTCGGCCATCAGCTTGGCGACGACGTACGGGTTGACCGCGTCGACCTCCCACAGCGCTTCCTCGCGGATCACCCGGCGCAGGCCGCGCCGGCCGGGTCCGGTGACGCCGACGGTCGAGATCTGGAAGAACCGCTCCGTCGGACGGCAGAGGTCGAGCAGCCGCAACGGGGCAGCGGTGTTGGCCGCCACCGTCTCGCGCAGCCTGGCGTGGTCGTACGAGAGCTCCGCCGCCACGTTCCACACCTGGGCGATCTCGTCGATGCCCCGGGCGGCGAGCGCCCCGCGGCTCAACTCGCCCACCGGCATGGCATCGAGACGGTCCAGCAACCGGGTCTCCTCGGCCCCGCCGGGGCGGGCCGCGCGGACCGCGGCCCGCAGCGCGCCGAGATCGGCGGCTCCCCGGCTCAGCGCCAGCACCCGGTCGAACCGGGGCAGCAGCGCGGCGGTCAGCTCGGCGCCGACCAGGCCACTCGCACCGGTGATCACCAGTACGCGGCTCATCGGGCACCGCCGGCCACGACCAGGCAGGAGTTGGCCCCGCCGAAGCCGTAGGTGACGCTGACGCCCAGCTCGCGGTCGTCCAGCTCGGCCGGGCTGTCGGTGACCAGCGGCACGCCCGCCCAGCGCGGGTGCGGCTCGCGCAGACCCGCGGTCGGCGGGGCGGTCCGCTCACGCAGCGCCAGGACGGTGGCCAGCGCCTCGACCGTGCCGGTGGCGCCGAGGGTGTGCCCCAGCGCGCCCTTGGTGGCCGAGACCGGCACGTCCAGGGCTGGGAAGACGGCGCGGTACACGGCCGCCTCCATCTCGTCGTTGACCGGAGTGCCGGAGCCGTGGCCGTTCAGGTAACCCACCTGGCCGGCGTCCGCCTTCGCCATGGCCAGCGCCTCGGCGATCATGCGGGAGGCGTTGCGGCCCGACATGTCGGGAGAGGTCAGCGACTCCACGTCGGTGGAGGCGGCCCAGCCCCGGACCCAGCCGAGCGGCTCTTCGCGGAGCAGTCCGCCGGCGGTGAGCACCAGGCAGCAGGCACCCTCGGCGAGGGTCGTTCCGTCGGACTCGGCGTCGTAGGGGCGGCAGCGGTCCGGGGACATCGTCTTGAGACCGGAGTGACCGGTGAACTTGCCGGGCTCCAGCGAGTCCAGGCCGATGGCCAGCACCACCCGGGCGGCGCCCGAGGTGACCAGGTCGGCGCCGTAGGCCACCGCGTCGGTGCCCGAGGAGCAGGCGGAGGAGAGCGGGATCACCGGTCCGGTGAGGCCGAGCGGCCTGGCCACCTCCTCCCAGAAGTGGTCGAGTTCGACGTCCAGGCCGGTCTGCTCGAAGATGTCGCCGAGGCTGATCCCCAGCACCACCCAGGCCTCGGCCAGTTGCTCGGCGGTCAGGCCTGCCTCGGCCGCGTCGCCGAGCGCCGCCGCCAGGGCACCGGTGCAGAGCTTTGCCAGCCGGGCCCCGCCGCGCAGTCCGGCGTGGCCGGGGACGACGCCGCCGGTCGCGCTGCGGCGGTTCTCGACGGAGAAGAGGTCGATCGGACCGAGACCGGTCCGGCCGGCCAGCAGGCCCGACCAGGTCGACTCGACCGAGTCGCCGAGGCAGGTGACCGCGCCTGCGGCGGCCACGGCGACCGTGCGAGCGGTAGCGCCGTTCATGCGGCTCTCCCCGCTGGGTCGCGCCGGGCGGCCGACTCGGCCTGCTCGGCGGCCAGCCGGGCGGCGAGCGCCTGCGGTACCCGGACCAGGCCGTACGGTTCGGTCCGGACGAAGACCAGGTTCAGCTCGGCGCGGGCGAGCAGCTCGCCCCGGGCCTCGGCGCGGAAGTGCAGGCGCAGCGATCGGCCCTGGTTGTCCACCCGGCTGATCGAGATCGACACCCGGTCGTCGCGCCGGGCGGAACTGCTGTACGACGCACGGACCCTGGCGACGCGGACCTCGATCCCGTCGCCGAAGAAGCCGGCCGGCTCGCTGTAGCGGGCCAGGAACTCCTTCAGCGCGGCCCCGTACCAGCGCACGTAGTTGGCGAAGTGGACCACCTCGAACTCGTCCACCTCGACATCCTCGACCGGATGCTCCACATTGATGATCATTTGACTGTCCCCCTCAGTGTGACGTGTCGTCAGGCGGCGTTCGGCGCCGCGCCGCCGAGCTTGCCGAGGACCAGGCCGACGATGCGCTGGACGGTGGCGAAGTTCTCGGGCAGGAACTCGCCGTCCGAGATGGCGATCGAGTAGGTGTCCTCCAGGTGGGCCATGAGCTCGGCGAAGCCGAGCGAGTCGACACCGATCTCGGTACCGAGCAGCGAGTCGTCGCCGATCTCGCTCGGGTCGATGTCGATGAAGAGCGAGTCCACGATGAACTCCTTCAGGTGCGCGGCGATGGCCTCGGCGGTGACGGTCTCGGGCGTGGTGACGGTCATGATGGTCAAGTCCTTCTGTTCACAGGTGTGTTGGTTGGAGATGGTGGTGCGGCCGGCCGGGGGTACCGGCCGCACCACCGGACCGCAGGAGGCGCAGAGCCCCCGCGGAGTCAGGAGACGGAGCCAGGAAACGGCGTCAGGGGACGGAGTCAGGAGAGGACGTCGAGCGCGGCCTTCGCGATCTTGACGTCGTCCGACCAGTGGCCGCCGCTGACGCCCACGCCGCCGACGACCTGGCCGTCCACGCTGATCGGGAGCCCGCCGCCGAAGACGATCAGGCGGCGGATCCCGGTCGGGGCGCCCATGGCGAGCGGTGCGTCGTCCTTGACGAACTCGTGCCAGGAGTCGGTGCCGAGGCCGAAGCCGGCCGCGGTGTACGCCTTGTCCTGGGCGATGTCGATGGTGAGCAGCGCCGCCCCGTCCATCCGGGCGAAGGCGTTCAGGTGCCCGGACTCGTCGACCACCGCGATGGCGGAGGGGATGCCGAGCCCCTCCGCCGCCTGCACGGCTGCGGCGAGAATCTCCTGGGCGAGGGCGTTGCTGAGCGCGGCCCGGTGCCGGATGTCGGCCATGATGTGTGCCTTTCTTGATAAGTGATGAAGCGTCAGGTTTCAGGAAGCCGTCGCGGGCTGGGCCGCCGGAGCGGCCGCCGCGTGCGGGCGGGGCAGCGCGACCAGGACGATCGCCGCCACCGCCAGGTAGCCGGCGGCGATGCCGGCCACCAGGTGCGAGAACGGAACCCGGTCCAGGGCCACGCCGGCCAGCAGGATCAGCAGCGTGTTGAAGGCGGCGAACCGCGCCTCGTTGCCGCGCAGCGCGGCGGCCCGCTCGAGGGCGGGACGGTCGGCCAGCGCCGCGTTCACCGCACCGACCACCATGGGCCGCACGCCACCGACACCGGCGCCGAGCGCCACCGTGGCCACGGCTGCCCCGGCGACGTTCTCTTGCCAGAGGAGCACCAGCAGCCCGAGACCGGTCAGGCCCACGGACACCACGGCCGTCCCGCGCGCCCCGAGCCGCTCGACCAGCGGCTTGGCGAAGCGGGCGCTGAAGTAGCCGCTGAGCGTGTACGAGCCGAGGATCAGCCCGAACACCGGCAGTGAGGCGTGCAGTCGCACGTACAGCAAGTAGGGCAGGAACCCGATGAAGAGGGCGAGCACCGAGCCGCGGACCACGGTGTAGAAGGCGCTCCACCGCAGCACCGGGCCGAACCCCGCTCGCCCGGCGGCCGCCTGCGAGGGCTTCCCGGCCGGGGCGGCGACGTGCTCCAGCCCGCGCCCGACGCTCACCACGACGATCGCGGCCAGCGCCGACATCACCGCCGAGAGGATGAAGGGCAGTTCACGCCCCACCTGGTAGAGCACCGCGCCGGCGATGCCGGCGATCAGTGCCGCGATGAAGGTCAGCGAGCCGCTGCGGCTCTCCCAGCCGCGGGCGTCCTCGCCGTCCCGGCGGCAGAGCTCCGAGAGCAGCGCCGAGTCAGTGCCACTGGCCAGCGAGAAGCCGAGCGCGGCGATGATCTGTGCCACCACCGCGACCGGCGTGCCACCGGGCGCGGCCAGCAGCAGCAGGCCGAGCGCCTTGAGCGCCTCGCCCAGCCCGACCGTCGCGGTGAGGCTGAGCCGGGCCGCGATCGGGCGGACCACCGGTCCGGCGAGGGCCAGGGCGGCCCCGTAGACCGCCAGGACGGCCTCGACGGCGGGGATGGACAGCTGCCGGTCGTAGAAGTAGACGAAGAGGATGGTCAGGTGGAAGTAGCTACGGGACAGGATGCGGTAGGCGGTGAATCCCCTGACGCCGCTGAGCATGGTTCCCCCCTTTCTGCCGTTGTCGGTGTGGATTCAGGCGACCTCGACCGTCGGCAACCAGCTGGGCCGGGTGGCCTCGAAGGCCCGGACGGCGTCCTCGTACCGCAGGGTGGCGTCGATCTCGTCGAGGCCTTCCAGCAGGCGCATGCGGTGGTAGGGGTCGAGCTCGAAGTCGACGGTCAGGTCCGCGGCGCGCACCTGGAGGGCCTCCAGGTCGACCGTGACCGGCTGGTCGGGGGCCTGCTCGGCACGCTCCCAGAGGGCCTCCACGACCTCCTGGTCCAACTGGATCGTCAGCAGGCCGTTCTTGAGCGAGTTGCCGCGGAAGATGTCGGCGAAGCGGGAGGAGATCACCACCCGGAAGCCGTGGTCGAGCAGCGACCAGACGGCGTGCTCCCGGGACGAGCCGGTGCCGAACTCGGGTCCCGCGACCAGGACGGTCGCGCCCTGGTACTCGGGCCGGTCGAGCTCGAAGCCGGGCTCCTCGCGCCAGGCGGCGAACAGGCCGTCCGCGTAGCCGGTACGGGTGAGGCGCTTGAGAAAGCGGACCGGGATCAGCTGGTCGGTGTCGATGTTGCTGCGCCGCATCGGCAGGACCCGGCCGGTGTGGATACGGAAGGCTTCCATGGTCAGACCTCGGCGGTGTGCTGGGCGGGGAGGGACTCGGCGGCGGGCAGCGCACCCGGGGAGCAGAGCGCCCCGGCGACGGCGGTGGCGGCGGCGACCGCCGGTGAGACCAGGTGGGTGCGGGAGCCCGCGCCCTGCCGGCCCTCGAAGTTGCGGTTGGAGGTGGAGGCGGCACGCTGGCCCGGCTGCAGGAAGTCCGGGTTCATCGCCATGCACATCGAGCAGCCGGCGTTGCGCCACTCCGCGCCCGCGTCCAGGAACACCTGGTGCAGACCCTCGAGTTCGGCAGCCTCGCGGACCCGCTCCGAGCCCGGGACGACCAGCATCCGCACGCCTCCGGCGACCCTGCGGCCCCGCAACACCTCGGCCGCCGCCCGCAGGTCCTCGAGCCGGCCGTTGGTGCAGGAACCCAGGAAGACGGTGTCGACCGCGATCCCGGCCAGTGGCTGACCAGGCGTCAGGTCCATGTACTCCAGGGCCCGCTCGCAGGCCGCGCGCTTGACCGGATCCGCGAAGTCGCCCGGCGCGGGCACCGTGGCGGCCAGCGGGGCCACCTGCCCCGGGTTGGTTCCCCAACTGACGTACGGGGTCAGCTCGGAGATGTCGACATCGACCACCCGGTCGAAGACCGCGTCCTCGTCGGTGCGCAGCGTGCGCCAGTATTCGACGGCGGCGTCCCACCGCTCGTCCTTCGGGGCGTAGGTGCGGCCCTTGAGATAGCCGAAGGTGGTCTCGTCCGGCGCGATCATGCCGGCCCTGGCGCCCGCCTCGATCGACATGTTGCAGATGGTCATCCGGGCTTCCATCGACATCCCGGCGAGCACCTCGCCCCGGTACTCGATGACGTGGCCCTGGCCGCCGCCGGTGCCGATCCGGCCGATCACCGCGAGGATGATGTCCTTCGCGGTGACCCCGGGCTGCGGGGTCCCGATCAGGTTGACGGCCATGGTGCGGAACGGGCGCAGCCGCAGCGTCTGGGTGGCCATGACGTGCTCGACCTCGCTGGTGCCGATGCCGAAGGCGAGCGCACCGAACGCGCCGTGCGTCGAGGTGTGCGAGTCGCCGCAGACCACCGTCATACCGGGCTGGGTGAGACCCGTCTCGGGACCGATGACATGGACGATTCCCTGACCGGGATCTCCCAGTGCGTGGATTTTCACGCCGAATTTCCTGCAGTTCTCACGGATCGCGTCGACCTGAGCCCGGGAAACCGGATCGGCGATAGGACGGAAGATGTCCGAGGTCGGCACATTGTGGTCCTCGGTGGCGAGCGTGAGCTCCGGGTGCCGGACCTTTCGACCGCGCAGTGCGAGCCCGTCGAACGCCTGTGGGCTCGTCACCTCATGCAGCAGGTGCATGTCGATGTAGAGGATGTCCGGCTCTCCGGACTGCCGACTCACCAGGTGTGCGTTCCACACCTTCTCGGCAAGGGTCTGACCAGCCAATTCATGATCCCGTCTCGGATGGCGGACGCGGTCCGCTTCGGTGACTGGACAAAGCAAACCGCACGTGCGGTCTGGTTGTCAACCGCGATCCCACCTGCCCCGCGACCGGGGAGGCCGACCTGCGCAGATTCGAAAAAGCTTGCGCTGTGCGCTCGCATTCATTTAGCGTCACGCCGGATCCGAAAGCAGTTGATATTCCGGCCGGATCGGCCGAGACCTGCTCGGAAACTCCATCGATCTCGCGACTTCCGCGCTCATGTCAAAATGCGCCCGCGGTCCGCACACACTCTCTGGGGGAAAACCCATGTCCCGAATCGCGACCCCGCCGACCGGCGTCAGACCGAAGCGGAGCCGGCCGGAGGACGGCGCGGCGCGCGCGGTCTACCGCAAGGCGGCCGTACGGCTGCTGCCACTGCTGGGCCTGCTCTACCTGGTGAGCTACCTCGACCGCAGCAACATCGCCTTCGCCGGCCCGAACGGCATGAACCACGATCTGGGTCTGAGCTCGGCCGCCTTCGGGTTGGCCTCGGGCATCTTCTTCCTCGGCTACTCCCTTCTCGAGGTGCCCAGCAACCTGGCGCTGCGCCGATTCGGCGCCCGCAAGTGGCTGGTGCGCATCCTGGTCTCCTGGGGCGTGGTCGCCACGGCCACCGCCTACGTCCAGGGAGCAGGCCAACTGGAGGTCGCCCGGCTGCTGTTGGGCATGGCGGAAGCCGGCTGCCTGCCCGGCATCGTGCTCTATCTGACGATGTGGTTCCCCCGCGAGGTCCGCACCAGGCTCACCGCCTGGTTCTTCCTCTCCCTCCCGCTCTCCACGGCCCTCGGCGCACCGCTCTCCGCGCTGCTCATCCAGTGGAGCAACGGGCTGTTCGGCCTCGCGGGCTGGCGGTCGATGTTCCTCTTCGAGGGGCTGCCGGCCCTCGCCCTCGCGGTCGTGGTCTGGTACCTGCTGCCCGACGGCCCGGAACAGGCGCGCTGGTTGACCGGAGCGGAACGGCAGCTGCTGCGCTCGCGCCTCGACCAGGACGCCACGCCGACCAGCCCGCCCGCGAGCCGCCGCTGGTCCGGCAGCCTGCCGGCGCCGCGGGTCTGGGGACTGGCGTTCGCCTACTTCGGCATCATCTACGGCCAGTACGCGCTCGGCTTCTTCCTGCCCACCATCATCGGCGGCTTCGAGACCCAGGCCGGCCACCACTTCTCGATCATCCAGCGCGGCCTCATCAACGCCGTCCCCTATCTGGTCGCCGCAGCGGTCCTGGTCGGCTGGGCCAGGCGCGCCCAGCGCGCCGAATCGCGGGCGCCGTACGTCATCTGGCCGTCCCTGGTGGCCGGAGCGGTGATCCCGTTCGCGCTCTACCTGCACGGCCCGCTGCTGACCATGGCCGCGATCACCGTCTGCGCGGTCGCCGTCCTGTCGGCCATCCCGGTGTTCTGGGCGCTGCCCACCGAGATGCTCAGCCGTGACGCGGCCGTGGTCGGCATCGCCGTGGTCAACACCGTGGGCAGCC
The DNA here is from genome assembly GCF_029892155.1 of Kitasatospora sp. GAS204B. Taxonomy (GTDB): domain Bacteria; phylum Actinomycetota; class Actinomycetes; order Streptomycetales; family Streptomycetaceae; genus Kitasatospora. Next base: position 197,888 of record NZ_JARZAG010000004.1, on the reverse strand, counting down.
TCAGCGGCTTCGCCGCCCCGTACGTCACGGGCTGGCTCAAGGACCTCACCGGCTCGACCGAACCCGGCCTCTGGCTGGCCGGCGCGATGATGCTGCTGTCCGCCGGTCTCGTCGCGATCCTGAGCCGACGTCAAGTCGCCGTCGAGACCGTCAGCTTGCCCGCACCCACCCCGCGTCCCCGGACTGTCGCGAGCAGTTAGGCAGTTAGGCAGTTAGGTTGCCAGGCAGTCAGGCAGTTGGCAGTCAGGCAGTCGGCCGACCGAGAAAGGCTCTCCATGCGCATCGTTCTGCTCGGCCCGCCAGGCGCGGGCAAAGGCACCCAGGCAGGCCTGCTGGCCGGGGAGTTGGGCGTACCGCACATCTCCACCGGCGACCTGTTCCGCGACCACATCAACCGCCGCACCCCGCTCGGCGACCAGGTACGAGAACTCCTGGCAGCCGGAGAGCTGGTGCCGACCGACCTGACCGTCACGCTGGTCCGGTCCCGGCTCGGGGAACCCGACGCCGCCGAGGGTTTCCTGCTCGACGGGTTCCCGCGCAGCATCGAGCAGGCGCGGGCGCTCGACTCGCTGCTGGAGGCCGGCGAGCGCGCCCTGGACGCGGCGCTCCTGCTCGACCTGCCGGACCAGGAGGTGGTCCGCCGGATCGCCGGCCGCCGGATCTGCCGCCTCGAACCGGCCCACACCCACCACCTGGACTCCGCACCGCCGGTGCTGCCCGGTGTCTGCGATCGCTGCGGCGGTGAGCTGTACCAGCGCGCCGACGACCAGCCCGAGACGGTCCTGCACCGCCAACGGCTGTACCACGCCGAGACCGCGCCGCTGGCCGACCACTACCGGCAGCGCGGCCTGCTCCGCCGCGTCGACGCGATGGGCCCGATCTCCGACGTCACAGCCCGACTGGCCTCCGTCCTCACCCGCGCCTGACCGGGCGCCAGGGGGCGCTGCCCGCTGATCGGGCAGCGCCCCCTGGCGCCTTCGGCCTTCGAGGTCCTTCGAGGTCACCCCGCGCGCAACACGCTCCGGTACCACCGCGCGTCTCCCGCCAGCCGGTCCGCGAAGCCCGGTCCGGGCGATCGGCCGAGCAGTCGCCACAGCGCCCCGCCCTCGTACCAACGGTCCGAGGTGAGCAGCGCGGGCCTACGGTCGCCGACCGGACCGCCCGCCACGACCAGGCGCTCGGCCAGCTGGTCCCGGCTCAATTCCTCGGTCGGCGCCGCCAACCCGAGGATGCGGCAGACACCTGCCAACAACTCCCGGACCGTCACCGGCTCCGGATGCACAGCGTGCAGCACGCCGCCCGTCCACTCGGCCCGCCCCAGCGCGAGCTCGACCAGCGCGCCGGCCAGGCCGTCCACCGAGATCATCGAGACGCGCGCCCGTCCGCCCTCGGGCCAGGCCGGCACCCTGCGCAGCAGGTCGGCCACGCCCGGCACCACCCACCGATCGCCACGCCCGTAGATCAGGTTCGGACGCAACACCAGCCCACCCCGGGCCAGCACCGCCTGCTCCGCCGCGAGCCGGGTCCGGCTGGTCGGCGACACCGGTTCCGGGATCAACTCCCCTTCCAGGCAGCCTCGATGCGGTCCATCCCCGTACACGGCCGCGGTGCTGAGCTGGATCACGCGCCGGACACCCGCCCGGCCGGCTTCGGCGAGCAGCGCCTCGGTGCCGTCCACGTTGGTCCGGCGGCACTGCTCGGGATCGCCCCCGATCAGCGAGGCCAGGTGCAGCACCGTGTCCACGCCCTCGCAACAACCCGCCACCGACGCGGGATCGGTCAGATCGGCGGCTGTCCAGGCCTCTCGTAAAGCGCGGTCGGACGTGCCGTCCGCCGCCATGCCGTCCACCCTCGCGCTGACCACCGGAACCCGTCGCGCGAGCAGCCTCAGTTCCACCCCCTGGTCCGCACGCCGCGTCAACTCCCGCAGCACCGCAGCGCCGACGAACCCCGTCGCACCGGTGACCAGCAGCCTGCGCGGCCGTGTCCGATCAGCCATGGACCGCGGCCCTCATGGTCAGCCTGGCCTCGACCGCACTCCTGCCGCCCTGCTCGATGGTCACCCGCACCAGCGCGAGCTCGCCGAACTGCTCCAGCAGGACGGCCCGCACCAGGCAGGGAGCGTTCAGCTCGACGTACCGGGAGTAGCCGATGTGGAAGGCCAGCGGCAGCGGCGCCGCCGCGCTGCCCATGCCCCGCGATCCGAGCAGTGCGGTCGCGGCCTGCCGGGCCGCCTCGGCGAGCAGCATCCCGGGCGCATGGTCGACCGGGTGGTCGAAGAGCACCGGGTGCGAGGGGTCGGCCCGGAGCAGCCAGCAGTCGGCCCGACCGCTGGGCGACAGCACCACATCGGACGCGCGCTCCCGCCCGACCAGGACGGGCGGGACCGGTGCCGGCGGCCGGGGGACCGCGGGTTCGCAGCCGCCGAGCGCCCGCATCCGGGAGTAGACGGCAGGCGACACGCAGTCGAAGCGGGCCGATCCGGTGCCGATCCAGTGGCCGTCCCGATGGATCGTCACATCCAGTCGGGCACCCGCGATGTAGTAGCCGCGCCGGACGATCTCCCCCGTCTCGACCGACAGCACCAGATCGGCCGGCAGGCCTCCGACGAGCAGCCCGCCCGGGTCGACGTCGTAGGTCATGTCCTGCATCAGGAACTGGTGCCCGAACGGGACACCGAACTCCTGGTGGGCGATGACCAGTCCGGCCTGCCGGATGGCCTCGGCCACCAGCATCGGGTCGTGCCAGCGGCCTTCGATCGATTCATAAAAGCTGTGCGCCCTCGGGAGTTGTGCACCTACTGTGATGACATCCGACTCGACCGATCGGCATCCCGTGATGAGCACCTCCGAGATGGCCGCCCGGTGCACCAGACGGCGCGCCACCGATCCCGCGAACAGGCTCTCCAGATCCGCGAGTTCCACTCTGAACGGTCTTGCGGCACTTTCCATGACGATCACGAACGGTTCCCCCTCAACCGATTGGGTCGCTGCTCCCGCAGCAATAACAAACCTAGCATGCGGTTTCTTTTGCCGACAAGAGTCGCCCGCCCTTACGGTGGTGGCTCACGGCACAGATGCCCACGAAGGTGATGATCAGGACGCCGGCGACGGAGGTGGCTGTCGATGCAAGAGCGCGCGGTGCGCTCCAGAATGGCCATCATCGAGGGCGCCGCGGCCGCCTTCGAGGAACTCGGCTACGCGGGTGCGGGGTTCGCGGAGATCGTCCGAAGGTCCGGCCTGACGAGCGGCGGAGTGCAGTTCCACTTCGCCCACAAGGAGGACCTGGCCGCCGGAGTGGTCGAGTCCTGCGCGGCCCGGCTGCTCGCCGAACTCGCCCAGGCCAAGGCACCGCCCGCCGCCACCCTGTCGCGCCTGCACCGCCGCTCCGTCGTGGTCCGGGCCGGACTTCGCCTGATCGTCGAGCGCGCCCCGGCCCCGCCCGCCGGGCACTGCCGACGGCTGGTCGACGCCATCAGCCCGGTCTCGGCCACTGAGGCCGCTGATGCCTCCGAGGCCGCCGAGGCCGCCGACACCTCCGACACCTCCGACGCCGACGCCCCCGACGCCGACCCGCTCGCCACGGTGCTGTTCGGCGCCCTGCTCGGGGCCCAGGCCATGGCCCCGTTCCTCGGCGGCCCGGAAGGGGTACGCACCCAGTTCGAGTACGCCGCCCGACTGCTCACTACGCCCTCGGCCCCACCGCACCCGCGCCGAGCCGCAACGAACCGTACGGATTGAGCCCGGCAGCCGCAGCCTCACCCACCAGTCCCGGCAGCAACAGCCGCCAGCACTCCGCCACCTGCGCGACACTGCGACAGGGACCCTCGGCTCCCGCCAGCAACTCCGCGCCCACCATCGCCCCCGCCACCGACGCCGCCACCGATGACGCCGCCCGCCCTTCGCACAGGACGCCGGCCCGCTCGGTCATCAGCGCCAGAGCGCCGATCCGCTCCAGCCAGTCGCCGCAGAAATCCGGCGCGCCCCCGACCGCCGGCGGCAGTTGGTGCCACATCCGGACGGCCACCCGCACCGTGACATCGCGGGCCAGCCACTCCAGCACGATCTGCGAGAGATCGATCAACTCCTGCACGGGGTGCGAGCGTCGCGACTCCAACCGCGCGCCGATATCCGCCAACTTCCCGCACCCGGCAGCCTGAACAGCCGCCCCGAGGTCCCCCTTGGTGGGGAAGTGAAAGTGCAGTGCCCCGGTCGACACCCCCGCCGCCGCGGCGATCTCCCCCACCGTGGCTCCACGAAACCCGTGCCGACCGAAGGCCTCCGCCGCCGCCACCACCAGCAGCGACCGCGTCCGCTCCGCCCTCACCTGCACTGCTCGCCCCTTCGCCGAGTCGACCGAGAGAGAAACCATACCAACTGTGCGGTTTTCCTACAAGGAAGTGCCGGCCCGCCACCGACGAGCCACCTGCGCACCATCGGCAGCGCCCGCCCCGCCCTGCCGCCGACACTCCGACCGTGCACGACCAACACCAACTCCGCACCACCCGCGCCCCGTTCGTCACATCTGGTCTCGCCGGCCGCACCTGACCCACCGTGTGGCATCATGTCGCGCTACTGGGATCCAGTGGATTGGCAAGGCAACACCCAGAACGGGGAATAGAGAATGGCCGGACAGCAGTTCCAGGTGCACCCACCGACGGTGGCCAGCCTGGCGACCAAGTTCCACACCGAGGCGCATGACCTCACCACACAGATCTCGACGTTCGAGTCGGGCGCCTCGAACCCCGCCGCCGCCTTCGGAGTACTCGGCGCCTGCGACGGCGCGGCGAAGAACTACGCCTCGCTGCTCACCAACGTCAGCAAGGCACTGGGCCAGCTCTCCCAGGTGCTGGACGGCACCGGCGAGCGGCTGACGGCGACCGCCGGCTGCTACACCGACGTGGACCGGGCCGTGGAGACGCAGGCCAAGTCCGTTGGCCGCGCGGTCTGAGCGGGGGGCGACACGATGAGCATCAACGGATGGATCGACGGCAAGGTCCTCGAGGTCCTGCAAGCGTGCGGCGTGGAACTGCCGGGCGGTGACGGGGACGCGCTGCGCTCGATCGCGCAGACCTGGGACACCATGGGCAACGAGCTGACCGGGCTCGGCACCGCGGTCGACAGCGCGATCAGCGCGCTCGACGCGAAGGACTGGTCGGGTCCGGCGCACGACGCGTTCGTCAAGCACTGGCAGGGCGTCAAGAAGGTCGTCGACGAGGTGGCCGGGAACTTCCACCAGGTGGCCGGTGGCCTGCGGTCCTATGCCGATGAGATCGACAGCATCAACAAGGAGATCATCGACATCGGGGTCCAGATCGCCGAGATGGAGGTGGCGGGCGCCGCGCTGTCGTTCTTCACCGGCTTCCTCTCGGACCTGGTCGCGAACGCGGCGGTGGCCTCCCGGGTGGCCAAGATCATGGAGCTGGTGAAGAACTTCACCACGGCCGCCGAGAAGATCGCGGAACTGCTGGAGAAGTTCACCAGCCTCTCCGAGAAGACCATCTCCGTGCTGGAGACGATCATGAAGACGGTCGCCAAGATCAGCGGCACCTTCCTGGAGAAGGCGATCCCCACCTTCGCGACCAACTTCGTCGCCGACTCCGGCAGCACCATGCTGAACCAGGCGCTGAGCGGCCAACCGGTCACCTACACGAAGGACTTGGAGGGCGGCGCCTGGGACGCGGGCGGCACGGCCCTCTTCGCCGGCGGCGGCGCGGTGCTGGCCGGCGGGGTGAAGATGCCGAACATGGTGGCCAACGCGCTCACCGGGAACGGCAAGGCCGGCAACCTGATCAACGGCGCCCTGGGCAACGTCGCGGGCGCGGAGGTCGCCGACTGGCAGAACGACGCCAGCGGCTCCGCGATGTGGCAGGACGCCCTCACCAACGCCGCCACCGGCGCCCTCGGCAATCACCGCAGCGCCAAGGACGGCGAGAACATGGACGCCAAGGGCCGGACCGGCGGCGACAACCTCAGCGAGACCGGCAAGCTCCAGGACGAGATCTACAAGCAGAGCCGGGCGATCGGCGTCAACGCCTCCGTCTATGCTTCGGGCTCCGGCATCGAGTCGGATCTCCAGGCACTGGCGGCGGAAGGGCAGTAGCACGTGAGGTACCAGATCCGGCCGCTGGCCAGCTTCACCGTCACCAACCACACCCCGGGCTGGATCGGCCTGGTGGTGGCGGTGATCGAGCTCATCGCGCTCGTCGTGGTGGGCACCGGCGTCGCGGCGATCGTCGGCACCTGGAAGGTCGCCGAGAAGCCGGCGGACTACCTGCCCGGACCGCTGATCCTGCTGGCCGGGCTGGGGCTGGCGTACTTCGGGTACTGGCTGGCCTGAGCGCCGGTCAGGCGTGCCGCACGGACGGCGACGGCCCGTGCCCCGGTGACACCAGGGCACGGGCCGACCGTCCGGCCGCGTACGAGCAGCGCCGCCGGGCGCGCCCTGCGGCGGAGCGGTAGGCCGAGCTCGGCGGCCAGGTGGTCGGCGATCCCCACGTGCAGGTGCCGCATGTCGGCGAGCAGCGGATCCAGCGCGCTCGCGTCGGCGCCCTGCTTCGCGGCGGCGTCCAGGCGGCGGCCGAGGACGCGCAGTTCGGCGAGCGCCCTGGTCTGGTACGGCTTCATCAACTCGTCCTTTCGATCAGAGCGGCCGGCTGGTACCTGGAGCTGGTGCCCGTCCAGTCGGTGAGCGCCTGCCGGAACCGGTCGAGCGCGAGTGCGAATGTCACGGTGTCCGGAGACAGGGGCGCCGGATAGCGGCCTGCGAGGTCGGCGATGGCATCGGCGCGTACGGCCATGAGCAGCCACGCGAACCGGTGCTTCTCCGCTTCCAGTTGCTGGCCCACTCGCTGACGGGCCTGCTCGGCGGACAGACCCGTGGTGCGGGCCAGGGCGTCTTGCGCGGTGAAGGTGTCACCCTGGCCGTTGGCCGCGAGGTCGTTGGTCAGGGTGCCGATCTCCGAGAAACAGCTGAGCAGCGAGTTCACCGGCAGCGAGGTCCAGTCGGGGGTGACGCACTGCAGGGCGAGCTCGGTCCACATCGCGGCGAGCAGCATGCCGCCATCGATCGGCCGCAGCGTCACATACTCCCGCAACGTCGGAGTCCGGCGCGGACGGACGTAGCCCTCCAACTTGTCGACCGCCGCACGGATCCACGCATCCAACTCGGATGCGTAGCGCGCCCACCAGTCCTCCGGCATCACCGTGAAGGTCCGCCGGACCAGCTCCGCGAGCGCCCGGACCGTGGGGTGATCGCCCTGCTCGGCAGACTCCCCATCCAGGACATCGACCAACCGGGCGACAAGCTGGCCGACCGCCTTCGGTGCCGCGTCGCGCAGCTCCGTGTCGATCACGTCATCGAGCCGCCACACCAACAGGCCCCAGCACGCGGCCAACTCCAACGGCTCCCCGGTCGAACCCCGCCACGCAGCAAGGAACAAGGTCACGTAGCCGTGGTCCAGATAGCCGAGCGGGTCGTGGTGCAGGGCGTGCCGCTCCAGGAAAGCGAGGACGGCGCGGTGCAGGCCCGGGTACCGAGTGTCGGTCTCGATCACGCCGCCACCCTCACGTGCTCGGGGCAAGCGACCACGGCCCACACAAGGCTGTCCACGGTGCGGTGCCCGGCTGGGGCCAGAGCCTCGCGGGCGTCGCAGGTTACGCACTGCTCCTCGTGTAGTTGGGCATAGGTGTATGCCCGGGTGCTGGGCGGGTCGTCGGCTGTATTGACCGGCATCTCACTGCCTTTCGGTGACATGGCCCGGTACGGCGATCTGCGGGCTCAGGCAGGAGAAGCATCGGCGGCAGCAGGGCAGCGCCCAAGGGTCCTTGTGAGTACTCATCGTGGTCCATCTCCACTCGCTACCCTGTCACCGATGACCGTCCGTGATGCATCGACCACGGTCAAGTGAGGCGGAGAGACGAGATGTCCGACATCGGACCGCAAGAGCCCCTGCCAGAACACCTGTTGGCGGATAGTCAGTTCGTTGCCGCCTGCGCGCAGCGCCACATGGGTGCCGTCTTCCGGCTGGCCAAGGTCCGCGCCGGCATCTATCCGGCCCGCATCGCCCGCCTCACGGGCATGTCCACCAGCCGAATCACCGAGATCATCAACGGAAACCGCGTCATCACCAGCATGGAGGTCGTCGAGCGCATCGCCGACGGCCTGCGCATCCCCGGCCGCCTCCTCGGCCTCGCCGACCGCCAGTGGGAGACTCCAGCAGTCCCCGACTACAGCCCAGCCACGGTCCCCGAGACCTGGGAAATCCTGGACCTGCTCACCCGATCCACAGCCAGCGACGCCACGTTGCTTCACCTGGAAGCCGCGGTCGCCGACCTCGCCTACCGATACCCGTCGTCCTCGCCAGCCGAGACCGTCCCAACGATGCAGCGCCAGCTCACCGCCGTGCACCAACTCCTAAGCCGCCCACAGTCTCTCAGCGCCCGGCGGCGGTGCGTACAGATACTGACTGTCCTGTCCGGCCTCCTCGGCCTCGCCTATCTCGACACCGGGGAGGGGCCACGCTCCGCAGCACTCTTCCACATGGGCCAAGTCGCCATTGGCGAGGCCCAAGACGACGCCCTGCAGGCATGGCTCCTGACGATGCAGAGCATCGCCGAACACACCGCCGGCCGCGCCCAGCACGCACTGACCCTCCTCGCCCAGGCCGACAGTCTGGCCGGCGGCGCCTCAACGCGCCGGCGCGCCTGGATCGCCGCCAACTACGCTCGGGCACTCACGGCGCAGCGCGACCACCGCCCGGCCCTGACCGCCCTCACACGAGCCGGTGAACTACTCGCCCAGGCCAGCGATCCCATCGGTGGCCTGGACTTCTTCACCCCTCCCCGCCTGACCGGCCTCGCCGGAGAGACACACGCGCTGCTCGGGGACCACGATGCCGCGGCAGACCTGCTGACCGATGCCCTGGAGCTGCGGGATCGGGCCGACGCGAAAGGCAGAGCGATCCTCACCTTCGATCTCGCCGAGTGCCGGATCCGCCAGGGCGACCTTGATGCGGCGTGCACGCTTGGACACCTGGCCATGGACATCGCGCAGGGCAGTGTGGTCGAGCCGTTGATCCGGCGGGCGCAGGCCTTCCAGCACACGTTGCGGCCGCTGCGGGCGGATGCCCCGGTGAGGGAGGTTGAGGAGCGCGTGAGAGAGTCGAAGCACCAGCTCGTTCGCGTCTGAGGAGGCCCGCCCGGTGGAGTGGAAGAGCTACGGGCGGCGGCGCGTCTACGACAGCCCCTACGTCGAGGTCTGGCTGGATGACGTCGAGATCCCCGGCGTCGGCCGGATCGACCATCACGTGGTCACGATGCCGAAGGCGTCCGTGACGTCCGTTGTCACTGACGAGCAGGGCCGTTTCCTGTTGCTGTACCGGCACCGGTTCATCACCGATCACTGGGGCTGGGAGGTCCCGGCCGGTTGGGCGGAGCCCGGAGAGGACCCGGCCGTGGCGATCAGCCGGGAAATCGAGGAGGAGACCGGCTGGCGGCCGGCAAGCGTCACGCCGCTGGTGGAGTACGACGCACTGGCGGGCATCAGCACGATGCGCTTCCAGTGTTTCCACGCCACCGCCTGCGAGCAGATCGGGGCGCCCATCGACGGGAGCGAGGCGACTCGGGTGGAGTGGATGCCCGAGTCCGAGCTGCTGAAGCTGCTGGCCACCGGTCAGGTCCAGGACGGCCCGTCACTCGCGGCGCTCTCGTACTTCCTTGGCCCGCACCGCCTGCTGAGCAGCAACGCGCGCTAGCGAGCGCGACTGTGGCGGAGCCGAATTCGACTCCGCCACAGCTCAGCCCAGCTGACCGTCCGTCAGCCCCGGGTCGCCACCGCCCGCAGGAAGAACGTCAGGTTCGCCGGACGCTCCGCCAGGCGACACATGAAGTAGCCGTACCACTCCTGCCCGTAGGGCAGGTACACCCGGGCGGTGATCCCCACGCGCAGGTGTCGGTCAGGCCGGCCGGTACTCCTCGTGCGGGATGGCGCGGTTCCAGACCGATTCGAACGCGGTGCTGCAGAGCTTGCTGACCGCTGGATCCGTGATCAGCTCGTGGTCGAGAAAACTGCCGTCCCCGTCGAAGTGGTTGAGCAACAACGTCTCATCGTCGAACAGCCAGAAATCGTTGCCCGGCAGAGCCAGGTCAGTGCTCTGGCGCCGCGGCAGCCACCTGACGAGCTCGCCGGAGGCAACGTTGCCCGGGGTGAGGTCGTACTCGTACCGCACGTAGTCACTGATCGGCTCCGAGACGATCCGCGCTCGCCGAATTCGGACGCCGCGGCTGGTGGTCTCGGTCATCAAGGCCATCCACGGTCGCTCTGCCTCGTCGAGAGCCGAGAGGTTGAGCGTCCCGGCCTGCCAGGCGATGAACCTGGGATCGTCACGCATGTAGCCGTCGCGCATCTCCAGGTGGACGGCCGACCGTTGGCACGCGGCGAAGAGTTCCTCAAGCGTCGGAACCGCTGTCACCGCTCACCTCCGGGAAGAACATGGGCATGTACTCGGGCCACTCGACGACAGTCTCGTGATCCGGCAGGTCCAGCTGTTCGAGACGGTCGCTGTCGAGCACCTTCAGGCCCTGTACACGTACACGGTGAGACCCTCGGCGGCAAGCACCCGGGCGATATCCTCGCCGATGTTCATGGCAACCACGCTTCCCAGGTCGTGGCTGCCAGGTCTCTCCAGCAGTCACAGAACGTCGCGACTACATGTTCACTGAGGCCTGCCCACCGCGATGCAGCGGTGCCAACTGCCGGCTGAGCCTGAGGACGTTGTCGATGACCTGGGGGTCGGTGGCACCGCGGAAGGCGGGGACAGGCCGGGCCTCGGGCCCGATGAGCAGGCCGGTCCGCCCGTCGAGTGAAGTGTCGGTGGCGGCGAAGACGGACGGCCGGGCGGCAACGGTTGCCGGGCCGGCGGTGGAGCGTTCGAAGGTCCGGCGGACCAGCGGCCACAGCAGGCGCAGTGCCGGGGAGACGATCTTCGGTGAGGTCATGGTGCCGTTGGTCATGTCGGTCGCGGCGCCGCCGGGGTCGGCTGCGAAGACGGTGATGCCGGTGCCGTGCAGGCGCTCGGCCAGGTGCAGGGTGTAGGCGAGGTTGGCGAGCTTGGCGCGGCCGTACCAGTGGAAGCCGTAGTAGCCGCCCGGTGGTTCCACGGCGTCGAAGGTGCGCTTGGCGACCTTGATCGCGCCTGAGGTGACGTTGACGATCCGGCTCGGCGTGTCTGCTTGGAGCTGGTCGAGCAGTAGCTCGGTCAGCAGGTACGGCGAGAGGTGGTTGACGGCGAACGACGCCTCGATGCCGTCGAGCGTCTGCTGCCTGCGCGCGAACATGGCGCCGACGTTATTGACCAGCACCTTCAGCGGACCCTCGGCCGCCAGGTGCGCGGCCAGCGCTCGTACCTGGTCGAGCGATGCGAGGTCGGCAGCCACGAATCGCGGTGCGGCTCCGGTTGCCACCGCTGCGATCCGCTCGACGGCGCTCGTGCCGCGCTCGGCGTTGCGGCCGACCACAGTGACGGCGAACCCCTGCTCCGCGAGTGCCTTGGCGGTCTCCAGGCCGATGCCCCCGGTGCCCGCTGTCACCACTGCCCGTTGACTCATTGCTCTGCCCTTCGCTGCTGCCGGATTATTCGGATAGCTATCCGTTTCTGTGCGGGCACGCTAGCACAACCGGATACCTATCCGGTTAACGGGGAGTGGGGAGTGGGGAGTGGGGAGTGGGTCGTGCCGCCGTCAGCGCGGAGGGCGCAGACCCTCGAGGAGGACGCCGAGGTAGAGCTCCCGGCGCGCCGGATCGCTGTGCCCGGAGCGCACGGCATGCTCGACGCCGCAGAGCAGGCGGCGAACGTCATCCGCCCCGATGCCGCTCCGGATGGCGCCGGCCCGGCGGGCGCGGTCCAGCAGATCGGCGACGGCTCGGTCGAGCTCGGCCTTCATTTCCGAGGTCTGCGCGTCGGCATCGCCCGCGGACTCCAGCACGGCCGCGAAACCAGGCTCGTCCAGCGCGCGGTCAAGCGCGAAGCGCAGGAGGCGGTGCAGGCCCGCGAGCGCGTCCTCGGCGTCGGCTGCCGCCTGCGCCTCTTCGACCAGCTCCCGGAAGCGCTCCGCCGAGAGCGCCTCGATCAGCGCATGGCGGTTGGGGAAGTGCCGGTACACGGTCCCCACGCCCACACCGGCGAGCCGGGCGATGACGTTCAACTGCAGAGAGCGGTCACCGGCGGCCAACTGCGCGCGGGCGACCTGCAGGACCCGGGCGCGGTTGCGCGCGGCATCCGCCCGCAGCGTTGTCGCCTGCCCCGCTCTCGGTGTCACGACCCCAGCATAAGTGGCCGCCTGCGGCCCGGGAACTGCGGCCGGCCGAGGCGGTTCGATCCGGTGGACGGCTGCTGCTGCCTCCCGAACCGGTCGCCGGATGGGCCTGCTGAGGGGCTCCCCCTGTGCTCGGGTGACGGGGGGAGCCCCTCGGGATCAGGAGGCGTTGAGCGCGGTGTCGTCGATGACGAAGCTGGTCTGCAGGGAGGCGTCCTCGGTGCCGGTGAACTTGAGGGTCACGGTCTGTCCGGCATAGCTGGACAGGTTGAAGGAGTGCAGGGTGTAGCCGGTGTTGCTGTTGAGGTTCGAGTAGGTGGCCAGCGTGGTGCTGCCGACCTGCAGCTTGAGGGTGTCGTAGGCGGTGGTGCCGGTCTCGGCGGTGTCGATGTGGAGGTAGAAGTTCAGGGTCGCGGTGCAGCCGGCGGGGATGGTGACGGTCTGCGAGAGGGTGTCGGTGTGGGTGCTGCCGTAGCCGTCCAGCCAGGCTTTCCAACTGCCGGAGTGGGCGGGTTCGCTGCTGGAGTTGTCGATGACGCCGGCCGAGGCGGTCCAGGGGGAGGCGGTGCCGGTCTCGAAGCCGGGGTTGCCGAGCTTCTGGCCCGGGCTGCTGCAGCCACTGCTGGGGTTGACGGTCCAGGTGAAAGTGGTGGACCCGGAGGCGGTGCCGGAGGAGGCGGTGACGGTCACCGTGGAGGTGCCGGCGGTGGTCGGGGTGCCGGAGATCAGACCGGAGGCGGAGATCGACAGGCCGGCGGGCAGGCCCGTGGCGGAGTAGGTGAGTGGTTTGCTCGCCGAGTCCGAGCCGGTGATCTGCAGTGCGGCCGCGGTGCCGACGGTGCTGGTCTGGTTACCCGGGCCGGTCACGGTGACGGTCTCGGTGCCGCCGCTGGGGTTGATCGTCCAGGTGAACGACATCTGGCCGGACGCGCCCGTGCCGTCCGTCGCCTTGACCGTCACCGAGGAGGTGCCGGCGGTGGTCGGGGTGCCGGAGATCAGACCGGAGGCGGAGATCGACAGCCCCGCCGGCAGGCCCGTCGCGGAGTAGGTCAGGCTCTGGCCGGAGGCGGAGTCGCTGCCGGAGATCTGCAGCGAGACCGCGGTGCCGGCGGTGCTGGTCTGGTTGCCCGGGCTGGCGACGGTGACGGTGTTTCCCGAGGCCTGACCGACCGGCAGACCGCCGGTCGGTGCGTACATCGCCACGTCGAACGTGCTGCCGTTGGGGGCGTGGGCGACCGGGATGACGGGGACGGCGTTGCCGCCGGCGAGGACGGAGGTGGAGATGTAGTCGCCGAACATCCGGCCCTGGCTGGTGTTCGGCAGCCAGGCCAGCGTCATCGGGCCGGCCAGCTGGAGGGGCGCGGTCCAGGTGGCACCGCCGTCGGTGGAGGAGACGTAGCCCGCGTCCAGCTGGCAGGTCGTGTCCGTGCAGGAGGCGTTCGGGTAGTAGTAGTACGTCAGACCGAGGCGGGCGGTGCTGCCCGAGCTGCTCGGATCCACGCCGATGCCCGGCGTGAAGTGGTCCACCGTGCTGGTGGCCGCGTCGATCGGCACCCGCACCGGCGTGCTCCACGACGTGCCGTCGGTGGAGGTCGACATGATGATGTCGTTGCTCGTGCAGCCGCTGCGGAAGCGGCAGTCGGACCAGACCGCGTAGACCGTGCCGGAGGCGTCGATCTCGGCGGACGGCAGCGAACTCTCGCGCAGAGTGTCGCGCGGGGGCAGCTTCGCGGTGTCCGCCGCAGCGTCCTCAAGCCCGGAGACCGTGTGGTGCGAGACGGTGGCGATCTGCACGCTGGCACCCCAGCTCGCGCCGCCGTCGGTCGAGACGAAGGCGTCCTCGGCGTCCGAACTGGCCGACGAGAACGGCACCACCACGGTGCCGCCGGGCTGCACGACCGGCTGGCCGCCCAGCCCGCTGGGGTTGTCGGCCGGGCCCAGCTCGTTGCCCCAGGTCGCTCCGCCGTCGGTCGACGTGCGCATGTGCTCGATGTCGCCGGCGCCGGCGTCGTCGTACTCGGTGTAGCAGTGCCCGTAGTACGGGCTGGCGGCGTGGTCGTCGCAGACCGTCCAGTTCTTGTCATACGACGCGTTGGTGGACACGGCGACGGGGTTGCCCCAGGTGTGGCCGCCGTCGGTGGAACGGCTGAGTTCGACGTCGACGTTGCTGCCGGTGGTGATGCCGAGCCAGGAGACCATCCAGACGCCGTCCTTGGCGTCGTAGGCCACCGAGGCGTCGCTCACCTGCCCGTAGGGGCCGCCGGTGTTGGCGGTGGTGGCGGGCATGAACCCGTGCGTCCAGCTCTGGCCGCCGTCGCTCGACGTCGCCCATCCGATGTTGGAGGCGCCGCCGCCGGTGACCCGGCCGACCTGGAAGGCGGAGACGATCGTGCTGCCGGAACTGAACGTGTCCGGCTCGACCTCGGTGGCGTGCTGGGCCTGCGAGTCGGAGTACGGGTCACTGCTGATCTGCGTGAGGGCGGGCGTGAGGGCTGGAGCGGTGGCGCGGGGCGCGCGCGGGCCGTGGGAGGCGGTCTGGGCGGCGGCGAACGCGGGAGCGGTGAGCGCCGTCGCGGCGGCGAGAGCACCGGCGAGGAGTAAGGAGCCTTTTCTAGCCAGTCCGGACATGTCTCTCCTGACATACCGAGCGGTACCGGATGAGTGTCGGCTGCCGCCGACACGGGGCAGACGGATGCTGGCGCCCCCAGCGCCCCCGGGAAAGGCCGATGGCATGGCTGGAACATGACATGTCGCATTCGCGCCAGGTCCGCCGGAAGGGTTGCGGCGATGGACGCGCGGATGAGCGTCGGCTCCCAGTGGATCACTACGCAGGCTCTACGAACACGACTGTGGCGGAGCCGAATTCGACTCCGCCACAGCTCAGCCCAGCTGACCGACCGTCAGCCCCGGGTCGCCATCGCCCGCAGGAAGAACGTCAGGTTCGCCGGACGCTCCGCCAGGCGGCGCATGAAGTAGCCGTACCACTCCTGCCCGTACGGCAGGTACACCCGCATGGTGTTGCCCGCCTCGGCCAGGCGCAGCTGCTCCTCGGGGCGGATGCCGTAGAGCATCTGGTACTCGAAGCTGTCGCGGGTGCGACCGTTCCACTCGGCGAGCTGGCCGGCGATCTTGATCATGTTGGGGTCGTGCGAGGCGATCATCGGGTAACCCTCGCCCGCCATCAGGACCTTGAGCGCGCGCACGTAGGCCAGGTCGACGTCGTGCTTGCCCTGGAAGGCGACCGACTCCGGCTCCTTGTAGGCACCCTTGCAGAGGCGCACGCGCGAACCGGCGGCGGCGAACTCCCGGCAGTCGTCCTCGGTGCGGCGCAGGTAGGCCTGCAGCACGACGCCCAGCCACGGGAAGTCGGCGCGCAGCTCGCGAGCGATGCCCAGCGTCGAGTCGGTGGTGGTGTGGTCCTCCATGTCCAGGGTGACCGTGGTGCCCGCGTCCGCGGCGGCCTCGCAGATCCGCCGGGCGTTCTCCAGCGCGATCTTCTCGCCGTCCACCGGGAGGAACTGGCCGACCGCGGAGAGCTTGACCGAGACCTCGGCGTTCGCCGCAAGGCCGGTCTCCTTGAGCGCGGCCAGCAGCAGCTCGTAGGCCTCGGCGGTGCCGGCGGCCTGGGCGGCGTCCTTGGTGTCCTCGCCGAGGTGGTCGAGGGTGACCTTGCGGCCGGTGGCGACCAGCTCGTCGGTGGCGGTGATGCCCTGGTCGAGCAGCTCGCCGGCAACGAAGCGCTCGACTATCGCGTGGGTCGGCGGGAACTTCTCCACGAGGGTGCGCACCTGCGGCGAGCGGGAGGCGGCGAGGAGGGCGGAACGGAGCATCGGTACTCCTGGATCACAGGTGTGGGGGAGAGAGAGAACGTGGGGGAGAAAGGGGTGGGGCGGCGGCTGAGGGTGGGCCGCCGCCCCGGGAAGGATGGATCTGATGGACCGTCAGCCCATGTGCGGGTAGCGGTAGTCCGTCGGCGGGACGAACGTCTCCTTGATCGACCGGGTCGAGGTCCAGCGCGCCAGGTTCTGCTTGGCGCCGGCCTTGTCGTTGGTCCCGGAGGCCCGGCCGCCGCCGAACGGCTGCTGGCCGACGACCGCGCCGGTCGGCTTGTCGTTGATGTAGAAGTTGCCGGCCGCGAAGCGCAGCTTGTGCATCGCGTCCTGGGCGGCGGCGCGGTCCTGGGCGAGGATCGAACCGGTCAGGCCGTAGGGCGAGACCGACTCCATCTGCGCCAGCATCTCGTCGTACTTGTCGTCCTCGTAGACGTGGACGGCCAGGATCGGGCCGAAGTACTCGTCGCGGAAGTACTCGCTCGCCGGGTCGGCGCAGACCAGCACGGTCGGGCGGACGAAGTAGCCGACCGAGTCGTCGTAGGTCCCGCCGGCCAGCACCTCGACCGACGGGTCGGCCTGGGCGCGGTCGATCGCGGCCTTGTTCTTGGCGAAGGCGCGCTCGTCGATCACGGCGCTCATGAAGTTCGCGAGGTCGGTGACGTCGCCCATGGTCAGGCCCTCGACCTCGGCCTGGAACTCGTCCTTCAGACCGGCCCAGATCGAGGCGGGCACGTAGGCGCGGGAGAGCGCCGAGCACTTCTGGCCCTGGAACTCGAAGGCGCCGCGGGTCATCGCGGTCTTCAGCACCTTCGGGTCGGCCGACGGGTGGGCGACCAGGAAGTCCTTGCCACCGGTCTCGCCGACGATCCGCGGGTAGCTGCGGTAACCGGCGATGTTGTTGCCGACCTCGCGCCACAGGTGCTGGAAGGTCGGGGTGGAGCCGGTGAAGTGGATGCCGGCCAGCGCGGGGTGCTTGAGCGCCACGGCGGAGACGTCCAGGCCGTCGCCGGTCACCATGTTGATGACGCCCTTGGGCAGCCCGGCCTCCTCCAGCAGCTCCATCAGCAGATGCGCGGAGAACTGCTGGGTGGGGGACGGCTTCCAGAGCACCACGTTGCCCATCAGCGCCGGAGCGGTGGGCAGGTTGCCCGCGATGGCGGTGAAGTTGAACGGGGTGATCGCGTAGACGAAGCCCTCCAGCGGGCGGTGGTCGCTGCGGTTCCACACGCCGTCGGAGGAGATCGGCTGCTCGGCGATGATCTGCCGGGCGAAGTGCACGTTGAAGCGCAGGAAGTCGATCAGCTCGCAGGAGGAGTCGATCTCGGCCTGCTGCGCGGTCTTGGACTGGCCGAGCATGGTGGCCGCGGCCAGCGTCTCGCGCCAGGGGCCGGCCAGCAGGTCGGCGGCGCGCAGGAAGATCGCGGCGCGCGAGTCGAAGGAGAGCGCCTGCCAGGCGGGAGCGGCCGCCAGGGCAGTGTCGATGGCGTCCTGCGCGTCGGCCTGGGTGGCGTTGCGCAGGGTGCCGAGCCGAGCCGCGTGGTTGTGCGGCTGGACGACGTGGATCTCGGTGCCCGCGCCCATCCGGCGCTCACCGTTGATCGTCATGGTCAGCTGGACGGGCTCCTGGCCCCCCAGCTCCTTCAGCTTGGCCTCCAGGCGAGCCCGTTCCGGGCTGCCGGGGGCGTAGCTGTGGACCGGCTCGTTCACCGGCGCGGGGACCTGGGTTACAGCGTCCATGAGCGCGCGCTCTCCTTCGAGTCGTGGGGGTGGCCAGTGCGGGGGTCACACGCGGGCCATGAAGGAACGTTAAGGCTCGAGCCGGGCCCGCATGGTTGGCCAGGCGGCTAAAGTCATCCGTACGGCATTGTCCGAGTGGATGAACATCACGCAGTACGTCCGGCAGCACGAGCCGCACGCCCGGCAACACGAACCCGAGGAGGCCCCGGATGAGCACCACCGGCCTCCCGCTCCGTCAACTGCTCATGTCGCTGGGCGAGCCCCTGGTCGAGCTGCAGGCCGCGCCCGCCGGCCTGGACGTCCCGGTGCGCGAGGTGGCGATCCTCGACCCCGAGGACCCGGCCACCGCCAACCCCGGCGAGCTGGTGCTGGCCATCGGCGCCCGCGGCCGCGCCGCGCTGCCCGCGCTGCGCGCCGCCGGACGGGCCAAGGCGGCGGCCGTCGCCGTCAAGCTGGACGCCCCGGGCCAGGCCGACGCCCTGCGCGAGGCGGCCACCGAGGCGGGCGTGGCGCTGCTCTCGGTGCGCAGCGAGACCCGCTGGGAGCAACTGGACGCGCTGGCCCGCGCGGTGATCAACGGCCCGGACCTGCCGGAGAGCACCGAGGCCGGCTCGGGGGCCGGCGGCGTCGGCGACCTCTTCGCACTGGCCCAGACCACCGCCGTGCTGACCGGCGGGATCGTCTCGATCGAGGACACCTCCAGCCGGGTGCTGGCCTACTCCCGGTCGGCCGACTCGGACGAGGTGGACGACCTGCGGCGGCTGTCCATCCTGGGCTGGCAGGGGCCCGAGCCGTACCTGTCCAAGCTCCGCGAGTGGGGCATCTTCCAGCACCTGCGCAGCTCGGACAGCGTGATCGCGGTCGAGCCGCACCCCGAGCTCGGCCTGCGCCGCCGGCTGGCGATCGGGATCAGGGCCGGCGCCCAGCCGTTGGGCACGATCTGGGTCCAGGAGGGCTCGCAGCCGCTCGCCCCGCAGGCCGAGCAGGCGCTGGTCGGCGCGGCCCGGGTGGCGGCGGCCCAACTGATGCGGCGCCGCCGCGAGCTGTCGGCCGACGTCCGGCTGACCCGGACCCTGCTCACCGGCCTGCTCGAAGGCAGCACCGGACCCCAGTCGCTGGCCACCCACCTGGGCCTGCACCAGCACCGCCCGGCCACCGTGCTCGCCTACGCGGCAGTCGGCGCCGACCTGAGCCGCACCGAGGTGACCGGCCTGATCTCGGTGCACACCGCCGCCCGGCACCGGGGCGCGCTGCTCGCGCCGATCGACAGCCGGGTCTACGTGCTGCTGCCCGAACTGCCGGCCAACCTGCCGATGACCACCGTGCGGGACTGGGCCCAGGAGGTGGTCGACGCGGCCCGCGACCACCTGGGCATCGCGCTGCGGGCCGCGATCGGCAGCACCGTGCACGGCCTGGCGGCGGTGCCCGCCTCCCGGGCCCAGGCGGACCGGATCCTGGACGCGATGGGGCGCGGCGGGGTGGTGCCCGAGGTGGCCGCGCTGATCGACGTGCAGGCGGAGGTGCTGGTCAGCGAGGTGCTCGCGCTGCTCCAGGAGCGGCCGGCGCTGCGCGATCCGCGGCTGGCGGCGCTCACCGCGTACGACGCCCGGCACGGCACCCGGCTGGCCGAGTCGGTGCTGGCCTGGCTGGACGCGCTGGGCGAGGTGCGGGTGGCGGCGCAGGCGCTGCACATCCACCCCAACACGCTGCGCTACCGGGTGCGGCGGGCCGAGCAGTTGACCGGGATCGACCTGGCCCAGCCGCAGCAGCGGCTGCTGGCGATGCTCCAGCTGCGCCTGCCGTCCGAGGAGCCGAACGAGCCGAGCTGACGGGGGCGTTGGCCCGGGCGGCTGCACCCCTGTCTACTCAGCGCCCGCGCTCCCTGCGCCACTGCTCCCAGGCCGCCAGCCACGCCTGCTCGGCGCACTCCACCTCCTCGGCCGCGCCCGTCCGCCGGCGGCTCAGCTCCTCCCAGGCCCGCTGCGCGGGCAGGCTCGGCACCTGGCTGGCGAACGCCGTGTAGCGGATCACCTCCTCCAGCGCGGCCCGTCCCTGCGCGCTGCCGATCAGCCACTCGGTCCGCTCGGCGAGCAGCAGCAGGTGGCCGACCATCGAGCCGATCGCCGCGCAGGCCTCGGTGCGACTCTCGCAGGCGTAGTGCATCTGCTGGCGGACCGCGGCCTCCCACTGCTCGGGCGGCTCGGCGACCCGCAGCCGGCGCGGCATCCGGGTGCGGCCGCGGGAGAGCCGGTGCGCCCGGTGGGCCAGCGTGCGCTCGACGCTGAACTCCAGCAGCGCCCGGTGCGCGTCCAGGCCGCTGAGCGCCAGGTGGCTGCGCTGGAGCTGGGCCAGGCGCCGGCGGCGGCGCGCGGCCACCCCGCGCAGCAGCTCGGTGCGGCCGACCGTGAAGCGCTCGTGGCCGGCGCCGTCCAGCTGGTCCAACTCGATGTCCGCGGGCGCGATCCCGCGACCGCAGACCAGCACCACCGAGCCGTAGACCAGCAGCCGCCCGGCCCAGACCGTGCGGGCCCGGGCGGCCGGACCGCTGCCGGCCCCGCTCTCCTCGTGGATCTGCACGGCCGTCGGCTCGCCCGCCACGCTGATCCACTCGCGCAGCGCGCGGACCCGCCCCGGGCAGTCGCCCTCGTCGATGCCGAGCTGCTCGTAGATCCGGTCCCGCTCGCGCTCGACCAGTTCCTCCAACTCGGGCAGCGGCGCGTAACGCTCCACCCCCGGCTGGTAGGTGCGCACGGTGACGTACGGGCCCTCCAGCGAGGTCCAGTCACCGGAGCGCAGCTCGATCCAGGTGATCTCGCCGTTGTGCGTCTCGTAGCCGCTCATCGCGTCGCTGTCGGCGTGCGCGCCGGGCTCGGGGGCGATGCCGCGGGCGCCGCGCCCGGCCCGGTCCACGCCGTACACCGGGAAGTCCAACTCCCCGAAGACCTGCCGGACATGGCGCTCCTGCTGCCCGAAGTACTCCTCGTCCGCCAGGCATTCGCCGGGCCCGGGCCCCGCCTCGGTCCGCAGTGGCATGGCCGTGTCACCCGGTTCCGCGGCCCAGCTCCCGCTGCCGATCGTCACCTTCGCCGCACCCCCGGGCCTCGCCGTCGTTCGGTCCGCGGCCACCCGCGGACGGGAGTCGCCCGCCCGGTCGGCCGCGTTCGCCCACGATACGTGCGCGCTACCTGCTGGGCCATCAGCTTCCCTCGTACGGTTGGCAGATACCCGCTCCGGGCCCGCCACGCGCGGATCGGGCCTATGTTGTCGGGTGCCCCTGCCTACGCTTGGCCGTATGACGACCGAACGGTGGCGGCCGGTTCCCGTGCACCGAAACCGGGCGGCGCGAGCCGCTCGGGCCGCCCGAGCCGCCGTGGCCGCATCATCGGCGGTATGGACTTCAACCAGTACCACCTGACCACCAGTTGGCGACTGCCCGCGCCGCCCGACGCGGTCTTCCGGGCGCTGCGCGACGTCGAGGGCTATCCGCGCTGGTGGCCGCAGGTGCGCCAGGTCCAGCGGCTGGACGGCAGCAGCGGGCGGCTGCGGATCCGCTCGGTGCTGCCCTACGAGCTGGTGCTGACCGCCCGGGAGCGGCGGCAGGAGGAACGGGGTGCCGGGCAGGGCGGGGTACTGGAGGCGGAGCTGACCGGCGATCTGGCCGGCTGGTCCCGGTGGACCGTCACGCCGGACGGTCCCGGGGCCAGCCTGGCCGTCTTCGAGGAGCAGGTGCGCGGCGGCAAGCCGCTGATGCGGCTCCTCGCGCTGCCCGGGCGGCCGGTCTTCCTGGCCAACCACGCGCTGATGATGCGCTCGGGGCGGCGCGGACTGCGCCGCCACCTGTCCGCCGGGCCGCTGCCCGCCCGGCTACTGCCGTGACCGCGCCTTGAAGGCCGCCTTGCGGGCCTCCTTGGCCACCTGACGGTCCAGGTGCAGCTCGCCGACCGACTCCAGCACCTGAGCGGTGTACGGGTGCTCGACCCGCCACAGCTCGCCGAAGAAGCTCGCCGGGTTGTCGGTCACCGGCATCCCGGAGATCAGCTCGCGCAACACCTCGGCGTCGCCCTCGCTGTCCAGCAGCTGGGCGGCGAAGGTGTCCACGGTGGTCCACAGCACCATCGTGCGGCTCGGCGCGGGCACGTCGGCGGCCCCGCGCGAGACTAGCCAGGCTCGCGCGCCACCGCCCAGCTCCGCGTCGTCCAGCACCTCGCGGGCGGCCGGCTCGGCCGCCTCGCCCAGCTCGGTCAGGGCCAGCTGGGCGAGCATCCGGCGCAGCGGCGCGGTGCGGTCCTCGCCACGCGCGGCGTCCAGCAGCTCGCGGGCGGCGGCCAGCGGCTCGCGGTCCGCCAGCCAGACCCGGATCTCCTGCTCGGGCAGCACGTTGCCGGCCTCGGCGATGCCCTGCAGCAGCGCGACGGCGTCGCCGGTGGCCAGCTCGCCGATCAACGGCGCCTCGTAGCCCTCGTCGAGCAGCCACTGGCGGATCCCGTACTGGCCCAGCGGGGTCAGCTTGACCAGGCCGAACCGGGCGGCCTCGGCCTCGTCCAGGGCCCGCTCGGTGTCCTGCGGCGCCTGCTCGGACCCGGCCTCCTCCTCGTCGAAGAGTTCCGGGTCGATCGGCTGGTACTCCAGCAACCCGATCTCGGCCAGGTCGGCGAGCATCGGGTCCAGGGCGACCATCACATCGGTGATGTCGCCGAGCATCTCCTCGTCCGGCTCCTCGCCGTCGGGGACCACCAGCAGCGCGGCCAGCACGCCGAGCGGCACCGTCTCCTGCCCCGGCTCGGCGAACGCGGTGGCCTCGTAGAGCACCTGGAGCGCCTCGTCCAGCAGCTCGGCGGCCTCTTCCTGGACCTCCTCGTACTGGGCCAGCAGCTCCTCGGCCCGCGCGTCGTCGGCCTCCTCGCCCGCGTCCGGCTCGGCGTCCAGCGGCTCGATCTCCACCGCCAGCTCGGCGATCAGATCGGCGGCCGCCAGCCACAGCTCCAGCACCGACTCCGGATCGCCGGCCTCCACCGGGGCCAGCTCGCTGCTCGGGCCCGCCGCGCGGTTGCCGGCCTCGTCGTGCGCGACCAGCACCAGCTCCAGGTCACTGGCCAGCGACCAGACCCGCATCGCCTCCAGCACCGCCTCCTCGGCGACCTCGCCCTCGGCCGGTGCCAGGTCGAGGAACCGGGCGGCCGCCTCGCGGTCCTCGTCCAGCAGGTCGCCCAGCTCGTCCACCGGACGGGTGGGCGCGCTCCATCGGGCCAGCCGCACCGCCCGCTCGATCAGCGGCACGGCCAGCGCGGCCGCCGCCAGCTCCGCCTCCGGCAGCAGCCGCACCGGCGGGACCATGACCGAGAGGTCGTCCAGGTCCTCCTCCGCGTCCGATCCGTGCGCGCCGTAGAGGTCGGCCAGCTCGAAGTCGGCCGGCAGCAGACCCTCGTTGCCGGGCAGCGCGTCCGGCCCGGTCACCGACGGGTGGTCAGGGTTCTTACGACGTCGTCCGGCCATCAGGCGCGAGCTCCTAGCGAAGGATCGGGTTCTGCACACTCTGCACACTCTGCGATCAGCGTATCGGCCGTTGCCTCGGCAGCGCCCCTCCTGCGGGGGGCGCGTGCCACCCGTGCACGCCGGTACCGCACCACCCCGTATCCTTCCTTTCGACCCCGTGCACACCCCGCGCGCGGTCACGCCTGGGCAATGCCGCCCAGCTCTGTTCAGCTCACCCCGCTCCACCACGGTCCTCCCGCACCCACGGCCACCACCACAGCGCCACCGGACGGGCGCGTCGGCATGCCACGCCGACCCGCGGTGGCGCCCGGCCACACAGGAGACCCCTGCCATGGCGGACCTCTCCCCCGCCGGTTCCGGCCTGCCCCTCGTGCAGCGCCCCGGGCACCGGCTCTCGGAGGCCCTGCTCCCCCTGGAGCTCGCACCACGGACCCAGCTCCAGCTGGCCGCCGTCAGCCGCTGGAACGCGCTGCGCGGCGTCCGCGTCGGCCTCTGTGCCGCCGCCCTGCTCCTGCTCCTGATCGGGGCCAACCTGGCCACCCCGGTCTACCCCCTGCTGCAGCAGCGCCTGGGCCTGACCGCCTTCGACACCACGCTGCTCTTCACCGTCTACGTCTTCGCGCTGGTCCCGGTGCTGGCCGCGGTCGGCCACTGGTCCGACCTGCTCGGGCGGCGCGCGCTGATCCTGCCCGCCGTCTGCCTGGCCGCCAGCGGGGACGCGCTCTTCGCCACCGCCAACTCCTTCGGCCAGCTGGCCGCCGGACGGGCCGTGCAGGGCATCGCCGTCGCCCTGGCCACCGGCGCCGCCGGCGCGGCCCTCGGCGACCTGCTGCCGGACCACCCGACGCTGGCGGCCAAGCTCACCCTGGCCTGCTCGGCGGGCGGCGTGGCGCTCGGCCCGGTGGTCGGCGCCTCGCTGGCCGGCGGCTCGCACCCGTTGCTCACCCCGTTCCTGGCGCACGCCGTCGCGCTGCTGGTGCTCTGCGTGCCGCTGGCGCTGGTGCACCCCCGGATGCCCGGCGCCCGCCGCCCGGCCGACGCCCCGCCGCGCGTCACCGCCCCGCTCCACCTGCGCCCGCGCCGCCTCGCGCTGCCCGCCCAGGGCCGCCGCACCTTCCTGCTCGCGGCGGGCGCCGGCTTCGTCTCGTACGCCGTCTTCGGGGTCTACCTGAGCCTGGCCCCCGCCTTCTCGGCCGGCCTGCTGCACACCCACTCCCGGATGGTCGGCGCCGTGGTCGCCGCCCTGCTGCTGGGCTCCTCCGCACTGGCCCAGCTGCTCGTCCCACCCACCCGTGACCGCCGTTTCATCGCCCTGGGCATGACCGGCCTCGCCCTCGGCCTCGCCCTGGTCGTCACCGCCGAGTACGCCCACCAACCGGCCCTGCTCTTCGCCGGCAGCGTGCTGGGCGGCGCCTGCCAGGGCATCGCCTTCCGCTCCCTCTTCACCACGGCGGTGGCCGCCATGAACCCGGCCCGCCGCGCGAGCGAGATGAGCACCCTCTGGGTGATCGTCTACCTCGGCAGCTCCCTGCCCATCGTGGCGGTCGGCGCCCTCTCCCAGCACTACGGCCTGCTCCCGGCCGTCAGCGGCTTCGCGGTGATCGCGGCAGCGGCCTGCCTGGGGCTCGCGGGGGCGGTGCTGCGGCGGGGTTAGGGCCGCCGCGACGCCGAGCCCGGAACAGCACATGGCCCGGACGCCCGACGGTGTCCGGGCCGTGGCGTTCGCCTGACGGGCCATCAGAATGGTGCCACCATCGAAGAACCCTGACGCGAGGAGGGCACCGTATGCACAGCCGTTCCGGCATACCGTGGTCTATCACTCTGGACTTCACCCAGGACGCGGCCCGCGCGCTCGCCGTCCGCGACGCACTCGGCTTCGCCGACCCGGTGGACCCCACATGATGACGGACGCCGTCAACGCACTCCAGCGGCGCACCAGTCTCGGCGAGTTCCACCTGCACATCATCGCGGTCCCCGTCGCCGGCCCGCTGTTCCGCCCGCTCGCCACCGACCACCAGGTGCTGATCAGCACCGAATTGCTACGTGACCGCGCTGCCCACGTCGACCGGGTCGTTGCACACCTCACCTCGGACGCAGCCGACTGAGCCCGAATTCAGTCGGACCAGGGGCGCCAGAGTTCGGTGCGGAACTCGAAGCCGAAGGGCTCCGGCAGTCGCACCACGTCGCCGAACTTCCAGGCCTGCAACTCTTCGTAGCGCCCGGCGAAGCGATCCGGACTCCCATAGAGGGTGACCCGCGACCGCTTCGGATCCCGGTCGACCAGCAGATGATGCGCCACCCCTGCGCGGGCGTAACCACTCCACTTGGTACCAAGGGCCCGACGCCCGACCACCGGCTCACGATCGTTGTGTGCGTTCGACTTCGACGTCACTTCGACGACCAGCTCAACCTGGTCGGGAGTGAGAAACCTGGCGCCTTCCGACCAGGCTCTGGTCTCGGTGTCCGCGTGGAAAACGAGCAGGTCAGGAATATAACCGTCACCGAGCTCGACCATGTCGAGGCCAAGCACCTGCATGCTCCGCCAGGGGAACTGAGGGTCGACGAATCCCCGACCGTCGATCACCCGCTGGATAGTCGCGATGATTCCGGCGTGCGCGAAGGCAGGCGCAGGTGACACGAACATCTCCCCTCCGATCACCTCCACCCGCGTGCCGTCATTCGGCAGGTGCAGATAATCGGCCAGCTCGCCCCGCGCCCACATCGCATACGGGGAGTCGGGCAGCATGTAATGCGCGATCGCAGCCACAGACACCTCGGCACTCCCTCCACGGTCGCAAGCCCAGCATCGCCCAGAGTACGCAGAGACGCCGCTGCCGCATGGCAGCTCCCCTCAAAGGAGCGATCCACGCGGCAGCGGGTTGACGGCTGTCAGACGTTGAACCCCAACGCCCGCAGCTGCTCGCGCCCGTCGTCGGTGATCTTGTCCGGGCCCCACGGCGGCATCCAGACCCAGTTGATCCGCAGATCCTGGACCAGGCCGTCGGTCGCCGTCTTCGCCTGGTCCTCGATGACGTCGGTCAGCGGGCAGGCCGCCGAGGTGAGCGTCATGTCGATGGTGGCGACGTCGGACTCGTCGATGTGGATGCCGTAGATCAGGCCAAGGTTGACCACGTCGATGCCCAGCTCGGGGTCGACCACGTCCATCAGGGCCTCGGTGAGGTCCTCGACGGAGACGGTGCCCGCGGTGGTGCCGACGATGACGGTCGGGCCCTCGGCCTGGCCGTCCGCCTGGGGGGCCGGGGTGCCGGCCTCGGTGTCGCTCATGCTCAATCGGTCCTCGTCAGTTGTTGATGGCCGGCTGTTCGGCGAGCGCCTTCGCGGTGGCGTCCTTCCAGGCCATCCAGCTCAGCAGCGCGCACTTGACCCGGGCGGGGTACTTGGAGACGCCGGCGAACGCGACCGCGTCCTCCAGCACCTCCTCGTCGCCCTCGGCCTGGCCCTTGCTCTGCATCAGCTCCAGGAAGGCCTCCTGGATCGCCTGGGCCTCGCCGATCGGCTTTCCGACCACCAGGTCGTTCAGCACCGAGGCGCTGGCCTGGCTGATCGAGCAGCCCTGCGACTCGTAGGAGACATCCGCGACCACCGCGCCGTCGAGCCGCACCCGCAGGGTGATCTCGTCACCGCAGGTGGGGTTGACGTGGTGGACCTCGGCGTCGCCGTCGCGCAGGCCCTTGCCGTGAGGGTTGCGGTAGTGGTCCAGGATGATCTCCTGGTACATGGAGTCGAGCTTCATGTCGCCGTCACACCCCTCAGCCGAAGAAGTTGCGGACGTGGTGCAGGCCGTCGATCAGCAGATCGACCTCGCCCGGCGTCGAGTACAGGTAGAACGACGCGCGAGTGGTGGCCGGAACCCCGTACCGCAGGCAGACCGGGCGGGCGCAGTGGTGACCGACCCGGACCGCGATGCCCTGCTCGTCCAGCACCTGGCCCACGTCGTGCGGGTGGATGTCGCCGAGCACGAAGGAGATCGCCGCGCCGCGGTCGACCGCCGTGCGCGGGCCGATGATCCGCAGGTCCGGCACCTCCTGGAGGCGCGCGACCGCGTACTCGGTGATCGCGTGCTCGTGGGCGGCGATCTTCTCCATGCCCACGTTGGACAGGTAGTCGATGGCCGCGCCGAGCCCGACCGCCTGGGCGATCGGCGGGGTGCCGGCCTCGAACTTGTGCGGCGCCGGGGCGTAGGTGGACGAGCCCATGGTGACGGTCTCGATCATCTCGCCGCCGCCGAGGAACGGCGGCAGGTCCTCGAGGAGTTCCTGGCGGCCCCACAGCACGCCGATGCCGGTGGGCGCGAGCATCTTGTGACCGGTGAAGGCGACGAAGTCGGCCTCCAGCGCCTGCACGTCCAGCACCATGTGCGGCGCGGCCTGCGAGGCGTCGATCAGCACCAGGGCGCCGACGTCCTGGGCGCGGCGGACGATCGCCTCGACCGGGTTGATCGTGCCCAGCAGGTTGGAGACCAGCGTGAAGGAGACGATCTTCGTCTTCTCGGTGATCAGCTGCTCGATGTCGGACAGGTCGAGCCGGCCCTCGTCGGTCAGCCCGAACCACTTCAGCTTCGCGCCGGTGCGCTGCGAGAGCAGCTGCCACGGCACGATGTTGGAGTGGTGCTCCATCTCGGTGATGACGATCTCCGCGTCCGCGTCCACGCGGTACGGCTCGTCAGCCCAACCCAACATGTTGGCAACGAGGTTGAGCGACTCCGAGGCGTTCTTGGTGAAGATCACCTCGTCCCGGCTCGGCGCGTTGATGAACGCCGCGACCTTGTCCCGGGCGCCCTCGTACAGCGCGGTGGCCTCTTCGGCCAGCACGTGCACGCCGCGGTGGACGTTGGCGTTGTGCTGCTCGTAGTACGCGTTGAGCGCGTCCAGCACCTGCCGGGGCTTCTGCGAGGTGGCCGCGTTGTCCAGGTAGACCAGCGGCTTGCCGTCGTGCAGCACCCGCTGCAGCACCGGGAAGTCCTTGCGGATCGCGTCGGTGTCGAGCAGACCCGCCAGCGTCGAGCCGGGATGAATGATTGTCACTCGGAAGCGCCGCCCTTCACGTAAGCCTCGTAGCCCTCGTTCTCCAGCTTGTCGGCGAGCTCGGCGCCACCGGACTCGACGATCCGGCCGGCCGAGAAGACGTGGACGTAGTCGGGCTTGATGTACCGCAGGATGCGGGTGTAGTGGGTGACCAGCAGGGTGCCGACCTCACCGGAGGAGGCGACCCGGTTGATGCCCTCGGAGACCTGGCGCAGCGCGTCGACGTCGAGGCCGGAGTCGGTCTCGTCGAGGATCGCGATCTTCGGCTTGAGCAGCTCGAGCTGGAGGATCTCGTGGCGCTTCTTCTCGCCGCCGGAGAAGCCCTCGTTGACGTTGCGCTCGGCGAAGGCCGGGTCCATCTGGAGCGTCGCCATGGCCTCCTTGACCTCCTTCACCCAGGTGCGCAGCTTGGGGGCCTCGCCGCGGATCGCGGTGGCCGCGGTGCGCAGGAAGTTGGAGACCGAGACACCGGGGACCTCGACCGGGTACTGCATGGCCAGGAAGACGCCGGCCCGGGCGCGCTCGTCGACGGTCATCGCCAGCACGTCCTCGCCGTCCAGCAGCACCTGGCCGCTGGTGACGGTGTACTTCGGGTGCCCGGCGAGGGTGTAGGCCAGGGTGGACTTGCCGGAGCCGTTGGGGCCCATGATGGCGTGGGTCTCGCCCTGCTTGACCGTCAGGTCGACGCCGCGCAGGATCTCACGGGGGCCGGCCTCAGTTTCGACGGAGACGTGCAGGTCGCGGATTTCAAGGGTTGCCATGCTCAGGACTCCTGGGTGACGGAGACGAGCACATCGTCCCCTTCGATCTTTACGGGGTAAACGGGAACCGGCCGGGTGGCGGGCAGTCCGGAGGGCTTGCCGGTGCGCAGGTCGAACGTCGAGCCGTGCAGCCAGCACTCGATCCGGCAGTCCTCGACCTCGCCCTCGGAGAGCGAGACGTTCGCGTGCGAGCAGATGTCGTTGATCGCGAACACCTCGCCCTCGGTGCGCACGATCGAGATCGCCAGCCCACCGCCCAGCTCGACGCGCTTGGGCGAGTCCTCGCCCAGCTCGTTCAGCGAGCAGACACGCACGTACACAGCATTGGTGGTTCGCTCGCTGCGCTCGCTCATGCCACGCCCGCCAGTTCGGCCTCGATCTTCTCCATCAGCTGGTCGTGGAGCTCGGGAACCCCGATCTGCTGCACCAGCTCGGCGAAGAAGCCGCGCACCACCAGGCGGCGCGCCTCCTCCTGCGGGATGCCGCGGGACTGCAGGTAGAAGAGCTGCTCGTCGTCGAAGCGGCCGGTCGCCGAGGCGTGGCCCGCACCGACGATCTCGCCGGTCTCGATCTCCAGGTTCGGGATCGAGTCGACCCGGGCGCCGTCGGTGAGCACCAGGTTGCGGTTGTGCTCGTAGGTGTCGGTGCCCTCGGCGGCGGCGCGGATCAGCACGTCGCCGACCCAGACCGCGTGCGCGTCCTGGCCCTGCAGCGCGCCCTTGTAGACCACGTTCGACCGGCAGTGCGGGGTGTCGTGGTCGATCTGCAGGCGGTGCTCCAGGTGCTGGCCGGCGTCGGCGAAGTAGAGGCCGAACAGCTCGGCCTCGCCGCCGGGGGCCGCGTAGGTGACCCGCGGGTGGATCCGCACCAGGTCGCCACCGAAGGTGACCACCACGGACTTGAGCGAGGCGTCCCGGCCGACCAGCGCGGTCTGCTGGGAGGTGTGCACCGCGTCCCGGTCCCAGTCCTGGACCGAGACGAAGGTGAGCTTGGCACCGTCGCCCACCAGCAGCTCGACGTTGGCGGCCCGGGTGCCGGTGCCGGTGTGGTTCAGCACCACGACGGCCTCGGCGAACGGCTTGACGTCGATCACCACGTGCGCGAAGCGGACGCCGCCCTCGCCGCGCACGTCGATCCTGACCGGCTCGGTGAGCACCGCGTCCTTGGGGACGGTGACCACCAGCGCCTGCTCGAACGCGCTGAACGCCTGCGCGGCGACCCGGTCGACCGGCTTGCCGGCCTTGCCGATCCGCGCGTCGTCCCGGCCGACCAGGTCGGCGGTGACGCCGTCCGGCAGGCTGAACTCGACCTTGTCCTCACCCTTCGGCGCGCTGACGGCGCTGCCGTCGTGCAGCCCGCCCAGGCGGTGCAGCGGGGTGAACCGCCAGTCCTCCTCGCGGCCGGTGGGCACCGGGAAGTCGTTCACGTCGTACGAGGGCTTCACCGCGACCCGGGCGTCGATCGGCTGCAGTGCGGTGGCTCGGCCGGTGCCGGGCCCGGCGAGCTGCGCGCCGGCACCGGCGGTACCGACCTCGATCGACCCGGCGGTGGTGGAGCCGGCGGTGTTCATGGGCGTATCAGCCATGGCTGTTCGTGTTGCTCTCTTCCTCAAAGTGTCAGCGGGGTCGGACGGCTACTGCCTCGTCTCGAAGGACAAGGCGTCAGCCGACGGAGCCCTCCATCTGCAGCTCGATCAGCCGGTTGAGCTCCAGCGCGTACTCCATCGGCAGCTCACGCGCGATCGGCTCGACGAAGCCGCGCACGATCATCGCCATCGCCTCGAACTCGGTCATGCCACGGCTCATCAGGTAGAAGAGCTGGTCCTCGCTGACCTTGGAGACGGTCGCCTCGTGACCCATCGAGACGTCGTCCTCGCGGACGTCGACGTAGGGGTAGGTGTCCGAGCGGGAGATGGTGTCCACCAGCAGCGCGTCGCAGAGCACGTTGGACTTGGCGCCCTTGGAGCCCTCGCCGATCTCGATCAGACCGCGGTAGGAGGTGCGGCCACCGCCACGCGCCACCGACTTGGAGACGATGTTGGAGGAGGTGTTCGGCGCCATGTGCACCATCTTGGCGCCGGCGTCCTGGTGCTGGCCCTCGCCGGCGAAGGCGATCGACAGGGTCTCGCCCTTGGCGTGCTCGCCCATCAGGTAGACGGCCGGGTACTTCATGGTGACC
This sequence comes from Kitasatospora sp. GAS204B, assembly GCF_029892155.1. Lineage (GTDB taxonomy): Bacteria > Actinomycetota > Actinomycetes > Streptomycetales > Streptomycetaceae > Kitasatospora. The sequence continues at coordinate 166,527 of NZ_JARZAG010000004.1, read as the reverse complement.
TTGGAGCCGATGTTGCCGTCGACCCACTCCATGGTCGCGCCCTCGTACGCCACGGCGCGCTTGGTGACCAGGTTGTAGACGTTGTTCGACCAGTTCTGGATGGTCGTGTAGCGGCAGCGGCCGCCCTTCTTGACGATGATCTCGACCACGGCGCTGTGCAGCGAGTCCGAGGAGTAGATCGGCGCGGTGCAGCCCTCGACGTAGTGGACGTAGGCGTCCTCGTCGACGATGATCAGCGTCCGCTCGAACTGGCCCATGTTCTCGGTGTTGATCCGGAAGTAGGCCTGCAGCGGGATGTCCACGCGCACGCCCTTCGGCACGTAGATGAACGAGCCGCCGGACCAGACCGCCGTGTTCAGCGAGGCGAACTTGTTGTCGCCCACCGGGATCACGGTGCCGAAGTACTCCTGGAAGAGCTCCGGGTGCTGCTTGAGCGCGGTGTCCGTGTCGAGGAAGATCACGCCCTGCTCCTCCAGGTCCTCGCGGATCTGGTGGTAGACGACCTCGGACTCGTACTGCGCGGCGACACCGGCGACCAGACGCTGCTTCTCGGCCTCCGGGATGCCGAGCTTGTCGTAGGTCGCCTTGATGTCGGCGGGCAGGTCCTCCCAGGACTCGGCCTGCTTCTCGGTGGAGCGCACGAAGTACTTGATGTTGTCGAAGTCGATGCCCGAGAGGTCGGAGCCCCAGGTCGGCATGGGCTTCTTCTCGAACAGCTTCAGGCCCTTGAGGCGCAGCTTGAGCATCCACTCCGGCTCGGACTTCTTCGCCGAGATGTCGCGGACGACGTCTTCGTTCAGGCCGCGCTTGGCCACCGAGCCGGCCGCGTCGGGGTCCGACCAGCCGTACTCGTAGGTGCCCAGACCTTCGAGCTCCGGGTGGGAAACGGTGTCAGTCATGCGGGGTTCCTCCGCGCAGGCGCAGTCGGTGTTTCGGTGGTCGTACCGGCAGTCGGCGCTGCACCGGTGCGATCGCCAGAGCTTTCACTCGCGGCGGGCGACGGTGCGGCACCGGGTGCCGGCACATAGGTGGTGCAGACCCCGTCGCCGTGGGCGATGGTGGCCAGCCGTTGCACATGGGTGCCCAGCAGCTGGGAGAAGACCTCGGTCTCCGCCTCGCACAGCTGGGGGAACTGCTCGGCGATGTGCGCGACCGGGCAGTGGTGCTGGCAGAGCTGGGCGCCGGCCGGGGCCTTGGCGGCCGGGGCGGCGGACGGCACACGCCGCACCGTCGCAGCGTACCCGTCGGCGCTCAGCGCCTCGGCGAGCGCCTCGGTCCGCTGGTCGGCGGCGGCCCGCTCCAGGGCGCCGAGGTAGCGCTGGCCCTGCTTGCCGAACCGGGCCCGGGCGAAGGCGGCGACCGCCTCCTCGCCGGCCTTGCCGCCACCGACCGCCTCGGCGATCCAGCGCAGCGCGTCGGCGGCGAGCTGGTCGTAGGCCTGGTAGAAGGCGTCCCGGCCGGACTCGGTGAGGGCGAACACCTTGGCGGGTCGCCCCCGGCCCCGGCTGCCGTAGACCCGCTGCTCGCGGGACTCGACCAGGCCGGCCGCGGCCAGCCCGTCCAGGTGGCGGCGGACCGCCGCGGCGGTCAGCCCGAGCCGGCTGGCCAGATCGGCGGCCGAGGACGGACCGTGGTCCAGGATCGAGCGGGCGACCCGGTCCCGGGTCGCCCGGTGGCCGTCCAGCAGCACTTCCGCCGAGGTCGCGGGCACCGGGAAGCCGGGGGCCGACTCGGCCTCCTGCTCCTGCTGGTGCTCGCGGATGTTTTTCACAACACCATTGTTGCGTAATTAGCTCCGACCGGACAAGCCGTGACCTACGCCTCAACGGTGGGATCGGTCACGCAGGTAAGGCTTACCTGACCTGCGAAAACGATCTAGCCGGGGCGACGTCCGGCCCCTTCGGTCCGGCCTCCTACACTCGCCGGTATGCAGAACTCACCCGCCGTCGAGATCGCCGGGCTGGTCAAGCGGTACGGCGAGAAGACCGCGGTGGACGGCCTCGACCTGCGCATCGAGCGCGGCACCGTCACCGCCGTGCTCGGCCCGAACGGCGCCGGCAAGACCACCACCATCGAGACCTGCGAGGGCTACCGCCGTCCGGACGCGGGGACGGTACGGGTGCTCGGACTCGACCCGATCCGGCAGGCAGCCGAGCTGCGACCCCGGATCGGCGTGATGCTCCAGTCGGGTGGTGTGTACGCCGGCGCCCGCGCCGTCGAGATGCTGGAGCACACCGCCAAGCTGCACGCCCACCCGCTGGACGTGCCCGCCCTGGTCGAGCGCCTGGGCCTGGGTTCGTGCGGCCGCACCAGCTACCGCCGGCTCTCCGGCGGCCAGCAGCAGCGGCTCGCGCTGGCCATGGCCGTGGTCGGCCGCCCCGAGCTGGTCTTCCTGGACGAGCCGACCGCGGGCCTGGACCCGCAAGCCCGCCGCGCCACCTGGGAGCTGGTCCGCGACCTGCGCCGGGACGGCGTCACGGTGGTGGTGACCACCCACTACATGGACGAGGCCGAGCAGCTCGCCGACGCCGTCCAGATCGTCGACGGCGGCCGGGTGATCGCCGGCGGCAGCCCCGACGAGCTCTGCCGGGGCGGCGCCGAGAGCAGCCTGCACTTCGACGGCCCGCCCGGGCTGGACCTCGGCGCGCTGACCAAGGTGCTGCCCGACGGCGCGGCGGCCGTGGAACTCGCCCCCGGGAACTACCGCGTCGAGGCGCCGATGGACCCGCGACTGGTCGCCACCGTGACCGCCTGGTGCGCCGAAGCCGGCGTACTGCCCGAACGGCTGACCGTGCAGCGGCGCAGCCTCGAAGACGTCTTCCTCGAACTGACCGGACGGGACCTGCGCTCGTGAGTACCTACGCACCGCGGCCCGGCGCCGCCCCCGTCCACCGGATGCTGCTCGCGCAGACCGCCTTCGAGACGAAGATGCTGCTGCGCAACGGCGAGCAGCTGCTGCTCACCGTGGTGATCCCGACCGTGCTGCTGGTGCTGTTCAGCGCGGTCGACGTGGTGTCGGTGACCGGCCCCGGCAAGCGGGTCGACTTCCTGGCGCCCGGCCTGCTGGCGCTCGCCGTGATGTCCACCGCCTTCACCGGACAAGCGATCGCGACCGGCTTCGAACGGCGCTACGGCGTGCTCAAGCGGCTCGGCGCGAGCCCGCTGCCGCGCTGGGCGCTGCTGACCGCGAAGACCGGCTGCGTGCTGGTCACCGAGGCGCTGCAGGTCGCACTGCTCTCGGTGATCGCGCTGGCACTGGGCTGGTCGCCGCACGGCGATCTCTTCTCGGTCCTCGCGCTGCTGATCCTGGGCACCGCCGCCTTCTCCGGACTCGGCCTGCTGATGGCCGGCACCCTGAAGGCCGAAGCCACCCTGGCGGCCGCGAACCTGGTCTTCATCCTGCTGCTGCTGGCGGGCGGCGTGATCGTGCCGCTGACCAAGTTCCCCTCGGCGGTGCGCTCGCTGCTCGACCTGCTGCCGATCAGCGCGCTCTCCGACGGACTGCGCACCGTCCTGCAGACCGGCGCCGGGGTGCCCTGGTCGGACCTCGGCATCCTGGCGGTCTGGGCGGTGCTCGGGCTGGCGGCGGCGGCGCGGTTCTTCCGCTGGGAGTAGCGGCCGACCGAACAGAAGAAGGGGTGAGGACCGGTTGCGGTCCCCACCCCTTCAGCGTTGATCAGCGACGTTCAGCGTCACCTAGTGACGACCGGCCTTGCGACGACGGGTCATGAAGACCAGCCCGCCACCGAGAACCACCACGGCCGCACCGACACCGGCGATCATGCCGGAGTCGCTGCCGCCACCGGTGAAGGCGAGCGACGGACCCGTGCTGCTCGGCTTCGGCGCCGGGGTGGTGGGCTTCGGCGCCGGGGTGGTCGGCTTGGCCGAAGTCGGCGCGGGGGTGGTCGGGGTGGGCGACGCCGTGGTGGGGGTCGGGCTGGGCGTCGGGCTGGGCGGGGTGGGGCTCGGGGTGGGGGTGGGCGTCGGGCAGACCGGCACATGCTCCACGTCGGTGAAAGTCCACGTGTGCTTCATCGTCGGGTCATCACCCGCGACGACCGCGATCGTCACGTCGACCACGCCGGAGTGCTTGGGGTCCACCTGGAACGTCTGCTGGAACGTGTCCTTGAACGTCTGGGTGGGCAGCACGGTCTGGTCGCCCTCGGTCACCGTGATGGTGTTGGTGACGTTCGAGTTGTAGTTGGCCAGATTGACCGTGACCGACGAGCACGTATGCGTGATCGTGTAGGTGTGCGCCGAAGCGGTACCGGCCAGCAGACCGGTGGCGGCCACCGCGAGCACGGCGGCCCCCGCGAACGTGCGGCCGGTTATCCGCGCTTGTCGCGCCATAGCAAAGTCCTTCCGAATGAGGCTGTGCGGCACGGTCGTTGACCAACCATCCGGTGATCTGTAAGCGACCGGCTACACCTGGTGCGGGGGACTCTACCGGCACCAGGGCCCCTGACGCCCCCCGTGGATCGGCTGAATTCCGCCTAGCTGCCCGGGCCTTGACATGCTGAGAAGCACACCACGCGGCTCACCTCAGGCAACAGCCGTCCGCCGGACCCGCGTTGCCTTGCTCACACCGCAAGCAAACCGGGCGCACAGTGATCACAAATGATCGCTGGGCGCCCGGTTTGAGATATTTGAGCAAACATCAGGCCATTCGCTCCCCCATGACGGCTCGACCTGCCACACGGTGCTCCCGATCAGGCCTTCCGCGCCGCCAACGGTCACCGGGATCACGCCGAAAGCGCCCGCGAGGACGAGCCCGTCGTGCGACCGCGCCGAGGCCGCCGGACCCGGTCCACGGTCGCGCCGCGCCGACCGCCACACGCTGGCGCTCCCCCGCCGCAAGATCGGCAAGCGCGCAACCTAGGATGAAACGGTGCGTACCCCCTTCTCCCTGCTGGCCGAGCGCTGGCACCCGTCCGCCACCATGGTGCGGCGGGCCGCCTTCGCCGCGCTGGTGATGAGCGTCGTCATCGTGGTCACCGGCGGCGCGGTGCGGTTGACCGGGTCCGGGCTCGGCTGCAAGACCTGGCCGACCTGTACCGGTGACAGCATCACGCCCACGCCGGCGATGGGCCTCCACGGGATCATCGAGTTCACCAACCGGACGCTGACGGACGTGCTCTGCGCGGCGGTCGGCTGGGCGATCCTGGCCGCGCGGTGCGCGACGCCGTGGCGGCGGTCGCTGACCCGGCTGGGGTGGTGGCAGTTCTGGGTGGTGATGAGCAACGCCGTGCTCGGCGGGATCACCGTGCTGGTCAAGCTCAACCCGTACGTGGTGGCCTGCCACATGCTCTCGGCGCTGGCGCTGGTCTGGGTGGCGCTGGTGACCTGGGAGCGGGCCAAGGAGGGTGACGGGCCGGCCCGGCCGCTGGTCACCGGGCCGGTTCGGCAGTTGAGCCACGTGCTGGTGGCCGCCACGGGCGCGCTGGTGGTGGCCGGCACGCTGGTCACCGGGGCGGGGCACCACCCGGGGGACTCCAGTGACGTGCCGCGGGTGCCGATCAGCTACGACCGGCTGGCCCAGCTGCACACCGACCTCGCCTGCGTGACCGTCGGGCTGTCGCTCGCGGTGATCTTCGTGCTGGCCGCCGTCAAGGCCCCGCCGGCCGCTCGGGCCCGGGCCCGGGAGCTGTTCGTGGTGCTGATGGCGCAGGGCGTGCTGGGGTTCGTCCAGTACTTCACCGACGCGCCGGAGTTGCTGGTCGGCCTGCACATGCTCGGCGCCTCGCTGACCTGGATCGCCGTGCTGCGCGTCCCGCTGGCGCTGCGCACCCGGGACGCCGAGAAGGCGGAAGCCGCGCCGCTGCCCGCGCAGGCCCCGCAGGGGGCAGCCGTCTGACGGCTCGTCAGCAGGAACGCCCGAGCACGGCGCCAAGAACGGCGAAGGCCCTGACTCCCACCGCACCGGGGAGTCAGGGCCTTCGTCCGTACCGTCCGTACCGGACGGCGGATCCGGATCGACGACGTCAGCCGCCGAGCTGGATGCCCGCCATCCGCTTCCACTCGTACGGGCCGGTGCGTACCTTCAGGGCGAGTTCACCCTCGAAGGAGTCGTGCAGCGTGACCCCGGCCAGCTCGGCGGCCCGACGGCCCACGGCGTAGCTGGGCGCCACCTGGTCGCCCCAGGCGCCGTCCTGACCGACCAGCACGATCCGGGTGGCGTCCCGGCCCACGTACTCCACCACGGCGTCGGCGCTGCCGCCGTGCTGTGCGGAGAACGCGGTCAGGTGCTTGGCGATGCGCTTGGCCCGGCGCTCGGCACGGGCGTCCACGGCGTTGGGGGCGAGGGTCTCTGCGCTGCTCATGACCCGCATGCTACCCACGAGTAGCGGAACACGCGACGGCGTGGTCCTGTGCCGCCCGACACAGAAGCGGGAGAACGAACGGCCCCGGTGTCGCGAACACACCGGGGCCGACTACCTGAGGAACCTGACTACCTGACGAACGGGTCGATCGCGATCACGACCATCAGCAGCGTCAGGTAGGTGATCGACCAGTGGAAGAGCCGCATCTCCTTGAGCTTGGCGCCCACCACACCGGCCTTGGCGCGGGCGTGCAGGCCGTGCGCCTCCTTCAGCCAGAACGCGCCCAGCACCACGGCCGAGACGGGGTAGAGCCAACTGGTGTGCGCCAGCGGCCACAGCGCCAGCGAGACGGCCACCATGACCCATGAGTACGCGACGATCTGCCGGGCCACCGCCAGGTCTCCCGCGGTCACCGGCAGCATCGGCACGCCGGCCTTCACGTAGTCCTCGCGGACCTTCATGGACAGCGGGTAGTAGTGCGGCGGGGTCCAGAAGAAGATGACCAGGAAGAGCACGAACGGCGCCCAGCTCAGCGACCCGGTCACCGCGGCCCAGCCGACCAGCACCGGCATGCAGCCGGCGATGCCGCCCCAGACGATGTTCTGCGCGGTGCGCCGCTTGAGGCCCAGCGTGTAGACGAAGACGTAGAAGAGGTACCCGGTCAGCGCCAGCCCGGAGGCCAGCCAGTTGACCAGCAGGCCGAGCCAGAGCGTGGAGACGACGCCCAGCGCGATCCCGAAGACCACGGCCTCGCGCGGCGAGACCATCCCGGTCACCAGCGGTCGGCGCTCGGTGCGGCTCATCACCGCGTCGATGTCGCGGTCGATGTACATGTTGAGCGCGTTCGCGCCACCCGCGGAGAGGTACCCCCCGACGACAACCTCCAGCACCAGCAGGAGGTTGGGCACCCCGCGCTGCGCCAGGAACATCACCGGAACGGTGCTCATCAGCAGCAGCTCGATGATCCGAGGCTTGGTCAGTGCGACGAAGGCCCCGACACGAGCCCCGAACGGCCGGCGCGCGCGGGTCGTCCCGAGGACCCCGGCGGGGCGGGATTCAACGGCGGTCACGAACACCCCAACTGAAGATGAATCTTCGCAGGCGTCCCCGGGTCGATTGCTCGTGAATCCGTTCACGCTGCGCGTACCACGCCACCTTAGACGGTGCATATCTCCCGATCCGCCCCGGGGTCCGCTGACGGGGCCGCGCCGCACTCCCGTGGGTGAGTGGGCGAACCGCCCGCCGCTCAGGCGGGCAGAACCGGGCGAAACCGGCCAAGGTGGTACATGGTCCGGCGACGCACTGCACTCAGTATTCGTGGGAATCCGATGACGAAACTCCGGGTTGTCGCAGTACGGAAGGCGGGCCCCGGCCCGGACGGTAGGCTCGGCCGCAGCAGCGGGATCAACCCTCCGTGACCGGCACTACCGAACCAGAGTCAGGCCCACAGTGTCGTGGCCGACCCGGTCCCTTCACGGGGTCATACCTCAATACGGAAGGAGCCCTGAGAAGGGTGAGCACGACGCCGACGAACGCAATCGAGTGGTCCGAGCTGGATGAGCGGACTGTCGACACCGCCCGGGTTTTGGCCATGGACGCGGTGCAGAAGGTCGGGAACGGCCACCCGGGGACGGCGATGGCCCTCGCCCCCGCGGCCTACGTCATTTTCCAGCGCTTCCTGCGGCACGACCCGACCGACCCGCACTGGGTCGGTCGTGACCGCTTTGTGCTGTCCCCCGGCCACACCAGCCTGACGCTCTACACCCAGCTCTTCCTCTCCGGCTACGGCCTGGAGCTGGACGACCTCAAGTCCTTCCGGGTGCACGGCAGCCGCACCCCCGGCCACCCCGAGCACGGCCACACGGCCGGCGTGGAGACCACCACCGGCCCGCTCGGCCAGGGCATCGCCAACGCCGTGGGCATGGCGATGGCCGCCCGCTACGAGCGCGGTCTCTTCGACCCCGAGGCCGAGCCGGGCACCTCGCCCTTCGACCACACCATCTGGGCGATCGTCTCCGACGGCGACCTGGAGGAGGGCATCTCGGCCGAGGCCTCCTCGCTGGCCGGGCACCAGAAGCTCGGCAACCTGGTCGCGCTCTACGACGACAACCACATCTCGATCGAGGGCGACACCCACACCGCCTTCTCCGAGGACGTGCTGGCCCGTTACGAGGCCTACGGCTGGCACGTGCAGCGGATCACGCCCAAGGACAACGGCGACGTCGACGTGCAGGCGCTGGCCGCCGCGCTCGCCGCCGCCAAGGCCGAGACCTCGCGCCCGTCGATCATCGGCATGCGCACGATCATCGCCTGGCCCGCGCCGGACGCGCAGAACACCGCCAAGGCGCACGGCTCCGCGCTCGGTGCCGCCGAGATCGCCGCCACCAAGAAGGTGCTGGGCTTCGACCCGGAGCGCACCTTCGAGGTCAGCGACGAGGTGCTCAGCCACGCCCGCCAGGTGATCCAGCGCGGCAAGGCCGGCCGGGCCGCCTGGGAGCTGACCTTCGGCGAGTGGCGGGCCGGCAACCCCGCCCGGGCCGCCGAGTTCGACCGGATCCAGGCCGGCGAGCTGCCGAACGGCTGGAAGAAGGAGCTGCCCAGCTTCCCGGCCGGCAAGGACATCGCCACCCGCAAGGCCAGCGGCGACACCCTCAAGGCGCTCGGCGCGGTGATCCCGGAGCTGTGGGGCGGCTCGGCCGACCTCGCGGAGTCCAACCTCACCACGATCGACGAGGGTTCCTCCTTCCTGCCCGAGGGCAACCCGCTGAAGGGGGCCAACCCCTACGGCCGCACGATCCACTTCGGCATCCGCGAGCACGCCATGGGCTCGGCCATGAACGGCATCGCGCTGCACGGGAACACCCGGGTCTACGGCGGCACCTTCCTGGTCTTCTCCGACTACATGCGCCCGGCGGTCCGGCTGGCCGCGCTGATGAAGCTGCCGGTCAGCTACGTCTGGACGCACGACTCGATCGGCCTGGGCGAGGACGGCCCGACCCACCAGCCGGTCGAGCACCTGGCCGCGCTGCGCGCCATCCCGGGCCTGTCGGTGGCCCGCCCGGCCGACGCCAACGAGACGGCCGTGGTCTGGCGCACCGTGCTGGAGCGCCACTCCAGCCACCCGGGCCCGGTGGGCCTGGCGCTGACCCGCCAGGGTGTGCCGACCTGGGACCGCGACGTCTTCGGCTCCGCCGAGGGCGCGGCCAAGGGCGGCTACGTGCTGGCCGAGGCCTCGGACAACGCGCCGCGGGTGATCCTGATCGGCACCGGCTCCGAGGTGCAGCTGGCGGTCGCCGCCCGCGAGGCGCTGGAGGCCGAGGGCATCGCGACCCGGGTCGTGTCGATGCCGTGCGTCGAGTGGTTCAACGAGCAGGACCAGGCCTACCGCGACCAGGTGCTGCCGCCCACCGTCAAGGCGCGGGTCTCGGTCGAGGCCGGCATCGCCCAGGGCTGGCGCGAGCTGGTCGGCGACCACGGCCGGATCGTCAGCCTGGAGCACTTCGGTGCCTCGGCCGACTACCAGGTGCTGTACCAGGAGTTCGGCATCACCGCCGAGGCCGTGGCGCACGCCGCGCACAAGTCGCTGCGTTCGCTGGAAGCCGTCAACCGCTAGGCCTGCCGGCCGCGCGCCCGAGTTGCGCTGTGACAGTGCCTCAGGCGCGCGGCCCGTCCCGCTTCCTGACTGACCGATAGATCTAAGGACTGAGCAGTATGACTGACGCACTGAAGCGCCTCAGCGACGAAGGCGTGGCGATCTGGCTGGACGACCTGAGCCGCACCCGGCTGAACACCGGCAACCTGGCCGAGCTGGTGCAGAGCAAGCACGTCGTGGGCGTCACCACCAACCCGACCATCTTCCAGAAGGCGATCGCCGGCAGCGGCGACTCCTCCTACGACGGCCAGCTGCGCGACCTGGCGGTCCGCAAGGTCACCACGGAGGAGGCGGTCCGCATGATCACCACCTCCGACGTGCGGGACGCCGCCGACGTGCTGCGCCCGGTCTACGACGCCAGCAACGGCCGCGACGGCCGGGTCTCGATCGAGGTCGACCCCCGCCTCGCCCACCAGACGGCGCCCACGGTGGCCGAGGCCAAGCAGCTGGCCTGGCTGGTGGACCGCCCCAACGTGCTGATCAAGATCCCCGCCACCAAGGCCGGCCTGCCCGCGATCACCGAGGTGATCTCCCGGGGCATCAGCGTCAACGTCACGCTGATCTTCTCGCTGGACCGCTACAAGGCCGTGATCGACGCCTACCTGACCGGTCTGGAGCAGGCCAAGGCCAAGGGCATCGCCCTCTCCGGGATCGAGTCGGTCGCCTCCTTCTTCGTCTCCCGGGTGGACACCGAGATCGACAAGCGGCTGGACGCGATCGGCGGCGACGCCGTCAAGCTGCGTTCCAAGGCCGCGCTGGCCAACGCCCGCCTCGCCTACCAGGCCTACGAGGAGGTCTTCGGCTCGGTGGACGGCAAGCGCCCGGCCGGCGAGCGCTGGAAGGCCCTGGAGGCGGCCGGTGCCAACCCGCAGCGCCCGCTCTGGGCCTCCACCGGTGTCAAGGACCCGGCGCTGCCGGACACCCTGTACGTGACCGAGCTGGTCGCGCCCGGCACCGTCAACACGATGCCCGAGGCCACCCTGGACGCCACCGGCGACCACGGCCAGGTCACCGGCGACACCATCACCTCGGCCTACCAGGACGCCCAGGCGGTGCTGGACGCGCTGGCCGCGGCCGGCGTCGACTACGACGACGTGGTGCAGGTGCTGGAGGACGAGGGCGTGCAGAAGTTCGAGGCCTCCTGGCAGGAGCTGCTCGACACCGTCACCGCCTCGCTGGCCTCGTTCGCCGCCGAGAGCAACTGACACCCGCTCGCACAACGCACTGAAAGCGGAGCCCAGCAGTGAGTAATGCACCAGCATTTCCCGACCTGGAGGGGGCCGAGGTGACGCAAGGAGATCTTCCGCAGCAACCCGAGAACCCGCTGCGTGATCCGGCGGACCGCCGGCTGCCGCGGATCGCAGGACCGTCCGGTCTGGTGATCTTCGGCGTCACCGGCGACCTGTCGCGCAAGAAGCTGATGCCGGCGATCTACGACCTGGCCAACCGCGGCCTGCTGCCGCCGGGCTTCTCGCTGGTGGGCTTCGCCCGCCGCGAGTGGGAGCACGAGGACTTCGCGAAGGAGGTGCACGACGCCGTCATGGAGCACGCGCGCACCCCCTTCCGCGAGGAGGTGTGGCAGCAGCTGGCCAAGGGCATGCGGTTCGTCCAGGGCACCTTCGACGACGACGAGGCCTTCGACACGCTGCGCCAGACCATCGAGGACCTCGACAAGGCGCAGGGCACCAGCGGGAACTTCGCGTTCTACCTCTCGGTGCCGCCGAAGTTCTTCCCCAACGTGGTCCAGCAGCTCAAGAAGCACGGCCTGGCCGACCCGCCGCCCGGCTCCTGGCGCCGCGCGGTGATCGAGAAGCCGTTCGGCCACGACCTGGCCAGCGCCCAGGAGCTCAACAAGGTCGTCCACGACGTCTTCCCCCGGGACGAGGTCTTCCGGATCGACCACTACCTGGGCAAGGAGACGGTCCAGAACATCCTGGCGCTGCGCTTCGCCAACACGATGTTCGAGCCGATCTGGAACCGGTCCTACGTGGACCACGTGCAGATCACCATGGCCGAGGACATCGGTATCGGCGGCCGGGCCGGGTACTACGACGGCATCGGCTCGGCCCGTGACGTGATCCAGAACCACCTGCTCCAGCTGATGGCGCTGACCGCCATCGAGGAGCCCGCCTCGTTCCACCCCAAGGCCCTGGTCGCCGAGAAGCTCAAGGTGCTCAGCGCCGTGCAGCTGCCCAAGGACCTGGGCCGGCACACGGTGCGCGGCCAGTACGCGACCGGCTGGCAGGGCGGCGAGGAGGTGGTCGGGTACCTGGACGAGGACGGCATCAACCCCGAGTCCAAGACCGACACCTACGCGGCGATCAAGCTGGAGATCAACAACCGGCGCTGGGCCGGGGTCCCGTTCTACCTGCGCACGGGCAAGCGCCTGGGCCGCCGGGTGACCGAGATCGCGGTGGTCTTCCAGCGCGCCCCGTACCTGCCGTTCGACTCCTACGCCACCGAGGAGCTGGGGCAGAACGCCCTGGTGATCCGGGTGCAGCCGGACGAGGGCGTCACGGTGCGGTTCGGCTCCAAGGTGCCGGGCACCTCGATGGAGGTCCGGGACGTCACGATGGACTTCGCCTACGGCGAGTCCTTCACGGAGTCCAGCCCGGAGGCGTACGAGCGGCTCATCCTGGACGTGCTGCTCGGCGACGCCAACCTCTTCCCCCGGCACCAGGAGGTCGAGCTGTCCTGGGAGATCCTCGACCCGATCGAGCAGTACTGGGAGCAGCACGGCAAGCCCGCGCAGTACCCGGCCGGCACCTGGGGACCGACCGAGGCGGACGAGATGATCGCACGAGACGGCAGGAGCTGGCGCCGGCCATGAAGATCGACCTGACGGACACCACGTCCAGCAAGATCAACAGCGCCCTGATGGGCGCTCGCCGGGCCGGCGGCGCCTCCGCCGCCGGCATGGTCCTCACGCTGGTCATCGTGACCGAGGAGGGCAGCGCCTACGACGCCCTCAAGGCCGCGAACGACGCCTCGCGCGAGCACCCCTCGCGCATCCTCGCCGTGGTCAAGCGCGAGGGCCGCTCACCACGGGCGCGGGCCGGGGCCCGGCTGGACGCCGAGATCCGGGTCGGCTCCGACGCCGGCTCGGGTGAGACCGTGATCCTGCGGATGCACGGCGAACTCGCCTCGCACGCCCAGTCGGTGGTGCTGCCGCTGCTGCTGCCGGACGCCCCCGTGGTGGTCTGGTGGCCGGAGAACGCCCCGCTGCACCCGGCCCAGGACCCGCTCGGCGCGATCGCCCAGCGCCGGATCACCGACGCGGTGACCGCCGAGTCCCCGGTCGACCAGCTGGCCGTGCTGGCCACCGGCTACACCCCCGGCGACACCGACCTGGCCTGGACCCGGATCACCAGCTGGCGCTCGATGCTGGCCGCCGCGCTGGACCAGCGGCCCTGCAAGATCACCTCCGCGGTGGTCGAGGGCGAGTCGTACAACCCCAGCGTCGAGCTGCTCGGCCTGTGGCTGCACGACCGGCTGCGGGTGCCGGTCGAGCGGGTGGTCACCGACGGCCCGGGCATCACCGCGGTGCGGATGCGCTCCAAGGACGGCGAGATCGTGCTCGACCGGCCCGACGGGCTGATGGGCACGCTGTCGATCCCCGGCTCGCCGGACCGGCTGGTGGCGCTCAAGCGGCGCGAGACGGCGGAGTTGATCGCGGAGGAGCTGCGCCGGCTCGACGAGGACGCCATCTACGCCGCCGCCGTGCGGACCGGCGTGGACCGCCTCGACGAGCCGGCCGTCCCGCACGGCCACGCCGTCGCGGCCGAGCAGGCGGTGGCCGAGGCGACCGCGGCGGCCGTGGTCGAGGCCACGGTGGCCACCCCGCGGGTGACCGCCAAGGTCCCGGCGGCCGGGAAGGCACCGGGCAAGAAGGCGCCGGCCAAGCCGGCCACGGGTGTCAAGAAGGCGGCCGAGAAGGCGACCGAGAAGAGCGGCGCCAAGAAGGCCACCACCAAGGCAAGCACGCGCAAGCGGGGCGGGGCATGAGTCCCGTGCCGCAGCTGGTGGTGCACCGCGACAAGGAGCTGATGGCCCAGGCGGCCGCCGCCCGACTGATCACCAAGATCGTCGACGCGCAGTCCGCCCGGGGCCTGGCCTCCGTGGTGCTCACCGGCGGGCGCAACGGCAACGCGCTGCTCGCCGCGATCGCGGCCTCCCCGGCCCGGGACGCGGTCGACTGGTCCCGGATCGACCTGTGGTGGGGCGACGAGCGCTTCGTGCCCTCCAACGACCCGGAGCGCAACGCCGTGCAGGCCACCGACGAGCTGCTGGCCGGCGTCCCGGTCGATCCGGCGCGGGTGCACTACATGCCCGCCTCGGACGGCGTGGACGGCGCCGACGTGGAGGCCGCCGCCGAGCGGTACGCCGAGGAGCTGGCCAAGGCCGCCGGTCCGCAGGACCGCGCCCTGGTGCCCGCCTTCGACGTGCTGCTGCTCGGCGTCGGCCCGGACACCCACGTGGCCTCGCTCTTCCCCGAGCATCCGGGCGTGCGGGAGACCGCGCGCACGGTGGTCGGGGTGCGCGGGGCGCCGAAGCCGCCGCCGACCCGGATCTCGCTGACCCTGCCCGCCATCCGGGCGGCCCGCGAGGTCTGGCTGCTGGCGGCCGGCGAGGACAAGGCGGACGCGGTGGCGCTGGCCCTGTCCAACCCGGGCGAGCTGCAGGCCCCGGCCTGCGGCGCGTACGGCACCAGCCGCACGCTCTGGCTGCTCGACCGGGCGGCGGCCGCCAAGCTGCCGCCGCAGCTCTACCCTCCGGCCTCGGCCTGACGGAGCGTCAACAACCAAGGGGCGGTGCGCTCGTCGAGCGCACCGCCCCTTCGCGTTGCCGCCGCACCGGGCGGCCACCTCGCCCGTCAAGCGGCGGTGAACACGGGGCGTGAAAGATCCCGCGAACGAGGTCAGGGCATGCGAAAGCGCGGGTGACGGACCCTCAGGTCCCGCACCCGCGCCCCGGTCGTTCTCGGCTCAGATCTCGCCGCGCAGCTTGGCCAGCGCCTCCGCCAGGATCGCCTCGCCGTCGGCGTCGGTGCGACGCTCACGGACGTAGGCGAGGTGCGTCTTGTACGGCTCGTTGCGCGACGGCGCCGGCGGGTTGTGCTCGTCCTGCCCGGCCGGGAACCCGCAGCGCGGGCAGTCCCAGGTGTCCGGGATGACGGCCTCGGCGGCGAAGCTGGGGCGCGTCTCGTGCTTGTTGGCGCACCAGAAGGAGATCCGGTTGCGGGGGGCGGACTCGCCGCGCTCCGCCTCACCCATCGGACCTGCTCCGACCCTGCTGCCACGAATGGCGTTGCCACTTGCCACGGTCTGACTCCCTGCGTGCCCTTAACCGCCTGGGTCTGCCCAGGCTCTGTCGACCGCCGCCCGCTGCGGACAGTGACAAGTTGTCCTAGTGTACGGAGCGGATAAGGATCTGTCCGCACCGCCTTCAGAACTGAGGCGTGATCAGCTCTTGACCTTGATCAGCAAACCGAGTACGACGATGCAGGCGAACCAGCAGAGGCCGACGATGATCGTGATCCGGTCCAGGTTCCGCTCCGCGACCGCCGAACCGCCACCGGCCGACATCGATCCGCCGCCGAACATGTCGGACAGGCCGCCGCCCTTCCCCTTGTGCAGCAGCACCAGGAGGATCATCAGCAGGCTGAAGATGATCAGGGCAATCGAGAACCCGAGAACCACGGCGGGACCAACTCTCTCGTTCATTGGCGAAGGGCCGGACCACCGGGGAAGGTGGTCCGGCCCAAAGACTACGTTGCTGCGGGGGCGTTAGCCTACTGCCTGCTCCCGGTAACGCACGATCTTGACGAACTCGTCGGCGTCCAGCGAGGCACCGCCGACCAGTGCGCCGTCCACGTCCGGCTTGGCCATCAGGCCCGCCGCGCTGGAGGACTTCACCGAACCGCCGTACAGGATCCGGACCTTTTCGGCCAGTTCCGCATCGTACAGCTCGGCCAGCTTGGCCCGGATCGCCGCGCAGACCTCCTGCGCGTCCTCCGGAGTGGCCACCTCGCCGGTGCCGATCGCCCAGACCGGCTCGTAGGCGACCACGATGCTCTCGGCGTGCGCGGCCGACAGGCCCTCCAGCGCACCGGCCAGCTGCGCCAGCGTGTGCTCGACGTGGGTGCCGGCCTTGCGGACCTCCAGCGGCTCGCCGATGCACAGGATCGGGGTGATCCCGTTGCGGTAGGCGGCCTTCACCTTGGCGTTGACGAGTTCCTCGTTCTCGCCGTGGTACTGGCGGCGCTCCGAGTGGCCGATCACGGCGTAGGTGCACTTCAGCTTGGACAGCATCGGCCCGGAGACCTCACCGGTGTAGGCACCGGAGTCGTGCGCCGAGACGTCCTGCGAGCCGTACTTGATCTTCAGCTTGTCGCCGTCCACCAGGGTCTGCACGGAGCGCAGATCGGTGAACGGGACCAGGACCGCGACCTCGACGGCCTCGTAGTCCTTGTCGGCCAGCGCGAACGCCAGCTTCTGGGTGTGCTGGATGGCCTCGAGGTGGTTGAGGTTCATCTTCCAGTTGCCCGCCATCAGCGGGAGACGCTCAGTCATTGCTCAGCCTTCCAGGGCGGCGATACCGGGGAGCGTCTTGCCCTCCAGGTACTCGAGGCTCGCGCCTCCGCCGGTCGAGATGTGTCCGAACTGGGTCTCGTCGAAGCCCAGGATGCGCACGGCGGCCGCCGAGTCGCCGCCACCGACCACGGTGAAGGCGTCGCTGGCGAGCAGGCCCTGCGCCACGGCGCTGGTGCCGCCGGCGTAGTCCGGGTGCTCGAAGACCCCCATCGGGCCGTTCCAGAACACGGTGGCCGCGTCCGCCAGCTTCGAGGCGAACAGCTCCCGGGTCTTCGGGCCGATGTCCAGGCCCTCCTGGTCGGCGGGGATCGCGTCGGCCGCGACGACCTGGTAGGTCGCCGGAGCCTTGGTCTTCAGGTCGGGGAAGTCCGCGGAGACCAGGACGTCGACCGGCAGGACGAACTCGACGCCGTTCTTCTCGGCCCTGGCCAGGTACTCCAGCACGGTGGGGATCTGGTCCTCCTGCAGCAGCGAGATGCCCACCTCGTGGCCCTGGGCCTTGAGGAAGGTGTACGCCATGCCGCCACCGATCAGGATCCGGTCGGCCTTGCCCAGCAGGTTGTCGATCACCCCGAGCTTGTCGGAGACCTTGGCGCCGCCGAGCACCACCACGTACGGGCGGGCCACCTCGTCGGTGAGCTTCTTCAGCACGCCGAGCTCGGTGGCGATCAGGTCGCCCATCGCGTGCGGCAGCCTGGCCGGCAGGTCGTAGACCGAGGCGTGCTTGCGGTGCACCGCGCCGAAGCCGTCGCCGACGTAGCGGTCGGCCAGCGCCGCGAGCTGGTCGGCGAAGGCGCCGCGCGCCGCGTCGTCCTTGCTGGTCTCACCGGCGTTGAAGCGCAGGTTCTCCAGCAGCACGACCTCGCCGTCACCGAGGGCGGCGACGGCGGCCTTGGCGCTGTCGCCCACGGTGTCGGTCGCGAAGGCGACCGGCTTGCCGAGGATCTCGCCGAGCCGCACGGCGACCGCCGCGAGCGAGAACCTCGGGTCCGGCTCGCCCTTGGGACGGCCGAGGTGGGAGGCGACGATCACCTTGGCGCCGCGCTCCAGCAGCTTGGTGATGGTCGGGGCGACGGCGCGGATCCGGCCGTCGTCGGTGATGGTGGTGCCTTCCAGCGGCACGTTGAGGTCGGCGCGGACGAAAACCCGCTGGCCGGCCACGTCGAGGTCGTCGATGGTCTTCACGGTCTTGTCTCCTGGGAGAGGGGGTGGCGCTGGGGGGCGGCACAGCGCCGGGCCGCCGAGGGGAGGGGCGAGGGTGGGCAGGAGCAGGGCCCGGACGCGGTGTCCGCCGTCCGGGCCCTGCTCCTCACATCACGTCAGCTCCCGCTGCGTCAGAGCTGGCCGCCGACGAGGGAGGTCAGGTTGACGAGACGGTTCGAGTAGCCCCACTCGTTGTCGTACCAGCCGAAGACCTTGACCTGGTTGCCCTGGACCATGGTCATCAGCGAGTCGAAGATCGTGGAGAACGGCGAGTTCACGATGTCGGAGGAGACGATCGGGTCCTCGGTGTAGTGCAGGATGCCCTTGAGGGAGCCCTCGGACGCCTTCTGGAAGGCCGCGTTGACCTCCTCGACGGTGACCTCGCGCTCCAGCGTGACGACCAGGTCGGTGATCGAGCCGGTCGGGACCGGGACGCGCAGCGAGGTGCCGTCCAACTTGCCCTTCAGCTGCGGCAGCACCAGCGCGGTGGCCTTGGCGGCACCGGTGGAGGTCGGGATGATGTTCAGCGCGGCGGCCCGGGCGCGACGCAGGTCCTTGTGCGGGAAGTCAAGGGTGACCTGGTCGTTGGTGTAGGCGTGCACGGTGGTCATCAGGCCCTTGACGATGCCGAAGCTCTCGTCCAGCACCTTGGCCAGCGGCGCCACGCAGTTGGTGGTGCAGGAGGCGTTGGAGATGACGGTGTGCTTCGCGGCGTCGTACTTCTCGTCGTTGACGCCCATCACGATGGTGACGTCCTCGTCGGTCGCGGGCGCCGAGATGATGACCTTCTTGGCGCCGGCCTCGACGTGCTTCTTGGCCTGGTCGGCCTTGGTGAAGATGCCGGTGGACTCGATCACCACGTCCACGCCCAGCTCGCCCCACGGGAGGGCGGCCGGGTCGCGCTGGGCGAGCACCTTGAAGGTGTGGCCGTCGACCGTGATGCTGTCAGCGGTGTGGCTGATCTCGGCCTGCAGGGTACCCAGGATGGAGTCGTACTTGAGCAGGTGAGCCAGGGTCTTGGTGTCGGTCAGGTCATTGACACCGACGATCTCGATGTCCGCGCCCTGGGACTTGACCGCGCGGAAGAAGTTGCGGCCGATGCGGCCGAATCCGTTGATGCCTACCCGGATCGTCACGAACCGATCTCCTCTGAGGTGCGCCGGGCTATGCCGACGGGGTGGAATTTGGGATGTCCCCGACCACCACTGACCCTACCTCGCAGCGGGTTGCGCGGGCACATCCGCCCTGCGTCAAGACCCATGGCGTGGCGTGCCGATCCACCGCCGCGCGAGCGGAGAACCACCGCCGCCCCAGGAGTTGGGAAACTCCTGGGGCGGCGGTGGCACGAGCGGGCGCGAGGGTCAGGAGAGCGCCATCTCCTCCGTCAGGTTCGCCTCGGTGCTCGGGAGTCCGAGCTCCAGCGCGCGCTTGTCGGCCATCGCCAGCAGCCGGCGGATCCGGCCGGCCACCGCGTCCTTGGTGAGCGGCGGATCGGCGAGCGCGCCGAGCTCCTCCAGCGAGGCCTGCTTGTGCTGCATCCGCAACTGACCGGCGGCCGCGAGGTGCTCGGGGACCTCGTCGCCGAGGATCTCCAGGGCTCGCTGCACCCGGGCACCGGCCGCAACGGCCGCGCGGGCCGAGCGGCGCAGGTTGGCGTCGTCGAAGTTGGCGAGCCGGTTGGCGGTGGCCCGCACCTCGCGGCGCAGCCGGCGCTCCTCCCAGGCCAGCACCGACTCGTGCGCGCCGAGCCGGGTGAGCAGCGCGCCGATCGCGTCACCGTCGCGGATCACCACCCGGTCCGCGCCGCGCACCTCGCGGGCCTTGGCCGGGATGCCGAGCCGGCGGGCCGCGCCGACCAGCGCCAGGGCGGCCTCCGAGCCGGGGCAGGTGATCTCCAGCGAGGAGGACCTGCCGGGCTCGGTGAGCGAACCGTGCGCCAGGAAGGCCCCGCGCCAGGCGGCCTCGGCGTCACAGGTCGCGCCGGAGACCACCGCCGGGGGCAGGCCCCGGATCGGTCGACCTCGGCCGTCCACCAGCCCGGTCTGCCGGGCCAGCAACTCGCCGTCCTTGATCACCCGGACCACGTACCGGCTGCCGCGCCGCAGGCCGCTGGGGGCCATCACCACCAGTTCGGAGGCGTGGCCGAAGATCTCCAGCAGGTCCTTGCGCAGCCGTCGGGCCGCAATGCCGGTGTCCAGCTCCGCCTCGATCACGATCCGACCGCTCACAATGTGCAGTCCGCCCGCGAATCGTAGGATCGCCGACACCTCGGCCTTGCGACAGCAGGCCCGGGTGACGGGGAGCCGGCTGATTTCGTCCTTCACCGCTGCCGTCATCGCCATGGGCCGATCCTTCCATGTGTCCGGAAAATCCGGTCGTACGCGGCCGCCAGAAGCTCTGGGTCGTGTCGCGGGGTGCCGTCGGCCGAGGCCACCTTGTCCAGCACCAGCGCGGCGCCCATCCGCTCGGCGGCCTTCTGCAGCCCCGCCAGGTCGGCCTGTCCGAAGGCTCCGCCGGTGACCGCGCGCTCGTCCACCAGGATCGCATCCACGCCGAGGTCCGGAGCGTGGTCGGCGATCACCTCCAGGTGGCGCTGCGGGGTGAAGCCCTCGGTCTCGCCGGGCTGCGGGGCCAGGTTCAGGGTCAGCAGGCGGCGGGCCTTGGTGCCGATCAGCGCCTTGGCCAGCTCGGGGACCAGCAGGTGCGGCAGCACGCTGGTGAACCAGGAGCCGGGGCCGAGCACCACCCAGTCCGCCTCCAGCACGGCCGAGACCGCCTCGGGCACCGCGGGCGGCTCCTCGGGCAGCAGCCGGACGGACTGCACGGTGCCCGGCGTGGCCGCCACGCTGGCCTGGCCGCGCACGGCGGAGATCTGCGCGGGCTGAGCCGGGTCGTGGCCGCGCACCTGGGCCTCGATGTCCAGCGGCACGGCGGACATCGGCAGCACCCGGCCCTGCACGTTGAGCAGCCGGCCGACCCACTCCAGCGCGGCCACCGGGTCGCCGAGCTGCTCCCAGAGCGCCACGATCAGCAGGTTGCCGACCGCGTGGCCGCCCAGCTCGCCGGTGCCGGTGAAGCGGTGCTGCAGCACCTCGGACCAGGTGTTGCCCCAGTCGTCGTCGCCGCACAGCGCGGCCAGCGCCTTGCGCAGGTCTCCGGGCGGCAGCACGCCGAGCTCGGCGCGCAGCCGGCCGCTGGAGCCGCCGTCGTCGGCCACGGTGACCACGGCGGTCAGGTCGGAGGTGAGCCGGCGCAGCGCGGAGAGCGAGGCCGACAGGCCCTGCCCGCCGCCCAGCGCGGTGATCCGCGGGGCACCGGCCTTGCCCGTAGGCCCCTTCACGGCGGTGACTGATCTGCGCTGTGCGCCCGGGGAGCCCCGCTCGGCGGCCTTGTGCTGGAACTGCCGCCCTGGCGAGTATCCCGTCACACCTACCCCAGTTTCCTGTGCTGTCGGCGGTGCTGTGGGACCGCCGTCACTCCCGTCCCATGTCGCGGTGCACCAGCACCGTTTCCACGCCGTCGGCGATCAGACGCTTCGTCAGCCGCTCCGACATGGCCACGCTGCGATGCTTGCCACCGGTGCAGCCTACGGCAAGCGTCATGTACCGCTTGCCCTCCCGGCGATAACCCTCGGTGACGATGCGCAGGAGCTCCGCGTAGCCGTCCAGGAACTCCTTGGCGCCGGGCTGCTGGAAGACGTAGTCCGCGACGTCCACATCGGTACCGGTTCGTGCCCGCAGTTCCGGCACCCAGTGCGGGTTGGGCAGGAACCGGCAGTCCACCACCAGGTCGGCGTCGACCGGCAGGCCGTACTTGAAACCGAAGGACATCACGGTGCAGCGCAGTTCGGGCTCGTCGTTGTCGGCGAACTGGGCGTCCAGCTTGGCCCGCAGCTGGTGCACGTTGAGGTCGGAGGTGTCGATCACCAGGTCGGCCTCGCCGCGCAGTTCGCGCAGCAGGTCGCGCTCCTGCGCGATGCCGTCCACGATCCGGCCCTCGCCCTGCAGCGGGTGCGGACGGCGCACGCTCTCGAAGCGGCGGACCAGCGCGTCGTCGTTGGACTCCAGGTAGACCACCCGCAGCCGGATGCCGCGCTTGTCCAACTCCTCCAGCGAGGCCCGCAGGTCGTCGAAGAACTGCCGGCCGCGGACGTCGACCACCACGCCGATCCGGGCCACCGCGCCCTGCGAGCGGGCGCCGAGGTCGACCATGGTCGGGATCAGGGCCGGCGGCAGGTTGTCGACCACGAACCAGCCGAGGTCCTCCAGGCACTTGGCGGCGGTGCTGCGCCCCGCGCCGGACATGCCGGAGATGATCACCAGCTCCGGGGCGGTCTCCCCCACATCGGACACTGTCACTTCGGTTCCCCGCTCTCGCTGCTGGCAACGTTCTGTTGCGCGTCGTCCTCCATGATCTCGCCTGTCGCGGTATTCACCGCGAATGCCACGGGTGACCGGGAGGACAACGCCTGGACAACAGTCTCGGCGGTGCGGCGCCCGATGCCCGGGACGGCGCAGATCTCCTCGACGGTCGCGCTGCGGATCCGCTTCACCGAGCCGAAGTGCTTGAGCAGCGCGGTGCGGCGGGTCTCGCCGAGGCCCGGCACGGCGTCCAGGCCGCTGCTGGTCAGCCGCTTGGCCCGCTTGGCGCGCTGGTAGGTGATGGCGAACCGGTGCGCCTCGTCGCGGACCCGCTGGAGCAGGTAGAGGCCCTCGCTGCTGCGCGGCAGCACCACCGGGTCGTCCTGGCCGGGCAGCCAGACCTCCTCCAGGCGCTTGGCCAGACCGCAGAGCGCGACGTCGTCGATGCCCAGCTCGTCCAACGCCCGCCTGGCGGCGGCGACCTGGGGCTGGCCGCCGTCGACCACCAGCAGCTGCGGGGGGTAGGCGAAGCGCCTCGGGCGCCCGTCGTCAGTGGTCGGGGTGGCCGGGGTGGTGGGCTCGTCGTCCTCCTCCTCGACCACCGCCCACTCGCCGGTCTGCTCGCGCTCGCGCAGGTAGCGGCGGAACCGGCGGCTGATCACCTCGTGCATCGAGCGGACGTCGTCCTGCCCGGCGAAACCCTTGATCTGGAAGCGCCGGTACTCGCCCTTGCGGGCCAGGCCGTCCTCGAAGACCACCATCGAGGCGACCACGTCATCGCCCTGCAGGTGGGAGATGTCGAAGCACTCGATCCGCAGCGGCACGCTGTCCAGCTCCAGCGCGTCGGCGATCTCCTGCAGGGCCCGGCTGCGGGTGGTCAGGTCGGAGGCGCGCTTGGTCTTGTGCAGCGCCAGCGCCTGCTGGGCGTTGCGCTCGACGGTGGTCATCAGGTCCTTCTTGTCGCCGCGCTGCGGCACCCGCAGGTCGACGCCCGAGCCGCGCAGGCCGGCCAGCCACTCCTGGACCGGTCCCACCGGCTCGGGCAGCGCGGGCACCAGCACCTCGCGCGGCACCACCTCGCCCTGCGCCTCGTTACCGGCGCCGCCGTAGAGCTGCTGCAGCGCGTGCTCGACCAGGGCGGCGGTGTCCACGTCCTCGACCTTGTCGGTGACCCAGCCGCGCTGGCCGCGCACCCGGCCGCCGCGGACGTGGAAGATCTGCACGGCGGCCTCCAACTCGTCC
Organism: Kitasatospora sp. GAS204B; assembly: GCF_029892155.1. Lineage (GTDB taxonomy): Bacteria > Actinomycetota > Actinomycetes > Streptomycetales > Streptomycetaceae > Kitasatospora. Next base: position 143,156 of record NZ_JARZAG010000004.1, on the reverse strand, counting down.
TCGGCCACCGCGAGCAGGTCGGCGTCGGTGCCGTCGGCCAGCACCACCGCGTTCTTCTCCATCGCGCGCTTGAGCGCCTCGATGTCGTCGCGCAGCCGGGCCGCCTTCTCGTACTCCAGCTCGGCCGCCGCCACGCGCATCTGGTCCTCCAGGCGGCGCAGGTGGTTGCCGGTCCGGCCGGCCATGAAGTCGCAGAACTCCTCGGCCAGCTCGCGGTGGTCGGCCTCGTCGATCCTGCCGACACAGGGCGCGGCGCACTTGCCGATGTAGCCGAGCAGGCAGGGGCGGCCGACCTGCTGGGCGCGCTTGAAGACGCCGGTGGAGCAGGTGCGCACCGGGAAGACCCGCAGCAGCAGGTCGACCGTCTCGCGGATCGCCCAGGCGTGCCCGTAGGGGCCGAAGTAGCGCACGCCCTTGCGGTGTGCCCCGCGCATCACCTGGACCCGGGGGAACTGCTCGTTCAGCGTCACCGCGAGCTCGGGATAGCTCTTGTCGTCGCGGTACTTGACGTTGAACCGGGGGTCGAACTCCTTGATCCAGGAGTACTCCAGCTGCAGCGCCTCGACCTCGGTGCCGACCACGGTCCACTCCACCGAGGCGGCGGTGGTGACCATGGTGGCGGTGCGCGGGTGCAGGTTCGCCAGGTCCTGGAAGTACGAGGAGAGCCGCGGGCGCAGGCTCTTCGCCTTGCCCACGTAGATCACCCGGCCGTGCTCGTCCCGGAACCGGTAGACCCCGGGCGAGAGCGGGATCGCTCCCGGGGCCGGACGGTAGGTGGACGGGTCGGCCATCGTGGTGATCCCCCTTGTGCAACTGCGGACAACTGTGGCTGTAGAAACCCTAGCTCGGGGTGACCGTGAGGTTCCCGCCCGAGACGGTGACCTGGTAGGCGGGCAGCGGGGAGGCCGCCGGGCCGTTCGCCACCGTGCCGTCGGCCATGTTGAACTGGCTGCCGTGGCACGGGCACTGGATCACCTTGCTGGTGACCTGGTCGACCAGGCAGCCGGCGTGCGTGCAGCGGGCGCTGAACGCCTTGTACTGGCCGGCGCTCGGCTGGGTGACCACGATCCGCTGGTCCGCGAAGACCTTGCCGCCGCCCACCGGGACCGCCGAGGCCGGGCCCAGGTCGACCGGGCCCGAGCTGGCCGCCTTGGCGTCGCCCTTGGCGATGTTGTCGGTCGGCCCGCAGCCGGCCACCGCGAGCACGGAGCCGCCGGCCAGCACGGCCGCGCCGCAGCAGAGCAGGGCACGGCGGGAAGTGGTGGGCTGCTCGGCCCCGGCCGGCTGGTCAGTGATCGGCGCGGACATCTCGGACATCGGTGCTGCTCCCTGCGGGACGGCGGCTGCGGACGGCCCGCAGTCTAGTCGCGCGCCGACCCGGGCCCCGGCTCGCCGGGGCCCGGTCGGTGCTGCCGGTCGGCGGCTACTTCTTCGCCGCCGCGCGCTTGCGGGGCGAGCGCGGGGCGGGCACCGGCGCCTCGTCGGTCACCCGGTCGCCGAGGATGTCCCGCAGGAACTTGCCGGTGTGGCTGGCCGTCACGGCCGCGACCTGTTCCGGGGTGCCCTCGGCGATCACCGTGCCACCGCCGTTGCCACCCTCGGGACCCATGTCCACCAGCCAGTCGGCGGTCTTGATCACATCGAGGTTGTGCTCGATGACGATCACCGTGTTGCCCTTCTCGACCAATCCGGAGAGCACCTTGATCAGCTTGCTGATGTCCTCGAAGTGCAGGCCGGTGGTGGGCTCGTCCAGCACGTAGACGGTCCGCCCGGTGGAGCGCTTCTGCAGCTCCGAGGCGAGCTTGACGCGCTGCGCCTCGCCGCCGGACAGGGTCGGGGCGCTCTGGCCCAGCCGCACGTAGCCCAGGCCCACGTCGTTGAGGGTGCGCAGGTGGCGGGCGATCGCCGGGACCGCCTCGAAGAAGTGCAGCGCCTCCTCGATCGGCATGTCCAGCACCTCGGCGATGGACTTGCCCTTGTAGTGCACCTCCAGCGTCTCCCGGTTGTACCGGGCGCCGTGGCAGACCTCGCACGGGACGTAGACGTCCGGCAGGAAGTTCATCTCGATCTTGATGGTGCCGTCACCGGAACAGGTCTCGCAGCGACCGCCCTTGACGTTGAACGAGAACCGGCCCTGCAAGTAGCCGCGCACCTTCGCCTCGGCCGTCTCCGCGAAGAGCTTGCGGACGTGGTCGAAGACGCCGGTGTAGGTGGCCGGGTTGGACCGCGGGGTGCGGCCGATCGGCGACTGGTCGACGTGCACCACCTTGTCCACCAGCTCGGTGCCGGTGATCCGGGTGTGCCGGCCCGGCACGCTGCGCGCGCCGTTCAGCTCGCGGGCCAGGTGGCTGTAGAGGATGTCGTTGACCAGGGTGGACTTGCCGGAGCCGGACACCCCGGTGATCGCGGTGAAGGTGCCGAGCGGGAAGCTGACCGTCAGGTCCTTGAGGTTGTTCTCGCGGGCGCCCTGGACCACCAGTTGGCGCGCCTTGTCGCGCGGGCGACGCACCTCCGGGATCGGGATCGAGCGCTTGCCGGAGAGGTACTGGCCGGTCAGCGACTCCGGGTTGGTGAGCAACTCCTTGAGCGCGCCGGAGTGCACCACCTTGCCGCCGTGCTCGCCGGCGCCCGGGCCGATGTCGACCACCCAGTCCGCGGTCTTGATGGTGTCCTCGTCGTGCTCGACCACGACCAGCGTGTTGCCGATGTCGCGCAGCCGGACCAGGGTCTCGATCAGCCGGTGGTTGTCGCGCTGGTGCAGGCCGATCGAGGGCTCGTCCAGCACGTAGAGCACGCCGACCAGGCCGGAGCCGATCTGGGTGGCGAGCCGGATCCGCTGTGCCTCGCCGCCGGACAGGGTGCCGGCCGCGCGGTTCAGCGAGAGGTAGTCCAGGCCCACGTCGACCAGGAAGCGCAGCCGCTCGTTGACCTCCTTCAGCACCCGCTCGGCGATCTTCTTGTCCCGGGCGGTGAGCTTCATCGCGCTGAGGAACTCGGCACAGTCGCTGATCGACATCGCCGAGACCTCGGCGATCGACTTGCCCTGCACGGTGACCGCGAGCACCACCGGCTTGAGCCGGGTGCCCTGGCAGGACGGGCAGGCCACCTCGCGCATGTAGCCCTCGAAGCGCTCGCGCGCGGTGTCGGTCTCCGCCTCGGCGTGCTTGCGCCGGACGAACGGGATCACGCCCTCGTACCCGGTGACCCAGGAACGGGCCTTGCCGAACCGGTTGTTGTAGCGCACCTCGACCTTGGCCTTGTGGCCGTGCAGCAGCGCCTTCTTGGCCCGCTGCGGCAGCCCGGCCCACGGGATGTCGGTGCGGAAGCCGATCTCGGTGGCCAGCGCGTCGATCAGGTGGCCGTAGTACTCCCGGGCGTGCCCGCCGGCCCAGGGGTGGATGGCACCCTCGTCCAGCGACTTCTCCTCGTCGGGGACCACCAGTTCCGCGTCCACCTCCAGCCTGCTGCCCAGGCCGCTGCACTCCGGGCAGGCGCCGAACGGCGAGTTGAAGGAGAAGGAGCGCGGCTCCAGCTCCTCGAACGACACGTCGTCGTACGGGCAGTAGAGGTGCTCGGAGTACATCCGCTCACGCTCCGGATCGTCGGCCGCCAGGTCGACGAAGTCGAGCACCACCATGCCGCCGGCGAGCTTGAGCGCCGTCTCCACCGAGTCGGTCAGCCGGCGCTTGGCGCTCTCCTTGACGGTGAGGCGGTCGATCACCACCTCGATGGTGTGCTTCTCCTGCTTCTTGAGCTTGGGCGGCTCGGTCAGCTGGACCGTTTCGCCGTCCACCCGGGCCCGGGCGTAGCCCTTGGACTGCAGGTCGGCGAAGAGGTCGACGAACTCGCCCTTGCGCTCGCGCACCACCGGGCTGAGCACCTGGAAGCGGGTGCCCTCGGCCAGCTCCAGCACCCGGTCCACGATCGCCTGCGGGGACTGCTTGGCGATCGGCCGCCCGCAGTGCGGGCAGTGCGGCTTGCCGACCCGGGCGAAGAGCAGGCGCAGGTAGTCGTACACCTCGGTGATGGTGCCGACGGTGGAGCGCGGATTGCGGTTGGTGGACTTCTGGTCGATCGAGACGGCCGGGGAGAGGCCCTCGATGAAGTCGACGTCGGGCTTGTCCATCTGGCCCAGGAACTGGCGCGCGTAGGAGGAGAGCGACTCGACGTACCGGCGCTGCCCCTCGGCGAAGATGGTGTCGAAGGCCAGCGAGGACTTGCCGGACCCGGAGAGCCCCGTGAAGACGATCAGGGAGTCCCGGGGCAGGTCCAGCGAGACGTTCTTGAGGTTGTGCTCGCGAGCACCGCGGACGATGAGGCGGTCGGCCACTGCTACTGGCGCCTTTCTCCGGGGACGGACTCGTCGGTGAGGCATCACTGACGGCAGACACTGATTCCAGTTTCACCGATCAGCCTATAGATCAGGCGTTCGATTATCGAGCTTGTCCACCCGGAACCACCCGACCGAGTGAAGCGCATCGCACTGACAATCGCCCGGATCCCGAGAAACCCCCTGCTCAGCGCCCCGCCCGGCGATAGCCTTCGCCCTGCACGGCCCAACGAGTCCGGGCCCTGCCACGTCACGCACCGACGGAGGCCCACCCGATGACCACCGAGAACACCGAGCTGGACCCGCAGGCCACCCTGGCCCAGGTCGCCGAGAGCACCGAGCGCCTCTTGCGCACCGTCGCCACCCTCGAGCCGAGCAGCCTCGCCGAGCCCTCCGCACTGCCCGGCTGGACCCGCGGCCATGTGCTGGCCCACCTGGCACGCAACGCCGACTCGCTGGTCAACCTGCTGGAGTCGGCCCGCACCGGCCAGGACATCCCGCAGTACGCCAGCGCCGCCGCCCGCGAGGAGGGCATCGAGCAGGGCGCAGGCCGCCCGCTGGACGAGCAGCTCGCCGACCTGCGCACCAGCGCCGCCCGGCTGGCCGAGGCCGCCGCCGCACTGCCGCCGCAGGCCTGGGGCGCCACCCTCAAGCACCGGCACGGCTACACCTTCCCCGCCGCCGAGCTGCCCTGGAAGCGGCTGGGCGAACTGGAGTACCACCACGTCGACCTGGCCCACGGCTACACCCCGGCGCACTGGCCCGAGGAGTTCGCCGCCGTCGAGTTCGGCAACCTGGCGGCCAAGTTCGCCGGGGTCGACGGCCTGCCGGCGATCGAGCTGCTGGCCGACGACACCGCCGCCAAGGCCCGGCTCGGCGGTGCGGGCGCGGTCGAGCTGCGGGTCGAGGGCCCGATCCGGGCGCTCACCGCCTGGCTGTCCGGCCGCTCGGACGGCGACGGCCTGCAGGTGCACCGCGACGGCGGCCCGCTGGCCGACCCGCGCACGGCACTGCCCGCCCTCCCCCCGATGGCCTGACGCGGGATCATATCCGAGCAACCATCGGCCAGACCGGCCAGAACTGCCAGAGGAGCACCCCTTGAGCTACCACGGAGCCGTCAAGGTCGGCGGCCCGCCGGACGTGCGGGAACTCGCCCACCTGATCATCACCAAGGTCGCGGTCGGCCCCTTCGACAACAACGCCTACCTGCTGCGCTGCCGGGCCAGCGACGAGCAGTTGCTGATCGACGCGGCGGCCGACGCCCCGGCGCTGCTGGAGACCGTCGGCGACCGGCTGGCCACCGTGGTCACCACGCACCGCCACCACGACCACTGGAACGCGCTGGCCGAGGTGGTGGCAGCCACCGGCGCCCGCACCGCGGCGGGCCGGTTCGACGCGGAGGGCATCGAGGTCCCCACCGATCTGCTGCTGGCGGACGGCGACACCGTCCGGGTCGGCGAGGTCGAACTGACCGTGCGCCACCTGGTCGGCCACACCCCGGGCGCGATCGTGCTGATCTACGACGACCCCGAGGGGCACCCGCACGTCTTCACCGGCGACTGCCTCTTCCCCGGCGGGGTGGGCAACACCTGGAACGACAAGGCGGCCTTCGAGAGCCTCTACCGCGACGTCACCACCAAGCTGTTCGACGTGCTGCCCGACGAGTCCTGGGTCTACCCGGGCCACGGCAAGGACACCACCCTCGGCGCCGAGCGCCCGCACCTGCCGCAGTGGCGCGAGCGCGGCTGGTGAAGCGGTGCGCCCCCGGGTGCCGCCGGTGCGGGCCCGGGGGCAGGCGCGGCCCCGGGGCTGCCGTCGTCAGGTGAGCGCGGCCCGCCGGGTGGCGCGCAGGCTGGTGACCGTGGTGATGCCGAGCACCAGCACGATGAAGCCGAGCGAGAACGGGATGCCGATCTCCGGCACGTGCAGCCCGCTCTCGTGCAGGGCGTGCAGCACCAGCTTGACGCCGATGAAGCCGAGGATCACCGAGAGCCCGTAGGACAGGTGCACCAGCCGCTTCAGCAGCCCGCCGATCAGGAAGTACAGCTGGCGCAGGCCCATCAGCGCGAAGGCGTTGGCGGTGAAGACGATGTACGGGTCCTGGGTGAGGCCGAAGATCGCCGGGATCGAGTCCAGCGCGAAGAGCACGTCGGTGGTGCCGATGGCCAGCATCACCACGGTCATCGCGGAGATCGCCGGGAAGCGCCGCCGGACCGCCGTGAGCACCCGGTTCTCCTGGAACTCCTCGTCCTGGTGGCCGGCTCTGGCCTCCTTGATCAGCTTCCAGGCCGTCCAGACCAGGAACGCGCCGAAGAAGTAGAAGACCCAGGAGAAGCTGCTGATCAGCGCCGCGCCGCCGGCGATGAAGACCGCGCGCAGCACCAGCGCGATCAGCACCCCGACCATCAGCACCCGCTGCTGCTGGGCGCGTGGCACCGCGAACTTGGCCATGATCAGCACGAAGACGAAGAGGTTGTCGACGCTCAGCGACTTCTCGGTCAGGTAGCCGGCGAAGAACTGACCGGCCGGCTGCCCGCCGCCGTACCACCAGAGGAAGCAGCCGAAGAGGATCGCCAGCACCACCCAGACCGCCGTCCAGGTGCCGGCCTCCTTGATCGAGACCTCGTGCGGCTTGCGGCCGCCGATGAAGAAGTCGGCGGCGATCAGGGCGATCAGCACCCCGATCGTGGTCGCCCACAGGGCGAGCGAGACGTCCATGAAGCTGGTCCTCCGGCATGTGTCGTCTGCCGGAGGTCTCTTCCGCCCGCACTGTACGACGCGGGCCGATGCTCCCGGGTCGGCCGATCCGCGGCCGCCGTGCTGACGGGAACACCGTAGGGGGAATACTCCCCTCCGTTCCCAGCAGAATACAGGAAGCCCCAAGAGAAGGTAAAGAACTACCCAAGGGCCTACAGGAACGGCTCGATCGCCGGCAGCAGGTCCTGGAAGGTCCGGGCCCGGGCCGGGGCACCGATCGCCTGCATCTCCCAGCCGCCGGACGGATCCCGGAACACCTTGGCCATGATCTGCCCGGTGTGCGCGCCGCCGCCGGTCAGCTCGTAGCGGGCCAGCTCCTGGCCGTTGAGCTCGTCGAGCAGGCGGCAGTGCGCGTTCTGCACCTCGGCGAAGGTCTGCCCGGTGTAGGAGCTGACCGTGAAGACCACCTGGGTGATCTGCGCGGGGATCCGGGACAGGTCCACCACGATCGACTCGTCGTCGCCGCCCGCCCCCGCGCCGCCGACCAGGTTGTCCCCGGTGTGCCGCACCGAGCCGTCCTTGCTCACCAGCTGCTGGAAGAAGACCACGTCGGCGGGCGTGCGCTCGGCGTAGAGCAGGGCCGAGGCGTCCAGGTCGATCTGCCGGGTGCGGCTGCCGAAGATGCCGCGCTTGGGCGCCGCACGCCACCCCAGGCCCATCCGGACCACGCTCAACGGCTCGCCACCGGGCTTGCGCAGGCTCACCTGCTGCCCCTTGGTCAGATTCACCGACACGGTGTTATCCCCTCTTCTCGGCCCGCGCGCTGGGTCACGCACGCCGGCCAGCGTCGGAACACCCCGCTGCCGTCCCCCGGCTGAGGCCCCCCTGGCTGCTGTCCGCCTGGTACGTCGTCTGCCAACCCTAGGCCCTGGGGGACGGCCCCACCAGGGCCGCCCCCGGCGCGTCAAGGGGTGCGCTAGGCGATTCCGGCCTCCTTGAGCCGGCGCAGCTCCTTCTTCAGTTCCTTGACCTCGTCCCGCAACCTGGCGGCCACCTCGAACTGCAGTGCGGCCGCGGCCGCGTGCATCCGCTCGGTCATCTCCTGGATGGTCCCGGCCAGTTCGACCGCCGGCAGGCTGCCGCTCCTGGCCCGGTCGGCCGCCCGGTCGGCGCTCAGCGCGGGGACCGGAGCCTTGCCCTTGGCCTTGGCGTCGTCCCGGTAGCCGGTGCTGAGCAGCTCCTCGGTGTCCACCTCCTCGCGGGCCAGGGTGTCCAGGATGTCGCCGATCTTCTTGCGCAGCGGCTGCGGGTCGATGCCGTGCTTCTCGTTGTAGGCCTGCTGGACGGCGCGGCGACGGTTGGTCTCGTCGATCGCCTTCGCCATCGCCGCGGTGATCTTGTCCGCGTACATGTGGACCTGGCCGGAGACGTTTCGGGCGGCGCGGCCGATGGTCTGGATCAGCGAGGTGCCGGAGCGCAGGAAGCCCTCCTTGTCCGCGTCCAGGATCGCCACCAGGGAGACCTCCGGGAGGTCCAGGCCCTCACGGAGCAGGTTGATGCCGACCAGCACGTCGTACTTGCCGGCCCGCAGCTCGCGCAGCAGCTCGATCCGGCGCAGCGTGTCGATGTCGCTGTGCAGGTAGCGGACCCGGATGTCCAGGCCGAGCAGGTAGTCGGTGAGGTCCTCGGACATCTTCTTGGTGAGCGTGGTGACCAGCACCCGCTCGTCCCGCTCGACCCGCAGCCGGATCTCGTGCACCAGGTCGTCGATCTGGCCCTCGGTCGGCTTGACGATCACCTCGGGGTCGATCAGGCCGGTCGGGCGGATGATCTGCTCGACCTGGCCGTCGCCACGGGACAGCTCGTACGGTCCGGGGGTGGCCGAGAGGTAGACGGTCTGGCCGACCCGCCCCAGGAACTCCTCCCACTTCAGCGGCCGGTTGTCCAGCGCGGAGGGCAGCCGGAAGCCGTGCTCGACCAGGGTGCGCTTGCGCGAGGCGTCGCCCTCGTACATCGCGCCGATCTGCGGGACCGTCACGTGGGACTCGTCGATGACCAGGAGGAAGTCCTCCGGGAAGTAGTCGAGCAGCGTGTTGGGCGCGGTGCCCGGCTCGCGGCCGTCGAAGTGCATCGAGTAGTTCTCCACGCCGGAGCAGCTGCCGATCTGGCGGAGCATCTCGATGTCGTAGGTGGTGCGCATCCGCAGCCGCTGGGCCTCCAGCAGTTTGCCCTGCTTCTCCAGGGTGGCCAGCCGCTCCGCCAGCTCCCGCTCGATGCCGTTGACCGCGCGCTCCATCCGCTCCGGGCCGGCCACGTAGTGGGTGGCGGGGAAGACGTGGATGGCGTCGTGCTGCTTGATGATCTCGCCGGTGAGCGGGTGCAGGGTGTAGAGCGACTCGATCTCGTCGCCGAACATCTCGATCCGCAGCGCCAGTTCCTCGTAGACCGGGAAGATCTCCACGGTGTCGCCGCGCACCCGGAAGGTGCCGCGGGTGAAGGCCAGGTCGTTGCGGGTGTACTGGATGTCGACGAAGCGGCGCAGCAGCGCGTCCCGGTCGATCTCCTCACCGACCCTGAGCTGCACCATCCGGTCCACGTACTCCTGCGGGGTGCCGAGACCGTAGATGCAGGAGACCGAGGCGACCACCACGACGTCCCGACGGGTGAGCAGCGAGTTGGTGGCCGAGTGGCGCAGCCGCTCGACCTCCTCGTTGATCGAGGAGTCCTTCTCGATGTACGTATCGGTCTGCGGGACGTACGCCTCGGGCTGGTAGTAGTCGTAGTACGAGACGAAGTACTCGACCGCGTTGTTCGGCAGCAGCTCGCGGAACTCGTTGGCCAGCTGGGCGGCGAGCGTCTTGTTCGGCGCCATCACCAGGGTGGGCCGCTGGAGCTTCTCGATCATCCAGGCGGTGGTGGCCGACTTGCCGGTGCCGGTGGCGCCCAGCAGGACGACGTCCTGCTCGCCCGCGCGGACGCGGCGTTCCAGCTCGGCGATGGCCGCCGGCTGGTCGCCGTTCGGCTGGTAGGGGCTGACGACCTCGAAGGGCGTCGTGGTCCGCTCAATGCTCGTGATGGGTCGCACGGTCCCACCGTACGACCCGGCACCGACAGTCCGGATCTATCGAGCGGAATCCCGGGCGAGCGCGACCAGGCGGGAGATCGCGCGCAGGTACTTCTTGCGGTAGCCGCCCTTCAGCATCTCCTCGGAGAAGACCTGGTCGAACGGGATGCCAGAGGCGGTGACCGGCAGCTCGCGGTCGTACATCCGGTCGGCCAGCACCACCAGGCGCAGCGCCGTCGACTGGTCGTCCACCGGCCGCACCCCGCGCAGGAAGACCGCGTGCACATCGTCGAGCAGCGCGCCGTACCTGCTGGGGTGCACCACCGAGAGGTGGGCCAGCAGGTCGCCGAAGTCGTCCAGCGCGGCGCCCGGGGTGCCGGCGGCGCGCTGGGTCACCTGGTCGTCGGAGTACGGCGGCGGGGCGGCCGGCAGGCCGCGGTGGCGGTAGTCCTGGCCGTCGATCCGCAGCGGGCGGAAGTGCGCCGAGAGCCCCTGGATCTCGCGCAGGAAGTCGGTGGCCGCGAACCGGCCCTCGCCCAGCTTCTCCGGCAGGGTGTTGGAGGTGGCGGCCAGCTTGACCCCGGCCTCCACCAGCCGCGACAGCAGCGTGGAGACCAGCACCGTGTCACCCGGGTCGTCCAGCTCGAACTCGTCGATGCAGAGCAGCTTGTGGCCGGAGAGCGTCCGCACGGCCTGCTGGAAGCCCAGCGCGCCGACCAGGTTGGTCAGCTCGACGAAGGTGCCGAAGGCCTTGGGGCCCGGCGCCGCGTGCCAGAGCGAGGCCAGCAGGTGGGTCTTGCCGACGCCGTAGCCGCCGTCCAGGTAGACGCCGGCCGGGCCGGCCGGTGGCGCCGCCTTGCGGAACCAGCCGCGCTTGGGCGCCTGGACCGCGTTCAGGCCGGCCGCGAACTCCTCCAGCACGGTGACCGCCCCGGCCTGGCTGGGCTGGGTGGTGTCCGGTAGGTAGGACCCGAAGCTGACGCCGGCGAATCGCGGCGGCGGGACCATCTCCGCGACCAGGCGCTCGGCCGGAACCACCGGACGGCGCTCGGTCAGCGCGAGCGGGGAGCCGGTGACCGTACCGACTATGGCTTCAGGGTGGGAGGCTGCGGGCACGGTAGTCAAGAGTACGCGTCGTGGAAGACTGCCAGACATGCGCCAGCTGATCCGTCCGTCACACTCCGCCGACCACGCCGATCCCGCCGCGCTGGAGGCGTTGGCCGACACCTACGCCTATCCCGAGCAGGTGGCCGCGGGCCGGCCCTGGCTGCGGGCCAACATGGTCGGCTCGCTGGACGGGGCCGCGAAGCTCTCCGGCCTCTCCGAAGGGCTCTCCGGCGACGCCGACAAGCGGATCTTCGGCGTGCTGCGGGCACTCGCCGACGTGGTGCTGGTGGGCGCGGAGACGGTCCGGGCCGAGGGCTACCGTCCGGCCAGGGCGCGCGCCGACTTCGCGGCGGCTCGCGCGGCCGCCGGGCAGGCGCCGGCGCCGGTGATCGCGATCGTCAGCCGCAGCCTGGTGCTGGACCTGGACGCACCGCTGTTCACCGAAGCGCTGGTGCGCACCGTGGTGATCGCGCCCGAGGACGCCCCGGCGGCCGCGCTGACCGCGGTGCGGAAGGTGGCCGACGTGATCACGACGGGTCGCGGCGGGGTCGACCTCACGGCGGCCCAGGCCGAGCTGACCGCGCGCGGCTGGACCCGGCAGCTCACTGAGGGCGGCCCCCGCCTGCTGGCCCAGCTGGCCGCCGACGGGCTGCTGGACGAGCTGTGCCTGTCGCTGGCCCCGCTGCTGACCGCCGGGGACGCGCCACGGATCATGCACGGTGTGGAAATGGCTGACGCACAGCGGATGCGGCTGGTCTCATTGATCGAGCAGAAAGGTTTCCTCTTCACTCGCTACTGCCGTACCCCCGAGTAACCGCCCACTCTCCAGGTGGCCCGTGCGCCACATGTGCCGCGTGAGGAAAGCTTCCTCCGGGCAGTATGGGAGGGGACACCGGACCCCGGGGGCCTGTAACACGGAAGGGACTCTAGTGTTCAAAACCGTACTGATGATCGAAAAGGCGCTCTCCGACGCCGATGTGGAGCTGGTCACCACCCTGCACGGTGAGGAGAAGGTCTCGTTCGTCGTCCTGATGCAACCGCGCGGCAAGCAGGACGAACTGCTGCGCTCCCTCGACGACGTGGCGCTCGGGCATCTCGACAAGGCGGTGCACGAGCACGACGAGGCGAACGGACCGGCGGTGGTCGCCGAGTCGCTCGAGCACAGCCTGCGCCACCTGCGACAGGCCGGCGCCGAGGCGGCCGGCCAGGTGGTCGAGGCCGACCCGCTGGACACCCTGCGCACGGTGGTCGAGGAGTCCTCGGCGGACGAGGTCCTGGTGCTGACCGCGCCGCACTTCGTGGAGGAGTTCTTCCACCGCGACTGGGCCTCCAAGGCCCGGCACAAGGTCGGCGTGCCGGTGCTGAAGCTCTTCGCCAGCGAGGCCTGACCCACCCGGCGGCCCCGAGCGGCGACACCCTCGCGGGCCTGGGGCCCGGTCCCCTGACATGGGGCCTGGTGACCCGCTCCTCCGCTGCGGGCGGGTCCCGCCTCGCCCCCAGCCTTCGGCCGGAAGGTGCCCCCACCTCGGCGGCCCCCACCCTCCACTGCGTCGCGGGTCAGTCGCCCGGCTGGTGGCAGAATCGTCCTTGCGGGAATGCCCGCGAGGACGATTCGCCATTTCAGCTCGCCTCTTCAGCTCTGGAGACTGCCTTGAACGACGCCGCCCACGACCTGCACGCCCCGCACTTCATCGGAATCGGCGGGGCCGGCATGTCGGGTCTTGCGAAGATCCTCGCGGTGCGTGGCGCCAAGGTCTCCGGCAGTGACGCGAAGGAGTCCGAGACCGTGCTCGCGCTGCGCGAGCTGGGCGCCGCCGTCCAGGTCGGCCACACCGCAGAGAACGTGCCGGACGGCGCCAGCAGCATCGTGATCTCCAGCGCGATCCGGGCCGACAACCCCGAGCTGGTGGCCGCCCGCGAGCGCGGCATCCCGGTGGTGCACCGCTCGGACGCGCTGGCCGCGCTGATGGGCGGGCGGCGCGCGCTGGCGGTGGCCGGCACGCACGGCAAGACCACCACCACCAGCATGCTGGCCGTCGCGCTCGGCGAGCTGGGCCTGGACCCGTCCTACGCGATCGGCGGCGACCTGGACGCCCCCGGCAGCAACGCGCAGCACGGCACCGGCGAGATCTTCGTGGCCGAGGCGGACGAGAGCGACCGCAGCTTCCACAAGTACGCGCCCGAGGTGGCGATCATCCTCAACGTGGAGCTCGACCACCACGCCAACTACGCGTCGATGGACGAGATCTACGACTCCTTCGAGACCTTCGTCGCCCGGATCGAGCCCGGCGGCACCCTGGTGATCTCCGCCGACCACGGGGGCGCCCGCGAGCTGACCGCACGGGTGGCCGGCCGCGACGGCCTGACCGCCGCGGGGGTGCGGATCGTCACCGTCGGAGCCGCCGAGGACGCCACCGTACGGGTGGTCTCGGTGGCCGCGCGCGGCATGACCAGCGAGGTCACCGTCGAGCTGGACGGCCGCGAGCTGGCCTTCACCGTCTCGGTGCCCGGGCGGCACTACGCGCACAACGCCGTCGCCGCCCTGGCCGCCGGTGTCGCGCTCGGCGTGCCGGCCGAGGACCTGGCCAAGGCGCTCGGCTCGTACACCGGCGTGCGCCGGCGCCTGCAGCTCAAGGGCGAGGCGCGCGGCGTGCAGGTGATCGACTCCTACGCGCACCACCCCACCGAGATGACCGCCGACCTGGAGGCGATCCGGGAGGCCGGCGCCGGCCGGGTGCTGGTGGTCTTCCAGCCGCACCTGTTCAGCCGGACCCAGCAGCTGGCCGAGGAGATGGGCCAGGCCCTGGCACTGGCCGACGCCTCGGTGGTGCTCGACATCTACCCGGCGCGCGAGGACCCGATCCCGGGCGTGACCAGCGAGCTGATCATCGACGCGGCCCGCCGCGCGGGTGCCGAGGTGACCGCCGAACACGACTTCGCGGCCGCCGCCGCGGCGCTGGCCGAGCTGGCCGCACCGGGCGACCTGGTGCTGACCATGGGCGCCGGCGACGTGACCAACCTGGGACCGGCGATCTTGGACGAAATCGGGAATGGCCTGGAGCGGCTGGCTGCTGATGCGGTCTGAAGGAGGTCAGAGATGAGCTACGAGATCGAGAAGACCGAGGGCGAGTGGCGAGCCCAACTCAGCCCGCAGGAGTACCACGTGCTGCGTGAGGCGGGCACCGAGCGCCCGTTCGTCGGCGAGTACACCGACACCAAGACGGTGGGCGTGTACAGCTGCCGGGCCTGCGGCAGTGAACTGTTCAGCTCGGAGACCAAGTTCGAGAGCCACTGCGGCTGGCCCTCCTACTACGCGCCGCTGGCCGAGGACCGGGTCCAGTACATCGAGGACACCACGATGGGCATGCGCCGGGTCGAGGTCCGCTGCGCGCGTTGCGGCGGCCACCTGGGCCATGTCTTCGAGGGCGAGGGCTATGAAACGCCGACCGACCAGCGGTACTGCATCAACAGCATCTCGCTGACCCTGCGGCCGGCCGAGTAGCGCGTCGATTTCGATTGCTGTCCCGCGGTTGCGACCGAACCGCCGGTCCGACCCGTCCTGGTGAGCAGAGCCCGCAGCAGCGGGTCCGCACAGCCGGCGTGCGACCGACATCAGAGGGACAGCAATCGACATGAACGAAAACGAGAGCGACGGGTTCCGACCCGACGAGTTTCATCATGCGCTGGACACCGAGCTCGCCGCGCTCAACGGACCGCCGCTGGGCGACGTCGTCACGCTGGCCACCCAGCGCGGACGCCGGCAGCGGCGGCGGCGGACCGTGGGCGCGGTCACCGGCTCGGTGACCGCCGTGGCCGTCGCGGCGAGCGTGCTGGTCGGGGTGCTGGGCAGCGGTCCGGCTCACCGGGCCGAGCTGAGCGCGGCCGCGGCCGGTACGCCGTCGGCTTCCGCGACGCCCAGCGCGGCCGGTACGCCGTCGAGTTCCGCGACACCCAGCGCGCCCGGTGCGCCATCGGTTGTCACGGCGTCGCCCACGCCCGGGGCCCCCAGCGCCTCCGCCGCAACGTCGTCCGGCGTGCTGGTCCCGGACAGCCCGGCCGGCCTGCTGGACGCGGTGCTGCACGCCCTGCCGAGCGGACTCAGCACGGACAACTACTCGGCCAAGCTGGGCGGTTCGCAGAGTCCCAGCCCCTACGTCAGCCTCAACGTGCACACGGCGCAGGGCACGGCCCAGTTGGAGGTCGCGGCCTTCAAGTCGCAGTACTCGTTCTGCCAGCCGGGTGACTGGCCCGCCGGCTACAGCTACCGCTGTTCGACCACGCCCAGCGGCGAGCAGTTCGAGGTGGTGTCCAACCCGGCCGCCTGCTTCCAGCACTCGATCATCGTGCTGCGGCGGCACGACGGCGTCGACGTCACGGTCTGGATGCCCAACTGCACCGGCGCGGCCGGCATCACGAGCCCGGCCGTGGCGCCACTGACCCAGGAGCAGGCGCTCGCCCTGGCCGGCACGCCCGCGATCAACTACCTGATGCCGGCCTCGTTCGTCCAGGCCGCCGACGCGAAGTACCCCGACCTGCCCATCACCAAGTAACCGCACCATCATCGCCGCGGCCCCGCACGGGGTCGCGGCTCCCCCCTTTTCCACCCACCGAGACCGGGAGACCGATGGTGCGCAACGAAGCCGACTTCACCGCCTTCGCCGAGGCGAACGTCACCCGCCTGCGGCAGATCGCCTACCTGATGTGCCGGGACTGGCACTTGGCCCAGGATCTGACCCAGAGCACCCTCACCAAGATGTACGTGGCCTGGAACCGGCTGGCCCGGCACGGCAGCGACCCGTTCGGCTACGCCCGCAAGGTGCTGCTCAACACGCTGCTCGACCACAAGCGGCTGCGCAGCAGCAGCGAGTTGGCAGTGGATCAGCTGCCGGACCTGCCGCACCCGGGTGACCCGACGGCCGACCGGCTCACCCTGCTGAACGCGCTGGCGCTGCTGCCCAAACGGGAGCGGGCGATCGTGCTGCTGCGCTACTGGGAGGACCAGAGCGTGGAACAGACCGCCGAGATCCTCGGGTTGAGCACCTCGGTGGTGAAGTCGCAGAGCATGCGCGCCCTCACCGTGCTGCGCGGGCACCTGGGCACGGACCGGGCGGTGCTGTTCAGCTGAGGCCCGCCGGCTGCCCGCCGGTCACGATTCGGTATCGTGCCCACGGTTTGTTCCCAGTTCGCGCTCATGAGGTCTAGAACAGGGCCCATGTGGTTGCTCTTCCTGGTCCCGGCCTGCGTCGTCGCGGTTCTCGCCTGTCTGCGTCTGGTCCGGGCCGCCGCCTCGGCCGACGCGTCGGTGGGGTTGACGGAGGAGGAGACGGACCAGGTGGCGATCGGGCTCTACGAGACGGCGTACCTGGCCGGCGGCCCGGAGCGGGTGGTGGACCTCGCGCTGGTGCTGATGAACGGGCGCGGCCGGCTGCACCTGGCGCACACCGGCTGGACCACGGTGGTCGACCCGCAGGGCCGCAGTCGCCTGGAGCGCGCGCTGATCAGCGAGATAGGCCCGGAGGGGCAGTGCCGGACGGCGGAGCTGCGCGAGGCGCTCAGCGAGCATCCGACGGTGGCCGAGATCGGCGCCCGGCTCTCGCTGGCGGGCCTGGCCACCCCGGCGGGGATCCGCGAGAGCACGATGCTGGCGGTGCGTCAGGTCCGCCAGGCGCTGCTGCTCTCGGCGGTGCTGCTGGTCGCGGCGATGACGCTGACCGGGCCCGGGCGGCACGACAGCGCCGCCACCCTGGCCTGGTTCTCGCTGCCGCTGATCCTCACCACCGGCACCCTGCTGATGGCCCGGGTGGACGTGCACCCCTACACACGCTGGGCCGCCCCGGCCGGCGACCAGGTCCTGCGCGAGCTGCGCCGCCGCCCCCGCCGCGCGAGCAGCGAGGGCGCGGGCACGCGCGATGCCGAGCGCCTGCTGCTCACGGCGGTGGCGATCGACGGCGCGGACGCGCTGCAGGACGCCCGCCTGCGGATGGCGCTGCGGGGTTAGCCGAGCCCGCCGTCAGGCGTCAGGCGTCAGGGATCAGACCAGGCCGTTCAGCAGCTCGCTGATCGGCTTGCGGCGACCGGTGAAGAACGGCACCTCCTCGCGCACGTGCAGGCGCGCGCGGGACGGGCGCAGGTCGCGCATCAGGTCCACGATCCGGTGCAGCTCGTCCGCCTCGAAGGCGAGCAGCCACTCGTAGTCGCCGAGCGCGAACGAGGCGACCGTGTTGGCCCGCACGTCCGGGTAGCCACGGGCCATCTGGCCGTGCTCGGCGAGCATCGCCCGGCGCTCGTCGTCCGGCAGCAGGTACCACTCGTAGGAGCGGACGAACGGGTAGACGCAGACGTACTCGCGGGCGTGCTCGTCGGCGAGGAAGGCCGGGATGTGCGACTTGTTGAACTCGGCGGGGCGGTGCAGCGCCATGTTCGACCAGACCGGCTTGAGCAGGCGGCCGAGCCCGGTGCGGCGGAAGCGGTTGTACGCCTCCTGCAGGTCGTCGGAGTCGGCGGCGTGCCACCAGATCATCAGATCGGCGTCGGCGCGCAGGCCCGAGACGTCGTAGCTGCCGCGCACCGTGACGTCCTTGGCGGCCAGCTGCTCGAACAGTTCCTCGACCTCGGTGGCCAGCGCGGCGCGGTCCTCGGGGAGCGCGTCCTTCAGCTGGAACACCGACCACATGGTGTAGCGGATGACCTGGTTCAGGTCCCGGGCCTTCTTCTTCTGCGACGTCTGCTCAGCGGTATCGGTCATGCCCTCATTCTCCCTTTCGCGCGCTCTGCCCCGGCGCCGGGGTCGACAATTCGTCGACGGCGCGCCGGGCGCTCGCCACGCAGGCTGGAATGCCCACGCCGTCGTAGGCCGCGCCCGCCAGCGCGAGGCCGCCCAGGCCCCGGACGGCGGCCCGGATCCGGCCGACCCGCTCCTGGTGGCCCACCGGGTACTGCGGCAGGCCGGCCCGCCACCGGTCGACCGAGCTCGCGTACGGGCGGGCGCTCAGGCCCACCGCCGCGCGCAGGTCGGCCAGCGAGCGGGCGACCAGTTCGGCGTCGTCCAGGTCGAGCGCCGCCTCCTCGCGGTACCGGCCGAGCGAGGTGCGCAGCACGAAGCTGTCGGGGGCGGCGCTCGCCAGCCAGCCCCACTTCCGGCTGGAGAAGGTGGCGGCCTTGATCGAGCGGCCGTCCACCGGGGGGACCAGGAATCCGCTGCCCGGCGGCGGATCGGCCAGTTCGGTGCGGTCGAAGGCGAGGGTGACCAGGGCCATCCCGGCGTACTCGATCGCGGCCAACTCGGCGGCGGCGCCCGGCGCGTCGGCGGCCAGCAGCTTGGCGGCGACGGGCGCGGGGACGGCGAGCAGCACGGCGTCGAACGCCTCGCCGTCGACCAGCCAGCCCTCGGGGGTGCGGCGCAGCTCGCCGACCGGCGTGCGCAACCGCAGTTGGACGCCGGCCCGCTCGCAGGCGGCGGCGACGGCGGTGGGCAGGGTGCCGATCCCGCCGCGCAGGCCCTGGAAGACCGGGCCGCCGGCCTGCGGGCGGTCCAGCAGCGCGTGCACGCCGCCGACCAGCGACCCGCCGCCCTGGGCGATCGCGAGCAGTTGCGGGACGGCGGCGCGCAGCGAGATCTCCGCGGCGCGGCCCGCGTAGACACCGCCGAGCAGCGGCTCGACCAGCCGGTCCACCACCTCCTGGCCGAGCCGCTCGGCCACGAAGGCGCCGATCGCCACATCCGCGCCGCCCGCCACGCCCTCGCCGATCGAGGCGACCGCGGCCGGCCGCTCGGCCCGCACCCGGGCCAGGCCCTCGGGGCTGAGCACGCCGGAGGCGGCGAGCGCGTCGAGGTCGCCGGGGACGCCCATCAGCTGCCCGCCGGGCAGCGGGTGCAGCGCGCCCCTGGTCCACAGGGCGGCCTTGGCGGTGCTCGGGGGTTCCAGGGCGTCGGCCAGGCCGACCTGCCGGGCGAGTTCGACGGCCTCGGGGCGGCGGGCCAGCATCGACTCGGCGCCGAGGTCCACCTGGATCCCACCCACCTCGCCGGTGCGCAGCTTGCCGCCCAGGTACGCGCCGGCCTCCAGCAGGGTGACCCGTGCGCGAGCCGGCCCGCCGGCCACGCCGGCCAGGTGGGCGGCCGCGGCCAGCCCGGCGATGCCGCCGCCGATCACGGCGACCTTGGGAAGTGCTTCTGCCATGCCCCGCAGTCTCCCAGACGGCCCTGGTCCGAATGGTGATCGGGCTGTGACGCAGTCGCAATCCGAGACCTGAAACCCCGTCAACTGCCGGGCCGTCCAACCGGACACGTGTCAGCGGGAGGGGAATCCAGAGCATGAGCATGAGCGGGATCAGCAGAGCCGGCGCCGCGCTGGCGGCCGCCGCCGTCCTGGCGCTCGCCGGGTGCAGCGCGGACGGCGGCGGGAACAGCGCGGCGGCGGGGCCCCAGGCGGCACAGGCACCCCAGCCGGCCCAGGCCGCGCCCGGGCAGGCCGCCGGCCAGCCCGCCAAGGCCGGGGCCGCCGGGTCGGCCCCGGGCGCGAGCGCGGCGCCCGCTGCGGATCCGCGGGCGATCGCCTACACCGGGCAGCTCGGCCTGCGGGTGGACAGCATCGACGGCACGGTCCAGCGGGCGGAGGACCTGGCCACCCGGCAGTCCGGCTTCGTCGAACACGAGAACTCCGGGGACTCGGGCAGCGCGGAGGTGGTGTTGCGGATCCCGTCGGCGGCCTTCCAGCATAGCTTCGACCAGCTGGCCGGCTTCGGCACGGTGCTGAGTCGCTCCACCCAGGCCGACGACCTCACCCAGCAGGTGGCGGACGTCGACAGCCGGGTGAAGAGCCAGCAGGCCAGCGTGGACCGGGTCCGCCAGTTGATGTCGCAGGCCGCCTCGCTGAACGACATCGTCACCCTGGAGGGGGAGCTGAGCAGCCGCGAGGCCGCGCTGGAGTCGCTGCAGGCCCAGCAGCGGCAACTGGCCACCCAGACCTCGCTCTCCACCATCACGGTGGACCTACAGGTGCGGCAGCAGCCGGCCGCGGTGGTCGGGCCCCGGCCGAAGCCCGGGCGCGGCTTCTGGGGCTCGGTCGGGCACGCGCTGGCGGGCGGCTGCCTGGTCCTGGTCGCCGTGCTGCGCACGCTGCTGGTCGTGCTGGCGGCCGCGGCGCCGTTCCTGGCCGTCGCGGCGCCGGTGCTCTGGTTCGTCCTGCGCCGGCGCCGGGCGGCTGCTCGCGTGGAGCAGCCCGAACCAGCCGAGTGATCAGCGCGCGCTGGCCTCATGCACGAAGGCGACCAGGCGGCTGAGCGCGTCCGGGTCCATGCTCGGCAGCACGCCGTGGCCCAGGTTGAAGATGTGGCCGGTGCCGCCCAGCGCGGAGGCCGCGTGCAGCACCTCGCGGGCCTTGGTCTCCACCACGTGGGTCGGCGCGAAGAGCACCGCCGGGTCGAGGTTGCCCTGCAGCGCCTTGCCGAGCCCGACCCGGCGGGCCGCCTCGCCCAGCGGCACCCGCCAGTCGACGCCGACCACGTCGGCGCCGGCCTGGCCCATCAGGCCGAGCAGCTCACCGGTGCCGACACCGAAGTGGATCCGGGGCACCCCGAGGTCGGCGACCGAGTCGAAGACCTTGGTGCTGGCCGGCATGACGGAGCGTCGGTAGTCGTCCGGCGCCAGCGAGCCCACCCAGGAGTCGAAGAGCTGGACGGCCGAGACGCCCGCCGCGATCTGCACCTTGAGGAAGGCGGAGGTGATCTGGGCCAGCCGGTCGACCAGCTCGGCCCACAGCTCCGGCTCGCCGTACATCATGGCCTTGGTGCGCTCGTGGTTCTTCGACGGACCGCCCTCGACCAGGTAACTGGCCAGCGTGTACGGGGCGCCGGCGAAGCCGATCAGCGGGGTCTGGCCCAACTCGTCGACCAGCAGGCCGACCGCCTCGGTGATGTAGGGGACGTCGTCCGGCTCCAGCGGGCGCAGCCGCTGCAGGTCGGCCTTGGTGCGGATCGGGTCGGCGATCACCGGGCCGACGCCGGGCTTGATGTCGACGTCGATGCCGACCGCCTTGAGCGGCACCACGATGTCGCTGAAGAAGATCGCCGCGTCCACCTTGTGCCGGCGCACCGGCTGCAGGGTGATCTCCTTGACCAGCTCGGGCCGCATGCAGGACTCGAGCATCGGGATGCCCTCGCGCACCTTGAGGTACTCGGGCAGCGAGCGGCCCGCCTGACGCATGAACCAGACCGGGGTGTGCGGCACCGGCTCGTGCCGGCAGGCCCGCAGGAAGGCCGAGTCGTACGCTCGACCGCGCGCGGCGGGCTGGACTGCGGGGTTCGGCACTGCGGGCTGGGCTGCGGTCGTCTCACTCACGCCGCCATCCTCCCACGCTCCTTCTCCATGCAGGCCGCGGCCCACTCGTGGGATCGTCCAGGACCGACCGGCACCTGGCGGGACGCCGACCACCGGGTGCCGGTCGCTCACCGGCGTCGGAGTCCGGCAGGCGTGCCGCTCCGCCGGGAATCCGGGGACAGGGCCTAGTCTTCAGCTCATGGCAGCGGTCGGCGGGAACCCCGCACAACAGGGCGGAACGAGCAAGGACTCGGCGTCGATCCCCGCGGCGGAGCCGCACCCAAGTGCCTTCCGCAGCGCGGTCGAGGCGCTGACGGCGGTACGGCCGCGCCCCGAGGTGCGGCTGTCCAGCGCGCCGGCGCCGCGCCGGCTGGCCCCGTTCAGCTGGGCGGTGACCGCCGAGGTGGAGCTGGACGGCGAGGAGTTGGCCGACGGGCGGTTCGTCCTGCTGCACGACCCGGCCGGCCCGGACGCCTGGCAGGGCGAGTTCCGGGTGGTCACCATGACCCGGGCCGAGCTGGAGCCGGAGATGGCCGGCGACCCGATGCTCACCGAAGTGGGCTGGGCCTGGCTGATGGACGCGCTGCAGTCCCAGGGCGCCGGCTTCGCCGCGCCCGGCGGCACGGTGACCAGGTGCGCCTCGCAGTACTTCGGCGCGCTGGCCGAGCGGCCTGCGTCCACCGAGATCGAGCTGCGGGCCTCCTGGACCCCCTCGGACGGCCGGTTCGAGCGGCATCTGACGGCCTGGGCCGAGCTGCTCTGCGTCTGTGCGGGGCTGCCCCCGAGCGCTCCCGCGCCCCTGGCCACGCCGGACGCGCCGTCACTCGGCGGAGTGGTCCCGATGCCGGCCCGACGCCGGCCGCGCTCACACTGAAGGCTGACGGCCCACCGCGAGCCCCGCACCCGCCCCCGGGCGGGTCGCCGGGCTGCTCACCGGGCATCCCCGGGCGACGAAACCCGTGATCAGGCGTCAACTACCCAGCGTCGACTGATCGTTTCATCCCGTTTCTGATCGATTTCTGACGATCCGTGGGCATGTCGAACCATTCTTCCGCTCGATTTGTCCGTATTGTGGCTCACCAGATCGTGATCATTCGCTAAAGCCGGGCACGAATGATGCCGAAGCAGTCTGTGACCCTTTCCACACACGGAACACTCCGACTCCTTCGCCCATCGGGGTTCCGTCCGCCACTCCCCTCAGGAGGCACGGTGTCGGTCCTGCTAGAGCACCCCGCAAACGTGGTCGCCTACCGCCCGACCAAGCCCACGGCGATGGTGGTGATCGCCGACCCCCGGGTCCGCAACACCGTCACCCGCCATCTGTGGGCACTCGGCGTGCGCGACGTCATCGAGGTCTCCTCGATCGCGGAGGCCCGCCCCCGGGTCTCCACCCCGCGCGACATCTGCGTGGCCGATGTCCATCTGCCGGACGGGTCGGGCCTGACCATCCTGGCCGAGACCCGCGCGGCGGGCTGGCCCAACGGCCTGGCGCTGTCCGCCGCCGACGACATCGGCGCGGTGCGCAGCGCGCTGGCCGGCGGCGTCAAGGGCTACGTGGTCACCGGCACCCGGACCAACATGGCGATGCCGGGCCGCCCGGGGATGCCGCTGGGCGCGGCCGGGCTGGCCGGTCGGATGCGCCGCCCGGGGATGCCCGGCGGCCCCGGTCACCTGGGCGCCCCCGGCGCCGGCGGTGCGCCCGGTGCGCCGGGAGCCGCGCCGGCCGCCTACCGCGAGCTGTCCGGCCGTGAGGTCGAGGTGCTGCGGCTGGTCGCCGAAGGGCAGTCGAACAAGGCGATCGGTGTGGCCATGGGCCTGTCCGCGCTGACCGTGAAGAGCCACCTGGCCCGGATCGCCCGCAAGCTGGGCACCGGCGACCGGGCCGGCATGGTAGCCGTCGCGCTGCGGACCGGCATCATCCACTGAGTGGCCGCGCGGCGGTCCGGAGGAACGTTTCCTCCGAACCGCCGTGCGCGTTCGGGCAGCTCCGCGACCGCCGAGCAGGGTCCCCCTGACGGGGGTCGTCGTACCCTTGGGGGGTGACCGACGCCGCTGAAGCCATCGCCCTAGAGACCGCCCCGGTGCCGCTGCTCGAACCGCGGGAAGGCCTGCCACCCGTGGTGGCGGACGAAGCCGCGCTGGCGGCCGTGGTCGAGGCTTTCGCGGGCGGGACCGGACCGGTCGCCGTCGACGCCGAACGGGCCTCCGGCTACCGCTACGGCCAGCGCGCCTACCTGATCCAGCTGCGCCGGGCCGGCGCCGGCACCGCGCTGATCGACCCGATCGCCTGCCCCGACCTGAGCGGCCTCGGGACGGCGCTGGCGGACGCCGAGTGGGTGGTGCACGCGGCGACCCAGGACCTGCCCTGCCTGGCCGAGGTCGGGATGCGGCCGCAGCGGCTCTTCGACACCGAACTCGCGGGCCGGATCGCCGGGTTCGCCCGGGTGGGCCTGGGGCCGATGACCGAGAGCGTGCTCGGCTACACGCTGGCCAAGGAGCACTCGGCGGTGGACTGGTCCACCCGCCCGCTGCCCGAGCCCTGGCTGCGCTACGCGGCTCTGGACGTCGAGGTGCTGGTCGAGCTGCGCGACGCACTCGAGCGGGAGCTGGACGCCCAGGGCAAGCTCGACTGGGCACTGGAGGAGTTCGCCTCGATCGCCGCCGCCCCGCGCCCGGCGCCCCGGGTGGACCCCTGGCGGCGCACCTCCGGCCTGCACAAGGTGCGCCGGCGCCGGCAGTTGGCGGCCGTCCGCGAGCTGTGGCAGGCCCGGGACAAGCAGGCGCAGGAGCGGGACGTCTCGCCGGGGCGGGTGCTCTCGGACGCGGCGATCGTGTCGGCCGCGCTGGCCATGCCGACCACCGTGCAGACGCTGCAGAACCTCCAGGGCTTCGGCCCCCGGGTGCACCGGCGGCAGCTGGAGCACTGGCTGGCCGCGCTCGACCGGGCCCGGGCGGTCCCGGAGGCGCAGCTCCCGCCGGCCGCCGCCCCGCACGAGGGTCCGCCGCCGCCGCGGGCCTGGGCCGAGAAGGACCCGGTGGCCGCCGCCCGGCTCGCCGGGGCCCGCGCCGCGGTGACCGAGCTGGCCGAGCAGCACCACCTGCCGGCTGAGAACCTGATCACCCCGGACCTGATCCGCCGGGTCTCCTGGGAGCCGCCCACCGAGGCCACCGCACCCGCCGTGGCCGGCGCGCTGCGGGCGCTGGGCGCCCGGCGCTGGCAGGTCGAACTGGTGGCCCCGGTGGTGGCCGAGGCCTTCCTGGCGGCGGCACAGCCGCCGGCGTAGCGGCGGGGCTCGGGGACGCGCCCGGGGGCAAGGCCGCACGTGGCGGGGGACACACCGGGCCGGCGGGGCCCGGCCCTGGGCAAGTTGGTTACCGACCAGTAGCATGACCGTGAAGCAGCGCTGCTCCGTGCGACTCCGTGCGAGCGCGTCTCTGCGCACCATGCCATGTCCCCTGGGAGGAGAGCCCCCGTGCCTCGTACCGCGAGGGACGTCGTCTTCGTTGACGGCGTCCGCACCCCGTTCGGCAAGGCCGGCCCGAAGGGCATCTACCACGAGACCCGCGCCGACGACATGGTCGTCAAGTGCATCCGGGAGCTCGTGCGCCGCAACCCGAACCTGCCCGTCGAGCGGATCGACGAGGTCGCCGTCGCGGCCACCACGCAGATCGGCGACCAGGGTCTGACCATCGGCCGCACCGCCGCCCTGCTCGCCGGCCTGCCGAAGTCGGTCCCCGGCTACGCCATCGACCGGATGTGCGCCGGCGCGCTGACCGCCGTCACCACCACCGCGAGCGGCATCGCCTTCGGCGCGTACGACATCGTCGTCGCCGGTGGCGTCGAGCACATGGGCCGTCACCCGATGGGCGAGGGCGTCGACCCGAACCCCCGCTTCGTCTCCGAGAAGCTGGTCGACGAGTCCGCCCTCTTCATGGGCATGACCGCGGAGAACCTGCACGACCGGTTCCCGCACATCACCAAGGAGCGCTGCGACGCCTACGCGGTGCGCTCCCAGGAGAAGGCCGCCAAGGCCTACGCCAACGGCGACATCCAGCCCGACCTGGTGCCGATCGCGATCCGCAACACCAACCCCGAGGTCGGCGAGACCGGTTGGGGCCTGTCGACCACTGACGAGCCGATGCGCCCGGGCACCACGATGGAGTCGCTGGCGAACCTCAAGACCCCGTTCCGCCCGCACGGCAACATCACCGCGGGCAACTCGGCCGGTCTCAACGACGGTGCCACCGCCTCGCTGCTGGCCGCCGAGGACGTGGCCGAGGAGCTCGGCCTGCCGATCAAGATGCGCCTGGTCGACTTCGCCTTCGCGGGCGTGGAGCCCGAGGTCATGGGCATCGGTCCGGTGCCGGCGACCGAGAAGGCGCTGGCCAAGGCCGGCCTGACGATCGAGGACATCGGCGCGTTCGAGGTCAACGAGGCGTTCGCCGTGCAGGTGCTGGCCTTCCTGGACCACTACGGCATCGCCGACGACGACGAGCGGGTCAACCCGTTCGGCGGCGCGATCGCGTTCGGCCACCCGCTGGCCTCCTCGGGCGTGCGCCTGATGAACCAGCTGGCCCGCCGCTTCGAGCAGCGCCCGGACGTCCGCTACGGCCTGACCACCATGTGCATCGGGTTCGGCATGGGCGCGACCGTCATCTGGGAGAACCCGCACTTCTCTGGGAGCACCAAGTGACCACGACTGAGCTGCTCAAGCGCGGCGCCGAGCTGTTCCCCGGCGAGGTCGTCACCACCGCGCACGTGCGCCACCTGGACCTGCCGCTGCAGGCCGGCAAGCTGGCGCTGATCACCCTGGACAACGGCTTCGACCACACCAAGCCGACCACCTTCGGCCCGGGCTCGCTGCTGAAGCTCTCCGAGGCGCTGGACCAGGTCGAGGCCGAGGCCGCCGACGGCAAGATCGTCGCCGTGGCGATCACCGGCAAGCCGTTCATCTTCGCGGTCGGCGCCGACCTCAAGGGCGTCGAGCTGCTCAAGGAGCACGGCGACGCGCTGGCCATCGGCAAGGGGGGCCACGAGGTCTTCAAGCGGATCGCCGCGCTGCCGGTGCCGAGCTTCACCTTCTACAACGGCGCCGCGATGGGCGGCGGTGTGGAGATCGGTCTGCACTGCACCTACCGCACCGTCAGCTCGGGCCTGCCGGCCTTCTCGCTGCCCGAGGTCTTCCTCGGCCTGGTCCCCGGCTGGGGCGGCTGCACCATCCTGCCGAACCTGGTCGGCCCGGCCAACGCGGTCAAGGTCATCATCGAGAACTCGATGAGCCAGAACAAGCAGCTCAAGGGCAAGGAGGTGTTCGAGCTCGGCATCGCGGACGCGATCTTCGAGCCGGCCGACTTCCTGGAGCAGTCGATCCTCTGGGCCGCCAAGGTCCTCAAGGGCGAGACGGTCGTCGAGCGCCCGGAGATCGACCGCGGCGAGAACTGGGACCAGTGCATCGCCTGGGGCCGCGCCGTCGCCGACGCCAAGGTGCACGGCGCCGCGCCGGCCGCCTACCGCGCGCTGGACATCATGGCCGCCGCCAAGAACGGCGACCTGCAGCAGGGCTTCGACGCCGAGGACGCCGCGCTGGCCGACCTGATCATGGGCGGCGAGCTGCGGGCCGGCATCTACGCCTTCAACCTGGTGCAGCGCCGGGCCAAGCGCCCGTTCGGCGCCCCGGACAAGTCGCTGGCCCGCCCGGTCACCAAGGTCGGCGTGGTCGGCGCCGGTCTGATGGCCTCTCAGCTGGCGCTGCTCTTCGCGCGCCGCCTGGAGGTGCCGGTGGTGCTCACCGACATCGACCAGGCGCGGATCGACAAGGGCGTGGGCTACGTGCACGCCGAGGTCGACAAGCTGCTGGCCAAGGGCCGGATCGGCGGCGACAAGGCCAACAAGCTCAAGGGCCTGGTCAGCGGTCACCTGGACAAGGCGACGGCGTTCGGCGACGCGGACTTCGTGATCGAGGCCGTGTTCGAGGAGATGGGCGTCAAGCAGAACGTCTTCGCCGAGCTGGAGGCGGTGGTCTCGCCGACCACCATCCTGGCGACCAACACCTCCTCGCTCTCGGTCACCGAGATGGCCTCCAAGCTGCAGCACCCGGAGCGCGTGGTCGGCTTCCACTTCTTCAACCCGGTCGCGATCCTGCCGCTGCTGGAGATCGTCCGGGCCGAGAAGACCGACGACGCCTCGCTGGCCACCGCCTTCGGCGTGGCCAAGAAGCTGAAGAAGACCGCCGTCCTGGCCAAGGACGCCCCGGCGTTCGTGGTGAACCGGATCCTGACCCGCTTCATGGGCGAGATCCAGAACATCATCGACGAGGGCACCTCGTTCGAGACCGTCGAGGCGGCCGTCCAGCCGCTCGGCCTGCCGATGTCCCCGATCGCGCTGCTCGAGCTGGTCGGCCCGGCCATCGCGCTGCACGTCTCGGAGACCCTGCACGGCGCCTTCCCGGAGCGGTTCACCGTCTCCGAGAACCTTGCCGAGGTGGTCAAGGCCGGCAAGCGCGGCTTCTACATCTGGCAGGACGGCAAGCAGGTCCTCGACCCCGAGGTGCTGGAGCTGCTCTCCTTCGGCGACAGCGCGCTGACCGAGGATCAGGTCCGGGACCGGGCGCTCTCCGCCGTCGCGCAGGAGATCGGCCTGATGCTGGACGAGGGCGTCGTCGGCGAGGCGCAGGACATCGACCTGTGCATGATCACCGGCGCCGGCTGGCCCTTCCACCTGGGCGGGATCACCCCGTACCTGGACCGCGAGGGTGTCGCCGAGCGGGTGAACGGCAAGAAGTTCCTGGCCCCCGGCCTGGCCAGCGTGCCGGTCTGAGACCGCGCCCGCGACAGCGCCTGAACGCCTGAAGGGCGGCCCGCTCGATCCGAGCGGGCCGCCCTTTCGCATGCCTGAACCCCATCGGTATACATCAAATGAGGACAAAGCGCATAATACTTTTAGGCCAAGCGAGATCGGACTTGCACACCGAAGGAGGCGAGTCGTATGGCCGACGTCTCACATCGAACCGGTGACCTCTCCACCCATCCCGACATTGCGGAGATGCGGACCCGGTACGCACGCATGATGGACGGACCGCAGGGAGTCGCCGTCGACGGGCTCGTCGTGCTCGCCGGCCTCTACCTGGCCATCTCGCCCTACGTGGTGCACTTCAGCGCCGCCAGCCACGAACTGACGATCTGCAACCTGATCCTCGGGATCGGCATCGCCGCGCTCGGACTCGGCCTCACCCTCGCCCCGGCCCGGATGTTCGGGCTGACCTGGGCGATGGCCGCGACCGGCGTGTTCCTGATCATCTCCCCCTGGGTGGTGACCGTGGGGCACACGGCGACCAGGGGAATGATCTGGAACCAGGTGGTGGTCGGCGGTCTGACCTGCCTGCTCGCCTTCACCGCCGCCGGCATGGTGCTCGGTAGCCGCCGACGCTGACCGGCAGTGACCCAGCAGTGAGCCGTCGACCCCCCGTGGGTCGGCGGCTCACTGCTGCGGCCTACTTCTTCAGGCGGTAGACCATCGCGTCGCCGTAGGCGCCGACCACCTGGTAGTGGGTGTCCAGCAGGTTCTCGATCGCCGGCACCTGGGAGGGCTGGTAGGGCGCGCTGCCGGAGTCGTCCACCACGACCGCGGGCAGCCCGTTGGACAACTCCTTGTCGAAGGTCTGCCAGGCGTCCGGCACGCTGTACTGCTCGCCGACGTCCACGCTGCCCTTGCCACCGCTGAAGTTGGTCAGGAACCCGGCGGTCAGGTAGCGGGTGGCCGGCTTGCGGTCGGAGAGCCAGTAGAGCTCGGGGTGCATGCCCCAGACCAGCACGGTGTCCTTGGGCGTGCTGCGCTCGGCGACCGCCGTGGCCACCTGGTTGTTCTGGCTCATCTGCTCGCCCGGCCAGGCCACCGCGAGCGCCCAGAAGGTCGTGCAGGCCACCGAGCTGTAGACCAGCACCGGCTTCCAGCGGATCGCCGAGACCGAGACCGCGCCGACCCCGAGCAGCACCAGCGGCGGCATCAGCTGCAGGTAGTAGTGGCCGAAGAAGTGGAAGCCGGTGGCCACCGCGACCACCGAGGAGAAGAGCCAGACCCACAGGTCGCTGGCCGCGCCGTGGGACTCGCCACGGGTCGGCAGCGGCCGCCCGGTGCGGTAGCGCAGCCAGACCCGGTGGCCGAGCGGGAAGAGGAAGCCGAGGCCGGCCGCCAGCAGGATCGCCGAGTTGCCCAGCGCCCGGCCGAGCATCTGCAACCAGTCGCCGTTCAGCGAGGCGTAGTCGCCGCTGCCGGTGACCACCCAGAAGAGGAAGCCCTTGGGCTTGGTGAGGATCACCGCGACGATCGCTATCGGCAGCGCGAAGCCGAACCCGACCTTGGCCAGCGCGCTCCGCCACGGCACGGCGCGCAGCCGGGCGTCCTGGAAGAGCATCCAGAGCACCGGCAGCAGCACCGCGCCGCCGGTCTGCTTGGTCAGCGAGCAGACCGCCACCGCGATCCCGGCGGCCAGCCAGCGCCGCCGCTCGGCGTAGCGGAAGGCGGCCACCATCGCGGGCAGCATGAAGACCTCGAAGGTCGCCGCCTGGGTGTCCTCGGGCGAGAGCCCGATGGAGAGCATCAGGTAGAGCACCCCGGCCGCGGCGCCGGCGCGATTGCCCCAGCGGCCGCGCGCGAGCGAGGCCAGCAGCACGGCGGTGACCAGGTGCGCCACGATCGCCAGGGTGCGCAGCGGCCAGAGCGAGAGCGAGCCGAAGACCGAGAAGCAGGCCTCGTAGAGCCAGGGCAGCAGCGGCGGCTTGCGGTCCACCACGGTGTCGTAGAGCACGCCGCCGTCGGCGAGCATCCGGGCCTGGGTGGCCAGGTAGCCCTCGTCGGGGCTCCAGACCGGCCGCAGGAAGGACGGGATGTGGGTCAGGGTCGCCAGCACGGCCAGCACCGGGACCACCCGGGTCCAGTACCCCGTGCGGACGTGCTCGGAGACCCGCGCGGCAAGCGCGGCGGGGCGCGTGAGGGTCGAGGTCTCAGCAGGCACGAGGGACAACCTACCGGGCGGGACCGGCGCAGACGCCGCCGGTCCCGAACTCAGATATGAATGTCATATTGTCACGAAGGCCATGGAAGATCGCCTGAGGAACGCTCGAGGCCGATCGACGCAGCTCAGGCCCCGATCCGGTCAGGCCTCGACCACCGCGGACTGGTCCAGCCGGGAGACCAGCGCGGTGACCTGGCGGGCGATGTCGGGCCCGGTGAGCCCGATCTCGGCCAGGATCTCCTCGCGCTTGGCGTGGTCCAGGAACGCCTGCGGGATGCCGAAGTCGCGCAGCGGCAGATCCAGCTCCGCGTCCCGCAGCGCCTGGGCGATCGCCGAGCCGACGCCGCCGGCCCGCCCGTTGTCCTCGACCGTGACCACCACGCGGTGCTCGGCGGCCAGCCCCGGCAGCGCGGCGTCCACCGGCTTGACCCAGCGCGGGTCGACCACGGTGGCGCTGATTCCCTGGGCGTCCAGCAGCGCGGCCGCCTCCAGGCAGAGCGGGGCCAGCGCGCCGACCGAGACGATCAGCACGTCCGCCCGCCGCTCCCCCTCGGGCAGCGGCGAAGCACTGCCGTGCAGCACGTCCATCCCGCCGATCCGGCCGAGCGAGGCGACCGCGGGGCCGACCGAGCCCTTGGAGTAGCGCACCACCGTCGGCGCGTCCTTGACCTGGACCGCCTCGCGCAGCTGGGCGCGCAGCTGGTCGGCGTCGCGCGGCGCGGCCAGCCGCAGCCCGGGGACCACCTGGAGGATCGACATGTCCCACATGCCGTTGTGCGAGGCGCCGTCGGTCCCGGTGACGCCGGCCCGGTCCAGCACGAAGGTGACGCCGAGCTTGTGCAGCGCGACGTCCATCAGCACCTGGTCGAACGCCCGGTTCAGGAAGGTCGCGTAGACCGCGACCACCGGGTGCAGCCCCGCGGTGGCGAGCCCGGCGGCGGAGACGGCCGCGTGCTGCTCGGCGATGCCGACGTCGAAGGTGCGCTTCGGGAAGGCCTTGGCGAAGTCGGCCAGGCCCACCGGGTGCAGCATCGCGGCGGTGATCGCCACGATGTCCTCGCGCTCGCGGCCGAGTTCGACCATCTCCTCGCCGAAGACCGAGGTCCAGTCCTTGCCGGAGGTCTTCACCGGCAGACCGGTGTCCGGGTGGATCACGCCGACCGCGTGGAAGCGGTCCTCCTCGTTGTTCAGCGCGGCGTGGTAGCCGCGGCCCTTCTCGGTGATCACGTGCACGATCACCGGGCCGCCGAAGCCGCGCGCCTTGCGCAGCGCGGACTCCACGGCGGTGATGTCGTGGCCGTCGATCGGCCCGAGGTACTTCAGGCCCAGGTCCTCGAACATGCCCTGCGGCGCGATGAAGTCCTTCAGGCCCTTCTTGGCACCGTGCAGCGCGTCGGCCAGCGGCCCGCCGAGCACGGGGGTGCGCTGCAGGGTGTCGCGGCCCCAGGTGAGGAAGCGCTCGTAGCCCTGGGTGGTGCGCAGCGTGGAGAGGTGGTTGGCCAGGCCGCCGATGGTCGGCGAGTAGGAGCGCTCGTTGTCGTTGACCACGATCACCACCGGGCGGTCCCTGCCGTCGGCGATGTTGTTCAGCGCCTCCCAGGCCATCCCGCCGGTCAGCGCGCCGTCGCCGGTGACCGCGACCACCGGGCAGTCCTGGTGGCCGAGCAGCTGGTTGGCCTTGGCGATGCCGTCGGCGTAGCCGAGCACGGTGGAGGCGTGCGAGTTCTCGATCACGTCGTGCTCGGACTCGGCCCGCGACGGGTAGCCGGACAGGCCGCCCTTCATCTTCAGCCGGCTGAAGTCCTGACGGCCGGTCAGCAGCTTGTGCACGTACGACTGGTGCCCGGTGTCGAAGAGGATCCGCTCGCGCGGGGAGTCGAAGACCCGGTGCAGCGCGATGGTCAGCTCCACCACACCGAGGTTCGGTCCCAGGTGTCCGCCGGTCTTGGCGACCTCCTCGATCAGGAAGCCCCGGATCTCCTCGGCGAGGGCAGCCAGCTGCCCCGGGGTGAGCCGGTCGAGATCGCGCGGTCCCCGAATGCGGGTCAGCAGGGGCACCCGTTCCTCCTCTATCGGTCTCTATCGGTACGTGTCGCGGGCAGGCTGTCGGACTACCCAGCTGGTCGAGTCTAATGTCCGCTCGTCGGACGCTTTGCGGCGCGGGGCGTCTTGGCGGGCTTTGACCAGGCGCGCGAACGCCCGGGACGCGCCCCCTTGGTGCGGGCGTGTCCCGGGCGGGCGATCCCGACCGTCAGCCGCGGCCGGAGGACTTCTGGGTCCGGCGCGAGACCGAGTCCAGCACCACCGCGGCCAGCAGCACCGCACCGGTGATCATGTACTGGATGGACTGGCTGATGCCCTGCAGGTCAAGGCCGGTGACGATGGACTGGATCACCAGCATGCCCAGCAGCGCCGACCAGGTCTTGCCCCGGCCGCCGAACAGGCTGGTGCCGCCGATCACGGCCGCCGCGATCGAGTTCATCAGGACGTTGCCGCTACCCAGCTGCTTGTCCGCGAAGCCGGCCTGCGAGGCGATGAACAGACCGCCGACCGCGGCCAGACCCGCCGAGATCATGAAGACCGAGATCCGCACCCGGGCCACGTTGATGCCGGCCCGGCGGGCCGCCTCGACGCCGCCGCCGACCGCGAAGACCTTGCGGCCGTAGGCGGTGCGGCGCAGCACGAAGTCGGTGACGACGACCACACCGAGGAAGACCACCAGGGCCAGCGGCAAGCCGCGGTCCTGGTTGAGGGTGTAGGCGGCGCCGAAGGCCAGCACCGCGAGCACCACGGCACGCAGCGCGATCTCGCTGACCGGCTTGGCGGGCAGGCCGGCCTCGCGGCGGCTCCTGGCCCCCAGCAGCGCGGCGACCAGGTAGCCGACGACGCTGATCGCGGCCAGGCCGTACGCGGCGGCGACGTCGGCGAAGAAGTAGTTGTCGAGGTTGGCGATGAAGCCGTTCGGGATGTTGTTGAGCGTCCCGGTGTTGCCCATCACATAGCCCTGCAGGCCGCTCCAGGCGAGCAGGCCGGCCAGCGTCACGACGAAGGCGGGCACGCCGATCTTGGCGAAGAAGAAGCCGTGCAGCGCGCCGATGGCCAGCGCGGCCAGCACGGCGAGGATCGCCGCCAGGTACTCGTTGACGCCGTGCTGGATGGAGAGCACGGCGGAGACCGCGGCCGAGACGCCGGCCACCGAGCCGAGCGAGAGGTCGATCTCGCCGAGCAGCAGCACGAAGACGATGCCGACCGAGATCAGGCCGGGGCCCGCGATGTAGAGGGTGATGTTGGAGAGGTTGCCGGCGGTGAGGAAGTTGCCGGTGATCGCCTGGAAGATGGTGGCGATCAGGATCAGTCCGATCACCACCGGTATCGAGCCGAGGTCACCCGAGCGCAACTTGCGCTTGAACTCCTCGAGGTAGCCGGCGAGGCCCTGCTCGCGCACCAGCAGTCGGGGGTCCACGGCGGCGGGCGCCGCGCTGTCGGTCGTCTCGGTCACGGTGGAAGCCTTCTCGGGGGTGGCGTGCTTGCTCACTTGGTCGTCTCCGCGACTCGTGCCTGACGGCGGGTCACCGCGTTGTCGGTGGCGCCGGTGATGGCCGAGATGATCGTCTCGTGGCTGGTGGTGGCGACCGGGAAGACGCCGTTGTTGCGGCCCAGCCGCAGCACCGCGACCTGGTCGGCCACCGCGCGCACGTCCGCCATGTTGTGGCTGATCAGGATCACGCCCAGGCCCCGGTCACGCAGCCGCTCGACCAGGTCGAGCACCTGAGCGGTCTGCTCGACGCCGAGGGCCGCGGTCGGCTCGTCCAGGATCACGACCTTCGGGTCGCCGATCAGCGCACGGGCGATCGCGACCACCTGGCGCTGACCGCCGGAGAGCGCGGCCACCGGGATCCGCACGCTGGGGATCCGGATCGACAGGGTGTCGAGCAGCTCCTTGGCGCGCTTCTCCATCGCCACCTCGTCGAGGCGGCCGCCGCGGACCAGCTCGCGGCCGAGGAAGAGGTTGGCGACCACGTCGAGGTTGTCGCAGAGTGCGAGGTCCTGGTAGACCGTCGCGACGCCCAGCGCCTGGGCGTCCTGGGGACGGGTCACGTGGACCGGCCGGCCGGACCACTCGATGCTGCCCTCGTCGATCGGGTGCACCCCGGCGATCGTCTTGACCAGGGTGGACTTGCCGGCGCCGTTGTCACCGACCAGCGCGACCACCTGGCCCGCGTGCACCTCCAGGTCGACGCCGGTGAGCACCTGGACGGCACCGAACCGCTTGGAGACGCCGCGCAGGGCGAGAACGGGTATGTCTGACTGAACCATCGGTGGCTCCTTCGGGGGTCAAAGGGCGCACATGGCTCAGGCCAGCACGCCGAAGTGCCGACGGCAGGCCGACCGGACCTGCTGCTCAGGCCCGGTCGACTGCGTCGCTTGCTGAAGGTCGCGTCCGTTACTGGATGTTCGCGGCCTTGCAGGCGTCGGCGTACTGGGCGGTGCAGATGTCCGAGACCTTGTAGAGGCCGTCGGCGATCACGGTGGACGCGATGTTCTTCTTGGTCACCACGACCGGGGTGAGCAGCAGCGAGGGGACGTTCTGGCCACCGCTGGGGGTCACCGAGGTGGCGGTGCCGCTGACGTCCACGCCGTGCAGCAGGTCGACCGCGATGGTGGCGGCGCCCTCGGCCTCCGGCTTGTAGGCCTTGTAGATGGTGTAGGCCTGGTCGCCGGTCAGGATCCGCTGGATGGCGTCGGAGGCCGCGTCCTGGCCACCGACCGGCATGTTGGTGATGCCGGCGGTCTTCAGGGCGGTGACGATCGCGGCGGCCATGCCGTCGTTGGCGGAGTAGACGGCCTGGAAGCCGTTCTTGCCGAGCGAGGTGATCGCGGCACCGATCTTCTGGCTGGCCACGGTGGGCTTCCACTCACCGGACTGCTCGTAGACGATCTTGCCCACGCCGCTGTCCAGGACCTTGTGCGCACCGGCCTTGAACTGACCGGCGTTCGGGTCGGCGTCGTCACCGTTGATCATCACGACGTTCGCGGTCTTGGCGTTGCCGCCGCTCGCGTTGATGGCGTCGATCAGGGCCTGACCCTGCAGCTCGCCGACCTTCTCGTTGTCGAAGGAGATGTACGCGGAGACCGGGCCGGTGGCCAGCCGGTCGTACGCGATGACCTTGACACCCTTCTTCTGCGCGTCGGTCACCCAGGAAGCGGTGCCGGTGGCGTCCACGGCGTCCAGCATGATCACCTTCACACCCTGCGAGACCAGGGTGTCGAACTGCTGCTTCTGGGTGGCCGCGTCCCCGTTGGCGTTGTTGTACTTGACGGTGCAGTCAGGGCACAGGTCCTTGACCTTGGCCTGGATCAGCGGCTTGTCGAAGGACTCGTAACGCACCGAGGAGGAGTTCTCGGGGAGGAGCAGGCCGATGGTCTTGTTGTCGCCCGAGCTCGCGGAGTTGGAGCTGCTGCTACCGGCCTTGCCACAGGCGGCCAAGGTGAGGGCCATCGAGACCGCAGCGGTACCGACGACGACGCGACGCATCATTGCGTTCATGTGGGGGTGCCTCCCTGACAGAGCCGCAACGTTGCGGCGAGGTGGAAGGGAGTCAACCTGCCACCTCGCATTGTCGTCAACAAGTAAACCCAAGCCTCGGAAAATTCAAACCCTTTCGTTATCTTCCTGAAGGCTGAGCTGAGACCAAACTGTCCGACCATGTCCGTTTCGCCCCCCTTGTACCCAGGTGACAGACCGTCAGCCGCGCGCGCCCACCGCAGCCGTACCATGCCCGATTACGCCGGTTTCACCCATCTCACTCATCACCAGGGCCAAGGCGCCCAACACTTCGGCACGTCCGCCCAGGGTGCCGGGAACGATCGACAGCTGACGGGCCGCCGAGGGGATCGCGTACCGCGCCACCGAGTCCCGGATCGGGGAAAGCACCAGCTCACCGGCCTCTGCGAGGTCGCCACCGAGGATCACCCGGCGCGGGTTGAGCAGATTGCACAGGGTCGCCACGCCGGTGCCGATCTGCCGTCCCGCGTCCGCGATCACCCGGCGGCAGCCGAGGTCGCCCTGCTGGGCCAGCCGCACCACCTCGGACAGGGTCAGCTCGCGCTCGTGGCTCGCGTTCAAGAGGTTGAGCAGGTAGCGGGAGCCGACGAAGGTCTCCAGGCAGCCCCGGTTTCCGCAGCGGCAGACCGGCCCCGCCTCGTCCAGCGTGATGTGGCCGATCTCCCCGGCCGTGCCGCCCGGGCCCCGGTAGATCTGACCGTTGATCACCAGCCCGGCGCCCACCCCGCTGGCCACCTTGATGTACGCCAGATCGCCGAGGCCGCGGCCGGCGCCCCAGACCAGCTCGCCGAGCGCGCCCAGGTTGGCGTCGTTGTCGACGTAGACCTCCATGCCCAGGCGCTGGGCCAGTTCGCGGCCGGGCGCGATGCCGGTCCAGCCGGGCAGGATCGCGGTGGAACCGAGCGCCCCGGTCTCCACGTCGATCGGGCCCGGCACACCCAGGCCCACCCCGATCACCTTGTCGGCCCGGAACCCGGCCTGCACCAGCAGCCGCTCGACCAGCGCCTCGGCCCGGGCGAAGCCCTGCTCGGCGGAGACGTCCACGTTCATCGGCTCGCTCTCCTCGGCGAGCACCCGGTGCGCCAGGTTGCCCACCGCCACCCGCAGATGCGAGTGGCCGAAGTCGACGCCGACCACGATCCCGGCGTCCCCGCTGAGCGAGACGCTGCGGGCCCGGCGGCCGCCGGAGGAGGTGTCGGCCACCACCACCGTGCCGCCCTCCTTGAGCTCGCGGACGATGTTGGACACCGTCGCCGCCGAGAGCCCGGTGGCCCGGGCGATCTCGGCCTGGGTGAGCGAGCCCGCCATCCGCACGGCGCGCAGCACCCGTTCGAGGTTGGCGCGGTGCAGCGAGGACTGCGACCCCGGCGTGTCCATGGACATGAATGACCTCCTTCGGACGCGGGCACCCGACGGTCCCCCGCCCAACCGCGCCGTTGCGGGAAAATTCACCTTCAACTTCTGAACTCTATGCCGAGCGCACCACCGGGTACCTCGTCAAGACGGCAAACGGGATCGCTCCGAAACCTCAACCACCGCTCAGCCACGTCATCGAACGCCGTTCACCCGCTGTTCTCCGGAGCCGCTTCGAGTCCACGTCGAGTCCGCTGCGAGTCCGCTGCGAGTCAGCTTCGAGTCCGCCCGGGCGCGCCCGAACCGGACCTGGGGCCACCCGAAAACGGTGCGCCTCTACGATGTCCATTAATTCTCAGCCGCCCATCCAGTCTCCCGCGTCCCACCGGGCCGGGGCGGGCGGCGCTCGGACGGACAATGACGGGGCATCACATGGCAGGGGATCAGCCCAGTGCGGGCTACGGGCCGCAGGACCCGGCGGGCGGCCAGGGCGGCGTACCGCCGCGGCCGGGAGTCGACCCGGCGGCGGTCGCGGACCAGCTGACGCAGCTCGGCTCGGCGGCGATCCCGGCTCCGGCCCAGCCGCCGTTCGCACCGCCCGGCGCACCCGCCGCCCCGGGGGCGCCCGGAGCGGCCGGTGCGCCCGGTGGGCCGAGCGCGGCCGACCTGAGCTACCAGCCGACCGCCCTGGCCTTCCCCGCGCAGGGCGCCCCGCCGGCGCCCGGCGCGCCGGTCGGCCCGTACGACCCGCAGCCGCAGCCGCAGCTCTCCTACGGCTACCCGCAGGCCGCTCCGCCCGCCGCCTTCGGTGCCCAGCAGGGCGGCTACCCGCCGCCCGGTCCGGCGCAGGGCGGCTACCCGCCGCCGCAGTTCGGCCAGCAGCCCGCCCCCGGCTACGGCTACCCAGGGCCGGTCCAGCCCACCGGGCAACCGACCAAGCAGCGCAACCCGGTCCTGGTCTTCGGCGCGGTCATCGGCAGCGTGCTGGCGGTCGCCATCGTGGTCGGCCTGGTGGTGCTGTTCAGCGGCCACTCCAGGCCGAACCCCGCCGCCAGCGGTGGCGGCACCGGCGGTGGCGGCACGGGGGGCGACCCCGGCAAGCTGACCGTCACCTGGACCGTGCCCAAGGTCGACGGCAACACCACCGACCTGCACACCCTGGGCGAGTGGGTCACCGACAAGCTGCTGGTGCGCGGCGACAGCACCGGGCTGACCGGCTACGACCTGGGCACCGGCAAGGCGGTCTGGACGCTGAAGGCGCCGGACGGCACCAAGGCCATCTGCAGCATGTCCAAGACCGTCAACAAGAACAACATCGGCGGCGTCAGCTTCAACCTGGGCGACAACGACTGCGCCGCGGTCGGCGCGATCGACGCGACCACCGGGAAGCTGATCTACAAGGTCGGCTCGCCGCTGAGCAGCAAGAGCTTCAGCACCCAGGTCACCGTCACCGACACCACGCTGGCCGCCGCCAGCGGCTCGCTGCTGGCCGGCTACAACCTGACCGACGGCACCTCGGTCTGGGCCTACAAGGACCGCGGCCAGTACTGCTCGGACAACGCGGACGCCGCCGACACCGTCATCGTGGTCAGCGACTACTGCTCGGACGCGGACCAGAAGCAGGCGCTGATGGTGCTGGACGCCAACACCGGCAAGACCACCGAGTCGTTCACCCTCGGCGAGAACGAGCGGCTGACCAACATCGTCTCGGCCAAGCCGCTGGTGGTGCAGATCTCCAACGGTTACGACAACGACTACTTCGTCGGCGTCGACTCCTCGGGCAACGCCGAGGCCAAGGTCCCGCTGAAGTCCACCGGCGCGGACCGGCTGCAGCTCTCCGCCTACTCCGACCCGATGAACAAGAGCCTGGTGATCGGCAACACCCTCTACGTCGAGGTGAACAGCGGCGGCAAGACCTCCATCGAGGCGATCGACCTGGTCAGCGGCAAGACCCTGTGGACCGTCGACGGCGGCGCCGAGAACGGCCTGCGGCTGGTCGACAAGACCTCCAGCGGCAAGCCGACCGCGATCGCCATGGACGGCTTCGGCAAGGGCGCCCGGGTGGTCACGCTGAGCCCGACCGACGGCAGCGTCACGCAGGTGGAGGCCTTCAGCGCCAAGAACGGCGACGACGCCTTCCTCTCCTTCCAGGACGCGCAGGTGCTGCTCTCCGACAACGGCCAGGTGCTGACCGTCCCGACCCTGCCGATGAACGCCACCGCCACCCTTTACACGAAGAGCTGACCTGGTCTCACCTAGGGGCTGTCACCGGAGCCCGTCGCGAAAGCCGCGGCGGGCTCCGGCACAATCCGCTCGGGCCGCGGCCGGGTGCCGTGGGAGGATCGGGCCAACAAGCCTGACGAAGGAGTCCTGCGAGTGCCTGGCACCAACTTGACCCGTGAGGAGGCCCGCACCCGGGCCGCGCTCCTCCACGTGGATGCGTACGACATCGAGCTCGACCTGAGCTCGGCCCGCGAAGGCGGCACCTTCCGGTCCACCACCGTGGTCCGGTTCACCGCCAGGCAGCCGGGCGCAGCCACCTTCATCGACCTGGTCGCTCCGACCGTGCACGAGATCGTGCTCAACGGCGAGCAGCTGGATCCGGCCGCCTTCGCGGACAGCCGGATCGCGCTGACCGGCCTGGCCGCCGAGAACGAGCTGCGGGTGGTCGCCGACTGCGCGTACACCAACAGCGGCGAGGGCCTGCACCGCTTCGTCGACCCGGTGGACGGCGAGACCTACCTGTACAGCCAGTTCGAGGTGCCGGACGCCCGCCGGGTGTTCGCCTCCTTCGAGCAGCCCGACCTGAAGGCGGCCTTCGCCTTCACCGTCACGGCGCCGCGCGGCTGGGTGGTCGTCTCCAACTCCCCCACCCCCGAGCCGGTCGGCGACGGCGAGACGCAGACCTGGACGTTCGCCCCCACGAAGCGGATCTCCAGCTACATCACCGCGATCATCGCCGGCCCGTACGTCGGTGTCTTCGACGAGTTCACCGACGGCGCGCAGCGGGTGCCGCTGGGCATCTACTGCCGCCCGTCGCTGAAGGAGTTCCTGGACGCCGAGGAGATCTTCGCCGTCACCAAGCAGGGCTTCACGTACTTCCAGGAGAAGTTCGACTTCGCCTACCCGTTCGACAAGTACGACCAGCTCTTCGTCCCGGAGTTCAACGCCGGCGCGATGGAGAACGCCGGCGCGGTCACCTTCCGCGACCAGTACGTCTTCCGCTCGAAGGTGACCGACGCCGCCTACGAGCAGCGCGCCACCACCGTGCTGCACGAGCTGGCCCACATGTGGTTCGGCAACCTGGTCACCATGGAGTGGTGGAACGACCTCTGGCTCAACGAGTCGTTCGCCACCTACGCGGAGATGGTCTCCCTGGTCGAGCCGGCCGGCACCAAGTGGCCCAACGGCTGGACCAGCTTCGCCAACCAGATGAAGACCTGGGCCTACCGGCAGGACCAACTGCCCTCGACCCACCCGATCATGGCCGAGATCAACGACCTGGAGGACGTCCAGGTCAACTTCGACGGCATCACCTACGCCAAGGGCGCCTCGGTGCTCAAGCAGCTGGTGGCCTACGTCGGCCAGGACGCCTTCTTCCAGGGCGTGCAGGCCTACTTCAAGCGGCACGCGTGGGGCAACACCACCCTCGCCGACCTGCTCGGCGCGCTCGAGGAGGCCAGCGGCCGCGACCTGAAGGCCTGGTCCACGGCCTGGCTGCAGACCGCCGGGATCAACGTCCTGCGCCCCGAACTGGAGCTGGACGCCGACGGCGTGATCACCGCCTTCGCCGTCCGCCAGGAGGCGCCGGCGCTGCCCGAGGGCGCCAAGGGCGTCGCCGCGCTGCGCCCGCACCGGATCGCCATCGGCTGCTACTCGCTGGTCGAGGGCAAGTTGGTGCGCACCGACCGGATCGAGCTGGACGTGGACGGCGAACTCACCGCCGTCCCGGAGCTGGTGGGCCGCCGGCGCCCGACCGTCGTGCTGCTCAACGACGACGACCTCTCCTACGCCAAGCTGCGGCTCGACGCCGACTCGCTCGCCGCGGTCACCGCGCACCTGGGCGACTTCGCCGACCCGCTGCCGCGTGCGCTGGTCTGGGCCGCCGCCTGGGACATGACCCGCGACGGCGAGATGGCCACCCGCGACTACCTCGCGCTCGCGCTGTCCGGGCTGCCGAAGGAGTCCGACATCGGCGTGGTCCAGTCGGTGCACCGCCAGGTCAAGCTCGCCCTGGAGCTCTACGCCGACCCCGCCTGGCGCGAGCAGGGCCTGGTCCGCTGGGCCGCCGCCGCCGAGGAGCGGCTGCGCGCCGCCGAGGCCGGCAGCGACCACCAGCTGGCCTGGGCGAAGGCGCTGGCCACCGTGGCCCGCTCCGCCGAGCAGCTCGCCCTGCTGGCCGGCCTGCTCGAGGGCACCATCGAGGTGCCGGGCCTGGCCGTCGACACCGACCTGCGCTGGGACCTGCTCACCCGCCTGGTCGCCGTCGGCCAGGCGGACGACGCGGCGATCGACGCCGAGCTGGCCCGCGACAACACCGCCGCCGGCCAGGAGAAGGCCGCGACCTGCCGCGCCGCCCGCCCGACGGCCGAGGCCAAGGCCGAGGCCTGGGCCTCGGTCATCGACTCGGACGCGCTGACCAACTACGTCCAGGACGCGGTGATCAGCGGCTTCAACGTCGCCGACCAGCGCGAGCTGCTGGCCCCTTACGTGGACCGGTACTTCGCGGCGCTGAAGGACGTCTGGGAGACCCGCAGCCACGAGATCGCGCAGCAGCTCGTCATCGGGCTCTACCCGAGCTACCAGGTGTCGCGCGAGACCCTGGCGGCCACCGACGCGTGGCTGGCCGACGCCGAGCCGGCCCCGGCGCTGGCGCGGCTGGTGGTGGAGTCGCGCGCGGGCGTGGAGCGGTCGCTGACCGCGCGGGCGGCGGACCGTGAGGCCGGCGCGCACGCCTGACGATCCCGCAGTGCAGTCGGCCCCCGGACGCGATCGCGTCCGGGGGCCGACTGGCGTGCGGCCCGTGTCAGGGCAGCGTCAGCACGAACCGCGCACCGCCGCCGTCGAGCTGACTCAGCGTCAGGTTCCCGCCGTGCGCCACCGCGATCGCGCGCGCGATGGCCAGCCCGAGCCCCGTGGTGCCCGTGCTGCGGGAGCGGGTCTGATCGCCGCGGACGAAGCGGTCGAAGATGTGCGGCGCCAGGTCGGCGGGCACGCCGGGGCCGTCGTCGGTGACGGTCAGGCGGTGGCGGGTCAGCGCGAGGGTGACGGTGCTGCCGGGCGGGGTGTGCCGGTGGGCGTTGGCCAGCAGGTTGGCGAGGAGTTGGCGCAGGCGGTCCTCGTCGCCGGTGAGCACGACGGGGTCGGGGGGCAGGTCCAGGCGCCAGTGGTGGGTGGGGGCGGCGGCGCGGGCATCGTCGGTGCAGTCCAGGACGATTCGGGTGAGGTCGACGTCGGTGGCGGCCAACGGGCGGCCGGCGTCCAGCCGGGCGAGCAGCAGCAGGTCGTCGACGATGGTGCCCATCCGGGCGGCCTCGGCCTCGATCCGGTTCAGGGCGTGCCGGACCGGCGCGGCGATCGGCTCGGGGTGGCGCAGCGCCAGTTCGGCGTGGCCGCGCACGGTGGCCACGGGGGTGCGCAGTTCGTGCCCCGCGTCGGCGGCGAAGGAGCGCAACCGGTCCTCGAGGGCATGCCGCTGGGCGAGGGCGTCCTCGACGTGGCCGAGCATCCGGTTGAGGGCCAGGCCCACCCGACCGGCCTCGGTGTCCGGGTCGGCGGCGGCCGGCGGCACCCGCTCGGTCAGCACCACCTCGCCGCGGGCCAGCGGCAGAGCGCTGACCCGCTCGGCGGTGTCGGCGATCCGGTCCAACGGGCGCAGCGCGAGCCGTACCCAGAGCGCGCCGGCCAGCCCGGCCAGGGCCAGGGCGGCGCCGTAGACGGTGACCTCGAGGATGATCACCTGGTGCACGGTGTCCTTGAGTTGGCGCAGCGGCAGGCCGGTGACCAGCACGTCGCCGTCCCCGCCGGCCACCGCGCGGACCCGGTAGTCGCCGAGGCCGGCCAGGTCGGCGGTGCGGGCCGGGCCGGCCACCGGCAGGGCGGCCAGGGTGCGCTGTTCGGCGGGGCTCAGCTCGACCTGGTCGTCGGTGTCGGCGGGGGCGATCCCGGCGGCCACCGCCGCGTCGTCCGCGTCCCCGTCGACCACGCCGGCCTCGGTGACGATGCCGTCCAGCAGCCGGGCGCCGAAGGTGCCGGGCGACTGGGCCCGGGTGTCGTGGCTGGCCGTGTCGGCCTTGGCGTTGTGCTCCAGGCTGGCGGCGTAACGGCCACCGGTGTCGGCGAGTTGCTGGTCGAGCCGGGCGAGCAGGTAGTGCTGCAGGGCGGTGGTGACGGCCAGGCCCACCCCGGCGAAGATCACCAGCAGCAGTGCGGCCAGGCCGGCGATCAGACGGGTCCGGAGCGTGCGGGGGAAGACCCGGGCGCGGAGCGTGCGGGGCAGGAGCCGGGCGCACAGCGCGCGTGGGGACGGCCGCGTCACGGCGCGGGCTTGATCAGGTAGCCGGCGCCCCGGACGGTGTGGATCATCGGCGGCCGCCCGGCGTCGATCTTCTTGCGCAGGTAGCTGATGTAGAGCTCCACCACGTGGGCCCGGCCGCCGAAGTCGTAGGACCAGACGGCGTCCAGCAGCTGGGCCTTGCT
Source organism: Kitasatospora sp. GAS204B (assembly GCF_029892155.1). Classification (GTDB taxonomy): domain Bacteria; phylum Actinomycetota; class Actinomycetes; order Streptomycetales; family Streptomycetaceae; genus Kitasatospora. The sequence continues at coordinate 99,011 of NZ_JARZAG010000004.1, read as the reverse complement.
CAGCACCTGGCGCGGGTGGCTCATCAGGTGCTGCAGCAGCGCGAACTCGGTGGGGCTCAGCTCGATCGGCACCCCACCCCGGGTGACCTCGCGGGCGGACTCGACCAGTACCAGGTCCCCCAGCACCAGGGCCTCCCCCGGCGGCGGCCCGGGCGCCGGCTCGACCCGGCGCAGCAGGCCGCGCAGCCGGGCGACCACCTCGGCCAGGCTGAACGGCTTGGTCACGTAGTCGTCGCCGCCGGCGGTGATCCCCGCGATCCGGTCCTCCACGGCGTCCCGGGCGGTCAGGAAGAGCACCCGGACCTCGGGGCGCTCGGCGTGGATCCGGGCGAGCACCGCCAGACCGTCCAGGTCGGGGAGCATCATGTCGAGCACCACGGCGTCCGGCGCCCAGTCGAGCGCGGCGGCCACGGCCGCGCGCCCGGTGGCGGCGCCGCGGGCCTGCCAGCCCTCGTAGCGCAGCGCGCCGCAGAGCACCTCGACCAGATCGGGCTCGTCGTCGACGACCAGGATGCGGCGTGGGGTGGTCATGGGGTCCGTTCAAGGAAGAAGGTGAGAGGGCGGCAGGTCCGGACATTCTCCCGGACCCTGGGCAGTCTGCGGGTGCCCGATGAGAATGCCGTGAGATCCCCGGCCCGGCCATACCGCTCTGACCTGCGCAGACGCCGGATCTCCCGGCCGAAGGCCGTTCGGGTTCAGAGCGAATTGATAGCTTCCGGTGGCAGGGTGGCGATGTCCCGATCGGAGGAGAACCGCTGGTGAGCACCGCCACCCACCGCCGCGCACGCCGTGCCGCACCCACGCCCGCGGCGACCCACGACTCGGTCACCGTCGACCTGGCCACGCTGGTGCCGGTGCTGATCGCCGCGGGCGCCGCGGCCGTGCTGGCGCTCTGGTGGCGGGACACCTTCGCGGTCACCGGGTCCGCCGAGTGGCTGACCGGCGCGGCCCGGATCACCGGGCTGCTGGCCGGCTACGCGGCGCCGGTGCTGCTCCTGCTGATGGCCCGGATCCCGGTGCTGGAGCGCGAGGTGGGCGCCGACCGGCTGGCCCGCTGGCACGCGCTCGGCGGGCGCTACCTGGTCGGCCTGGTCACCGTGCACGTGCTGACGGTGATCTGGGGGTACGCGCTGACCGCGCACACCGGGGTGGTCCCCGAGAGCGTGCAACTGGTCTTCCACTACCCGGACATGCTCAAGGCGACCTTCGGCACCCTGCTGCTGCTCGGCACCGGCGCGGTCTCGGCCCGGGCCGCCCGCCGCCGGCTGAGCTACGAGGCCTGGTACTACCTGCACCTGGCGACCTACCTGGCGATCGCGCTGGCCTTCGCCCACCAGCTGACCAACGGCGCCGACCTGAACCAGGGCGTCGGGATGCTCGGCTGGTGGGCGCTCTACCTGGGATCCTTCGCGCTGCTGGGCTGGTTCCGGCTGGTGGTGCCGTTCCTGAGCGACCGCCGGCACCGGCTGCGGATCGCCGAGGTGCGCCCCGAGGCGCCCGGGGTGGTGTCGGTCTACCTGACCGGCGAGCGGCTGGACGAACTGCGCTGCGAGCCCGGGCAGTTCTTCCGCCTGCAGTTCCTGGTGCCGGGACTGCGCTGGGCGGCCAACCCGTACTCGCTCTCGGCGCCGCCGCACCCGCGCTTCCTGCGCTTCACCGTGAAGGACCTGGGCGGGCACAGCGGGGCGGTGGCGGCGCTGCGCCCCGGCGTGCGGGTGCGGGCGGAGGGCCCGTACGGGGCGTTCACCGCGCGCCGGCGCGGTGCCCGCAAGGTGCTGCTGATCGCGGCCGGCGTCGGGATCACGCCGATCCGCGCGCTCTTCGAGACGCTGCCCGCCCGGCCCGGCGAGCTGACCCTGCTCTACCGGGCCCGCAGCGAGCAGGACGTGCTGTTCCGCGAGGAACTGGAGGCGGTGGCGGCACGGCGACGGGCGAAGCTGAACTTCCTGCTGGGGCGGCGCTCGCAGGTGGGCGATCCGTTCACGGCGCCGCGGTTGAAGCGACTGGTACCGCAGCTGACCGGGCACGAGGTCTTCGTCTGCGGTCCCGAGGAGTTCACCACCGCCGTGATCACGGCGCTGTGCGCGGCGGGGGTGCCGCGCCGGCGGATCCACCATGAGTCGTTCGTCTTCTGAAGGAGCCTGAGCCGATGCGCCGAACCATCGTCACCACCGCGGCCACGGCGGCCGGCGTGGTGCTGCTGCTCGCCCTCAAGCCGCACGGCAGCGCCTCCGCGCAGAGCCTGCCGGTGATCTCCTCGGACACCGGGGCCGCGACGCCGGCCGATCAGCCGTCGAGCGGCGGCACCGGCTCGGGCACGGCCCCGAGCACCGGTGGGAGCCCGAGCCCGAGCGCCGCCGGCAGTGCCGCGAGCGGCGGCGGGACCAGGACCGTCACCGGCAGCCCCGTCGACACCCGGTACGGCCCGGTCCAGGTCCGGATCACCCTCACCGGCGGCAAGCTCAGCAAGGTCGACGTGCTCCAGTACCCCAGCGAGTCCAACCGCGACGAGGAGATCAACAGCTACGCGCTCCCCCAGCTGAACCAGGAGGCGATCGCCGCCGGGAACGCCCGGATCGACTCGGTCTCCGGCGCCACCTACACCAGCGACGGCTACACCCGCTCCCTGCAGAGCGCCCTCGACCAGGCCGGCGTGCACTGATGCTGACGCACGCGGAGGCGGCGATGGGCACCGTCTTCTCCTTCGCGGTGCGCGACGCCGAGCCGGGGCAACCGGGCATCCTGGGGCCCGCGCTCGCCGAACTGCACCGGCTGGACGCCCTCTTCTCCACCTACCTGCCCGGCAGCGAGATCAGCCGGCTGGGCCGCGGCGAGCTGACGCTGCGCCAGTGCGACCCGCTGGTCGGCGAGGCCCTGGAGCACTGCGCGGCCGTCGCCACCGAGACCGGCGGCTGGTTCACCGCGCGCCCGGGCGGGCGGCTGGACCCGTCCGGCTGGGTGAAGGGCTGGGCGATCGAGCGGGCCTCGGAGCTGCTGCTGGCGGCCGGCTACCGGCACCACAGCGTGACCGGCGGCGGCGATGTGCAGACCAGGGGCCAGGCGGCGCCCGGACGGCCGTGGCGGGTGGGCGTCGCCGACCCGACCCGGGCCGGGCAGCTGGCCGCGGTGCTGAGCGAGGACGCGCGGGCCGACGGCTTCGCGGTGGCCACCTCCGGGACGGCCGAGCGCGGCGAGCACATCATCGACCCGAAGGCCGACCGCCCCGCGCGCGGCCTGCTCTCGCTCAGCTTGATCGGCCCCCGGCTGGCCCGCACCGACGCCTACGCCACCGCCGCCTTCGCGATGGGCCCGCTGCGGGCGCTGGACTGGGTGACGGCCAAGGACGGGTACGAGGCCCTGGCGGTGCTGCCGGACGGCCGCCGCCTCGGCACCCCCGGCGTGGCGCGCCATCTGGTGAGCTGAGCCGGCGACCGTCCGGCAGCACGACACGCCGCGACCGCGCCGGATCAGGGTTTCGGGGCGGCGGCTGTGGCAAGACTGAGGCGATGGACGAGATCGGGCACGCGGAGAACCACGCCGGCAGCCTGAGCAGCAGGCTGAACTGGCTGCGGGCCGGCGTGCTCGGGGCCAATGACGGGATCGTGTCGACCGCCGGCCTGGTGGTCGGGGTGGCCGGCGCGACCTCGTCGGCCAACACGCTGCTGACCGCGGGGCTGGCCGGGCTGCTGGCGGGCTCGCTCTCGATGGCCTCCGGCGAGTACGTCTCGGTGAGCGCCCAGCGGGACTCCGAGCGGGCGGCGCTCGCGGTCGAGGAGCGCGAGCTGGCCGAGCAGCCGGACGCCGAACTGGTGGAGCTGACCGGGCTCTTCGAGGAGCGCGGGCTGACCCCCGAGCTGGCCAGGGAGGTCGCCGAGCAGTACACCGCCCGGGACGCGCTGACGGCGCACGCCCGGGTCGAGCTGGGCATCGACCCCGAGCAGATCGTCAACCCCTGGCACGCGGCCTGGGCCAGCTTCGTCTCGTTCACGATCGGCGCGCTGCTGCCGCTGCTGGCGATCGTGCTGCCGCCGGCCGGGCTGCGGGTGCCCGTCACGGTGGCGGCGGTGCTCTGCGCGCTGCTGCTCACCGGCTGGGCGGGCGCTCGGCTGGGCGAGGCGCCGGTGCGGCCCTCGGTGGCGCGCAACGTGCTGGGCGGCGGCCTCGCTATGGCGGTCACCTACCTGGCGGGCGTGCTGCTGGGCAGGGCCGGGGCGTGAGCACGCGACCGCCCCGCCACTGCACCGGGTGGTGAGGTGGCGGGGCGGTCGGACCGACTACTTCTTGGTGCCCTTGGCGCTGTTGGCGGTACCCAGCATCACCAGGCCGGCGATGACCGCGAAGAGCACGACCGGGATCCCGACGTACAGTCCGATCGCGGCCCCGACGCCCAGGCTGGCCTGCTCCGTCGTGGCGACCTTGGTCGCGGCGAAGGCGGGCGACGACAGCAGCATCATCAGCGTGGCCGCCGCGGAGACCGCACCGGCGCGCAAAGCATTCCTCTTGTCCACGTTTTTCAACGTACCCGCCCTTTATTGGGCATCGCTCGGCGGGGTCGGCCTTCCGGGTCGGGCCGGCAGCCCGGCGGCGAGCAGGGCGCCCAGCTCGGCGGCGCCCGCTGCCCGGGCCAGCCGTTCCAGGGTGACCGGGCGGCCGCCGGCGTCGGCGATCGGCAGCCGCCAGTTCGGGTACTGGTCCCAGGTGCCGGGCAGGTTCTGCGGGCGCGGGTCGCCGACCGTGTCGGGCAGCCAGACGCCGACCAGCTCGGCCGGGGTGGCCAGCAGGAACCGGTAGAGCGCGGCCTGGTCCAGCTCGGCCCCGTTGGCGAGCAATCCGATCTTGGTCAACTCCTCCCGCCAGTCCGCCAGTTCGCTGACGGCTGCCTGCTGCTCGGCAGCCAGCGGGCGGGCCAGCAGGCCCAGCTGATGGCGCAGCTGGACGTGCTCGCCGGACAGCCGCGCGGCGGTGCTGGGCAGGTCGTGGGTGGTCAGGGTGGCCAGGCAGCCGGGCCGCCAGCGCTCGGGGGCCAGCGGCGCGCCCTTGGCACCCTCCTTGCCGGTCCAGTCCCGCTCGAACCAGAGCACCGAGGTGCCGAGCGCCCCGCGCGCGGCCAGCTCCTCGCGCACCCCTGGCTCGACCGTGCCCAGGTCCTCGCCGATCACGGCGGTGCCGGCCCGGTGCGCCTGAAGGGCGAGCACGCCCAGCATCGCCTCGGCGTCGTAACGGACGTAGGCGCCCTCGGTGGGCGGGCGGCCCGCCGGGACCCACCAGAGCCGGAACAGGCCCATCACGTGGTCGATCCGGATCGCGCCCGCGTGCCGGGCAGCGGCGCGCAGCAGCTCGGCGTACGGGGCGTAGCCGGCGGCGGCCAGCGTGTCCGGGCGCCAGGGCGGCAGGCCCCAGTCCTGGCCGTGCGCGTTGAACGCGTCCGGCGGGGCGCCGACCGAGATGCCGGCGGCCAGGTAGTCCTGCAGCGCCCAGGCGTCCGCGCCGTTCGGGTGGCAGCCGACGGCCAGGTCGTGGATCAGGCCGACGGCCATCCCGGCCCGCTCGGCGGCCTGCTGGGCCCCGCCGAGCTGCTCGTCCAGCAACCAGGCCAGCCAGCGGTGGAACTCCACGGCCTCGGCCAGCTCGGCGCGGGCGGCGGCCAGCTGCGGGGTGCCGGGGTGGCGCAGCCCCTTGGGCCAGTGCCGCCAGTCGCTGCCGTGCAGCTCGGCCAGTGCGTTCCAGGTCGCGTACTGCTCCAGCCAGTCGCCCTCGCTCCGGACGAAGCTCTGGTAGGCGGCCTCCCGGCCCGGCCCGCGCGGGACGGCGTGCAGCAGCCGCAGCGCCTCGCGCTTGACCGCCCAGACGGCGTCCCGGTCGATCAGGCCGTCGTGCTCCAGCACCTCGGCGCGCAGCCGGCCGCCCTGCTGGGCCAGCTCGGCCAGCTCGGCCCGGTCGGCCCGGTCGGCGGCGTCGGTGTAGGCGTACTCGGGGACCGCCTCGATCCGCAGGTGGACCGGGTCGGCGAAGCGGCGCGAGGAGGGCCGGTAGGGCGAGGGGTCGGAGGGGGTGCCGGGCAACGCCGCGTGCAGCGGGTTGAGCTGCAGGAAGTCGGCGCCGAGCGCGCCGGCCGACCACTGGGCGAGCTCGGCCAGGTCGCCGAGGTCGCCCATGCCCCAGGAGCGCTCGGAGAGCACCGAGTAGAGCTGGGTCAGAAAGCCCCAGCCGCGCCCTTGCAGCGGGGCGAGCGAGTCGGGGGCCACGATCAGGGTGGTGGTCGCGGCCCGGTCGGCCAGCGTCAGGTGCAGGGTGTGGCGGCCCAGCGGCAGGTCGGCGGGCAGCCAGTGCGAGCGGGCCGGTGCCAGCTGCCAGCTGCCGCCGTCCTCCAGGGTGATGCTCAGCCGCGCGGCGGCGGGCACGTCGAGCGCGGTGCGTCGCCCGGCGCGGACCACCAGGCAGGGCGGCAGCAGCCGGGCGGCGACGGCGGCCCGGTGCTCGGCCAGCGCCAGCTCGACGGCCTGCGGGGTGCTCGCGTCCACGCCGAGCGCGGCCAGCACGTCGACCAGCGTGCCGGCGCCGACCCGGACCGGCACGCCGTCGCCCGGGTCGTAGCTGCTGTCCACGCCGTGCGCGTGGGCGAGGGCGGCCAGCGCGGGAGTGGGCAGGTCGGCGGCGGTATCGGCGGCCGGACCTGACGACTCGTCGGGCTGTTCGTCGGAGCGGTGGAGATAGGCGGCCAACACGGTCTCCTGGAGGACTCGGGGACAATTTCGCGGGTGTGGTGTGACTCCTGCGGCGGCAGAGTGTTCGTCAGCTCCACTCCTACCCGGCCGGTCCGGTCGGCATCCGCGGCGGCGCGCCGGAGGTGGGGAAGTGATCGGGTCCGGGCGCCGGACGAAAGCCGGTTCAGCACCGGACAAAAGGGGATGGAACGGCCATCGGACCGGCTCACGTTGACAGTGGGAGCAGCCAACTGGTGGGCTGGGGCCGCGAGGTCGGCGGGTTCGGCAGGGGGGCCGGGAAAGCAGTCGTCGCGAGCCCGTCGATCACCCCGTTCGGCCGCCCGCCCCCGGCCGCGAGGAGGCCCCCGTGCAGACCCGTGTGTCCGTCGCCGCAGGTCAGCGGCTGCGGCAACAGTTCCAAGCAAGCCCGGCTCTGCGTGAGGTCCTGCAGCATCCCGCCGTCCATGTCACCCGGCGGTCCGCCGCCCGCACCGCGCGCCTGGTCGCGCCGCGGGCGGCGGACCGGCTGATCGCCGACCTCAAGGGCACCGAACCGCTGCTCGCCGCGGTGCGCGCCGAGCGGCACCCCAGCGGACGGACCATCAGTGGACGGACCGTCACCGGCACCGGCGTCGCACAGGCCCTGACGCACCGCCGGGCCGCGCTGCGGATCGCCGCCACCCTCTCGGCCGCCGCGGTGATCGGCGGCCTGGTCGCCGCCGCCCCGGCCACGGCGGCGGCCGGTACCGGCGCCGGGTACGCGGTCAGCGCCCCGGTGCGCACTCCGCTCGGGAGTCTGACCAGCCCTCAGGTCTTCCCACAGCCACAGCAGTTGACGCCGGGCGGCAAGCCGGTGACGGTGCCCGCCCAGGTGACCCTGGTGACCGGCGGCCAGGCCGACCCGGGCGCGCTGGCGGCGGTCCGCGAGGTGCTCGGTGAGGCGGGCGCCACCAGCGTGGTGGTCCCCTCCTCGCTGGTCCCCGGCACGCCGATCCCGCCGCCCACGGCCGGCTCGCTGGTGGTCTACTTCGGCGGCCCCGCCGAGCAGCCCGACCCGAGCGCCGCCCAGGCGCTGCAGGCGCTGGGCGCGAGCGGCCCGGCCGGGCTGCCGGCCGGCGGCTACGTGCTGGCGGCCGGTCAACTGCCCATCGCCGGCGGCTCCTACGGTGCGGTGGTGCTCGCGGGAGTGGACACCACCGGCACCTTCTACGCCGCGCAGAGCCTGCGCCAGTTGCTCACCGCCGTGCCGGCCGGGCAGGGGCAGAACGGCGGCGGCTACGGCTTCCCCGGTCTGACGATCCGCGACTGGCCCACCGGCGCAGCGCTGCGCGGCACCGCCGAGTCCTTCTACGGCACCCCGTGGACCACCGCCCAGCGGCTCGACCTGATCGACTTCCTGGGCCGGACCAAGCAGAACTTCTTCCTCTACGCCCCCGGTGACGACCCGTACCGCCAGGACCAGTGGCGCCAGCCCTACCCGCAGGCGCAGGCACAGGACTTGAAGGCGCTGGCCCAGCGGGCCGCGGCCGACCACGTCACGCTCGGCTACGCCGTCTCCCCCAGCCAGAACTTCTGCTTCAGCTCCGGCAAGGACCTGGACGCGCTGATCGGCAAGCTCTCGGCGATGCGCGACCTCGGATTCGGCGCCTTCCAGCTGCAGTTCGACGACGTCAGCTACGACGACTGGCACTGCTCCGCCGACCAGGACGCCTTCGGCACCGGGCCGGCCGCCGCCGCCAAGGCGCAGGCGAAGCTGGCGGCCGCCGTCCAGCGGCGGCTGATCGACCCGGATCCGGCGCTCGCCTCGCTCTCGGTGGTGCCCACCGAGTTCCACCAGCAGGGCGCCAGCCCGTACCGCACCGCGCTGGCCGCCGCGCTGCCGAAGGTGGTGCAGATCGCCTGGAGCGGGGTCGGGGTGATCCCCGGGAAGATCACCGCCGGTCAGACCGCGGACACCGGGCGCCTCTTCGACCACCCGCTGGTCACCATGGACAACTACCCGGTCAACGACTCCACCCCGGGTCGGCTCTTCCTCGGCCCCTACACCGGGCGCGACCCGGAGGTGGCGAGCCGCTCGGCGATGCTGCTTACGGCGGCGATGCAGCAGCCCACCGCCTCGCAGATCCCGCTGTCGACCGCCGCCGACTACGCCTGGAACCCGACCGGTTACCAGTCCGACGCCTCCTGGCGGTACGCGCTGCGCGCCCTGGCGGCCGAGTTCGGGCCGGTCCAGGGCGCCACTCCGGCCGCCGCCACCGACGCCGGCCCCGCGCTGGCCGCGATCGGCGCGCTGGCCGGCAACAGCTCCTCGTCACCGCTCTCCTCCCAGGAGTCGGGCTACCTGACCCCGCTGCTCGACGCCTTCTGGTCCGCGCTGCAGCCCGCCGGCGGCGCCGTCGACCTCGGCCGGCTGCAGCAGGCCGCCGACCCGCTGCGGGCCGCCTTCGGCACCATGGCCGGCGCCCCGGACGCGCTGCGCGGCGGCTCACCGGCCGGGGCCGGCCCGCTGGCCGCGGAGGCCGGCCCCTGGCTGGACCGACTGAGCCTGTACGGCAAGGCCGGGCAGGCGGCCCTGGACATGCTGCTGGCCCAGCACGGAGGTGACGGCGCCACCGCCTGGCAGGCCCGGGTGCAGCTGCGCGCGCTGCGCACCCAGCTGGCCGCCCAGGGTCCGGTGACGGTCGGCGCCGGGGTGCTGGACCCCTTCCTGGACCGGGCCACCCAGGCCGCCGACAGCTGGTCGGGGGTGAGCTCCGGCCAGCTCAGCGCGACCACCACCATGGGCAGCGCGAACGGCCACCCCCCGGCGCTGATGGCCGACGCCTCGCCCGACACCTTCTACTGGACCTCGGCCCCGCCGCAGCCCGGCGACGCGATCGGTGTCGCGCTGGGTGACGGGCGCCCGGTGGCCTCGGTGACGGTGCGGATGGGCTCGACGGACGGTGCGGGCGGGCCCGGCAGTGCCGCCCCGATCGGGGACGATACAGCGGCCGCGGCGAACGACTACCTGCACGACGGGGTGCTGGAGTACGTCGGCGACGACGCCGTCTGGCACCAGTTGACGACGGTGCACCAGCAGAAGACGGTCACCGCCCAGCTGCCGGCCGGTGTGCTGGTCAAGGCGGTCCGGCTGCGCGCCACCAAGACCCAGCAGACGGCGGTCGCGGTGCGCGAGTTCAGCGTGACCGCGCCGGACAGCGTGAACGTCACCGTCTCCGGCGGCCCGGCCGCCCTGCCCGGCTCCTCGGCCGCCACGGTGCTGGACGGCGACCCCGACACCGCCTACCGGGCGGCCGCCGCGCCGACCGTCACCGACGCCCCGCTCAGCATCGAGCTGGGCGCGCCCCGGCCGCTGGACCGGCTCACCGTGCTGACCGACCCGACCGTGCGGGCCACCGCCACCGTGTCGGTGCACGATCCGGACGGCAGCTGGCGCGACATCGGCACCCTGCGCCCCGGCTACAACGAGCTGCCGGCCGGCGGCCGACCCACCGACGCGGTGCGACTGACCTGGCAGCCGGGCGGCGACGCACCGGTGGTCAACCAGATCGTGCCCTGGTACGCGGACACCCCGGTGGCCCGGCTGACCCTGGTCGACCCGGTGCTGGACGTGATCGCCGGCGCCCCCGCGCCCGCCCAGACCCAGGCCGTGGTGGACGCGCTGCGCCCCGACGGCACGACCGGCCTGCTCCAGGCGGCGGCCCCGAGCGGGGTCCAGGGCATCACCGTGGCGCCCGCCCCCGCCCCGGGCCAGCCGGGCACCCCGGTCAGCCTGCCGCGCGGCGGGCGGGCCAGCACTCCGGTGCAGGTCAGCGCGGCGGCGGGCACCCCGTCCGGCACCTACCAGGTGCCGGTGAGCTTCACCGCCGGCTCGGTGGCCATCCAGCAGACCCTCCAGGTGCACGTGGTGCCGCCGACCGGCGGGCCCGACCTGGCGCGCGGCGCGACGGCGAGCTCGTCGGGCGACCTGACGTCCAAGCTCCCGTCCTCGGCGGTGAACGACGGCGACCCGAACACCCGCTGGGCCTCGCCGGCCACGGACAACGCCTGGGTGCAGCTGAAGCTGCCGCAGGCCACCCACCTGGGCGAGGCGGTGCTGCACTGGCAGGACGCCTACGCCAGTGCCTACCGGCTGGAGACCTCGGCGGACGGGAAGACCTGGACCACGGTCGCCACGGTCGCCAACGGGCACGGCAGCACCGAGACGGTCCGGTTCGACGCGCCCGGAGCCCTCTACCTGCGGATGCAGGGGGTCAGCCGGGCCACCAAGGACGGCTACTCGCTGTCCGGGCTCGAGCTCTACGGGGTCACCGAGCAGGGCGGCACCGTGGCGCCCCCGGCCCAGCCGCCGGTGGGCGTGCCGGCACCGACGCCGACCCCGGGCGGCGTGCCGGGACCGGTGCCGAGCAGCACGCCGACCCCCACGGTGCCGGTGCCGGTCCCCACGCCCCTGCCCACTCCGGGCACCGGGGCCACCCCACCCCCCGCCAGCACACCGAGCCCACCCCCGAGCGGCGCCCCGACCCCGGGCGCCTCGCCGGACCCGAGCTCCTCACCGGGCTCGACGCACTGAGGCCGTGACCCGATGACGGTCGGCGCCGGGCGAGCTGCCCGGCCGTCAGCGCGCGGATGTCGCCGTCGTCATACCGGCCGACCATGACGGCGGGCCGGTGGTGCGCTCGCTCGAGCGCGCCACCGGCCCATGAGGCACCGTTCGGCCCTCGCTGGTCAGGCGGTGAGAGCCTCCGGCTGCTCATCGCGGTGGACGGGACGGGACCGGCCCAGCGGAACCGGTGCTCCCGCGTGGTCGGTATGGTCGTGGTGTTCGAAGTCACGGAACTGGTCCGTGCCGCCGTACGGCTCCAGGTAGGGCCGCCAGCGCGGGTCCCTGATCCCGGTTCCGATGATGCGCCAGGCGAGCCCGCTGGGCGGAGCCGGAGGTCGCTTCATCCGCCACCCGAGCTCGGTCAGGTGGCGGTCGGCCTTCATGTGGTTGCAGCGGCGGCAGGCCGCCACCACGTTGTCCCAGCGGTGCTGCCCGCCGCGACTGCGCGGGATCACGTGGTCGACGCTGGTCGCGGCGGCCCCGCAGTAGACGCAACGCCCGTGGTCACGGGCGAACAGTGCGCGGCGGGTGAGCGGTACTGGCCCGCAGAACGGCACCCGGACGAACCGGGTGAGCCGGACCACGGAGGGCGCCGTAACGGCGCTGGTGGCGCTGTGCAGAGTGACACCCGAGTCCTCCAGGCTGACCGCCTTGTGGTTGAGGACGAGGATGAGGGCGCGGCGCATCGATACGACGCCGAGTGGCTCGTAGGACGCGTTGAGGACCAGGACATGCGGCACGGATGCCTCCTTGGACGCCTGCGGCGCGTGGCTCGCGCCGGGACGAGCGGATGATCGCGCATCGCTGCGCGATCACCCCCAGTGTCGCCTTACGACTTTGTACGGCGCCACCACTACCGGGTAACGGCCCGAAGAGGCTTCGGTCGCGACCGGTCGTACTGATCTCTATGCCCAGCGGCGCACCGTGTCGCACTCGAACGGCCGTCACGACGCCGCTGAGCGGCCCAGGAAGATCACTCCGACGGGACCTCGTGGTCCCCCGGCGGGCAAACGGCGGGGAAACAGGGCGGTGGACGGGCGTTAGGCTGAGGTGCCCGGTCCGCGTGGGCGGTGTGTCCCGCACGGACCGGTGGCGTGTCCCTCTGCAGGAAGGTTCCACCGTGAGCTGGTCCGGTCCCCCGGCCCTCCTCCCCCTGGCCGCCGCCGGCCCGTCGGCCGCTCCGCCCCAGGCCCCGTCGCTGCACCTGCCGACCAGTGCGGACGACGTGACCTCAAGCGCCAAGCAGACCGCGTCCTGGCTGGACGCCAACTGGGCGAGCTGGGTCGAGGGCGCGCTGCGGATCCTGATCATCGTGGTGCTCGCGGTCCTGCTGCGGGCGGTGGTGCGCAAGCTGATCGCGCAGTTCATACAGCGGATGACCCGCGAGCCGGAGGCCGACGCCGACTCGATCGGCCGGCTGGGCGGGCTGCTGGTGAACACCGAGCGCCGCCAGCAGCGCTCGGCGGCGATCGGCTCGGTGCTCAGCAGCGTCGCCTCGTTCAGCATCCTGGGCACCGCCGCGCTGATGGTGCTGTCGGCTCTCGGCATGGACCTGGCGCCGCTGCTGGCCAGCGCCGGCGTGGCCGGGGTGGCGATCGGTTTCGGCGCGCGCAACCTGGTGACGGACTTCCTCTCCGGGGTCTTCATGATCATGGAGGACCAGTACGGCGTCGGGGACGAGATCGACACCGGGGTGGCCAGCGGCACCGTGCTGGAGGTCGGCCTGCGGGTGACCAAGCTGCGCGGTGCGAACGGCGAGATCTGGTACATCCGCAACGGCGAGGTGAAGCGGATCGCCAACATGAGCCAGGGCTGGTCGACCGCGACGGTGGACGTCCAGGTCGGCTACCGGGAGAAGCTGGACCAGGTCACCGAGCTGATCCTGCGCACGGCCGAGGACTTCGCCCAGGAGGCGCCCTGGGACGAGTTGCTCTGGGAGCCGGTGGAGGTGCTGGGCGTGGAGTCGGTGGCCGCCGACGCCGTGGTGCTGCGGGTGCAGGCCAGGACCATGCCGGGCAAGGCGACCCTGATCACCCGGGGGCTGCGGCAGCGCCTCAAGCTCGCCTTCGACGAGGCCGGGATCAAGCTCAAGGAGGAGGACGGGATCGCGGCCGCCGTGGCCGCCGTGGCTCCGGCGGACGCGCTGCCGCCGTCCGCGCTCTCCGATCCGGCCTCGGCCCGTTCGCTGGCCGTCCGGCCGATCCCGGCGCCCACGCCGGAGGAGCAGCAGGCGTTCGGCAAGCTGCCGTAGCGCCGCGCTCCGCGCGAAGTCGCACGTCACGGAGCCCCGCGACCCCGATCTCCGGGTCGCGGGGCTCCGTCGTGTCCGCACCGTGATGTCGGACTGCACGTCGAAGGTCAGTCGAAGGTCAGTCGAAGGTCAGTCGAAACCATTGACAGCCTGCCCTCGACTGTTAGTAAAGTTTCCAATCATCGCAAGGGGTCACCACCACCCCGACGCCAGCGCCGATGAGGGAGGATCGAGCCCGTGACAGATTCCACCAGCACTCGCCGCCCCGGCACCCCCAGCCGGCTACGGGCGATCAACGACCGGGCGGCACTCGACCTGCTGCTCGAGCACGGCCCGCTCTCCCGCACCCGGATCGGCGCCCTGACCGGCCTGTCCAAGCCCACCGCCTCCCAGTTGCTGGCCCGCCTGGAGGCAGCCGGGCTGGTGGTCCCGGTGGGCACCACGGCGGGCGGCCCGGGGCCGAACGCGCAGCTCTACCAGGTGAACCCGGCCGCCGGGTACGTCGCGGGCCTGGATGTGACGCCCAGTCAGATCAGCTTCGCGGTGGCCGACATCACCGGCCGCACGCTGGCCGAGCACGAGGTGCCCACCCCGGGCCGGCAGGCCGCCGGCACGGTGGCTCGGGTCGCCGACGGGGTGGCCGAGACGCTGCGGCTGGCCGGCCTCGCGCCGGGCTGCCTGAGCGAGGTCGCCATCGGCACCCCGGGCGCGCTCGACCCGACCACCGGCAAGCTGCGCTACGCCCCGCACCTGCCCGGCTGGCACGACCCGCAGCTGCTGACCGAGCTGCGAGCGGCGCTGGGCGCGCCGGTCTCGATCGAGAACGACGTCAACCTGGCCGCTGTCGCCGAGCGAGCCCTCGGCTCGGCGCGCGGCTGCGACGACTTCGTGCTGCTCTGGGCAGCCGAGGGGATCGGCGCCGCGATCGTGATCGGCGGCCGCTTGTACCGTGGCTTCACCGGCGGTGCCGGCGAGGTCGGCTACATGCCGGTGCCCGGCGCGCCGGTGGTCCGCAACGTCCGCCGGGAGAACTCCGGCGGCTTCCAGCAGCTGGCCGGCGCCGACGCCGTACTCGCGCTGGCCAAGCGGCACGGGCTGTCCGGCAGGACGGCCGAGGCCGCGATCGAACGCGCACTGGTGACCCCGGGCGCGGGCGAGGAGTTCCTCGGAGAGCTGGCCGACCGGCTGGCCACCGGGTTGGCCGCGGTCGTCGCGGTGATGGACCCCGAGATCGTGGTGCTCTCCGGCGGGATCCCCACCGCCGGCGGCGATCGGCTGCGCGAGCTGGTCCGCGAGGAACTCACCGGCCTCGCGGTGCCCCGCCCCCAGTTGCTCAGCAGCACCGTCCCCGGCTCCCCCGTGCTGCACGGCGCCCTGCACCACGCCCTGACCGCCGCGCGGGAAAGGGCCTTCACCACCGCCTGACGCGCACCACCGCCCGACACAGCACCGCCCGACACAGCACCGCCCGACGCACCACCCCTCCCCACCTTCCCCCCGCCGGGTGGACGGGCCATGCCGCCCGCCCCCGCACCCCCCTGGAGGACGCGTGTCCCAGACCCGTACCCGCCGCTCCCTCGCCTCGATAGCACTCGGCGCGAGCGTCGTGCTCCTGGCCGGCTGCACCGGACAGAGCTCCGCCGGAAGCGACACCTCGACCAACGGCAAGGACGTCACGATCACGTTCTGGCACGGCTGGAGCCAGCCCAACGAGACCGGCGCGATCAACGCGAACATCGCCAACTTCGAGAAGCTCAACCCGCACGTCCATGTCAAGGTGGTCGCCAACATCTCGGACGACAAGAGCGAGCAGGCGCTGCGGGCCGGCGGCCCCGACGCGCCGGACGTGGTCTCCTCGTTCACCACCGACAACGTGGGCAAGTTCTGCACCGACAAGATCTGGGCCGACCTGACGCCCTTCCTCAAGCAGGACGGCATCGACCCGAAGGCCACCTTCCCGGCGCCGATGCTGCAGTACAGCGGCTTCCAGGGCGACCAGTGCTCGCTGCCGCTGCTCGGCGACGCCTACGGCCTCTACTACAACAAGAAGGCCTTCGCGGCCGCCGGGATCACCGCGCCGCCCAAGACGCTCAGCGAGTTCGACGCCGACGCGGTGAAGCTGACCGTCCCGAGCGGCGACGGCTACCAGCAGCTCGGTTTCATGCCGGACTACCACGGCTACGAGTCCTCCCCCGCGCACTACCTCGGCCAGTGGGGCACCGGCTACTTCGACGCCAGCGGCAAGTCGAACCTGGCGAACGACCCGACGGTCACCCAGATGCTCAGCTGGCAGAAGGACCTGGTGAACCAGCTCGGCGGCTACGACAAGCTGGAGAAGTTCCGCACCGGCTTCGGTGACGAGTTCAGCGCCAAGAACCCGTTCGAGACCGGCCAGGTGGCGATGGCGATCGACGGCGAGTGGCGGACGCAGTCGATCTCCGACGACAACTCCACGGTCGACTACGGCACCGCGCCGTTCCCGGTGCCGGACGCGCTGGCCAGCACCTACGGCCGCGGCTACCAGACCGGCACCATCGTCGGCATCGCCCGGACCAGCACCAAGCAGGCCGCCGCCTGGCAGTTGGTGAAGTACCTGACCACCAACACGGACGCCGTGGTCAGCTTCGCCAACGCGATCCACAACGTGCCGAGCACCGTCGCCGCGCTCAACTCGCCGAACCTGACCCAGGATCCGAACTTCAAGACGTTCCTGGACATCGCCAAGAACCCGAACTCCTCGACCACGCCCGCCAGCATCAACGGCGGCGCGTACCAGGTGAGCCTGCAGAACTTCGCCTACGACGTGGAGAGCGGCAAGCAGACCGACCTGGCCGGTGGGCTGAAGGCCACCGACAAGGAAATCGACGCGGCCGTGGCCCAGGCGAAGTGACACCCCGATGGCACTGACCCGAGCCACCCGCCCGGCGGCGCGCGTACCGCAGGCCCTGCGCCGCAAGCGCCGCCGGGAGACCGCCCGCACGCTGGCGTTCCTCTCCCCCTGGCTGATCGGCTTCGGCTTTTTCTTCGCCTACCCGCTGATCTCCACCGTCTACTTCTCCTTCATGAAGTACGACGGCTTCGCCCCGCCCGTCTTCACCGGCCTGAAGAACTGGGACTACGTCTTCAACCACTACCCCTTCTTCTGGCAGGGCCTGCGCAACACGCTCTGGCTGGTCGTGGTGATGGTGACGCTGCGGGTGCTCTTCGGGCTCGGGATCGGGATGCTGATCACCAAGGTGAAGAGCGGCGCGGGCCTCTTCCGCACCGCCTTCTACCTGCCCTACCTGGCCCCGCCGGTGGCCGCCACGATCGCCTTCGCGTTCCTGCTCAACCCCGGCACCGGGCCGGTGAACCACCTGCTCGGCAAGCTCCACCTGCCGCAGCCGGGCTGGTTCAACGATCCGACCTGGTCCAAACCGGCCCTCACCATGCTGGCCCTGTGGGGCATCGGCGACCTGATGGTGATCTTCATGGCCGCGCTGCTCGACGTGCCGACGGAGCAGTACGAGGCGGCCGAGCTGGACGGCGCCGGACCCTGGCAGCGGTTCCGCTACGTCACCTACCCGAACATCTCGCCGATCGTGATGTTCGCGGTGGTCACCGGCGTGATCCAGACCATGCAGTACTACACCCAGGCCATCGTGGCCGGGCAGGTGGCCAGCGGCATCATCGGCGGCTCCGGCGAGCAGTTCGAGCCCGGCTTTCCGCAGGGCTCCACCTGGACGCTGCCGCAGATGGTCTACAACCTGGGCTTCCAGCGCTTCGACACCGGCTCGGCCTGCGTGGTGGCGCTGGTCCTGTTCGCCCTGTCGATGGCCTTCACCAGCCTGCTGCTGCGCCGCCGGGCCGGCTTCGTGACGAGCGAGGACTGAGCATGACGCTGACTTCGACCCCCACGCTCGCCAAGCCGGTCGGCGCCGGCAGGCACGGCGACGCGGTGCGCGCCGCCCGGCGCCGGGCCGCCCTGCACTGGGTGGCCGTGCACTCCACCGCGGTGGCGGCGGCGCTCTTCTTCCTGATGCCGTTCGTCTTCGTCTTCCTCACCTCGGTGATGACCGACCGCCAGGCGCTGACCACCGACTTCTGGCCGCAGAACTGGCAGTGGGGCAACTACGTCAAGGTGTGGCAGACCCCGGGCTTCCTGACCTGGTGGCGCAACACCTTGGTCTACGCCGGGGCGGGCACCGCGCTGACCATCGTCTCCAGCCTGCCGGTCGCCTACGCGCTGGCCCGGTTCCGGTTCCGGGGGCGCAACCTGGCGCTGATGGCGGTCATCTCGATGATGATGCTGCCGCCGCAGGTGACGGTGATCCCGATGTACCTGTTCTGGGCCAAGCAGTTGCACTTGACCGGGACGCTCTGGCCGCTGATCATCCCGATGGCCTTCGGCGACGCCTTCTCGATCTTCCTGCTGCGCCAGTTCCTGCTCACCATCCCCAAGGAGTACACCGAGGCGGCCCGGGTGGACGGCTGCGGGGAACTGCGCACCCTGCTGCGGGTGATCCTGCCGATGGCCAGGCCCGCCGTCTCCGCGGTGGCACTGTTCCAGTTCTTCTACTGCTGGAACGACTACTTCGGACCGCAGATCTACTCCAGCGAGAACCAGGGCGCCTGGACGCTCAGTTACGGCCTGCAGTCGTTCAAGAGCGCGCACCACACCAACTGGAACCTCACCATGGCGGCCACCCTGCTGGTGATGGCACCGGTGATCGTTCTCTTCTTCTTCGCACAGAAGGCCTTCATCGAAGGT
This sequence comes from Kitasatospora sp. GAS204B, assembly GCF_029892155.1. Classification (GTDB taxonomy): domain Bacteria; phylum Actinomycetota; class Actinomycetes; order Streptomycetales; family Streptomycetaceae; genus Kitasatospora. Next base: position 80,700 of record NZ_JARZAG010000004.1, on the reverse strand, counting down.
GTGACCCTGACAGGAGTCAAGGGCTGATGTCTCTGAAACTCGCGATCGTCGGCGGCGGCTCCACCTACACGCCCGAACTGATCGACGGCTTCGCCCGGTTGCGCGACCGGCTGCCGATCGCCGAGCTGGTGCTGGTCGACCCGGCCGCCGAGCGGCTGGAGTTGATCGGCGGCCTGGCCCGGCGGATCTTCGCCAAGCAGGGGCACCCGGCCGTCGTGCGGACCACCGGCGACCTGGCCGCGGGCGTCGCGGACGCGGACGCCGTGCTGCTGCAGTTGCGGGTCGGCGGTCAGACGGCGCGGGGCGAGGACGAGGCCTGGCCGCTGGAGTGCGGCTGCGTCGGCCAGGAGACCACCGGCGCGGGCGGGTTGGCCAAGGCGCTGCGCACCGTCCCGGTGGTGCTGGAGATCGCCGAGCAGGTCCGCCGGGCCAACCCGGACGCCTGGATCATCGACTTCACCAATCCGGTGGGCATCGTCACCCGGGCCCTGCTGGAGGCCGGGCACAAGGCGGTCGGCCTGTGCAACGTGGCGATCGGGTTCCAGCGCAAGTTCGCCGCGCACCTGGGCGTGGCACCGGAGTTGATCAGGCTCGACCACGTCGGACTGAACCACCTGACCTGGGAGCGCGGGGTCACGCTGCTGGAGACGCCCGAGGCGACCACCGGGCGCGAGGTGCTGCCGGAACTGCTCGACGGCTTCGGGCCCGAGATCGCCACGGACCTGGAGCTGCCGCTGCCGTTGATCCGCCGGCTCGGCGTGGTGCCCTCCTACTACCTGCGCTACTTCTACCAGCACGACGAGGTGGTGGAGGAGCTGCGCGAGAAGGGTTCGCGGGCCGCCGAGGTCGCCGCGATCGAGCGCGAACTGCTGGACCTGTACGCGGACCCGACCCTGGACAGCAAGCCCGAGTTGCTGGGCAAGCGCGGCGGCGCCTTCTACTCGGAGGCGGCCGTGCAACTGCTCGCGGCGCTGCTCGGGACCGGCGGCGAGCGGTACGACGTGCAGGTGGTCAACACCCGCAACGACGGGCTCCTGCCGTTCCTGCCGGACGACGCGGTGATCGAGGTCCCGGCCCGGGTCGGCCCGCACGGGGTGTCCGTGCTGCCGCAGCGCCCGGTCGAGCCGCTCTACCGGGGCCTGATCGCGAACGTCACGGCCTACGAGCAACTGGCCCTGGAGGCAGCCCTGAAGGGCGGCCGCGACCGGGTCTTCGACGCGCTGCTCGCCCACCCGCTGGTCGGCCAGATCGAGCTCGCCGACCAGCTGACGGACCGGCTGCTCGCACACAACAGCCGGTACCTGAGCTGGCTCTGACGACCAGTCATGCACCGCGCCCCGGCCGGACCGGCCGGGGCCTCATGGACGAGCCCCGGGGAAACGATGGACCACCACCAGCTGGAACCGCACGATCACGCCACCGAGCCCGTCGGCGTGATCGCCATCGACGCGGGCAACAGCAAGACCGATGTCGCCCTGGTCGGCGCCGACGGGCAGCTGCTCGGCACCGCGCGCGGCGGCGGCTTCACGCCGCACCTGGACGGTCCCGAGACGGCCGTCGCCACGCTCGCGCCGCTGATCGCGGCGGCAGCCCGGGCGGCGGGGCTCGGCGCCACCGCCGGGCCGCTCGGGCAGCACCTCCAGGCCTGCCTGGCCAATGCCGATCTGCCGGTCGAGGAGCAGCAGCTGGAGCGCGCGCTGGCCGCGTACGGCTGGGGCCGCACGGTCGCCGTCAGCAACGACACCTTCGGACTGCTGCGGGCCGGCAGCGCCACCCCGTACGGGGTGGCGGTGGTCTGCGGGGCCGGGATCAACTGCGTCGGCCTGCTGCCCGACGGCCGCACCGTGCGGTTCCCCGCGCTCGGCCAGCTGACCGGCGACTGGGGCGGCGGCGGCGGGCTGGCCGCCGAGGCGATGTGGCACGCCACCCGGGCCGAGGACGGGCGCGGTACGGCGACCGCGCTGGCCCCCGCGATCGCCGCGCACTTCGGGCTGCCCGACGCCACCGCCGTCGCCGAGGCGCTGCACCTGCGCAAGCTGGGCCAGGAGCGGCTCCACGAGGTGGTGCCGCTGATCTTCGGCTGCGCGGAGCGGGGCGATCAGGCGGCGCTGGAGCTGATCGACCGTCAGGCCGACGAGATCACCAGGCTGGTGCGGGTCGCGCTCACCCGGCTCGAACTGCTGGACACCCCGACCCCGCTGGTGCTGGGCGGCGGGGTGCTGGCCGCCGAGCACCCGCTGCTGCTGGACAACCTGACCGCCCGGCTGCACGCCCTGGCCCCGCAGGCGCTGCCTCGGATCGTCACCGCTCCCCCGGTGCTCGGCGCGGCGCTGCTCGGCCTGGACCGGCTGGCCGACGGGGGCCTGGGCGGCGGCGAGGCGGCCCAGCGGCGGCTGCGCGAGGCGTACGGCAGCACGACGGCGGCGGTGGTGGCGTAGCGCCGCCCTTTGCCCGCTGTACCTACTGGTAGGTACGATGCCTCGCATGGACACCTCCGGATCGAACGCCGCCGGGCCGAACGCCGCCGGGCCGAACGCTGCCGAGCGCCTGATCGAGAGCACCCGCGAGCTGCTCTGGGAGCGCGGGTACGTCGGCACCAGCCCCAAGGCGATCCAGCAGCGGTCGGGAGTGGGCCAGGGCAGCATGTACCACCACTTCGACGGCAAGCCCGACCTGGCGCTGGCCGCGATCACCCGCACCGCACAGGAGGTCCGGGCCGGCGCCGAGGCGGACTTCGCCGGCCCCGGCACCGCGCTGGAGCGGATCACCGCCTACCTGCGCCGGGAGCGGGACGTCCTCAAGGGCTGCCCCGTCGGGCGGCTCACCCAGGACCCGGAGGTGATCGCGGACCCGATGCTGCGCCAGCCGGTCGAGGAGACCTTCGGCTGGCTGCACGGCCGGCTGGCCGAACTGCTCGCCGAGGGCCTCGCGAACGGCGAGTTCAGCGCGGAACTCGACCCGGCGGCCACCGCCGGCGCCGTCGTCGCGGTGGTCCAGGGCGGCTACGTGCTGGCCAGGGCGGCCCAGTCGCGGCAGCCGTTCGACGAGGCCGTCACGGGCGCGCTCGGCCTGCTCGCCGCCCGGAGCACGACCGGCCACTGACGGGCGGGCCCGCGAAGACCGTCAGGCGTCACCGTGGATCAGGCCCGCGATCGCCTCCGGGGTGGCGTCCAGGGCGGCCATGCTCTCCAGCACGTTGAAGTAGTCGCGCGAGACGGCGATCAGCCCGTCGCGGACCCGGACCACCATGATGTAGGTGAAGGCGAACGGCCGTCCGGTCGAGCTCACCGTGCCGCGCACCTGGTACTCGGCCACCACCACCTCGGGGTCGTCCGTGTCGTGCAGGTGCAGGACGTCGACACCGGTGTACACCCACCGGCCGGCCCGCTCCTTCAGCCGGGTCCGGAACTCCTCGCGGCCGTGCGAGACCTTGGGCGCGCCGGCCGGGGCGAACGGCATCTCGATCACCACGTCGGGCGCGTAGAGGTCGGCGAGTTCGTCGCGGGTGCCGTGCACGACGGTGTGGAACAGCTTCTCCAGCACCTGGCGCGGGGTCAGGACGGTTTCGGACATGGGAGTGCTCCTCCGGAGTCGGCAGAACGGGACCGGTGGAATCGGAACGGTGGCCCCGCTTCAGTATCCGGAGAGTCCGCCCCGCTTGTCTACCCCCCGCTTGTCTACCCCCCGCTTGCCGACGCCCCGTCAGATCTCCTGCGGCGACATCCGCAGCTCCCGGACCACCTCCACCGCGACCGGCGGGTACGGCAGTTCGGCGGGCAGCAGCGCGGCGGCCGCCGACCGGTCACCGGCCCGCACCAGATCCCGCACCCGGTGGGCGAGCGGCGTGACGTCGCGCACCGCGCGCAGCCAGTGGTCGGCGTAGTCGCGGGTGGCGCGGCCCGCCAGGCCCAGTTGGAGCGAGCGGTGGCCCAGCGGGTTGAGGTCCAGGTCGCGCTCCGGGTCCCACTGCACCCGCACCGTGCTCTCCTTCAGCCGCTTCGACCAGGCGGCGCGGTCGGCGTGCACCTCGGAGTCGTAGTGCGAGAGGACGGCCCGGCCGAGCGCGGACTCGAAGCCGGCCCGGGTGATCTCCAGGGCCAGCACCACCTCCTGGCCCGGCTTGGTGCCGTAGCCGCTGCGGTACATCATCCAGCGGAAGCTCGGCTTGATCCAGGTCATCCGGCTGCGGCTCCAGTCGGCCGGGAACTCCCCGTGCCGGGCCGCGTGCTCGCCGATCGCGGGCGGGTAGGCCTGGTAGACCGTCACCGTCTGCTCGGTGTAGGCGGCGCGGATCTGCCGGACCGGCAGTGGGGCGGCTTCGCTGCTCTCGTGCTGCATCGGGTCAGTCTGCACCGGGCGGGTGGCCACCGTCACCGGGATTACGAGGCACTCGGGACTCTTCCTTGGGCCACTCTTGGGCTGTTCATGGCCGACCGGGAATCCCCTCGTGATCCGACCGTTGCCTGGCCGAGACCTCCGACCCAACGGCTTGTTAGGTGAGCCTTGCCTGGCTTACTGTCTGCGGCGACACCCTCATTCCGACCCCACCGGAGCAAGCCTTGTCCAGCGGTCAGATCGCCCTCCTCGGGGCCATCGCAGGCTTCACCATCTACCTCGGCCTGCCGATCGGACGGCTGCGCAACCCGGCGCCCCGGCTGCGGGCCGGCCTGAACGCGCTGGCCATCGGGATCCTGATCTTCCTGATCTGGGACGTGCTCACGCACGCCTGGGACCCCACCGACCAGGCACTGACCGAGAAGCACTGGGGCACCGCGATCAGCGGCGCGCTGGTGCTGGCCACCGGCCTGGGGATCGGGCTGGTCGGGCTGGTCTACTACGACCGCTGGAACGCCCGGCGGCGGGCCAAGGCGGCCGGTGTCGAGGGCGCGAAGGCCGGCGCGGCCGAGCTGGCGATGATGATCGCGGTCGGCATCGGCCTGCACAACTTCGCCGAGGGCCTGGCGATCGGCAACTCGGCCGCGCGCGGCGAGATATCGCTGGCCGTGCTGCTGATCATCGGCTTCGGCCTGCACAACGCGACCGAGGGCTTCGGCATCGTGGCCCCGCTGGCCGCCGAGGGCACCCGCCCGTCCTGGGGCAGCCTCGGCCTGCTCGGCCTGATCGGCGGCGGCCCGACCTTCGCCGGCACCCTGGTCGGCCAGCACCTGGTCAACGACAAGCTGAGCATCGCGTTCCTGGGCCTGGCGGCCGGCTCGATCCTCTACGTCGTCATCGAGCTGCTCGCGGTGGCCCGGCGGGCGGCGCTCAAGGAGTTGACCACCTGGCTGATCCTGGCGGGCGTGCTGCTGGGCTTCGCCACCGACGCGATCGTGACGGCCGGCGGGGCGTGAACCGCGCCTGAGCGCGTCGAGCGACTGCGAGGGGGGCGCCGGTCGGCGCCCCCCTCAGTGGTTCAGCGCCCGGCGAGTTGCTCGCGCACCCAAGCCGCCAGCCGCACGGCGCAGTCGTCCACCGAGTCCCGCCAGGCCTTCGCCGCGCCCTCGCCGGCCTCGTCGCTGACGTACTTGACCAGCCGGACCGGAACTCCCGCGCGCTGGGCGGCGGCAGCGACGGCATAGCCCTCCATGTCGACCAACTCGGCCGCGGCGGCCAGCCGGTCGCGGGCGGCGTGGTCGGAGACGAAGAGGTCGCCGGTGGCGAGCACGGCGCCGTCGGCGGCCAGGGTGAGCGGGCCGCCGAAGCTCTGGCCGGTGAGCTGCCGCAGCACCCTGGTGTCCAGGTCGTGTTGGAGCACCGTGCCGATCAGGTGGATCCGACCGTCCAGCCCGGGCCGCAGCGCGCCGGCCGTCCCGAGGTTGATCACCTCGGCCGGGTGCGGGCCGCTCGCCAGGACGGTGGCCAGCGCGGTGGCGGCGTTCACCTTGCCCATGCCGGTGAGCAGGACCGGCAGGTCCTCGCCCAGGTGGGCGGCCTCCTCGGCGACGGCGAGGACCAGGAGCGGGCGGTCAGGGGCGACGGTTCCGATCAGCTGCATGCGCCCGATCGTACTGAGACAGGCCCGCGTACTCAGCCGTCGGCGCCGAACCGGTGCTTCAGGTTGGGGTCGTCCAGCCACCACGGGCGCAGCCCGACCTCGGCCGGCTCGGCCTCGCCGCCCTCGCCGCCCTCCGCCCCGGCCGCCTGGGCCGCCTCCGCTGCCGCCGCGTACTGCGCGTCCAGCACCGCGTCCACCGCCGCCGTCTCCTCGCGGCCCTGCACGATCATCCGGCGGATCAGCGCGCAGAGGAACGGCAGGCCGACCAGATCGCCCAGCACCCAGAGCGCGTTGCCGCCCCAGGTCTGGTCCTGCGCGATGCTCGGGCCCCAGGGGCGGTCCAGCGTGACGTAGTAGTGCTCGGCGACGATGTGACCGCCGTAGATCAGCACGATGCCGAGCGCCGCGTCGAAGATCACCTCGACGAAGGTGATCACGAGCCCGATCAGGTGCGGGTACTCGTGGCCGACCGGGTCCAGTTGCAGCCGGGGCCAGAAGTAGGCCAGCCCGAGCAGCACCAGCGAGACGTGCAGCCCGATGTTCCAGGCGCCGCTGCTCAGACTCTTCTCGTACCAGGGGGTGAAGTAGAGCAGCCACGGCGGCGCCAGCAGCAGCACGGTGGAGACCGCCGGGAACATCAGCACCTTGGACGGCCCGCTGCGCAGCGCCCGCAGGATCCGCTCCCGGCGGTCCGGCGGCGAGGCCTCGGCCAGCAGCGAGACCGGCGCACCCATCGCGATCAGCAGCGGGACCAGCATCAGCAGCAGGACCACCTGGACGGCCCGGTCGGTGAACAGGATCCGGTCGTAGACGCCGATGCCCGAGCAGGTGACCCAGATCCAGAGCAGCAGCCCGCCGAAGAAGTTCAGCGTGCGGGTCGGCTGCCAGCGCTGCCCGGCCCGGGCCAGCGTGCGCAGACCGAGCAGGTAGCCGCCGCCGAGCAGCGCGCAGAGCGCCAGCACCACCGGCTCGGCGGTCCACGAGGTGGCCAGGTCGGCCCACTGCCACGGCGGCGGGCCGTGGTATCCGGCGGCTTCGGCCAGGACTGCTGTGCTCTGCATCGTTCGCGCTCCATGCTCCGCCCGGGTGCGGCGGGTTCCCACGCCATCATGGCCGACCGCGAGTCGATCACCGGCAGCGGGGCACCGACGCCACGCCGTCCAGCGCGCCACCCGCCGGTGGCCCGGCGCCGCAACCGCACTAAGGTTCAGTCGCGTCTTGGCGCAAGTCACGTGTGGCTGTCGGACGCGGTGGCCATACTGCTGGCAACGGGCCGGTCCTGACCGTCGGGGTGGCCTTGGGGGAAGGTGGGGCGGGTGGCAACACCAGCGCAGACGGCGGCACGACCGCCGGGACAGGGTGGCGGCGCGCCACCACCGTATCCACGACGCCCACCGACGCCGCCGCGGGCGCGACGGCGCGACCGCTGGCGGGCCGCGGCCCGCACCGCGCCCGGGCAGCTGCGGCTGACCGGGACCGCCCTGGTGGTCCTGGTGCTCGCCTTCGGCGCCCTGACGGGGTGGCAGGTGGCCGACCGCAGCAGCGCGGCCGACCAGGTGGTCACCCACAGCCAGCCGCTGAGCCAGAACGCGACCGAGATCTACCGCTCGCTGGCGGACGCCGACACCACGGCGGCCTCCGGTTTCCTGCTGGCCGGCGGCGAACCGCGCGAGGTCCGCCAGCGCTACCAGGACGACCTGGCGAACGCCGCCCAACTGCTCACCCAGGCCGCCGCGCAGAGCGCAGGCGCAGGCCGGGCGCAGACCTGGATCGACCAGCTCAACCAGCAACTGCCGGTCTACTCGGGCCTGGTGGAGACCGCGCGGACCAACGACCGGCAGGGCCTGCCGTTGGGCGCGGCCTACCTGAGCTACGCCTCCAACCAGATGCAGAGCCAGCTGCTGCCGGCCGCCCAGCACCTGTCCGACGCCGAACTCGCCCGGCTGAACCAGGACTACGCCGACGCCCAGGCCACCCCCTGGGCGGCCTACGTGCTCGGCGCGCTGCTCCTGGCCGGCCTGCTCTGGGTGCAGGTCCGGCTGTTCCGGCGCACCAACCGGGTGCTCAACCTCGGGTTGCTGGGCGCCACCGGCGCGCTGCTGGCCACCCTGCTCTGGCTGACCGTCGGGGTGCTGGCCGCCGACTCGGCGCTCTCGGACAGCCTCGAGCACGGCTCGACGCCGCTGCAGGCGCTCAACCTGGCCCGGGTGGACTCGCTGCAGGCACGCACCGCGGAGAACCTCAACCTGGTCGCGCGCGGCTCCACCACCCAGTACGCCGACCAGTGGACCAAGACCTCGGCGGCCGACTCCGGCGCCCTGGCCAATGCCCAACAGCTGGCCCCGAGCGGCGCGGCGGCGGACATCAAGGCCGCCCGCGACCAGTTCTCGCTCTGGACCCAGCGGCACACCGCCGCCGACGCCAAGAACAACGCCGGCGACTACCAGGGCGCGCTGGACGGCACGGTGGGCAGTGGCGCGGACAGCGCGCAGCCGGCCTTCCTGGCGCTGGATCAGGACCTGGCGAACGCGGTGAAGGTCGAACAGGCCGACTTCCTGAGCGCGGCGAAGAACGGACGGGACGCCACCGGCACCGTCGTCTACGCCGCCGCCGTGCTCGCCCTGCTGGGTGCGGCGGGCGTGCTGCGCGGGATCGGCCGCCGGCTGGCGGAGTTCCGATGACGGGGGGACGGATGACTCGACGGGTACGGACCTCACTGGTCGCAGCCGCCCTGCTGGCGCCGCTCGCGCTGGCCGGTTCGGCCTCGGGCGTGGCGGGGCGGGCGGCGGTGGCCGGTGCGACGGTCAAGACGGCGGCGCCGACCTGCGATCCCACCAAGAGCCTGCCGCCGAGCAGCAGCGACAGCGGCCCGGCGGTGAGCGCGATCAAGAAGCGCGGCTACCTGATCGCCGGCGTCGACCAGAACAACTACCACTGGGGCTTCCGGGATCCGGCCAGCGGCCAGGTGGAGGGCTTCGACATCGACATCGTGCACGCGATCGCCCAGGCCATCCTGGGTGACCCGAGCAAGGTCGTGTTCAAGATGGTGCCCACCGCGCAACGTATAGAAGCCATCAAGAACGGCCAGGTGGACGTGATCGCGCGTACCATGACGATCACCTGCGACCGGCTGAACGACGTGGCCTTCTCCACGGTCTACTTCCAGGCCGGACAGCAGGTGGTGGTACCGAAGGCGGCCCACGCAACGAGTGTCGACGGCGCACTGAAGGGGAAGACGGTGTGCGTGTCGCAGGCCTCGACCGCGCAGGATCAGCTGAAGCAGGATCCGCGCGGGGTGAAGGCGATCACGGTGGTGGGCAACGACCTCGACTGCCTGGTGCGGATGCAGCTCGGGCAGGTGGACGCGACGCTGACCGACAACGCGATCGCCGTCGGCCAGGCCGCCCAGGACCCGACGGTCCAGGTGGTCGGCCCCTCCATCACCGACGAACCGTACGGCGTGGCGATGTCCAGGACCGCGCCCGACCTGGTGGCCCGGGTGAACCAGGTGCTGGCCGACTACCGCGGCGGTGGTGGTTGGATGGCCAGCTACGACAAGTGGCTCGCGCCCTACCTGGGATCCTCCGACGGCCCGCCGCCCGCGAACTACCTGCCGTGAGAACCGAACTGACCGAGGATTGAGGAGAGAAGGGCGTGGCGTTGACAGGATCCGCTGGCCCGGTGCTGAGCCGGGAGGAGGTGGACCGCGAGCTGTCCCGGCTGAGCGCCGAGCGCGAGGCCGTCGAGGCGGCGCTGCTCGCGCTCCAGGACCATCCCGGCCGGCGCCTGCTGGAGGGCGCGGCCCTGTCCGGGCGCACCGAGGAGCGCTGGTCGGTGGCCAACCAGGGCCTCGGCCTGCTCTGGGCCTTCTTCGACCGCTACTCGGAGGCGCTGGCCGCCGCCCGCGCGGTGCGCTCACGCCGGGTGCGCCCGACCTCGCCCGAACTGGCCGAGCTGAGCGAGCTGTTGCGTGGCCGCGCGGTCACCGTCTCGGGCGGCCAGCTGCCCAACGCGGCGATGCAACTGACGGGCCCTGCCCGGATGGTGGAGCAGATCAGCCTCGGCGAGCTGATGGACCGGATGAACTCCTGGTACGCCACCGTGCTGGAGGTGGTCAGCGCGGCCGACGCGGTCTGGTCCGCGCTGCCGGCCAGGATCGACCTGCTGCTCGCCGAGCTGCGCCGGGTGGCAACGCTTGCCGCCTCGGTCGGCGTGCGGGCCGGCGCGCACCCGCTGGCCGACGAGCTGGGCCGGCTCGAACAGGAGCTGACGGAGCTTCGGGCCCAGGTGCTGGCCGACCCGCTGGCGCTCTGGCGCCCGGCCCGGGTGCCGGCCCAGCGCGGTCGGGAGACCGCGAGCAGCGTGGCCGCCCAGGCGGCCGCGGCCGGCGCGGTGGACACCGAGCGGTTCGACCAGGCCGGCCGGGCGCTGGACAACGTGCGGGTCGAGCTGGAGCAGTTGCTCCGGCTGCGCGACGAGGCGGACGAGCGGCTGCACCAGGTCGCCGACCTGCTGCGGCGCGCGGACGCCACGCTGGGCGAGGCCCGGCAGGCGCGCGGCGAGGTGCTCGCCAAGATCGCGGCGACCGAGGTGCCGGCCGTGCCGGGGCCGCTGGCCGCGCTGCGCGACGGGGTGCACCAGGCCGCCGAGCTGCGCCAGAGCGGGCAGTGGCACCGGCTGGCGCCGCTGCTCGACGCCCTGGAGGAGCAGGCCGCCCAGGAGTTGACCCGGGCCCGGCAGTCGCTGACCGAGGTGACCGCGCCGCTGGCCGTCCGGGCCGAGCTGCGCGGCCGGCTGGACGCCTACAAGGCGATGGCGGCCCGGCTCGGGGTGGCCGAGGACCCCGAGGTGATCGAGCGTTACGAGAAGGCCCGCTGGCTGCTGTGGAGCGCCCCGTGCGATCTGCGCGCGGCAGCGGCGGCGGTGGCGAGATTCCAGCAGGCGCTCCGTCCGGCGGCGGCGCCGCAGGACGCGCGGCGGTACGAAGGACAGGGGGACTGAGAGCCATGGGCGAAGCCTGTGTGCGGCCGGACTGCTCCGGCGGTGTGATCGACGAGGACGGCTACTGCACCGAGTGCGGGCTGGCCCCGCTGTCGGCGACGACCGGTCGGGCCGGTGCGCCGGCGGCCACCGCGACGGCGGGCCCCGGCGCCCGCTGCGCGCGGGCCGGCTGCGCCGGCACCATCGACGCGGACGGATTCTGCGACGAGTGCGGCCTGGCCCCCGAGGGCGGCGCGGCGATCCCGTCCGCCCGGCAGTCGCCGGACTCCTCCTCGGTGCGCTCGATGCCCTCCAGCCGGACCGGCTCGGCCCGTGCCATGTCGGGCCGTTCGCGCTCGCACCGCTCCACCCGCACCGGCACCCGCGGCTCGGTCTCGGTGCGCAGCAGCAAGTCCACCGGCACCACCGCCGGGCGCCCCCGGCTGGGCGCCGGCCTGGTGACGGTCCCCACCGTGCCGACCGCCGACCCCTCGCTGGCCGTGCTGGAGAACCCCGAGGTCCCCGAGCGCAAACGGTTCTGCAGCAAGTGCGAGCGCCCGGTCGGCCGGGAGAAGAACGGCCGCCCGGGCCGCCCGGACGGCTTCTGCAGCAACTGCGGCACCGCGTACTCCTTCACCCCCAAGCTGCGCCGCGGCGATCTGGTCGGCGGCCAGTACGAGGTGCTGGGCTGCCTGGCGCACGGCGGCCTGGGCTGGATCTACCTGGCGGTGGACCGCCGGGTCTCGGACCGCTGGGTGGTGCTCAAGGGCCTGCTGGACAGCGGCGACGAGGACGCGCTGGCGGCGGCGATCGCCGAGCGGCGCTTCCTGGCCGAGGTGGACCACCCGAACATCGTGCGGATCATCAACTTCGTCGAGCACCCGGACCTGCGCACCGGCTCGACCGACGGCTACATCGTGATGGAGTACGTCGGCGGCAAGTCGCTCAAGGACATCGCCAACGAGCGGCGCGGCGCGGACGGCAAGCGCGAGCCGCTGCCGGTCGAGCAGGCCATCGCCTACGGGCTGGAGGCGCTGCCGGCGCTCGGCTACCTGCACAGCCGGGGCCTGATCTACTGCGACTTCAAGATCGACAACGTGATCCAGAGCGAGGACACGCTCAAGGTCATCGACATGGGCGCGGTGCGCCGCTTCGACGACGACGGCCCGATCTACGGCACCGTCGGCTACCAGGCGCCGGAGATCGCCACCGACGGCCCGTCGCCCGCCTCCGACCTGTACACCGTGGCCCGCACCCTGGCCGTGCTCAGCTTCGACTTCCAGGGCTACAGCACCACCTGGGTCGACGAGTTGCCCGGCCCCGAGCAGGTGCCGGTCTTCGCCGAGTACGAGTCCTTCTACCGCCTGCTGGTGCGCGCCACCGACCCCGACCCGAGCCGCCGGTTCTCCTCCGCCGATGAGATGGCCGACCAGCTGACCGGCGTGCTGCGGGAGATCCTGGCGCTCAAGGACCGCAACCCGCGGCCCGCCCTCTCCACCCTGTTCGGTCCCGAACTGCGGGTGGTGGACACCGAGTTGGTGACCGACGGTGAGCCGCCCGCGCCCGGCCTGCCGCGACTGCGGCCGCTGGACGCGGCGGCCACCGCGCTCGCCCTGCCGGTCCCCCGGGTGGACCCGAGCGACCCCAACGCGGGCTTCCTGGCCGCGCTGATGGCCACCCGCGCCGCCGACGTGCTCTCCGCCCTGCAAGGCGCGCCGGTCAACTCGGTGGAACGCCGGCTGCGCGAGCTGCGGGCGCTGATCGAGCTGGGCCGGCACACCGACGCCGCCGCCTCGCTCGCCGAGCTGCAGGCCGGTGACGGGGACGACTGGCGGGTGGTCTGGTACCGCGGCCTGTCCCAGCTGACGGCCGCGGGTGCCGCCGGCGATCCGGCGGCAGCCCGGGCGCTGGCCGAGGCCGCCGCCGAGGCCTTCGACGCGATCTACGACGCCTTCCCCGGCGAGTCCGCGCCCAAGCTGGCGCTCGGCATCTGCGCCGAACTGCTCGGCCACGCCGAGGACGCGGCCGAGTTCTACCGTCTGGTCTGGACCACCGACCACGCCTATGTCAGCGCCGCCTTCGGCCTGGCCCGGGTCTGCCTGGCGGCCGGCGACCGGGCCGGTGCGGTGGCCACCCTGGAGTCCGTCCCGGAGACCTCCAGCCACTACACCGCCGCCCGGATCGCGAGCATCCGGGCCCGGCTGCGCGAGCGCCCGGGCCAGGAGCCGCTGGGCGGCGACCTGCTGGCCGGTTCGGCCCAGCTGAGCTCGCTCGGCCTGGACGACCGGCGGCGCGAGCAGCTCTCGGTGGAGGTGCTGGACGCCGCGCTCGGCTGGGTGCTGGCCGGTCGGCCCACGCCCGCCGCGAGCCGACCGCTGCCGGCCGGCGACGGCGACGTCCAAGTGCTCGGCCACCCCGCCCGGGAGCGCGAGCTGCGGTTCGCCCTGGAACGCTCCTACCGGGTGCTGGCCCGGCTGGCGGAGCGGGCCGAGGACCGGATCGAACTGGTCGAGCGGGCCAACCGCACCCGCCCGCGAACCTGGGTGTGACGATGATGGAGTTTCAGCGGGTCTGCCCGTTCTGCGCCGAACCGCTCGACCCGCAGGACGTCTTCTGCGAGGCCTGCGGGCGCCACCTGGCGTCCGCCGCCGAGCGCGGCGAGGAGCAGCAACCGGCCGCCGACGACGGCGACTTCGAGCTGCCGGCGCCGAACGGCTGCGCGCAGTGCGGTTCGCTGTCGCTGAGCCAGGACGGCTACTGCGAGTCCTGCGGCGCGGCCCAGCCGCGCCCGCGCGACCACCAGGAGCGCGAGCTGTCCGGGGTGGCCGCGGTGAGCGACCGCGGGGTGCGCCACCACCGCAACGAGGACGCCTTCGCGGTGGCCGCCACCTCGCTGCCCGGCGGCGAGAACGCGCAGGTCGCGGTGGTCTGCGACGGCGTCTCCTCGGCCTCGCGCCCTGACGAGGCGTCACAGACCGCCGCCGACACGGCCAGCGAGGCGCTGCTGACCGCGCTGGAGCACGGTGTGGAGCCGGAGCCGGCGATGCGCGGGGCGATCCTGACCGCCGCCGAGGCGGTCGCCGAGCTGGGCCGCACCAGCGGTCCGGAGGCCGGGCGCAACTCCCCCGCCTGCACCTTCGTCGGCGCGGTCGCGGCGGGCGGCGTGGTCACCATCGGCTGGGTCGGCGACAGCCGGGCCTACTGGATCCCGGACGACCGGGAGGGCGCCGAGCCCTACCGGCTGACCGAGGACGACTCCTGGGCCGCCGGGATGGTCGCGGCCGGCCTGATGAGCGAGGCCGAGGCCTACGCGGACGCCCGGGCGCACGCGATCACCGGCTGGCTGGGCGCGGACGCCGAGGAGGTCGAGCCGCACACCGTGGCCTTCACCCCGCACGTGCCCGGGGTGCTGGTGATCTGCAGCGACGGGCTGTGGAACTACGCCGAGGCCGCCACCGACCTGGCCGACCTGGTGCGGGTCGACGCCCAGCGGGACCCGCTGCGGGCCGCCCGGGCCATGGTCTCCTTCGCGGTCGGGGCGGGCGGCCACGACAACATCACCGTGGCGGTGCTGCCCGTGCTGCCCGATCCGGCCGGCGGCTACACCGACACGCTGCTGGACCTGCCGGTGATCACCGCCCCCGCCGCCGCGCCGCCGATGCCGCCGGTCCCCCCGGTGCCCCCGCACCCGCCGCTGCCCCTGCCGCCCCGCTGACGACGCTTCCCGGCCATCCCATCCCCTTTCCACGCTTCAGGAGTTCACGGCCATGGCCAGTCTCGCCAAGTCGAACCTGCCCCGCTTCACCACCGACATCTTCCAGAACGAGTACCTCGCCGAGGGCGCCCGCGAGGTCAACGCGATCGTCACCGTGACGGCCACCGGCGGCGGCACCACCGGCGGCCGGCCGCTCGGCGCCGGCGACGCGGGCGGCGACGCGGGCCAGAGCGCCGCCGTGGTGCTGATGGTGGACTGCTCCGGCTCGATGGACTACCCGCCCACCAAGATGCGCAACGCCCGGGACGCCACCGCGGTGGCCATCGACACGGTGCGCGACGGGGTCGCGTTCGCGGTGGTGGCCGGCACCCACGAGGCCAAGGAGGTCTACCCGGGCGACGGCGGCCTGGCGATCGCCTCGCCGGCCACCCGGGAGGCGGCCAAGCAGTCGCTGCGCAAGCTCACCGCCGGCGGCGGCACCGCGATCGGCACCTGGCTGACGCTGGCCGACAAGCTCTTCCTGACCCGCCGCGACTTCGCCATCCGGCACGGCATCCTGCTCACCGACGGCCGCAACGAGCACGAGAAGCCCGAGGACCTGCAGCGGACCCTGGACCGGGTGAGCGGCCACTTCACCGCCGACTGCCGCGGGGTCGGCACCGACTGGGAGATCCCCGAACTGCGCCGGATCTCCTCCGCGCTGCTCGGCACGGTGGACATCGTGGCCGAACCCTCGGGCCTGGCCGACGACTTCCGCTCGATGATGGAGGCCGCGATGGGCAAGCAGGTCGCCGACGTGGCGCTGCGGGTCTGGACCCCGGCCAACGCGAGCGTCAAGTTCGTCAAGCAGGTCGCCCCGAACCTGGAGGACCTCACCGAGCGCCGGGCCGAGGCCGGCCCGCGGGCCGGCGACTACCCGACCGGCTCGTGGGGAGACGAGAGCCGCGACTACCACGTCTGCGTGGAGGTCCCGACGGCCGCGGTCGGCAACGAGATGCTGGCCGCCCGGATCTCGCTGGTGCTGCCGCAGGCCGGCGGTACCGCCGAGGTGCTCACCCAGGGCCTGGTCAAGGCGGTCTGGACCGACGACCTGGCCTCCTCCACCAAGATCAGCCCGCAGGTCGCCCACTACACCGGCCAGGCCGAGCTCGCCGACGCCATCCAGGAAGGCCTGGAGGCCCACCGGGCCGGCGACCTGGACCGCGCCACCTCCAAGCTCGGCGCGGCCGTCCGCCTCGCCCACCAGACCGGCAACGAGGGCACCTTCAAGCTGCTCCAGAAGGTGGTCGACGTGGTGGACGCCAAGGAGGGCACGGTCAAGTTCCGCAAGGACGTCAGCGAGGCCGACTCGATGACCCTGGAGACCCGCTCGACGAAGACGGTCCGGGTGGCCGGCAAGAAGCGCCCGGAGTGAGCGCGGCGGGCGCGCACCGGCGCGCACCGGGCATGAACGGCTTCGATCCGGCGTTCACCGCTTCACCACTCATCGGTATCGTGGTGCGCTGACATGACCTGCTGCCGCTACCTGCCGGACCTGCTGAGATGTGGGGGACTTGATGCCGATCTGCCCTAGGGGCCATGAGTCGCAAGCCGAGGACTGGTGCGATTTCTGTGGCTTCCCGATGAACCCGGCCTCCGGCTCGGTGCCGGGCGGGGCGGCCGGTGGGGCACCCTACTCGGCGCCGCCGATGCCGCAGATGCCGCCCGGTCCGCCGCCGGGCACGGCCGGGGGCTACCCGGCGGGGGCCACCGAGGCCCTGGTCAGCTGCCCGATCTGCCAGACCCCGCAGACCGGCCGGTACTGCGAGGAGTGCGGCTACGACTACGAGCTGGCCGCGTCCGCCCCGCAGCAGCCTCAGCCTCAGCAGCAGGCGCCGGGCGGCTACGGCTACCCGCCGATCGGCCAGCCTCCCCAGCCGCAGGGCGGCTACGGCTACCCGCCGCAGGAGCCGTCGGCCCCCCAGCCCTACCCGTCGTCGAACGGCAACGGCTACCCCGAGAACAACTACCCGGGCCAGGCCTACCCCGACCAGGGCTACCAGCAGCAGCCCGAGCAGCAGGCTCCCCCGCAGCAGCAGTCGATGGAGTACCCGACCTCGTTCGCGCTGACCCCGCCGGCCGCCCCGCACCAGCAGCAGTCGCGCACCACCTGGGTGGCCGTGGTCGCCGCGGACCGCGAGTACTTCACCGACATGATGGCGCGCAGCGGCCCGGAGGCCTCCGGGCTGTTCTTCCCGCCGTACTGCCCCGAGCGCCGGATCCCGATCACCGGCCGCGGCCAGCTGCGGATCGGCCGGCGCAGCCAGCACAAGGGCACCGTCCCGGAGATCGACCTCTCAGTGCCACCGGAGGACCCGGGCGCCTCCCACCAGCACGCGCTTCTCGCCGAACAGCCGGACGGCAGCTGGGTCCTGGTCGACCAGGACTCGACCAACGGCACCACCGTCAACGGCGGCCCGGACCCGATCGCCCCGCACACCGCCATCCCGCTGACCGAGGGCGACCGGATCCACATCGGCGCCTGGACCACGATCACCCTGATCCGGGCGTAGGTCCGCTCCTGTCCGCCGCTGTCCCACCAGGGTGTGGGACGGCGGCGGATCGCTGGTCGGTGCCAGCTGCTCTCAGGCGGCGACACCCGTAGGTCGCCGGAGTACTGGTCCGGCTGCCGAGAGCAGGAGGCGGGGGGGGGGCCCCCCCGGGGGGGGGGGCCCCCCCCCGGGGGGGGGGGGCCCCCCCACCGCCGTCACGACCGGAGAGCCGATCAGCTCCGGGTCGCCAGGACCTGGCTGGAGCCGTCGGGCATCCCCGCGATGGCCGCCCGCTGAGCGGGGAAGGTGCTCGACCCGTACGGCCCCTGGACGGCGGCGAAGCCGCTCCAGTTGCCGTTGGCGAGGCGGATGTCGTGGTAGACGTTGCCGTCATTGCCGATCGCCAGCACCTGCGAGGAGCCGTTCGGCATCCCCGCGATCGCCACCGCGCTCGCGGCCATGTTCGGCGAGCCGGCGCTGGGCAGCGGGGCGAAGCCACTCCAACTGCCGTTGGCGAAGCGGATCTCGTGGTAGACGTTGCCGTCGTTACCGATCGCCAGCACCTGCGAGGACCCGTCCGGCATCCCCGCGATGCCCGCCTTGCGCGCCGACATGTTCGGCGAGCCGGCGCTGGGCAGCGGGGCGAAGCCACTCCAACTGCCGTTGGCGAAACGGATCTCGTGATAGACGTTGCCGTCGTTACCGATCGCCAGCACCTGCGAGGACCCGTCCGGCATCCCCGCGATCGCCACCGCCCTGGCCGACATGTTCGGCGAGCCCACACCGGGCAGCGGGGCGAAGCCACTCCAACTGCCGTTGGCGAAGCGGATCTCGTGGTAGACGTTGCCGTCGTTACCGATCGCCAGCACCTGCGAGGACCCGTCCGGCATCCCCGCGATGCCCGCCTTGCGCGCCGACATGTTCGGCGATCCCACACCGCTCAGGGGCGCGAAGCCGCTCAGCCTGCCGCCGGCGGACCGAATCGCGTGGTAGAGGTTCCCGTCCGTGCCGACGCCCAGTTCCTGTGAGGTGCCGTCCGGCATCCCGGTGATCGCTGCCTCGGAACCCTTGAACACGCCGACCCCGCCGACACCCGACATGGGGGTGAAGCCGGGCCAGTTACCGGAGCTCGTCCGGACGCCGAGGAAGAACTCGGAGGACTGGGACGGCGGCACGCTGGTGACCGACACGTCGAGGTAGTCCTCGTCGATCCCGATCGAGTAGCCGCCGTAGGTCTGGTTCGCGGACGGCGAGGCGTACTGGTGGACGCGCTGGTGGTTGGCCCAGTAACCGGCCGGAATGGCCGGGTCGTTGACGTCGGCCGTGCCGTTCCAGTTCGCGTCGAACACCACGTCGGGCATGGTGTAGGCGCTGTTTCCGGCGTTGGCGACCAGGTCCTTCATGCCGGAGTTGGAGCTGCTGTAGACGCCGGAGTTGAAACCGTAGGCGTGCAGCTCGTTGGTCCAGGCGGTGAGGAAGGCGAGCACCGAACCGGTGTACGTCGACTGGTAGCTCTCCATGTCGTAGTACAGCACGCTGCCCGGGGCGAAACCGAGCGTCGTGGCCTGCTGCACCGCGTCGTCCGCGGCGCTGGCGCCCTGGTACGCCGGGTTGGTGATGCCGGCGGCCTGCACGCCGACGTACAGCGGCATGAAGTGCCAGCCGCTGCTCTGCTCCTGCTGGACCCAGGAGGCCGTCAGGTTGGACTGGCCGCAGGTGCGCTGCGAGCCGCCGATGTAGATGCCGATCGCCCGGTACGGGGAGGCGGACATCCAGGCGCTCATGGCGTCGGTGCTCGGCGCGTCGCAGGCGTCGAAGCCCTGACCGGCGTAGCTGGTGGCGGAGGCCGGTACGGTCGCGGCGGCGGCCGAGGCCGAAGCCGTGGCGGTCCTGGGCGCGGCCATCAGCTTCCTGGGGGCGGCGGCCGCGGCAGGCGGGCCACTCGGTGCCGCGGTGGGCAGTCCGGCAGCGGCGATGATCTGACGGACCGACGGCTGGTCGGTGCCGTACGCACCGGTCACCCGAACCGTGGTGTCGGCCGCGTCGATCTCATGGCCGATCGCGTTGATCCTCGTTCCGACCGGCGTACCGCTGGCCACGGGTTCGACGAGCAGGGCCTCGGTGCGGCCGATCAGATGCGGCGGGCAGTTCTGCTCGGTGCCCGGATGCCCGAGGTAGACGGCGTGCTGGTCGAACCGGACGCAGGCGTGCGGATCGGCCGTCAGATCCACCACGGTCCATGCGGTGGGAACGTGGAACACGTGGTTCAGGTAGGACACGGCCTTGGTGTCCGAGGCTCCGGAGGCGGCCTGTGCTGATCCGACGGCGGTCAGCGACGCGACGAGCGCGGCCGTCGTGGCGACCGCGTAGCGGCGTCGTCTAGTAGTGAGGCGGGAGTTCACCCGGGTCTCTCCTGATGATGGTGACGGTCGGCCCGCCGGGGATGCGGCAGGCCGGCGGACGTCACCGGCACAGCTGCCGGCGACTGCTACGGACTGGCAGACCGACCATCCGATCGGAACGTCGGCGTGCCAGCCACTCGGGATGCTAGTGCGACGCTCGGACAAGTCCTGATGGCACCCGGCGAATTGGCGTGCCCGAGCGGCCTTGGCGGGTGCCGGCGGAGGGCGCGCGGCAAGATCGGCCGGACCGGAGCTAGTTGTTCTGACCCGTGAGGTCGCGGGAGCGGCCCTCCTCCAGGACGCGGTAGCCGACCGCGGTGTAGAGGGACATCGCGGCCTCGTTGCCGCCGAAGACGTTGAGCATCAGGACCTGGTCGCCGCTGGCCCGGGTGACCTGCTCGCCGATGGCCATGGCCGAGCGGCCGTGGCCCCGGCCGCGGAACTCCGGGTGCACCAGCAGCGAGAAGCCGAAGGTGACTCCGGGGAGGTGGTGGTGGTGCAGCCAACCGGTGCCGATCGACTCGCCGTCGGCCTCGAGCACCAGGAGGGTGTTGTCGGGGGTGGAGACGCCTTCGGGGAGCAGCGTGCGGTAGTCCTCTTCGGCCTTCTGCCGGGCCTGCTCGGGCGTCCGGGCGCCGGCCTGCACCATCTCGGCGGCGTAGCGCTCCTGTCCGGCGGCCAGCCAGGCCGGGTACTCGGCTTCCGTCATCGGCCGGTGCGTCACCCCGGCGGGCGGCTCGGCCGGGGTGGTGACGACCTTGATCCGGGTCTGGGCGCGGACCGGGTAGTCGGCGAAGAGCTCGTCCGGTGCGGCCAGCCGCACGCCCACCCGCCCGGCCCCGTGCTCCGCGCACCAGCGGCGCGCCCAGGTGTGGGCTGCGCGGCGGTGGCTGCCCTGGGCGTCGTGGTCGGCGTCGGTCCACAGTTCGCCGATCCGGCCGGCGGTGCTGCCCTGCTGCTCAGTGAGGCTGACGACGACCTGCCCGATCCGGCGGCCGTCCTCGTCGAGGATCGCCGCCGCCGTCCATTCGTCGCCCTGCTCGATGACCGAGGTGGCGAATTCGGCCGCCGCCGGCTCCGGCAGGCCGGTCGCCCGGTAGGCGTCGATCAGGCGCTGCCGGTAGGCGGGCTCCCAGTCGGAGGATGCGGCGAGGAGGGCGAAGTCCGTCATCCGGGCAGGATAGGGAGATCATCTCCCCGTCTGTCCAATGGTTTTCGCGCTTCCGCTCGGGCAGGGTGTATCCGCCGGCCCGTTGCGCCCGTAGGGTCTGGCGTCATGACAACTGCTATATCCGCTGACGGGATCCGGAAGCGGTACGGGGATGTCCAGGCTGTCGACGGAGTATCACTCACCGTCGAGACTGGCGAGTTCTTCGGTCTGCTCGGGCCCAACGGCGCCGGCAAGACCACCACATTGGAGATCCTGGAAGGGATCCGTGAGGCCGACGAGGGCCGCATCGAGCTGCTGGGGCTGGCGCCCTGGCCGCGCAATCCGAAGCTGCTGCCCCGGATCGGGGTGCAGTTCCAGGCCTCCGCCTTCTTCGACAAGCTGACGGCGCGGGAGACCATCCGCACCTTCGCCTCCTTCTACGGGGTCGGGGCCCGGCGCGCGGACGCCTGGCTGGATCGGGTCGGCCTGACCGATTCGGCTGCCGTGCGCACCGACAAGATGTCCGGCGGCCAGGCCCAACGGCTCTCGATCGCCTGCGCTCTGGTGCACGACCCGGAGCTGGTCTTCCTGGACGAGCCGACCACGGGCCTGGACCCGCAGGCCCGGCGCAACCTCTGGGACCTGCTGCGGGACATCAACGCCGAAGGACGCACGGTCGTGCTGACGACCCACTACCTGGACGAGGCCGAACTGCTCTGCGACCGGGTGGCGGTGATGGACCACGGAAAGGTGCTGCAGACCGGCGCCCCAGCCGCGCTGGTACGCGAGCTGGACGACACCGTGCGGATCAGCGTGGAGTCCGGGCTGATCCCGATCGAGACGGCGCGCGAGCTGCTGACCGCCGCCGGGGCCGAGATCGCCGCGCTGGAGGACAACGGGGTGCTGCTCTCGCTCTCCACCCGGGCGCCGGCCCCGGTGCTCTCGGTGCTGGCGGAGCAGGGCGCGCTGCGCGGCCTGGAAGTCCGCGGCGCGACCCTGGAAGACGTCTTCCTGCACCTGACCGGACGGGAGTACCGCGCATGAGCGCTGTAGAGAAGGAACGGGCGAGCGCCTTCGTCGGCCTCTCCCGGGTGATGCTGCTGACCTTCCTGCGGGACCGCACCGCGCTCTTCTTCACGCTGCTGATGCCGCTGATGTTCCTGGTGCTGTTCGGCTTCCTCTTCAAGGGCGCCACCTCGCCGCACCTCAAGATCGCCCAAGTCGGCCCGGTGGCGGTGCTGGACTCGGCCACCGGGGAGGGCCGGGTCAGCATCGACAAGGCGCTGACGATCACTCAGGTCCCTGACGAGCAGACGGCGTTGACCAAGGTCAAGAAGGGTGACTACGACGCGCTGATCGAGCAGGGCCCGGGCGGTCAGGTGATCGTCCGCTACAGCGCCTCCGACACGGTCAAGGTCGGCGGCGTGACGGGCGTGCTCAACGGCCTGGTGCAGCAGGCCAACCAGGCCGCCACCCACCAGGACCCCGCCTACACCATGGTGGCCGGCCAGGTGGAGGACCAGAGCCTCAAGCCGATCCAGTACCTCACCCCCGGCCTGCTGGGCTGGGCGATCGCCACCGGGGCGATCTTCGGGGCCTCGCTCAGCCTGGTCAACTGGCGCAAGAAGCGGATCCTGCGGCGGCTGCGGCTGGCGCCGGTCAGCATCGGCGCGATCGTCGGCTCCCGGATCCTGGTCACCTGCGTGGTGGCGCTGGTACAGACCGCGATCTTCCTGGCGGTGGCCACCACGCCGGCCTTCGGCCTCAAGCTGACCGGCAACTGGCCGCTGGTGCTCCCGCTGGTGCTCTGCGCCACGCTGGCGTTCATGTCGATCGGGCTGGTCACCGGCGCCATCGCGAAGACCGAGGAGGCGGCCAACGGCATCAACCAGGTGATCATCCTGCCGATGTCCTTCCTCTCCGGCGCCTTCTTCCCGCTGGACAACTCTCCGCAGTGGCTGCAGCAGCTGTCCAAGATCTTCCCGCTGCACTACCTGGTCACCTCCGCGCAGACGGTGCTCAGCCGCGGCGGCGGCCTGATGGACGTGCTGCCGCAGATGGGCGGGCTGCTGGCGTTCGCGGCGGTGCTCGGCCTGATCGCCTGGCGGATCTTCGACTGGGAGGACGCGTAGCGGAGCCCGTAGTCGTCCCTTAGCCGGGGCCGGGAGCCTAGGGCCTGTCGTCCCCTTCTGCTCGGCGACGACAGGACCTAGGACGAAGGTCTGTTTCCCGGCCCCGGTGGCAGTCTGCGACCATGGTCAGGTGACTGAGATCGGGCGGGACGAGACTCGCGAGGAGAGCTTCTTCGAGGCGGTCGGCGGCGAGGCCGCCTTCCGCCGGCTGGTGCACCACTTCTACCAGGGGGTGGCCGGGGACGAGGTGCTGCGTCCGATGTACCCCGAGGCGGACCTGGCCGGCGCGGAGGAGCGCCTGGTGCTCTTCCTGATGCAGTACTGGGGTGGCCCGCGCACCTACAGCGAGCAGCGCGGCCACCCGCGGCTGCGGATGCGGCACGCCCCGTTCAAGGTCGACCAGGCCGCGCACGACGCCTGGCTGCGGCACATGCGGGCGGCGGTGGACGAACTCCATCTCCAGCCGGCCGCCGAGCAGCAGTTGTGGGACTACCTGACCTACGCGGCCGCCTCGATGGTCAACGCGCACTGACGTCCATCGACGCCCACTGACAGCCCGCTGCCCTCTCGGGCAGACATACCAGGATTCGGACGTTCGTTCCAGCAACACCCTTCCCATGGACTTCGTGGTCTGACAGCATCGCCCGGTATTCGGACGGTTCGGGGGAGGGTCGGCGTCCATGGGCTTTGTCCTACGCAGGCTGCGCAGCCGCTGGGCGCTGGCCACGGCCGCAGCGCTGACCGTGCTGCTGACCGCCACCGTGCTCTGCGCGCTGAACGCCTTCGAGGCCGGGATCGGGGACGCCGGGGTCCGCCGGGCGCTGAGCGTCCAGGATCAGAGCGCCACCACCGTCCAGGTCGGCTCCGACAGCATCGACGCGAGCAAGCGGACGGCTGCCGACCAGCAGGTCCGGGCGCTGGCGGGGCGGATCTTCGGCCCGCTGCCCAGCACCGTCCGCGAGGTGGCCCGCAGCCACGCCTACGCGCTGCCGGCCGGCGGCAGCACCACCGGCCCGGGCAGCACCAGCCCAGGCGGCACGGGCCCAGGCAGCACCGGCTCGGGCAGCACCTCGACCGGAGCCGACCCCGATCTGACGCTGCTCGCCACGCTGGACCCGACCGAGGTCACGGTCAGCGCGGGCCGCCTGCCGCAGCCCGTCGCCGACGCCGGCGCTCCGGTTCAGGTGGCCGTGCCCGACCTCGCGCTCAGCCGGCTCGGCCTGCGTCCGGCGGACCTGCCGGCCACGCTGCGGCTGGTCGACCGGTTCGACGGCTCCGCGCTGGACGTGCTGGTCACCGGCAGCTACCACGCCACCGACGCGACCACCCCGTACTGGCAGCTGGACCCGCTCGCCGGACGTGGCCTGAAGGTCAACGGCTTCACCACCTACGGCCCGCTGCTGGTCGCCGACTCCGCCTTCAGCAGCGGTCGGATCACCGAGCAGGGCGTCAACTGGCTGATCAGCGCCGACTTCTCACGGGCCCAGGCGAGCCAGCTGGACGCCCTGCGGGACCGGACGAGCAGTCAGCTGACCGACTTTCAGCAGCGCATCGGCCTCACCAGCAGCAGCGGGCTGCCGAACGCCCTGGACGCGCTGCACAACGACCTGCTGGTGGCCACCTCCACCCTGGTGATCGGCGCGCTGCAGCTGACCGTGCTGGCGATCGCCGCCCTGGTCCTGGTGACCCGGCTGCTGACCGAGCGGCAGGCCGCCGAGGACGCGCTGCTCACCGCGCGCGGCGCCGCCTGGCACCGGATCGCCCGGCTGACCGCGCTGGAGGCGGCCTTGCTCGCGCTGCCCGCCGCCGCGCTCGCCCCGCTGCTCACGCCGCCGCTGCTGCGCCTGCTCGGCCGCTACGGCGCGCTCGCCCGCACCGGCGTGCGGCCGAGCGGCGAGCTGTCACTCGACTCCTGGCTGATCGCGCTCGCGGTCGCCGCCGGCGCGGTGCTGGTGGTGCTGGTGCCCACCGCGCTCCGGGCGGCCGGCCCGGTGCTGCAGCGGCGGGCCGGACGGCGCCGGCAGCTCGTCTCGGGCCTGGCCAGGTCCGGTGTGGACCTCGCGCTGCTCGTGCTGGCCGTGCTCGCCTACCTGCAACTCGCGCACTACGGCTCGGCGGCCGGCGCCGGCGTCTCGGCCACCGCCGCCGGCGCCGCGACCACCGGCGGCGGGGCGCTGTCGGCGGACGCCACCGGCCGGCTCGGCCTGGACCCGATCCTGGTCACCGCACCCACCCTGGCGCTGTGCGCCGGCACGGTGCTGGCGCTGCGCCTGCTGCCACTGGCCGCCCGGCTCGGCGAGCGCTGGGCGAGCCGGGGCCGCGGGCTGCCGGGCGCGCTGGCCGGCTGGCAGTTCGCCCGCCGGCCGCGGCGCAACGCCGGCCCGGTGCTGCTGCTGGTCTTCGCGGTCTCGATGGGCCTGCTCGCGCTCGGCCAGGCCGCCTCGCTCACCGCCTCGCAGCGTGACCAGGCCGACTTCACCACCGTCGACGGCCTGAAGGTGACGGATCTCGCGGTACCGGCCGTCGGCCAGGGCGGGGTGCTCGCGGCGCTGCCCGGCGGCAGCCGGTTCCTGCCCGTCAACCGGCAGCCGCTGCCGCTGCAGAGCGGCCGGATCGGCCAGTTGCTGGCCGTCGACAGCAAGGACGCGGCCACCTCGGTCCGGCTGCGCCAGGACCTGACCGGCGGGCGGACGCCGGCCCAGCTGTTCGGCCCGCTGACCTCCACCGACCCGAAGACCGGACCGGGCGCCAGTCCGAGCACCGGATCGGGCGCCGACCCGAGCAGCGGACAGAGCACCGGACCGGGCGCCGGGATCACGCTGCCGGGCGAGCCGACCCGGCTCGACCTCGACGTGTCGGTACGGACCGGCGACGCTCACTGGACCCCGCCGCCCGGCGCGCCGCCGGGCCTGTTCGTGCCGCCCGTCGACGCGACCACAGCCACCCCCACGCTGCGGCTGGAACTGCGCGACCGGTTCGGGGTCGCCTTCGAGGCGATCGTCCCCAACCTGCCCTACCAGGGCGACGGAACCGTCTCGGCCGACCTCGGCGCCCTCTTCGCCGCCCCGGCGGGCCGCCCCGCCTACCCGCTCACGCTGACCGGCTTCCAGCTGACCAACAGCGTATCGACCGGCGCCGAACAGCAGTTGACGATCCATCAGCTCAGATCCGTGGACGCCCCCGGCGCGGCCGGCGTACCGGCGCCCCGCCTCGGCGGACTGCACTGGCGGGTGACGGACTACGACACCACCGCGGGCGCGCCGCCCGGCCAACCGACCCTGGCCCCGGACAACGGCCAGGACCTGCTCGGTCTGACGTACACCTCGAAGGGCGCCGGCGACACCCAGCAGGTCACCGTGGACGGGCCGGGCGGTTCGTTCCCCGGCACCATCGCCGCCGCCGCGACCAAGGACTTCATGGACGCCACCGGCGCCAAGCTCGGCCAGCACGTCCCGGTGCAGGCCGGCACCGCGAGCCTGGACGTCAGGATCACCGAGGTGGTCCCCGCGCTGCCCACCGTCGGCAGCGACAGCGGCGGCCCGACCACCGCGCTGATGGTCGACCTGGCCACCATGGACCGGGCGTTGGCCGGCGCCGGCGGCCAGCCGGTCGGCCCGAACGAGTGGTGGCTGCCGAGTACCGGCCCCGACGACCCGGTGCCCGCCCAGGCCGCCGCCAAGCTGCGGGCCGGCACCGTCCCGGCGCAACTGGAGCTGGACGACCAGCAGTTGGCCACGATGCGCGACGACCCGCTGAGCGCCGCCCCGCAGAGCGCGCTGCTGGCGCTGACCGTCGCCGCCGCCGTACTGGCCGCGATCGGGTTCGCGGCGGCCGCGGTGGGTGCCGCCGGCGAGCGGGCCGGCGAGTTCGCCGTGCTGCGCGCGCTCGGCGCCCGGCACCGGCAGTTGGCCAGAACCGCCGCCGCTGAGCAGGGGATCCTGATCGCGCTCGGGCTCGGGGTGGGCGCACTGCTCGGCACGGTGCTGGTCCACCTGGTGGTGCCGCACACGGTGCTCACCCCGGCCGCGCACCGCCCGATGCCGCCGGTGCTGGTGGTGCTGCCGCTCGGGCAGGCCCTGGTGCTGCTGGCGGCGGTCGCCGCGCTGCCCGTCCTGCTCACCGTCCAACGGGTGCTGCGGCCGGCCCGAGGCGCCGACACCGTCGCCCGCCTGCGCCTCTCGGAGGAGATGTGAGCGCCCGCCCGCTGGCCCCTTGGGTGCGGACCCGGCTGCGGACCAGCCGCGCCGCCGCGCTGCTGCTGACCGTGCTGGTGCTCGGCAGCACCTTCCTGGCCGCGGCGCTCCCGCGCACGCTGGACCGGGACTCCGACCGTGCGGTCAGCAAGTTGCTGACCGACGCCGCGCCGACCGCCCGCAGCCTGACGGCCACGGTCGGCAGCGACCAGACCAGTGGCGGCCTCGGCAACCCGGGCGGCGCCTCCGGTTACACCCAACGCGTGCTGGACCTGGTCGCGCACGGGCTGCACGACGAGATCACCCAGCCGCTGGCCCCCTCCCCCGGCGAGCAGACCTACGGTGCGCGCACCACCGTCCCGCGCGACCTGACCGACCCCGGGTTGCCCAGCCCCGACGCCGTCCCGCCGTCGATGAACCTGGTCACCCCGCACGACCAGAGTGCCCATGTCCGGCTGCTGGCCGGCCGGCTGCCGGACACGGTCGACGCCGGAGCCGACGGCAACCTCCGCTTCGAGATCGCGCTGGCCAAGCCGACCGCCGACCTGCTGCACGTCGGTGTCGGCAGCGTCCTGGACACCGGTCGCACCACCAGTTTCACGGGGTCGCCGGTGATCAACGGCCCACGGTCGCAGCGCCAGGCCGTGGTGGTCGGCGTCTTCGAGGCGAACGATCCGAACGAGGCGTTCTGGTCCCCGCTGCCCTGCCTGACCGGTCCCTGCCTGGCCAGCACCCCGACCATGCCGCCCGCCCACTACTGGCAGGTCAACGCGCTGGTCGGCGCCGGCGCACTGCCACAACTGCCGGTCTGGGGCGGCCGGGCCGAGCTCTTCTGGCAGCTGCCGATCGATCCGCGTCACCTGCACGGCTACCAGCTCGGCCAGGCGCAGCGCCTGGTCGGCTCGATGCTGGACGGCCCGCTGGTCACGCAACTGGACGCGGCCGCCGGCGTCCCCGGCCTGCGCCCAGAGTCCAGCCTGCCCACCCTGCTGGAGCAGGCCCAGCAGGAGCGCGCCGCAGCCGCCCCGCTCTACGCGATCGGCCCGCTCGGCGCGGCCGGGGTCGCGGTGGTGGTGCTGCTGCTGGCGGCCGGGCTCGCGGTGGACCGCCGGCAGGCCGAGTTGGCACTGCTGCGTGCCCGGGGCGGCTCGCTGCCGGCGATCGGTGGGCGGCTGCTCGCCGAGACGGCGGTGCCGGTGCTGCCCGCCACCCTGCTCGGCACCGCCCTGGCGCTGGTGCTGCTGCCCACGCCCCGCTGGACGGCCGCGGTGCTGCTCGGCGTGCTGACCGGCCTGGCCGGACTGCTGCCGTTCCCGGTACGGGCGGTGGCGCTGCTGCGGGCCACCGGGCCACGGGCCAAGGACCGTCGGACGCCCGCGCCGGCCAGGACCGGTCGGCGTTCCCGGTTCGCCCGGCCGCTTGGCGAACCGGGGCGACTGGTGGCGGAGTTGGCCGCGCTGGCGCTGGCCGCCGGCGCGGTGCTGGCGGTGCGACGGCGCGGGGTGGCCCCGCCCGGCAGCTCGCTCGACCTGCTGCTGAGCGCGGCGCCGGTGCTGCTGGCGGTCGCCGCGACGGTGCTGCTGGCCCGGCTCTTCCCGCTGCTTCTCGCGCCCGGGGCGCGGCTGGCGGCCCGGGGGCGCGGGGCCGTCGGCTTCCTCGGACTGGCCAGGGCCACCCGCGGTGGTGGCACGGGCGGCGGCCTCGGCGGCTCCCTCGGCGGCTCCGGAACACGGCAGCGGCAGGCCCCCACCGTGCTGCCGCTGATGGCGCTGCTACTCGCGGTCACCACCGCCGGCTTCGGGGTCACCGTGCTGGACTCCAGCTCCGCGGCGCGCCAGCTGGCGGTCCGTCAGCTGGTCGGGGGCGACGCCCGGGTGATGGCGAGCGATCTCGGCACCCTGCCGGCGGGCTTCCCGGCGGCCGCGGCCAAGCTGCCCGGGGTGCGGGCCGGCACCTCGGTGGTGGTCGACCAGACCGCCGCGCTCACCACCAGCAGCGGCGACGACATGGCGGGGGCGATGCTGGTCATGGTCGATCCGCAGGGGTACGCCGCGCTGTCGAGGCAGGTGGGCTACGGGCAGTTCGATCCGGCGGTGCTGGACGGGTCGTCAGGTGGGGCCTCGGGTGGGTCAGGCGCGTCGTCGGGCGGGTCAGGCGCGTCGTCGGGGGACTCGTCGGACGGCTCGGACGGCCTGGTCCCGGCGCTGATCAGCGACAACGTCGCGAGCGCGCTGCACGGTGGCAGCGGCGGCATCGAACTCCCGTCGCCGTACGGGGAACTGCGGATCAAGCCGGTCGGTGCCTTCCATCGCACCCCCGCGATGCCGGACCCCGCCGAGCGCGCGGTGATCGTCGTCTCCAGCGCGGCCGTCGTGCGTCAACTGCCCAGGTCGGCACCGCTGCTGGCGGCACCCACCGAGTGGTTCGGCAGCGGCGGCGGGATCAGCGGCGCCGCGCTGCGCGGGCTGCTGGCCGGCGAGCTGCCGGCGGCCGGGATCGACGCCGGCCAGGCGGGCCGGCTGAACCAGGCCAACCAGCTGTTCAGCGTCGCCACCGCGCAGGACTACGCCAACGGGCTGAGCGACAGCCCGTTGCAGCACGCGGCCGCGCGGCTGTTCTGGACAGCCGTGTTCGCCGCCGCCGGGTACAGCGCGCTCGCGCTGCTGCTCACCCTGCTCCGCGCGGCACCCGAACGGGCCGCGCTGCTCGCCCGGTTGCGCACCATGGGCCTGCGCCCGGGCCAGGGGCTGGCGCTGATCCTGATCGAATCGCTGCCGCAGACCCTGCTCGCCGCGATCGCCGGGGCCGCGGTGAGCTGGCTGACCGTGCCGCTGCTCGGCTCGGCGGTGAACCTGACGGCCATGGTCGGCACCAGCGTGCCCGGCGGCCTGCGGCCGGCACTGGCCCCGGTGGCCTGGCAGGCGCTGATCCTGGCAGCGCTGTCCTGCGCGGTGGTGGTCGCGGAGACGCTGCTCGCCGGGCGGCGGCAGATCAATACCGAGTTGAGAGCGGGTGACCAGCGGTGAGCGATGGGACGAAGCGGGTGGCCGGCGGTGCCGAAGCCGAGGTCAGCTTCGAGGAGTTGCAACGGCGGGTGCGGACCGCCAAGGCCGCCCCCGGCTACGGGCACGACTCCGTGATCGCCTGCGACCGGCTGGTGCGGATCTTCACCGCCGAACGGGTCGAGGTGCAGGCGTTGCAGGGCCTGGACCTGCTGGTGGGCAAGGGCGACCTGGTCGCGCTGGTCGGCGCCTCCGGCAGCGGCAAGTCCACCCTGCTCAACATCCTGGCCGGACTCGACGTCCCGTCGGCCGGTTCGGCCAGCGTGGCCGGCTGCGACCTGCTGAACATGACGGCCAAGGAGCGCCTGCGCTACCGCCGCGAGGTGGTCGGCTTCGTCTGGCAGCAGACCGCACGCAACCTGATGCCGTTCCTGACCGCCGCCCAGAACGTCGCGCTGCCCATGCAGTTGAACGGCGAGCACTGGAAGGCGGGCCTGGCCGGACGCCGCTCCGCCCGGGCGCGCGAACTGCTCGACGCGCTCGGCATCGGCCGGTTGGCCGACCGGCGACCCGCCCAGCTCTCCGGTGGCGAGCAGCAGCGGGTGGCCATCGCCGTCGCGATGGCCAACAACCCCTCGGTGGTACTCGCCGACGAGCCGACCGGCGAGCTGGACTCGGAGACCGCCGCCGGGATCTTCGAGGCGTTCCGCACGGTCAACCGCGAACTCGGCGCCACCGTGGTGATCGTGACGCACGACCCGATGGTGGCCGGCGAGGTCCGGCGCACCGTCGCGATCCGGGACGGGCGGACCAGCTCCGAGGTGCTGCGTCAGACGCTCACCGACGAGGAGGGACGCGAGACGGTCAGCGAGCGGGAGTACGTGATGCTGGACCGCACCGGGCGGGTCCAGCTGCCGCGCGAGTTCCTGACCGCGCTGGGGATGGAGCACCGGGTCGCGGTCGACCTGGCCGCCGACCACATCGCGGTGCGGCCGGACGACCGGGAGGCCGGCTGAGCGGCCGGGCCCGTGCTGGGGTGCGTCAGGCGCGGCCGGTGTGGTGCGTCAGGCCAGCGGGGTGAGCCCCAGGCCCGCACCCGGGGCGGCGGCGGCCCGCAGGGCGACGGTGCCGTGCGGGGCGGTCAGCCGCAACCAGCCACCCGCGCGGTGCGCCGTCAGCGGTGCGCCCGGGTGCAGGAAGCCGATCCGGTAGGCGGCGTGGGCCGCGCGCAGCGGCAGCGCCGGGAGCGCGGTCAGCGGGCGGGCCCAGATCTCGTCGGCGATGCCGTCCAGCACCGCGCGGGTGCGGTGGTGCTCCGGCACCTGGGCCGTGCGCTCCTTGAACTCGCCGACCGCGGCGAGCAGTTGCGGGAGCACCTGGTCCGCGCCGACCGCGCCGAGCAGCCGCCAGCCGCCGCGCGGCGGCAGCAGACCCGCCCAGGCGGGCCCGGTCACCGGCGGCGGCACGGCGAGCGCGCCGTGCTCCTCGTCCACGCCGTCCAGCAGCTGACCCGCCGAGACCGTGAGGTCGACGGCCGGGCCGACGAACGGATCGGCGGACAGATCGGCGGACCGAACCAGACGTGCGGTGCGCAGCGCCAGGACCCCCGCGCTGCCGAGCGGCAACCGCCCGTACACGGCCAGCACACCGGCGCCCGAGCCCTCGCCCGTTCCCGTGCCCTCACCCGTTCCCGTCTCGTCCGGGGTCGCCTGCAGCCGGACCGCCGCCGCGCGGTCGAACCGCAGCAGCCGGGCCAGGAACGCGCCGAGGTCGGCCGCCTCGCGGGGGTCGGCCAGCACGAACCGGGCGGTACTGATCACGGGTGCGCTCACACTTCGTTCGTCGTCGGGGTTCGTCGTTCGCTCGAGGTGGTCAGGCCGCCGCGGGCACCTTCTCGGCCCGCTTCGCCGCGCTCCGCTCGACGACGTCCGACGCGTCCATGAAGCGGCTGAGGAACTCCCGCTCCACCGGGCTGATCCGGCGCGGGCGGGCGTTCTTCAGGTCGTACGGGACCACGACCGTGGACGCCCGGACGTACACCGTCTCGGTGCCGTCCTCCGCGATGTCCTTCACCTCGTAGCGGACGGTGAGCGAGGCCCCGCCGATCCGGGTCACCCAGGTCTCGATGGTCACCGGCGTCGGGCGGTGCACCAGCGGGAGCTTGTAGTCGATCTCGTGCCGCGCCACCACGGAGCCGCCCGCGAACTCGCCCGCCCCGGCCTCGGCGGCCTGGGTGAACATGAAGTCGATCCGAGCCTCCTCCAGGTAGCGCAGGAAGACCACGTTGTTGACATGGCCGAAGGCGTCCATGTCGGACCACCGCAGCGGGCAGGCGTAGATGTGGCGAGCCACGAACGTCTCTCCTTCTTCCACTCATTCGATCGGCCCGGCCGGATGCCGCAGGGGCACCCGGCCGGGCCGCTGGGCCGCCGGGCCCGGTCAGCCGTGGGCCGCGTGTTGACGGACCAGCGGGCGCTGACGGATCGTCAGCCGCGCGTCAGCTTCTTGTAGGTCGCGCGGTGCGGGCGGGCCGCATCGGCACCCAGGCGTTCGATCTTGTTCTTCTCGTAGGACTCGAAGTTGCCCTCGAACCAGAACCACTTGCTGTCACCCTCGTAGGCGAGGATGTGGGTGGCCACTCGGTCCAGGAACCAGCGGTCGTGGGAGATGACCACAGCGGCGCCCGGGAACTCCAGCAGCGCGTTCTCCAGCGAGGAGAGGGTCTCGACGTCGAGGTCGTTGGTGGGCTCGTCGAGGAGCAGCAGGTTGCCGCCCTGCTTGAGGGTGAGCGCCAGGTTCAGGCGGTTGCGCTCACCACCGGAGAGCACCCCGGCCGGCTTCTGCTGGTCCGGGCCCTTGAAGCCGAACGCCGAGACGTAGGCGCGGGACGGCATCTCGACCTGGCCGACGTTGATCCAGTCGAGACCGTCGGAGACGACCTCCCACAGGGTCTTCTTCGGGTCGATGTTGGCGCGGCTCTGGTCGACGTAGCTGATCTTGACGGTCTCGCCGACCTTGACGCTGCCGGAGTCCGGGTTCTCCAGGCCCTGCAGCATCTTGAAGAGCGTGGTCTTGCCGGCACCGTTGGGGCCGATCACGCCGACGATGCCGTTGCGCGGCAGGGTGAAGCTGAGGTCGTCGATCAGCACCTTCTCACCGAAGGCCTTGTTGAGCTTGTCCACCTCGACCACGATGCTGCCCAGACGCGGGCCCGGCGGGATCTGGATCTCCTCGAAGTCCAGCTTCCGCATCTTGTCGGCCTCGGCCGCCATCTCCTCGTACCGGGCGAGGCGGGCCTTGGACTTGGCCTGGCGGCCCTTGGCGTTGGAGCGGACCCACTCCAGCTCTTCCTTGAGCCGCTTGGCGCGCTTGGCGTCCTTCTGGCCCTCGACCTTGAGACGCGACTGCTTGGTCTCCAGGTAGGTGGAGTAGTTGCCCTCGTACGGGTAGGCGCGGCCGCGGTCGAGCTCCAGGATCCACTGGGCGACGTGGTCGAGGAAGTACCGGTCGTGGGTGACCGCGACGACGGTGCCGGCGTACTTGGCCAGGTGCTGCTCCAGCCAGTTCACCGACTCGGCGTCCAGGTGGTTGGTGGGCTCGTCGAGGAGCAGCAGGTCGGGCGCCTCGAGCAGCAGCTTGCAGAGCGCGACGCGGCGGCGCTCACCACCGGAGAGGCTGGTGACCGGCCAGTCGCCGGGCGGGCAGCCCAGCGCGTCCATGGCCTGCTCCAGCTGCGCTTCGAGGTCCCAGGCGTTGGCGTGGTCGAGCTCCTCCTGGAGCTTGCCCATCTCGTCCAGCAGCGCGTCCGAGTAGTCGGTCGCCATCAGCTCGGCGATCTCGTTGAACCGGTCGAGCTTGCCCTTGACCTCCTTGACGCCGTCCTCGACGTTCTCCAGGACCGTCTTGGACTCGTCCAGCGGCGGCTCCTGCAGCAGCATGCCCACGCTGAATCCGGGCGACAGGAACGCGTCACCATTGGAGGGCTGCTCCAGGCCGGCCATCATCTTCAGCACGGTGGACTTGCCGGCGCCGTTGGGGCCGACGACGCCGATCTTCGCTCCGGGGAGGAAGCTGAGCGTCACGTCGTCAAGGATGACCTTGTCGCCGTGCGCCTTGCGCACCTTGCGCATGGTGTAGATGTATTCCGCCACGTGAGATCGCTCCGGCGTCGTCGAGGAGTGTTTCAGGCTGTCAGCGTTCCATTGTGCCGCACCCCGGCTCCCATCCCGAACCTGCGGGGGCCCGGGCAGGCCGGGGACGGGGCCGAGGACGAGGGCAGGGCCGGGGACGAGCGCAGCCGCACGGCGGGAGGGCGGGCGAACGCCAGTGGCCCGGCCCCGGGGTCGGGGCCAGGCCACTTCGTCTTCTTCTCACAGCCGCTCAACAGCCTTCTACAGCTGCGTCAGGCTTTCCTGGTCACCCGGTCGGGCCCCAGGCTGCCCGATCAGGCAGCGGTGCGGCTGTGGCGACCACGGCGACGCATCATGAACACCGAGCCACCACCGAGCAGCACCAGCGCACCGGCGATGCTCGCGATCAGCGGGGTCGAGCCGCCACCACCGGTGAACGCCAGGCTCTTGCCACCCGTGCTGCTCGGGCTGGCCGAGACACTCGGCACCACCGGGGCGGCGGAGCTGCTCGGCTTGGCACTCGGGGTCGCCGGGGCGGTGGGAGTGGCCGACGTGCTCGGGGACGAGGACGGGGTGGTCACGGTCCAGCCGGCCTTGGCGGCGGCGCTGACCGTGTCGGTCTGGCTGCCGGCGAGGATCAGGGTCTGGCTGTGGTGATCGGGGGTGTAGTTGAGGCTGCGGAACGCCCGACCGCTCTGCACCTGGGCCGAGGTGGAGGCGGTGATGGTCGCCGAACCGGCGGCCGCACCGGCCGGAGCCTTCACGAAGAGCTTGTCGCCGTTCTTCGCAGGCTTGGTCAGCTTGCCGGTCTTGTCCGACAGGACGTTGCCGGTGGCGTCCGTGATGACCACGCCGGCCGCGCTGGAGGCGGAGTCGAGCTGGGCGGCGACGGAGTCACCCGTGCTCGCGACCGTGATCGGCCCGAGCAGCGCACCGGGCGCACCGTTGACAGCCGCCGGGCTCAGGGTGAGCGACGGGGTCGGCTGCTGCACGTCGGTCGCGTGGCTGATGAGGTAGGTCGCCAGCGCCGCGGCCGTGGCGTCGGTCGGGACCGCCTTGAGGTGGTCCGAGTAGGTCCAGATGGCAGCCTGGGTGCCGGCCGCGGCCTGGTCCGCCGAGAGCGTCGCGCCGCCGACGTCCTTGCTCAGCGTGGCGAGGTCGCTCACCTGCGGGTAGGAGTTCTGCAGGATCCAGTTGACCTTGCCGGCGTCGGGGTTGGTCCCGAGCGAGATGCC
This sequence comes from Kitasatospora sp. GAS204B, assembly GCF_029892155.1. Taxonomy (GTDB): domain Bacteria; phylum Actinomycetota; class Actinomycetes; order Streptomycetales; family Streptomycetaceae; genus Kitasatospora. Next base: position 45,235 of record NZ_JARZAG010000004.1, on the reverse strand, counting down.
GGACCAGTCGCTCTCCTGGTACTTGGCGCTCTGCTGCGTCTCGTTGTGGATGTCGATGCAGTAGGTGTCGAACTCGGTACCGTCGGCCGCCTTGAGGACGATCAGGCCACCGCCGGCGATCCAGTCGCTGTCGTTGATCTTGATGTGGCCGCCGGCCTTCAGGCCGTCCTGAAGCGTGGCGACGGCCCCCGAACCGCCGGTGCCGCCGTCCGCGACAGCCGCCCCCGCCAGTGCGAACCCGCCGCCGACCAGCATGCTCGACGCGAGCATGACAGAAGCGAAGCGGGAGATACCCCGCCGTTGCATGTGGTACATGAATGACCCCTCCGGGCAGGGCCGCGCCCATGACGGCCCGCCGCGCATTGCCGCGCTTGTGGCGCTGCCGCACTTGTCTGAACCAGACGCATCATATTGAGAACCGCAGGCGTGCAAACCACAGGACCTACAGAAGTCGCTTCTGTATCGGAATTGTTATCAAGCCGGTTGCCAACGCGTCATCCTGACGCGGTGCCAGCTATTTCGTCACTTTATCGACTCTCTGACCTGCCGCCGTCGGTCTCCCATTGCACAGTCGGTGACGAGAAGTGTCACCGAAGTGTCGGCGAAGAGTTGGCGAAGGCTCAACTAACGGTCAGCGGGCGAGACCCCTTTGCCCGACTCCACTACTCCCGATTCCCATACCCCGCAGGCCCTTTCCACGCCCACGCCTACGGCCACGCCTGTGTCCTGAGCAGGCCCGTACTGTCACGATGCCAACCCCCGACCGGCCCCCGACCAGCGCCCAGCCGGTGACCGCCAGCGACTGCCCCTTCGACCAGCTTCGACCATCTCCGGCCGCCGGGGCGCCCGACCCGACGCCAGGTCAGGCCACGCGCCCCGCTCCGCCCACGGCCGCGCGCCCAGCTCGGTCACACCGTCACCACCTCGCCCTCCGCCCCGACCGACGGAGCCTCCGCTCCGGCTGACGCTCCGCCTGCCGCGCACCCTCCCCTGGTCGACCGCGGCGCCACCGCACCCCGCGCTGCTCGGGGCGCCCGCGTGGCGCGCGCCGCCGGGGAGCCAGGCACCCCCTCTCCCCCGACGTCACCCGCCGCTGCACCCGCCTCGATCGCCATCGGCCGCCGAGGCGACCCGACCGCCACCTCGCGCACCCCGGGAGCCTCGCCGGCCACCGCAGCGGCCATCAACTCGCCAGCCCCAGCAGCGCCTCCGGCACCACCCGTGCCATCCGCCTCCGCCGCCCGCGTGGCGCGGTGCTCGCGGATCGCCTTCACGATCCACTCCGGCACCGCCTCTCCTGCCGACGTCACCTCCGAACGACCACGAACCGCCCAGCGGAACGCCGACGTACCCCGGCCGAGATCGTGCCCCACCGCCCGGGCGTCGATGTCCACAACGCTCCGCCGCTTGCCGTCGTCCTCCCATTCCCTGATCCGCAGCCGCCCGCACACCACCACCGGATCACCCTTGCTGAGCGAACTGACCACATTCGTCGCCAACCAGCGCCAGGCCGTCACGCTGACCCAGTTGGTCTCGCCGTCGACCCACTCACCGCGCGCCCGGTCGTAGCGCCGCTCGGTGGCCGCGAGCCGGAAGTTGGCCGTCGGCACCCCGGCGGCCGTCTGCCCGTAGTTCACCGCCGAGGCGACATTTCCGATCATCGTCACCAGAGTCTCGTTCACGACACACCCTCCGCATTTCTCGTATTTCTCCCGTACCGGAGAATCGGTCGGCTGATGACGATGATGTCCCGTTTCATGGACATCGGCCCACGGTGGGATATTTCTGTGGATAACCAGCCCCTGTGGATAACTTTGCCAGGGTTTGGCCATCCCATATTCACGGCCGATAGTCATTACATTCTGCGTGCATGACAAGAGGGCGGCTCACCTGCGCCCCATGCCCCCTGAACGAGTGGCAGCAGGGACGCTCTGTCCACGTCATCCGACCGGACGAACCGAAATCCCGCCCCCGTCCCACCCTTCCTGAACCGTCACGTTCCCGGCACACCCCGCTACCAGCACGGCAGGTCCATAACGGGTGAGGAGACATCGCCGTAACGACTGCACAACGTCCGACGGGAACCCACCCCGCAATGCTGCACCCCGCCCCGCTACCTGCGATTATCAGACCGCTCTCGCAAGGCCGACACAACCCACCCCCTCGGTGGAAAGCCAAGCAAGGCAGCCTTACCCCCTTATCCTGTCCCCGACAGGGCAGGGCGCCACCAACCCCACCCAGGGATTAGGCACCGAACGCCCACCAGCCCCACCCCGGGCCAACGCCCGCCCCGCCCCCGTAGCTCAGCGGATAGAGCAGGTGCCTTCTAAGCACTTGGCCGCAGGTTCGAGTCCTGCCGGGGGCACCACCGCGCCCCGCCGATCCGAGCCGGATCGGCGGGGCGTTTTCGCAGGTCAGAGCACGACCGTGCGGCAACCTTGTCTATGGTGACCAGGGACTTCTAATCGAACTCCTGTCCGATTGGTTGCGACTGGCGGCGGCGTTTCCGGCTGTCCACGGCACATTCGCGGACGCGTGGCGGCAACGATCCGCCGTGGCCCGGGCCAGTCAGGGGCTACCCGGCGCCCCGTTCGGGCCTGCGACCTCCCAATGGAGGTTGCTCTCGATCCGGCGCCGGTACTCCGCCAGCTGCCCGTCGATGCACAGGGCGTAGCTCCGGAGCAGAACCTCGACGCTGTTCCCTGCCCAGGCGGCCACCTCGGCCGGTGGGATCCCGGCGTTCAGCCATTCCGTCAGCCGGGTGTGCCTGAGGTCGTACACCCGCTTCGCCATCGGAGAGGCCGCCTCCTCGGCGGTCAGGAGCTGGTCCCGGGCCCGGTGCCAAGCACGCCGACATACGGACCCGGCCAGCACTCCGCCTCCCTCCCCTTGGAAGAGCAGGTCACCAGTCTTCAGCTTCTCGTCCTCGATGTGCTGGAGCAGGATGCCACCGAGCAGGGGCGAGCACGGCACCGGCCGCACCTGCCCCTCCTCGCGCCCCTTCAGGTGCCGGCGGTCGTGCCGCGTCCCGGAGTCGGTCCAGCGGCGGCCCACTTCCGGCGTTGCCACGTGCACCAACAGTTCGCCCCATGCTCCTTCTTGCAGAGCCAGGTCACTCACCCGCAGGGCCACGGCCTCTTCCGGCCGCGTCCCGGCGTAGCGCACCGTCGCGAAGAACGGGTGGAGCCGGCTGCCACCGCGCGGACGATTGCGGATCCAGGCGAACAACTGGGCGGTCTTGTCCGGACCGATCAGCGATCGCTTGTCGACCGCATCGCTGGTCTTCACGGCCTTGGCCCGCGGTTCGCTCGACTGCTGCATCGGATTGGCCGTCAGCACCTTGGAGCGGACCGTGTAGTCCAGCGCGTTCGTCGGGATCCGACGACTCCGACTCAGGGACGACGCGGCGGCCCGCTTCCCGTCGAGCTTGGTGGTGATCGCAGTGATCACCAGGGCAAAGCGGGCGCTGTCCTCGATGTCGCCGGCCGGGAGACTGTGCTGCTGAATCCAGCGCAGGATCCGCTTGTTCTCTTGCGATGTCTGGTCCTGGTGTTCCTTGTTGAACGCCCACTCAAGGACGAAGGTGGCAGTCGAACCGGTCCGGAAGATCCCCGGACAGGCCGTCACGGCCCAGCGTGTTCCCCAGGTCAAAGCCGATGGTTGCTCGCCGTTCGTCCGGGCTCCCCGCTGCTCGATGATCCGGGGCGGAACCCGTCAAGCCCGCACCGCTCGCCACCGCTTCCGATTCGCCCCGCGCGCGGGCCCGCTGACGCTCGGCGGTCAGCTCCCGGCAGTCGGGGCAGTGCCCGCGTCCACCGGAGGCGGCGAACGCCGCTGCCCACGGACGACGTCCGACCGCCTGACCGCGCCCGTAGGACGGTGCGGCGTTGAGACGGCCCCCCTGCCCGCACGTCACGCTTGTTCTCGCCCCAGTACGCCAGGCGCCGCGAGATCGTGGCGGTCGAAACCCCAGGGCCGCGATGGCCTTGATGCTCTGGCCATCGCGGTACAAGCCCACCACCATGGTGCGGTCGAGTTCTGTACGAGGGGCCACAGGTACGGGCTCGTTCGGCGGTGGCGAGTTCGACCTGCGAGAGGGTGCGCCAGCGCCGCCGGGGCTTGATCAGCTCGGTCTTGAGCAGCCCGATCGTAGATTCCATGAGGGCGTTGTCGTAGGGGTCCGGGGCGCGCTCGGCGGCCGGGTCGGCGATGGTGCTGATGACCTTCTTACCTCGCACGGCGCTGGTGATGCCGAGTTCGCGCATCAGTCGCTCGACGGTACATCGGGCCACCGCGTGGCCTTGCCGACCCAGCTCGCGCCAGATCTTCCGAGCCCCGTAGACACGGTAGTTGGCGTGGTAGACCTTCTGGATGAGCTCCTTGAGTTCCTCGTCGCCACAACTAGTACGGCCGGGCACGGGATGTGAGGCTGCTGTCGCAGAGCGGGCAGGTAAACGGATTTCTGATCCCCAGTCTCGATGGAGCGGGCCGCGACCCAGCAGGGGCCCTTCTAAGCACGTGGCCGCAGGTTCGAGTCCTGCCGAACGATCGAGCCTGCGGGACTAGACGGCTGTCAGCGGGATACGGACGCGGTTGGTGCGTCGTTCTCGGTGCCGGACAGTGCCGCGTCCACAGCGGCCGCGGCGTGGAGTCGTGCGGTGGGGAAGACCGGGACGGGACTGTCCTCGGAACCGATGAGAAGCTCGATTTCGGTGCAGCCCAAAATGATGCCTTCCGCACCGCCTGCGACCAGGTCCGTGATGACCTTCTGGTAAGCGGCGCGTGACTCGTCCCGCACGATGCCCAGGCAGAGTTCCTCGTAGATCACGTGGTGAACGGTCGTGCGCCCGTCAGCGTCCGGGATTCGCACATCGAGTCCGCCGGCTTCGAGACGGCCTCGGTAGAAATCCTGCTCCATGGTGAACGCGGTGCCCAGCAGGCCGACTCGGTGCAGGCCTGACGCCCGTACGGCCTCTGCGGTGGCGTCGGCCAGGTGCAGCAGGGGGATGGAGACCGCCGCCTCGACACGGTCGGCGACCTTGTGCATGGTGTTGGTGCAGATCAGCACCATGTCTGCGCCGGCTGCCTCGAGAGCCTGAGCAGCCGCAGCCAGGATCTCGCCGGCCTCCGTCCAGCGGCCCTGGACCTGCAACTGCTCGATCTCCGCGAAGTCCACCGAGTAGAGCACGCACCGCGCCGAGTGGAGTCCGCCGAGGCGGTCGCGCGTGAACTCGTTCAACAACCGGTAGTACTCCGCTGTCGACTCCCAGCTCATCCCACCGATCAGCCCGATCGTCTTCATCGCCACGCCCCTCACGTCGACTCCGAGCGGCATCGGGTTCGCCACCGGAGGCCTCCATATGAGGAATCAAGCATGGCAGACCCCGATATATAGCCTCGCTTGGAGTCAGTGAGCGCACTCGACCGGCTCGCACAGGTCACGGGCATCCGCTCAAGCGGCAGTGGGCCACTCGTCACTCTCGCTGACCATGACGGTCAGCACTGCGTGATCCGGCTGGATTCTCGCTCTTCTGGCGCATCCACCCCGTAGCCGCCCCAGGGGTGGGTGGCGGGGCGACCAGCACCGTCAGGGCGCTGGGTCTCCGTCAGAGTGTCAGGTCCATCATGCCTTGTCACAGGCTCCCGGGGTAGGACGGAGAGCACGCCCGGGTTCCCTTGCCCGCATGTGTCGTTCGCCCGCAGACTCGACGGCATCCACTCCCACGGCCGCGTGTCGGCGCCTGTCCCCAGGTGCCGGTGCGTACGTCGTGCTGCCCCGCCGTCGACGGTGGGCGGGAGTGCCGGGTTGAAGGGGGAACGCGATGGATCAGGATGCGGTACTGCGGGCGAGGGCGCTGCTGCTCAGCTCGAACCGGCGGGTATTGCGAGGGCCAGAGGCACTGTGGGTCTACCGGGTACTGACGCAGGTCGGGCCCGAGGTATACGGGTCGAAGCTCGCGTATGTGCTGGTCGAGGCCAGCCGGTCAGCCAGGGTGAGCGAGCTGCCGCAGGTCAGGCTGGCGCTGCTGGACGAGGCGGTCGAGGTCGCACAAGCGCTGGACGGAGCGAACCCGTTCCGCGCGAAAGTGCTGGCCAACGCAGTGGACGCCCGTCGGCAGGAGCTGACCGATTCCGTCGGCGGGGCCACTCCTCAGGCCAAGGAACCTCACGGCTGACCGGTGGTCCTGCACTGGTCGGTCCTGGCGATCACGTAGTGCGCTCGGGCTGAGTGGCAGGCCTGGCGGTGCGTAGCCCTGCGACCCGCCGGCCGCGAGACTCGGAGGTGGACGATGCCGGACCTACCGCCGCAGCACGACGGCCTGACGGACCACCAACTGCCCGCAACGACCAGCCATGTTCTGCGGCTCCTGCCGGGGGCACCGCCGCGCCCCGCCGATCCGGACCGGATCGGCGGGGCGTTTTCGCAGGTCAGAAGCCAGCCAGCGGGGCCGCTCACGCCCGGGTGCGGCGGCCGGGGCCTGGATACGACCTTGCGGGGGCGAGTCAGGACGGCTCAGGGCGGTGCCGCGGTGCCGTCAGTGGTCTCGCGAGCTGCGGTCGTCAGATCGACGTGTCGCCCTGGCCACGTTCCAGGCGCTGCTTCAGGGTCGCCAGGTTGGTCGGCATCTCCTTGCGGGCCTCACGGCGTACGACGAGCGGGACGAGGAGCTTGCCGATCCCGTGGCCTTCGAAGTCCACGGCGATGGTCAGGCGGGATCGGTCGGCGGTCAGGGGCTTGACGGTGACGTCGACGACGGCGCGGACGGGCCCGTCGATGCCCCGAACGCCCCATGTCTCGGGTGGGTTGACGTGGACGACTTCGGAGGTGCTCGGACGGTTGGCGCCGCCGATGCGCCGGGTGGTCCGGCACCGGGCCCCTACGGCGGGGGTACCCGGCTGGTCGATGTGGCCGTCGATGACGCCCGCCTGCCACTCGTGGAAGCGGGTCGGGTCGATGGCGTAGGCGAACACGTCTTCCGCCGGCCGGTCCACATCAGTGCTGACGGTGATCGGTGACATTCAGCTGCCCTCCGTGAACAGGGCCGCGTAGCGCGTCAGATACAGCGGCCATCCTGCGTCGTGGGCGACGCCGTCGCTGACGGCCTGCCAGCCGGGGCCGTGCCGGTCGATGTGGCGGTGCTCCAGCTCCACTCGGGTGCGGTGCGGGGTCTCGGCGACGAACGTGACCTCGACTTCGCTGGTGTTGTCCGGGTCGGTCTCGATCTGCCACTGCGGGCTGATGTCCCAACTGAACACGACCCGATCCGGCGGTTCGAAGGCCAGGACGCGAGCCCAGCGGCACTCGCTGCCGTCGACGCCCCGGTCGTAGATGTGGCCGCCGACCTTCGGTTCGAACACCGTCTCGGCGATCGCGACGCCGAGCAGGTTGTGCTCCGGCGGTTTGAAGTCGCCGAACCGCTCGGTGAACACGGAAAAGGCCCGCTCGATCGGCGCCTCTACGAGGATCTCCCTGCGAACCACGGCAGCCGCTGCCTGAGTCATGGCTTCTCCTCGGTCTGGTCCACGACGTCCTGATAGCCGTCCAACGCGCGGTTCCAGAACGTCTCGAGCTGATCACGCAGCGCGGCCACGCCCGCCGGATTCAGCCGATAGACCCGGCGGGTGCCGACCGCACGGTCGGTCACCAACCCTGCGTCCTTGAGCACCTTCAGGTGCTGGGATACCGCCGGCCGACTGATCGGCAACTGGTCGGCCAGCTCACCGACGGCGTGCGGTCGCTGCGCCAAACACTCGACTATGGAACGCCTGGTGGGATCCCCCAAGGCGTCAAAGCCATCGCCAGCTCGGTAAGTACCCACGAACAGTAAGCTACAACTTACGGATACTGAGGTCAAGGCCTGGCGCTGTGCGGGATGGCCGCTCCGGGGCGCCGGGGCTCTCCGGGAGCGGCAGTTCGGCCCAGATGGTCTTGCCGCGGGCGTGGTAGCGGGCGCCCCAGAGCTGGGTGAACTGGGCGATCATGTACAGCCCGCGCCCTCCCTCGTCGGTCTCCAGTGCGCGCCGGATGTGCGGGGAGGTACTGCTGCCGTCGGTGACCTCGCAGGCAAGGGTGCGGTCGCGGATCAGTGTCAGCCGGATCGGCGGCTTGCCGTAGCGGATGGCGTTGGTGACCAGTTCGCTGACCACCAGTTCCGTGGTGAACGCGAGGTCCGCCCGGTCCGCCAGGTCCCACTCGGCCAGCTGTCGAGCTGTCAGCGTACGTGCCTCACGCACGATCTCGGGCTCGGACGCCAGCTCCCAGGTGACGTGGTGGTCGGCGTCCAGTCCGTGGACCCGCGCCACGAGCAGCGCCACATCGTCCTGCGGGTGGATCGGCAGCATCTGGCGGATCACGGCCTCGCAGACGTCGTCGAGCGCAAGCCCGGAGACAGGCTGGCCGGAGAGGGGCTGGTCGGAGACAGGCTGGCCGGAGAGCGGCTGGTCGGAGAGGGGCTGGCCGGACAGCACCTCGCGGAGCCGTTCCGCCCTGCTGGCGGTGCCCTGCTCCGGCGACTTCAGCAGAGCACCGGTGTACAGCACGAGCAGGTCCCCGTCGGCCAGGGTCAGCTCACCGCTCTCGAACGGCGCTCCGCTGCCTCCGAGAGCAGGACCGCCCGGCAGCTCGAGGAACTCCACCCTCCCGTCCGCCGACACGCGCGCAGGCGACGGATGACCGGCCCGGGCCATGGTGCAACGCCGTGAGATGGGATCGAAGACCGCGTACAAGCAGGTCGTTCCGGCCGCCCCGCCGGTGAGCCCTTCGCCGCTCTCGTCGACATCGTCGCTCTCGTCGCTCTCGTCCTGGAACCGGTTGACCTGGTCGTCCAGGTGGGTGAGCACCTCCTCGGGCGGCAGGTCGAGGTCCGCGAGCGTGCGCATCGCGGTGCGCAGCCGGCCCATGGTCACTGCCGAGTGCAGGCCGTGCCCGCCGACGTCTCCCACCGCCAGCGCCACCCGCGCGCCCGACAGCGGGATCACGTCGAACCAGGCGCCTCCCAGCTCCAGGTGGCCGCCGGCCGGCAGGTAGCGCGACGCCGCCTCCACGGCACCGAGGGTGGGCAGTCGCCGTGGCAGCAGGCTGCGTTGCAGTGCCAGCGCGGTCGTTCGCTCCCGGGTGTACCGGCGCGCGTTGTCGATGCACACGGCGGCACGTGCGACGAACTCCTGGGCCAGCAGCACGTCGTCCGCCTCGAACTGGTGCGCACGCTGGAAGCGTACGAAGACCACCGTGCCAAGTGCCGCGCCCCGTGCGGCCATCGGCACCAGCAGCCAGGAGTGGACTCCGAGTTCACCGACCAGCGCGGCCCGACGGGGATCGAACGCGGTGAGCTCGGCGAGCACCTCCGCTCCCGTCAGAAGCACGGGTTCACCGCTCGCCATGGCCCGGGTGAACAGGGAGCTCGGCCCGGAGGTGAAAGGGTCGACATCTCCGGTCGCGACCACCGCCTGCCCCGGCCCCCCGGGGACGGACGAACTCGCCGCACGGCGCAGCGGCACGGCGTCCGCGATCGGACCGGCCGTCGGCTCCTCGCCGCCGAACACCGGGTCCAGCAGGTTGACATAGGCGTGGTCGGCGAACGCCGGGACGGCCAGATCGGTCAACTCCTGTGCGGTGTCCAGGACATCGAGGCTGCCGCCGATCTTCGAACTCGCGTCGTTGACCAAGGCCAACCGCTCCTGGGCCCGCACTCGCTCGGTCACGTCGAACACCGCGTGGACGATTCCGATCACCTCCCCCGAGCGGTTTCGCAGCGGCAGGATGGTCTCCGACCAGGTACGGTCCCGGTCGGGGTCGGCGGGAACGCGGCCACGCACCTCGGTGGCGACCATGGCCACACCGGTGGCCAGCACTTGCCGCTGCCGGGCCTCGAAAGCCGTCAGGTCCAACAACCCGGCGGGGGCGATCTCCCGCATGGTGCGCCCGAAGGAGTCCTGATCCGGAAAGCCCGCCCCCTGACGGGCTCTGCGGTTCTGCGCGACGAAGCGCAGCCGGGTGTCGAAGACGTCGACGATGAACGGGGACTCGTTGAAGAGGCTCCCCAGGATCGCGCGGCCGAGGTTACGCCGGCGAAAGTCATCGGTGCTCTCGGCGTGGACCAGCCAACACGGCTGACCGGAAGCACCGGTCAGGGGATGGGCCCAGATGGCCACCCGCAGCCGGCCACCGTGCCGGTGCCGCAGGACCACCTGTCCGAGGAAGGCCGTGTCCTGCGCCCGGAAGCGCCCTACGAGGCTGGCCACCTCGGCGTGGCTGTCCAGCAGTTCGGTGGCGGACCGTCCCTGGACCTCGTCCACGGTGTATCCGAGCAGGCGCTCGGCGCCCGGGCTCCAGCTCATCAGCACGCCGCGCGCGTCCACCACCGCGTATGACTCGTCCCCCGGCTCGGGGAGCTCACCGAAGGTGTCGTGGAACACCGCCTCGCGCATGTGTCACACCCACCTCGCGACTCGCGGGCACTCGACCGCGCCACCCGCAATCGACGCCTGCGGCGGCCTGGGGGTCCTCTCCTTGGCTGATCCACCAACCCAGGAAAGCCTATCGCCGGCTCGCACCGCCCGCCGGTCAGCGCACGGCGGACGGCGGTCAGCGCACGGCGGGCAGCGGAGAGCGGTCAGCGCACGGCGGTGACCGGCATGGCGAGGGGCCATGGCGTTTCGTCGCGCCGGGCGGGGCCTGACCTTCCCACGGATCGTCCCGGGTCATCGATAAGCGTACTTTTGCAAGGGTCAAAATTTTACTTTTCAACCTTCCTTTTGATGCCAAATCGCCGGTTTGATCTACGAATCACAGGTGTGCGAGGCTGTGTCCTGGCAGGCAGTTACCGCTGAGTAGCTCGCCGTGCCCATCGCGTGCTGACGTCCCGGGGAGAGTGGCGGACGTCGCACATCGCAGCCGGGGTGGCATGGGGCGCAACCCACGTGAGCCGCCCGGTGCGAGGTCCCGGTGGTCACCGGGACGACCTTCCATCCAACCTGGGGAGCGTGTGGACCGATGCTGAACCGCGGTGTCGATACAGCGATATTGCAGAGTGAGATCGAGGAGCTCTGGGAGCTGCGGGACCAGGTCTCGCTCCAGTCGGCCGAGGCCGTGGCCGCTGTCGACGCGGCGATCGAGCTGCTGGACACCGGCCGCGCCCGGGTGGCCGAACTCGTCGCCGGGGAGGTCGTGGTCCACGAGTGGCTGAAGAACGCGATCCTCCTGCTGTACAAGCAGGCCCAGCCGGAGAACTCGCGGTTCGGCCCGTTCGAGTGTGCTGACAAGATTCCGCTGAAGTCCGGGATCAGTGCGTCCGGTGTGCAGGTGTCACCGGGCGCCGTGATCCGCCGGGGCAGCTACCAGGAGCCGGGCGCTGTGGTGATGCCGAGTCACATCGGCATCGGCTCGTACGTCGGCGAGGGCACCCTGGTCGATTCGTGGGTCGGGATCGGGTCGTGCGCCCAGATCGGCCGCAACGTCCACCTTTCCGGCGGGGTCGGCCTGGGCGGCATGATCGAGCCGCCGATGGCCAGGCCGGTGGTGATCGAGGACGATGCCTTCATCGGCGCCCGGGCGATGATCTACAGCGGTGCCCGGGTCGGTGAAGGTGCGCTGCTGGGGGCCGGGGCCCTGCTGACCGACACCATTCCGGTGATCGACGCCGCCACCGGTGAGGAACTGAGCCGGGGCGAGGTCCCGCCGTGGACGGTCGCCGTTCCCGCCAGCCGTCCGCGCGAATTCACCGGCGGCACCTTCGGCCTGCCCTGCCTTCTGGTGATCAAGCACTTGAAGAAGGGCGAGCGTCACGACAAGGCCAGGCTCAACGATGCGGTGCGTACACCGCCCGTCGTCCTCTGACGCCCGCCGCCTTCGGTCACTCCGCCTCCAGTCGACAAGTCGAGGAATCTGCCCCCATGTCTGCCACCGGAATCACCCCGGTTCTGAACCGCCACCCCGAGCTCAGGGATCTCCAGTCCCGGCTCCTGGCCTTCCTGGACGCCCACCTGCCCGTACCGGTCTGCGAGGACGACAGCCGGCCCGACTGGCTCGAGCTGCGTGAAGCGGCCGCGGCCGCAGGGCTCACCGGCATCGACGTCGCTCCGCCGGACGGGACAGACGGGCCGAACGCGGCAGACGGGCCGGACAGGCGGGACGAGCCGAACGGGTCTCGGCTGGTCGCCCAGGGCCTTGCCATGTTCCTTGCGGGGCAGCGGGATTGCGACGCGCGCGAGGTCTTCAGTACCGGGCACGGCGCGATGCCGCTGCGCTACGGGTCACCGGCCGTCGCCCGGCGGATACGTGAACAGGTCGTCTCGGGCGGGAAGTTGGCAGGGGTCGCGTCCAGCGAGCCGCACTCGGGATCGGACCTTCGGGGCTTTCGCACCGTCCTGGTCGACCACGGTGACCACTTCCTGCTGTCGGGCTCGAAGGGGCTGATCAGCAGGGTCGAGGAGGCCTGCGGCTTCGTCGTGTTCTGCAAGCTCATCGACCGGCGGGACGTCGGCGTGGTCGACCTGCGCAGCGTGCCGCTGTCCGCGGTGTGGGTACCGATGGACGCCACGGGCGTGCTGACCGAGACCACCGACCCGCTGGGGATGCGGGGGTGGAGCTTCGGGCACCTGCACTTCGTCAACACCCGGCTGGACAAGGACCTCCTGCTCGGCGAACCCGGCGACGGCCGCCGGATCTTCGACACGCACTTCTCCGCCTGGCGGTTGATGATGTCGCTGCTCTGCCTCGGTGCCGCTGCCGCCGCGATCCAGGAGTCCGTGGCCCGCACCCGGCGCCGCCGCGTGGGCCGGGTGCCGCTGTCCGCCATCCCCTCCGTCGCCGCCCGCCTGGGCACCTGCGCGGCCGAGGTCGAAGCCGCCACCGCCTGGTGCTTCTCGCTCCTGGAGCGCATCGACCAGGGCACTGTCGACGTCGCCGCCTGCTCGGCCGCCAAGGCCCTGGCCACCGACACCGCCTACCGGGCCGTGGACCTCGCCCTCCAACTGCACGGCAGTGAGGGATACACCCGGCACACCCCGATGGAGAAGCGACTGCGCGACATCCGCGGGCTGCGCATCGCCGACGGTCCCAACGACACGCTCTACAGCGTGCTGGCCCACTCCATGCTGACGGAGGACCAGTTGACGGAGCCTCACTCGACGGAGGAACAGCGGGCCGCAGCTCAGCAGGCCGAAGCCGCCCGTCTCCTCGCCCACCACTGACACCGACGCAACGAGCCGCAGATGCCGATCACCACGAGCACACAGCACTTCCGGACCGAGACAGCGGAAATCCTCGACACGTTGGAGGCCCACCCCGAGCGCACGGCCCTGGTCCACCAAGGACGTCGCATCACCTCCGGTGAACTGCGCGACCTCACCCACCGCCTGGCCCGGGCCATGCGGGCGCAGGGCATCGACCGCGGGCAGACCGTGACCCTGCTGAGCGGCAACCTGCCGGAGGCCGTCGCCGCGCGCTACGCCGCCAACCTGATCGGCTGCCGCGTCAACCAGCTCTACAACAAGCTGCCGGTCGACACCCAGGCCACCATGGTCCGGGACGTCGAGACCCGCGCGCTGATCGTCGATCCCCGCCACGCGGACCGGGCCGCCGGGATCACCGGCCGCACCCCGGTCGCGACCGTCCTGGTCCTCGGTCCCGCCGAGGTGGGCACAGATCCGGTGGGCACGGATCCGGTGGGCACGGATCCGGTGGGCACGGATCCGGTGGGCACGGATCCGGTGGGCACGGATCTGCTGGCGCTGGCCGCCGACCAGTCGGCCGACCCGTTCCCCTGCCAGGCCCGGCCGCAGGACGTGCGCACCATCCGGCACTCCGGCGGTACCACCGGCCACTCCAAGGGGATCTGCGTCGGCTACGGGCAGGTCCGCCGTTTCGGCCCCGACCTGCCCGACGACCCGACAGAGCCGCTGCGGCTGCTGGTGTGCACCACCATCGCCCATGCCGCAGGTCAGATGACGGACAAGGTGCTGCGGGCCGGCGGCAGCGCGCTGCTGCTGGACGACTTCGACCCGGCCACCGTGCTCAGCACGATCGAGCAGGAACGCATCACCGACGTGTTCCTGATGCCACCGCTGCTGTACCAGCTGATGGACCACCCGCAGGCGGACCGCGCCGACACCACCAGCCTGCGCCGCCTCACCTACGGCGGCTGCCAGGCCTCACCGGCGCGGCTCGCCGACGCGATCCGACGCTTCGGTCCGGTGCTGGTCCAGCTCTACGGGCAGCACGAGGCCGGCATCGTCAGCGTCCTCGACACCGCGGACCACGATCCGCGCCGCCCGGAGCGGCTGCGGTCCGTGGGCCGGATCGCGCCCGGGTACCAGGTGGCGATCCGCGACGAGGCGGGCCGCGAGCTGGCCACCGGTGAGCGCGGCGAAGTCTGCGTGCGTTCGGACAGCCTCATGCAGGGCTACTGGAAGCAGCCCGAGCTGACCGCCGAGGTCCTCAAGGACGGCTGGCTGCACACCGGGGACATCGGGTACCTGGACGCCGACGGCTATCTGACCATCGTCGACCGGCTGAAGGACCTGATCAACACCGGCGGCGGCCACGTGTACACCTCCGAACTGGAGGACCTGCTCAACTCCCATCCCCAGGTGCGGCAGAGCGCGGTCTTCGGCGTCCCGGACGCCGACCGGGTGGAGCGCGTGCACGCCGTGGTCGTACCGGTGCCGGGCAGCCGGGTCGACGCCGGCGAACTGTGCGCCATGGTGCGCGAGGGGCGCGGCACGATGTACGAGCCGTACCGCGTCACGTTCCGCGACGCGTTGCCGCTGACCGACGCCGGCAAGCCGGACAAGAAGGTGCTGCGGTGGCAGGCTGAGGGACTTCGGGAATCCACCGGGTCGTAGGCCGCGCTGACACACGGACACGCGGACGCACGGGCGTGCGGGCGTGCCGGCGTGCGGACGTGCCGGCGGCGCCAGGCCCGTACGGGTGGACTCGCCGAGCGGCGTCCGGGAGTGCGGGGTCCGGCGCCGCAGCGGGTGGTGACGTTGCCTGGCAAGGTCCCCTCACCCCACCGGAAGAGACGCCCCGTCATGCGCCGTGCCCCCGCCCGCCGACTCGCCACCGCCCTGCTCGCCCTCTCCACGCTGGCCCCGCTCGCGCTGGCCGCGCCCCAGGCCCAGGCCGCCCCGCCGACGGCCGTCGTCTCCGCCACCGACCCGTCCGCGGACGACTGCCCGCCCCACGGCCTGGATCCCGCGATCGTGGCCCGCCTCGACCAGGCGATCGAGCAGACCCGCCAGGAGGCCGGCGTCCCCGGCGTGACCGTCGGACTCTGGTTCCCCGGCCAGGGCAGCTACATCCGGTCGACCGGCACGGCCGACACCGCGACCGGTGCGCCGATGAAGCCGTACCTCAACATGCGGCTCGGCAGCGTGACCAAGACCTTCACCGCCACCGCCGTCCTGGAACTGGTCGACGACGGGCTGGTCGGCCTGGACGACCCGATCTCCGCCTACCTGGACGGCGTCCCCGACGGCGAGCACATCACCATCCGGCAGCTGGCCGAGATGCGCAGCGGCCTGTTCACCTACAGCGCCGACCCGGACTTCCAACACGCCCTGTTCAGCGACCCGACCCGCCCGTTCACCCCGCAGGAGCTGCTGGCGTACGCCTTCCGCCACGACAACGTCTTCCCCCCGGGTACGCAGTTCCAGTACTCCAACACCAACTACATCCTGCTCGGCCTGCTGGTGGAGAAGCTCGCCAAGATGCCGCTCGCCGACTTCATCCACCAGCGTGTCCTCGAGCCCTCCCGCCTGCACCACACGCTCTTCCCGCAGGGCGCCGAGTTCCCGAAGCCGCACGCGCACGGCTACACCAACCAGACGCTGACCGGCGCGATCGCCGACACGACCCACTGGAACCCGAGCTGGGGCTGGGCGGCCGGCGCGATGATCTCCGACCTGCACGACATGCACCACTGGGCCAAGGACCTCGCCACCGGCACCCTGCTCTCCCCGGCCACCCAGGCGCAGCGGGAGAAGTTCATCCCGGTCCCCGGATTCGACGGCGCGGGTTACGGGCTGGGCCTCTTCAACACCCACGGCTGGATCGGGCACAACGGGTCGCTGCCCGGCTACGAGAGCGTGGTGATGTACCTGCCGGAGCAGGACGCCACGATGGTGATCCTGCTCAACACCGACATCCTGCACAACGGCTTCGAACCGAGCACCCTCATCGCCAAGGCGGTCACCTCCATCGTCACCCCGGACCACGTCTACGAGCTCCCGGCCGAGGGCTGACCACGGCGGACGCCCCGCCCGGGGTGCACCACCAACCGCCCCGTCACTCGGCCAGCCCGAGTGACGGGGCGGACCGGATGCCGAACTCCCGCCGCAGCGCGGAACGCGCGGCCAGGTAGCCGGACATGCCATGCACCCCCGGCCCCGGCGCGGCGGCCGCGGAGCACAGGTACACCCCGCGCATCGGCGTGCGGTAGGGGTCCCAGCGCGGCCCGGGGCGCAACAGCGACTGCTTGACGGTCACCGCACCCGAGGCGATGTCACCGCCGACGTAGTTCGGGTTGTAACTCTCCAGCGCTGCGGCACTCACCCCACGGCGGGCCACCACGGTGTCCCGGAAGCCCGGTGCGTAGTGCTCGATCCGCGCGGTCACCAGCTCGACGGGGTCCGTGGGGTCCCCGTTGGGCACGTGCGCGTAGGCCCAGACCGGTCGTTGCCCGTCCGGCGCCGCCCGGCCGGGGTCGACCGCGCAGGGCTCGACCACCAGGACGAACGGTGTGTCACCGCGCCGTCCCCGGGCCACCGCCGTCTCCTGACGGAAGACCTCCCGCTGGATGCCGCCGAGATGGACGGTTCCGGCCCGGCCGACCAGCGGTTCGGCCCACGGGATCGGTCCGCTGACCAGATAGTCGACCTTGGCCGCACCCGGACCGTTGCGCAGCGCGCGCAGCATCCTCCGATAGCCGGCCGGCACCAGTTCCTGACCGATCGCCAGGAACTCTCTGGCCCCCACGTCGAGCAGCACCGCCCGGACACCGGCGAACCGCCGCAGGTCCGTGACGCGCTGTCCCGGGTGGATCCGGCCGCCGTGCGCCGCCAGGTCGGCGGCCAGCACCTCGGCGATCCGCCCGCTGCCGCCCCGGGGCAACGGCCAGCCGCTGCCGTGGGCGAGATGCCCCAGCAGCAGCGCGACGGCCGCCGAGGCCGGGGTCGGCATCGCCCCCACCACATGCGCCGCCACCCCCGACAGCAAGGCCGCCGCCTCCTCACCGGCGAACTGCCGGGTGGCCATCGGGCTGCCATGGCGCAGGATCCGGCCGGCCAACAGGAGGGCGACGAGCGGATCGGCCGCCGGGTTCGGCCGGGCGGACAGCATCAGGTCCACCACACCGCGGCTGCGGTCGAGCAGCGGACGCATCAGGGCCTCCCAGCGGCGCCCGTCCGGGCCGAGCCGCTCACAGGTCCTCGCCAGGCTGTGGAAGGCGAGCGCGGCCCGGCCGCCCTCCAGTGGATGGGCGTAGCTGATCTCCGGCCGCAGGAGTTCGACCCCGCGCGCGACGAGGTCGAACTCCCGGAAGAAAGGGGAGGCGGCGGCCATCGGGTGCACGGCCGAACAGACGTCGTGGACCACGTCCGCCCGAAACAGCGCCTTCGAGCGCAGGCCGCCGCCGATCTCCTCCGCCGCCTCGAACACCTCGACGGCGAGTCCGGCCCTGGCCATGGTCACCGCAGCGGCCAGACCGTTCGGCCCGCTGCCCACCACGACGACGTCCGCGGTCATCGGGCGATCGGCCCCAGCGGACCGAGCAGACCGGGGCAACGCCCGGCGGGCGCCCTCACCGCGTGCTCCACTGCTTGAGCGCCGCACGCAGCACCGGCCCGAGCTGTGCCACCGCCGCCGCGTCGAGCATCCGCAGCTGCGGCTGGTCGACCTGATGCGCCCGTACGGTGCCCTCCACGTGCGGGGACCAGCTGCCCACGGGGTCGGCGAGGGCACGCCCGCCGGGGGTCGGGACGGCGGCGAAGAGCAGCAGGTCGCCACGGAAGACGCCGGGACGCAGCAGCGGGATGAGCCGGAGGTGGTTGGCGCAGACCGCCAGCACGGCGTCGATGGTGGCCTCGTCGAAGGCCGTCGGCGCGCTGGTCAGTTTCTCCAACTCGTGCAACAGGGCGCGTCGGTCGAACTCGGCCGTGCTCGCGGGGGTGGCAGGTCGCAGGTAGCCGTCCAGGCTGGCCAGCAGGCCGACCTCGCAGCCGGACTGCTGGAGCCGGGTGGCGGTCAGGTGGGCCAGGACGCCGCCGAAGGAGGTGCCGAGCAGGTGGTAGGGCCCGGCCGGCTGGGCGGCGCGGATCTGGGCGACCAGGTCGGTGATCAGCTCGTCGGGGTCGGTCAGCGGGTGCCGGCCGGGGATCAGGCCGCGCGCCTGGAGGCCGATCAGCGGTCGCCCGGGCTCCAGTTGGGCGGCCAGCGCGCGGTACGGCCAGGCGATGCCGCTCAGCGGTGGCAGGCAGAAGAGCGCGGGGCGCCCGGGCTCCCCGGCACGCAGCAGCACCGGGGTGTCCAGCGGATGGGTGGCCGGTGCCTGGTCGCCGTCGGTCTTCGGCTGCTGAGTCTGCTGGGCCTGTTGGGCCTGTTGGGGCTGCCAGGCCTGCTGGGCCTGCTGAGTCCGGCCAGGTCGCTGAAGCCGCTGATCGGCGGGGCCGACGAAGTCCAGCCGCCCGTCCGGCAGTCGGCGGGCCAGGTCGCCGGTGCGGTACATCCGGCTGCCGGGCGGCCCGTACGGGTCGGCGACGAACCGGGCGGCCGTCAGGGCCGGTTGCCCGTGGTACCCCTCGGCCACTCCCAGCCCCGCGACGTACAGCTCGCCGACGGCCGGCGCCGCGACCGGGCGCAGCCCGGGATCCAGCAGGTGCACTCGGGTCCCCGGCAACGGCCGCCCGATACCGGGGAGTTCACCCGGCACCAGCACCTCGCTCAGGGTGGCCGCGACCGTGGTCTCGGCCGAGCCGTAGCCGGTGAAGAGCGTGTACCGCCCCGCGTACCGCTCGACCAGCTCAGCGGGGCAGGCCTCGCCGACCGTGACCACCACCGTGCCGGGCGCCAGCGCGCCCTCGGGCAGTGCGGCCAGCGTGGCGACCGGCATGATCACGTGGGTGGGGGTGTGCGCGACAGCGGTGCCGGGGATCGGCTCCCGGCGCGTGGTGGGGCCGTCGGGGGTGAGCACCAGCGCACCGCCGCTGAGCAGCGTCATGCTGAACTCGCGGACGGCCGCGTCGAAACTGGTGGAGGCGTGCTGCAGCACCCGGCTGCGCTCGCTCAGACCCAGCCGCTCGATGTGGGCGGCGGCCAGCACGAGCAGGCCCCGGTGCGGGACGGCGACGGCCTCGGGGGCGCCGACCCCGTGGGCGCCGGCGGGCTGGATCAGGTAGGCGATGTCCTGCGCGGTCAGCGGGCGGGTCCGTTCGGCGTCGGTCACCGGGTCGGCGTCGAGACCGAACAACTCGGCCACGGTCAGCGGGTCGTCCAGCTCCACGGCGCTCGGCGTGCCCGGCAGCCGGGGCACCGTGCTGCGGGTCACCAGCAGCACCGGCCGTGCGACGGCCAGCAGTCGGCCGGTCCACTGGCCTTGCGCGACCGGGTCCAGCGGGACGTAGCCGGCGCCGGACTTGAGCACCGCCAGGATGGCGATCAGCTGGTCGGCCGAGCGCGGCAGCGCGAGTGCGACCAGCTCACCGGGGCCCGCGCCGCGCGAGATCAGCAGCCGGGCCAGCCGGTTGGAGTAGTCCTCGAGGTCGGCATAGCTGACGGTCCGTGAGCCGTGCACCAGCGCGACGTGGTCCGGGGTCGTGGCCGCCTGGGCGCTGAACGCGTCCGGGAAGAGCCGGCCCACCGACGGTTCCCCGACCAGCGTCTCCTCGACCAGCCCCTGCTCGATCAGCGACTGCTCGCCCGGCGGCAGGTCGCACGCCGAGGCCCGGCTCACCGGTACGCCGCGGCGGGCCGGACCCGCCAGGAACTCCTTGCCGCTGCGCCCTGCCATCGTGCTTCCCGTCGTCGTCGCGTCATCAGCTCCGAGGGGAGGAACGAGGGCATCGACGAGCCGTTTCGCCCGTTTGCCGCCGACCACCCGGACGAGCGACGCGACGACGGGCGACGCTACCGCCTCATCGCTGCGCGAGCCGCAGCTCCGCCGACCGGACCAGGACCGCCTCCCCCGCCAGCCCGGGCGGCAGCCGCAGCGCGATCGCCGCGTCGTACCCGGACGGCACGTCGACCGCCCGCAGCTCCCAGCCCACGGGCGGCTGCGCGCCACCGGCCGCCGGCACCTCGAACCCCGGGCCCAGACCCACGTAGTCCTTGTCCGCGCCCTGGCCGAGCCCCATCCCCGTCCCCTTGAGGTAGGCCTCCTTGCGCACCCAGCAGCGCAGCGCGCCGGCCGCCCAGCGTTCCGGCCGCAGCTCGGCCAGCGCGGCGAGTTCCGCCTGCTCGGCCGGGTGCAGTTGGGTCACCACCTCCGCGCCGGCCCCGGGCTCGAAGGCGCCGCCCAACTCGACGTCCGCGCCGACCGGATCGGCGGCCAGCGCGATCAGCGCCAGTCCGGCGGCGTGCGAGAGCGAGAACTCCAGGCCGGGGTCGTGCGCCTGCTCCGGCCGGCCGTGCGGTTCGCCGCAACCCGGACAGGAGGCCCGACGGAACGTCACCTCCTCGGGCCGGCGGCCCAACCGCTCGGCCAGCAGCCTGCGCAGCGCGACGTGGGCGACCTGGTAGAGCGCCCGGTCCTCGGCACGCCGGAACGCGGCGGACCGCCGCCGCTCGTGCTCGTCCAGCACCCCACCGGCGGCGGCCTCGGCCACGGCCGCACTGGCCGGGGTCACCGCGACCCAGCGGACCTCGACCTGCCCCGGCTCCATCCTGCCCGCCCCACCCACTCCAGCCACTCCCTCTCGCTCACCGAGCCACTCGCCCGGCCGACTCAGATCCCCGAGACCGTCCCCGACGCGATCCGCACCACCCCGTCGGCCCGCGCCGCCAGCGCCAACCGCAGCCGGGGCCCGCGCGCCTCGCCGAGCAGCGGGTAGGCCTGCTCGGGCTCGACCCAGCGGTACTCCTCCAACTCGCTCTCCTGCAAAGTGATCACGGTGTCCACCGGCACCGTGCCCGCGTCGAACATGAAGTGCACGGCCGGGTGGTCCAGCTGCCCGGAAGGGTGGGTCCAGCCGACCACCAGCAGCGAGCCGACCTCCCGGTCCAGCCCGGTCTCCTCCAGCAGTTCACGCTTCGCGCACTGCAGCGCGTCCTCGCCCAGGTCGATGGTGCCGCCGGCGAACTGCCAGCCGGGCCGGTAGTTGGGCTTGAGCACCAGCACCCGGCCCGCCTCGTCGGTGAGCAGGCAGCCGGCGGCGGTGTAGGAGCGCGGCAGCGAGGCGAGCCAGGCGTCCCGGGGTAGCAACTGCTCCTGGTCCACTTGTCGACTCCTCTGCGCGGTGCGGTGGTCTCGTCGTGCGCATTCAACCACGACCCCTTCCCCGAACGGCGCTCCCGCCCGGGAAAGGGGCGCCCCGGCTCGGTCCCCGAACTCCGGGGCTCTGCTGGCGATCAGCCGCTGATCGAGGCGATGGCTCCGGTGGCCTCGGCGCTCCCGACGGCCACCGACCCCGTCACCCCCGCCCCCGGCGGGTGCCACCCACCCCGCCTGCAAGAGTGGGGCCCATGACCGACCAGACGCCCCTCACCGCCGACCGCGCCGAACTCCCCTCCCCCGTGCCCGGTCTGCGCGCCTTCCACGGCCAGGCCGACGCCGTGGCCGTGCTCCTGCTGGACCGCCCCGAGCGCCGCAACGCCGTGACGCTGGCGATGTGGCAGGCGCTGCCCGGGCTGCTGGCCGAGTTGGCGGCCCGGCCCGGGGTGCGGGCGCTGCTGGTGACCGGGGCCGAGCGCACCTTCAGCGCGGGGGCGGACATCGGCGAACTCGCCCAGGTGTACGGCGAGCCGGCGAGCGCGGACGCCTACCATGCGCGCAATGTCGAGGCGGAGCAGGCGCTGGCCGCCTTCCCGCACCCGACGCTGGCCGTGGTGCACGGCTCCTGCGTGGGTGGCGGCTGCCAGCTCGCGCTCGCCTGCGACCTGCGGTTCGGTGCGGCGGACGCGCGGCTGGGGATCACGCCGGCCAAGCTCGGCGTGGTGTACCCGGCGGTCCCCACCGCGCGGTTGGCCTCACTGGTCGGGCCGGCCAGGGCCAAGTACCTGCTCTTCTCCGGCGAGTTGGTGGACGCCGAGCGGGCCGAGCGGTTCGGGCTGCTGGACGAGGTGCACCCGGCGGAGCGGTTGGACGGGCGGGCGCTGGAGTTCGCCCGGCTGCTGGCCCGACGCTCGCCGCAGACGATCGGCGCGGCCAAGGCGGCGCTGGCGGCGAGCGACCCGGCCGCCGCGCTCGCCCCGTGGGAGCAGCGCTCCCGCGAGGCGCCCGACGTGCGCGAGGGGCTCGCGGCGTTCCTGGAGCGGCGCGAGCCCGCGTTCCCGGACCGACTGGGCCCGACGGAGTAACGTGAGACGTGAGTCCAGTCACTCTCTGGTGAGATGCCCTCAGGAGCAGTCCCACCCCCCGAGGCAAGGAGTTTCCGGACATGCGTGCAGACGTAGGCGACCGCATCCACATCCACAGCCGATCGATCGGCCTCGAAGAGCGCCAGGGCGAGATCACCGAGGTGCGCGGCCAGGACGGCGAACCTCCGTACATGGTGAGGTTCGCCGACGGGCACGAGGGTCTGATCTACCCCGGCCCGGACTGCACCATCGAGAACCGATCGGCCGAGCGGTAGCCGCACACCCGCTCGGCACAGCTCAGCGGATCGGCAGCCCCGAGATGGCCCGCGCGATGACCAGCCGCTGGATCTCGCTGGTTCCCTCGAAGATGGTGTAGATGGCGCTGTCCCGGTGCATCCGCTCCACCGGGTACTCCCGGGTGAAGCCGTTGCCGCCGAGGATCTGCATCGCCTGCGCGGTGACCCACTTGGCGGTCTCACCCGCGTAGAGCTTGGACATCGAGCCCTCGGCCGCGGTGAACGGCTGCTGGTTGGCGGCCATCCAGGAGGCCCGCCAGACCAGCAGCCGGGCCGCGTCGATCCGGGTCCGCATGTCGGCCAGGGTGAAGGCCACGCCCTGGTTGTCGATGATCGGACGGCCGAACTGCACCCGGGTCCTGGCGTAGTCCAGCGCCACCTCGTAGGCGGCCCTGGCGATGCCGATCGCCTGCGCGCCGACCGCCGGGCGGGAGGCCTCGAAGGTGGCCATCGCCGCGTTGCGGCCCGACTTGCGCACTCCCTCACGGGCTCGGGCCAGCCGCTCGTCCAGCTTCTCCTTGCCGCCCAGCAGGCAGCTCCCGGGCACCCGGACCGCGTCCAGCACCACCTCGGCGGTGTGCGAGGCACGGATGCCGTGCTTCTTGAACTTCTGTCCCTGCGACAGGCCCGGGGTGCCCGGCGGCACCACGAACGACGCCTGCCCGCGCGCGCCGAGCTCGGGGTCCACGGTCGCGACGATCACGTGCACGGCCGCGATGCCGCCGTTGGTGGCCCAGGTCTTGGTGCCGTTCAGCACCCACTCGTCCTTGGCCTGGTCGTAGACGGCCTTGGTGCGCAGCGCGGAGACGTCGGAGCCGGCGTCCGGCTCGGAGGAGCAGAAGGCGGCCACCTTGACGTCCTCGGGGGTGCCGAACATCTGCGGGGCCCAGGTGCCGATCTGCTCGTCGGTGCCGTTGGCCAGCAGGGCCACCGCGGCCAGCGTGGTGCCGACGATGGACAGGCCGATGCCGGCGTCGCCCCAGAACAGCTCCTCCATGGCGACCGGTATGCCCACGCCCGAGGGGTCGAAGAACTGCTGGGCGTAGAAGTCCATCGAGTAGATCCCGATCTTGGCGGCCTCCTGGATGATCGGCCAGGGGGTCTCCTCGCGCTCGTCCCACTCGGCGGCGGCCGGGCGCATCACGTCGGCGGCGAAGCCGTGCAGCCAGTCGCGGACGGCGAGCTGGTCCTCGCCGAGTGCCAGTGAGAAGGGGTTCATTCGGTCCTCCAGGATCAAGATCGCGCCGCCCGGGGTGCGTCCCGGGGGGTTACCCCCGGTAACACCGACGGAGTCTGCTACTGATAGGTAACGGCTGTCAATGCGCAGCACGACGGCACCGCACCACGCCGCGATGAGGGGAACGGAGGGCCAGGTGACCGCGCTGGAGGAACCGCGCAGGGAGCAGCTGCTCAACGCCGCCGACCGGGTGGTCAGTCGGGAGGGGCCGGGCGCCAGCATGAACGCGATCGCCGCCGAGGCCGGCATCACCAAGCCGATCCTCTACCGGCACTTCGGCGACCGCAGCGGCCTCTTCCAGGCCCTGACCGAGCGTCACACCTCCGGCCTGCTGGCCGCGGTGCGCAGCGCGCTGGCCGAACCGCTGGAACGCCGCGAGCGGGTCGAGCTCGTGCTGGACACCTACCTGGCCGGGATCGAGGCCCGCCCGCAGGTCTACCGGCTGCTCACCCATCCGGAGACGGGCGACCCCGACGGGGTGGGCAACGCGCTGGCCCCCGCGCTGCGCCAGATCGCCGACGAGATCACCCGGGCCGTCACCGCGCAGGTCGACCTCGGCCCGGACGCGCCGCTGCTCTCCGAGGCCTGGGGGCGGGCGATCACCGGCATGGTGCTGGCCGCCGGGGACTGGTGGCTGGAGGCCAAGCCCTGCCCGCGGGCCCGGATGGTGCAGGCGCTGGCCGACCTGCTCTGGGGACGGCTGGCCGCGGCCGCGCCGCTGCCCACGCCGCTGCCGAACGGCGGAGCCGGGTCCGAAACGGCCGTCCCCGCCGCGGAGTAGCGCCGCACCTCTTGCGCACGGCGGCGGCATGGGCCACGATCGGCGCTCTCCCCGACCGCCGCCCCGTGCGAGGTGTCCGTGCGCGCCTTCCGTACCGCCGCCGCCCTGTTGCTGAGCGCCGCCGCGCTGCTCACCGCCGCGCCCACGGCACAGGCCCAACCCGTCTGCCCGGCCGCCGACTTCCCCACCGGCAGCGCCCAAGTTCCGGACGGGCGCACGCTCTTCACCGATCCGGCGGGCCGGGTGGTGGAACCGCGCGGCTTCAACGTCGACAAGTACGACGAGACCACCGAGGCCGACCTGCGCTCGATCGCCGTCCACGGCTTCACGCTGATCCGGGTGGCGATCTCCTGGAACCGCCTGGAGCCCGCCCGCGGCCACTACGACGGCGTCGAACTCGGCAAGCTGCAGCGCCTGTTGAGCTGGGCCGACCGGGACGGGCTGCTCGCCGTGATCGACTTCCACCAGGACGTCTACGGGCCGGCCTTCGGCGGTGGCGACCGGGGCATCCCGCTCTGGGCGACCCGGGACGACGGGCTGCCCTTCGTCCCGGACCCGAACGACTGGTTCGCCGGCTACTTCCAGCCCGCCGTGCAGGCCGCCTTCCGCCACCTCTACGACGACGCCGACCTGCGCCGCTGGCAGGCCGATTTCTACACCCACCTGGCCACCGAACTGCGCGGCCACCGCTCGCTGTTGGGCTACGACCTGTTCAACGAACCGTTCGGCCCGGTGAACGGCGACCCGAGCGACCCGGCGGTGCTGGCGGCCGCCTCGGCGGCCCTGGAGCAGGGGCGGCTGGCGGCCATGTACCAGCGGCTGATCGCCGCGATCCGCTCGGTGGACCAGCGCTCCTGGCTCTTCGTCGAGCCCACCGTGCTGGTCGGCGAGGGCGTGCCGACCCAGCTGCCCGGCTTCACCGACCCGCGCCGGGGAGCGGCCAGGCTCGGCTACGCGCCGCACTTCTACGACACCGCGGTGGAGAACGGCGCCGACTGGAACCCGGCCGACGGCTTCGTCGAGAACTACACCGCGGCGATCACCGCCTATCCGCACGCCAACCGGATGCCGGTGCTGGTCGGCGAGTGGGGTCCGCCGAACTCCCGCACCCCGGGCAACACCGAGCTGGTGCGCCGGCAGATCGCCGCGATGGCGGGCTTCGCGAGCGCCTGGACCATGTGGTACTGGTGCCAAGGGCAGGGCGGCTACTGCGCGTTGGGGACGGACGGGCAGGCCGCGCCCGGGGACGGGCCGGCCTTCGGCCCGTACGTCCTCGCGCTCGCCGGGCGGCCGAGCGCGGAGTCCTGGGCGGCCGGCGCCGCCTCGGTGACCTTCCGGGCGAGCGGCGGCTGGACCGAACTGGCCGCCCCCACCGACGCCCGGATCGCCGTCACCGGAAGCAGCCGGGTGACCATCGACCGCAGCCGCCCCGGGCAGCCGCGCGTCCAGGTCCCCCGGGGCGCCGAGGTCACCCTGACCGTGAGCAGCTAGAGCAGGTCGGCGCGGGCCGCCTGGATCCCGGCCTGGAACCGGGTGCGCGCGCCGAACCGGTCCATCAGCTCGCGCACCCAGCGCTGCACGGTCCGGGTCGAGACGCCCATCTGCCGGGCGATGCTCTCGTCGGTCAGCCCGGCGGCCAGCAGGGTGAGCAGCTGGTGGTGCCGGTCGCGCGGCGGCTCGGTGGAGTCGGGCGGCGGCATCCGCATCGCCCGCGACCAGTAGAGCTCGAACAGACCGGCCAGCGCGTCCAGCAGCGAGGACGGGCGGACCAGCAGCACGCTCTGCTCCGCGGTGCCCGAGCTGACCGGCAGCAGCGCCCAGCGGTCGTCCACCAGCGCCAGTTTGAGCGGGAGTTCGGGCAGCACCCGGGCCTGCTCGCCGGCCTCGGTGAACTGGTGGATCTCGGCCAGCCGGACCTGGTCGCGCAGCACCTGGCTCTCGTAGACCACCCGCATCCGCACCCCCCGGGCCAGCGAGGCCAGTTCGAGCTCGGGATCGGAGCGGCGGATGTAGGGCGGCTTGTCGAGCACCCGCAACTCGCCGCGCGCGCCCAGCTGGAGGCTGCGCCACAGGTCGGCGATCGCCTCCCGCCCGGTGATCACCTCGACCAGATCGCCGTCGGCGCCGGTGCTGGTGTGCCGGTAGGTCCGCAGCAGCTCGGTGATCCGGCCCCGGGTCCGGCGCAGCTCCAACTCGCGGCGCAGCAACAGCTCTTCCAGCGCCACATCGGGCGCCGTCGGGTGCCACACGGTGCCGTCCGCCGGCGGGCGTTCGACCAGGCCCAGGTCGGCGAGCGCGCCGAGCGCGGCCACGGCCCGCTCGGTACCGATCCCGACGGCGGCCGCCAGCCCGGGCGCGGTCAGTCCGGGGCTGCTCAACAGGTGCAGGTAGAGCAACTCCTGGTCGGCGGCCAGCCCGAGGCCACCGAACCGCCCCGCCCACTGCTCCGCCACCTGGCCCGCCCCTGGATCACGTACCGTCGCCGCGACCGGTCCCACCTGGGGATCCGGTCCTGTCGTGGACCCGACTGTGGTCCACACCTGACCGGAAATCAAGACTTCTGACACCTGACATGTTTCCGCCATGTCGCATTCCGGCACCAGCCGTGACCTTCCCGACAGTCACCGCCTGGCCGCACGCTGATCGGCAGCGCCAGACAGTCCTCCGGCCCCCAACTCCGAAGGCTGCCCGGCGCACCGACCCCCACGCACCGAGGAGTACCCCATGGCCAGTCTTCGCCTGCGCAAGCCCGCCCGGGCCGCGATAGCCGGGCTGCTCGCCCTCTCCGGCGCCGCGTTCGCCGCCCCGGCCGCGCAAGCCGCCACCCCGCACTTCTTCGCCCCGCTGCACAGCCACGGCGGTCACCCCTACTCCGGCAACAGCAACTGGGGCGGCTACATCGCCCAGGGCAGCGGCTTCAAGAGCATCACCGGCTCGTGGACCATGCCGGACGTCCAGTGCAACACCAGCAACGACCTGTTCGCCCCGTGGATCGGCATCGACGGCTACGGCTCGCAGACCGTCGAGCAGACCGGCGTCCAGGCGGACTGCTCCAGCGGCTCGCCGGTCTACTCCGGCTGGTACGAGATGTACCCGGCCGCTCCGGTCTACTTCAACGAGCCGGTGAGCGCCGGCGACACCTTCAACGCCAGCGTGGTGGCCGGCACTCGGAGCAGCTACACGCTCACCCTCACCGACGTCACCCAGGGCTGGACCAAGACCACCAAGCAGACCCTGCGCTCCCAGGACGTCAGCGCCGAGGCGGTCATGGAGTCCCCGACCCAGAGCTACCCGTCCTTCAGCCAGCTGAACTTCGCCAACCTCAAGGTGAACGGCCAGGTCTTCGACAACTACTCGCCGCAGTCCATCGACAGCGGCCCCTACACCGAGACCGCGCTGCAGAACGGCGCGTTCTCCATCATCCCGGGCTGACCAACCGTCAAGTCCCCGGCAGAGCACTGAATCCGGCCGGTGTGCCACGCAGCGTCGCGTGGCACACCGGCCGCACCACTGACGCGCCCTAGGGCCTCTCTTACGGATCTTGCCGGGCGTGCGACGCCGGGCATCCCGCCTGGACGCACCGGCGAATCATCCAAGTACGACCCAGTACGAGGACGATCCGCCGGCACGCCCAGCCGGGCGCCGTGGGGGCACCTCCCGGCCGAAGGCTGGGGGAGCCGCACGCTGATCCGACAAGATCCGTAAGAGAGGCCCTAGCCCAGCCCGCGCCGGGCCAGCAGCGGTGCGGCGTCGGGCTCACGGCCGACCACGGCGCGGAACATGTCCAGCGCCGGGACGCTGTTGCCCCGGGCCAGCAGCTCGCGGCGGAAGCGCTCCCCGCTCTCCCGGATCGGCCGCCCGTTGCCCTTGAACCACTCCACGGTGTCGGCGTCCAGCACCTCGGACCAGATGTAGGCGTAGTAGCCGGCGCTGTAGTCGCCCACGAAGAGGTGGCTGAAGTAGGCGGTCCGGTAGCGCGGCGGCACCTCGGGCAGCGCCAGCCCGGCCTCCTTGAGCACCTCGGCCTCGAACGCGGCCGCGTCCAGCACGGGTTCGCCGACCGGGCGGGTGTGCCAGGCCCAGTCCAGCAGCGCCGCCGCCAGGTACTCCACGGTCTGGTAGCCCTGGCCGAACCGCTCGGCCGCCGCCAGCTTCGCCAGCAGCTCCTCCGGCAGCGGCTCACCGGTCAGGTGGTGCCGGGCGTAGTTGGCCTGTACCTCGGGCCAGCTCAGCCACATCTCGTTGACCTGCGAGGGGAACTCCACGAAGTCGCGCGGCACCTCGGTGCCGGCCAGCAGCGGGTAGCGCACGTCGGAGAAGAGGCCGTGCAGCGCGTGGCCGAACTCGTGGAAGAGGGTGCGGACCTCGTCGCCGCTGAGCAGCACCGGCTGCCCGGGCGCGGGCTTGGTGATGTTCAGGTTGTTGAAGACCACCGGCTTGCGGTCGAACAGGCCGTTCTGCTTGACGAGTTCGTCCATCCAGGCGCCACCGCGCTTGGACGGGCGGGCGAAGAAGTCGGCCAGGAAGAGGCCCAGCGGCCGGCCGTCCTGCTCGAAGACCTCGAAGACCCGGGTGTCCGGGTGGTAGCCGACCAGGTCCGTCCGCTCGGTGAAGGTCAGCCCGTAGACCAGGCCCGCCGCGTGGAACACGCCGTCGTGCAGCACCCGTTCGAGCTCGTAGTACGGGCGCAGCGCGGCGCTGTCCAGGTCGTACTCGGCCTGCCGGACCCGCTCGCCGTAGTACGCGAGGTCGTGCGGGCCGAAGTCGGTGACGCCGTCGGCCGCCGCTTCCTCGCGCAGCCTGGCCAGCTCCCGCTCGGCGTTGGCCACCGCCGGCGCGATCAGCCGGTGCAGCATCGCGGTGACCGCCTCGACGCTGCCGGCCGTCTCGTCGGCCACCACGTAGGCGGCGTGGCTGGGGTGGCCGAAGAGCGCGGCCCGCTCGGCGCGCAGCGCGGCCATCCGGGCGGCCAGCGGACCGTTGTCGGCCAGGCCCCGGTTCAGCGCGGCGTCCATCAGCCGGCGGCGCACCGCACGGTCGGTCAGCCGGGCCAGCGCCGGCTGCTGGGTGAAGTTCAGCAGGCTGAGCACGTACTTGCCGTCGTGCCCGCGCGCCCGGCCGTTCTCGGCGGCGGCGGCGATCTCCGCCTCGCCCAGACCGGCCAACTGCTCGGGGCGGTCCAGCACCAGGGCGCCGGCGGCGTTGGCGGCGAACAGGTTCCGCTCGAAGGTGGCGGAGGCGGTGGCCAGCTCGGCGTTCAACTCGCGCAGCCGCTGCTGCTCGGCCGGCGGCAGCTGCGCCCCGGCCCGGACGAAGCGCAGGTGGTGGCGCTCCAGCAGGCGCAGCGACTCGGCGTCCAGGTCCAGCGAGGCGCGCTCGGCATGCACCGCGTCGAGCCGGGCGAAGAGCGCGCGGTCCAGGTGGATCGCGTCGCTGTGCGCCGCCAGCCTCGGCTTGAACTCGGCGTCCAACTCCTGCAGCAGCGCGTCGGTGTGCGCGGAGCTCTGGTTGTCGAACACGGCCAGCGCCCGCCGCAGCAGCTCGCCGGTGCGCTCCAACGCGACCACCGTGTTCTCGAAGCTCGCGGGCTCCGGATCGGCGTCGATCCGCGCGATCTCGGCCAGTTGCTCGGCCATCCCCGCCTCGAGGGCCGGGCGGTAGTGCTCGGCGCGGATCTCGGCGTAGGGAGGCAACTGGTAAGGGAGCCGGCTGGGCGCCAGGAAGGGATTCTCCGTCATTCCGCAGACCCTACGCGCCGCTGTCAGCGCCGCGCGCTACGGTCGGGTCGAACGAACCGGCACGCGCGGCCCGCCGACCGCGAGCCGCCCGCCTGCCGCCGCCACCCACCGAGACGGAGCCCACCGTGCCCGCCAGGATCGCCCTGGTCCCCGACGCCCACGGGCGCGGCGGCCGGCTGCACCGCATCTCCGAGGCGGGTGAGCCGCTCGGCGCCCCGCTGAAGGCCGCCGAGCTGGCCGTCACCGTCGCCGAGCTGGAGGCCGCCGAGCACCCGCGCTGGGTCTGGGCGAGCGCCGAGTCCGTCTACCCGCCGCTGCTGGCGGCACTGGCCGACCTGCCCGGCGGGCGCCGGCTCGGCCGCTGCCACGACCTGCGGCTGGTCGAGGCCCTGCTGTTGGCGCACGAGGGCCGCTGGGGCGCGCCGCGCTCGCTCGGCGCCGCCTGGGCCCGGCTGCGCTCCCTGCCGGTCCCCGCCGACCTGTCGGAGAGCGGCCCGGCCGAGGCGCAGGACACCCTGTTCGCCCCCGACCGCCTGCAACTGCCGCCCGGCACCGACCCGCTGGCCGCCGTACTGGCCGTGCACGCGGACCAGCAGCGCCGGCTCCAGGCGATCGAGGGCGAGGCGCAGCGGGCCCGGTTCCGGCTGCTGGTGGCCGCCGAGTCGGCCGGCGCGCTGGCCGCCGCCGAGATGGCCCAGGACGGCCTGCCCTGGCGCACCGAGGTCCACGACGCGCTGCTCACCGAGCTGCTCGGCCCGCGCCCGCACATCCCCGGCACCCAGCCCGCCAAGCTGGCCGAGCTGGCCGTCCGGCTCCAGCAGGCGCTCGGCGGCAAGCCGTTCAACCCCGACTCGCACACCCAGGTGCTGCGCGCCTTCGCCGAGCAGGGCGTCCGGCTGACCTCCACCCGGGTCTGGGAGCTGCGCGAACTGGACCACCCAGCCGCCGAGTTGATGATCCGCTACAAGGAGCTGGCCCGGATCCACACCGCGCACGGCTGGGCCTGGCAGGACGCCTGGGCGCGCGGCGGCCGGTTCCGCCCCGAGTACGTGGTGGGCGGAGTGGTCTCCGGGCGCTGGGCCAGCCGGGGCGGCGGGGCGCTGCAGATCCCGCGGATCCTGCGCCGCGCGGTGGTGGCCGATCCGGGCTGGCGGCTGGTGGTGGCCGACGCGGCCCAGCTGGAGCCCCGGGTGCTGGCCGCCCTCTCGGGTGACGCGGCGCTGGCTCGCAGCGCGGCCGGCGGCGACCTCTACGAGGCGCTGGCCGCCACGGCCTTCCAGGGCGACCGGGCGAAGGCCAAGCTCGGCCTGCTCGGCGCGATGTACGGGCAGACCAGCGGGGACATCGGCCCGCTGCTCGCCATCCTGCGCCAGCGCTACCCCGTCGCGATGGGCTACGTGGAGGCCGCCGCCCGCACCGGCGAGGAGGGCGGCATCGTCACCTCCCGGCTCGGCCGCAGCTGCCCGCCGCCCTCGGACGCCTGGCTGGACCTGACCGAGGGCGCCGCGGCGGCCGGCGGCGAGAGCGCCGAGCAGGGCGGGCGCTCCACCCGGGCCCGCGGCCGGTTCACCCGCAACTTCGTGATCCAGGCCAGCGCCGCCGACTGGGCGCTGGCCCTGCTGGCCGCGCTGCGCCGCCGGCTGGCCGAGCTCACCGGGCCCGGTGGCCGCCCGCACCTGGTCTTCTTCCAGCACGACGAGGTGGTGGTGCACGCGCCCACCGAGCTGGCCGAGCAGGTGGCAGCGCTGATCACGGCGGCGGCCGACGAGGCCAGCCGGCTGGTCTTCGGCGACACCCCGGTGCGGTTCCCGATGAGCACGGCCGTGGTGGAGTGCTACGCGGACGCCAAGTGAGCCAGCGCCCCAGGCCCCGTCCGGTCAGAACTTATGCGCCTGCCAAGCCTCCTGGGCCGCCCGGACCACCTCGGCCAGGCCCGCCCCGGTGGAGGCGGTCACCACCGCCGACACCGCGCCCTCCACGAACGGCGCGTCCACCAGCACGAGCTCCTCGGCCCGCCCCAGGTCCGCCAGCACGGCCCGCGCGGTGAGCACCGAGCTGCCGAGATCGGGCAGCACCACGACGCCCGCGCCGCCGTCCGCCTGCCGCACCGCCTCGGTGATCAACTCGTAGCTGGTCCCGAGCTCGCCGTCCTCGGTACCGCCCGCGACCGCCACCCGCACGCTCCCGCCACCCAGCTGCTCGACCAGCTCCCGCACCCCGGCGGCCAGCAGCGGGCTGTGCGACACCAGGACGATTCCCACCGAAGTCCTCATGTCCGCCGAGGGTAGTCGCCGCCACGCCAGGTCGCGGTGAACGGATGAGAAACCCGCACCTGGTGGCGTAGGTTCGGCAACGAGCCGGTCCGACCTCAGCAGCGGGAGACGCCGATGAAGAAGCTGATCAACACCCCCGAGTCCGTACTCGACGACGCGCTGACCGGAGTGGCCGCCGCCCACCCGGAACTGACAGTGGACCGGGAGAACCACGTCATCCACCGCGCGGACGCGCCCCGCCCCGGCAAGGTCGCGCTGATCTCCGGCGGCGGCTCGGGCCACGAACCGCTGCACGGCGGCTTCGTCGGCCCGGGGATGCTGGACGCGGCCTGCCCCGGCGAGGTCTTCACCTCCCCGGTGCCCGACCAGGTGCTCGCCGCCCTGCGGGCCACCGACGGCGGCGCGGGCGCGGTCCTGATCGTCAAGAACTACACGGGTGACGTGCTCAACTTCTCGCTCGCCGCCGAGCTGGCCGCCGAGGAGGGCATCGAGGTCCGCACCGTGCTGGTCAACGACGACGTCGCGGTCGAGGACTCCACTTACACCGCCGGGCGGCGCGGCACCGGCGCCACCGTGGTGGTCGAGAAGGTGGCCGGCGCGCTGGCCGAGCGCGGCGCCAAGGCCGCCGAGGTGGCCTCCGTGGCCGAGCGCGCGGTGGCCGCCTCCCGCTCCTTCGCGGTGGCACTGACCGCCGCCACCACCCCCGCCGCCGGGCGCCCCGGCTTCGACCTGCCCGAGGACCAGATCGAGGTGGGCGTGGGCATCCA
Source organism: Kitasatospora sp. GAS204B (assembly GCF_029892155.1). Lineage (GTDB taxonomy): Bacteria > Actinomycetota > Actinomycetes > Streptomycetales > Streptomycetaceae > Kitasatospora. The sequence continues at coordinate 11,633 of NZ_JARZAG010000004.1, read as the reverse complement.
CGGCGAGCCGGGCCGCCGCCGCGAGCCGCTGCGCCCGGCCCGCGAGCTGGTCGCCGAGGTGGTGGAGACCATCCTCGCCGACCACACGCTGACGGCGGGCGACGAGGTGATCGCCCTGGTCAACGGCATGGGCGGGACCCCGCTGATCGAGCTCTACATCGTGCACGGCGAGGTGGCCGCCCGGCTGGCCGAGCGCGGCATCACCATCGCCCGCGCGCTGGTCGGCAACTACGTGACCAGCCTGGACATGGCAGGCTTCTCGCTCACCCTGACCAAGGCAGATCCCGAGCTGCTCGAGCTGTGGGACGCCCCGGCCCGCACCCCGGCCCTGCACCGGCCCTGACCATCCGTCACCGATCAACTGTCACCGACCGACTGGGAACCCCGTCATGCGCTATGACCTGGACCGGGAACTCGCGCTCGGCTGGCTGCGCGCCGCAGCCGCCGCCGTCGAGCGCCGGCACGAGGAACTCACCGCGCTGGACGCCGCGATCGGCGACGGCGACCACGGCAGCAACCTGCGGCGCGGCTTCGCCGCCGTCATCACCGCGCTGGACGCGCTGCCCGCCGACGCCTCGCCGGGCACGGTGCTCACAAAGGCCGGCAGCACGCTGATCTCCAAGGTCGGCGGCGCCTCGGGGCCGCTCTACGGCAGCGCGCTGCGCGGCGTGGGAGCCGCGCTGCCCGCCCCGAGCGCGGACCTGACGGAGCTGGCCCAGGCGCTGCGCGCCGGGCTCGGCGCGGTGCAGAAGCTGGGTGGCGCCGTGGTCGGCGACAAGACCATGGTGGACGCCTTCGAGCCGGCCGTGGCCGCGCTGGAGCGCGCCGCCTTCGACGGCTTCACGCTGCGCGAGGCCAGCGCGCTGGCCGCCGAGGCCGCCGAGGCGGGGGCCCGCGCCACCATCCCGCTGCAGGCCCGCAAGGGGCGCGCCTCCTATCTCGGCCCTCGCAGCATCGGCCACCAGGACCCGGGCGCGACCTCCACCGCCCTGCTCTTCCGCGCCCTGGCGGACGCGGTGGTCAGCTGAACGGCCGGCTGCCGCTGGTCAGTCGGCCCGGCTGACCAGCAGCAGCAGCGCGTCGTCGCCGAGGTCGCCGCCGGTGTGCCGGAGCAGGTCGGCGTAGAGCCGGCCCACCGCCACCTCCAGCTCGGCCACCGAACCCGCGGCGCCCGCCACCAGCTCGGCGACCCGCCCCTCCAGCGGATAGAACTCGCCGCTGCCGCGCCCGCGGGCCTCCACCACGCCGTCGGTGCAGAGCACCAGGACGTCACCGGTGCCGAACGGCTGGTGCCAGCTCTGCGGGCGGCCCGCCGCCAGCCGCCCCAGGCCCAGCGGCACCCAGGGGTCGGGGGCCTCCAGCACCGTCACAGTGCCGTCCGGGGCCACCCGCAGCGGCGGCACGTGCCCGTACTGGAGCAGCTCGACCACCCCGTCGCCGCACACCTCGGCGAACAGCGCGGTGGTGAACTCGCCGTCGGGGACATGCCGTTCCACGCTGGCCTCGATCCGGGCGGCCACCTGGTGCAGCCCCGGCTCGTCGTAGGCGGCCTCGCGGAAGGCGCCGAGCACCACGGCGGCCGTCTGGACCGCGTCCAGCCCCTTGCCCCGGACGTCGCCGACCACCGCGCGGGTGCCGTGCGGGGTCTCCAGCACCGAGTAGAGGTCGCCGCCGATCCGCGCCTCGTCGGCGGCCGAGGCGTAGCGGACCGCCAGCCGCAGCGGCCCGACCTCGGGCCCCGGCCGGCGCAGCAGCGCCCGCTGGGCCGCCTCGGCCACCGAGCTGACGGCGGCGAAAGCGGCCGCCCGGCGCATCCGGAGCTCCGCGACGTAGGCGCTGAACAGGGTGAGCGCCAGGTAGGTGATCATCGAACCGAACAGGAAGCGCTGGTCGTGCACCGCGGTGACCTGGTCGTATCGGTTGAGCCCGGCCAGCGCCGCCAGCCCGATCGTGCAGACGCTCAGCACCCCGACGGCCGACAAGGTGAGCGCGGCGATCGAGGGCACCACGGTCATCAGCGGTGCCAGGTAGCGCTCCTGACCGGTGGACAGGTCCGCCAAGCAGACGCAGACGATCGCCAGCAGGGCCGGCGCGGCCCGCCGCCGCCAGGACAGGTCCCGCAGGTCGACGGCGGCCAGCGCGCGCCGCCGCCGCGCCTTGGGCAGGCCCTGGACGGCGGAGGCCAAGGGGCGGCTGGGGCGGCGAAAGCTGAACACGTGCCGAACATTACGGACATTCGACCCGGATGCCCATCCGCCATCACCCCGACGAGCAGCCGCGTCGCCCGGTCACCCAGCGCCATTCCGGGTGACCGGGAGCGGCGAAGACGGGCGCATGGTGGTGGTGCGACTACTGTCGGTCAGCGGACCGTGACGACCATCTCACCGGCCGCCCGGCTCACCCCTCTTCACGAAATACCCCTAGGGGGTATCGTGTTCTCGACAGTACGGCGGCGCCGACCTCCGGCGCCCCCTCATCCCTTGGAGGCAGCGATGTCCAGCACCGTCACCTACACCGTCACCGGCATGAGCTGCGGCCACTGTGAGAAGTCGGTCAGCTCGGAGCTCTCCGCTCTGGCCGGCGTCACCGAGGTGGCCGCCAACGCCAAGGCCGGCACCGTCACAGTCTCCTCCCAGCAGCCGCTGGCCCTGGCCGACGTCCGCGCCGCCGTCGACGAGGCGGGCTACGAGCTGGTCGGCCCGGCCGCCTGAGCCCGGTCACGGGGAGCGACCGGGACGCACCCCGGCCGCCCGGTCGCACCCCGTCCCCACCCGTCCCGCGAAGGAGCCGCCCGATGAGCACCGCCACCACCGCACCCACCGGCATAAGTGACCGCGTCGAGCTCTCGATCGGAGGGATGACCTGCGCCTCCTGCGCTGCCCGGATCGAGAAGAAGCTGAACCGGATGGTGGGCGTCGCGGCCACGGTGAACTTCGCCACCGAGAAGGCCCGGGTCGACTTCGGCCCCGGCGTCACGGTGGCCGACCTGATCGCCACCGTGGAGCGCACCGGCTACACCGCCGAGCCGCCCCCGCCGCCGGCCGCCGAACCGGCCGCGGGCCCCGCTGTCGAAGCCGGAGCCGAGGCCGACCCCGAGCGGGTGCGGCTGCTGCTCAGCGCCGTGCTGACCGTCCCGGTGGTGCTGCTCTCGATGGTGCCGGCGCTGCAGTTCACCTTCTGGCAGTGGCTCGCCTTCGCGCTCACCGGCCCGGTGGTGGCGTACGGCGGCCTGCCCTTCCACCGGGCCGCCTGGACCAACCTGCGGCACCGCGCGGCCACCATGGACACCCTGGTCTCGCTCGGCACCCTGGCCGCCTTCGGCTGGTCCCTCTGGGCGCTCTTCCTGGGCGGCGCGGGGATGCCCGGGATGAAGCACGAGTTCAGCCTGGCGATCGGCCGGGCTGACGCCGGATCAACCCTCTACCTGGAGACGGCGGCCGCCGTCACCACGCTGATCCTGCTCGGCCGCTGGCTGGAGGCCCGCTCCAAGCGCCGGGCCGGCGCCGCGCTGCACGCGCTGCTCGACCTCGGCGCCAAGGAGGTCGCGGTGCTGCGCGACGGCCACGAGGTCCGGCTCCCGGTGGCCGAACTGACCGTCGGCACCCGCTTCGTGGTCCGGCCCGGCGAGAAGATCGCCACCGACGGCGTGGTGGTGGAGGGCGCCTCGGCGGTGGACGCCTCGATGCTCACCGGCGAGTCGGTCCCGGTCGAGGTCACCGTCGGCGACAGCGTCACCGGCGCCACCGTCAACGCGGGCGGGCGCCTGGTGGTGGAGGCCCGCCGGGTCGGCGCGGACACCCGGCTGGCCCACATCGCCCGGCTGGTCGAGCAGGCGCAGAACGGCAAGGCCGCCGCCCAGCGGCTGGCCGACCGAATCTCGGCAGTCTTCGTCCCGACGGTGATCCTGATCGCGCTGGCCACCCTGGTCGGTTGGCTGCTGGCCACCGGCAGCGCCACCGAGGCCTTCACCGCCGCCGTCGCCGTGCTGATCATCGCCTGCCCCTGCGCGCTGGGCCTGGCCACCCCGACCGCGCTGCTGGTCGGCACCGGGCGCGGCGCCCAGCTGGGCATCCTGATCAAGGGCCCCGAGGTGCTGGAGACCACCCGGCGGGTGGACACCATCGTGCTGGACAAGACCGGCACGGTGACCACCGGCGCCATGGCGCTGACCGCCGTGCACACCGCCGACGGCGTCACCGAGGAGCAGGCGCTGCGGCTGGCCGGCGCCCTGGAGCACGCCTCCGAGCACCCGATCGCCCGGGCCGTCGCCACCGCGGCCCGCGAGCGGCTGGGCGCGCTGCCCGCCGTCGAGGAGTTCACCAACCTGCCGGGGCTCGGCGTACGGGGTCTGGTGGACGGTCACCAGGTGCTCGCCGGCCGGGAGTCGCTGCTGGCCGAGCTGGCGCAGCCGCTCAGCCCCGAGCTGGCCGCCGCGAAGGCCGCCGCCGGAGCCGCCGGACGCATCGCCGTCGCGGTCGGCTGGGACGGCGCGGCCCGCGCGGTCCTGGTGGTGGCCGACACCGTCAAGCCGACCAGCGCGCAGGCGGTGCGCGAGCTGCGCGAGCTGGGCCTGCGTCCGGTGCTGCTGACCGGCGACCACGCCGCGGTGGCCCGGGCGGTGGCGGCCGAGGTCGGGATCGAGCCGGCCGACGTGATCGCCGAGGTACTGCCCGAGCAGAAGGTCGCGGTCATCGAGCGCCTGCAGGGCGAGGGCCACGCGGTGGCGATGGTCGGCGACGGCGTGAACGACGCGGCCGCGCTCGCCCGGGCCGACCTGGGGCTGGCCATGGGCACCGGCGCCGACGCCGCGATCGAGGCCGGCGACCTGACCCTGGTCCGCGGCGACCTGCGGGTGGCGGCGGACGCGATCCGGCTCTCCCGGCGGACCCTGGGCACCATCAAGGGCAACCTGTTCTGGGCCTTCGCCTACAACGTGGCCGCCGTCCCGCTGGCCGCCGCCGGTCTGCTGAACCCGATGGTCGCGGGGGCCGCGATGGCCTTCTCCTCGGTCTTCGTGGTGACCAACAGCCTGCGGCTGCGCCGCTTCGCCGCCTGAGCCGAACTGCTCGGCGCCAGGTCCTGTCCGGCCGATCTTTGCCGGACAGGACCTAACGCCCGAGCAGCTCGCCACCGTTGCAGTGCAGGATCTCGGCGGTGATGAAGCCCGCCCCGGGCGAGGCCAGGAACTGCACGGCCGCCGCCACCTCACCGGTCTCGCCGATCCGGCCGAGCAGGGTGCGGGAGGCCCGGCGGGAGACCTCGGCCTCGTCCAGCCGCGGGCCGAAGAACTCGGTGCCGGCCACCGTGCCGGGCGCCACGATGTTCGCCGTGATCCCGGAGGGGCCCAGCTGGGCGGCCAGGAAGTGGTTCCAGGCGTGCAGCGAGGCCTTGGCCGCCCCGTAGGAGCCGGCTCCGCGCAGCGCGGCGATCGAGCTGATCGTGATCACCCGCCCCTCGCCCGGGGTGAGCCGGTCCCGCACCGACTCGGTGAGCAGCACCGCGGTGAGCACGTTGCGCTCGAAGTCGCCGCGCCAGCGGGCCAGCAGCGCGTGCGGGCCGGCCCCGAAGCCGGTCTCCCGGCTGCCGGCGTTGTTGACCAGGACGTCGATCCGGGCCGGCAGCTCGCCCAGCGCCGCCTCCACGGCGTCCGGGTCGGCCAGGTCGCAGACCAGCGTGCTGACGCCGGCGCCGAGCCGCTCGGCCGCGCTTTCCAGCACCGCACGCCGACGGCCCACGATCACCACCGCGTCGCCCGCCTCGGCGAACCGCCGCGCGATCTCCAGGCCGATCCCGGTGCCACCGCCGGTGACGACAACGTTCCTGGCCATCTGTCTCTCCCGCCCTGTCCGTACCGGAATGCCACGATTCCTATCACGCTGGGTTGCCATCACTGCGGGGAGGGTGACGTCGGGCGCCGCGAGTCATGTGGTATGAGCGGGTGAACCGAGGGACGCGGACGGAAGCGAGAGACAACTCACACCCCCCGGACGTAACTTTGCCGACCCAGATACGTCTTACCTTGGTGAGTGCGGCAGACGACTGCGGAACGGCACCGTGCGACCCACCCTCTCCCCTGGGGGCAGGGCCGCGCACCCGTGGTCGGCGCGCCGCCCACGGGGCTCCGGCGGGCCCCGGGCGCGCACGGCGCCGGGCAGTGGGGTGACCAGGAACGCTTTGAGCGGCCGTTCCCAGCCTCGTCCACTTCCCGGCGGCCGTGCGCCGTCACATCTGCCTCGAGCGCCCCGGACACGCCGAAGGCCCCGCGGCACGAAGCTGCGGGGCCTGCTGGACACCTACCGGCACCTGCCGGCGCGGGATCGCTCAGCGCTTGTCGAGCGCCACGTAGTCGCGGATCGCGGTGCCGGTGTAGATCTGGCGCGGACGGCCGATCCGGCTGGTCGGGTCGTTGATCATCTCGTGCCAGTGGGCGATCCAGCCCGGCAGCCGGCCGAGCGCGAACAGCACGGTGAACATGCTGGTCGGGAAGCCCATCGCGCGGTAGATCAGGCCGGTGTAGAAGTCGACGTTCGGGTAGAGCTTGCGCGAGATGAAGAAGTCGTCGCTGAGCGCGTGCTCCTCCAGCTTGAGCGCGATCTCCAGCAGCTCGTCCGACTTGCCCAGCTGCGCCAGCACGTCGTGCGCCAGGCCCTTGACCAGCGCGGCGCGCGGGTCGAAGGCCTTGTACACGCGGTGGCCGAAGCCCATCAGCTTGACGCCGTCCTCGCGGTTCTTCACCTTGCGGATGAAGGCGTCGACATCGCCGCCGTCGGCCTGGATCTGCTCCAGCATCTCCAGCACGGCCTGGTTGGCGCCGCCGTGCAGCGGGCCCCAGAGCGCCGAGATGCCGGCCGAGATCGAGGCGAACTGGTTGGCGTGGCTGGAGCCGACCAGGCGCACGGTCGAGGTGGAGCAGTTCTGCTCGTGGTCGGCGTGCAGGATGAAGAGCTTGTCCAGCGCGTTGACGATCACCGGGTTGAGCTCGTAGTCCTGGGCCGGGACCGCGAAGGTCATCCGCAGGAAGTTCTCGACGTAGCTCAGGTCGTTGCGCGGGTAGACGAACGGCTGGCCGACCGACTTCTTGTACGCGTAGGCCGCGATGGTCGGCAGCTTCGCCAGCAGGCGCACCGTCGACATGTGGCGCTGGGCCGCGTCGAACGGGTTGTGGCTGTCCTGGTAGAAGGTCGACAGCGCGCCGACCACCGAGGAGAGCATCGCCATCGGGTGCGCGTCCCGGGGGAAACCCTGGTAGAAGCGCTTGACGTCCTCGTGCAGCAGCGTGTGCTGGGTGATCTCGCTGTTGAACTCCGCCAGCTGGTCCGGCGTCGGCAGCTCACCGTTGATCAGGAGGTACGCGGTCTCGATGAAGCTGCCCTGCTGGGCCAGCTGCTCGATCGGGTAGCCGCGGTAGCGAAGGATGCCGTTGTCACCGTCGACGAAGGTGATCGCGGACTTGTAGGCAGCGGTGTTGCCGAAGCCGTTGTCCAGGGTGACCAGGCCGGTCTGCGGGAGCAGCTTCGAGATGTCGAAGCCGGAGTTCCCCGCAGTGCTCTCGACGACCGGGTACTCGTAATCGCCGCCCTGGTACCGCAGTACTACAGATTCCTGACTGTTCTCGCTCACGCGCTTCCTCACCGACGAAATGAAAATCCGCTTCCAAGGTGTCTGCCCGTCCACCCTCCCCCATCCGGAGGACGACCGCGCACCCGGGGTGGCCCAAAAGGGCCCCACACTACAAGAACCGACGCACCAGCCCGTACGAACCGGACAAGATCACGGCAAGACTAGGCTGGTCCATCAATTTCTTCACGTCAAGATACCCCCGCGGAGGCCCCTGACCCCATTCGGCCTCAGGTGATCATCCGATGGACAGCCGGTGATCCAGGGCTGAATGACGGCGCCCCGCACTCACCGTGCGCACCGCCTGCCCGATCGCCTTGCGCGAGCCCACCAGCACCACCAGCTTCTTCGCCCGGGTGACCGCCGTGTAGAGCAGGTTGCGCTGCAGCATGGTCCAGGCCGAGGTGGTGACCGGAATCACCACCGCCGGATACTCGCTGCCCTGCGAGCGGTGGATGGTGACGGCATACGCGTGCTGCAACTCGTCGAGTTCGTCGAAGTCGTACGGCACCTCCTCGTCCTCGTCGGTCAGCACGGTGAGGCGCTGGTCCTCCACGCTCAGTGCGGTCACCACGCCGACCGTGCCGTTGAAGACGCCGTTCTGGCCCTTCTCATAGTTATTGCGGATCTGGGTCACCTTGTCGCCGACCCGGAAGGTCCGGCCGCCGAAGCGCTTCTCGGCCAGCCCTTCGCGCCCGGGGGTGACGGCGGCCTGGAGCAGCGTGTTGAGGTTGCCGGCGCCGGCCGGGCCGCGGTGCATCGGGGCCAGCACCTGCACGTCCCGGCGGGCGTCCAGCCGGAACCGCTGCGGGATCCGGCGGGCCACCACGTCCACCACCAGCCCGGCCGCGCGCTCGGTGTCGTCCTCCACGAAGAGGAAGAAGTCGGGCAGCCCGTCGGTGAGCGGGGGCTGCCCCTCGTTGATCCGGTGCGCGTTCACCACCACACCGGACTGCTGGGCCTGGCGGAAGATCCGGGTCAGCCGCACCGAGGGGATCGGCCCACCGTCGGCCAGCAGGTCACGCAGCACCTCCCCCGCGCCGACCGAGGGAAGCTGGTCCACATCCCCCACGAAGAGCAGGTGCGCGCCCGGCGCCACCGCCTTGACCAGCTTGTTGGCCAGGATCAGGTCCAGCATCGAGGCCTCGTCGACCACCACCAGGTCGGCGTCCAACGGCCGGTCCCGGTCATAGGCCGCGTCCCCGCCCGGACGCAGCTCCAGCAGCCGGTGCACGGTCGAGGCCTGGTGGCCCGTCAGCTCCGCCAGCCGCTTGGCCGCCCGCCCGGTCGGCGCCGCCAGCAGCACCTTCGCCCGCTTGGCCAGCGCGAGCGTGACGATCGACTTCACCGTGAAGGACTTGCCGCAGCCCGGGCCGCCGGTCAGCACCGCGACCTTCTCGGTCAGCGCGAGCCGGACCGACTGCTCCTGCTCCGGCGCCAGCTCGGCCCCGGTCCGCTGGGCCAGCCAGGCCAGCGCCTTGGTCCAGTCGACGTCCGCGAAGCCCGGCATCCGGTCGGTCTCGGCGCCCAGCAGCCGCAGCAGTTGGTTGGAGAGCGAGATCTCGGCGCGGTGGAACGGCACCAGGTAGACGGCGACCACCGGCTCGCCGCCCTCCCCCGGCAGGCTCTCGCGGACCACCCCCTCCTGCGCCACCAGCTCGGCCAGGCACTCGATCACCAGGCCGACGTCCACCTGCAGGAGCTTCACCCCGTCGGCGATCAGCCGCTCCTCCGGCAGGTAGCAGTGCCCCTGGTCGCTGCTCTGCGAGAGCGCGTACTGCAGCCCGGCCTTCACCCGCTCAGGGCTGTCGTGCGGGATGCCCACCGCCTGCGCGATCCGGTCCGCGGTCAGGAAGCCGATGCCCCAGACGTCGGATGCCAGCCGGTAGGGCTCGTTCTTCACGACGCCGATCGAGCTGTCCCCGTACTTCTTGTAGATCCGCACGGCGAGCGAGGTGGACACCCCCACCCCCTGGAGGAACACCATCACCTCCTTGATCGCCTTCTGCTCCTCCCAGGCCGCGGCGATCATCTTGGTCCGCTTCGGCCCGAGCCCCGGCACCTCGACCAGCCGGGCCGGCTGCTCCTCGATGACGGTCAGCGTGTCGACGCCGAAGTGCTCGACGATCCGCTCGGCGAACCGCGGGCCGATCCCCTTGATCAGGCCCGAGCCCAGGTAGCGCTGGATGCCCTGCACGGTGGCGGGCAGCACCGTGGTGTAGTTCTCCACGGTGAACTGGCGGCCGTACTGCGGGTGCGAGCCCCAACGGCCGTACAGCCGCAGCGATTCCCCCACCTGCGCGCCGAGCAGCGCGCCGACCACCGTCAGCAGGTCGTTCGCGCCACGACCGGTGTCGACCCTGGCGACCGTGTAGCCGGTCTCCTCGTTGGCGTAGGTGATCCGCTCCAGTACGCCCTCGACCTCGGCGAGCTGCCGCTGGGCGGGCACCTGAGCCGTGTCGGACCGCTGCCCGGCCATCCGGGGACCCCCTCAACACCGCCGCTGAACCCATGCCCAGGAACGGTATCGCGCCGGGCCGACAGCGCGGTGACACGATGGCAGAGGAGGACTCGTTGTCATGCCCGGACGCCCAACCCGCGTTCCGGCCCCGCACAGAGGCGGAGGACGCCATGCTGACCACCAACTACGTCCCCGGCGCGCCCAACTGGCTCGACCTGGGCAGCCCCGACACCGACGCCGCCCAGGCCTTCTACAGTGGTCTCCTCGGCTGGACCTTCAACTCGGCCGGCCCCAACTCCGGTGGCTACGGCTTCTTCCAACTGGGCGACCGAACCGTCGCCGCGCTCGGCCCGCTCACCGAGGAGGGCGCGCCACCCGCCTGGACGCTCTACTTCCACACCGAGGACGCCGACCAGACCAGCAAGCTCGTCCAGCAGGCGGGCGGCGTGGTCCGGCTCGGCCCGTTCGACGTCTTCACCCACGGCCGGATGGCCGGCTACACCGACCCGACCGGCGCCCGGTTCGCCGTGTGGCAGCCCGGCGACACCCCCGGGCTGGAGGCCGTGACCGACGTCGGCACGCTCTGCTGGACCGAACTGCACACCACCGACCCGTCGGCCGCCAAGCCGTTCTACCGCACGGTGTTCAACTGGCTGGAGCAGGACGTCCCGTTCGGCGACTTCACCTACACCGTGATCACCCCCACCGACGGCGGCACCGACGCCAGCCAGGGCGGCCTCGCCGGGATGGTCGCCGAGGACCGGGCAGCGCACGCCGGCTCCTACTGGCAGCCGTACTTCGAAGTGGCCGACGTCGACGCGACCATCGCCCGCGCCGTGGAACTCGGTGGCACCCAGCGTGGCCACGTGGTCGAGGAGGCCGGAGTCGGGCGGTTCGCGCAACTCAGCGACCCGCAGGGCGCGGTCTTCGCGGTGATCACCGGTGCGCCCGCCGAGGAGTGAGGCCGCGGGTCACCGGGCGGGGTCACTAGGCTGAGCACCATGAATGATCTTGTCATCCGCCCGGCGACCTCCGACGACATCCCGGCCATCGTGGCGATGCTGGCCGCCGACTCGGTGGCCGCAACCAGGGAGAGCCCCGACGACCTGGCCCCCTATTACGCGGCCTGGGAGCGCATCGCCGCCGACCCCAACCAGCACCCGACCGTCGCCGTCCGAGCCGGCCGGGTGGTCGGCACCCTTCAGCTCAGCGTCATCCCCGGCCTCTCCAGGAGCGGCACCACCCGGGTGATCGTGGAGGCCGTCCGGGTCCACGCCGACGAGCGCGGCAACGGCCTCGGCACGGTCCTGATGGAGTGGGCGATCGACCGCTCCCGCGAACTCGGCGCGGGTCTGGTGCAGCTCACCTCGGACCTGAGCCGCACCGACGCGCACCGCTTCTATGACCGGTTGGGATTCACCGGATCGCACCTCGGGTTCAAGCTGCAGCTCTGAGCATGCGGTAAACGCAGAGAAGCCCCCTTCCCGAAGGAAGAGGGCTTCTCTAGAAGAATTGTTCGGCGGCGTCCTACTCTCCCACAGGGTCCCCCCTGCAG
>NZ_JARZAG010000003.1 GCF_029892155.1 Kitasatospora sp. GAS204B | reverse complement strand
GCGCGTCCAAAAAACCCCGGGCACATCTCTCCCCGGGGGGGGGGGGCCCAAACCCGCGGGTTTTGCGCCACCGCCCATGATTCTTTCGGTTCTCTGCCGCACGCGGTCTATATCAATCCGTCGATGATTCCTACACTCGCTTCTGGATATCCGGTCGGGTCGGGAACGCCCGGCCCGGTCGCCTGTGCCACCAGAGCCACTTGCGCGCCGTTCCGACAGGTCGGCGTGCCGGTCGTCGGGGAGGACGCATGGCCGGATTCACGATCATCGCGAGTGCTTCAACCACATCTGACGTACTGAAATCCGTCTCACCAGCACCAGTGCGACCACAAATCCTGGACGTTCTGGCCGATGGGACGTCAGGCGGCTCGTCGGCCAACGCGGTTCTCACCGGCGGCAATCAACTGGTGGTTCTGATCATCGGTCTGGTCGCCCTCGGTGCGCTCGGGGTCGCCGTGCTGTTGGTCCGTCAAGTCCTGGCGGCCGACGCGGGAACGCCGGTGATGCGGCGGATCGCGGGGGCCGTGCAGGAGGGCGCGAACGCCTATCTGGCGCGCCAGTTCCGCACCCTGGCGATCTTCGCGGCGGGCGCCTTCTTCCTGTTGATGATGCTGCCGGCGGACAACTGGTCGCAGCGGCTGGGCCGGTCGGTCTTCTTCCTGGTCGGTGCGGTGTTCTCGGCCGCCACCGGCTACCTGGGCATGTGGCTGGCGGTGCGGGCCAACGTCCGGGTGGCCGCGGTGGCCAGGGGCGTGGCGGCCGGGCAGGAGAAGCCCGCGCAGCACCGGGCGATGCGGATCGCGTTCCGCACCGGCGGCGTGGTCGGCATGTGCACGGTGGGCCTGGGCCTGCTGGGCGCGGCCGTCGTGGTGCTGATCTATCAGGCCAACGCGCCTCGGGTACTGGAGGGTTTCGGCTTCGGGGCCGCGCTGCTGGCGATGTTCATGCGGGTCGGCGGCGGCATCTTCACCAAGGCGGCGGATGTCGGCGCGGACCTGGTTGGCAAGGTCGAGCAGGGGATCCCCGAGGACGACCCGCGCAACGCCGCCACCATCGCGGACAACGTCGGCGACAACGTGGGCGACTGCGCCGGGATGGCCGCGGATCTCTTCGAGTCCTACGCCGTGACCCTGGTGGCCGCGCTGATCCTCGGTCGCGCGGTCTTCGGCGACACCGGTCTGGTGCTGCCGCTGATCGTCCCGGCGATCGGGGTGGTCACGGCCGTGCTCGGCATCGTCGCGGTGTCGCCGCGTGAGCGTGACCGCAGCGGGATGGCCGCGATCAACCGGGGCTTCTTCCTCTCCGCGGCGGTCTCGCTGCTGCTGGTGCTGGGTGCGACGTACCTGGTGCTGCCGTCCAGCTTCGCCGCGCTGCGGCACGTGCCGGACGACATCCGCGGCCATCACGGCGATCCGCGCCTGTTCGCGTTGGCCGCGGTGGTGATCGGGATCGTGCTGGCGGTGCTGATCCAGCAACTGACCGGCTACTTCACCGAGACCAGCCGCCGCCCGGTGCGGGACGTCGGACGCAGCTCGCTGACCGGCGCGGCCACCGTGGTGCTCTCCGGCGTCTCGCTCGGCCTGGAGTCGGCGGTGTACTCGGCGGTGCTGATCGGTGCGGCGGTCTACGGGGCGTACCTGCTGGCCGGCGGGTCGATCGTGCTGGCGCTCTTCGCGGTCGCGCTGGCCGGGACCGGCCTGCTCACCACGGTCGGCGTGATCGTGGCGATGGACACCTTCGGCCCGGTCTCCGACAACGCGCAGGGCATCGCCGAGATGTCCGGCGAGGTCGAGGGCCCCGGCGCCCGGGTGCTGACCGAGCTGGACGCGGTCGGCAACACCACCAAGGCGATCACCAAGGGCATCGCGATCGCGACGGCGGTGCTGGCGGCGACCGCGCTCTTCGGCTCCTTCACGGACGCGATCAACGAGGCCGTCGGCACCGCGGGCGGCAGCTCGGTGATCGGCAACCCGGCCGGACTGAGCCTGGACATCTCGCAGCCGAACAACCTGGTCGGGCTGCTGCTCGGCGCCGCGGTGGTCTTCCTCTTCTCCGGACTGGCCGTCAACGCAGTCTCCAGGTCGGCCGGTTCGGTGGTCTTCGAGGTGCGACGGCAGTTCCGCGAGCACCCCGGGATCATGGACGGCAGCGAGCTGCCGGAGTACGGCAAGGTGGTCGACATCTGCACCCGGGACGCCCTGCGCGAGCTGGCCACCCCGGGGCTGCTGGCCGTGCTGGCGCCGATCGCGGTGGGGTTCGGGCTGGGCGTCGGCTCGCTCGGCGCCTACCTGGCCGGCGCGATCGGGGCGGGCACCCTGATGGCGGTCTTCCTGGCCAACTCCGGCGGGGCCTGGGACAACGCCAAGAAGCTGGTGGAGGACGGCGCCCACGGCGGCAAGGGCAGCGAGGCGCACGCGGCGACGGTGATCGGCGACACCGTCGGCGACCCGTTCAAGGACACCGCGGGCCCGGCGATCAACCCGCTGCTGAAGGTGATGAACCTGGTCTCGCTGCTGATCGCGCCGGCCATCGTCCGGTTCAGCTACGGCGCGCACGCGAACGCGCTGCTGCGCGGGGCGATCGCGGTGGTGGCGCTGCTGGTCGTGGTGGGCGCGGTGTACCTCTCCAAGCGACGGACGGTGGACGTCGCGGCCTCCAGTGACCAGCGTTCGGTGGCCACCCTCTGGTGACCAAGGCCTGGACCGGTCTGGCGAGGGTGCGGGTGCGTGTGGTGGGATCCCGGTTGACAAATTGTTGAGCAACAAGTTGTTGAACCGGAGAGGGAGACCCCATGCGCATCCGCATCCTCTGGCCGGCCGGCCAGGCCACCGCGACCCTGCGCTCGACCCCCACCAGCGAGGCGGTCTGGGCCGCCCTGCCGATCAGCGCATCGGCCAGCACCTGGGGCGAGGAGGTGTACTTCGGTACGCCCGTGAGCGTGCCGCGTGAGGACGACGCGCAGCAGGTGGTGGAGCCGGGCACGGTGGCCTTCTGGACCGACGGCGACAGCCTGGCGCTCCCCTACGGACCGACGCCGGTCTCGCGCGGTGACGAGTGCCGGCTGGCCAGCCCCTGCAACCTGCTCGGCGCGCTGGACGGTGACCCGCAGGTGCTGCGCACGGTGCGCCCGGGCGACTCGATCCGGGTCGAGCGGGCCTGAGCGCCCGGCGCGTGGGGCCCCACGGGCTACCGCCGGAGTGCCGGGGAACCGGGGCACCCGCTCCGACCGTCCCCGTTCCGGTGTCGGGTAGGTTCACCCGGGACGGATCGGGACAGGACGGAAGGGCTCCCAGGTGGACGAGCGAGTGCTGGCGGACGAGCGGTCCCGGCGGGCCGGGCGAGGTGGGAGCAGGCCCGCCGCACCGCGCGGATCGGCCCGCCGCCTGCTGGCCCTGCCGCTGCTCGGGGCGCTGCTCGCGACCGGTGCGGCCGCCTGCTCCAGCGACAACAGCGCGGCGCTGGGCAACTGGGCCACGCAGGTCTGTAACGGGCTGCGCGGCCCGGTGACCCAGTCCCAGGACGCCATGCGGGACACCGGCCTGGTCAACAGCGGTGAGGCGCCGACCGACCTGCAGAAGCGGCTGGCCACCGACCTCGGCAGCCTGGGGACGGCCACCCAGCAGATCGCCGACGCGATCGACAAGGCCGGCGCGCCCAAGGTCGACAACGGCGCCGGGCTGCAGAAGGACGCCGTGAACGAGCTGCGCCAGGCGGCACAGGGCTACCAGGACGTGCAGAAGAAGCTGGCCGCGCTGCCCACGGACGATCAGGCGAAGTTCGCCGACGGGTTGAAGAGCATCGGCGACCAGGTGCAGCAGCTGTCCACGCTCTCCACCGGTGCGCTGGGCAAGGTGCAGACCGGTGACCTGGGGACCGCGCTGGCGAAGCAGCCCGGGTGCAAGAGCCAGGACGCCGGCGCGTCGGGCAGCCCGAACCCGGGTTCGAGCCCGTCCGGGTCGGTCGCGCCGTCGGGCAGCCCGGCGGCCGGCAGCGCCTCGGGCAGCACGTCCCCGTCGGGCGGTCCCGCCGCTTCCGGCAGTCCCGCCGCTTCCGGTGGTCCCGCAGCGTCGGGCAGCCCCGCCACGTCCGGCGCCTCGCCCAGCTAGGCCCGCCCGCGCGCGTCCCACCCGTCCGCCCCCGTACCGCCCGCCGGCAGCGCGCCCCGGTCGGACCGGCGGTCGGTGGGCGGGACAATGGCGGGGTGACCAAGCTCCCCGCTCCCGACCCCGCCCGCCTCGCCAGCCTGCGCGAGGCACTGCTCGCCGCCGACTACACCGCCGACGGCTGCCTCGACCTGCTCGGCCCCACGGGGTACGCCGCGCTGGCCCGCAGCGAGGCGGTGCCCGCGCTGCGGGCCACCCGGGGCGGCACGCCGCTGGAGACCCTGGTCCGGCTCTTCCTGCTCCAGCAGCCGGTGCCCTACCCGGCCGCGGCCGCCGCGCTCCCGGTCGAGGAGTGCCTGGCGGACGGCTGGCTGACCCGTGACGGCGGCGACGTGCGCGCGACCGTGGACGTGCGCCCGTACGCCAACGAGGTCGCCGGATTGGACAGTTCCGATGCCTGGGTGGTCTCCGACCTCGGTTGCGCGGTCGGCGGCGCGGGCGGCATCGGCGCGGGCGGCAGCGCCGCCGGGGTGGCCCGCGGCGAGCTGGTGCTCGGTGTCGGGGGCGCCTCCACCACGCTGGCCGGGCTGGCGGTGCGCCGCCCGGTGCGAGCCGCGCTGGACCTCGGGGCCGGCTCGGGCGTCCAGGCGCTGCACGCGGCCCGGCACGCCCAGCGGGTGACCGCCACCGACCTCAACCCGCGGGCGCTGGCCTTCTCCCGGCTCACCCTGGCGCTGTCGGGTTTCGACAACACCGAGACCGCCCAGGGCAGCCTCTTCGAGCCGGTCGGCGAGCGGCGCTTCGACCTGATCGTCTCCAACCCGCCGTTCGTGATCTCGCCCGCCAGCCGCTTCGTCTACCGGGACGGCGGGATGGCCGGCGACGAGCTCTGCCGCTCGCTGGTCCGCGGCGCGGCCGCGCACCTGGAGCCCGGCGGCTACTGCCAGCTGCTGGCCAACTGGCAGCACGTCAAGGGCGAGGACTGGCACGAGCGGTTGGCGGGCTGGGTGGCCGGCACCGGGCTGGACGCCTGGGTGGTGCAGCGCGAGGTCCAGGACGTGGCGCAGTACGCCGAGCTGTGGCTGCGCGACGGCGGCGACCACCTGGCGCCGCGCACCGTCTACGAGGCCCGGTACAACGAGTGGCTGGACGCCTTCGAGGCGGCGCGGGTCGAGGGCATCGGCTTTGGCTGGATCACCCTGCGGGCAGGCGGCGCCGCGCAGCCGACCGTGCGGATCGAGGAGTGGCCGCACCCGGTGGAGCAGCCGCTCGGCCCGCACATCGAGCAGTGGTTCGCCCGCCAGGACTTCCTGCGCGGGCACGACGACCGCGCGCTGCTCGCGGCCCGCTACCTGCTGGCCGACGAGGTGGTGCAGGAGCAGGTCGGCCCCCCGGGTGCCGAGGACCCGGAGCACGTGGTGCTGCGCCACAACCGGGGCATGCGCCGGGCCACCAAGGTGGACACGGTGGGTGCCGGGTTCGCCGGGGTCTGCGACGGCTCGCTGACGGCCGGCGAGATCCTGGACGCTATCGCGCAGCTGCTCCGCGAGGACCCGAGCAGGCTGCGCGATCGGGCCCCGGACTCGCTGCGCCTGCTGGTCGAGCAGGGTTTCGTCGAGCCGGCCACACTGCCGCAGCGATGATCTGACGATCAGTCAGAACGGCTGCCGATCAGGGGTGGTACAGCTCGTCGGCCTTGGTGATCACGTTCTGGCTGTTCACGGTGACGGCGTACTGGTTGCGGCAGGTGTCGTACGGCTGCTTGACGGCTGCCTTGTTGTGCAGGCAGTCGTCCACGTGCTTCATGAAGGTGTCCAGGTCGACCGGCTGGTTCTGCGCGTTGGCCAGCAGCGTGGTCTTGACGTCGTTACTGAAGGTGAACACCGCGGGGTCGCCGTAGCTGGTGAAGTAGCCGTCGTCCGGGATGTCGGGGCCGCAGACGAACTTGGTCGACTTGGCCTTCATCCAGATGTGGGTCAGGTAGCCGTCGTCGGTGGCCTCGATGACCCGGCCGACACCGGAGGCGTTCGCCGTGCAGTCGGCCGTCGGGGTCGCGCCGGTCGAGGCGGCGCCGCTGGGCTTGGCACCGCTGGGCTTGGCCGTGGTCGGCTTGGCGCCGCTCGGCCGGGCGGTGGCGGCCGGGGCGCTGGACGCCGTCGGGGTGCCCGGCGCGGTGGCGGCCTTGCTGGGCGCGGCCGAAGCGGCCGAGCCGGTGCTGGTCGTCTCGTCCGGTCCGCAGGCCGTCAGGGCGAGCGTGGCCAGGGCCAGAGCGGTGGCTGCGGCGAGTCGGTTGGCCTTCATGGTGGGTCCCCCCTGGGATCGGTTCGTGTCGGTCGTTTGTCAGTACGGCATAAGTGCGCCGGCAGGTTTCCGCTGTTTCCGGCCTGTGACAGCGGTTAACCGATCCGTGACCTGGAGTTTCCCTCGGGTTCGGTGACTGGCGGCGCCGGGTTACCCCTGACCTGCCACGTTCCCGAAGGGGAAGATCTTCAGCGTGGGGCGGACCAGGGGGGCGCTAGTGGAGACGCCGACGGCGGTGCTGACGGGGGGCGTACTGGCACTCTTCGGAGGCGCACTGTTGTTCTGGTGCGCGGCCGAGCTGCGCCTTCGCCACCAGCTGCGCCTGCACGGCATCCCGGTGACCGCGCTGGTGGTCCCCGATCCCGCCCCGTCCGACGCGCTGGACTCGGCTCCGCTGCTCGCGTACGACACCCTGCCCACCGTCGGCCGGTCGGCGGCCGGTGGGCAGGGCGCGGCTGCGGGCCGGGTCGAGTCGGTCTCGGTGCTCGTCCGACCGCGCGGGCACACCCCGCTGCGCCGTCCCGACCGGCTGGCGCTCGGCAGCGTGGTCCGGGTCGCCTATGACCCGAACCGCCCGGCCACCGTGATGCTGACCGGCAAGGCGGTCGCCGCCTCGCTGCCACTTGACGTGTTCTGGACGTTCCTGGGGACCAGCAGTCTGGCAGGCGGGCTGAGCCTGCTGAGCCTGGCCGTGCTGCGCTGAACCGCTGCCCGGCGGCCCGCTCCGCAGCCGCTCGGGACTCCTGGCCAGGCCCGATGAGTCCGGTCCCGAGGTGCTCACCGGCGATAACCATGCGGCGGGAACGCCCGCCATCGGGTTACCGTTCGAGTGGCGTAGGTCGGCCTTGCCGGTGAAAAAGCGGGATCGGCCCGTTTGACAAGGGTGGCCAGGGTACGGTCACACTCCGCTGGTGGGGTCGTCGCGGTGCGGCAGCCCCAGGCGGTGGTGTGCCGGGCGGCGAGAGCCCGCGCTGCCCGTGGTGACCGGTCGTGCGAACGACCGGTGGCCTGGGCCGGCCGTCGGCCAGCACACAGGAATCGACCGGGAGAGAAGAGCGAAGGTGTCCCCGACCAGCGAGACCGCGCAGGGCGGCAAGCGACTCGTCATTGTCGAGTCGCCCGCCAAGGCGAAGACGATCAAGGGCTACCTCGGCCCCGGCTACATCGTCGAGGCGAGCGTCGGGCACATCCGCGACCTTCCCGCGACGGCGGCGGAGGTCCCCGACAAGTACACCGGCGAGGTGCGCCGGCTCGGCGTCGACGTCGACCACGACTTCGCCCCCATCTACGTGGTGAACAGCGACAAGAAGGCTCAGGTCAGCAAGCTCAAGCAGCTGCTGGCGGAGTCCGACGAACTCTTCCTCGCCACCGATGAGGACCGCGAGGGCGAGGCCATCGCCTGGCACCTTCAGGAGGTGCTCAAGCCCAAGGTGCCGGTCAAGCGGATGGTCTTCCACGAGATCACCAAGGACGCCATCCAGGCGGCCGTGGCCAGCCCCCGCGAGCTGAACCAGCGGCTGGTCGACGCCCAGGAGACCCGCCGCATCCTCGACCGGTTGTACGGCTTCGAGGTCTCGCCGGTGCTCTGGAAGAAGGTCATGCCGAAGCTCTCGGCCGGCCGCGTCCAGTCGGTGGCCACCCGCCTGGTGGTCGAGCGCGAGCGGGAGCGGATGGCCTTCACCTCCGCGTCGTACTGGGACCTGGTCGCCACCTTCGGCACCGGCCGGACCGCGGCGGACGCCACCAACCCGGAGAGCTTCGGGGCCCGGCTGGCCACGGTGGACGGCAAGCGGATCGCCAGCGGCCGCGACTTCGGCTCGGATGGGCGGCTGAAGACCTCGAACACCCTGCACCTGGACGAGCAGGCCGCCCGCGCGCTGGCCGCCGCCCTGGAGCAGACCGCGTTCAGCGTGCGCAGCGTCGAGTCCAAGCCCTACCGCCGCTCGCCGTACGCGCCGTTCCGCACCACCACGCTGCAGCAGGAGGCCAGCCGCAAGCTGGGCTTCGGCGCCAAGCGGACCATGCAGGTGGCCCAGAAGCTGTACGAGAACGGCTTCATCACCTACATGCGTACCGACTCGACCACGCTCTCCGAGACCGCGATCGCGGCCGCCCGGGCCCAGGTCACCCAGCTCTACGGCGCCGCCTACCTGCCGGACGCGCCGCGCACCTACGCCAGCAAGGTCAAGAACGCCCAGGAGGCGCACGAGGCGATCCGCCCCTCCGGCGACCGCTTCCGCACCCCGGCCGAGACCGCGCTGAGCGGCGACGAGTTCAAGCTGTACGAGCTGATCTGGATGCGCACCGTCGCCTCCCAGATGAAGGACGCGGTCGGCCAGTCCGTCACGGTCAAGGTCGGCGGCACCTCGGCCGACCACCGGGACGTCGAGTTCTCCGCCTCCGGCAAGATCATCACCTTCCACGGCTTCCTGAAGGCCTACGTGGAGGGCGCCGACGACCCGAACGCCGAGCTGGACGACCGCGAGCGCCGGCTGCCGCAGGTGGCCGAGGGCGACCCGCTGGCCGCCGACCAGCTCACGCCCGAGGGCCACAGCACCAAGCCGCCGGCCCGCTTCACCGAGGCCTCGCTGGTCAAGGAGCTGGAGGACCGCGAGATCGGCCGGCCCTCGACCTACGCCTCGATCATCGACACGATCATCAACCGCAAGTACGTCTTCAAGAAGGGGACGGCGCTGGTGCCGTCCTTCCTCTCGTTCGCCGTGGTCAACCTGCTGGAGAAGCACTTCGGTCGGCTGGTCGACTACGACTTCACCGCGAGGATGGAGGACGACCTCGACCGGATCGCCAACGGTGAGGCGCAGTCCGTGCCGTGGCTCAAGCGGTTCTACTTCGGTGAGGGCGAGGGCCACGCGGTCGGCGGCGCGGCGGAGGCCGGCAACGGCGACGGCGACCACCTGGGCGGCCTGAAGGAACTGGTCACCGACCTCGGCGCGATCGACGCCCGGGAGATCAGCTCGTTCCCGCTCAGCGACCAGATCACCCTGCGGGTCGGCCGGTACGGGCCGTACGTCGAGAAGGCGTCCGCGGTCGAGGGCGAGCCCGGGCAGCGGGCCGACGTCCCGGACGAGATGCCGCCGGACGAGCTGACCGTCGAGCTGGCCGAGGAGCTGCTGGCCAAGCCGAGCGGTGACTTCGAGCTGGGCACCGACCCGGTCAGCGGCAACCCGCTGATCGCCAAGGACGGCCGGTACGGCCCGTACGTGACCGAGGTGCTGCCCGAAGGCACGCCCAAGACCGGCAAGAACGCGGTCAAGCCGCGGACCGCCTCGCTCTTCCAGACGATGTCGCTGGAGACGGTCACGCTGCAGGACGCGCTGCGACTGCTCTCGCTGCCGCGGGTGGTCGGCGCGGACGCCGAGGGCGTGGAGATCACCGCGCAGAACGGCCGGTACGGCCCGTACCTCAAGAAGGGGACCGACTCGCGCTCGCTGACCAGCGAGGACCAGCTCTTCACGGTCACTCTGGAAGAGGCGCTGGCGATCTACGCCCAGCCCAAGCAGCGCGGTCGGGCCGCGGCCGCCCCGCCGCTCAAGGAACTGGGCACCGACCCGGTCAGCGAGCGCCCGGTGGTGGTCAAGGACGGCCGGTTCGGGCCCTACGTGACGGATGGCGAGACCAACGCGACGCTCCGCAAGGACGACGACGTGGAGACCATCACGCCGGAGCGCGGCTACGA
The DNA here is from genome assembly GCF_029892155.1 of Kitasatospora sp. GAS204B. Classification (GTDB taxonomy): domain Bacteria; phylum Actinomycetota; class Actinomycetes; order Streptomycetales; family Streptomycetaceae; genus Kitasatospora. The sequence continues at coordinate 406,573 of NZ_JARZAG010000003.1, read as the reverse complement.
GCTGCTCGCCGAGAAGCGGGCCCGCGGGCCGGTGAAGAAGACGGCGAAGAAGGCGCCGGCCAAGAAGGCGACGACCGCTACGGCCAAGAAGACCGCTGCCAAGAAGACCACCGCCACGGCGGCCAAGAAGACGGCGGCGAAGAAGACGACGACCGCCACCGCGGCCAAGAAGACCGCGGCGAAGAAGACGGCGGCGAAGAAGACGGCGGCGGCGGCCGGCGACGAGGGCTGACGTCCCGTCGGGTGTCCCGGGCGGCCCCGGTTCGATCGCGTCCAGCGGTCGGGCCGGGGCCGCGCTCGTAGCGGCGCCGAGCGGTGCGGTGCGTCACAACCTCGTCATGGCCGCCTTTCAGAAGGGGATGAGCCCTTTTGCGCCATGCGCCGCCCGCTACGCTGACGGTATGACGAGCGAGCAGCAGCCAACCCCCACCCCCGAGGCCGCCGCAACCCCGCCCGACCTCCCGGCGGTGGCCCCCGCCGGGACTGCCGGCGAACGCGCCCGGGCGCTGCTGCGGCTGCGCCCGTACCGACGCCTCTGGGTGACCCAGTTGCTCGGGGGCACCGCCGACCGGCTGGCCTTCCTGGTGCTGGTGGCGCTGACCGTCGCCGCCGCGAGCCGGGCCGACCAGTTCGGCGGCGGGTACCGCGGGGTCGCGTTCGCGTTGACCCTGGTCTTCGCGGTCCGGCTGGTAGCCGCCGCGCTGGCCGGCGTGGCGCTGCTCGGGCCGCTGCACCGGCTGCTCAGCGGCCCGGTGGACCGCCGCTGGACGCTGATCGGCGCCGACGGGCTGCGCGCGGCGCTGGTCGCGGTGGCGCCCTGGTGGATCGTCTGGCTGCACGGCGGCAACCCGACCTACGCGCTGCTCGCCACCGTCTTCACGGCCGGTGTCGCCGAGCGGGTCTGGTCGGTGGCCAAGGGCGTCACCGCCCCCACCCTGCTCCCGGCGGCCAACCCGTACGCGCCGGCGGCCGAGCAGCGCCCCTCGGCGGCCAATCTGGACACCCTGCGCACCCTGGACCTGCGCACCGGCTGGGCCACCGTGCCGCTGGCCGCGCTCGCCCTGGTCGGCCTCACGCTGATCGACAACCTGCTCGCCGCGCTCGGGGTGCACTGGCTGAGGGAGCATCAGGTCACGGTCGCCACCCTCGGTGCGGCCGCACTCTTCGTCGCCTCGGCCGCCCTGCTCTACCTCCAGGACCTGCCGAGCCGGCCCGCCGCCGGTGCGCCCGCCTCCCCGCTGCGCGGGCTGCGCGCGCCCACCGACGCGACGCCCGGCCCGGCGCTCGGCAAGGGCCGCACCGGCTCCGCCCCGTACTTCACCTTCGCGGTGGCCGCCGCCTACGCCACGATGGCCGGCACCGCCGCGCTCGCGCTGCTCACCGCGGCCGAGCACGGCGCCGGGCCGGTCGGCTACGGCCTGCTGGTGCTCGCCGCCACCGGCCTGCCCTGGCTCGGCCTGCGGCTCACCCGGGTCACCCTGCCCGCGCTCTCCCGCCGCCGGCTGCTCGCGATCGCGCTGCTGCTGCTCGGTGCCGCGCTGATCCTGGCCGGGCTGGTCTTCGACTACGTGCTGATCCTGCTGCTCACCGCGGTGGCCGGGACGGCCGCCGGGATCGTGATCGGCGTCGGCCGGGCGCTGCTCGCCCAGGAGGTCGAGGAGGCCCGGCTGTCCCGGGTCACCGAGCACCTCTACGCGGTGCTGCGCACCGTGGTCGGCGCTGCGCTCATCGCGCTGCCGCTGCTCGCGGCCGGCTACGGCGAGATCGACTACGGCGACCGGGGGCCCGGTAGCTTCACCTTCATCCACGGTGGCGCGGCACTCGCGGTGGCCACCGCCGGGGTGCTGACCCTGGCGCTGGCCGGCGTGGTGCTGCTCAAGACGGACGACCAGCGCGGCACCGTGCCGTTCGGCCGGGAGCTGCTCGAGGCGCTCGGCCGGGGTCGGGAGATCCCCGAGCGCCGGGCCGGCGGCACCGGGTTCTTCATCGCGCTGGAGGGCGGCGACGGTGCCGGCAAGTCCACCCAGGCGCAGGCGCTGGCCGAGTGGATCCGCAGCAAGGGCCACGAAGTGGTGCTGACCCGCGAGCCCGGCGGCAGCCCGGTCGGGCAGCGGCTGCGCGGCCTGGTCCTCGACGTCGGCAACACCGGCCTGTCGCACCGGGCGGAGGCGCTGATCTACGCGGCCGACCGGGCCGAGCACGTGGAGAACGTGATCCGGCCCGCGCTGGCCCGCGGCGCGGTGGTGATCACCGACCGCTACATGGACTCCTCGATCGCCTACCAGGGCGCCGGGCGCGACCTGGCCGCCACCGAGGTGGCCCGGATCTCGCGCTGGGCCACCGGCGGTCTGGTGCCCGACCTGACCGTGGTGCTGGACGTCGACCCGACCAAGGCCCGCGAGCGGTTCACCGAAGCGCTGGACCGGCTGGAGTCCGAGCCGACCGAGTTCCACGCCCGGGTCCGGGCCGGGTTCCTCGCCCTGGCGGCGGCCGACCCGGTGCGCTACCTGGTGGTCGACGGCAGTGCCGCGCCCGCCCTGGTGACCACCGCGATCCGGCACCGCCTGGACCGCGAGCTGCCGCTCTCCGAGCAGGAGAAGGCGGCCCGCCGGGAGCAGGACAGGGTGGCCAGGGAGGCGGCCGAGCGGCGGGCGGCCGAGGAGGCCCGGCAGCAGGCCGAGGCCGAGGCCGCCGAGCGCAAGCGGCTCGAACTGCTGGAGCAGCTGCGCGCCGAGCAGGCCGAGAAGGAGCGCCTCGCCAAGGAGGAGGCGGCTCGCAAGGCCGCCGAGGAGGCGCGCAAGGCGGCCGAGGAAGCCCGGCTCAAGGCCGAGCAGGAGGCGCAGCGGCGCGCGGCCGAGGAGGCTGCACGCCAGGCCGAGGAGGAGGCCCGGCTGGCGGCCGAGGCCGCCGAGCAGGCTCGCCGGGACGCGGAGGCCGCCCAGCAGGCCGAGTTCCAGCGACAGCGGGACGTGCAGCGCGCCGAACAGCGCCGGCGGGCCGAGGAGGCGCTGCAGCGGGCCGAGGCGGCCCGGCTGGCGGAGGAGGCGGCCGCCGCCGCGGCGGCCGCGAACGACGCCGAGGCGATGACGGCGGAGCTGCCGATGCTGGCCGTCCCGGGCGCCGATGATCTGACCGAGGAGATCTCCGAGCAGGACCGGCAAGCCGCGGTGGCGGCGGCGGAGGCCGCGGCGCGCCGGGCCGAGACGGAGCAGTCGAAGCAGCGGCCGGCCCAGCCGGAGCGGCCTGAGCCGCCGCAGCCGGAGCAGCGCCGGGTGGCGGCGCCCGTGGAGGCGGCGGTGGAGCGGACCGCGGTGCTGCCCAAGGCCGTGCCGAGCGGGCCGCCGCCGGTGCTGCCGGCCGAGAAGCGGGTGCCGCCGGGACTGTGGCGCCCCGAGGCGGCGCCGGTCGACCCCACCCGTGAGCTGCCGACGGTGGCGGCGGACGAGCCGACCCGGGTGCAGCGACCGGCGCGCCCGTCCTGGGCCGAGGAGACGCCGATGGACGACCTGCCGACGCTCACCGACTCGCTGCTCGGCTCGCGTGACGAGTGGGCGCGCTGGGAGGACACCGGGCCCGAGGACGGGGAGCCGGGCGGCGGCAAGGGGCGCCGCAAGCGCAAGTGAGTGAGCGCGGGCTCGCGGGTCTGGTTCTCGACGCGCCCGCAGAGCTCGGCCCGCCCGCGGGGCGGCGCGGCGGCAGCGGACTGGCGTGTCGGTGCCGCGCCGTATGCTCGGGGGCGTCGGAGCGCGGATTCCGGCAGTTCGGGCAGTTCAGGCAGTTCAGGTAGTCGGTAGGAGAGCAGCGGTGGCCGTCTGGGACGACCTGGTGGGCCAGGAGCGGGTGGTCGAGCAGCTCACCGCCGCCGCCCGCGCCGCCCGGGCGACGGTGCTCGCGGGGCGCTCCGGCGCGGTGGCCGGGGGAAACGCCTCGCTGATGACCCACGCCTGGCTCTTCACCGGCCCGCCCGGTGCGGGCCAGACCACCGCGGCCCGGGCCTTCGCCGCCGCGCTGCAGTGCACCAGTCCGGATCTCGAGCTGGGCGGCGTGCCCGGCTGCGGGTTCTGCGACGGCTGTCACACCGTCATGTCCGAGAGCCACGCGGACGTGAAGTTCGTCCGCAGCGACGGCCTGTCGATCGGCGTCGGCGACATGCGCGCACTGGTGCTGCGCGCGTCCAGCTACCCGACCGGCGGCCGCTGGTCGGTGATCCTGATCGACGCCGCCCACCGGCTCACCGAGGCGGCGGCGAACGCGCTGCTGAAGGGCGTGGAGGAGCCGTCGCCGCGGACCGTCTGGCTGCTCTGCGCGCCGTCCGTCCAGGACACCCTGCCGACCATCCGCTCGCGCTGCCGTCACCTGGTGCTGCGCACGCCGGCGGCCGAGGCGGTGGCCGACCTGCTGGTGCGCCGCGACGGGGTGGAGCCGGCGGTGGCCGAGTTGGCCGCCCGGGCCGGGCAGGGCGACATCGAGCGCTCGCGCCGCCTCGCGGTGGACGAGCAGGCCCGTAGCCGGCGTCTCGAGGTGCTGCGGATCCCGCTGGAGGTGGCCGACATCGGCGGCTGCCTGGCGGCCGCGCAGCGCTTGGTGGACACCGCCAAGGCGGACGCGGAGGCGCTGGCCGAGACCAGGGACGCGAAGGAGACCGACGATCTGAAGGCCGCGTACGGCGCTTCCGAGGGGCTCGGCGGCAAGGCCCCGCGCGGGATGGCCGGTGCGGTCAAGGAGCTGGAGAAGCGGCAGAAGAGCCGGGCCACCCGGACCCGCCGGGAGACCCTCGGGGTCGCCCTGCTGGACCTGCTCGGCTTCTACCACGACGTGCTCGCGCTGCAGCTCGGCTCGACCGGCGCGCTCGCCAACGAGGACCAGCGGCCGGCGCTCGACAAGGTGGCCACCGCAGGTCCGCCCGAGAGCACGCTGCGCCGGATCGAGGCGGTGCTGGCCTGCCGCCGGGCGCTGGACCGCAACGTCGATCCGCTGCTCGCGGTCGAGGCGATGACGGTGGCGCTGCGAGCCGGCTGACCGGGTGTCGGTGCCGGCTCAACGTCAGGGGCCGCCGCCTGCTCGCTCGTTCGAGTGAACGTCGGCGCCCGTCCGGGACGCTCCGCTCGATCGGCGTCGCCGTCTTGCAGGCTGGGCACCGAGTCCCGACCTCCTGAGGTGGTGTCCGGTGCCCCGTCCGCTGCTCCTGCTGGCGCTCGTCCCCGTCGTGCTGCTCGCCTGCTGGCTGGCCCACGGTGCGCTGAGCCGCTGGCGCGGCGAGCGGGCCGCCCGCACCTATGAGCTGACCACCGACCCGCGGCCGATGGTGCTGCGGCTGGTCGGCGCCGCCTGCTGCGGGATGTGCGCCACCGGGCTCGCGGTGGCCGCCGTGCTGGGTGGGCACCCGGGGGCCCGCGGCGGCGCGCGGCAGGTCGGCGTCGAGGCGGCGGCCGATGCGCGGGCGGTGCGGGCGGCTCCGCCGGCCGAGCGGCCCGCGCCGTCGACGGTGCTGCTGCCGTCGCCGGTGCCGCCACCGGCCGCGCCGTCGCCGAGCGCGGTGCGGTTCGAGAGTGTCGCCCACCCCGCCGAGGGCGAGCTGCTGCAGGCCGCCCTGCCCGGTGCCGACGGGCGGCCGCGGGCGGTGCGGGTCTGGCTGCCGCCGCACTACGCCGACGATCCGTCAGCCCGGCTGCCGGTGCTGGTGCTGCACGCCGCCGGGCCGGGCAGGACGGCGGACGCCGAGTTGCCGGATGTCTTCGACGGCCTGGCCTCCGCGATCAAGCTGGGGCGCGCGCACCCGTTCATCGCCGTGGCGCCCGCCGCGCCGACCGGCACCGAGCACCCCTGCGACCTGGTCGCCGCCGCCCCGCAGGCGGTGGCCGACGACACCGCGATCCGCACCGCCGTCGCGACGGCCTTCCGCACCCTGCCGCCCGGTCCGCAGGGTTGGGTCACCCTCGGGGTGGACGGCGGCGCGCCCTGCGCCGTCGCGGCCGGCCTCACCCGCCCGGACCTGTACGGGGCGGCGGCCGCCGTCTCGGGCCGGTACGACGCGGCCGCGCTGGCCCAGACGGCCGCTGACGCCCCGTCGGGCCCCGCGCCCCGGCTGCTGCTGGCCGCCGCCAAGACGGACGCGGACGGCCTGGCCTCGGCGCACAAGCTCGCGGACGCGCTGCGCGGGGGCAAGGGGCAGGCGGCGCGGGCGGTGGTGAAGGTCTCCGACGTGGTCCAGGACTACACGCCGGAACGGGCGCGGTTGCGGCTGGTCCGGGCCGCCGCGCAGTTCCTGATGGACACGCTGGTCCATCCGGCGGGTTGACCCCCGCCGGTGCGCCGGGCCGTGCGCCCTTCTCCGGTTACGCTCAGCAGCAGCCGCCCGCCCGGTCGCCCTGGACCGGGCCGGCCATCGAGGGGAGAACTCCGTATGAGCCCTGGTCAGCCAGCCGCCCGGCCCGCCGCCGCGCTCCACAGAGCCCTCGCACTGGCCGCCGCGGGGCTGCTGCTGGCGGGGTGCACCGGTGGCCACCGGCCCGGGGCGGCCGGGGCCCCCTCGTCGCCCTCGTCAGCCTCGGACGGCCGTGCGTCCACCGCCACCGGCCCGGCCGGGGCGCCCGCCGCAGTGACCCCGCTGCAGCCGCTGCCCGCCGCGATCCCCGCCGAGCTGGCCTCGTACTACGCCCAGCAGCTCAGCTGGCAACCCTGCGACCAGACCTTCGAGTGCACCAGCTTCAAGGTGCCGCTGGACTACGACCACCCGGCGGGCGGCGACCTGACGCTGACCGCCGTGCGCCGTCCGGCCGACGGCGCGGGCGGCGCGCGGCGGCTCGGCTCGCTGCTGCTCAACCCGGGCGGCCCCGGCGGCTCGGCGGTGGAGTACGTCGAGTCGGTGGCCGCCGGCTACCAGCCGGCCGTACGCGCCGCCTACGACCTGGTCGGCCTGGACCCGCGCGGGGTCGGCCGGAGCAGTCCGATCAGCTGTCTGAGCGGTGATCGGATGGACGCCTACACCGCCGTCGACAGCACCCCCGGGAACCAGGCCGGGATCGACCAGCTGGTCGCCGCCGACCAGGAGTTCGCGGCCGGCTGCCGGCAGCACGCGGGCGCCCTGCTCGGCCACGTCAGCACCGTCGAGGCGGCCCGCGACATGGACGTGCTGCGCGCGCTGGTCGGGGACCCCGAGCTCAACTACGTCGGCAAGTCCTACGGCACCATGCTCGGCGCGACCTACGCCGGGCTCTTCCCGTCCCGGGTGGGGCGACTGGTGCTGGACGGTGCGATGGACCCCTCACTGGACTCGCTGGCCGGCAACCGCACCCAGGCCGGCGGCTTCGAGACGGCCTGGAACTCCTTCGTCAAGGACTGCGACACCCGCCCGGACTGCCCCGTCGGCCAGACCGCGCAGCAGGCCGGGCAGCAGCTCGACGCGCTCCTCACCGGGCTGGACGCCAAGCCGCTGGCGGGCGACGGCACTCGGAAGCTGACCGAGGCCCAGGCGGTGACCGGGGTGATCGAGGCGATGTACGCCGACTTCCTCTGGCCCGAGCTGCGCGATGCGCTGGCGGCCGCCAAGAACGGTGACGGCGGTCCGCTGCTGCGGCTCTCCGACTCGTACTACGAACGCACCGCGGACGGCGGCTACCCCAACCTGATGTTCGCCAACATGGCGGTCAACTGCCTGGACCTGCCACCCGCCTTCACCTCTCCGGCGGACGTCCAGCGCGCGGTGCCGGACTTCGAACAGGCCTCGCCGCACTTCGGGCGGGACATGGCTTGGATGGCGCTGGCCTGCGCCTACTGGCCGGTCAAGGCGACCGGCGCGCCGCACACCGTCCGGGCGGCCGGCGCCGCGCCGATCGTGGTGGTCGGCACCACCCGTGACCCGGCCACACCGTACGGGTGGGCGCAGTCGCTGGCCGGCCAGTTGGAGTCGGGGCGGCTGGTGACCTACGACGGCGACGGGCACACCGCGTACGGGCGGGGCAGCGACTGCGTGGACTCGGCCGTCAACCACTACCTGCTGGAGGGGAAGCCGCCGGCCCAGGGGCTGCGCTGCACGAAGTGAGGTGTGGGTCGCGCCCGGTGCGGCCGGTACGATGACTAGCTCGCATCTACCTGGTTGCCGGAAGGACCCGCAGTGCTGGGAGTCACCGACCTTGCCACCTACACGCTCGGGGCGCTGATCATCGTCCTGCTGCCCGGCCCCAACTCGCTCTACGTCCTGTCGGTGGCCGCCCGCAAGGGCATCCGCACCGGCTACCGGGCCGCCGCCGGCGTCTTCCTCGGCGACTTCACCCTGATCACCCTCACCTCACTGGGCGCCGCCTCGCTGCTCAAGGCCAACCCCGACGCCTTCGCGGTGGTGAAGTTCGGCGGCGCGGCCTACCTGCTCTGGATCGGCCTCGGCATGCTCCGCGCCGCCCGCGCCCTCTGGCTCGAACGCCGGGCCGCCGACACAGCGGAGCCGGCACCGCAGGCCACCGCCGCCGCAGGCGAGCGCCCGTTCCGCCGTGCGCTGGTGATAAGCCTGCTCAACCCCAAGGCGATCCTCTTCCTGCTCTCCTTCTTCACCCAGTTCGTCGACCCCCACTACGGCACGCCGGCCCTCTCCTTCATCCTGCTCGGCGGCATCCTGCAGGCGATGAGCTTCGTCTACCTCTCCACCCTGATCTTCACCGGCACCCGCCTGGCCGCCGGCTTCCGCCGCCGCCGACGCCTCTCCGCCGGCCTCACCAGCGCCGTCGCCCTCCTCTTCGCGGGCTTCGCCGCCAAGCTCGCCGCTTCCTCCGCCTGACCCCGCGCTCGAACCAGGTTCGGATCACCCCTCGGACCTGTGTAGACTGGCCCGCGTTGCTGATGCGGACCTGCTTCTCGCGGGTGCTGGACGGCAGCGGTGCCGCCTTAGCTCAGTTGGCCAGAGCAACGCACTCGTAATGCGTAGGTCTCGGGTTCGAATCCCGAAGGCGGCTCCATCGTGAACCCCAGGTCAGGCCTCTGACCTGGGGTTTTTCGTGTTTGTTGACCATGGAAGGCGTTTACTTCGGAGACTGTGAGGCTATGCATGGAGTGCGTAGGTCACGACGTGCCGACTCTCGGTAGCTTTGAGTAGGACATGGCTCTGACCTGCGGGTTTGCGGGGGGCTGTGACAGGTCCGACAGACCGTCGGGCGGTAGGTGCGGCCAAGGTGCGGCCATCTGTGCAGCGAGGCTGCTGGCGAGGGGTGCGGATCGCATTCTTGCGAGGCATGGTCGAGTGCCGCTTTGTCCGCGTCCGACAAAGCGGTTGGTGTGATGCGGAGGTTCGCGCGTAGTACGGGGCGGGAATGGGTGTGGTCGGAGGCCAGCCGCTTGCCAGTCTGCTGGAGGCGGTTGTGCGGGTGCGGCTGCTCACGGCGGGGCCAAGATTGGTGATCTTGGAGGGGCTGCCAAGAAAACCGAGTCCAAGGCTCAGCAGCGGCTTGCTTCTGGCTCGTCGCTTCCTGCTGCAGGACGCGCTCGCCGTGCTCGAACTCGACCGGGTGCTGGCCGCAGCTCTGGAGTAGCTGGACTGGCATCGCCTCGGTCTTCGGATTGCGCGGCAGAACCGGCTGAATCTCATCTCGCGGAGCACCGAGCGTCTGATGGCCCCGATGTACGCGGTCCGCCGGAGCGGCCAAGGCGAAGGTGCTGTCGCACCCGACCAAGTCCCCGGCTGTGGCCCAGTTGAGCAACCATGTCGTGGATCCGGTGACAGGCGGATTCCCCGGGTTGCCCGCCGCTGCCTGTTCGCTAGGCGGGTACGCGCCCGCTATGGGCAACCCCGCCGGATCGGCGTCGCAGCAGAGCCCGGCACCCACCGGTCAGGTCCGCGCGGCCGTGCGGCAGCACTACCTCGCCCAGCGAGCCGCTGGGTCGGATCCCGAATTGCCCGGCGAGAGCGGGGAGGCCGACGACCTGACAGCCGGTCGGACGCCATGGGCCGGGTGTCCACCTGATCAGCAAGGAGACGATCGAGGGCGTCCGCGCATCACGTAAGAACGCCCTCGGTACCAGCTGATCAGGGCGGTCGCGGAGTGAAGACGCGTGCGTGGCCGGCGACGTCACCAAGCAGGGCGCCGTAGTCGTCGCGCGGGACGTCCCGCCGGCCCAGGTGCCTCTGCAGGCGCTGCCTGGGCGCCCCGGCACAGCCCCGGGGCCGACCAGTGCGGGTGGTCCTCAGGATCCTTCATGGGCGCGCAGCAGGGCATCGCCCAGGGGGGTGCGGCGGTACAGGACCGAGCGGCCGGATCTTGCCCGCTGCAGGAGGCCGGCTCGGCGTAGGACCGCGAGGTGGTCTCCCACGGCTCCGGTCGCCATGTCGAGGCTCTTGGCCAACTGTGTCGTGCTGGCGGGCGCTCCGAGTGTGACCAGCAGTCGGGCGCGGGAAGGGCCCATCAGGGCCGCGAGGGCGTCGATCCTGGGCGAGCCGGGGACGCTCCACAGTGCGGCAGTGCCGCGGGCCGGGTAGATCAGGGTCTTGGGCCAGGCTCCGTCGAGGTGGGCGGCCACCCCGGGGCCGAGGAACACCGAGGGGACCAGCAGTAGGCCGTCCTCGGCAAGTGTGACCACGGGTGGGGTGGCGTCCGGAACGGTGACGCCATTGTCGTTCCAGGTGACGCCGTCGTGCAGCCCGTCGAGCACTGACGCCCATCCCGAGCGGCCCAACTGCCCGACGCGGTGGATGACGTCCCTCTCGCAGACGGCTCGTAAGCGTGCCCAGTCCGGTGCCAAGAGGACCTGCCACGCCTGATCCAGGGTGCGGGCGATGCTGCCGACCAGATCCTCACCGCGCAGCAGCGCGACGACCCGGGGATCGAGCACGACGCCGGTGGCGATGCAGCGTTCCGCCTCGTGGCGGGCCTGAGCGGGCGAGGTGCGGAGCATCGCTGATAGATCGTCCTCCCAGCGCTGCCCGAGGCCTGTCGGCGGCGGCGCGATCAGCTCCGCGCCGAATCTGTCCGTTTGCAGGGCGAGGACGGCGTCCAGGTCGGTCTCCCGCCGAAGCTGTTGGAACTGCGGTGTCAGCCGGGCCGACCACGGCGGCGGTAGCTGTCGGTCGTTATGCCCGCTCAACAACCGCAGCAAGCTAGCGAGTTCGAAGGCCGGTGACAACGCGAACCGACTGTACAACAACGCGTCAGCGGTGATCTCTATGCGCAGCACGGCGCCAGGTTACGTCGTGGGACGAATGAGTCGCCAGGGCGACCGCCCGACGGCACGCTGCTGCGCATGACCTCTGAACCCCCGTCGCAGACACGCACGCCCTACCGCCAGGTGATGGCTGTGTCACGGTTCCGGTTGCTGCTGGCCGCCAGCGCCCTGACCGGGACCGCAGACTCGTTACGGATCGCCACACTCGCCATCCTGGTCTACACCAGGACCGGATCGGCACTGCTGGGCGCCGTCACCTTCGGGATCGGCTTCGTGCCGCAGGTGGTCGGCTCCACGCTGCTCGGCGCGTTGTCCGACCGCATCCCTCCGCGACGGCTCATCACCTCGGGGTACATGTTCGAATGCGCGGCGGCGACGCTGCTTGCCCTGGCCGATCTACCAGTCTGGGCTTGCCTGGTGCTGGTGGCGGTTGTGGCCTGCTTGACGCCGGTTGCCGGGGGTGCGAGCAACCGGCTCCTGGGGGAAACGCTAACCGGCGACTCCTATGTCCTGGGACGGTCGCTGCTGAACATGGTCAGCTCCAGTACGCAGCTGATCGGGTTGGCAGCCGGCGGCATCGCCGTGACCGTGGTGGGGCCACACCATGCGCTGCTGGTCGGCGCGTTGGCCTACGCCGTCGCCGCGGCGCTGGTACGGACGGGCCTGCCCCGCCTCCCGACTCCCGGGCGAACGGCCTCCGGGCACCCGGCGGACGGCGGCTTCCGGTCCGTGGTGCACGACAGCCTGTCGAGCACCCGCCGGTTGCTGGCCGACGTCCGGGTCCGCAGGCTGCTGATCGCGTTCTGGCTGCCGGCCGGGTTTGTCGCGGGGGCCGAGGGCCTCATCGTGCCCTACGCCGGCGAAAGCGGATTCTGGACCGGTTCCTCGGCCTGGCTGCTCGCCAGCCTTCCCAGCGGCATGCTGATCGGCGACCTGGTCACCGGCCGTCTGATGAGCCCCGCTGCCCGGAAGCGCGCCGTGGTGCCCCTCATGGCGCTCCTGGGGACCCCGCTGATCGTCTTCTTCTCCCACCCCCCGTACGCGCTCTGTGTGGTGCTCCTCGTAGCCACCGGAATGGGCTTCGCCTACGGCCTCGGGCTCCAGCGAGCTTTTCTGGACTCCGTGGCCGAGCCCCGGCAGGGTCAGGCGTTCGGTCTGCTGGCATCCGGACTGATGACACTGCAGGGCGTGGGGCCCGCTGTCTTCGGAGGGCTCGCCCAGATGACCACCGCCGCGACGGCGATGGCCTGCGCGGGCCTCGCGACCCTTGCGACCGCCGCGTGGGCGGCCTCGATCTCGCTGACCGGCCTTGCAGTCTCGGAGCCGCAGGTCTGACCGGACAGGTACCGGCCGCCTATCCGGCTGTGTCCGCCACCAGAATCGCCTGGACCGGACAGAGCTGCGCGGCGAGCCGGACCTCGGTTCCGGAAGCGTCGCCTACCGCCTCCTCCACCACCTGGACGCCGCCCGATGCATCGGATTCGAATACCGCCGGAGCCGTTCGCATGCACTGACCCGCACCGATGCACCGCTCGCGGAGCACCCGCACCATCACGGCCGCCACCGCACCGGAAGGCGGATCATGCCGAAGGTGCGGGCCTCGTAGCGGAAACACGAGTCGTCGAGCTCGGCTGCGACGGCCAGCCGGGGCAGTCTGTCGAACAGGGCCTGGTAGCCGACTTCGAGCTCCACCCGCGCGATGCTCCCGCCGATGCACTGGTGCACCCCGAAGCCGAACGCCAGGTGCCTGCGGGCGTCGCGGTGGATGTCGAGGACGTCGGGATCAGTGAACACCCCGGGATCCCGGTTTGCCGACGCTCCCAGCACGAATACCCCTTCCCCGGCGGCGATGGTGTGCTCACCCAGCGGGATGTCTTCCAACGCCACGCGGTCGAAGCCGACCCAGTCGACGATCGAGTGGAACCGCAGCAGCTCCTCGATCGCGGCTGGCCAGAGGCCGGGGTCAGCCCGCAGTTCCGCCAGCTGCTTTTGGTGCCGGAGCAGGGTGTAGGTCCCCAGGGAGAGCATGTTGGCGACGGTCTGATGGCCCGCCGTCAGCAGCAGGAAAACCATGCCCACCAGGGAGTCGTGGTCGGGCCGGCCTGTCCGGCGCTGCCGGGCGACCAGGCGGCCGATCAGGGTGTCGGCGCGGGGGGCCCGTTCCACTCGGGTGACGAGGGCCTCCAGGTAGTCGAACAGCTGCTGACGGGCCGCCGGGAGCGCCGCGCTGTCGTAGAAGCTGTCGATCATCTTCTGGGTGCAGTCGTTGAAATACGTGCTGTCCTCGGCCGGCACACCGAGCAGGTGACAGATCACGCGCGTGGAGAAGGGATAGCTGAACTGTGCGACGAGATCGGCGGATCCGGCCGCGGCGAATTCGTCGATCACTTCGTGGGCCGTCCGCTCGATGACGGGCCTCAGCTCCCGAGCCCGCCGGTAGCTGAACTCGGAGATGAGGACCTTGCGGTAGTAGTCATGCTCGGGCGGGTCCATGTCGATGAACTGGCCGGCCCGCTGACGGCCGTGTGCGGCCATCGCGGCGAACGGATGGCCCGGCTGCTGCGGGTCGGTGCTCAACCGGTTGTCGCACAACAGTGCGAGCGCCTCTCGATGCCGGGTGATCAGCCACAGCGGCGGGCCGTCCATGAACGTGGCTCGGACGGCGGGGGAGTGACGGCGCAGCTCGCCGTACTCCCTCGGCGGATCGAACGGGCAGGAGCGCGCATAGGGGAAGCGAACGGTCTCGTCCATGACTCTTCGACTCCAGGGTGGATCGCGGTGGTTCGTCGGTCGGCCGGTCAGCGGCGGATCAGCCGGACCGGCAGCCTGTCGAAGCCGCGCAACGTGCCGGTGGGGCGCCGTACCGCCGACCCGGCCTGCTTCAACACGAACTTCCGGCTGAGCCGGGTCAGCACCTGGGATCCCAGTGCGACCGCCAGGTGTGTGCCAGTGCAGGCATGGACGCCTCGACCGAAGCCGAGGTGCGGGTTCGGCGAGCGGTCGAGGCGCAACTCGTCGGCGTCGCGGAATGCGGTCCCATCGCGATTGGCGGATGCCACCACGGCGATCACGACGTCGCCCGCGTCGACCTGGTGACCCGAGGGGAGGCGGACGTCCCGGACGACGGCCCGACTCACCGCCTGGACGGCACCGCTGTGGCGGACGAGCTCGTTCATCGCGACCGCGTCGATCGTCGCGGGTTCGACTGCCGCCAGCGTGCCGTGCCGGAGCAGTGTCGCCGTGACGCTTCCCAGGGTGCTGCTGGTCGAGGAATAGCCGGCCACGAAGAAGTTGCGCAGCGAATTAACCAGATAATGGCGCATGTCAGCACTCTTGTCGAATTCCACGTGGTCTATGAAACCGCCCGGTTTCGGCTGGTCCAGCCAGGGCTCGATGATGTCGCTGAGAAATCCGCGGGCGCGGACGCCGGCCGGTGCACGTTCTGGATCCAATCCCGCGTCCATGCTGAGGATGAGGTCGCGCTGGGCGGCCCGCACGGTTCCCTCATCGGCGGGACCGGGTATCCCGAGGAAGGTGCACATCGTACGTGCGGAGATCTGCTCCAGGAATTCGATGAAATCGAACCCGTCGTGGTCGACCTCATGCATCAGGGCGTCCGCGGCGGTTGCGGCCCCGTCGAGCCAGGCCGCGATGTCCATCTTCCGCAGAGCGGCGATGATCGGCTTGCGGATGGCCTCGTGCAGCGGCGGATCAACGGTCTGGATACTCAAGAACTCCTGGGGGACGGCGTCGCCGATCTTGCGGAAGTCGCAGCTGAAGGCCTCCGGGTTCTGAAGCACCCCCAGGCAGTCGCGGTATCCGGTCACCACCCATGCCTTGAGTCCGTCATGCCAGTGCACGGGATCATCGGAACGCAGGCGGGCGTAGACGGAGTACGGGTCTTCGAGCATTTCGGGATTAAGCGGATCGAAGACGACCATGGATGGGATCCCCTTTGTCAGTTGTGTTGTTCATGAATTCCCGGCCCTCTCGGCCGAGTCTCGGGGATACCTTTCCACGAGGCCGCGCTGGCCATCCATACCATCTTGGCGTGCTGTTCCGGTCAGATGGTATTTCCCGGCCCGGGCTGCGGCTGCGTAGTGTCCTTTCCAACACCGAATCGGTGCCGGGACGACGGCGGAGGAGGTGCGCTATGCGTTACGTCCACTGAGGCTGAGTAAGGCACCCGTCCCCTGGGATACAGGGGCGGGTGCCACCGCCAGGACCGAATCAGCGGTCCCAGGCTGCTCTGGATGAATCCGTCTCATCGAAGTGCGCTGCCCTAGAAGGAGGAGAACTGATGCGAAGCGTCGATCCCTGGCCTGCGGCCCCGGTGCTCCGCGCGCTGCCCCCGGTGGCGCGGCTCGACATGGACTTCGATGTCGCGCCCGTACTCAAGGAGCTGGCGGATGTCGCGCCGGGGACCTGGTCGAAGATCCTCATCATGACCGGCGAGGGCCTCGGAGCTCCGGCCACCCAGTCCGACTGGCGGACCATTCCGCTGCGGAGCATCGGCGGCGCCCAGTCGCGGACCGATCCCGGCGGGCCGGACCTGGAGGACTTCGCGGACACCGCCTGGCTGGATCGGCTTCCTTCCCTCCGGGAGGTCATCGCGGCGCTTCCCCAACCGGTGCGCTCGGTCCGCCTGATGGCTCTCGGGCCCGGAGCCCGATCCCCGTTGCACAGCGACACCAAGTGGAACCTGCCCTGGGGAGTGGCGCGCCTGCACGTGCCGCTGGTGACGGTGCCCGAGGCGACTCTCAGCATCGGCGGGGAGGACCACTGCTGGGCGGCGGGTCAGCTCTGGTACGCGGACTTCACCCGTGGGCACACGGTTCAGAACACCGGCGCAGCCACCCGGGTCCACCTGGTGGTCGACGTGGAGGTGTCCGGGGAGCTTCTCGGTCTGCTCCCGCCGGTCTTCCAGCGGCCGGAGCACGTCGAGGGCTACCTCTTCTCGAAGCCTGCCGTTCAACTGACCATGGACCCGGCCGAGTTGGCGTGCCGATTCGAGGTGCCGGGGGCGTTCCTGTCCTGGGAGGAACTCGACGGGTCCTTCCTGGAGGACACCAGCAGCGTCGAGGTGTCGACGGCCGAGGTGGACGGCAGGCTCGTCCTGTCGGTGCAGGGCAAGCCGAGGTTCGGGCTGGTGCACGTGGGCGGGGACGAGTTCCGGTGGTCGGGCTGGACAACGGAGCGCACCATACAGCTGAAGCTGGACGACCCACAGCCGCACGTCGTGCTGCGGACCCGGCGGGGCGGCGAGGAGTGGTCGCTCAGGACGGCTACGGCGGCGGTCGCGTCCGGAGGCGGTGCGCAGGCCACCACGTCCTCGACGGCCGGGATCTGACGTGATCACACTCGAACAACAGATCCATGAACTCAACGCGCCACTCCATGAGTTTGCGATGAGTCACGACGAGGAGATCATCGCCCACTTCGGCGCCGACGGGCCCGGTACGCGGGAGATCGTGCGGCAGAACCTGCGGTGGCACGGCGAGTTCCTCCCCGTTCCGCCCGCTCTGCTGCCGGCCGCCGCGGTCGAGAGGATGGCCGCCTGCCACACGGCGCTGCGCCGTGGGCTGGACCACCTCTTCGACACCCGCTTCCAGTCCTCCTGGAAACACCTGGCCGCCGCGCTGCGCCTGGAGGAGCCGACTCTTCGCTACGTGGACACCAGTCGCCGTCCGAACTGGTTGACCATCTGCCGGCCCGACGTGGTCCTGAACGGTGACGCGATCTCGATCGTCGAGCCCAACGCCGGGTCGAGCTGCGGGTTCATGCCAGAGGCCGACGTCCTCGGGCGCCTGTTCGAAACCGCTCCCGCCATCGGTGACCACCTACGGGCCCTGGGGGCCCGCCGGCAGGATGCCGTGGCCGTCCTGGCCGCCTACCTCTCGCGCCGGCTGCATGCAGCCGGAGAGCCGACGTCGGCCCGGATCGCCGTGATCGAATTCGCGGCCGAACTGCGGGAGTACGACGCCGACTTCGAACTGATGGCAGGCGAACTCCGGCGGCACGGGCTGCGCGCCGAGGTCGCCGCGGTCGAGGACCTGGAGGTCAGGCCGGACGGTGTGTTCCACGGGGACGAGCGGTGCGCTCTGCTCTACCGGTTCGCCGCGGAGGAGCCGGACCCGGTCGGCAACTTCGAACTCCTGGCCCCGTTGCTGGAGGCTGCCAGGGCCGGACGCGTGGTGATCGCCGACGAGTTGGAGGACGCCATCGCGGCCAACAAGACCGTCCTCGCCCCGCTGTCCGAGGAACTCGACGCGGGCCGGATGCCACGTGCCCTGGCGGACGTGCTGGCGACCTTCGTTCCGTGGACGCGGGTCCTGGAGGAGGACACCACCACGGTCGACGGCGAGTCGGTCGATCTTCCGGCATGGGTGCTGGCGCACCGCTCGGAACTGGTGCTGAAACCCGGAGCCGGCTTCTGCGGCCGCGGTGTCACGGTCGGCGCGGAGGCCGACGAGGCCACCTGGAGCGGAGCCGTCGAGTCCGCGCTGGGTTCCGGTGAGGCGTGGATCGTCCAGCGGCTGATCGCCTCGCATCCCACCCGCAGCGCGATTGTGCGCGACGAACGGCTGCTCGCCGAGGAATCCTACGTCGACTACGGATACTTCGCCATCGACGGCTCCGTGCCGGCGGTGATCCGGAAGAACGCGCCGTTCGGCACCAAGACCCGGCGCGTGAAGCTTGCCGCGGTCGGACCGGTCTTCCTGGTCTGACCCGCTTGCCGCCGGTTCCCCCCATGACTCCCGGTTTGATCCGGGGCCCGTCCGTTCCAACGCCGAGAGGAGGTGAAGAACATGGCCGTCATCAAGAAGCTCGCTGTGGCGCTGACCGCCCGCAACCGCGTGGAGAGCCTCAAGCACCTGGTTCTGCGGTGAATCTGAGGCCATGCAGGGGCGTCGCGGACGCCTCTGCATGGCCCTCCCCGTGTTGTCACACCAGCTCACCGGAGACGGAGGCCCCGAGTGCGACAGGTCGTCGAACTCTCACTGACCGCGGCACTGTTCCTCAGGATGGTGCACGCCGGCTTCCTGCCCCCCGTGGGCAGGGCGATGAGCTGGCCCATGTACGCCTGGGCCACTGCGGTGATCGTCACGACGGAGGTCGCGCAGACCTCCTCGCCCACCGGTGAACGGGTCGTGACCGAGCTCTACCGGGCCATTCCACGGGGCGAGTTCATGGTGGGCCCGGACCAGCTCGACGACTACGTGCAGTATCTCCGGGAGCGGTACCCGGAGGTGACCTGCTCGGGCGTCGCCTACGGACCATTCGGCGAGCGCGCGGTGGGAATCGTGGATGGCCATGTGGCTGTTTCGTGAGCTGCTGACCGGCTTCTCGACGCCCGTGCACGACAGCCGCATCCAGGTGTACCGGGTGCTCATCGCTGTCGCCGCCCTGCTCAAGACGGGGGCGACGCTCTTCCTCGGGGACTGGAACAGGCTGCGCGCGGGCTCCTTCGGACGCTTCCGGCTGGAGCGGCGGTGGGGCATCGACAGGGCCAGGCTGCTCAGTTCGGTCCACCAGCCGCTGGTGGTCGCCCGACTCGCGGCGAGTGTGCTGCTCCTGTTCGGCATCCAGTCCAGGGCCGCGATCGTGGTCCTGCTCCTCGGGTTCGCGCAGGAGCTGTGCTACGAGTACCGCTTCAACACCATCTACCTCGTGACGTGCCTCTGCTTCCTGCTGCCGGCCCAGAACCTGGGCACGACGCTCGCGCCGTCCGACGGGGTCAGCACCGGCAATGCGTGGAGCCAGTTCCTGATCGTCCTGCTGACGGTGGACGTCTACTGGAACAGCGCTTACCAGAAGCTGCGGTCGCCCCAGTTCATGAGCGGGCTGTCGCTGGTCCAACAGGCCTACATCGCCGCCACTGTGCGGCCCCGGATCGTCGGCTGGGAGTACTGGCACCCGCCGACCGGGGCGACCGCGGCCATGGCCGCCGGCGCCGTGCCCCGGCGCTGGCGTGTCCTCGCCGTGCTGGTCGTCGCGCTGGAGATCCTGCTGCCGGTCGGTCTGCTGGTGCCCCCGCTCCGGCCGTTCGCCGTCGTGGCGGGTGTTGCCCTGCACCTGGGCTTCATGAGCATCCTGCCGCTCAGGCTTGCCCCCTTCACCCTGGCATCGCTGGCCAGTTATCTACTGTTCGCGTCCTGACCGGATCCACTTGAGGAGTCACAGAACATGCACATCGACGGGCGAACCGTGTTCGGCGTCGCGGCGGACGAGTACGACCGCATGCGTCCGGACTACCCGGTGGGCTGGCTGAGTCGCTCCCTGGGCGACGTGGCCTCTGGTGGGACCGTCCTCGACATCGGCTGCGGTACCGGGAAGTTGGGACGTGCCCTGCGCTCGGTCGGGTTCGAGGCCGAAGGCGTCGAACCCGACGAGCGGATGGCCGCCGTCGCCGTGACCAACGGGCTCGGGGTGGACGTGTCCTCGTTCGAGGAGTGGGACCCGGGTACCCGGCGGTATGACGTGGTCGCCTGCGGTCAGGCGTGGCACTGGCTCTCGCCCGACTCCCGGGCCCAGAAGGCGCGGTACTGCCTGAAGCCGGGCGGCAGGCTTCTCCTGGTGTGGAATATCGGCTCCCACCAAGCCGACGTGGCGGATGCCCTCGCCCGCGTCTACCAGCGGTTCGCGGACGAGGGCGGCCCGGCGGACGGCGATGGCGAGCCTGAGGAGGAGCGCTCTCCCATCGACTTCGCCCTGTTCGAGAGGGAACTGGGGGAAGCGGGCTTCGAGGGTGTCCGTCGGGAGGCCGTCCCGTGGCGCCGGTCGTACTCGGCGGCCGAGTGGCGCAGCCTCCTGGCCACCGAGAGCGGACACCTCGCGCTGCCCGCCGACCGGCGGTCCCAGCTCCTTGACGCCGTGCAGCGTCGGGTCGCTTTGATGCCGGGCGGCGGCCTGGAGGTGGAGTACGAGTGCATTCTGCTGACCGGCACTCGGCCTCGGCGGTAGAGAGCTGCCGGGGCCCGGTCAGTGGTTCGCGGCCGTCCGCATCGACTGTCTGCGCAGATGGTCGATGACACCGGTCGCTACTGCGGGGCGGAGCACGGAAGGGTTCCAGGCGGCGACCATCCGCCAGACGGAGGGCAGGCCGACGCTCTTCCAGCGCGCGCCGACGCTGGCGGCGAACAGCGGGGTTCCGAGGGAGACGCTGTCCTTACGGGCCAGGATTCTGCCCAGCCCGGGCTCCGACGTGGCGAAGTACCTGATGTGTGGAATGAAGCCTACCGATCGGCATGACTGGACCAGGGTGTCGTGCAGGGTCGTGCCCGGCGGGTACGCGGTCCACTGGTCGTTTCTCAGATCGTCGAGGCTGAGCCCCTGGGAGTCGCCCATGGGGTGATCCGGCGAAAGGACCACGCCGACCTCCTCTTCGTGTATCGTAGCGACCCGAAAAGCGGAATGATACCTTTCGGCTGTCTCGACGAGTTCCGACGTGACCGCGAAATGGAGAAGGCCGTTCAATAACGACGGCCAGAGGGTCTCCGGCTCGGACATCACAATTTGCAGCCGAGTGCCGGAGGGTTGGGGGAAATCGGCCAGGGTGTCGAACAGGGCAGTGGACCCCACTCCTAGCAGGAATGAGGCCTCCTCGTTGTGCGTCGCATTCTCCACTGTGGTCTCGAGCATCGACATGCCGGCGTCGACGGCCCTCAGGTGGGGAATCAGCCGGCTGGCCCCCTCCGTCAGCACGACACCCCTGGGCTCGCGTAAGAAGAGTTCCATCCTCAGTTCTTTTTCGATGCGATGGAGCTGAGCGCTGAGCGACGGCTGGGGAATTCCAACCCTGCGGGCGGCTCTGGTGATGCTTCTCTCGTCTGCGATAGCCAGGATCATTCTTACGTGCCTAATATCCAAACGCATGGCATCCCTCGCGGTATGGATGAGGCGGACCGACTCATGGAATGGCGCCGGTCCAAAGGAGTAGTACGAACAATGGTGCATGAGCGTCCCGATCAGCGCAACGGGGGTCAGGAAACATCCAGCAATGTCCGATTTAGGACGAGTGGTGCTCCCAGAGGGCGGTGGCGGATACCAGACAAACCGCGTGGAAATTCTCAGATCCTGCCGGCCCGGCCCGCAGCGGCGGAAGAAGAGTGTGGACGGTCTTTCGAGAAAAAGTCGGGCCGTCCGGGTTTGTCGACGGGGCGAGCCGGGACAGCATCGGACGGGATGCTGCTGGGAAAGCAGCCGGTGTCGAGGAGAGGAGCCCCATGACCGCGGACACTGTCGTGGTGGGCAGTGGCCCGAACGGTCTGGCCGCAGCGGTGACCATGGCCAGGGCCGGTCTGGCCGTCGACGTGTACGAGGCAGCCGAGGAGATCGGGGGCGGACTGCGCTCGCAGGCCCTGTTCCGGCCGGACGTCGTTCACGACATCTGCTCGGCGGTGCATCCGATGGTCGCTGCGTCCCCCTTCTTCAGGGGGTTCGACCTGCTGGCACGCGGGGTCGAGCTGCGGCAGCCGGAGATCAGCTACGCCCATCCGCTCGAGGGTGGCCGCGCCGCGCTCGCGTTCCACAGCCTCGCGCGGACCTGCGAGCGGCTCGGCCCAGACGGGCGCCGCTGGGAGGCCTTGATGGGTCCGTTGTTGGAACGCAGCCCCGGGGTGGTCGACCTGATGCTGTCGGTTCGGCCGAACCCGGCGGTCGATCCGCTCTCGGCCCTCCGGCTGGCGCGGCGGATTCTCGGCCACGGCAGCCCGCTGGCCACCCGGCAGTTCGCCGGGGAGGAGGCGCCGGCCCTACTGGCGGGAGTGGCGGCGCACGTCGTCGGGCCGATGCCGACCCCGGCCTCGGCGGCTGTCGCGCTGATGCTAGGTCACCTCGCCCACGGCAGCGGTTGGCCGCTGCCACGGGGCGGCAGCGGCCGGATCGCCGAGGTGCTGGCCGCCGACCTGCTGGCGCACGGCGGCCGGATCCATCCCGGGCAGCGGGTCACGGACCTGCGACGGTTCGCCGGCATCCGAGCGGTGCTGCTCGACATCGGAGCCAAGGAATTCTTGACGATCGGCGGGGACCTGGTTCCGGCCGGCTACCGGAGGATGCTGGGCAGGTTCCGCGACGGCCCAGGCGCGGCCAAGGTCGACTACCTGGTCAGCGGGCCGATCCCGTGGACCGAGCCGCTGGTCGGCCGGGCCGGGACCGTCCACCTCGGCGGCACTCAGCGGCAGATCTTCCGACAGGAGACGGCGGTGGCCCGGCGCCGGCGCGGCGGCGCACCCTTCGTCCTGTTGGTCGACCCCTGCGCGGCTGACCCGGGGCGGGCGGCGCCAGACGGTCAGCGGCCGGTCTGGGCCTACGCGCACGTGCCCAACGGGGACCCCACGGAGCCGGCGGAGATGGTGACTTCGCGGATCGAGCAGTACGCCCCGGGCTTCCGGGACACTGTGCTGGCCTGCCGTGGGATCAGCGCCGCAGCGCTGGAGGCCTACAACCCGAACTACGTCGGCGGCGATATTGCCGCTGGCGCGGTGACCCTCAAGCAGTCGCTGATGCGTCCCGGGCCGCGCTGGGACCCCTACCGCACACCGCTGCGCGGGGTGTACCTGTGCTCCGCGGCGGCCGCACCGGGGCCGGGCGTCCACGGGATGTCCGGCTACCTGGCCGCCCGCTCCGCGCTGCGACGGGAGTTCGGCATCCGGCAGGCTCCGCCGCTTGGGCCCACGACCTGAGTCCTGCTGCGACGGCATGAGGGCCCCGGACCGCACTCGGCCGGTTTCCGGGGCCCTCGTGTTCGGCGTCAGCTTTGGCAGGCCGCCTGCGGCCTGCGGGCGGCGCGGAGCAACTCGCGGTTCATGTTGGCGATGCTGGTCAGCGGGACGCCCTTGGGGCAAGCCGCCACGCAGGCGCCGCAGTCGATGCACTCGGCGCGCTCGAAGGCCAGGTCCGCGTTCGCCTTGAGGGCCTGGGTGGAGTGGGCCTCGGGGCGGCACCGGTGGGCGCGGTGATGTAGCCGCTGGCCTGGATGATCCACGTTGAACGCCGTGCGGTCCACCACCAAGTCTGCGCGGCACTCGCTGCAGGCCGCGTCCTCCCGCAGATGCAGGGCGATCAGGTGCAGCCCGCACAGCTCGCCGATTCGAAGCCTGCCATCGGCGAGCCATGTCACCACCAGCCGGTCCCGCGCGGCGTTCACCGTCTGCAGGAGCTTCTCTCGTGCGCCGTCCGGGAGCAACTAGCCCTGTCTCCTTGCGCGGTTCCCCAGCAGTTGTGGGTAATCGACAGGCTCAGTCTTGGACAGACTGGTGCGTCCGGTGTGGCCGTGTGCGGCCGGTGTGCGGCCGGACGCCTCTGGATGAGGCAGCATCAGGCAGTGCAGTCTGGGAAGTCGACCGTGCTCTGATCAGGCAAAACGGCACTGCGGAGCATGAGCCGGAACCAGCCGTCACGACCCCTCGTGGCCTCGTAATGCGTAGGTCTCGGGTTCGAATCCCGAAGGCGGCTCCATCGTGAACCCCAGGTCAGGCCTCTGACCTGGGGTTTCTCTGTTTCGGTTGACCTTGGAATCCACCTGGATCTGGTGATCACCGGCCAGTCCCGGACGGGCCGTCGGCCGGCCGCCTGCGGTCAGCGGACGGTGATCTCGCCCATGTCGATGGCGACCAGCAGCGGCTCCGGGATGAGCTGGTAGTCGCCCTGCCAGGCGTAGCCTCGTCGCGTGGTGGGGATGACGATGCCGTCGACGTCGCGGTAGCCGGTGGCGTAGAGCAGCCCGGTCGCCCCGCCGAGGATGTCGATGGTGAAGTCGTGGCGGCGCAGCAGTCCGTCCGGGCCGAAGCAGGAGATCTGCTGGCGGGCGTGGCTCTTGATGTGGTCGGGGAACGTCACTTGCAGCCGCCGCCACGTTTCACCGTCGGCCTCGACGGGGGCGATCTCCTCGGTGACGAACCCGGGCAGGGTGTAGAGGAACGGCGTGTTCAGGTACGTCCACAGTGCTTCCCCGGTGAAATAGGCGAGCTGAATGTCGTCCCACGGGGTCTGGAGCTGATGGCCGTCGAACGACGTCTCCGGGTCGTCGCGTGCCTCGATGAGCGCGCCGTCACGGCGCTGCAGGACGACTCGGCGGGGCTCGAAGACCGACCGTCTGTCCTGGCCGGTGAAGTGCATCGTCAGCCGCTCCCGCGTGGTGTCCACCTCGAGGCGAACGT
The DNA here is from genome assembly GCF_029892155.1 of Kitasatospora sp. GAS204B. Lineage (GTDB taxonomy): Bacteria > Actinomycetota > Actinomycetes > Streptomycetales > Streptomycetaceae > Kitasatospora. The sequence continues at coordinate 382,268 of NZ_JARZAG010000003.1, read as the reverse complement.
CCTTGAGCGCGTCATCCTGGCTCTTGAGGGACCAGAGAGCCCCGGTGATCGAGGCGTCGACGGTGATCGACTTGACCTGGTTCCATCGGTCCAGGCCGCCGTGCGCGGCGACGGCGGCGTCGAGTAGCTCGTTCATTTCTCCTCCTGGCTGCTGGTCTTCACCAGGACGACGAACGGCGGGCACCGAAACCGGACGCGGCACTAGGAGATTTCCAGGCTCTCGATCCGCCGCTCGAAGGACACGCGCTCGGCCGGGCTCCGGGACAGCGCGATGGCGCGGGAGTAGTGCTCCCGGGCCGCGGTGTGGCAGCCGGCCCGCCGTTCCAGGTCAGCCCGGGCCGCCCAGTAGAAGGGATACCGGGACAACTTCGGCTCCCCGGCCAAGGCGATCAGCTCGCGGCGGCCGGCATCGATGCCGTCCCGCTCGGCCAGGGCCAGCCCGCGGTTCAGCGCCACGACCGGGCTCCAGGACTGCTGGGCGAGGACCTGATAGAAGCCGACGATCCGGTCCCAGTCGGTCTCCCGGATCGATGGCGCTATCGCGTGCTCGCAGGCGATGCCGGCCTCCAGGTGCCAGTGGGACAGGTGGTCCCCGGCGGCCGAGCGGGCCAGGTGCATCAGACCGCGTTCGATGCGCGCCCGGTCCCAGCGGCTCCGGTCCTGGTCCTCGAGGGGCACGAACACACCGTGCTCATCCAGGCGCGTCGGCAGGCGGGCGGCGTCGAAGCAGAACAAGGCGGCCAGGGCGTGCACCTCCGGTCGCGCCGTCGCCTTGGCGTCCAGCAGCAGTTCGGTCAGACGCAGCGCGTCCTCGCACAGGAACGGACGTACCGGGTCGTGCGGGTTGCTGCCGTGGTAGCCCTCGTTGAACAGCAGATAGAGCGATCGCAGGACGGAGTCCCGCCGGGTGTCGATGTCAGGCAAGTCGTCCACGTCGGGCAACCGGCCCAGCTGACGCAGCCGACCGCGACCCCGGTGCAGCCGTCGGTCGATGGTCTGGGTGTCGACCAGGAACGCCTGACCGATCTCCTTGGGCGACAGACCACACAGCCACCGCAGGATCAGGGTCACGTGCGTCTCGCGGTTCAGGCCGGGATCGCAAACCGCGAACATCATCGCCAACTGGCTGGAGCTCTCGGCGGCAGGGGCCAGTGCCGCCTCGATCGTTCCGGTCAGCGCCGTCATCGTCGCCAGTTCGGGCAGGAACGAGCGGTGGCGCTGTTCGCGGCGGATGATGTCGATCGCCCGGTTGTGGGCGGCCCGGATGAGCCACGCCTTCGGGTCCTGCGGCAACCCGAGACGCCAGGCCTGCATGGCACTGACCAGCGCGTCGTGGACGACGTCCTCGGCCAGCGGGATGTTGGACGGACCCAGGACCCGGGTCAGCGCGCTGACCAGGTGCGCGTACTCCTTCCGGAACAGGTCCTCGACCAGTTCCGCACATGACACCGCGGCAGGCCCTCCGTCCACGAGCCTCAGATCCGAGGGTCCTGGACCGGCCGCACCTCGACGGAACCGCCGAACTCGTATGTCGGGCATCCGCGCGCCACGTCGATGGCGTCTTCCAGGGAGGCGGCCTCAAAGACCATGCTGCCGGTCACCAGATCCTTCGACTCCGCGTAGGGGCCGTCGGTGACCACGCGTTCACGGCCCCGGACCGCGGCGCCCGGGTTGTCGAGCGCTGTTCCGGTGTTGCACCGACCCTGCCGGGCCAGCTCATCGGACCAGCGGTACCACTTCTCGACGTGGGCCTGAAGCTCCGAGGGCGACAGATCGTGCCCCGAGACGGCGCCCCCGCGAAAGATCAACATGAACTTGCTCCGCGGGGCGTGCTCCCCGCCTGGAGGTTCCGGCGTCATGGCTCCCAACCGTATCTCCCGCCGCCCTGAATCGACGGCACATACAGCCGCGCCATTCGCCTCCCGCAGCCTGCGCGTGCTCAGGCGGACTTGCGGCGGGCGGGCTTGCGCGCCGGTCGCGGGACCACGACGTCGATCAGCTCCTGCACCCGCTCGGCGATGTCGGCGCGGTCGTTGAGCACCCAGGAGATGTGCTGAGCGCCGAAGAACGCGCTGACCAGCACCCGCGCCAGCGCCTCGGGTTGCGCGTCCGTGGGCAACTGGGCGGTGTCCTTGGCCTGTTGGAGCCAGGTGGTGACCGAGTCGGTGTACCCGAGGTACGGCATCGGCAGGTCCGCGCCGATCAGCGACCGCTCGATCTGCAGCCGCGCGCCGGCCTGGACCGTCCGGTTGTCGCGGAACGCCAGCGCGGTACGGGTGAGCAGCTCGGCCACCGCGTCGAGCGGGGACAGGTCGGCCGCGCGTACGCCGGCGGCGATCGCCGCCTGCAACTCGTAGAACTCCTCGGCCACCGCCTGCGCGAGCGCATCCTTGTTCGCGAAGTGGAAGTAGACGGCGCCCTTGGTCACGCCGGCGAGCTCCGCGACGTCCAGCACGGTGACGGCGGGGAAGCCCTTGGCCGCGAACGCCTCGGCCGCCGCGTCGAGCACGACACCGCGGGTGCGCACGGCGCGTTCCTGCTTGAGGCCGGGCGCCTTCCGCGCTCCGGTCTGGCTGGCCGGGGGCCTCTCTTTACTGCTCTCCGCGGCCATGGTGCCCTTCCTGGTTGCGCGTTGCTGTGGCTGCTGGTGCCTGGCCAGCGCTAGACGATCGACAAACCCCTTGAAGTATACCTTCGGGAATGTATTGTAATCGTCGACTCGGCGAGTGCAAGCACTGTGCCGCCGAGGGCGTCTGCGTGAATCACTTCATGAGGGGACAGACCATGCATCAGCCTGCCACCATCTCCGTGGACGCGGCCGTTCGGCCGCTCGCCACGCCCGGCCCGGCCGTCGAGAGCGGGCTGAGATTCGGGCAGCCGGTGCCGCGTCAGCTGGTTCACAAGGCAGCGATCGCGGAGGTCCTCCTCACCGACACCGTCCGCCGTGGCGAGCACGAGTTCCTGGTCGCCGCGCAGTGGCCGCGGGACCACGCCGTCTACGCGCCGAGCGCGGCCGGGCTGAGCGATTCGCTGCTGTTCGCGGAGACGATCCGTCAGTCGCTGGTGTACCTGGCGCACACGTACTACGACGTTCCGCTGTCGCACCGGTTCATCGGCTCCGGTGCGGAGTTCGAGATCACCGACCCCGGGCCGCTGTACGTCGGCGGCGAACCGCTGCCGGTGGTGCTGGAGGCCCAGCTGCTGTGGGTGGGCAGCCGGCCGCCGCAGCGCTTCGGCATGCGGCTGGAGGTGGTGTTGACGGTCGGCGGGAAGACCTGCGGCCGCGGCGCGTTGCAGCTCATCGCGGTGGACGACAAGCGGTACACGATGCTGCGCGGCCGCGGCGCCCGTCCGGCCGGCGCGGCCGTGACCGGTGCCACGGGGGTCGGCGTGGCGGGGATGAGTGCCGCGGGGATGAGCGCGGCGGGACTACGGGTGTCGGAGCGGGTCCGCCCGTCGGTGGTCGGCCGCCAGCGCGTCAAGGACAGCCTGCTGACCCGCCGATCCGGCGGCCCGTGGCAACTGGTGGTGGACACCCGGCACGCGATCCACTTCGACCACCCCAGCGACCACCTGCCGCTGATGGTCGCTGCCGAGGGCTTCCGCCAGCTCGGGCACCTGCTGGTGCACCACGGCGGCGCCGGGACGGCCGACGGCCAGGCCGGCCCGCGCGCGTTGGTCGGCCTGGAGGTGGACTGCCTGGCCTTCGGAGAGCTGGGCGAACCGATCTACCTGATTCCGCGCGACGCACGACGCGCGTCGGCGCCGGGCCGGGTGCACCTGGAGATCGACGCGGTGCAGGCCGGCCGGGTGCTCGCGGCCTCCCGGGCGACCTGGGACACCACCACGCGCGCCGCCCTGCCGGGCGGTCAGCCGGTCTCCGCGACCTCCTCAACGCCTGGGTCCTGAGTGCCCGCGTCCCGAGCGCCCGCATTCGGGCCGAAGGCGTCCCAGATGTCCCGCACCCGAGCGGCCAGACCGCGCCGATCCACGCCGGGGGCGGTGTAGTACGCGCCGATCAGCATCACGACCACGAGGTCGGCCAGCGGCATGGCGGGCGGCCGCCCGTCGAGCGCCCCGGCCGTCCTGGCGCTCTCCACCACCTCCTCGGCGAGCCGGCGCAGCTTCTCCAGGAACGCCGGCGGCTCCTGGGCCGCCTGTGCCTCGTCCATCACCAGCCGCAGCGCGGCGTTGATCCGCACGTCCGACTCGATCCGCTCGGCCAGTGCGAGGGTGAGTGTGCGCAGCCGTTCGAGAGCCGGTGCGTCCGCGGTGGCGGCTTGCGCGGCGAGCGCGGCCACCACCTGGTCCAGCTGTTCGGTCAGTGCCTGGGCGAGCTTCTCCTTCGAAGCGAAGTGGCCGTAGAGGGCCCCTTTGGTCAGTCCGGTGCGGTCCGCCACGTGCTGGAGGTTGGCGCGTGGGTAGCCGTGCCGGGCGAACTCGGCGGCGGCCGCGTCCAAGACCAGCTCGTGGGTGCGTCGGGATCGTTCCTGCTTCACCTGCGGATTTCCCTTCCGGGACGGGGTAGTTGGTCGACCCAAAAACAATACCTTCCTGAATGCACTTTTCCGAAGGAGTACTCCGGCATGTCGAACGTCTTGACGGACAGCGTTTCGGTGGCGACCGGCTTCTCGCCGTCCGTGCGGCAGGCGGTTCGCCACGCCGCCCGGCTGGCGGCAGTCGACGCCGAACAGGCCGACAGAGAAAGCCGGTTGTCGATCCGGACGGCGGCCGCGGTGAGTGCCGCCGGCCTGCCCGGCTACTTCGTGCCGCAGCGCTGGGGCGGCCGGGACGGCAGCTTCGCCGGCCTGTTCGCCGATGCCGCCGCGCTCGGCGAGGGCTGCTCGTCGGCCGCGTGGTGCGGCGCGTTGTGGGCCACGCACGGCCGCTACGCCGCGCATCTGCCCGAGGAGGGCCAGTGGGAGCTGTGGGGCGCCTGCCCGAACGTACGGATCGCCGCCGCGCTCACGCCGCCCTCGGGAGTCGCCATGCCCGAAGGCAGCGGCTGGCGCCTGCACGGCACTTGGCACTTCGTCAGCGGGGTCGACTTCGCCGACTGGGTGCTGCTGGCCGCGCCGGAGCCGGGCCAGCACGGCGGGCGGATCCGGGTGCTGCTGGTGCCCGCCGAGCAGGTCACCGTGCTGGACACCTGGGACAGCACCGGGATGCGCGGGACCGGCAGCCACACCGCGGTGGTCAAGGATGCCTTCGTGCCACGGCACCGCTCCTTCCTGATGGACGAGTTGCTGCTGATCGAGGGGACCGGGGAGCGCGGCGAGCGGTACGCGGTCCCCGCCCATCTGGCCGGCGGGACCACGTTCTGCGCCGCCGCACTGGGCGCCGCCCGCGGGGCCCTGGAGCTGTGGTCCCGGTGGGCCGGATCGAAGGCGACCGGCAGCGGACGCTCGAACCACGAGAGCGCGGCCGTACGCGAGACCCTGGCCACCGCGTCCGCCCACATCGACGCCGCCGAGCTGCTGCTCACCAGAGCGGCGTACCGGGCGGACACCGAGCTGGTCACGCCGCTGCTGGTGGCCGGCAACCAGCGTGACGCGGCCGTCGCGGTCGACCTGCTGGTCGGTGCGGTCGACCGGATGCTGCGGATCGGCGGGGCGCACATGCGCGGCGCGGGCGACGAACTCCAGCGCCGGTGGCGGGATGTGCACACCGTCGCCGCGCACCGGGTGCTCCGGCTGGAACTGGTGGCCGAGGCCTACGCCACGGCGGCCCTCGGCGCCCGGCAGGATCCGTAGGAGAGGCCCTAGCGGGCGCGGGACTGGGCCAGCACGGCCTCCCGCTCCCGGTAGAAGCCGATCCGCCAGTCCAGATAGCGCAGGGTGGCGGCGTAGCCGTCGACCTGGGAGCGCAGGTGGTCCCGGTGCGCTTCGAGCAGTTCCCGACGGGCGGCGAGTGTCCGGTCGCCCTCGCGGTTCAGCTCGACGTAGCGGCGCAGGTCGGTCAGCGACATGCCGGTGCTGCGCAGGTGGTTGAGGAACTTCAGCCAGCGCAGGTGGACCGGGTTGTAGATCCGGTCGCCGGCGCCGTCCTCGGCGCCGCTGTCGATCAGACCCTGGTCCTCGTACCAGCGCAGGGACTGTGTCGACAGCCCGCTCAGGCGGACGACCTCGGTCGTGGAGTACGTCTCCGCGTGGGAGGAGGGTCCGGTTGCGTACATGATGTCGGTCCTTCGGTGGGCGTCAGCGTCGCCAGGACCTGGCGACGCGGTGCGTGGAGTGCTCGGGCCGGTCCCAGCCGATCGGGCCGCGGACGTCCGCGGGCGGGTCGGCAGGCGCCCGGTGGCGCAGCAGGCCGAGGAGCACCGCCGTCGTGGCGGCGACCTCCTCGGCGGTCGGGTTGCCGCGCAGAACGCGCAGCACCTCGGCTCCGGTCGGCGGCGAGCCGGGCTCGTCGGTGGGCCGGCCGGTGTCCTTGGGCCGGCCGGTCTCCTGGACGGTCGTCACGCCGGCTGGTTCCCGTGCTTGCGGGAGGGCAGTTGGGCGTGCTTGGCGCGCAACATGGCCAGCGAGCGGATCAGCACCGACCTGGTGTCGCGCGGATCGATGACGTCGTCGACCAGGCCGCGTTCGGCCGCGTAGTACGGGTGCATGAGCTCGCTCCGGTACTGCTCGATCCGCTGCGCCCGCACGCCCTCGGGGTCGTCGGAGGCCGCGATCTCCCGGCGGAAGATCACGTTGGCGGCGCCCTCGGCGCCCATCACGGCGATCTCGTTGGTCGGCCAGGCGAGCGAGAGGTCGGTGCCGATCGAGCGGGAGTCCATCACGATGTACGCGCCGCCGTAGGCCTTGCGCAGCACCAGCGAGATCCGCGGGACGGTCGCGTTGCAGTACGCGTACAGCAGTTTGGCGCCGTGCCGGATGATGCCGTCGTGCTCCTGGTCGACGCCGGGCAGGAATCCGGGCACGTCCACCAGGGTCACCAGCGGAATGTTGAAGGCGTCGCAGAACTGCACGAAGCGGGCGCCCTTCTCGGCCGCCTTGATGTCCAACACGCCTGCCATCGCCGCTGGTTGGTTGGCGACGATGCCCACCACCCGGCCGTCGAGGCGGGCCAGCACGCAGAGCAGGTTGCCCGCCCAGCCCTGCTGGATCTCGAAGAACTCGCCGTCGTCGACGATCTCCTCGATCACCCGGCGCATGTCGTACACCTGGTTGGGCTCGGCCGGCACCAGGTCCAGCAGCGCCTCGCAGCGCCGCTCGGGATCGTCCCAGGACGGCTCGCTCGGCGGCAGTTCGTGGTTGTTGGCCGGCAGCAGCGAGAGCAGGTAGCGCACGTCCTGTAGGCAGCCGACCTCGTCGTCGTAGGCCGCGGTGGCCACCCCGGAGACGGCGGCGTGCACGTCGGCGCCGCCGAGCCCGTTCTGGGTGACCTGTTCGCCGGTCACCGCCTGGACCACGTCGGGTCCGGTGATGAACATCTGCGAGATGTCGCGCACCATGAAGACGAAGTCGGTCAGCGCGGGGGAGTAGGCCGCGCCGCCCGCGCACGGGCCGAGCATCACGCTGATCTGCGGGATGACGCCGGAGGCCAGCACGTTCCTGGTGAAGATGCCGCCGTAGCCGGCCAGCGCCGAGACGCCCTCCTGGATCCGGGCGCCGGCGCCGTCGTTGAGGCTGACCAGCGGTGCGCCGGCGGAGAGCGCGAGGTCCATCAGCTTGTGGATCTTGGCGGCATGCGCCTCGCCGAGTGCGCCGCCGAAGATTCTGAAGTCGTGCGCGTAGGTGAAGACGGTACGGCCGTGCACGGTGCCCCAGCCGGTCACCACCCCGTCGGTGTAGGGCCGCTTCGCCTCCAGGCCGAAGCCGCTGGCGCGATGCCGGCGCAGCGGTTCGATCTCGGTGAACGACCCTTCGTCCAGCAGGAGTTCGATGCGCTCACGGGCGGTGAGCTTGCCCCGGGCGTGCTGCTGGGCAGTCGCACCGGGGCTGGGTCCGTCGTGCAGTCCCGCTCTGATGATCTCCAGCTCGGTGAGTCTGGTGTGAGTGGACAGGACGGCGGATTCGTTCGAGCCGGCGGGATCGGGCCCGGGTTGGGTGAGGGCGACGGAGCGCTCCTGGATCACGGTCATGTTCGCGCATGCCTCCCAAGGTCGGCGGTGAGCATGGTGCCATGATGCCAGATTAACATTCCTTTGTGAAGGTATTTGTTGCCGGCCGGGCTGCGCGAAAGCCCCCCGCGGCCGATCGGGTCGGCCTGCGAGGGGCTGTCGCGGGGGAGCTGGTGGTGGTTCAACTCTCCTACTTGGCAGATCGGTTGACCATTCGGGGGAGCAGCAGCCCGGTGGTCACCGCAGTGGCGAGCAGCATCACGGTGCAGATCACGAAGCTCGTGGTCATACCGTTCATGAAGGTCGCGCGGTCGGCGATCAGTGCGCCGAAGGCCGCCACCGCGAGGCAGCTTCCGACCTGGCGACCGGTGTTCAGCACCGCGGCGGCGGTGCCGGCCCGCTCGGCGTCGATGTTCTCCAGCAGCGCGGCGGTCAGCGAGGGCACCGCGAGCCCGCCGCCCAGGCCGATCGGGACCAGCAGCAGCACCGGGATCAGGATCGGGGTGCTCGGGGTGACCGTGAGCATCAGCAGCGAGCCGGCGACCATCACGAGCTGACCCAGCGTCATCGGCACCCGGGCGCCCTTGCGGGCGGCCAGCTTGACACCGGCCATGTTGATCACGGCGATCAACGCGCACATCGGGATGAACATCGCGCCGGTGCTGACCGGGGAGGCGCCGCGCACCTGCTGGAAGTACATCCCGAGCAGGAAGATGGCGCCGTAGAAGACCGCGTTGATGGTGAAGCCGGCCGCCAGGCAGACCAGCACGGTACGGGACTTGAAGAGGCTCAGCGGCACCATCGGCTGCTTGCGCCGGGCCTGGGTGATGACGAAGAAGGCCATCGAGACGGCTGCCAGCAGCAGGGTGCCCAGCACGCTCGCGGTGCCCCAGCCGCCACGGCCGCCTTCGATCACCGCGTAGGTCAGCGCGGCCAGCGAGACCACGACAGAGGTCTGTCCGGGCAGGTCGACCGGCGCCTGGCGCCGGGTAGACCGCGGGATCCGGCTGAGCAGGCCCAGACCGATCACGCCGACCGGCAGGTTGAGGTAGAACACGGCCCGCCAGCTCAGCCCGCTGGTGAGCATGCCGCCGACCACCGGTCCGACGGCGACCGCGACCGCACCCGCGGCCGTCCAGATCGCGATCGCCCGGGCCCGCTTGGCCGGGTCGTCGTAGTTCTGCCGGATCAGGGCCAGCGAGGCCGGGACCATCAGCGCGGCGGCGCCGCCCTGCACCATCCGGGCGACGATCAGCGTGCCCAGCTCGGGTGCCAGTCCGCAGGCCATCGAGGCGACGGTGAACGAGGCGAGCCCGACGGCATACGCGCGGCTCGCGCCGATCCGGTCCGAGAGGGTGCCGGCCGACAGCATGAAGGCCGCGAACATCAGGGTGTAGCCGTCGACGATCCACTGCAGGTCGGCCATCGAGCCGCGCAGGCTGCTGGAGATGGCCGGCAGCGCGACGTTGACCACCGAGCCGTCGAGCGAGATGACGAAGAAGGCGAGCAGCGCGGCGGCCAGCACGGTGTTGGGCGATACGCGGCGCGGTGCGGGCGGTTCGGTGCCCGCCGTCGTGGTGGTCCGGGTGGTCGGTGCGGTGCGGGCCGGGCGGGCGGTCCGGTCGAGAAGGGCCATCAGATCTCTCCTTGGGGAAGCGGGCGGACGGTCAGACGCCGGCGGCGGCGGTACGACGACGGCTGAGTTCGGCGAACTCGGGGTCGGTGCCGAGCACTCCGCCCTCGCCCCAGCGGTTCTGCGGAATCTCGTTGATGTACACGGTGATCTTGTCGAGCGGGGCGCCGATGACGCGGTGCACGGTCGCCGTCAGCTCCTCGATCAGCTCCTGGCACTTCTCGTCGGTCTGGTTCGGCCAGGTGGTCATGGACAGGATGGGCATGGTGGTCTCCAGGAATGAGTAGTCGGTAGGAAGGGCGAAGTCCGGTACTACAGGCCGGCGCTGGCGCCGCCGTCGAGCGTGATCGCCGCGCCCGCGAGGTGCCGGGCGGCGGGGGAGAGCAGGAAGCCGACGAGCTGGGCGACGTCCTCGGGCCGGGCGAGCGAGCCGAGCGGGGTCTGCGCCGCCACCTGGGCGGTGACCTCGTGGGCGGTGCCGCCGAGCCGGTCGGCGAGGTCCTTGGCGATCTGGTCCCAGAGCGGGGTCTGCACGGCGCCCGGATCCAGCACGTTGACCCGGATCCCGCTGCGACCCAGATCCTTGGAGACGGCCTTGCCGAAGGTCGCGAGGGCCGCGTTGACCGCGCTGTTCACCGGGAACAGCGGGTCGGGGTCCTTCCGGAAGACGCCGCTGATCAGGACGATCGCGCCGCTGCGCGCTTCGGTCATCGGCTTGGCGACGGCCCGGGTCAGCCGGACCGCGCCCATCAGCTTGGCGTTGAAGGTGGCCTGCCACATCTCGTCGGTCGTCTCGTCGAGCGAGGCCATCGGCCCGTCGCCGGCAGCGTGCACCAGGGCGTCGATGCCGCCCAGTTCACGCACGATCGCGGCGACCGTCTCGTCCACCGAGCGGGTGTCGTTGATGTCGGTCCGGTAGGGCACCAGCCGGTCGGTGCCGCCGATCCGCTCGCCGATCCGCTGCCGGGTCCGGGCCAGTCGCTCCTCGTCGCGGCCGAGCAGCGCCACCGTGGCGCCGGAGCGGGCGAGTTCCTCGACGATCGCCGTGCCCATGCCGCCGGTCGCGCCGCTGACGGCGGTCACGGGAGCGGTCCGGGTGCGGTGCTCCGAGTCGGTCGTTGCCATGGTCGCCTCACTTTCGCGGGACGGCTGTCCCGGTGCGGGTGCTCCCTGATGGGGGAGAGGGGGAAGCAGGCCTGGGGCAACCGACAGCAACGGCGGTGACCGTGGGGCCGCTTCAGTGGAGACGAAGCGCGTCCGGCCTGGTGAGAACGAAGGTAGCCCGATCCGCGATCGAGCGCAACCATCTAGTTGGTTTTCCTGGACCAGCTGGTTGGTTTCTTCGAAGAACGACCCCGGAGACGACGAAAGGGGAGCCCGGGCAACCCGGACTCCCCTGCGTGACACCCCCGCTGATGGCTGATCAGCTCGTGGCACTCTCCCGCAGCACGCTGTCGATGATGACGTGCCCGTGGGCGATGATGCCGGCGCGCAGCAGCTCCCAGCCGGCGTCGGTATCGCTGTCCGGGCCGAGCATCAGCCGGCGCTGCTGCGGCACGATGAACGGCCAGGACGCCAGGCCGACCAGCGCGATCAGCACCCGGGCCGCCTCCGCCGGATCGTCGACGCCGAGTGCGATGCTCAGTGCGACGGCCTTGTGGACGTAGTAGGCCTCGCGATCCTTCTCGTCCGGGATCGGCCGGTCGCGGTAGTGCAGGCCCTCCCAGGCGAGCAGTCGGACGAGGTCGCCGAACTCGCGGTGGTAGTCGAAGACCTGGCCGACGTAGGCGCGCAGCCCGTCCTCGGTGGTGGGGATCGGCACGGTCGCGCCCATGTGCTCGTACACCTTGCTCAGGACGGCGGAGAACAGCGCCTCCTTGTTGCCGAAGTAGGCGTAGATGCGCTGCTTGTTCACGCCGGAGCGCTCGGCGATCCGGTCCACGCGGGCGCCGGCCATGCCGTGCTCGGAGAACTCCGCCTGGGCGGCCTCCAGCAGTTTGGTGCGGGTCAGCTGACCCTTGGGTGTCTCAGCCATGAGACGAGGGTAGTCCAAGGTGAAACCAACTGGATAGTTCAGAAAAACCAACTAGATGGTTGCGCCCGACCCCGGTCGTGTTCTACGTTCTTCACATCGGCCCCGCCGCAACGGCGAGGGAGACGGAAACGGGGAAGCCCCAACCCTCCCCGTGACCGTCCGCGACCGAGCTCGCATCCCCCACTGCACGGCTGCACCACCTCCCTCTTGCTCGCGGTATCCGCTCCGTGCGGAGCCGCCCCCAACCAAGGAGATGCTCATGTCGGCTATCGCTCGCCCCCTGCTGATCGTCGGGGACCGGTTCTTCGGATTCTCCGGCCAGGAAGGCGTCCTGACTGTCAGTCAGTTCATCGACGAACTCGGACTGGGCGTGTACTCGCTGGACGACCGCCCGATCGTGATCCAGGCCGGACAGGGCGTCACCAGTGCGGAACGGCAGTCGATCCACGACCACGCCCGCCTCTTCGGCCTCGCCGAACGACTGGACTTCCGCTATCACGAACCCGCCCTGGCAGCCCGCAACGAGGCGCACAAGCACGACAGTTGCAACACGCTGATCGCCGACCTGCAGCGGCTGGACGTCGACCTGTTCGCCGCCAACCTGCGGGTGCACAACGACAACGAGCTGCTGATCGACCACCAGACCGGTGAACACGTCCAGGGCATGGTGGCCATCGAGGCCGCCCGACAGATGTTCCTCGCGGTCAGCGAGCGCTACCACGCCTCGCGGTACTCGGAGCGGAACTACTACTACGTCATCGAGTCGATGAACACCGCGTTCGAGAACTTCCTCTTCCCGCTCGACGCCACCATCGAGTTCCGCACGGTCAAGGCCGAGCTCGACGACCCGTCCCGGCTCTCTTTCGCCGCCGAGATCAGCATCCTGCAGGCCGGCCGGCGCTCCTCGCTCACCGAGGTCGCCTACACCGCCTTCGAGTCGCACGTCATCGAGGCCAAGGAGCACAAGCGGGCCCGGTTCGCGGTGGACCAGATCGTCGCGGCCGTACCGGTCCAGGAACTGATCGCGGCCTGAGCGTTCGGCACACCCAGAAGCACCCGCACGGCACCACCGCACCACCCGTTCGTCGCACCACCCATCTCACCTTCCGCCACACACCATCAGGAGAACCGTCATGTCTGCTGCTCTGATCACCGCCACCGAGCTCTCCGTCAAGCCGGAGCAGGTCGACGCCGTCACCGAGGCCTGGCAGAAGCACAACGACGCCTCCGGCTTCGAGGGCCGGATCCTCTACCGCGGCCTGGAGACCAACTCCGTGCTGGAGCTGGCGCCGCTGGAGGGCTTCGACCGGATGGAGGAGCTGCGCGCCGACTGGTGGAAGCTCTGGGAGGCCGTGGGCCCGCTGGGCGAGGCCGACTTCCAGCGCCAGATCCTGCAGTTCGTCGAAGCGCCCAAGCCGGCCGCCGGCGCGCTGCCGGACACCAAGTACGTCCAGATGCGCCACGTCGAGGTGGTCCCGCGGGTCTACCGCCAGTACCGGGCCTGGCGCGAGGAGACCATCTTCGACGTGGTCCGCACCTCGGCCGCCGTCGAGAGCTTCCAGGCCTTCCACTCGCTGGCCAGCACCGAGCCGGGCGTGATGTTCGTGTCCGGGTTCAACGCCGACCCGGCCAAGTACCTGGAGTCCTTCACCGACCCGCGCTACCAGGAGATCGTCCGTCAGGCGGGCGACAAGTACATCACCGGAGGCGACAACGGCCTGTACACCCGCATCTACGAGCGTGTCACCCCCCGCGTCTGACCCCCATCGGCGGGGCCGCCCCGGCCCCGCACGGCCCGCGGCCGGGGGGGGGGGGGCGGGGGGGGGGGGCCCCCCCGGCCCCGCCCCCCCCCCCCGGGGGGGGGCCGGCAGCGGGCCCGAACCCCCCGGCGCCGGCCCGCCCCGCCCCCCCGCCCCCGCTCCGCGGCGCGCCCCCGGGGCCCCCCCCCCCCCGGCCCCGGGGGGGGGGGGGGGGGGCCCGCGCCCCCCCCCCCCCCCGGCCGCTCCTTCCAGAAGGAGAAGGAGCAGTCATCATGACCATCACCCCCGAGGCCCCGCCCGCCACCGCAACGCCCACCGCCACCGCCCTGACCCGGACCTACGACCTGAGCGTCACCACCCAGGGCCCGCTCTACCCGCCGAGCGAGATCGTGGACGAGGACGGCAACTTCGTCGTCATCGGGCGGATCAACCGCCCGGGTCCCGACGGCGGCACCGTCTCCGCGTGGGGCAGCGCCGTGGTCTCGCCCGAGAGCCCGCTGCCGCCGCTGGGCCAGAACCTGCCGTACGCCATCGTCCGGGAACTCGACACCGACCCCACCGCGCCCGACGCCTCGACCGAGCTCTACACGCTCCCGCTCCCACTGCCGTGCAACAACTACCCGATGCTCTTCGCCCCCGCCCAGCGCCCCGACGCGCACGAGGTCAAGCGCCCCAGCCACCCGCTGCACAACGCCCCGATCCCGGACCTGCGGGAGGAGGACGGCCCGAAGGTGCGCGAGCCGATCACGATCGGCCAGTGGGTCCAGGCGCGCGGTCAGCTCAAGGTCCACGTGCCGGCCCACCGGCGCGGTGCCGACTTCTCGTTCGCCTTCACCGGGTTGATCCCGAACAGCCTGTACACCGTGATGTCGCTGCGCGAGCACGACCTCGACCCCGCCGGCCCGACCCGCCCGGGTCCGCTCGGTGTGCCGAACGCCTTCATCACCGACGACCACGGGATGGCGCACTACCAGGCGACGCTGCCCAACCCGTTCCCGGAGGCCGGCTCGCCCGGCTCGAACCGGGTGATCAACGTGGTCGTGCTGTGGATGAGTTACCAGCAGAACTACGGCGGCGCGATCGGGCACTTCGGCCTCGGCGGGGACATCCACGCCCAGCTGAAGCTGCAGGGCCCCAGCTTCCAGGAGTTCACCACGATCGCCGCGTCCTGACCGCCGCCTGCTGCCGGCTTCGTGAGCCGACTGGCTTCCTGGAGCGACTGGCTTCCTGAACCGACTGGCTCCCCGAACTGACTGGTTTCCCCGACCTGAGAAGAGACCCAAGAGATCATGGACAACTCACGCCCCATCGGCATCATCAGCACCGGCTCCTACCTCCCCGCCACCGTGGTGGACAACGACGAGATCGCCGAGCGGGCGGGAGTGAGCGCCGAGTGGATCGAGCGCAAGACTTGCATCCGCCGCCGGCACCGGGCCGCTCCGCACGAGGCCACCAGCGATCTCGCCGCGGCCGCCGCGCTGCGCGCCATCGAGCAGGCGGGTCTGACACCCGGACAGATCTCCTACCTGGTGGTCGCCACCTCGACCCCCGACCACCCGCAACCCGCGACCGCCGCGATCGTCCAGGGCCGGATCGGGGCCCGCCACGCCGCCGCCTTCGACGTCAACTCGGTCTGCAGCGGCTTCCTGTTCGCGATGACCGCCGCCGAGCGGATGCTGAGAGCCGAACCCTCGACCGGCGCCGGGCCGTACGCGGTGGTGATCGGCGCGGACGTCTACTCGCGGATCCTCGACTACAGCGACCGCAAGACGGCCATCCTGTTCGGCGACGGCGCCGGTGCGGTGGTGCTCGGCCCCGTGCCCTCGCGGGTCGGCGGCATCACCACCAGCCTGGTCACCCGCGGCGAGCAGCACCGGCTGATCAGCGTCCCGGCCGGCGGCAGCAGGCGCCCGGCGTCCAGCACCACGCTGGCGCAGGGGGCGCACTACTTCACCATGGACGGTCGCGGGGTGCGCGAGTTCGTCCACGGGAACCTGCCCGGGGCCGTGCACGAGCTGCTGGTGAAGGCAGGTGTGCCGGGCCGCGAGGTCCGCCACTTCGTCCCGCACCAGGCGAACGGCGTGATGCTCGCCGAGGTCTGGCCCGAGCTGGGGCTGGAGGCGGCCGGCCTGCACCTGACGCTCGCCGAGCACGGCAACACCGGCGCGGCCTCGGTCCCGGTCGCGCTGGACGAGGTGCACCGGCGGGGACTGCTCGCCGAGGGGGACCTGACGGTCCTCTCCGCGTTCGGCGGCGGCATGTCGGTGGGCTCGGCGCTGCTGCGCTGGGCACCGACCCGTTACGCGATGCCGGCCCGCGATCGTGCCGCGAGCGCCGCGTCCGCGCCGGCCTGGACGCCGGTCGCCGAGCAGCGGGAGCCGGCGCTGGCGCTGGCTGGCTCGCGATAGTCCTCCGCGGCGGACGCCGAGGCGTGCGAGTAACGCCCCTGCCACCCTTGCCACCCCTGCCAGTTCTGCCACTTCTGCCAAGGAGTCGAGATGACCAGCCAGGACGCCGCATCGAAACCCGCGAAGGGTGCGCCGGCCCAGCACCAGACCGAGTCGCGCTTCGCCGCCGGCGCCCCCGTCCCGCGCCTCGCGGGCGACACCGACGACGCATGGGAACCGCACATCTGCCGGGGCATCGACTGAAGCCCCGCGCACACGACCAAGGGCAGCGACGCGAAGTCGCTGCCCTTGAACGTTGTGCACGGGTACCGGCTCAGTCGAGCGGCAGCGCGCAGCTGGCCCGGCACGAGGCGCCGTGCCCGTCGCCGAGGCCGTCCGAGCCCATCGACCAGCAGGCCAGCGCGCACCCCGAGGTGCCGCGCTGGTCGAGGGACGGCAGCTCATGGCGCTGCGTCAAGTACTCACGCAGCAACGGGTCCTCGCCCACACCGCGCGGGTGGCCGACGCAGTCGAGCATCGGGAAGTCGGAGGGGTGGTCTCCGAACGCGAAGCAGGTGAGCGGATTGACGCCCGGGTGGTCGGCGAGCATCCGCAGCACCGCGGACCGCTTGCCCTCGCCGATCACCGGCTCGATCACCTCGCCGGTGTAGCTGCCGTCCAGCACGATCGGCGTGGTGCACAGGATGTGGCCGGCGCCGATGCGCTCGGCGATCGGAGCCAGGCAGGGCAGGAACGAACCGGAGACCAGGACGATCTCCGCACCGGCGCCGCGGTGGCGCGCCAACTCCTGCAGCGTGCCGGGGATGAAGAACCCCGGGTCGGTCGCACACTCGTCGAACCACAGCCGGCCGAGCGCCTCGATCTGGGCCGCGCTCTCGCCCGTGTAAGCGCGGTAGTAGCTCCGGTTGACCGTGCTGCGGGACGCACCGGCGTCCCCCTGGCTGCGCAGCTCCCGCGCGATCCGCTCGTACTGCTGCTGCCCGGTGGCTCCGTAGCGGCGCACGAGGTGGAACTGCAGGAAGTCGAACATGCTCTTGCGGCTGATCAGCGTCTCGTCGACGTCGCAGAAGACCAGGTAGGGCGGGCGGTGGACGGCCGTCCTGTCGGGCGCAACCGTGCTCATGGAGTGTCCTTCCCGTTCGTGGCGCGGGATCCTCACCGCGCGCATCGCATCAAACATTCCTTTGCGAAGGTATCACTTCGCGCCCAGCTCCTGGCAAGACCCCGGTCGGACAAGGATGTTCGGAGGGATCGCGAAAGTCGTCCGCCCGAGCCGCTCCGGCTGACCCGCTTCATGCCGAAGGCCCTCCCGGGCGCTCCCGGAAGGGCCTTCGGCATGAAGCGGCGTCAGGAGGTGAAGTAGCCCTCCAGGTCGGCGATCACATGGGTGTCACCCGCGTGGTTGTAGAAGGTCACCCGACCGTCCACCACCGGGACCACGACCAGGTTGGCCCTGGTCTGTCCGGCGGTGAAGTTGAGGTTCGAGGCGTTGGGACGCCCGATCCCGTGCGGATAGACCGTCATGTGGCTGTCATCGGTGGGCTCGGTGGCCGTGACGTTCAGCACCACCGCGGTCACTCCGGTGGCGGGCACGCCCTCGACTCCGCCCACCTGCAGGCTCACGATGTTGTCCCCGCCCATCTTCCCCTGGCGGGCGCCCGTGCCGACCCGGGTGTCCAGCAGGCGAACCGGCGTGACCGAGGAGTATGTCGATCCGGTGGCCGAGTAGTAGCCCGTGACGTCGGCGATCAGATCGACCGAGCCCGAGTTGTTACGCAGGTCCACCGCCCCGTTCACGACGGGGACGGTCACCAGGTTGGGGACGATCTGCCCGGCGGTGAAGTTGAGGTTCGACACATCGGGCAGCGGCTGGCCGTCGGGGTAGACGGTCACATGGCCGGCCGAGGAGGGGTACACGGCCGTCACGTTCATGACGACGGCGGTCACCCCGGTGGCCGGAACACCGTTCACGCCCGCTACCTGAAGCGTTGCCACACCGCCGGAGCCGACGGGTGCCTGGGGGGCACCGATGCCGTAGCGGGTGTCCATGAAGCGGGTCGGGGTGATCGGTGTGAACGCGGAGCCGGCGCCGGAGTCGGTGAAGTAGCCGGTGACGTCGGCGATCAGGTCGACCGAGCTGGAGGCGTTCTGCAGGTCGACCTTGCCGTTCAACACCGGAACGGTCACCAGATTGGGGACGGTGTCCCCGGCGGCGAAGTTGAGGTTCGACGTGTTCGGGGCGGGCTGACCGTCCGGATAGACCGTCACATGGCCGGCGTCCGACGGGCTGACGGCCGTCACGTTCATGACGACGGCGTTGACCCCGGTGGACGGAATCCCGTTCTGGCCCGCCACCTGAAGCGCCACCACGGCACCCCAGCCGAGCTTCGCCTGCGGGGCACCGATGCCGTAGCGGGTGTCCAGGAAGCGGGTCGGGGTGGTCGGGACGAACTTGCTCTTGGCAGCGGTCACGGCGGCGGTGACCGTGTACGCGTTGGGGAGATAGCCGTAGGAGGGCGTACCGCTGGTGTAACCGACAGTGTCGAGCGCCAGGTCGTAGCTACCGGGAGCCAGGCCGTTGGTGTTGACCAGGACATCGAGCGAGGTGCCGTCGGCGCTCACGGAGAGCGGAGTCAGCACCGTCTGCCTGGTGCCGTTCTTGGCCAGCCACATCTTGGTGCCCAGGGTGAGCCCCGTGCCCTGCAGAACGGCCTGGTGCTGCGTCCCGGCGGTACCAGTCGCGGGACTGATCCCCGTCGGTGTCTGCAGCGGGGGACGGGTGCAGTTCGTGTCGCAGGTACCCTGCATGCTGTACTCGACGGGGGTGGCCGCCTGGGCCGCGCTCAGCACCAGCACCGCCTGGCCGACAGTACCGGTATGGGGCGCCGCGCACCTGGCACCGAAGGTGCCCAACATGTTGACGCACTGGTACGTCATGTTGTAGTCCACCCAGTCGGAACTGCCGATCAGCGTCAGGAACGGCTCGTTGGGACCGGGGGAACTGCTGGTGCCGTAGACGTTGAAGGCCTGGTCGGCCGTCATGTCGACCACGGCGCAGTAGCCCGTCGAGGACTCGTTGAGCACGCCGCTGCGCAGCGCGAAGCCGTCCACGGAGACCGGGTTGGCGGCGCACTCGGGCGCCCAGCCGGCCGCCGAGCCGACCTTCCAGGCATCCACGTTGGTGTGGATGGTCGTGCCGTTGTAGCCGGAGGCGAGCACGAGCGCGACGTACGAGGTAGAGCCGGTGACCCGGCAGGCGGTGCCGAACTGGGTACAGGCGGACTTGCCGTTGGCGTCCACGACCATCACCAGCGTGCCGGGGTCATAGCGCGATCCCAGGGTGCGCGCGCTCAGCCAGAACTTGTCCGTGGTCGCGCCGCTGACCCGCAGGCAGCGGGCGTCCAGGTCCGAGGTCAGGTCGTACGGGGTCGACGGACCGCCGACCGCCGTCGAGGCCGGGGTGGTGCACGTCGCGGTCGGCGAGATGTCACGGTGGACCACCTTGTAGGTGTCCGCGCCGCCGACGCCGACCAGCATCGCCGTGTAGGAGACACCCGCCGCGAGCTGACAGGTCGTGGTGGAGCTGCCGACCGTCGCGCACACCTCGGTGCCGTTGGGATCCACCACGTGGACCGAGGCGTTCAACTGGTTCTTGCCGCTGGCGAAGTCGATCATTTCGGCGGCGGCGTGCTGCCCGGCGGGCAGGCTCAGGCAGGCTTGCGACACGGTCGCGGTCAGCGAGACCTGCGCGCCCCAGGAGCCGTCGAAGCCGGACTGCGGCCAGGCGGTGCAGCCGGCGGAGTCGCCCGTCCGCTGGATCGCCAGCCGGTACGCCGTGCCGGGCGTGCCGCTCACCACCGCGTGGAACGGTGCGGTGCCCGTCAACTTGCAGACGGAGTAGACGTAGCCGCCGTTGGTGCACTGCTTGGCGCCGCCCGCGTCGTCGATCTCGACCGCCACGTCGGCGCCGCCGGACGGCGGCTGGTTGAGCAGGTAGAGGCCGTTGCCGGCGGCAGTCGGCAAGGTCAGGCAGAACTGCTCGCCCGGGCCGGCGAAGGTGCCGGTGGCGGGGCCGTTCGCCAGGCCCTCGTCACCAGTCGCGACGCAGCCCCGGTTCTCCGTGGCCGAGTACAGGAACATGCCGAACGCCCCGGCGGTGGTGTTGCTCGCCTGGACCGCCCAGGTGTAGTCACCGGGGGTCAGGTCGCAGGCGCCGAGCGAGCAGTTGGCGACCAGTGCGGTGCCATCCGGCGTGAACAGCCCGCCGGACGGGGCCGTCCCGGTGGACACCGGGCCGAAGCTGTAATGGGTGGCGTCCGAGACCCGCAGCGTGCGGCAGCGAGCCGTGGAACTCAAGTCCGGGGTGGTCCCGAACGCCTGCGGCTGCACCAGCGTGCAGCCCTCCGGCTGGGAGAGCCGGGCGGCGCTGTAGGAGTAGTCCTGGGCGGCCCCGGACGGCTGCTGCACGGTCACGCGGAACGGCGCGCTGCCGGTGAGCCGGCAGTCGAGGCCGTTGCCCGGGTTCGACTGGTCGGTGCAGACCTGCTTGCCGGTGGCGTCGTACACGGTCTGGGTGACCCGGTAGATGTTCGCGTAGCTGCGCAGCACGTCGCCCGCGGCCAGGTCCAGCGTGTAGCAGTCCCCGGCGGAGGCGACGGGCAGCGAGCCGGGGAACACGGTCGGGGCGCCCAGCGTCCGGTCGGTCGCGGCCACCGTCTTGCAGCCGGTGGCGGAGAGCAGCGGGAGGTACGACACGGAGATGCCGTTCTGCGTCCCGCTGCCGTCCTTGACCTGCAGCGAGTACGTCCCCGCCTGAGCGGTCGGGCAGCGCAGCACGCCGTACCCGTAGCCGGCGCCGAATGGACTGTCGCAGGTCACCTTGGTGGTGCCGTCCGGCGCCACCAGCACCGGGTAGAGCGTGCCCTGGGCCGCCACGGCCTGGATGAGCACCAGGTCCGTCTGCTGCGGCAGGGTGATGGAGAAGGAGGCCGTCTGGTAGGCGCCGACCGCACAGCCGGCGACCGTCTGCGGATCAAGGGTGGCCGGGCACGGGCCGGTCGGGGTGCTCTGTTGGAGCGCCCGTACGGCCTCGCTGCGGGCGGACTTCGCGTCGGTCGTCGGCGCCGTCTTGGGCGTGGCCTTGGCCGGCTGGCTCTCGGACGCCGACGGGGGCGTGGTGGCGGCAGCCGACGGGGCAGCGGTGGCGCTGCCGGCCGTGGGTCCGGGAGTGGCGCCGGGCTGTGACGCGACGGCCGCGGCGGGCAGCGCCACCGCAGCGGCGCTGCTGGGCTGGCCCATCAGCGAGGCTACGACGGCCAGCAACACGGCACCCGACCCGAGCGCGCCGATGCTTCTCCTTCTTCCTCTGCCGGATGGCAGCAGGTTCATACGATCCCCCCATTTCGGTTACGCCGGACTTCTGTGATCTGCACAGGAACTGACGAGCAGGCGGAGTCTAACGAGTCGCATATGCGCCGGCGCGCGGGTTTCCGAGGCCGAAGCACCGGCGGACGCAGCGGGGCTCGATCCGGCACCGGGAACGGTGCGTTGCCGCTCCCCGCAGGGCTATCCGTTGCGGGTCTGCCGGGCGGTCATGGATACCAAGGACGGTGACTGTCGTACCGCCGCCCTGAGCGACAGGCCGATCCGGGCGCTGGTCGGCTGCGTGAGCCCCGATCAACTGCTGTCGGTCCAGCCATGGTTCGGTTCCGTCGATCGGTGCGCTCGGAAACTCGCGATTGTTCCTCGGCCGGGTCGGTAGGAAGCTCGTGTCGTCCACGCAGTGCCAGAGGAGAGGTCCGATGACCATCGCCGCAATCCCAGGAACCTCCGTCGTCGACGAGATCTCGGAGCGTGACCCGGACCTGGTCTCCGCCGGCGGCAGTCGGACGTGGTCGGTGTGCGGCCGGAACTTCGTGGTGGCGATCACCGAGCTCGAAGCGGGTGACCGCCTCACCGAGCATGACCTGCCCGAGGAGTACGTGCTGCTCGTCCAGGACGGCGCGGTGGTGGGGGTGGAACAGGACGGCCGGGCACGGGTGTCGGTGTCCGAACCCGCACTCGTCGTCGTGCCGGCCGGCACGAGCACCGTGCACGCGGCGGCGTCGACGACGGTGGCGAGGGTGTTCACGGCCCGCTGCGACGCGCAGATGAGGCGGGCCGTCAACCACGCGGCCGGGGCCGACCTGCGGGCCGCACCGCTACCGGAGCCCACCGAGGCCGGCGGTGACCGGATCCGGGTCCATCGCCTGCGCGACATTCCCGATGAGGAAGGACGCCTCGGCCGGATCTTCCGGACGAGGTCGCTGATGGTGAACTGGTTTCCGGTGCACGAGGGGCCGCGCGACACCGAGCGGCTCTCACCGCACTCCCACGAGGACTTCGAGCAGATGTCGGTGACCCTCACCGGGAACTACGCCCATCACCTCAGGGTCCCGTGGACCCCCCGGATGAGCGAGTGGCGCGAGGATGAGCACGTCCAGGTCGGCAGTCCGTCGATGACGCTGATCCCGCCGACCGTCGTGCACACCACCCGGGCGGTGGGCGCCGGCCCGCACACGCTCATCGACGTCTTCGCCCCACCGCGCGAGGACTTCATCGCGAAGGGCTGGGTGCTCAACGCCGGCGACTACCAGGGGACCCGGCCGTGACGGGCGATGCGTTTCCCCGGCTCGGCGCCTGGGTGAAGCTCCCCGCGCCGGAGAGTGTCGAGCTGCTCGCACTCGCCGGGTTCGACTTCGTCGTGATCGACGCCGAGCACGGCGCGATCGACATCCGCACGATGTCGACCATGATCGGGCTGGCCCGTGGCTGCGGGCTCGCGCCCTTCGTCCGGGTCGCCGGCACCGCACCACGCGACGTCCAGGTCCCGCTGGACGCGGGTGCGGCCGGGCTGTTCGTCCCGCAGGTCGATGACGCCGCCCGCGCGCGGGACGCCGTGCGAGCGACACGGTTCCCTCCGCTCGGACGACGTGGGGCCAGCAACTCCGGACGGGCCGGCCGGTGGGGGCTCGAGGCCCTCGGTGACTACCTGCGCTCCGGCAATGAGGAGGTTCGTCTCGTGGTCCAGGCGGAGAGCGTCGGAGCTCTCGAGGCGATCGTCGAGATCGGCGAGGTCGCCGGCGTCGACGCGGTCTTCATCGGCCCGACCGATCTCGCGGTCTCCGGCCGGTTCCGCGAGGGTGACGGCAGGCTGGCCGACCTCGTCGCAGGGGCCGAACGGCGCTGTGTCGACCACCACATCACCTTGGGGACCACGGCCTCGGGCAACGCGTCGGAACTGCTGGATCGCCGCGGGTACGACTTCCTCGTCCTGGGAGCCGACACCGCGATGCTGCGCCAGGGCGCACACGCGCTGGTGAAGGCGGTCGGCGACGCCCAGGCCATGGGAAGGCAGAGCCTGGCCCTCGTGCACACCGAGCTGTCGATGCTGGTGACGGCGCTGTGGTTCGAGATCGACCACGGTGACGGCTCGGCGGCCTCCGGTTTCTTCACCGCCGACGCGGAACTGACGTTCTCGCGCCGGACCTTCCGCGGCACCGACGAGATCAACGGCGTGTACCGCGACCGCACCGCGCGGGGGCCGCGGGTCTCACGTCACCTGATGTCCAACCTCCACCTCCTGCGTCACGAGACCGATCTGGTCGACGCCGTATCCGCCCTGGTCCTCTACGCGCAGGACGGCGAGCCTCCGCTGCCGACGACCGTTCCGGTGCTGGTCGCCGACGTGTTCGACCGCTTCGTCCGGGTCGGCGAGCCGGACACGGGCGCTCCCCGATGGCTCATCGCCTCCCGGCGGATCGAGAACCGCTTCCTCGTACCGGGCGACGTCCTCGCCGTCCCCACCGAGTAGACCGAGTAAGGAGCCACATGTCCCGTCAACGACGCCGGGAGGACTTCCCCCTGCCGGCCACTCGAAGCGCCCTGCCGATCGTCGACTCCCATCTCTTCGACGACCTGCTCCCCCCGGAGGCGGCCTTCGAGCTGACCGCCGGCCTGCGCCGTCATCGTGAGCCCTACATCGGCATCACCGAGAACGGCACCCCGCGTCCGGGCCTCTACCGTCTGGGCGATGCGGGGGCATCCCCGAAGACCGCCGTCATGGCGGCCCGGGCCTACCTCGACGGGCTGGCGCCCCACCAGAGGGCGGTCGCCGCCCTGCCGATGGACGCCCCGGAGTGGCGGTTGTGGACGAACGCGATCCCGACCTGGCACCCGAAGGGCATGCGCCTGGATCGGCTCGCCGACCGTGACCGCGACCGCGCACTGGCCGTCGTCGAGGCGAGTCTCAGCCCGGCCGGCTACGCCCAGGTGCGAGCCGCGATGGCGCTCAACGAGCACCTGGGCGAGCTCATCGACGACTACCGGGACACCCTCACGGAGTTCGCCTACTGGTTCACCGTCTTCGGGACTCCCTCGGGCGACTCCCCGTGGGGATGGCAGCTGATGGGCCATCACGTGGACCTGCACTGCGTCTTCGTGGGAGGGCAGGTGGTTCTCGCCCCCGTGTTCCTGGGCGCCGAGCCGACGACGGGGACGGGGCGGTTCGAGGGCGTCAGCGCTTTCGGCGACGAGACCGAGGTCGCCCTGACCTTCCGCCGCACCCTGGACCCGGGCCGGGCGGACGAGTTCCTGATGGGGCCCTCGCTGCGCGCGGCGGACCTGCCGCCCGAACTCGCCGGCCCGTGGAACGGTCGGCACCTCGCCGGGGCGGGCAGTGACAACCTCGTCCTGCCTCCCGAGGGCATCGTCGCGGCCAGCCTGCCGTCCGAGCAGCGTGACGGTCTGGTGGAGCTGATCCGGGTCTATCTCGACCGTCTCCCGCTGCCACAGGCCGAGCGCACCCTGGCGCTCGTGCGCGAGCACTTCGACGAGACACGGTTCGCCTGGCGCGGCGGCCACGATGACGAGTGCGCCTTCTACTACCGGATCCACTCACCCGTGCTGCTGGTCGAGTACGACAACCATCCCGGTGTCTTCCTCACCAATCCCGAGCCCGCCCGCTTCCACGTCCACACCATCGTGCGAGCCCCCAACGGCAACGACTACGGACGGGATCTCCTCGCCCAGCACTACCGGCTCCACCACGGCGGTCATGGAGTCCCGGGGCCGGCCGTGGGGTGAGATCGTCGAGTGCCTTGTCGACACCGTCGCCGTGTCCGAAGATACGGCCATGGGCACGGTGGTGGCACCCCGGTCCGTCCCTCGCGCGACGACGGGACGGTAGCCGGCTGTGGACGTCGGACGGGAGTGGCTCGCCGGGTTGGCCCCGGCGGGTCCGTGCGGCCTCGAGCTGTCGTCGTGCTCGCCGGCCACTCTCGCGGACGCGGTGGCGAAAGTCGGCCTGGATCCGGTGTGTTGGGCGATCGAGCAGGGACGGGCCGCGGCTTCGCGCATCGTGGCGGAGGTGCCCCCGCTCGACGGGGGCGGGGCCGCGATCGAGGTCCTACGCCGCGGCAGCGAGGCTGCCACGCTGCATTCGCTGTTGCGGTTGGCCGAGCCGTCGGCGCAGTTCCCCGCGGTCACAGACGAGTCGTTGGACGGAATCCGGGACTTCGTGCATCGCTCCATCCCGCTGGACCGGGTGCTGCGGGCGATCCGGGTCGGGCACGCGGACCTGGCGGGGGCGTTCCTGCGCGCCTGCGAACGGCTGGTCGAGCCGGCTCGGCTCACCCACGAGATGGCAGCCGTCATCGACGAGTTGTTCGGTTTCGTCGACGCGTTCACCGACGCGATGACCCGGAAGTACCTGACGGAACGCGACCGTTGGGTCACCAGCCAGGCGGCGGCCCGAGTGGAGACGGTGCACGCACTGCTGGCCGACGCCGTGGTCGACGTCGGAGCCGCCTCGCGCACGCTGGGTTACGACCTCGAACGCACGCATGTCGGCGTGATCGTGTGGGCCGACACTCCCGCCGAGGACGCCCGGCTCCAGTCGGCGGCGACGAGCCTGCTGACGGGGTGGGGTGCGCGGGTGATGCTGGTGGTGCCGGTCGGCTCCGGGCGCGTCTGGGCGTGGGGGACGGTGCCGAGCCGACGGCCCGAGCCGGCGAGCATCCCCGAGTTGGGAGCCGGGGTGTGCGCGGCCGTGGGCACCCCGGCCTCGGGGTTGCCGGGCTTCCGTCGAACGCATCAGGAGGCACTGCGCGTCGAGCAGCTGCGTGTCGAGCAATCGGGCGTAGAGCAACTGCGCGTCGAGCAACTGCGCGGCCGCTCGGTCAGGAAGCCGCCCCGCGTCACCCTGTACCGCGACGTCGTGCTCACCGTGCTGCTGGCCGGTGACCTGGTCGCCGCCAGGGAGTTCGTGGACAGCGAGCTGGGTGAGCTGGGGGGTCGTGGGGAGGCGGTGCAGGCGCTGCGCACCACGCTGTTGCACTATCTCGAAGCCGAGCGGAGCCTGGTGCGGGTCGCCGAGCAACTGCACGTTGCCCGAGGCACGGTGGCCTACCGCGTCAAGCGGGCGCAGGAGATCCTCGGCCACGACATCGGTACCCGCCGATTCCCCCTGTACGCCGCGCTGCTGCTGGCCGAAGAGCTCGGCGACACGGTCCTCGAGCCGGCCCGCCCCAGGACCTGAACCAGGCGTCCAATCACCCCGCTCGATGTTGGATCCGCAGATCAAGCGGGGCCGGCGGCCCAGGCTGTTCCATGAAGGGCACACGGCCGCAACGTTGCTGCCAGGCATCGTCTGCGGCGCGCCAGCGACCCGAGAAGGAGCCAGATCGATGACGATCGCCCTTGACCGCCCTGGAGCCACCACCGCCGACCGGGAGCAGCGCGCCGACCTGGTGGCGCGCGCCGCGAAGCTGCTCCCGCAGATAGCCGGCAACGCCGAGCGCAGCGACCGCGAACGGCGGGTGGTGGAGGAGAACATCGAAGCCCTCGCTGGTGCCGGGCTGTTGTCCATCCTGCAGCCGGCACGCTACGGCGGACTGCAGGCCGACGTGCGGACCTGCCTCGAGGTGTCCCGGGAGATCGCGCGCGGCTGCGGATCGACGGCGTGGGCGGCGACGCTGCTCAACGTCTGCTCGTGGTACGTCGGGCTGTTCACGGGCCGGGCTCAGGACGACATCTGGGCCGACGACCCGACCGCCCGTGTCGCGGGCGTCCTCGCGCCGACGGGGACGGCCGATGAGGTGGACGGCGGCTTCGTCGTCACCGGCCGGTGGAGCCCGGCGTCCGGCTCGGCCCATGCCCAGTGGGCGATCGTCGGTGTGCTCCGTGTCACCGGCGCCGAGCTCGAGCCGGGGATGGTCCTGATTCCGATGTCGGAACTGACCGTCGAGGACACCTGGTTCGTGACCGGCATGCGCGGCACCGCGTCCAACACCCTGGTCGCCGACAAGGTCTTCGTCCCCTGCCACCGGTACCTGTCCGCGCCGGACGCCGTGGCGGGGCGCTACCTCACCCCGCACGCCGAGGAGGCCGTCTACCGCTCGGCCTTCGTCCCGGTGTCGGCGCTGGTGCTCGCCGGGCCGCAGCTCGGGCTGGCACAGGCTGCCCTCGACCTGGTCGTGGAGCGGGCCCCTCGCCGGCCCATGACCTACACCTTCTACGACAACCAGGCCGTCGCTCCCACCACGCAACTCGCAGTCGCACAGGCCGCGTCGCTGATCGACTCGGCCCAGCTGCATGCCTACCGGGCCGCCGCCGAGATCGACGAGGCTGCCGCGCACGGCAGTTACCCCGACTACGACGCCCGCGCCCGGATGCGGATGGACACCGGGGTCGCCGCCGTCAACGCGCGCGAGGCCATCCGCATCCTGGTCTCCGTCCACGGGGCGGGCAGCTTCGCCGAGGCCAACCCGCTGCAGCGGATCTGGCGCGACAGCGAGACCGGCAGCCGGCACGCGATCGTCAGCCCCGAGGTCAGCGCGGAGTTGTACGGGAAGTCGCTGCTCGGCATCCGGGGCACCGTCACCGACCTCGTCTGAGATCCCGGTCCCACCGTCGCCAAGCCGAGCCGAGCCAAGCCAAGGCCAAGCCGGTGCTCAGCCGCCTTCGAGTTCCCGGCGCACGGTGGCGGCGATGCGGGTGAGCGCGGCTTCGAGGTGGCGGCGTTGAGCGGCGCTGAGCGGATCGAACACGAGTCGCTTCACCTGCGCGACGTGTTCCGGTGCGCTCTCGACGAGCTTCTGCCGGCCGGCGTCGGTCAGGGTGGCGAGGGTGTATCGACCGTCGGTGGGGTCGGGTCGGCGGGCGACCCAGTCGCGGGCTTCGAAGCGGTCCATCATCTTCGACAGGCGGGGCTGGGTGCTGTCGCAGACCCGGGCCAGGTCGCTGAGTCGCATCGTGGCCTCGTCGGCCATGGACAGCTGGGCCAGCGCCCCGTACTCGAAGTTGGAGATGCCCGCGTCTCGCTGCAGTTGGCGGTCGAGGGCCGCCGGGAGGGCGATGACGACCGTGAGGAGCGCCTGCCACAGGTCCTGCTGGTCGTCGTCGAGCCAGGGCGACTGAGTGTCCATGGGCCCCATCATACTTGCCCGGACAACTCGCATCACTTGCCTAGGCAACTCTTGATGAGCTACTTTTAACTTGCCTGGGCAAGTGAAAATACTTGCCTGGGCAAGTGAAGGAGCTGATGTCGATGACCACCACGAGCAGCCTGGCTTTCCCCCTCCCGCCGCACATGCCGGCCGCGGCCTACGACGACCTGCTGGCCCGGGTCCTGCCGCAGGCGCGCGAGCAGCGGGTGTGGCACCCCTCCGACGGGCCGCTGCCCAGCCTTTTCGTCAGCCACGGGGCCCCGTTCACCCTCGACGATCCGCAGTGGCTCGGCGAACTCTTCGACTGGGCCCGGTCGATGCCCAAACCCCGGGCCATCGTCGTCATCTCGGCCCACTGGGAACAGGCACCGGTCGCGATCTCCGGAGCCGCGGCCGGCACCCCGCTCCACTACGACTTCAGCGGCTTCCACCCCCGCTACAAGACCCTGCCCTACGCGACCCCGGACGCCACCGACCTGGCTCGGCGACTCACCGGCCTGCTGGGTCGCACGCCGGTGCACGAGTTCACCGACCGCGGCCTCGACCACGGCGCCTTCATCCCGCTGATGGCCATGTACCCCGCGGCCGACGTTCCGGTCGTGCAGCTGTCGATGCCAAGTCTCGATCCCAGCGCGCTGCTTGAGCTCGGGGCACGCCTGCGGCCGCTGCGCGAAGAAGGCATCCTGGTCCTCGGCTCCGGCTTCATGACGCACAGCTTCGCCGTCTTCCACCGGCCGGAGCTCGCCGCCGCCACCGCGGCGTTCGACGAATGGGCCGTCGACGCCCTCGCCCGCGGCGACGCCGACGCCCTCGCCGACTACCGCAACAAAGCACCCGGTGCCGCGGTCGCCCACCCGACGGCCGACCACTTCGTCCCGCTGCTGGTCACCGTCGGCGCCGCCGATGACCCCGGCAGCGCTGTGAGCGCCATCGACCGCATGGTGCTGGGCAACTCCACCCGCTCGGTGCAGCTGACCTGAGCGCCTCGACGTGCTCCACCTTCCCGCCTGATCGCCTCATCCCTTGGCGACGGCATCAATACACCCTGGAGGAAAGTGCCATGAAGGCCATGCGTTTCCACGAGTTCGGCAGCAGCGAGGTCCTGCGCTACGAGGACGTCGAGCGTCCGGTCCCCGGCGCCGGGCAGGTGCTGGTGCGGGTGGCGGCCACGTCGTTCAACCCGGTCGACGACCACATCCGCGCCGGTGCCCTGGCCCAGATGCTCCCGATCACTCTCCCGTACGTGCCGGGGATCGACCTGGCCGGCACCGTGGCCGAGCTCGGCGCGGGCGTGACGGGCCTGGCGGTCGGCGACCGGGTCGTGGCGATGCTGCCGCTCGACTCCGCCGGCGGCGCCGCCGAGTACGTGCTGGTCCCGGCCGAGTCCCTGGCCGCGGCGCCGCAGACGACCGAGCTGGTCGACGCCGCGGCGCTGCCGCTGACCGGCCTGGCGGCCTGGCAGGTGGCGTTCGAGCTCGCCGAGCTGAAGCCCGGTCAGACCGTCCTGGTCAACGGGGCGGGGGGCGCGGTGGGCAGCCTCGTGGTGCAGCTCGCCGTCGACGCGGGAGCGCACGTGACCGCGGTGGACGCGCCGCAGCACGCCGACCGCCTTCGCGGCTACGGCGCGGAGCGGGTCGTCGGCCCCCTCGACCTCGCCGCGGGCCCGGCTGCCGTGGGCGGTCCGTTCCAGGTCGTGGTGAACCATGTGCGCGTCTCCCCGGAGGAGCTCGCGCAGCTGACGAACTACATCGCCGACGGCGGGGTCGCCGCCAGCAGCGCCGGCCCGATTCCCGAGGACCCCGCTCGGGGGGTGCGCAGCGCGAGCCTGTGGGTGCGCAGCGACGGAGCCCAACTGGCCGAGCTGGTCGCCAAGGTGGATGCCGGCAAGCTCCAGATCCACGTCGCCGCCCGCCGCCCGGTGGCCGAGCTGGCCGCCGTGCATGCGGACGCCGGCGCCGGGCGGCTGCCCGGCAAGACGGTCGTGCTCGCTCCCTGATCACACCCGACCGGGCCGCCCGCCGTGCTCACTCCCGCCGGTGGGCGGCCCGCTGGTTCGACGGCGGCCGCACCCGCGACCCGTCGCCACCGGCGAGGCCCTGCGGCAGGCCCGGCACTCGAGCCCTGGTGCTGCCGCTCACGCACGTTGCCCGGGACGCCGCAGCGTCCCGGGCAACATCGTCTTCACTTGGGCTCCGCCGGCCCGGTGGCTGTCCAAGATCACCGGGCCGGCGGAGGTCTCAGGTGGTCCGGCGGAGTGGTTCCGGAAGGCGCAGCGCTGCCGCCGTGGCTGTGACGATCTGCTCCACCGTGACACCGGGCGCCGTCTCGACCAGGACGAGGCCGTGGTCCCCGACGTCCAGGACGCCCAGGTCGGTGATGATCCGGTGGACGCAGGCCCGGCCGGTCAGCGGGAGGGTGCACTCCTCGACGATCTTGGGGCTGCCGTCCTTGGCGGTATGGTCCATCAGGACGATGACCCGGCGTGCTCCGTGGACGAGATCCATCGCGCCGCCCATGCCCTTGACCATCTTGCCGGGGACCATCCAGTTGGCGAGGTCGCCGTGGGCGGAGACCTGCATGCCGCCGAGGATCGCGGTGTCGATGTGGCCGCCGCGGATCATGCCGAACGACAGCGCGGAGTCGAAGAACGCCGCGCCGGGCAGGACGGTGACGGTTTCCTTGCCCGCGTTGATCAGGTCGGGGTCCACGGTGTCCTCGGCCGGATAGGGGCCGGTGCCGAGGATGCCGTTCTCCGACTGGAGCACCACGTGCACCCCCTTGGTCACGTAGCCGGGTACCAGGGTGGGCAGTCCGATGCCGAGGTTGACGTAGTCCCCGTCGCCAAGTTCGGCCGCGGCTCGGGCCGCCATCTCGTTGCGGGTCCAGGCCATCAGGGGGCCACCGTCCTCTTCTCGACGCGCTTGTCCGCCGCCTGCTGCGCGGTGAGGGCTACGACCCGCTGGACGAAGACGCCGGGCAGATGGATCTCGTCGGGGTTCAGGACGCCCGGTTCGACCAGTTCCTCGACCTCGGCGATGGTCACCCGGCCTGCCATGGCGGCCAGCGGGTTGAAGTTGCGGGCGGACTTGTCGAAGACGAGATTGCCGTGGCGGTCGCCGCGCGCCGCACGGACCAGGGCGAAGTCGCAGGTGATGGCCTCCTCCAGGACGTAGCCGCGGCCGTGGAAGGTGCGGATCTCCTTCGTCGGCGAGGCGACGGCGACGCCCCCGTCGGTGTGGTGGCGCCAGGGGATGCCGCCGTCGGCGAGCGCGGTGCCCACGCCGGCGGGGGTGTAGAAGGCGGGGATGCCGCAGCCGCCCGCGCGCAGGCGTTCGGCGAGGGTGCCCTGGGGCACGAGTTCGACCTCGACTTCGCCGGTGAGGTACTGGCGGGCGAACTCCTTGTTCTCACCGACGTAGGAGCCGGTGACGCGGGCGATGCGTCCGGCGCCGAGCAGGACGCCCAGGCCGTGCTCGTCGGTGCCGCAGTTGTTGGAGACCACGCGCAGCGAGCCCGCACCCTGCTGGTACAGGGCGGAGATGAGGGTGCTCGGGATGCCGCACAGGCCGAAGCCGCCGACGGCCAGCGAAGCGCCGTCTTCGATGTCGGCCACGGCGCCGGCCGCGGTGGGTGAGGTCTTGTCCATGGATGTCCTTCGATGAAGCTCGCAGGAGACGCTGCGCAGGGTGCGCGGAGCGCCGTCCCGGTTCGGCCCGCTGCTCGTGCCGCTACCTGGACTCGCTGTGTGAACCGGCCATCAGGGCAGCGAGGTCCTCGGGGGCGAGGAAGGAGGGCGGGGGCGGCGGGCCCCAGTTGAACAGTCCCCTGGCGCCCTCCAGGACCTCCGGCGTCCACAGCTGGTCGTCGACGATGCAGTCCAGGTCGGAGTAGTACTCGCTGAAGTTGCCGGCCGGGTCCTTGAGGTACCAGAAGAAGTTGGAACCGGCGTGGTGCCGTCCCAGGCCCCAGATGTGCCGCTCGGGGTTGCCCTCCAGCATGGCGGCGGCGCCGCGGCCGACCTCGTCGATGTCGTCGACCTGCCAGGAGGAGTGGTGCAGGAAGGCCACCGGGGCGGCCAGGACCAGGATGTTGTGGTGGTCGGTGGAGCAGCGCAGGAACGCCCCGTGGTCCTTGATGTAGTCGGACGCCTTGAAGCCGAGCCCGTCGCGGAAGAACGCGGTCGTGGCGTCGAAGTCCGTGGTGCCGAGGACGGCGTGGCCCAGCTTGCGGGGCCGCACGCGGCTGGTGCGCAGCACACCGGGCGCGCGGGCACCGGTCCGCTGGGCGCGTCCGGGGCCATTGTAGGCGGTGATCGCCACCGGGGCCTGGACCAGGCGGGGAGCGACCTCCAGGACCGCACGTACGGAGGTGGTCCGGTCGTACGTGATCAGCGTCAGGGCGTCGACGATGCTCTCGATGCCGAGCCGCTTCAGCCGCGAGGCGGCCGCAGCCAGGTCGTCAGGGGTGTCGACGCCGATCCGGACCTCCACCAGGCGCCGGGTCGGCGCGTGAACGATCCGCAGCTGGCGTCCGGCGTCCTGGGTGGTGAACCAGCCGTCGCCGTCCGGGGTGAGACCGAAGTCGGCGTAGTAGGCGGCGGTCTCGGCGACGTTGGGGACCCCCATGGTGATGGAGGTCAGACGGTGCAGTGCCATCAGGACTCCTCTGTCCGTCTGTCCGTCGAACCGGGTCAGGCGACGAAGGTCTGGCGCAGTTCGCCGATGCCCTCGATGGTGCTGACGAGCACGTCACCGGCGGCCAGCCAGCGCTGTGGATCGCGGCCCAGCCCCACGCCGGCCGGAGTGCCGGTGAAGATGACGTCGCCGGGCAGCAGCGGCAGTACCGCCGACAGCCCGGCGATCAGGGCGGGCACGGAGAAGATCAGGTCGCGGGTGCGGCCCTTCTGGACCTGCTCACCGTTGATCGCGCAGCGCAGTTCCAGGTCGTCGGGATTGTCGAACTCGTCCGGCGTCACCAGCCACGGCCCGATGGGGGCGAACCCGGGGAAGGACTTGCCCAGGCTGAACTGAGGCACCGGGCCGGCCAGTTGCGAGACCCGCTCGGAGAGGTCCTGACCCACCGTCAGTCCGGCGATGTGACTCCAGGCATCGCTCTCGGCGACGCCCTCGGCGCGGCGGCCGATGACCGCGACCAGCTCGACCTCCCAGTCGGTATGGCCCCCTGCCGGCAGCTTCACCTCGGTGACCGGTCCGCTGATGCTGGTGACGAACTTGGTGAACACCGGCGGCAAGCCCTCGGGCGCGCTGAACCCGGACTCCGCGGCATGGGCGCGGTAGTTCAAGCCGATCGCCAGCGTCTGCCGTGGCGCCGGGGCCGGTGAGCCCAGCTCGGCCGGCTCGAACGCCACCCCCGCGGGCAGGTCGGCGGCGGCGGCCCAGGCCCGGAACGCCTCCCACCGCTCGTAGACGGCCTGCGGGTCGGCGGAGAAGCTGCCGTCACTGGCCTGTTCGACGTCGACGGCCTTGCCGTCCACGATGAGGGCCAGCCGGCCGGAAAGGGTGGCGATACGCACGATGTGTCTCCCGAGGGGGAAGTGGGCGGGGCAGCCGACCGCGTCGGCGGGTGCTGCTCAGCTTGGGGTGAGTCCAGCTGGGTCCAGCCGCCGACGATGTCGGCGTTCTCTTGCTGACGGCGGGGGTGGGTTCAGCCGCGGTCGACTGCGGCGTGCCCGGCCGCGTCGATGCCGGGATAGTGGATGTCGTTGACCTGTTCGGTGAGTCGCCGCGCGGCTGCGTCGTCACCGAAGTGGGTGCCCGGTGTCGAGAGCGACAACACCCCGGTCCCGATGGCGTGTTCGTCCATCATCGCCAGTGCGGCCGACGGGCTCCAGCCGGGCAGCGCGTGTCCGATTCCGGCTGCCGCGAACGCCTCGGCGTACTCCCGGGGCACGAGATGCTGGTGCAGATCGATCCGGCCTGTCGTCACGAACGGTCGCCTCCTCGGGTAAACGTGCGGGAAAGGGGCGTACGGGCAGTCTGCCCGGACGATCGGGTTCTGGTTGCCGTCGGTGACGATTGTCTACACCATCACGGACACCGTGCCCCGGATGCTGAACAGCGACTTGCCGTAGATCTCGGCGGCCACGTCGGGGTTGAGGACGGCGTGCCGGCTGCCGGTCTCGATGTCGCGCCAGATGCGCTGCAGCGGATTGGACTCGCCGAAGCTCGAAGCCCCCTGGGCCGAGCACACGATGCGGACCGCCTCACGGGCGTGGACCGCCGCCATGCCCGCGTCCATCCGGATCCGTGCCCGGGCGTCGTAGTCGGGGAACACCCCGGCGCGTGCGGCCTCGTCGATGTCGGCGGCCGCGCGGTAGGCGTGCAGCAGGGCGGAGTCGGCGACCGACGCCGCGTTCGCGGCGGCGAGTTGGGTGGTGGGGGCCTCGGCCTGGGAGGCGTAGTTCGTCAGGGTCAACCCCCGCTGCGGGGCCTTCTCGATCAGGAGATCGACGGCGGCCGCAGCCAGCCCGAGCTGGGGCCCGGTCAGTACGAGTGCGGCGACCGGCACGAACGGCGCCCGGTAGAGCGCCTCGTCGGTGAAGGGAGTGGCGTAGCGACCCTCGACGGCGTCGGGGACGGAGTGGAAGCGGTGTGCGGGTACGAAGAAGTCCTCGCCGACGAGCGTGTTCGACGCCGTCCCGCGCATGCCCGCCACGAACCAGGTGTCCTCGACGGTCAGTTCCGACATCGGCGCGAGCACCATGCCGACGGCGTCCGAGGTGCCCTCGGCATCCGGCCGGGTGACCCCGAGGACCGCCCAGTCGGCGTGGGCGCACCCGGAGGCGGGGGCCCAGCGCCCGCTCACCCGGTAGCCGCCCTCGACCACGCGCGCGGTACCCGAGGGGGTCACGACGCCGGCGACCCGGGCGTGCGGGGTGTGGGCCCAGACGTCGTCCTGGGCCTGGGCGGGGAAGAGCCCGACGAACCAGGCGTTGGCGTTGAGCAGCGAGGTCAACCAGCCAGTGGAGCCGCAGGCGCGCCCGACCTCGCGGCCGACCTCCAGCAGGGTGCGGAAGTCGGTCTGCCGGCCGCCGTAACGGGCGGGCTGCATCAGCGACAGCAGGCCGGCCTCGGCCAGGGCGTCGATGTTCTTCGCGGGCACCGCTCGCTCGCGGTCGGTCAGTTCGGCGTTGCCGGCGAGCACCGGTCGCAGCGCGGCGGCGCGCTCGACCAGGTCGGCCCGCAACTCGCGCGCGGCGCCGGTCAGATGGGGAGTGTCCAGGGAGATACTCATCGTCGTCACCTCGGTGTCGGGGGTTGTCGGGGTACGGGTCGGCTCGCGACTCAGCTCGCGACAGCGAGGCCGGAATGCGTGCCGAAGACCCGGCGCGCGTAGACCAGCGGGGCCGTGGGGGTCGACTCGGCCTCCTCGACGCCCACGACGAGCAGGACGTGGTCGCCGCCGTCCACGTGGCGCTCCACGCGTCCCGCCGTCCAGCCGGCCGACTCGGGCAGGTAGGGAAGTCCGGAGCGGACGGTCCAGCTGACGCCGTCGAACTTCAGGCCAGGTCCCCGACTTGGACGGGCGAACGTCGACGCCAGCTCCTGCTGGTCGGCGCCGAGGATGTTCACCCCCACCCGGTCACCCGGCTGAAGGTGGGTCAGCAGCCCCGAGGCGCGGTCCAGGGCGAAGCTCACCAGCGGAGGGTCCAGCGAGAGCGAGGCGAAACTCGACACGGTGCTGCCGTGCGGTCGCCCGTCGGCGGTCATCGCCGTCACCACGGTGACCGGGGCACACACCCCGCTCATCAGCTCGAGGAAGGTCTCTCGGTCGATCATCGTGCGCCTCCTGGAGTGCTCGAGTCCGTGTGTCGGGATGCGCGGCCCGGTACCGCACCGCGTCCGACACCTCGAAGTAAACGCAAGCTCCCGGGGTGGCCGCTTGTTCTGGCGGCTCAGAATCCCGGCCTCCTGTTGGTCTGCCGGGTCGGTCCGGGCCGCGACCGGCCCGCCGGGCTCACCGCTCACCGCTGGATGTCGCGCGGTAGCAGGACGGCGTCCCCCAGTTCCTCGGCGAGCGCCAGGGCGGTGTGCAGGGCGAAGCGGCGGTCGTCGAGGTCGTGTCCCAGCACCTCCTGGGCCCGCTTCACGCGGTAGGTCACGGTCCCCCTGGCCACGTGCAGGTTTCGGGCGACCTCGACCAGGCGGCGCTCGGCGCCGATGTACTGGTACAGCGTGGTCCGCAGCGCCTCCATCGGTGCGCTGCGGGCGGCTAGCCCGCCGAGTTCACGTCGCACGAAGTCACCGGCGGCGTCGAGATCGGTGGCCGACAGCGCGATGGCAGCGACGTCGGCGTAGGCGGTCGCAGGCCTCGGAACCCGTCCGGCCTCGCGCCGCAGCCGCTCGACCCGCTCCCCGCGTTCGGCCTCACCGTGCGAGCGACGGAAGCCCGCGACACCGGCGCCCGGGGTCCCGAAGGCCGCCTGCACCTGCTGCCGGGACAGTGCCTGCGCGACGGCATCCCACGAACCGGTCCGGCGCGTGCCGTCCGGAGGTACGGTGCCCCACGCCCACAACCGCCCCGAGGCCACGGGGACGACCAGCGTCGTGGTGGCATCCCGGGCCCGGAGCGCCTCGATCGCCGCCGCCTGCAGCGTGGAGCTCCTGTTCGGCGAGTCCGACCACACCACCACCGCCTCGTGGGTCCGCCGCAGGTCGTAGCCGAGGGCCCGCGACGCCTCGCCGACATCCGCCGTGGTGGCATCACCCAGCAGGGAACGCACAATGTCGGCCCGTGCCGCGGCCGCGCTGGTGCTCCACACCTCGTGCTCCACGAGGTACGTGCGGATCATGGCGTCGGACAGCTCGTCGACGTAGCTGAACAGCTCGCGGGAGACCGCCGTGACCTCCTCGACGGCCGCCTGCGGGTCGACCAGCTCGGTGCAGGCCCGCAGGAACGCCTCGGCCGTTGCCGCGTGCCCGATCCGGACGCCGTGCAGCACCTGTTCGAGCGGCACGCCCCGGTGGACGAACTCGCGGATGCCCTCCAGGGTCGCCGCACCGATGGGCGGGGCGACGGCCGGGCCGTCCAGCAGGGTGAACAGCGCCCGCAGGGTGGTCCCTTCGTTGCCTCGGCGGAGCAGCTCGACCCCGGCCGGGCTGCCACCGAGGGCCGGCACCTCGCCGACGATCCGCCGCACGACCAGGGAACTCAGTTCGATCGCCCAGAGCACGGGGTCCGCACCGACGCGTTCGACGGCGTCCTCGACGATCGCGCGAGGAGCTGCCGCTCGGTCGATGTCGACCTCACCTCGCGGGCCCAACCGCGCGATCCAGGCCCGCCGCAGCGGCCGGACGGTCTCGGTCATAGTGCCCTCCCTCGGGCTACGATGCCGCGACGCCGAGGGGCTGATCAACTGCAGGTTGCCGAACACATCGTTCGGGAAATCCGAACGATGTGACAGAATAGGGCAGTTGCTCGTCATGGTTCGGGCACCACGAAGTGACGGGAGCGCGGCGGTGAACCTGCGTCAGATGGAGTGCTTCCTCGCCGTCGCGGACGAACTGCACTTCCGGCGGGCCGCCGACCGCCTGCGACTGGCTCCGCCCAGTGTCAGCGAGGCCGTCGCCAGTCTGGAACGCAGCCTCGGTGGTCGGCTCGTCGAGCGGACCAGCCGGCAGGTCCGACTGACGCCCTTCGGCGCCGAGTTCGCCGCCGCGATACGGCAGCCCATCGAGGCGTTGCACCAGGCCCATCGGACCGCCCGCCTGCGCTCGGTGCGCCATCGCGACCTCGTCGTCGCCCACACCCCGGAGCTGGGACAGCTGCTCCTGCCGGGACTGGTCGACGCCTGGCCCGGTGCCGCCGCTGACGACGAGGCCCGGGGTCGGTGGCGTCCGGTCCCCATGCACACTCCCGAGCAACTGGCCGCCGTGGCGGACGGCGCGGTGGACGTGGGTCTGTGCTGGTCGGTCCCCGAGCAACCCGGGATCGCCAGTACCGTGCTCGGCGAGTTCCCGCTGGTCGCCGTCGTGCAGGCGGCGGACCCACTGGCGAGCCGCCGGGAGGTGGCGCTCACCGACCTCCGCACCCGTCAGATCCTGATCACTCCGCGTGCCGACAACCCCTACCTCGAAAGCCAGTTGCAGGCGGACATCATCCGGGCAGGCATCCCGCGTACCCACATCGAGGAGGTGGGGCGCTACGACGAGCTGGCCGTGCACGTGGCCACGCGCGGACACGTGGGTGTCCACCCCGGGCCGATCGCGTTCACCAACTCCCTGCCCACGGTGCTGTTCCGCCCGATCGCCGACGCCTCCGACACGGTCCGGATCTGCGCGATCAGCCGCGCCGAGGCTCGCACCGGTTCCGTCGCGGAGCTCATCGCGACCTTGCGGTCGATCGTCGGCTCGCTCGACATGGATGCCAAGCTCACGCGCTCAGCACCCGAATGACCTGTCGGATGACAGCCTGTTTCGCCTTGCCGCTACTCGGGGTGGCGCGCGTCGGCGCTGGACCGCTGCTTGCGGCGGGCCCGGAGGACCTTGCCACCCCTGCGCAGGACCAGGAGGACGGCTATGACGATCCCGGTCGAGATGCCCAGCCGCTACGCGAGGTGCGGATTGCCGTTCGAGGCGCCGAGCCCGCCGTCGACGCGGATATGAGCCCCGTTCACGAAGCTCGCCGCCGCACTGGCCAGGAACGTGATGACGGAAGCCGCCTCGGCCGGATCGCCGAAGCGCCGCATCGGCACCCGGTTGAGCGCTGCGGCGACGATCGCCTCGTTCTGCAGGAATCCCGCCGTCATGTCGGTGGAGATCATGCTGGGATGCACGGCGTTGACCCGCACGCCTTCCGCGCCGTGGTCGAGCGCCATCGCGTTGGTCAGGTTGGTCACCGCGCCCTTGGCCGCGTCGTAGGCGGCCAGGCCCCAGTCACCGCCGAGCCCGGAGGCCGAACCGACATTGACGATGCTGCCGCCCACGGCGCGCAGATGTGGAAGCGCGGCCCTGGAGGCGAAGAACACCCCGTCGAGGTCCGTGGACATGACGCGTCGCCAGCCCGCCGTATCGATATCGGTCACGGAACCCAGGGGCTCACACGTGCCGGCGTTGTTGACCAGGGTGTCCAACCGGCCGTGGTCGTGGGCAACGCCGTCCACCAGCCGGGTGATCTCCACCTCGTCCGAGACGTCACCGACCCGAGCGATCAGCGTCGAGCCGGTCGGCGCGCCGGACACCACTTCGTCCAGCTTCGCCTGCGTCCGGCCGATGATCACCACTGTGGCGCCCGCGGCGGCGAAGCGGTGAGCGGTGGCCGCCCCGATGCCCGACCCACCGCCGGTGACGATGACGACCCTGCCCGTGAACGTGTCCTCAGCCATCGGAAAGCTCCAATTCCTCGCGGGGTCACCGCGTCGGCGACGGCCCGGTGTTCGGGGTGTCCCTTCCCTTGGAGCCTAGGAGGATCGGTACAGCACGGGCTTGAACCACAGCGCCATCCGGGCAGAACATCAGCGCCAGACAGCACGGAGCGACGACGACGGGCGGCTTCACGAGGGCTGCGGTTGCGTCGTGCTCGCGCTCGTGCTTCTGGGCGGGAACGGCTCGGGCGGACGGCTCGTCGCGCGGGCCTGTAGGCGCACCCGCAGTCCGTCCGCGCCTGCGAGGTACAGCACTTCGGCCGGTGCTCCACCTGCCGCGCCGAACCAGTGGGGGGTCCGGGTGTCCAGTTCGGCCGCGTCGCCGGGGCCGAGGGTGAGCCGGGTGCCGGCCAGGAGGAGTTGGACCTGCCCGGCCAGGACGCACATCCAGGCGTAGCCGTCGTGCCGCCGCTGGTCGGGCTTCTCGTGCGGGGGCAGGACCAGCCGGTACACCTGGATCCCGCCGGTGTGATGGGAGAGCCGTTGGGCGGCGATGCCACGGCGCCGCTGCGGCGAGTGAACGACCGGGGGTTCCCCTGCGTGCTCCACCACGGCGACCAGTTCCTCCACCGGGGTCTGGTAGACGGCGGCGAGCGGGACGAGCAGGTCGAGCGAGGGCTGGCGGTGCCCGGCCTCCAGGCGAGAGAGCGTGGAAGCGCCGATGCCGGTGAGGGCGGCCACCTGATCCAGCGTCAACCCGGCCTCCTGGCGCAGTACCCGCAGCCGGGAGCCGATCGCCGGAAGCAGTTGCGCTATCTGATGGCGCTGGGGGATCACCGGGACGGTTGCCATGACTGGCAGTCTCGCAGTCTCCACATCCTCGTGGACCGCGGGTCGCGCCGCCGCGGCGGGGCTGTCCAACTCGTCTCCGTGCGATGCAACCAAACGGACTTTCAAAGTCGTTATTGGTAAGGGGGTTCGAATGGTTGGGTGAATTACGGGGGGCACATGCTTGCCAGCAGTCGGCGCGCGGCCGGGGTCGCGGGTCTGCGTCTGCGCAGGGCGGCCGTGGTGCGGTTGAGTCGGGGGCGGGCGGGCAGGCGGCCCAAGGGGTATCCGCGGCCGGACCGGGTGGGGGTGCGCCGGTGGGTGCCGTCGTGGCGGCATGTGGTGCGGATCGGGTTGTTCGGTGTCGCGTGTCTGGTCGGGCTGCTGGGATACGTCTACCACGAGACGAAGATCCCCACCGATCTCAAGGCCTTCGCCATCCAGCAGAACAACGTGTACTTCTGGGCGGACGGCACCGAGATGGCCCGCACCGGCGAGGTCAACCGGCAGGACATCCCGCTGGACCAGGTGCCGCAGGGGGTGCAGTGGGCGGCGCTGGCCGCCGAGAACGAGACGTTCTACTCGGACTACGGCGTCGACCCGCAGGGCATGGCGCGGGCCGTCCGCAACATGGCGACCGGTGGTGCGATGCAGGGCGGTTCCACCATCACCCAGCAGTATGTGAAGAACGCCTATCTGAACCAGAAGCAGACGATGTCCCGGAAGCTGACCGAGATCGTCCTGGCGGTCAAGCTCGACCGGAAGCTGAGCAAGCAGCAGATCCTGGAGGGATACCTCAACACCAGCTGGTACGGCCGCGGTTCGTACGGCATCGAGCGGGCGGCCCAGGCGTACTACGGCGAGGACGTCTCGCAGCTCAACGTGAGCCAGGGCGCCGTGCTCGCCTCGCTGCTCAAGGGAGCCGGGCGCTACGACCCGGCGATCAGCCCCGAGAACCACAAGCGGGCGGTGGACCGGTGGAAGTGGATCCTCGACCGGATGGTCGTGATCGGCAAGCTCACGCCCGCCCAGCGGGCCGCCTACACCACCTTTCCCGAGCCCCAGGAGCCGCCGAAGCAGGTGGGGCTCAGCGGGCAGACGGGCTACCTGGTGGACATCGCCAAGCAGTACGTGACCACCCACACCGGCATCACCGACGCCCAGTTCGACCTGGGCGGCTACCAGATCCACACCACCTTCGAGAAGCCGAGCCAGACGGCGCTGACCGACGCGGTGCAGGCGGCAGCCGCCCGGCAGAACGCCGACCCGGGGCTACGGGTCGGCGCCGCCTCGGTGGCCTCGGACGGGCGGATGCTCGCGGTCTACGGTGGTCCCGACTACCTCAGACAGGGTTATGACAACGCCAACTCGGCGCTGGTGCCGTCCGGTTCGGCGTTCACTCCGTTCGTGTACGCCGCCGCGCTGAGCCAGGGGGTGCAACGGCAGTTGGGCGCCGGTCGCACCCCGGTCTCGCCCACGACGCCCTACGACGGCGACAACCAGATACCGGTGCAGACGCCCGAAGGCCCGTACTGGGACCGCGACGGGCACCTGGTCAAGGGGACCAACGACGGCGGGAAGTCCTGGGGGAGCATCAGCCTGCTGACGGCGATGGAGCAGTCCGTCAACACCCCGCTGATGCAACTCGGCCTGGACACCGGCCTGGACCAGGTCCGCCAGACCGCGCTCGGCCTCGGGCTGCTCCCCGACAGCCTGGGGGCGCAGGTGCCGGCCTTCTCGCTGGGCACCTCCACCCCGAGCGCGATCCGGATGGCCGACGCGTACACCGCGTTCGCCGACGGCGGCATGCACACCGATCCGTACTCGGTCCTGCGGATCACCCGGGACGGGGCGCCGGTCGACGTGCAGAAGCCGGCCCCGGCCCGGGCGTTGAGCCAGCAGGTCGCTCAGCAGGTCGACGCGGCGCTGACCGGCACGGTACAGGAGGGCACCGGGCGGGGTGCGCAGGTGCCGGGCCGGACGGTGGCGGGCAAGACCGGCACCACCCAGGACAACCGGGCGGGCTGGTTCGTCGGGTACAGCGGGCAGGTGTCCACGGCCGTCGCGGTGTTCCGGCTGGACCCGAAGAGCGTGCAGGCGCTGCCGCTGGACGGCCAGGGCGATCCGGCCAAGTCCGCTGCGGCCACCGCCTATCCGCTCGACATCTGGAGCACCTACGTGAAGAGCGTCTCCGCCGACTAGCGGGTAGGGGCTGGCGGTTGCCGGCAGCTCGGGCCGGGCGCCGGCGGGTCACTTGACGATGGTCGACCAGTCCGGTGCCTGGCCGGGGTCCAGCCGGCGCAGCTGGGCCAGCACCTTCGGGTCCTGCACGTCCAGCCAGTCGGCGACTTCCTTGAAGGAGACGCAGCGCACGTCCGGCTGCGTGCAGACGGTCCGCATCACGTTCTCGACGGCCTTCATGTAGATGCCGCCGTTCCAGTTCTCGAAGTGGTTCCCGATGAACAGCGGTGCCCGGGCGCCGTTGTAGGCCCGCTCGAAGCCGTTCAGGTAGCCCTGCTCGGTCTCCTTCTCCCAACCCGCGAACTTGGTCGGGTCGCCGTCGGGGTTGCCGCCGGACTGGTTGGCCAGGAAGTTGAAGTCCATCGAGAGGACCTGGAAGTTCTGGTTCGGATACGGCAGCGCCTGCAGCGGGAAGTTCCACATCCCGTTGGTCTTGGCCGGCCAGATCTGGTTGTCGCCCGGCGAGCTGGCGTCGTAGCGCCAGCCCAGCGCCGCCTCGGCCGGCAGCAGCGTCTTCTGCCCCTCCAGGCACGGCGCGCGACCGCCGACCAGCTCCTTCTGGTAGTCGAACGGCAGCGGCGGGAGGTCGGTGTACCCGGTGTTGGTCTTCCAGTTCTCGACGAAGGAGTAGGCCTGCTGGGTCTCGCTCTGCCACTCGGCGGTGCTCCAGTCACCGCCGCCGCCGGTTCCGCAGAAGTGGCCGTTGAAGTGGGTGCCGATCTCGTCGCCGTCCTGCCAGGCGGCGCTCAGCTGCGCCAGGGTGGCCTTGATGTGGGCGTCGGTCGGGAAGTCGATGGCCGCCGTGCCGACCGGATGCTGGGGCGGGTGGTAGAGGTAGCGCTTCGAGTTCGGCAGCAGGTACATGCCGCTGAGGAAGAAGGTCATCTGGGCGTTGGACTCGTGGGCCACCTCGCGGAAGTGCGAGAACAGGTGGTTGTCGTCCTCCAGCGCGCCGTCCCAGGAGAAGACCACGAACTGCGGCGGCTTCTCGCCCGGTTTCAGCTTCTCGGGCGTCGGCTGCTTGGGCTGCGGTCCGGTGTCGGAGGTCGACCCGTCGCCGATCACCCGGACCTTGCCGTCCCACGGCTGGCTGGGCGACGCGCTCGGGGTGCCGCCCGTCGGGGAGCCGCTC
Source organism: Kitasatospora sp. GAS204B (assembly GCF_029892155.1). GTDB lineage: Bacteria > Actinomycetota > Actinomycetes > Streptomycetales > Streptomycetaceae > Kitasatospora. The sequence goes on along the minus strand of NZ_JARZAG010000003.1, from coordinate 338,358 downwards.
GGGGCGCCGCCGGTCGACAGGGCAGGCGACGGGGCGGGCGAGGCGGCGGCCGCCGGCACGCGCGTGCCGCCGGGCGCCATCGGCACGAAGGCCAGCGCGACGGCGACGCCCATGCCCCCGGTCAGCAGAACGGTCCTACGCCGATTGGTCGCCACCATCAACCTCGTTCCAGACAAGCTGTTCAGATGTACCGTCAGCCGGATCGGCTGACCGACGGAGATCTGGGTCCGACTGGAAGACGCGGTGGAGGCGGCCGGGGTGACACCCGCGGGCAGTGATGACTCTCACTCGTACGGATCGCGCGGTTCGGGCACCGAAACCACCTGCCCGGCGTTGAGAGCCGGCACCGCATCGGGCTGCGCGGGCTGCCCGTCGGGCTGCCAGACCCCGGTGACCGCCACCCAACTGCCGGTCGGCGGCGCGGCCGCACCGCGGATCTCGACCTTGTAGGTCATCGCGTCGGCGGCGCAGCAGCTGATGACCAGTCGGGTGACGTACCAGCCGCCGCCGCTCTTCGGGCTGACGAAACCGAGCAGCTTCACCCGGCGGCCCTTCAGCGGCTGCGCGGCGTCCCAGGCGGCCCGCACGTCGAACTCGGCGAGCGGCAGCGCCAGCGGGTCACCGGCGGGCAGCGGCGGGAAGCCGGTGGCGGTGTCCGGCTTGGCGACGGTGTTCGCCGCGTGCTGGGCGGTGTAGCTGCCCAGGGCGGGCGGCGAGACGAGCAGGATGCCCGTGACCGGGAGGATCAGCAGCCAGGCGATCCTCGGGCCGTGGGTGTGGCTATGGCCGTGTGCGTCGTGGTCGCTGTCCTGGTGGTCCTGGTGGTCCTGGTGGCGCGCGCCGCGCAGGGCCGCGACGGCGCCCAGCACGCCCAGCAGCACCAGCACGACCCCGGCGGTGACCAGGTAGGGCCGCAGGGCTGCCCGTACGTACCGCAGGTACATGTCGCTGAACAGCGAGATGCGCAGCACCGCCGAGCCCAGCAGCACCAGCAGGATCGCCTGCACCTCACGCTTCACCGCGCCACCCCTTCACCACGCCACCGCTTCGCCGTGCTTCGGCCGTTCAAAGCAGCCACCAGCCCGCCAGGGTGGCAGCCAGCACCGCGACCGTGAACGTCACGGTGGAGAAGCGCCAGGCGAAGGGCCAGCCGAACGTCCCGGCCTGCATCGCCACCAGTTTCACGTCGACCATCGGGCCGACCACCATGAAGGCCAGCCGGGCCGGCAGCGGAAACGCGCTCAGGCTGGCCGCGACGAAGGCGTCCGCCTCCGAGCACACCGCGAGCACCACCGCGAGCAGCGCCAGGACCAGCACCGAGACGCCGGGCAGGTGCGCGAGGCCGCCGAGCAGTTGCCGGGGGACCAGCACGTTGAGGGTGGCCGCGGTGATGCCGCCGATCACCAGGAAGCCGGCCGCGTGCAGGAACTCGTGCGCGAACGCGGCCCGGAACGCCGCCCACCGACCCGCACCGGCCGGCTGCGCCCGCCGCACCGAGGGGCGCAGCCACTCGGGACGGCCGAACCGCGCCCAGAGCCAGCCCACCACGACGGCGGTGACCAGGGACGCGGCGAACCGGGCCAGCACCATCTGCGGCCGACCGGGGAAGGCGACCGCCGTCGCGGTGAGCACCACCGGATTGATCGCCGGGGCGGAGAGCAGGAAGGCGAGCGCGGCGGCGGGCGCCACACCGCGGGCGATCAGCCCGTCCGCCACCGGAACGGAGGCGCACTCGCAGCCGGGCAGCACCGCCCCGGCGAGTCCGGCCGCCGGGACGGCGAGGACCGCCCGCTTCGGCAGCGCCCGCTCCAGGAAGGAGGCCGGCACCAGCGCGGTGATCGCCGCGGACAGCAGCGTGCCGAGCACCAGGAACGGGATCGCCTGGACGCAGATGGCGACGAAGACCGTCGTCCACGCCTGCAGACCTGGTGCGTCGAGCCAGCCGACCAGCCAGCGCCGGCCGGCCAGCAGCAGCACCATGCCCGCGACGAGCAGTTCGAGGGACCCGAGCCGTCGGCCGGTCGGGCGGTCGGGCTCGGCCCCGGGCTCGGCCGGGTGCTCCGGTGTGAGGGTGTTCTGCTCCGCCATACGTGTGCGCCGCTCCTCGCGATCCGTTCGCCGTTGTTCGGACGATAGACCGTCAGTTCGACTGCGTCGCACCGGGATCGGAGGCTGTAGCCCGCCGGGTTCGGCAGGGAGCGCGCCGGTCCGTGGGTCGACCGGCGCGCTCCTGCCGTTCTGGGGGTCAGACGGTGTACGGGCTCTTGACCCGGGCCTCCTGGAGCGCCTCGGCCCACCACTTCAGCCGCTCGATCATCAGCTTGGCCGCGCCGTTGGACCCCTCCGGGTCGGTCGGCGCGCCGTCCTCGTCGAACAGCGACCACACGTTGTGCAGGCTGACGGCGTCCCGGATGGTGGTCGCGTGCACCTCGGCGAAGACCGGGCGCAGGTGCTCGACCGAGCGCATGCCGCCGGACAGGCCGCCGTAGGAGACGAAGGCGACCGGCTTGGCGTGCCACTCGACGTTGTGCCAGTCGATCAGGTTCTTCAGCGACGCAGGGTAGCTGTGGTTGTACTCCGGCGTGATGACGACGAACGCGTCGGCTGCGGCCAGCCGCTCGCGCACCGCGTCGGCGACCGCCGCGGTCTCCCCGGTCGGCTTGGTGCCGAACGCCGGGAACGCCATGGGCAGACCCACCTCGGCCAGGTCGATCGCGTCCACCTCGAGGTCCGCGTGCTCCCGGATCTGCTCCAGGAACCAGCGTGCGACGACCGGTCCGAAGCGGCCCTCACGGACGCTTCCGATGATGACGGCGATCCGCAGCTTGTCGGACATGTTTCCTCCCCATAGGCCGATGGCGCCGACCTGACGATCGACTCGGGACGACGTTACGGGCTGAACCACGGTGGCGGTCAAGGAAACTGGGAAGGCGGCCGAGGCTGTCGGGCGTTGCCGGGGATGGTCACTGTGGTGCCGCCACCTCGGGTCCAGGTCGCGGCTCGGTGACCTGGTCCTTCGCGGTGTGTCCAGGTCTCGCAGGTCAAGGTTTGGTAAATGCGGCAAGCGTTCGGTCTGGACGGGGCTAAGCTGTACAAGGTTTTGCAGGCACCTCGTTCGGTGAGGCGTCTTCATGGACACAGGCCACTGATCCCAACCGTCGAGAGACGCTCCGGATCAGGACAGATCTTCCCGACCTAAGGGTTGATCCCAAGTGGCTTCCGGCTCAGCCGAGTCGGATCACGCCGTGAAGTGCCAAAGCTCTGACGAGTTGGGGTGAGCTGACTTTCGAGGTCAGCGAGCTCCTTGCCGTGTCGTCATGCGTAGCGGATCCGTCGCACGCACCGGCCGGAAGGAGGCGAGAGACTCATGGATTGCAGTAGTCCGGGCCACAGTAGCCCCTGCCCCCGCCTGTCCTCGTACTTCTTCGGCTCGCGGTAACCACCTTCGCTACGCGCTTTTCGATCTGACACGCCATCACCAGCAGCTCGGTGCTGCCCTGCTGCCTGGTGTGCTTTCTTGGTGCGGTTCGTAGCGGGGATAGCTGCCGCGTGCCTCCAAACTCCCCCTGAATCCGTGGGGGCTGAGGGAGGTTCATCATGACCACCAACGCGACTCTCGACTCGAAGGTTCCCGCCGCGCGTGCCGCGGTGCTGGATGACGCGCACCTGGGTGACATCAAGGGTGCGCTGGGCACGATCCGGCTGGATGACACGGCCGAGCGCAAGGGCCTGTCCGCGAAGCTGAAGACGCTGCTGGCGATCGTGGGCCCGGGCCTGATCGTGATGGTCGGCGACAACGACGCCGGCGCGTTCTCCACCTACGGGCAGGCCGGGCAGAACTACGGCACGCACCTGCTGTGGACGCTGCTGCTGCTGGTCCCGGTGCTGTACGTCAACCAGGAGATGGTGCTGCGCCTGGGCGCGGTGACCGGTGTCGGGCACGCCCGGTTGATCCTGGAGCGGTTCGGGAAGTTCTGGGGCGCGTTCAGTGTGATCGACCTGTTCCTGCTCAACGGGTTGACGCTGGTGACGGAGTTCATCGGGGTGACGCTGGCGGCCGGCTACCTGGGCCTGCCGAAGGTCGCCTCGGTCGTGCTGGCCGCCGCGATCATCATCGCCTCGGCCTTCACCGGCTCGTTCCGCCGTTTCGAGCGGATCGCGGTGGCGTTGTGCGCGGGTTCGCTGCTGCTGGTGCCGATCTACTTCATGGTCCACCCGAGGACCTCGCGGATGGCGCACGACTTCGTGGTGCCGAACATGCCGGGCGGCACGGGGCAGTTGGCGACCGTGATGCTGCTGATCATCTCCATCGTGGGCACCACCGTCGCGCCGTGGCAGCTGTTCTTCCAGCAGTCGTACGTGATCGACAAGCGGATCACGCCGCGGTTCATGAAGTACGAGAAGGCCGACCTGTGGATCGGCATCGTGATCGTCGTCGTCGGCGCGGCCGCGATGATGGGTTTCACCGCCGCCGCGTTCGCCGGCACCGACGGGGTGGGGCAGTTCTCGGACGCGGGCGCGGTGGCCAGGGGCCTGGCGGACCACAGCGGCAAGCTGGTCGGCGTGCTCTTCGCGATCGCGCTGCTGGACGCCTCGATCATCGGCGCGTTCGCCGTCTCGCTCTCCACCGCCTACGCGATCGGTGACGTCTTCGGCATGAAGCACTCGCTGCACCGCGGGGTCGCCGGCGCCAAGGGCTTCTACGCCGTCTACGCGGCGCTGGTCTGCGTGGCGGCGGCGATCGTGCTGGTCGCCAGCGACCACACGCTGGGGTTGTTGACGCAGGGTGTGCAGGTGCTGGCCGGGGTGCTGCTGCCGTCGGCCTCCGTCTTCCTGCTGCTGCTGTGCAACGACAAGCAGGTGTTGGGGCCGTGGTCGAACGGGCCGAAGGTCAACGCGTTCACCTCCGCCGTGGTTGGCGTGCTGGTGACGCTCTCGGTGATCCTGACCGCCTCGGTGCTGTTCCCGAACATCTCCTCCGGCGCGATCCTGGACATCATGGCCGGCTGCGGCGTGCTGGGGGTGCTGGCCGCCGGCTTCGCCTTCACCCGCAAGCGCACGGCCACCGCCGAGGACCCCATCGACCGCACCGGACGCGACAACTGGCGGATGCCCCCACTGGCGACCCTGACTCGCCCGGTGATGTCCACCGGCCGCAAGATCGGCATGGGCGCGCTGCGCACGTACCTGCTGATCGCGATGATCCTGGTCGTCATCAAGCTCGTCCAGACCGCCCTCGGCCACTGAACCACCGAGCCATCCGGCCTCGGGGGGAGGCCTCGAACTGCCTCCCCCCGGCCCTGGTTCGTCCTGCACGTAGTCCGCTTGACGCACGCTCAACCCGCGAAGCGCCCGCTTCGCCATGCCCGCGTGCGCGTGACGTGCGCGCACGCCGTCCACGGAGGTGAGCTCCCCGTGTCCGTCTTCACGTTCCACCCCGCGCTCCCGGCCGCCCGGCCGCGACCCGTCGTCCGCCCCAGCGTCCGCCCCGGCGGCACCGTCCGGGTCCGGGCCTTCCTGGCGCAGTTGCTGCGGCGGCTGGCCGACAGCCCGCTCGACAGCCCGGTCCTGCACACCTTCCAGCCCCCGGCGCCGCGCGCCACCGCCGCTCCGCACCGGCAGCGGGTACGGCTGGCCGCCGAGTGGCACGCCATCACCGACGCCGCCGGAGCCGTCCACCTCGAAGCCGCCTGGCACGCCGAGAGCTGAGAGCCGAGAGTCGCGAGTCGAGAGGGAGGCGTTTCGATGCCCCTGCACTACCCCCGGGTTCAACTGATCTTCTCCGACAGTCCAACCGTGACTGCTCCCATGGTGGCGGCGCCGACCCGGCGCCTCGCGGCGGTCGGCGTGGTGGTCGACATCGACCAGCGCGTCGTCACCGTCGACGGGCGTCCGCTCGACCTCACCTACCTGGAGTTCGAGTTGCTCGCCCACCTGATGGCCCAGCCCAAGCGGGTGCTCTCCCGCAGCCAGTTGATGGATGCCGTCTGGGGCCGCCCGAATCTGGGCGACACCAGGACGGTCAGCACTCATGTGGCCCGGATCCGCCGTAAGCTCGGCCCGGCCCACCGCGACACCATCACCACCGTCCGGCAGATCGGCTACAAGTTCGACCCGGCGTTCGCCCGTACCTGACTACCTGACGCGGCGTCCGACTCGCGGCGTCCGACTCATCGAGGAGGTGCTTCATGCACTCCCTGTCCACTCTCGACTTCCTGCTCCGGTTGGCCACCGGCGTCCTGTGCGGCGCCGTGATCGGGGTCGAACGCCAGTGGCGCGCCCGGATGGCGGGCCTGCGCACCAACGCGCTGGTCGCCACCGGGGCCACCCTGTTCGTGCTGTACAGCGAGGCCATCGGCGACGTCGGCAGCCCGACCCGGGTCGCCTCCTACGTGGTCTCCGGCATCGGCTTCCTCGGCGGCGGCGTGATCCTGCGCGACGGCGCCGGGGTGCGCGGCCTCAACACGGCCGCCACCCTCTGGTGCTCGGCCGCCGCCGGTGTGCTGGCCGCCTCCGGCAAGTACGGTTTCGCCATCATCGGCACGCTGGCCGTGATCGCCATCCACGTGGTCGGCCGCCCCGCCGGACGCCTGCTCGACCGGGTCCCGGCCGCCGGCACCGACCCCGACGCGGTGGTCGAGGCCAACCTGCACCTGCGCTGCGACCGCAGCGCCGAGACCCACATCCGTGCCCTGCTGCTGCAGGCCCTCAGCACCTCGGGCCTCACCCCGACCGGCCTGCGCGCCCGCCGCGAGACGCCCGAGATCACCAGCCTGCGCGCCTCGCTCTCGGTCAGCGGCGACGTGGCGAGTGCGCTGGAGCAGGTGATCTCCCGCCTCTCGCTGGAGCCCGGGGTCCGGGACCTGCACTGGCACCTGGACGAGGAAGAGGACGTCAACCAGGCGATGGCGTGACGCGAACGGGGGCGCGGACATGTGGGGGAGACTGGCGGCATTCCGGCGGCGCCGAGCCCCGGCGGCGGGGGAGCCGGCGGAGGACTGGTTCACCGCCGAGAGCCTGGCCGACTTCCCGCTGGAGGCGGTGCGGCCGTACCTGGCCGACCACCCCCTGGGCCGGTTGCACACCGCCTGGGTGCTGGCCCTCACCGGGCACGAACCTGCCTGGATCGCCCGGCACTTGGGCCTGCCGGAGGCGGTGGCGGTGCTCCTGGCGGAGGCGGTGAACCGGCGGGATCACTGACCCTGCCGGGCCGACCGCGTTCTCGCATCGCGGCCCGGATCCCGGCGATCAGCCCGGGGGTCCGGCTTCTGTCGTGCTCCTCCCGGCAGCGGCGGCAGCGGCCGTCCTGCAACGCGTTCGGCCGGGCGGGTCGGTAGCATCCCTGACACTCCGTCAGTCTCGATGGCGCTTGCTCGATCACCTGTTCCGGAGGCAGCCGGTCGAGCAGCCGTTTGCGCGCGAACGCCCCGGGGCACTGCACCGTCGCCGGCAGCCCGTTGGTCATCGCGAACCGGAACTGCTCGACGGTCACTCCCCGCGCGAACCACTCGGCGGCGAGCGCCTCCAACTCCGCACATTCGGCCGCCGAGAGCATCATCCGCCGATCGGCCGCGGCGAGCGAGGCCAGCGCCCGGTACGACACGGAGCGCGCCGGGGGCGCGGGCGCAGGGTCCGTGCGCCCGCCCGTCCGACGGTCCGTCAGGAACTGCTCCCACCAAGCCGAGCTGCGCGGCGTACGCGAGAAGTACGTCCGGGAGACCCACTGCGTCAGCCCCTCGCCCACCCGCTCGCGCACCCGGCGCAGGTGGCCCTTCCGGGTGAGAGCCCGGAGCACGGTGCTGACGGCCTGCTGCCCGAACCGGGCGAGCATCCGGGCGAGGGACTTCACGTCGATCGCGGCACCATCGGGCACGCCGTCGATATAGCCGGCGATTTCGGCCTCGCGGTCGGTCAGGTGAGCGAAGTCATCTGGTCCGCTCGGGTGTTGTGACGGCGCGGACCGCTTGCCGTAGCCGGGCGCGGCGATAGCATAGGTAATAGCCACTGGATCGACTGGCTTTCGATCGTGTCGGTCAGACCCCCGTCTGGTGTTAGCGCACCGGGCGGGGGTTGCTGCTTTGCGCGAACCGTACACCGTGATCGCGGGCAGTTGCCAACTGGTGACGATTAGTCATACTCATTGGCTGCGAAGGACATTGGGTGGGTGGGCGGGATATGACCACCCACCGTTCCTCAGAAAGAGCGCTCGGGTCCCGAATCCCGAAGCTCGGGTGTCCGCTGGTGCGTTGAGCGGTGCTCGCTCGGGGACAGTCCCCGGCGATGCGCGAGTGGCCTTTCGCAGGGACGCGCCGAACCGCTGGGCGGCCGTGGCTTCTCCGTCCGTGTCCCCGTCCGCATCTCCACGGCACCAAGGGAACTTTCGAATCTGTCGAACTCTCGCGCCAGTAAAGGCCTCTGTCCGGCGCCGGGGCGGAGCTGTACGAGCCCGAAGGTGCTAAGCACGGCCTCGCTGTCCACGGCGACCCGACGTATGCGCAGTCGCAGTCGCAGGCGTGGCAGCGTGAAGTCATCGCCAAAGCGGGTGACTTCCTGGTGGTCGCTGCCTAACAGTGGGTTTGCCTTCGACGGGCTCCTTGCCCGGGGCGACCTGGAACTGACGAGCGGAATTGAACTGAGCGCAGTATTTCGACAATGGACCTCGTTACGCCAGGAGGCGGTGGACGGCACCTGCGCCGAACTCCGCCGCGTAGAGATCGCCCGATTCCGCAGCAGCGAGCTGGCCCGGGTTGCGAAGCCCCGTGGCCAGTTCCACGATTCGCCCCTCCCTGAGTTCGAGGAGTCTGCCTCCGTCGAAGTCACTGAGCACGATGCCGACGTTGGTCCACACCACCCCGTTTAAGCCGGCCAGACCTTGACCGGCCAGCAGGTCGGCAGGAGCGGTGTCCAGCGCGCCGAGGGACAGGCGCCACAACCGGTTATGGCGGTTCTCAGGCGTAGCTTCAGCATCCGGAGAACACAGGACGAGCAGCGATTGGTCCTTTCGCGCCAAGGCAACGGGATGGCCGGAAACGGCACCAAGCGGGACCGCCGAACCGTCCATACTCACCCGCTGGAGCTCACCCGTGTGCAGGGCGACGATCAGTTCCGCCTCGTCCCGCACGAACGCCATCGGTGTGCTTGTGGGTTCCGTCGCGAGCTTTACCAAGGTGCTACTGCTGTAGCCAGTGCTGTGGTGGAGTACAAGCACGGCTCGTTGCTCAAGGAGCCGGACAGCGAGTTCGCCATCGCTACGGGCGGACAACGTGTCCGTTCCGATGTTGGGCAGCAGCTGGGCGGGCACCATGGCCGCCAGGCGGTAGACCCCGTCCGTTCCCGCCCGCCACAGCTGTCGACCGCGTGTGCTCACTATCAGGCCGTCCGGAGTCCACGCGATGCCGGCGACCGGAGGCAGGCCTGACAGGTAGGTGGTGAGTGTGCCACTCGGGTGGGCCGCGACCTCCACGCTCGCCTCAGCGGAACAGCCGCCGTGCAGACAGCGGAGCACGGCCGTCCCGGGTTCCTTCGCGAAGACCGTGCCGCCATTGAACTTTGCGGCTCTTTCATTACTGGTCTCAACTTGAGGATCGTCTACCGGCGCCGTCCAGGTCGCCGTGCCGTCGGTGAAGTGGCCCATAACACGTAGCGGTGACTTAGCCTTGGCACGCAGAGCCAGGTGGGACGGCTCGATACTGATCTTCATGAGCCTCTCAGGGTGGGCGGGAGCGACTGGCTGTCCATCAAATACGCTGCCGTCGTCCCACACCTTGCGAAGCTGGCCGCTAGGGCGGTCGCGCACCCACACCGGCCCGGTGCTGGCGTCAGAAGTGGCCAAGTGCCAAGCGACATAGTGGCCGACCTGGTAGGTCTCCCGCGTCACGACAACGCGCTCCCCCAAGACCCCAGCCACCAGCGTCGCCAGCCGTACGCCGCCCAGTTCCAGTTGCTGTTGCGCCATCGCATCCGCGTACAGAGGGATATTGACCTCCACCACGCGGTACCAGCTCTTCTGACCCGGCTCGAGGGTGATCCACACTGTATGCGCAGGACCCTGGCGGGTCCCCTCCACCAGATGGATGCGATGTTCCCCGGCCGGGATGCCGCCCACATCGACGACTAGGGTGCCTGCCTGGTAACTGACATTGTCCAGCCGTGTCCGTTCGTCGAGCCATACCTGGACCTGACTCCCGGCACGCTCAACCCACAAGGTGACAGTGGCGCCTTGGTCATGACGGTAGCCGCGCACAGCCGGCGCTCGGTCGACGTCACGATCCAGCAGATCCAGGAGCGAGCTGGCATGCGCGAGCAGCCGCAAGCATTCGCGGCGAGAGCGGCACGGGAGCAGTGGCCGGTCCTTGTGTGAGCGGTCGCCTTTGAATAGTCCGATCGCCCCAGCGAACAGTTCGACCAGCCGCCCCTTGTCCTGCTCTCGATCGGAGATCCGGATGGGGTCCTTCTTGTCCCGGAATGCCGCTGTGACGAGGTCGTTCCCGATGGCGTGGCTTCCGCTGCGCTGTTGCACCTCGTGCTCAAGTCGCCGGAAGGCCGCGAAGATTGCGTCGTCGAACCGGTCTGCGCGCAGGAGGTCAGCACACGCCTCGACGACCTCCGGGCGAAGGAGGGTCAGATGAATATCCAGTTCCCCATCCGGGGACGCGAGCGGAGCACTCCCCGATTGACCATGCGAGACGACCGCGTTGTTGTAAAAGATGTTGGTGATCGTGTTACCGGTAACCTTCGGCCGCTCGCGGCCTTCTTCATCGGCGTAGGCCAACAGTTGATCAACACTGCTGATCTTACGGTAGGGGCGAACACCCCGCCGGTCCACGAGGCGCTGCCACAGCCAAGGCTCCTCCCTCGGCTTGCTGCTCCCTGCCCACAGATGCGGAAGCAGGTCTGCCAGGACGAACAGGCGGCCCATCAGGTCGCGTGCCTCGACGACTTCACTGGTCGGTTGTTCGTCATCGCCGCCCGAGGGACTCAGGGGCAGACCCAGTTGCGCTGCGAAGTCCGCGCTTGAAGCAGTGAGCTGCACCTCGGAGTCGCTAGTGGCGCGCTGTTCCAGCGTAACTGTCCACTCGACGAGATCGCTCAGCCGTGCCAGGTCGTCTGTGCCGCCCTGACACGAAGCCACCCCACGGAGCGTCAGCCGAACCTCGTCGTTGTCGGAGTAACCGTGTCCTTGCCAGGGCCTGTTCACATATCGGGGACTGAGCGCCACCAAGGCGGTTTGGGCGTCCTCGATGCCCAGTTCGCGGTCGGCCCGCAGGTCCACGGCTGTGAAAGTGGGCCATGCTCCCCGCTGGCGCAGCAACTCGTAGACGGTCTGCACGAGAACCTGATCTTCAGCGCCCACGGCATCGTCGTCCACGCCATGATGCTCGCACCCAGCGTGGCGCTGGCGCACGGATATTTCAAGGATAGTCATCGGCGGTGGTCGACCGGGATGACTTCGTCACACGTCGCGGCGCTTGCCGATGCTTGAGCCAGCTTTTGCGACCGCACTGGCCCGCTCACTCAGGGGGAACCTGACGACACTCTAGGCAGGGGCGCCACGTTTAGGGACGACGCCTGCAACAGTCTGGACCCCGGGCTTGCCACCGGATGCGCCCGCAGTGGCTGACCAGAGACCCGGCCCGACCGCGCGACTGGCAAGCCCATCAACCTGTACGACTGCCGAGTGCGGCAGACCCCACGTGGGCTGCGCACATGTCGACCGTACGCGATGGCAGAGGAATGCGATATGTCAGGAATAAGTGATCTCCGCCAGTAGAGAGCAACAGCCGTGGGGGTGACCATCAACTGGTGGCTGTCCCCACGGTCGCTCGGACGGGGTCCGTCAGGCCTTGAGAACGGCGTCCAAGTACTCCTGCACCGGCTCGAACAGCCCGTACGGCACGTACGGCGGGATCTCGGCGAGGGCCACCCACGCCACCTCGTCCACTTCCTCGGCGTCCGCCACCGTGGCGGTCCCACTCACGACTTCGCAGGCGGTGTACGACATGAGCCGCCCGGTCATGGGGTGGACGCGCTCGCCGAGAAGCTTGCCGGCGGCCACACCGAGGCCGGTCTCCTCCGCGGTCTCGCAGATGGCTGCCTCCTCTGGCGACTCGCCGGGCTCGATCTTGCCGGCCGGGAACTGCCAGGAGAGTTGGCCTTCGCTCACCCGCCGCCGCACCATCAGGACGCGGCCCCCACGGACCACGATCGCGGCGGCGATTCCCGGACGTTCGTCCGCAACATCCTGCACAGCTACTTCCTCTCCGTGATCGACCGCGCCACCGGGCGAAGCAGGTCGAGGACGTGGGTCCAGTTGTAGCTCTCACGGCCTCCGCCGGCCTTCGGCATGTGGGGCACGTAGTCGCCGATCAGGACGCCCATGGACCGGAGCCGGGCCAGGCTCTCGTCGTAGGCAGGGTGTGCCGCCTGGGCGGAGTTGACGTACGGCTGGACGGCCACCGGGATGCCGAGCCCGTACGCCTCGCAGAGGATGCCGAGCGCGAGCGTGTCCGAGATGCCGGCGGCCCACTTGTTGATCGTCGCGGGGGCGACCGCGATGGCGTCGGCCGGAGGTAGCGGCTGGGGGATGCTGGACGTGCGCCAAGCCGAACGGATCGGGTAGCCCGTCTGCGCCTCGACCGCTTCCTGATCGATGAAGCCGAGCCCGCTGGGGGCGGCGATCACGCCGACCTTCCAGCCTTCGGCGTGGGCAGCGGTGATCAGTTCGCTCACTCCGTCAGCGATGCCCGACGCGCAGACGACGACATACAGGAACGGCTCGCGGTGGTCGGTCAAAACCTGGACTCCCAACTCCTGCCAGAAACAGCGAAGTTCAAGGACAGTGCGCCGAGCTCCTGAGCGCTTTGCATCCTTCGGCCAGTCTGCCCTGCTGGCTGTACGCCCGTGCAGCCTCCACCCACAGTGCCGCCCGACGCTCCGGGACCGGGATGCGGACCTGGCAGTTTGGCCGCGCTGACGGGACACGCTCCGCGATGCGGAGTTGTTGGGGACTGGGTGCGTCGGCCTATTCGAGGGCTCCAGCGCGGTCGTCGAGTTCCTCGACGCCGGGGACATCGCGAAGCCGGTACAGACGGGCTCTCATGTCGTGGACGGCGTCTTGGACCTTGACCGAGCGGATGCCGTCCGCGCAGTCGAGGAACTCGGTCCAGGAGGCCATCGCGCCGTCCACGTCGTCCTGGCGGAGGCGGACGGTGCCGAGGTCGGCGAGGACGATGGCGCGGGTGCGGCGGCGGTCGAGGCCGTGGATGTCGAGCGCGTGGTGCAGGTGGTCCTGCGCGCTGGTGTAGTCGCCGAGTTGGGCGAGGATCATGCCGGCCTCGTGGGCCCAGCGGCCGATGCTGTAGTGCGAGGCCCACGATTCGCCCGGGACGCCGGTCGCGCGTTCGATCGAGGTCTGCGAGGCGGCGAGCGAGGTGGTGGCGGTGCGGCGGTCGCCGTCAAGGGCGGCAGCGTTGGCGAGGGTGGTCTGGTAGTAGGCCAGCGCCCGGGGGTCGTCGAGGCTCTTGGCCTGATCGACGCAGTCCTCGGCCACCCGGACCGCGGTCGCCCGGAAGCCGAGGTCGATCGCTTGGACCGCGAGGCCGCGCAGGGCGGTGGCGGCCAGTTCGGCGTCGCCTGCTTCGGAGGCAAGGCGGAAGGAGTGCGCGTAGTACTGCTGGGCGGCGTCCTGGTTGCCCTCGTCCTGGGCCATCCAGCCGGCGAGGTGGACGAGCTGGGCGGCGGCGGCGAACAGCTCGCGGCCGACCGCTTCGGTCCAGGTTCCGTCCAGCCAGGGGGCGACGTCGTCGTGGAGGTAGCGGACGGCGAGGTGGCGGGCGTGTCCGCCGCCGAGTTCGGCCGCCGCGTCGCCGAGGGACTTGGTCATCTGCCGGATCGCGGCGGCCTCGCCGCGGCCGACGTGGGCTGTGCCGCCGGATTTGGTCCGCACCCGACGCAGGACGGCGTCCGGGTCGGGCAGGCCCAGGGCCGCGAGCGCGTACGCGCTGGAGGCAGCCACGAAACCCCGGCGATCCACCACGTCCCTCCGGCTCAGCTCGATGACGGAATCCACGGTATCGCCACATCCTGGATGGGCCAGAACAGTTGGCGGATCATCAGCAGCACTCCCGTCACCGGGTGAAGGCGGTTGCCAAAGCATTGCCGGACCGCGCCCCCGCCGGATCGGATTCGCTCGGTCGAGGTATCCCAGGCGGTTCCCCTGTCAACAGAGCGGCTCCGGTCGTACGGTTGCCGTCGGTAGTTTCTCGAACACGGCCTTGGGGTTGTCCTGTGGCAGAGATCGACAAGCTGATCGGCGCTCGCATCGCCAAGGCGCGTAAGCGGAAAGGGTGGCCGCAGGCTCTTCTCGGGGATCTGGCCGAGCGCTCGGAGTCGTGGGTCTCCCAGGTGGAGCGAGGGGCGATCCCGCTCGACAGTGTGGTGACAGCTGAGAAGTTGGCCGGGCTGTTGGAGGTGGCCACTCCATATCTATTAGCGTTCGATGTGCGCCATCCGGTGGCGGAAGTTGACGCGCCGTCACTCGGCTCACACCGGCCTTCTCCGGCTTCGGCACGCACGGCGAGGCTCGATGCGGAAAGCTCAGATGCTGTGCTGCGACGAACGTTCAACCTCGGCGCCCTCGCGGGCGTGACCACTGCCCTTGCCGGATTGTCCCCGGATGCCCAGGCCCAGACCGCCCAGTCGCCCCGTGGCACCCTGGACCGCCCGACCGTGGATGAGCTGCGGTCCAATGGCGCCTTCTACCGCCGCTCCTACAAGAGCTTCCCGGCAGCCACGCTGGTACCGGTGGCACACAGTCAGATCGAGCTGGTGCTGTCGCTGCGGCCCAAGGATCAGCCGGCCGAGCTACGGACCTTGCTGCTCGCGCACATGGCCGAAATGGCCTGCCTGGCGGCCTGCCTGCTGTCTCTTGACCTGGCTGATCGTCAGAAAGCCGACTCCTATATGGACATGGGCTATGAGATCGGCAAGGAGATCGACAGTCCCGAGCTGCTGGCACTCGTCCTGGGTGGCAGGGCCTTCAACGCCTCCTACGGCGGCGACCCGGAGAGCGGGTTGGATTACGCGCTCGCCGCGGTGGACCGCGCCGAGCGCGGGGCGTCTCGGCGGATGCTGGCCTGGACGAACGCTGTCGCCTCCGAGATGTACGCCTCGACCGGCGACGACCACGGCTTCGGCTCCTCGCTGGAGGAGGCCCGCACCGTGCTGTCCGGCCCGATGGACGACGAACGCTGGGGCGGGATCGCCTGGTTCGACCTGTCCAAGGCTGACGCCTACGAGGGCAGCGACCTGGTCCGCCTGGGTCGCTACCGCGAGGCTCTGCCGTCCCTGGACCAGGCGATCGACCGGCTGCCGGAGGAGATGATGCGCCACCGCTGCACCGCCTACATCTCCCGGGCCGAGGCCAACGCCGGCGCCAACGACATCGAGGCCGCGTGCGCCGACGGCCAGGCCGCACTGGACCTGGTGGAGAAAGTCCAGCACCGCGAGACCCTGCGCCGGGTATCTGAGCTGCACCGCAGCCTCCGCCCCCACCGCACAGTGGCCGTCCGCTCGTTGGGCGAGCACGTGATCGACACCCGAACCCTCCTCAAGACCGCCGGGAGTACCGTATGAGCCGCCGCATGGGCCTGATCCTCGATTTCGGCGGGGTGCTGACCACCAGTGTCCCGGCCTGCGCCGCCGGCTTCGATCGCCGCGCCGGCCTGGCTGAGGGCACCTTTCTGTCGATGATCGCGAAGAACCCCGAGGGCGTTGCCCTCTACGCCGACCTGGAGCGCGGTGCGATCACCCAGACCGAGTGGAACGAACGGACCGGCACCCTGCTGGGCATCGACGGCACCAACCTGCTCGGCCGAGTCCTGGAGGACCTGCACCTCGAACCGTCGGTGATCGCCGCCTCCGAGGCCGCCAGAATGGCCGGGATCAAGGTCGGCATCTTCTCCAACAGCCTCGGCTCCGAGCCCTGCGACCCCTATCTCGGCCATGACTTGGTGGCGAACTACGACGCGGTCCTGATCTCCGAGCGCTACAAGGCTCGCAAGCCCGACCCGATCCTCTATCGAACGATGCTCGACCTGATGGACCTGCCCGGCGAGGCATGCGTGTTCGTGGACGACACCGCCCGCAACCTCCCACCGGCCGAGGAGCTCGGCATCGCGACCATCCTCGCCACGGACCCGGCGACCACGATCGAGCAGATGGAATCCCTGCTCGGCCTGCGATTGACCGAAGAGGTCTAGACCGACCCGCAATGTCGTTGCGGGTCCGCAACGCGCTTGCGGATGCGTTCCGTTGCCGGGCGGCACTGTGGTCTCCGAGCCGCCCCGGGGTGGCTGACCAAGCCGCACAGGCCCCTCGCTGGCCGGGGTGCCCGACCGGAACCGAGACACAGATGACCACTGCCGACCGCTCCTCCCATCCGTGGAGGCTGAACAGCGCCTCTGCCTCGCTGGTCGACCCGTACAAAAGCGTGCCAGCCGGGCCCCCGCCCGAGTGTCGACCGGCAGCCGGGAGACCGCGACCGCCGACCGCATCCTGCTGGACGAGCACCGCAGCGTGAACGGCCGGTGCGTGCGCTGCGAGAGCCCGTGGCCGTGTCGGGTGACGATCGAGGTCAGGGCCAGGAGTGCAGCGTGAACGACCGCCCTGCCGACGTGTTCCACGTCCAGTCCGCCGACGGTGCCGTAGCCCAGGCCCGGCACCGTATCGCCTCGGCCATCAGAGAGTTGGGCCTCCCGCTGTCCCCGCACGCGGTGGCCGACGTGCTGCTGTGCGCCAGCGAGATCATCACCAACGCGCTGATTCACGCGGGTGGTGAGTGCTGGGTGCGGACCGAGTGGACCGGCCGCCACCTCAAAGTCGAGGTGACCGACCGCTCGCTTCGACTCCCTACGGTGCTCACCCCCGACTTCGAGAAGGGATCAGGACGCGGGCTCACCTTGGTCGACTCCCTGACCTGTTCCTGGGGTTGGGAGCGGAGGGAGCAAGGCAAGGCGGTCCACTTCCTGGTTACCGCCGACGCAGCCCTGACCGCTGATGAACGCCTGGGTGCCCTGGTGCGAAGCGCACACCAGAAGGCCACCGCGTGAGTGAGCAGCCGATCCTCACCTTCACCGTCAGCACGCAGGACGAGAGCGGCGAACTGGTCGAGCTCAAGCGCGAAGAGCACACCGGCAACGACCAGCTCAGCTACCTGCCCCGCTACGAATCCTGGCCACTCTGCGACTGCCCCCGCTGCCGCCGCAGCTGACCCCCAAGACTCCTCCCCATCCGGGGAGGTTGCACCACCACTGCTGAGCTCCCCGCCGGAGAGGCCGGTGGGAGATGTCCGAGAGGAGAACCCGATGGAGAACACCATGCCCGCCGCTCCGGAGGAGGACGGGGGCGGCCTGCTGGTCGCCGTCCGTAGCATCCGCGCCGCGCGTTCCCGCGCCGACATGCCGTCCGACAACACGGGCGGCAAGTCCGACCAGAACGACACCTGAGCCGGACGCCCACGATGCATGATTCCGCTTCGTGGGCGGTGCGCCTGGGTGGGGACCTGTTCCTCACCCAGGCGTTCCACCGCTCCTACGCCGTCTTCCCGGCTGACGGGACCAACATGGCTCCCCTCCTGTCCTGGGACGATCTGAACACCGTTCTCGCCACACACCGCATGGAGCCGCCGAGGCTGCGGTTGTCGCAGGATGGCGAGACGGTTCCCCTGGACCGGTACTCGGCACCGATCACCAACCGACGCGGGGTGACCTGGAACCGCGTCCATCCCGCCGAGCTTCACGCCCGGCTCGCCGAAGGCGCTTCCCTGGTCGTGGACGCGATCGACGCGATTCACCCGCCGATCGGTGCCGCCGCTGAAGCCCTGGAACGCTTCGTCGGTACTCCCGTACAGACGAACGCTTACGCCTCCTGGACAGAGCACGAAGGTTTCGGCCGGCACTGGGATGACCACGACGTGGTCGTGGTCCAGCAGCACGGAGCGAAGCGCTGGCGTCTGTGGGAGCCCACCCGGACGGCACCTACTTTCCGCGACGTGGAGTCCCCGGAGGAACCCGACGGTGAACCGGTCGCGGACATCGTCCTCAACCCCGGTGATGTCCTCTATCTGCCGCGCGGATGGTGGCACACCGTCACCGCAGACCAGGGCACCGAATCCCTTCACCTGACGTTCGGTCTCGTCACGCACACCGGATCCGGCCTCATCAGTTGGCTGGCCGACCAGATGCACCACGACACCAGCATGCGGCTGGACATCCCCCGCCACGCCGAACCGGCGGCTAAGGCCACGTATCTGGACGCCTTGCGAGCCGCGATGATCAGCGCCCTGGCCGACCCGGCGCTGATCGACCAGTGGGCGGATTCCGTTGACACCAACCACTTCGGACGCCCAGCCCCTTCCCTGCCGTACGTGGACGCGCTTCCCCCGCGCCGTGAGATCACTGTCAGGCTCACCGCAGCTCGCGCCAAGCTCACCGCTAACCCCGAGGTGGGAACAGTGACTCTCTCTGCGGCCGGCACAGAGTGGGATTTCGCGGACCAAGCCGCCCCGATGCTCCTCGCACTCCTCAGCGGCGAACCCGCCACTCTTGGAGAACTCGCCGACGCCGCCGGCCTGGAGGTCAAGGATGTGGCAGGCGTCCTGTCCGTCCTCATCAAGGGTCAAGGCGCCGCCGTCGTCAAGGCGGCACGTTGAACGCGGTCCTCGGGCTGGGGACCTACCGGGTGCGCGCCGTCAGTGAGGCGGCGCGCACCGCCCTCTCGGCGGGAGCATCCTGGATCGACACCGCGCCCAACTACGCGCATGGCTACGCACACCGTGCCCTCGCCACCGCCCTCGTCGAGCACCCGGCCGCCAGGGTGGCGACGAAGACAGGGTTCGACCCGGACGGACGGCACAGTCTCGCCCCCGCGTTCGTCCGCGCGCAGACCGATCGCTCGCTCGCCGACCTCGGTCGGGCCGACCTGGTGTTCGTCCACAATCCCGAGCGGTCCGGCCACGATCGCCGGCAGCTACACGAGAACCTTCTGGCCGCGTTCGCCGTGTTGGAGGATTTCGTGCACGCCGGTCGCATCAGCGGATACGGTGTCGCCACATGGTCCGGCTTCACCTCGCAGGCGTTCACTGTCGCGGAGCTGATCACCTTGGCACGCGACGCCGCCGGGTCGCAGAGTCACCACCTAGCCGGGGTGCAGATGCCGGTGAGCCTGGTCATGGCCGAGCCCATCACCCAGGCTCTCAACGGAACCGGGCCACTTGTGCATGCTCGCGACGCCGGGCTCACCACCTTCGCGTCCGCACCCCTTCACGGTGGCGAACTCCCCAGCCTGATGACCCCGGAACTGGTGAATCTCATCCATCCGGGATCTAACCCGCACGCAGCCGCGTTCCACGTCGTCGGCTCCTGCCCGGCGTTGGATGTCGTCCTCACCTCGACCAGCAGCCGCGAACACTGGGACGGTGCCACAACGGCTCTCGCCCACCCGATCCCCGAAGCCCGACTCCGGAAGGTGCTAGATGTCCTTTCAGCCGGATGACGCAACCCGCCACCGCATGGAAGGTGCACACGCCAAGGCCGCCGCCTTCCTCGGTCTCGCCTGCTCCGGCCCGTCCGTCTTCGGTACCTCCGGCACCACCATCGGCCGCCGGGCCGAAGACGTCTGGCTTCGCGTCTCCTGCAACAGCCGCCGCCACGCTCCCCGGCCAGCCGGCCAAGGAGCCCTCGGAGCGGAGCAGTTCATCTCGGCGTCCGTTCCGCGCCCACGGCTGCACGACGCCTTGGACTGGACCGAGGCCGGCTGCTTCTACCAGGCTGACGTCTTCGACTTCACGGGGCCCGTGGTGTCTGCGACACCGGACCTGCGCGACGACCCGAAGCTGGGGGACAGTTGGTGGGCCGGTATGAAGAGCGCGTTGAACGGCATCGCCACGGCCCCCGGTACGAAGGTCACCCTGCGGCCGGCATGGATGGCGGAGGTGTTTCCGAATTACCTCGGCATCCCGGCCCCCACCAAGGTCGAGCGGATCACCGGTCACGGAGATCTGCACTGGGCCAACCTGACCGCGCGGCCGTTCATGATCCTGGACTGGGAGCGCTGGGGACTCGTCCCGGTCGGCTACGACCCCGCGCTCCTGTGGGTGAGCAGCCTTCTCGTCCCCGCAGTCGCGAACCGCATCCGCGCGGAGTTCTCCGACATCCTCGACACCCCGGCGGGACGTGTCGGCCAGCTGGCCGCCCTCGCGGAGATGCTCCAGGCCGTCGACCGGGGGTACTACCCGGAACTGGCCCCTCTCCTCGCTGACGCGGCGCACCGGCTCACCGGGGTTCGCCCTGCGCACTGATCACGGCCCTGGCGTGGGGCGTTGTGGTGGCGAGGAGTCGGCAGACACACGCCCGGTGATCTCAGACGCTGGCGCTGCCCAGCCCGCCTGCACGTCCGGAGCGCCGGATCCCGAAGCCCGGTTGTGGGGTTATCCCCAGGGAAAGTGTCGGGTCGGCCCCAGCGCGCCCAGGCTGCCACGAGAGTGATCATCTTCTCAACAGCACTTGACATCACCTGGGTTGAGGAGTGATCACATGATCCGAAGTGGGAAGCGGCTAGCTGCCGTGGCTATCGTCCTGGCCACGACGCTGGCTCCCGCGACGGCCGCGTACGCGTCACCGGCGGTGTCCGCCTCCGCCAGCGCGCCGGACCCCGTCCACGCGCTGGACCGGATCGCCCACCCGCTGCTCTCGGCGGAGCCGGGCACCGGCACAGCTGACCTGCGGCCGCTCGGGGTGATGGTCGGCGACGCCAAGGTGGTGGGCCTGGGCGAGGCCACGCACGGCTCGCACGAGTTCTTCGCGCTGAAGGACCGGGTCTTCCGCTACCTCGTCGAGCAGAAAGGATTCACCACCTTCGCCCTGGAGATGAGCTGGTCGGCGGGGCTGCGGATCGACGACTACCTCCAGCACGGCAACGGCGACGCACGGCAGGTCGTGCACGAGACGATGGCAGGTTCCCCCTGGGACCGCGAGGAGTTCGTGACCCTCGTCCAGTGGATGCGCGACCACAACCGCCAACACCCCGATCACCCGGTCCACTTCCTGGGCGACGACATCGGCGCGCCCAGCCTCGGCGCGCCCGTCTTCGACGCGGTCACCGACTACGTCCGGCGGACCCATCCGGAGTCCCTGCCGCGCCTGAACGACCTCCTCACCGGCCTGCGGCCCCTCGACGACGCCATCGGCTACCTGAACCGACCGCTCGCAGAACGGCAGCAGAACGCAGCCACGGCACAGCAACTGCTCGAGCTGATGGAAAGCCAGGGAAAGCCGGGAAACGACGACTTCGAGTTCGCCCTGCAGAACGCCCGCAACATCGCCGAGACCTACACCTTCCTCACCGTCAACGTCGACGACCCTGCCTCGTTGACCGCCATGGAGCGCTACCGCGACCAGGTGATGGCCGAGACCACGACGTGGTGGCAGCGGCGCACCGGCGGCAGGATCCTGCTGTCGGCCCAGGACGACCATGTCGGCTACACCGCCACCGACCCGACGACGTATCCGAAGACCCAGGGCGCGTTCCTCCACGACACCCTGGGCGCGGACTACCTCGCCATCGGCACCACCTTCGACCGGGGATCCTTCCTCTCCAAGGACCAGGCGCTCGGCGGCGACTGGAAGACGTTCACCGTCCCCCCTGCCGGCCCCGGCACGAACGAGTACACGCTCGACCAGGTCCGGTACCGCGACTACTACGCCGACCTGCGCAAGGCCCCGGCCGCGGCTCGCACCTGGCTGGACGTCTCGCGCCCGACGTACGACGTCGGCACGCAGTTCCCGGTCGACCCGACGCCCGAGCTCGCCATCGGCCGGGCCTATGACGTCCTGGTCCACCTCCACACCGTCCGAGAGGCGAGGAAGCTGTAGCACCCGGGGGCCGGCCGGCGCGGCTACAGGGTCCGGCCGCCGGCCGCTCGTCCTTCGACATCAGCGGCATGACCAACGTATCGGGTCACGTGAGCTCGCCTACCAGCCTTCGTACCAGATGCCACCGATGGGGCCGCGCTTCGTAACGGCCCGGATGCCTGGCGGCAGGACGGCGGCGCTCAGGTCGCCACGGATGTGCTGGTAGAGGGTCGGCGCGGGCAGTCCGACGGTCTGGATCCAGCCCTTCCCGTGGACGTGGCCGGCCGCGGCCAGCTCCTCCGCCTGTCCTGGCGGGGCGAGATCCGTGTTGTAGACCTGGCAGATCGTCTGATTGGTGTCTGCGAAAGCGAACCGTGCCGCGTAGGCCCACCGGTCCCGGTTCAGCCAGACGTAGAGGACGACGGGTTTGCGCAGCACCGACACGAACCAGTCCGCGGACTGCTGGGCCAACTCCTCGATCGTGCCGGTCGCCTCCAGCGCCCAGCTGGACGGGTGGTCGGTCAGTGTGTAGAGCTGGTTGTGCAGTCGGTCACCCCGGACCCGGTCACCGTAGAAGTGCACTCCGATGTCGACCAGGTGGAGGGGTAGGCCGGGATCGCAGAAGTCCAGGTAGGCCACCAACGAGTCCCGCTCATCGGAACGCCCGACCAGGCCCTCGACGCCAGCGGCGGCCCACGAGGCGGTGCGTTCGCGCAGAGCTTCCACAAAGGCGAGCTCGGTGGCGCTGAACTCGTAGAAGTCGTCCTCGTCCGGTTCGTCGATCGCAAACCAAGGGTTCTCGGGCATGGCCCGGAGCCTAGGGTCGACGCCCGTCGTGGGACCAGCGGATTGTTAATCGGTTGTCGGTGCGCGGGAGTTGGCCGACACTGCCACGGTGATCTCAGACGCTGACGCTGCCGTGATGTACGACGTGCTGAACCCGTGGGATCCCGCCCACTGGCCCGGCGACCGCTTCTACGCCGAGCTGGTCATGGCGGCGGATTCGGTCCTGGACGTCGGCTGCGGGACGGGCGCGATGCTGATCCTCGCGCGTGAGCAGGGCCATCGCGGCCGCCTCGTCGGCCTCGACCCCGACCGGGCGGCGCTGAACCGGGCCGCCCGCCGCGCGGACGTCGACTGGGTCGAGGGGGTGGCCGCACAAGCGACGAGCGGGGCCGGCTTCGACCTTGCCACGATGACCGGCCACGCCTTCCAGTTCCTCCTCACCGAGGCCGACCTGCGCGCCTCGCTGACCGCGATCCGCGCGGCCCTGCGCCCGGGTGGCCGCTTCGTGTTCGAAACCCGCCACCCGCAGGCGCGGGCCTGGGAGGGGTGGAACCCGTCGAACGTCGGCGACGTCGACTTCCTCGGTCGCCAACTGCGCGTCTGGCACGAGGTCGACTCCGTCGTCGACGACGTGGTGACGTTCCACGGCACGGTGGCCGAGCCGGACGGCACCGTGCTGCGCGTCGATTCGGAGAGCCTGCGCTTCCTCGAGGTCCGGGCACTCAACGCGCTCCTCGCCGACGCGGGCTTCGAGATCGAGGCGCAGTACGGCGACTGGGATCGCGAGCCGATCACCGCGGCCAGCCGCGAGATCATCACCATCGCCCGCCGCCCGGGCTAGAGCGGATCGTGTCAGTGCGGCTCGGTAGCTTCCGGGCATGGGCATCTACCTGGTGAGCGTCGGCGCGGCGGAGTGGTTCGACGTGGTGGGGGACGGCTACGGCGAACTCGCGGCCGCGCTCAACGTGGAGCTGCGTCGGCGTGGGCTGCCGCCGTACGAGTCCGTGCCCGAGTCGATGCCCGAAGGGGCGGAGTTCGTGCCTGGTTCGGGGCAGTCCTTCGAGGAGAAGCTGAGCCCTGGGATGGACGGCTTCGGCGAGCTCTGCCGACGTCACCTCTCGCAGGCCGAGGCCGAACTGCTCAGCTGCTGGACGGTCTTGGTGCCCTGCTCCATCGAGGGGGAGATCCGGTTGCCGGTCGAATCCGCCTACTTCGACGAGACGATCGTGCTCGGTGCTCCCCAACTACTGGCGGTCGCAGAGAAGTTGGCGTCGGCTGTCGAACTGCCGCCCGAGGTCCCGGCGATGTGTGACAACCTCGAGCTGAGCATCTGGTTCATGGACGGTTCGGCGAAGGAGCTGGCGGCGGCGCGGCCGGGGCGGTGGAGCGAGGACCTGGACGCGGCGTTCTACGTCGCGCTGTACCTCCGGGCGGCGCAGCACTCGCTCCGGCGCGGGTGCCCGTTGGTGTTCGGCTAGCTTCCGGGGCTCCGCCGCGCGGGGGACCGCCGGGCCGCCACGATGCGAGCGGTTCTGGCGGGCGTGAGGTGGTGCCTGGCAGACTGCGGCCGGTGCCGACTGTTCGCGAGATCTCCCGTCAGGCCCTGATCCGCCGGGGCATCGCCCTCGAGTGCGCCACCCTCGGCTGGAACGTCGTCGGCATCGCCGTGCTCGCCGTGGCCGCCCTCGCCGCCCGGTCGGTGGCGCTGGCCGGGTTCGGCCTGGACTCGCTGATCGAGATCGGCGCCTCCACCGTCGTCCTCTGGGAGCTGACCGGGACCGGCAAGGCGCGCCAGCAGCTCGCCCTGCGGCTGATCGGCGGCGGCTTCGCGCTGCTGGCCGGCTACCTGGCGATCCAGTCGACCCTCGTGCTGGTCACCGGCTTCCGTCCGCACCACTCGCCGCTGGGCGTCGTCTGGACCGCCGTCACCGCCGGTGTGATGTTCGCCCTCGCGGCCGGCAAGGCCCGCACGGGGGCGGCGCTCGACAACCCGGTGCTGCGCACCGAGGGCCGGGTGACGCTGATCGACGGCCTGCTCGCCACCGCGGTGCTGCTCGGGCTGCTGCTCAACGGCGCGCTCGGCTGGTGGTGGGCGGACCCGCTGGCGGGGTACGTGCTGGTGGGGTACGCGGTGCGTGAGGCGCTGGAGATCTTTCGGGCCGAGCGCTGACCAGGCGTCGGGCGGGCGGGCAGGAAACGCCGCTGGGCCCGTCCCCGGAACGGGCTCAGCGACGTGGGCCGGCTCAGCCGGTCAGGTTGGCCGAGCAGTCGGCCTCGCCCACGTGGGCGGGGTCGAGCGCGTGCCGGACCTCGTGCAGCACCACCAGGTCGGTGGCCATCAGCACGTGGTCGGGGTGGTTGAGCGGGCAGAGCGCCTGGACCGTCACGTTCTCCACGTTCGGGCCGCTGAGGAACTGCGAGGTGTACGGGGTGACCACCTCGTCGTCCTCGGTGGCGATCACCGTGTAGTCCACGCCCGGCATGGTGTCGCCGCCCGCGTTCAGCTGGTCGAGCGTGGCCGAGCCGACCTCCTGGTCCGCGCAGGCGGGGCAGGCGGAGCTGACCACGGCCTGGGCGCCGGGGAACGACTGGGCCAGCGTGGTCAGGCCGTCCAGCGTGGTGCCGTGGTTGCTCGGGGCGAGCCCGACCAGGGTGTGCACCTTGGCCGCGCCGCCGTCGAACTTGAGGTAGTACCGCGGCATCATGCCGCCCTGGCTGTGGCCGACGAGGTCGACCTGGCCGCTGCCGGTCGCCGCCAGCACGCCGTCCACGAAGGTGGCCAACTGCTGGGCGGAGTCGGCCACCGGGGCGATCGCCCGCAGCACCGGCACGTTCGGCACCGCGCCGTAGGTCAAGGCGTAGACGCAGTAGCCGTTGGCGGCCAGCGCGGGGGCGATGGTCAGCCAGTTGACCGAGCCGTTGGCGAAGGTGCCGTGGACCAGCACGACCGGGCGCGGGTGGGCCGCGCTCGGGTGGCAGGACCAGTCGTTGGCCCCGGGCACGCCGGGGGCGGCGAGCGCCTGCGCGGCGGCGATCGGGTCGCCGCCGCTGCCGCGGACGGCGGCCTGGGCGGGGTCGGCGGCCCCGGCCAGCGCGGCGCCGAGCAGGCCGCAGCCGGCGGCCAGCGACGCGAGGCGGCGGCCGAAGCCGGTTCTGGGCAGGGGTGGGCGCAGGGGTGTTCCAGACATGGCTGTCCTCCGGGTGGGGTAGGAGGTGTGCGAACGGCGCGTGGGGGTGCGCCGAGGAACTGGCCGGTAAGTTACTTCCGCGTTAAGCACTTGGCCAGACACCGCGCACGAAGTGACACCTTGAGGGGCCGGCCGTGCCGGTGGTCGGCGAGTCTCGGCGGGTGCTCGGTGGTCCTGTACGAACGACGGCAACCGGCCGGCGCGAACCCACGTCCGTACTCACCGGGCGTCCACACCCGGATGCCCGTACCAGAGGCCCGCGTCGGATCCGCCGATACCCTCTGCGGTACCCCGACTGGGGGTATGTCGCGATGATGCCGGATCATGGCGCGAGTGCCGGGCGCGTGAGTACCCGGCCGATGGAGTGTGAGGAGCGGGACCAGTGATCGGACGAGCACTGAACGGCCGTTATGAACTGGTCGGGATCCTCGGGGTGGGCGGCATGGCCACCGTGTACCACGGCATGGACCGGGTGCTCGGCCGGCCGGTGGCGGTCAAGGTGCTCAACAACGCGCTGGCCGACGACCCGAGATTCGCCGAGCGGTTCGGCCGAGAGGCCCAGCACGCCGCGATGCTGGTGCACCCGCGGATCGCCATGGTCTTCGACTCCGGCATGGACGAGGGCTCCCCGTACATCGTGATGGAGCTGATCCGGGGCCGGTCGCTCGCCTCGGTACTGGCCGAGCAGGGGCCGCTGCCGATCGAGCGGGCGGTCGGGATCGCGGCGGCGATGTGCGAGGCACTGGAGGTCGCGCACGCGGCCGGCCTGGTGCACCGGGACGTCAAGCCGGCCAACGTGATGATCACCGACGACGGCGGTGTCAAGGTCGTCGACTTCGGCATCGCCCGCGCCTCGGCCGCCGGGCAGCAGCTGACCCAGACCGCCACCGTGCTCGGCACCGCCGCCTACCTGTCGCCCGAGCAGGCCACCGCGGGCGAGGTGGACGGCCGCACCGACCTCTACGCGCTGGGCTGCGTGCTCACCGAGATGCTCACCGGGCAGCCGCCGTTCACCGCCGAGACGCCGGTCGCGACCGCGTTCAAGCAGGTCACCGAGGAGGCCGCGCCGGTCAGCCGGCAGCGCCCCGACGTGCCGCCCGCACTCGACCTGGTGGTGGCGCGCCTGCTGGCCAAGCGCCCGGCGGACCGGCCGGCCAGCGCGGGCGCCGCCCGGGCGGAGCTGCTCGCGGCGGTGACCGTGGCGGGGGTGGTGGACCGCACGGCGGAGCTGCTGGCCACGCCCATGCCCACCCCGGGAACGGGGACTGGGACGGGGACCGGGACGGACGGCGATCGCACCACCATGCTGCCGCCGATGCCGGGCCCGATATCCGAGCCGCGGCCGTTCGGTGGCGGGGCCGCGCCCACCTCGGTGCTGGCCGCGCAGTCCGAACACCCCGGCCGCGACGGCTTCGTAGGTTTCGACGGCCACTACGCGGACGGCGCCGACTCGGCCGCCCCCGCCGGGCGCCCGCGCCGCACCATGGCGCTGGTGCTCGGAGCGGCGGGGCTGGCGGTGCTGGGCCTGGTCGGCGCGCTGGTCTTCGCCAACCCCTCCTCCTCGACGGGCAGCAGCGGGCAGCAGAGCAGCACACCGCCCGCCGCCGGCTCGACCGCCGCTGCCCCCGGCGCCCCCGCGCCGAGCACCGTGCCGAGCCAGCCGACCTCGCCGGCCAAGCCCAGCCCGGCGACCCCGGTGGCCGCGATCGGCGCGCTGCGCGCCGAGATTGCCGCCGCCCCGCTGCCGAAGGACCGGCAGGCGCCGCTGGTGCACACGCTGGACGTCGCCGCGGCGGCGGCCACCGCCAACAAGCCGCAGGACGCGGTCCAGGCGCTGAAGGCGGCGCAGAAGCAGGTCCGGGACCTGGCGAAGAAGCACACGGTGGACGCTCAGACCAACGCCTCCTGGCAGCACCAGCTCGGCTCGATCATCAACTCGCTGAACGCCCAGGGCGGCGGCGCCAACGACCCGGGAAACGCCATCGACCCCGGCAACGTCGGTGACAACGGCGGCAACTGACGCTTCGTCAGAGAACCGTAGGGGCGGTGAAGGTCCGCCGCGAGGCGTCCTCCTGGGCGAGCCGCCGCAGGGTGGCGAGCAGCGCGTCACCCAGCACCGTGCCGAGCACCGCGCCCTCCAGCCGCCCGTCCGGGTCCGCCCGTCGGTCGACCAGCGCCAGCTCGGCGGCGGCCAGCCGTTCGGCCGCCGTCGCGTACTCGTCGAGCAGCTCCAGCAGGTCGGGTCGACCGAGTTCGTGCAGGGTGCGGATCAGTTGCGCGAGTGACGCGCAGGCCGGCCCGCCGGGCCGCACCTGCCAGCCGCGTTCGACCACCCAGGCGGCCGCCGCGTCGAGCGCCGCCCGCCCGGCGGGGTCCGCAGGCGGCGCGCCGGCGCGATCCGCGTCCGGTTCCGCCGGGGCGCCGCAGGCCGGGGTGACCGCGCGCCGCGCGATGCCCAGGGTGTCGGGCAGCGAGACCTCGGGCGCGTCGAGCGGGCCGAGCACGTCGCGGGCGGCAGCGACGGAGAGCCCGCCGACCTCCAGCAGTGCGCGAACAAGTCGCAGCCGCCGGACGTGCCGCTGGCCGTACTGCGCCTGGTTCGGGCAGGTCAACTCACCGGCCGGGACCAGGCCTTCGCGCAGATAGAACTTGATCGTGGGCACCGGAACCCCGGTCTGCCGGCTCAACTCCCCGACGCGCACAGGCCGACCTCCTCTCCCGCCCAGGAGCAGCGGTGATGTCCGCAAAGCCTAGGGGTGGCGCGGTCGCCGCAACCAGACCCTTGCGAGCCTTGAGTGTCCGTCAGTTGTGGCAGGATCCCGCCGAGGGGCGCGCCGTCGGGGCCGCGCCCGGGTGGCGTGAACGGGGTGGCGCGATGGCGACAGCCGAGCAGGTCCGGGCGATGGCGATGGCGCTGCCGCGCACCGAGGAGCACCTGATCCGGGACCGGGTGAAGTTCCGGATCGGCCGAATCGTCTACCTGGCGCTCTCGCCGGACGAGACGCTGCTCGGCTTCGCCTGCCTCAAGGAGGAGCGGCCGATGCTGCTGGCCACCGAGCCCGACACGTTCGTGCCCCCGGTCCCCTCGGACGAGCGGTACAACTGGCTGCGCCTGCGGCTGGCCGCGGTGGCCGAGGACGAGCTGCGCGAGATCGTCGAGCAGGCCTGGCGGCTGTGCGTCCCCAAGCGGGTGGCCGCCGAGTACGAGGCCTCCCGGCTCGCGCCCGGTCCGAACCTGGCCCGACTGCGGGCGGCCGCCGCCGTCTTCGCCGGGTACGGCGACGGCGTGGACGCCGGCTGGGAGCGCTGGGCGGCTACCACCGCGCCGATCCCCGACCTGGCCCGGCCCGAGCACCGCGAGGCGCTGCACCGCTGGCTCAACTCCTGGGGCTGCCGCATCCGTTACCCGCGCCCGGGCGAGCCCGATCTGTTCTCCGCGGCCCTCGCCGGCTGGTGGACCGAGTACGGCGCGACCCTGCCGGACCCGGAGCCGGAGACCACCATCACCAGCTTGACGGAGCGTCAGATCACCGCGCTGGCCGAGGCCTACGCCGCGCTGGCCGCTCTGCGGGTGTCGCCCAGCCGCACCCTGGGTCCGACCGCCGCGGCCAAGGCGCTCTACGCGCTGCGCCCGGCCGCCGTGATGCCCTGGGACGCGGCCATCGCCGCCCGGCTGCACGGCGCCCGGGACGGCGCGGCCTTCCACCGCCACCTGCGCAGCGGCCGGGCTTGGGCCCGCGCGGTGCTCGCCGAATCCGGCCTCACCGAGGCCGAGTTGCCGGCCGCGCTGGGGCGGGGGACGGTCCCGCTGGCCAAGGTGCTGGACGACTACCTGTACGTGACGATCACCGCCGGCGAGGCGCTGTGACCGGTGCTCGGCCGGCGAGGAGTGACGGGTCGGCTCAGCTGGAGGCAAGCCCTGCCGGTTGCTGTTGAGCGGGTGTCGGCTCCGGCTGCGCGGCTGGTCAGCAGGGTGGCTCCGTCCCTATGCTGCGGGCCATGGTGAGTGAGCGGGTCGCCCGCGCGAAGGCCGAGGCCGAGCGGCGGCGCAACAGCCAGGTGACCCGGTTGCGCCCGCTGGGCTGGCTGCTGCTGGCCGCCGTCGCCGTCACGGCCTGGACGAGCTCGGTGCCGCCGGGTCTGGCCGGGCGGCGACTGGTCGTCAGCCTGGCGCTGCTCGGCTTCGCCGTCCCGCTGGCGGTGGTCGGCTCGGGTCGCCCGGGGGCGGCCGACCGGGTCCTGCTGCCCCTGCTCGGCCTCAGCTGCGCCAGTGCGCTGCTGCTCACCGCCGTGGAACCCGGCGCCCTCAACGTACTGCCGGTCTCCGGCGCCGTGATGACCTGCTTCATCCGGCTCGACCAGCGGCGCGCGCTGCTCGTCGGTGGGAGCACGACGCTCGCGGTGGCCGTCATCCTGAGGTTGACGTTCCACCAACCGCTGGTGACGATCAGCTCCGTGGTGCTGCTCTGCGTGGTGCTCGCGGTCACCGCCCGGCTGCTGCGGATCAGCCGGGACAGCCATGACCGCACCGAACTGCTGCTCGCCGAGCTGGCCGACGCCCGGGAGGCGGAGACCAGGGCGGCGGCCGACGCCGAACGGGCCCGGATCGCGCGCGAGCTGCACGACGTGCTGGCCCAGTCGCTCTCGGCCCTGGCCATCCAGCTGGAGGGGGCCCGCACGCTGGCCGATCGGGAGCCGGTGGCCCCGCTGCTCCGGCAGATCATCGGCCGCTCGGTCGAGCTGACTAGGGAGGGCCTGGTCGAGGCCCGGCACGCCGTCGGTGCACTGCGCGGCGACCGGCTGCCGGGCCTGGCGGACCTCGCCGGGCTGGTCGAGCGCAGTGGCCGGGACCTGCGGCTCGAGGTCGCTTTCGAGGTCAGGGGAGCCAGGCGTCCGTGCGAGCCGCAGGCCGAGTTCGCGCTCTACCGAGGGGTGCAGGAGGCGCTCACCAACGTGGCCCGCTACGCGAGCGGGGCACCCGCCGAGGTGGTCCTCGACTACCGCGCCGAGCCGCTCCGGCTCACCATCGCCAATGCGGCGGCAGCCGAGATCCCGGGAGCCGAGGCCGCCCGCCCGAGCGGTGGCGGCGGCAACGGCCTGCGCGGGATGCGCGAGCGGATCGAGCGGGTCGGCGGCGCCGCCGAGGCCGGTCCGACGCCGGCCGGCTGGCTGGTCACGCTGGAGGTGCCGGCCTGACCGGCCATCCACTGTCAGATCGGCAGATATAGGGACATAACAGGCAATCGTCCCGAGCGGTGGGGTCGCCCCCCCGCGCACGTCGAAGCCCCTGACGGGCCGCCCGAGGGCAGCCGCGTCAGGGGCTTCGGAAGCCGATCAGGCGGCGGTGTGGTTCGTCTTGGGGGTCTCGTCAGCCTTGGTGACGTTGACCGGGGCCACCGCGGGCCGCTCCTGCTCGGTGGCAGTCGAGCTGGCCGTGGTGTTGTCGGTGACCGGAGCGTCGTCCTCGCGCATGGCCTTGGTCTCGGCCTTCAGGATGCGCATGGACTTGCCCAGGCCACGAGCCATCTCCGGCAGCTTCTTGGAGCCGAACAGGAGGATGACGACAGCCAGCACCACCAGGAGGTGCCAGGGCTCCAGACCGTTGCGGAACATCCCTGACCACCGGTCCCTTCGGTTTTCTCGCGGTTGCTGGGTCGGACGGAGCCGTCCGACCCAGCCAGTATGCCTGGCCCCGCGGCGGAACGTATACACCGCTCGGGAAACGGTGGTCAAAGAGCGGGTGACAGCGGCATCTTCGGCGCGTTGCGTCCCCGTGTGGCCTGGACCACTACGGCGGTGCCGGTCCACCGGGTGAATCGCGAGCGCGCGGGTGCGGCGCGCCGGTCCGGCTCCGGACCCCGGCGCGCGCAGCGGCCCGCCGACGCTCGGTCGGACCCGTCCGGCGTGCGGGTGGTCGGCGGCTCACTGATCGTGAGTCGTATGACGACCAATCAGAAGATCTTCGAAGGGTTCCAGCTCAACCGGAAGCTGCTCGGCGCCGGGCTGCTGCTCGGCGGTGTCGGCGCGGTGGCGGGGCTGCTGGGCACGACGCTGGTCGGGGTGGCGCTGGCCACCGCCGGCCGAGGCTGGGTCCGGCAGCTGGACACCGCGCCCACCGAGCGCGCGTCCCGAGCCCTGCAGCAGGCCCGGGCCGCCTCCCAGGCCGGCCTCGACGCCTGGCGCAACGCGAACGTGTCCGACCAGGCCTCGCTGAACTGACGCATGCCCTGCCGAACCGGGCCGAGCCGGACCCCCGAGCTCCCCCGCGCCTACCGCTCGGCCGGCCCCGGGCGGACCTCGGCGCGCAGCTCGCGCTTGAGGAGCTTCCCGGTCGGGTTGCGCGGCAGCGGCTCGGTGCGGAACACCACGTGCGCCGGCACCTTGAAGGCCGCCAGCCGGCCCGCGACGTGCCGGCGCAGCTCTTCGGCGTCCGCGCTCGCACCGGGGCGCAGCCGGACCACGGCGGCCACCTCCTCGCCGAGGGTGGCGTGCGGCACGCCGAGCACCGCCGCGTCCTCGATGGCCGGGTGGTCGTGCAGCACGCCCTCGACCTCCACGCAGTACACGTTCTCGCCGCCCCGGATCACCAGGTCCTTGAGCCGGTCCACCACGTAGACCTCGCCGTCCCGGACGCAGGCGAGGTCGCCGGTGCGGAACCAGCCGCCGGCCTCGGGGGGCCCGTCGAAGGCGGCGGCCGTGGCCTCGGGGTTGTGCCAGTAGCCGCGGAACACCGACTGCCCGCGCAGCCACAGCTCGCCGACCTCGCCCTCGGGCAGCCGCTCGCCGGCCGGGTCGGCGATCCGCACCTCCAGAGCGGGCGAGGGGCGGCCGATGCTCTCGGGGTGCTCCAGGTAACGCGCGCCCACGTTGCCGATCACGCCGCCGCAGACCTCGGTCAGGCCGTAGCCGTTGCGGGCCTCGACCCGGCTGTCGAACTGGCGGTGGATCCGGCGCGCCAGCTCGGGCGGTGCGGCGGCGCCGCCGGTGGCGATCGTGGTCAGGCCGGTCAGCGGCAGCCCGCGCCGCTCGGCGGCCTCCAGCAGGCCCAGCGCGGTGGTCGGCACCCCGCTGTAGAGGGTGACCCGGTGGCGGTCGATCAGCTCCAGCGCCGCCTGCGGGTCCCACTTGCGCAGCAGCACGGCGCAGCCGCCGCTCGCCATCAGCGGGAAGAGCGTGGTGAAGGCGGCCACGTGGAAGAACGGGAAGGTGAGCAGGACGGTGTGCGGCCGCAGCGCCGCGAGGTCCTGGCCGGCCGCCAGCGCGGCGGTGGCGCCGAAGAACCGCGGGTTCACGGTGGCGGCGCACCAGGCGGCCTGGGTGGCGACCACGCCCTTGGGGCGGCCGGTGGTGCCGGAGGTGTACAGGATGGTGGCGTCGTCCTCGGGAGAGATCGCCACCTCGGGGGCCGACACGCCGTCAGTGGGGGCCGGCAGTCGCTCGAACCGCTCGGTGCGCGGTGTTTCCGGGTCGGCCGGCGAGGTGACGCCGACCGTCAGCAGCCACGGGCGCCCGCCCCGCTCCTGCTGGGCCGCCAGCCAGGGCTCGATCCGCTCGGTCCGCTCCGCGTCGGCCACCACCAGGCCGGGCGTGCAGTCGTCCAGCGCGTAGGCCAGCTCCTGGGCCGACCACCAGCCGTTCAGCGGGACCGCGATCAGGCCGGCCAGCTGGGTGGCCCAGAAGGCGACCTGCCACTCGGGCAGGTTGCGCATGGCGATCGCCACCCGGTCGCCGGGGCGCAGCCCGTACTCGGTCAGGCAGCGGTGGGCCAGGGCGGCGGCGGCCGCGTAGTGCTCGGCGTAGCTGTAGCCGCGGCCGTCCAGCAGCAGGAACGGTCCGGCGCCGTGTGCCCGGGTCGTCTCCAGGAAGTCGCGCAGCACGGCGGGGGCGTTCGCGTAGCGCCGGCCGCGCGGAGTGTCGACGGTGGCGAACGGGGTGCCGGGAGCGCAGAGCGCGGCCTGCACCCTGGTCACCACGGCGAGCGAGTTGCTGGACGGGACAGGGCTGGTCAAGGCGGCCTCCACGATGCGGTGGAACGCGGCAGCCGGAGGCGGGCCGCCGGACGGCCCACCCCCGGCGCGGTGGTTACAGACCCAGCGACTTGGCGATGATCGTCTTCATGACCTCGCTGGTCCCGCCGTAGATCCGGAACACCCGGTTGTCGGTGTAGAGGCGGGCGATCGGGTACTCCAGGATGTAGCCGTAACCGCCGTGCAGCTGGAGGCACTTGTCGATCACGACCGAGGCCGCCTCGGTGCAGAACAGCTTGCCCTCGGCGGCGTCGGCCACCGTCAGCTCGCCGTTCTGGTAGAGCTCCATGGACTGGTCGACCATCGTCTGCATCGCGGTGACCTGCGACTTGCAGTCGGCCAGCACGAACTTGGTGTTCTGGAACTCGGCCACCGCCTGGCCGAAGACCTTGCGGTCCTTCACGTACTGCAGCGCGAAGTTGACCGCCGCCGCGGCGGCCGCGTAGGCGCCGACCGCGATCGCCAGGCGCTCCTGAACCAGGTTGTGGGTCAGGTAGCTGAACGCCTTGCCCTCCTCGCCGAGCAGGTCGGCGACCGGAACCTTGACGTCGACGAAGGACAGCTCGGCGGTGTCCGAGGTGCGCAGGCCGATCTTGTGCAGCTTGCGGCCGACCGAGTAGCCCTCGGAGGTGGTGTCCACGCAGAGGATGGACAGGCCCGCCCGGCGGTTGGCCGGGTCGTACGGGCTGGTCCGGGCGACCACCAGGACCAGGTCGGCCAGCGCGCCGCCGGTGATGAAGGTCTTGGCGCCGTTCAGGACGTAGTGGGTGCCGTCCTCGGAGAGCTTGGCGGTGGTGGTGATGCCCGCGAGGTCGGAGCCGGTGCCCGGCTCGGTCATCGCGATCGCGGTCATGATCTCGCCGGAGATGAAGCCGGGCAGCCAGCGCTGCTTCTGCTCCTCGTTGGCGTACTCCAGCAGGTAGGGCAGCACCAGGCCGGTGTGCACGCCGGAGGAGCCGAAGCTGACGCCCGCGCGGGCCACCTCCTCGGTGATCACCGCCTGGTACTTGAAGCCGGTCTCGCCCGCGCCGCCGAACTCCTCGGGCACCTCGATGCCGAAGACGCCGAGCTCGCCGAGCTTGTTGTAGAAGGAGCGCGGCGGGTGGCCCTCGGCCTCCCAGCTCTCGTAGACCGGGACGACCTCCTTGGCGATGAAGTCCCGGATGGTCGCCCGGAACGCCTCGTGGTCCTCGTTGTACACAGTGCGGCGCACGACGGCGCTCCCTTCGCACGGGTGGAGCAGGGTACTGATCGATCGCCAAGTTAATCGCCGGTAGCTTTTCTGTCCAGAGTCCGCGCGCAGTCGATCGCGGTGGTCAGGCGGGCTCCGGCAGTAGACCTGTGCGGCCTTTATGTGAATGATTGCTAGCCGGGTGGTACCCAGTGGCGGGAGGCGGCGGATGGCACCGGACGGCGGCCCGGGCGGGTCCGCGCGCCGGCCGCGCGGGCGGCGCACCCAGATCCTCGCGGTGGCCGCCGAGCAGTTCCACCAGCGGGGCTACCACCAGGTGGCGATGGCCGAGGTGGCGGCGGCGGTGGGGATCACCGCGCCCGCGCTCTACCGGCACTACCGGGGCAAGCCCGAGCTGCTGCGCCAGGCGGTGCGCGGCGGTCTGGACGAGCTGGCGGCGGCCGTCAACGGGGTGGCAGCGGGCCGTGCAGTGGCGGCGGGCGGTGCGCTGGCCGCGGGCGGCGCTCGGGTGGACGGGGTGGCCGCGTTGAGCGCGCTGGCCGCGGCGCTCGCGGTGGCCGCCGTGGACCAACGCGCGCTCGCCACCCTCTGGCAGCGCGACGCCCGACTGCTGCCGCCCACGCACCGCGCCGAACTGCGACGGGCGCTGCGCGCCAGCGTCCGCGCGGCGGGTCGGCTGCTGCTCGACGCCAGGCCCGAACTGTCCAGGCAACAGGCCGAGTCGCTGGTCTGGTCGGCACTCTCGGTGGCGGGCAGCCTGTCGTACCACACCTTCGCGCCGCCGCGCCGCCGGTTCGAGCGGCTGATGGGCGAGCTGCTGCTCGCGGTGTTCGTCGTACCGCTTCCTGGCGCATCGTCAATCATCGCTGGAGGAAGCATCGCTGGAGGCCGCGAGATCCTCCGCGAGAGCGCGCCGTCGGGCCGGCGCGAGGAGCTGCTGGCGGCGGCGGTCCGGCTGTTCGACGAGCGTGGTTTCGACAATGTCAGCACCGATCGGCTCGGCGCGGCGGTGGGGATCGCCGGGCCCAGCCTGTACAAGCACTTCCCGGCCAAGACCGACCTGCTGGCCGCCGCACTGGTCCGCTGCCGGGAGCGGCTCTGGCACGAGGTGGCGCCGGTGCTGGCGGCGGCGGGGGAGCCGGCCGAGTCGCTGGACCAGGGGTTGCGCGCCTATCTGACCTTCGCCGACCGGCACCGCCACTACCTGGGCGTCATGCTGAGCGAGACCGAGCGGCT
This sequence comes from Kitasatospora sp. GAS204B, assembly GCF_029892155.1. Taxonomy (GTDB): domain Bacteria; phylum Actinomycetota; class Actinomycetes; order Streptomycetales; family Streptomycetaceae; genus Kitasatospora. The sequence continues at coordinate 302,021 of NZ_JARZAG010000003.1, read as the reverse complement.
GGCCGAGCCGGACCGCAAGGCGGCGCTGGACTTCCGCCGGGACTTCCTGCGGCTCTGGGTGGACCTGCTGCGCCGGGTCAGGCCCGAGGACGACAAGGCCGAGGCCCGGATCCGGGTGCACGCGATGTTCGCCCTGGTCAACGACGGTGTCCGGACGGGCGATCGGGCCCAGGACACGGAACTCGCCGCGCGGCTGCACCAGTTGGCGCACGCCGTGCTCGGCACCGGCCGCTGGGTGGCGCCGGGCGACGCGCGCCGCCGGATGCCGCAGGGGGCGGGTCCGGCGCCGGACCCGCCCCCTGCTCAGCGGTTCACCACCTGAGCGCCGGTCAGCCGGCGGCCGGCAGGTAGTGCACGGAGTGCAGGTAGTCGAGGTTGCCCTGCTCGGCGGCCACGTTGCCGGCGTTGCCGGCCACGGCGGTGGTGTTGTTCTGGTTGCTGCCGCCGGAGCCGGTGGCGGTCTGCTGGGTGCCGTTGCCGTTGCCGTGGATGCTGCCGACCACGTTGCCGGAGCCCCAGTTGCTGACCACGCTGCTGTTGGAGCCCTGGCTGGCGCCGGCGCCGTTGTCGGCCTGGGCGCTGCCGATGCCGAGCAGCAGGAAGGCGCCGAGCGCGGTGACGGCGGTGAGGGCACGGGTACGGGACACGATGGTCTCCTAGAAGTACTTTGGTAATGCTGCGAGTTGGCGCTCGCGGGGTGGCCGCCCCGCTGCGCCGGTTGCCTGACGTCGCCCGATCAGGATCACCCGCTGCTCCGGTCGGCGGCCAGTGATCCGGTGGCAATTCGCTCAATAGGGTTATAACAGCCGGGTATCGACCGAAAAAGGTTTGATCGGCGCATAAGGGGGTCCGCCCCCCGGGAAAGCGGTGGTCGCACGATTGTCGGACTGGCAGACTGGGGCACCATGTCTGAAGGTCAGGAGAACCTGCGCACCACCGAGGTCGACCTGGGCGGCCTGGTGAGCGTCCTCGCCACTCATCTCTACTCCACACCGCTGGTCGCGCTGCGCGAGCTGGTGCAGAACGCGCACGACTCGCACACCCGCCGCCGCCTGGAGGACCCGGCGGGCGCCGCCGCCCACCACCCGCGGATCGCGGTGCGCGCCGACGCCGCCACCAGGACGCTGGCGATCGAGGACACCGGCGCGGGCCTGACCGAACCCGAGATCCACGCCTACCTGGCCACCGTCGGCACCGGGTACACCCGGCTGTTGCGCGAGGTCACCGGCAACGAGGAACTGATCGGCGCGTTCGGCCTCGGCTTCCTCTCCGCCTTCTCGGTGGCCGAGGAGGTCACCGTCACCACCACCTCGCACCGCGAGCCGACGCTCGGCCACCGCTACCGCAGTCGCGGCGGCGAGCAGTACAGCGTCGAGCCGGTGGCCGCCCGGCCGCGGCCCGGCAGCGTGGTGGAGCTGACCCTCAAGCCCGAGCACGCCCACCTGGCCGACGAGGCGGCGCTGCGCGAGGTGCTCGGCCGCTACTGCGTGCTGCTGACCGTCCCGGTGTACGTCGGCGACGACGAGCGGCCGGTCAACGACATCGCGGTGCCCTGGCGCGCGGTGATCCCGCAGGCCAGGCAGCACGCGATGCGGATGGAGTTCGCCGCCGCCTTCGGACGACGCTTCGAGCCGCTGACGGCGTTCGCCGTCGAGCCGGTCGACGGCACCACCGATGCCGTCGGCCTGCTCTGGGTGCAGGACGGCGGCAGCTACGGCAGCAGCGACAACCGCGACCTCGCCGTCTACCTGCGCGGCATGCTGCTCGCCGACGACGCCCGCGACCTGCTGCCCAGCTGGGCCGGGTTCATCGGCGGCGTGGTCGAGTCCAACCGGCTGACCCCCACCGCCAGCCGCGAGGACCTGCAGCGCGACGAGCACTACCGGGCCCTCCAGCAGGCGCTCACCGATGCGATCGTCAACGGCCTCTACGAGACCGCCCGGCTGCAGCCGGCCGCCTGGCGGCGGATCCTCGCCCGGCACGGCCAGGACCTGCTCGGCGCCGCGCTCTGCGACGAGCGGCTCTTCACCCTGCTCGCCGACGACGTCCCGGTGCCCACCTCGCAGGGCGACCTGACGGCCGGTGCGCTGCGGGCGGCCGGCGGCGGCGTGGTGCACGTGGCGCTCGGCTCCGGCGGCGGGTTCGAGGAGATGCTCTACCGCGCCATGCGGGTGCCGATCGCGCGCGGCGACCGGTACGCCGTGCTGCCGTTCCTGCGCCGCTACGCGCAGCTGCGCGACTGCCGGATCGTCGAACTCGGCAGCGAGGACGGCAACCGCGAGCTGTTCCGCGACCCAGAAAGCCCGTTGCCCGCCGAGGAGTTGGGCTGGCTGACCGCCGCGCTGGCGGACGAGGGCGAGCAACTGGTGCCGGCCCGGTTCGAGCCGCCCGGGCTGCCGCTGGTGCTGGTGCCGGACCGCGAGGCCGAGTTGAAGGCGCGGATCGAGGACGACCAGGCGGACGCCCGGATCCCGTCGGCCGCGCTGCGGCTGGCCCGGGCGTTCACCGCCAGGACCGACGGCGGGGTCAGGGCCCGGCTCTACCTCAACACCGCCTCGCCCGCCGTCCAGGACCTGTTGCGGGCCTACCGGGCCGGGCACACCGGCAGCGCCACGGCGGCCGGGCTGCTCCGCTCGCTCAAGGTGATCATGGCGGCGGCCGGTGCGTCCGGCTCGGGTGGCGGCGACCTCGGGGCCGCGCTCACCGGGGTCGGCACCGCGGTGGCCGCGCTGACCGCGCCACCGGTCGACGGCCTGTCAGTGGGGTTCGACAGACTCTTCGACGACGGTCCGCACGGCGACGATCAACGCAGTGACGATCAACGCGGTGACGATCAACGCGGTGACGATCAACGGCGCGAGCAGGGGGAGGGCACCCGATGAGCACGGACATCTGGGGCTGGGTCCACGACACCCACGGCCAACTGGTCGAGGCCGGGCAACACCGGCTGGCCACGGCGCTGGTGGAGATCGCCGGGCACGCCGTCGACGGGCGCAACGAGCAGCTGGACGCCATGTACCCGGAGGCGCTCGCCTCGGCCCGTGCGCTCGGCCTGCCCTGGGTCGAGGTCTTCCTGCGGCACTGGCGGTTGCAGAACCTGCTGAACAAGCGCCACCAGGGCGAGCAGGCGATGACCGAGGCGGTCTCGCTGCTGGAGTTCGCGCACCGCGAGGAGACCGCCGGCTGCCCGCAGGCGGTCTGCGCGGTGCAGGACTTCACCATCTGCCACGCCAACATCGACGGCCCCGGCTACGTCCCCGAGCGGCTCGCCGTGCTGGAGGAGGCGCTGGAGCGGGTCGAGCCGGCCCGCGCCTGCTTCGACTGCCTGTCGCGCGAGTACGCCGACACTCTGGAGGACGACGGCCGGGCCGAGGCCGCCCTGGCCCACCTGGACCGCGCGCAGCTGCGGATCCAGGCGGCGGGCGAGAGCGTCTCGCTCTCCTTCGGCCAGGCTCGCGCCGCCGCGCTGTACAAGCTCGGCCGGTACCAGGAGTCACTGGCCGCGCTCGCCGCCGCCGAGCAGGCCTACACCGCCGCCCGGCACACCCTGGACGAGGACGACCGCCGCAAACTCGGCGTGATCCGGGCCCGCGCGCTGGCCGCGCTCGGCCGCTTCGACGAGGCGCTGGCGCAGCTCCCGCCGGTCGAGGAGGCCGAGGGCTTCGCCGACATCCGGCACCGCTGGACGGAGGCGGTCGAGCGCCTGGTGTCCGCCGACCGGTTCCCGAACGACGCCCGGCTCGGCGTCCGGCTGGCCCACTGGGTCTCCTACCTGGACGCCGCCGGTTCGCACCGCCCCTGCCTGGACCTGGCGCTGATGGCGGGACGGCTGGCGGCGAGGCGCGGGGCGCGCTCGGTCGCGCTCGCGTTGGTGGCAACCGGGGAGCGCAAGCTGTCCCTGCTGCGCCGTACCGAGAGCGCGGCCGCCGCGCTCGCCGAGCTGCGGGCGGCGGCCGAGGCGCTGCCGGTGCCCGAGCTGCCGGTCGCGCCGCTGGAGCTGCCGCGGCTGCTCGGCGAGCGGGCCGACGGGGCGGGCGAGGTCGACCCGGAGGCGGACCTGGACCTGCTGGCCGCCGGCTGGGCCGGGCTCGGGGGCGGCGCGTCGGCATGGGGGTCCCCCCAGCCGGAGGCCGGGGGAGGATCGTCGGCCGCCACCGACCTGCTGCTCGCCCTGGCCGGCCTGCTCGCCTCGCTCGGCCACGAGCAGGCCTCCGCCGAGCTGCTCTGGGCCCGGCTGGAGCGCGACCCCGGTCACCAGGATCTGATCGGCATGCTGAGCTCGGTGCTGATCGAGGCCCGTGACGGGGAGGGGCTGCGGCGGCTGGCCGACCGGGTGGCCGGCGCGAGCCCGGGCGACGCGCACTGGATCCGGGCCCGCTGGGCGGTGGCCGAGAGCCGCTGGGCGGATGCGGTGGAGAGCTGCCGGACGCTGCTCGCGCTGGAGCCGGACCGGATCAACCCGCGCCGGCTGGCCGCCGCCGCGGCCACCGAACTGGGCGAGCACGGCACCGCCCAGCGGCTCTACCAGGAGCTGCTGGCGCACGCCCTGCCGGTCGAGGGCACCGCGCCCGAGGAGCTGTACCGCACCGTCCAGCCCGCCGACCTCTGGCACCTGATCACCGCCGCCACCGCCAACCGCGACTGGGCCGCGGTCCGCGAGACCGGCGCGCGGCTGGGCATCGAGTTCGACGAGGCCGACGGCCCGGTGGACGAGGAGTGGCAGGTCGTCACCATCCGGGCCCGGCGCAGCAACGGGGCGGCCACCGACCTGCCCGCGCTGCGCACCGGTCCGGCCACCGCGCGGATCCTGCCGGTGCTCGGCGAGGACGTCCAGCTCAACCACCACGACGTGGTGGTCTTCGCCCCCGCCCTGCTGGAGCCGGCCCCGGCCCAGGACGCCGAGGAGGCCGAGCGGGCCCGCTGGCGGCCGACCTTCGAACTGCTGACGCTGCTCGATCCGGCCGGGTACACCAGCTACTTCCTGGACGGCGCCTGGCCCGGGCCGCAGGCCTGGGCCGAGCTGCGCACCGCGCTGCACGAGGCGGGCTACGGGATCTGGGCGTACAGCGGCGAGCAGTACCTGATCACCGACCCGGCCGACGAGGCCGCCGAACTGCCGGGCATCTACGCCGCCCTCGGGGTGCCGCCGACCGCCGGTGCCGCCCAGGCCGACGCCCTGCTGACCGAGCTGACCGCCGGTTGGGCACACCCGGTCTGCTGGCTCGACCTGGCCAAGGCCGCCGGTGCCGACCTGGCGCACCACGAGGGGGTCATCGAGCGCTACGGGCTCTGACGCCAGGGTGCTGTGGTCGGGGCGGTGTCGCCTGGCCACCTGTTCGTCGTATCGTCTGCTTTTCGGAACCTTCCCGACCTTCCTGGACGACTTGTACATATGCGTCCCGACTCGGCATCGGGCAAGGTGGAGGCGAAGATCACGGACGGTGGCACGGCCACCCCGGGGCGGTGAGGAGCGGCAGTGCCTAAGCGGGGCCGACCGGGCGGCGGCAGGAGCGCTCGCGGCGGGAAGAGCGGGGACCGGGAGCAGGGTGGGAACGGTCGGCCCGCAGCCGACGCCGTCCCGCCGGTGCCGCCCGTCCCGCCGGCCGAGGCGCCGCCGACCGAGGGGCTGCTCGGCAACCCCGCCCCGCCGGCCGACCAGGTGCAGCTGATCCCGCTCGCGCCGCTGCCACTGGAGACCGAGGGGCTGCTCGGACCGGCCACCGAGCCCGAACCGGAGCGCGAGCCCGAACCGGAGCCCGCGGCGGGCGAGTCCGCCGAGGCCGAGTCCGTCGAGTCCGTCGAGTCCGAGCCGGTCGAGCCCCCCGTCCGCGACGAGTTCGCCGCCTTCGTCGAGTTCGGCGGCGGCTCCGAGGACACGCTGCCGCCCGAGGTCTGGCGCGCCGTCGGCTACAACCCTCCCAGCGGCCCGATCCCGCTGCTGAACCCGGGCGCGCCCGGCGATGCGCCGTGGCCGGACCGGATGCGCACGCTGCTGCGCACCCCGATGTCCGAGCGCCCCGCCTACGAGCGCACCAAGCGTGAGGTCAAGGCCGAGGCCACCGCCCGCCACGTGCCGCGGATCCTCGACCTGACCCTGCGGATCGGCGAGCTGCTGCTGGCCAGCGGCGAGAGCGCCGAGGACGTCGAGGCCGCGATGCTCGGCGTCACCCACGCCTACGCGCTGGACCGCTGCGAGCCGCAGGTGACCTTCACCCTGATCTCCATCTCCTACCAGCCCTCGCTGGTCGAGGCCCCGGTCACCGCCGCCCGGGTGGTGCGCCGCCGCACCTCCGACTACACCCGGCTGGCCGCCGTCTACCGGCTGGTCGCGGACATCACCGCCGAGAAGGTCACGGTCAACGACGCCTACCGCCGGCTCGCCCTGATCCGCCGCAACCGGCACCCGTACCCGGCCTGGCTGCTGTCGGTCACCGCGGGCCTGCTGGCCGGCGCGGCCACCTTCCTGGTCGGCGGTCAGGTGGACGCCAAGGCCTGGCTGGTCTTCATCAACGCCGTGGTGGCCGCGATCATCGGCGACCGGCTGGCCTCCTGGGTGGCGGGGCGCGGCCTGCCCGAGTTCTACCAGTTCGTGCTGGCCGCGATGCCGGCCGCGTTCTGCGGCATCCTGCTCTCGCTCAGCAGCGCGGGCCTGCGCGGCTCGGTGGTGATCACCGGTGGCCTGTTCGCGCTGCTGCCCGGGCGGGCGCTGGTCGCCGCCGTGCAGGATGGCCTGACCGGCTTCTACATCACTGCCGCCGCCCGGCTGCTCGAAGTGGTCTACCTGGTGGCGGGCATCGTGATAGGCGTGATGCTGATCCTCTACGCGGGGGTCAGCTACGACGCCCAGCTGCGGCCCGCCGAGTCGCTCAGCGGCATCTACAACCCGCCGGTGCAGCTGATCGCCGCGATGCTGCTCACCCTGTTCTTCGCGATGCTGCTGCAGACCAGCCGGCGCACCCTGGCGATGGTCACCTTCAACAGCGGCATCGGCTGGGCCGTCTACGGGGTGCTCGCCCACAACGCCGGGATCTCGCAGATCGTCGCCACCGGGATAGCCGCCGGACTGGTCGGCCTCTTCGGCCAGCTGATGGCCCGTTACCGCTACGCCTCGGCGCTGCCGTACGTCACCGCGGCGCTCGGCCCGCTGATGCCGGGCTCCGCGCTCTACCTCGGCATGCTCTCCTTCGCCCAGGGCCATCCCTCCGCCGGACTGGTCTTCGTCAGCCGGGCGGCCGCCATCGCGATGGCGCTGGCGATCGGGGTGAACCTCGGGGGCGAGGTGGCCAGGCTCTTCATGAAGGTGCCGGGCATCGGGACGCTGGCCGGCGCCGACGGCCGCCTGGTGCCGTACCTGACCGGCCCGCGACGCGCGGCGAAACGTACCCGCGGCTTCTGACCGGACGTTAGAGGCACGTCGGCACCATCAGCACCGACAGCACCGACAGCAGCGACGAAGTTCCGAGGACGTACCGCTCATGCAGATCGCCGGACTGGTGGAGGGCTACCGCGAGCACATCATCGCCGCTCACAAGCAGCCGCTCTTCCTGCTGCTGGTCGGCTTCATCAGCTCGTTCGTCCTCATCCGCTTCAGCGTGCGGATGATCCGGGCCCGGGTCCGCTGGTGGCCGGGCAACATCACCCCCGGCGGGCTGCACATCCACCACATGGTCTTCGGGGTGGGGTGCCTGCTGGTGGCCGGCATCGGGGTCTTCGCCGCCAACGGCGGGCACCCGTGGATCGACTGGTTCGGGCTGCTCTTCGGGATCGGTTGCGGGCTGGTGCTGGACGAGTTCGCGCTGATCCTGCACCTGGAGGACGTCTACTGGAGCGAGCAGGGGCGCAAGTCGGTGGACGCGGTGATCCTCGGCATCCTGCTGACCGCGCTGCTGCTGACCGGGTACGTGCCGCTGGGGGTGGTTCCGGGGCAGAGCGACGCGGGCGGTTCCGGGCGGTGGGGGCTGGTCGCGGTGATCTCGGTCAACGCGCTGGCGTCGGTGGTCGCGCTGCTCAAGGGCAAGCTGTGGACCGGACTGCTCGGCATCATGGTGCCCGGCCTGTCCTGGATCGGCGCGGTCCGCCTGGCCCGCCCGTCCAGCCCGTGGGCCCGCTGGCGGTACGCCGAGCGGCCGCGCCGCCGGGCCCGGGCGCTGCGCCGCGAACGGCGGCTGCACGCCAGGGCCGACCGGGCCCGCACCTGGGTGTTCGACCTGATCGCCGGCGCCCCCGACAAGGTCCCCGCGCACCACACGGCCACCCACCGGATGGCGGAGGCGATGGCCGCCCGGGCCACCGCGCACCTGGACGCGACCCGCGCGGCCCGCGGCGAGCAGGCCCCCGAGCGCGGCGCCGACCAGCGCCGGCGCACCGTGCAGGCGGGGCGGGCACGCTCGTACCGCACCCGGGGCCCGCGGCGGCGCAGCCCCTGATCCGACGTCAGACGGACCACGATCACCCGCATGGGGCGCGGGTTGCGGGCCGGTCCCTCCGGCCGGGTCTGCGAACATCGCGTCGAGTGACCGAATTGTCACGTGATGGGATATTTCGTTGATCGTCGGACGGTGAGGTCTCATGGTGCCGCGCAGACTGTTGACCGCCGTACTGCTCACCCTGACCGCGCTCGCCGGGCTGCTCGCCGCCCCGGCGCCCAGCCTCGCCGACGATCCGCCCCACCCCTCGACCGACACGATCGCCGGCGCCCGGGCCGAGGCCGATCGGCGGGCCGCCGCCGTCAGCGCGATCGAGGCCCGGCTGACCGGTGCGCGGAACGAGCTGGAGCAGGCCGGCCGGGTCGCCGAGCAGGCCGTCGAGGCCTACGACGGCGCCCAGGTGAAGCTCACCAAGGCCCGCGCCGCGGCCACTGACGCCAGCAACCGCGCGGCCGCCGCCGAAGCGGCCCGGGCCGCCGCCGCCGAGGACGCGGCCGGCCTGGCCGCCGCCTCCTACCGGCTGGGCACCAGCCCCGAACTCGCGGCGCTCAACGACCTGCTGAACGCGCAGGGCCCGCACGAGGCCACCGAGCAGGCCGCCGCCGTCGGCGCGGCGGGCCGCAGCACCCGGCAGATCCTGGACGCCGCCACCGCCACCGCCAAGGCCGCCACCGAGGCCGTGGGCGCCGCGCGCGCCGCCACCGACCAGGCCCAGCGCGCGGCGACGGCCGTCGACCAGGCCAGGAAGCGGGCGCAGTCCCGGCTCGCGGTCCAGCAGGGGCAGGTCACCGAGCTGGGCAAGCGCCGCGAACGCCTGCTCGCCGAGCTGGCCGCCGCCCGCGACACCACGGTGGACCTCGAGCGCCAACGCCAGAGCGCGGTCGAGGCGATCGCCGCCCAACAGGCCGAGGCGGCCGCCAAGGCCGCGGCCCAGGCTGCCGCTGAGGCCGCGGCTCGGCCGTCGGTGGCACCGGCGCCACCGGTGGACGGCTCCGCGCCCTGGTCCCAGGCCGGCGCCCAGGCGGCACTCGACTTCGCCCGCGGCAAGCTCGGCCTGCCCTACATCTGGGGCGGCGAGGGCCCGGACGGCTACGACTGCTCCGGGCTGACCATGCTCGCCTGGCGCCAGGGCGGCAAGCAGCTGACCCACTTCGCCGCCGACCAGTACGCCGAGTCCACCCCCGTGACCTACGACCAGCTGCGCCCCGGCGATCTGGTCTTCTGGACCCAGACCGGCCGCGCCGCCGACATCCACCACGTCGCCCTCTACATCGGCGACGACCAGATCATCGAGGCCCCCCGCACCGGCACGGCGATCAAGCAGGCCAGCCTCTGGATCATGGGCACCCCCGACTTCTACGCCCGCCCCTGACGCGGCGGGCGGCAGCCGGCAGCCGGGGACGACGTCTGCGGGCCGGCCGGACCGATCACCCCACCGCCGCCCGCTGCCCCACCGCCGGCAGTGGATCGGCGCGGCGGGCCAGCTCCAGCAGGGCGTGCAGCGGGCGTTCGGCCAAGCCGAGTCGCGGGTGCCAGTGCGCCGTGATGCTGACCGGGCGGACGGGCTCGGCGAGCCGCAGTTCGACCAGTTCGCCCGAGGCCAGCTCGCGGGCGACCGACTGGTGCGGCAGCAGGGCGAGGCCGTGGCCGTGCCCGGCCAGTCGCAGCAGGGCGGAGAGCGAGCCGGTGATCGTCGAGAGCTGGGCGTTCGCCAGCAGGTCCCGTCCCAAGCGGTCGACCAGCATCTGCGAGGTGCAGGCCGGCTCGGCGACCAGGAAGTCGTAGGGGAGCAGCTGTTCCGGCGTCAGCGACTGCGCGCGGGCCAGCGGGTGGTGCGGCGCGGCCACCAGCAGCGTGCGATCGTGCCCGACCACGGCATGCGGGCCCGGCGTCACCGCACCGCTGTCGTACCGGAAGATCAGATCCAATTCGCCGTCCCGGAAGGCCTGTTCGATCCGGGCCCGGCTGCTGACGGTCAGCTCGACATCGGCCCCCGATCCCGCGCCGCCGGCGCCGTACTCCAACGCCGCCAGCACCTCGGGCAGCCAGGCGTGCGCCAGCGACTCCTGCGAGCCGATCCGCAGTCTGGGCCGGCTGCCGAGCGCGGCCCGGTGCATCCGCTGTTCCAGCTCCAACGCCTCCCGGGCGTGCGGCAGCAGGCGCGCGCCGGCCTCGGTGAGGCTGGCGCCGGCGCCGCCGCGCAGCAGGACATCGGTGCCCAACTCCGCCTCCAGGCGCTTGAGTTGGGCGCTGACGCTGGACTGGGCGTAACCCAGCTGCTGGGCGGCGGCGGAGATTCCGCCCAGTTCGGCGACGGCGACGAAGGCGCGTAGGTAGCGTGTGTCCACCGGACCAGCTTGCCACCCCCATCGGGATTCCCGATGGGGGTATCGGGGTTACGCCGTGGCCCGGCACCGGGCTGCGGGGCGAGGCTGCTGCCATGACCACCGACACCCTGGCACCCCCGACTGACGCCCTCTCACCAGCCCGTTCCCGCCTGGCCTTCACCGGGATCGCGGTCGGCAACCTGCTCGTGCTGCTCGACACCTCCGTCCTCAACGTCGCGGTGCCGGACATCCAGCGCTCGCTGCACGCCTCCGCCGCCGCGCTGCCCTGGGCGGTCGACGCCTACACCGTCGTCTTCGCCGGACTGCTGCTGGCGGCGGGCGTCTTCGCCGACCGGTGGGGCGCCCGCCGGGTCTACGCGGGCGCCCTCGGCGCCTTCGCCGTGCTGTCGCTGCTCTGCGCCGGCGCGCCCGCCGTCGGCGGGCTGATCGCGGGCCGGGCCCTGCTCGGTGTGGCCGGCGCCGGCCTGGTGCCCGCCTCGCTCGCACTGCTGATCGCGCTCAACCCGGACCCGGCCCGCCGCACCCGGGCGATCGGCGCCTGGGCCGCGGTGAGCGGGATCGGCGCCGCGATCGGGCCGGTGCTGGGCGGCGGCCTGGTCGAACTGGGCGGCTGGCGGCTGGTCTTCCTGGTCAACCCGCCGATCGCGCTGCTCGCCCTGCTGCTCGCGGGCCGGCTGCCGGCCCCGCCGGTGCGGGCCGTCCGTGCGCTGGACCGGGCCGGTCTGCTGCTCTCCACCACCGCGCTCGGCGCGCTGACCTTCGGCCTGGTCGAGGCGGGCATCAAGGGCTGGACCGCGCCGCTCGCGCTGGTCCCGATCGGCGCCGCGCTGCTCGCCTTCGTGGCGCTGGTGCTGGTGGAGCGTCGGGTCGCGGCCCCGCTGCTGCCGCCGGCGCTGCTCGCGCTGCCGCGGGTGCGGGCCGCGCTGGTGGCCGCCGCGGTCTCCTGCTTCGCGTTCTACGGCGGGATGTACCTGATCGACGTCTGGCTGCAGCACCAGGACGGGCTCGCGCCGTTCGACGCGGGACTGGCCTCGCTGCCGCTGACCGTCCCGGTCTGCGTGATGCCGTTCTTCACCGGGCGGCTGATGGCCCGGCACGGTGCCCGTCCGGTGCTGCTGGCCGGGATGACCGCCACCGTCCTGGGCGGTGTGCTGCTGGCCTGCTGCGGCGGGAGCCGGGTGCCGATGCCGCTGCTGGTGGTGGCCGAACTCGCGCTCGCGCTGGCCGGCACCCTGTCCATCCCCGGCGCCGCCGCCGAGATGGCGGTCGCCGCACCGGCCGAGCTGGCCGCCACCGGGCAGGGCGCGCTGAACGGGATCCGGCAGGGTGGCTCGGCGCTCGGCGTCGCGGTGCTCGGCACCCTGGGCGGCCTGCCCGGGGCGGGGGTGGTGCTGATCGTCATCGGGCTGGTCGCGGTCGCGCTGGTGGCCGGGGCCACGGCCAAGGGCCGGAACTGACGTCCGGTGCAGGCGGTGGCCGAGGGCGCGGAAAATCGGGTGCCTGGATGCGATCCCTCGTCCTACCGTGGCCTGATGAGCACCGACGAAGCAGCCGCAGGCCGTCCGGCGACCACCGAGGAGATCGAGATCCGGTCGCTGCCCGTGGAGGAGGTGGCGGTCTGGGGCGCCGCGGTCAACACGGGCTTCCTGCGGGCCGGTCTGCCCGCCGGGGAGGAGCACCGCCGGCTGCGGTACCAGCCGGGCCGGATGCTCGGAGCGTTCGACCGCGGTCACTGCGTCGGCACCTTCCGCAGCATGCCGTTCGAACTGACGCTTCCCGGGGGTGCGTTGCTCCCCGTCTCGGCGATCACCGGCGTCACGGTCAGCCAGACCCACAAGCGCCGCGGCCTGCTGAGCCGGATGATGGGGCGCGACCTCGCGGGCGCCCGCGAGCGCGGTGAGGCGGTCGCCATCCTGATCGCCGCCGAGTACGCCATCTACGGGCGGTTCGGGTTCGGCCCGGCGACCCGGCACCACGGCTGGCGGGTCGACCTGCGCCGCTCGCGCGGTATCCGCACCGACCTGCCGGCCTCCTTCGGCGCGACGGGCGGGCGGCTCGACCTGGTGGACATGGCCGAGCTGGCCAAGGTCGGCCCGGAGCTGCACGAGCGCTGGCGCCGTGACCGGCCGGGCGCGATATCCCGGGACGAGGCCTACTGGCGCGAGGCCACCGGCCAGGCCGAGGTGCCGGGGCACCCCTGGAAGGAGCCCTTCGCGGTGGTCCACCGGGACGCCGCCGGCACCGTCACCGGCCTGGCGATCTACCAGGTCGAGGACCACTGGGACGGCCCGTATCCCGACTGCACGCTGAAGGTCCGGGACTTCCTGGCGCTGGACCGGGCGACCGAGGTCGGCCTGTGGCGCTACCTCTTCTCGGTGGACTGGGTCAGCAAGCTGGAGGCGCCCAACCTGGGCCCCGACAGCCCGCTGCCGCTCCTGCTGGTCGACCCGCGCGGCGCCGTGCCGCACGAGGAGAACGCCGACTTCATGTGGCTGCGGGTGCTGGACGTGCCGGCGGCCTTCGCGGCCCGCCGCTACGCCGGCGCCGGGCGGGTGCTCCTGGAGGTGAGCGATGCCGCCGGATACGCCGCAGGGCGCTGGGCGCTGACGGCGGACGCCGACGGGGTCGGCCGGGTCGCCGAGAGCGCCGACGAACCGGACCTCGCGCTGAGCGCCGCGGCGCTCGGCTCGCTCTACCTGGGCGCCGAGTCGGCGAGCCGGCTGGTGGCGGGCGGGTTGGTCGAGGAGTTGCGCCCCGGCGCCGCCTTCGAGCTCGACCGGCTGCTCGGCACCCCGCTCACGGCGTGGAACCCGGACTCGTTCTGACCGAGGCTCAGGAGTGCTGTGCCGCCGCTCAGCCGCTCAGCCGCTCAGCCGCGCCGTCCGCGCTTGCCGGTCGGCTCGGTGGCCTTCCTGCTCCTGGTCGAACCGCCGGTCGTGGTCCTGCCGATGGTGGGCAGCACGAAGTCCCGCACCAGGTCGACCGCGTCGCGCACCAGCGGGCGGAAGATCCGGTAGCGGGAGAGGGCGACGATCTTCGCCACGAGCGGCGAGCAGCGCCGCACGAAGGCCCGGGTCCGCTCGGTGTCCTCGGTGCGGTCGAAGACCCAGTACAGGACCACGACCATCAGGTGCAGCCAGAGCAGGTCGGGCAGCAGTTCGTCCAGCTCCGGGTCGATCTTCGGACCGAGGTCCGAGCCGTCCAGGACCTCGCGGAAGAGCTGGACGGCCGTCTCGCGGGCCGGGTGGGACTCGTTCGAGAACGGGCTGAGCGCGCTGTCCGGGTCGGCCGCCGTGCGGAAGAACTGGGCGGCGAACTCGTGGTACTGCGCCGCGCAGTCCACCCAGGACTCCAGGGCGATCTGCAGCCGCTGCGCGAAGTCCGTCGTCCCGACCAGCCGGGCTCGGGTGTCCTGGGCGTGCTCGCGCGTCATCCGGTCGTAGAAGCCCTGGATGAGGAACTCTTTGCCCTCGTAGTAGTAGTACGCGTTGCCGACCGAGACGCCCGCCTCGGCGGCGATCGCCCGCATGGTGGTCTTGTCGTAGCCGCGCTCCTGGAAGAGGCGCATCGCGGTCTCCAGGATGAGCGCGCGGGTCTGCTCGCTCTTGGCGGTTCTGGGGGCCTGGGGCTTCGTGCTGTCCGGCGCGGGCCGCGAGGAGGGAGCCGGCGCCGGTGCGGCGCTCTCGGGCGGCGGCAGCCGGCTCGGGTCGGCGGGGTCGGCGGGGATCCTCGGGTCGTCCACGAGGTCTGAGCCTAGCTCGGTGCGGCCGGTGGTCGGCCGGGCCGAGGGCGGCGGGTGCAGCTTCGGGTTCAGCGGCGGGTTCAGGCGCGCCGTGCGTCGCCGGTGTCGGGACCGGGGCGGTGCGAGGGGGACGAAGGGGTGCCCACCGCCTGGACGGTGACCCCGCTGTCGGCCACGGATGCCATGCGGACCACTCCATCTTCGAAGGCGCTCGACGCTGCTGTCGCGGAGACTGTAGCCGCTGTTTTGAACGCGTTCAAGCTCGGCTGGGTGAAGGGGTGGCAGGATCGGGGCGTGAGCGATACCGCAGAGTTCTCGATCCGTCCCGGCGGCCCCGCCGACGCGTCCGCCGTGGCCGACCTGCACGCCGCCAGCTGGCGCACCGCGTACGCCGGGATCGTCCCGGCCACGGTGCTCGGCGACGGCCTGGTCGAGCAGCGGCGTGAGCTGTGGGCGATCCGGTTGACGGTCGACTACGGCGAGCCGGCCGCGACTCCCGTTCTGCTGCTCGCCGAGCGGGCCGACGGCGAACTGCTCGGATTCTGCTACCTGGTGCCGCAGCCCGACGAGCGGGTGCTGGTGGACAACCTGCATGTCCGCCCCGGGCTCACCGGCGCCGGCATCGGTGCGGCGCTGCTGGCCGCCGCGCGCGACTGGACGGCCCGCGTGCACGCCGGTGCGCCGCTCTACCTGGAGGTGCTGCGCGACAACCACCGGGCCGTCGCCTTCTACGAGCGGGCCGGCGGGGTGCGGACCCGCACCGGCGCGGCGGTCTTCCCCGGCGCCGGCGAGCTGCCCGAGTACGAGTACACCTGGGCGCGGCCGTAGCGCCTGCGGGGTGCGCCGCCGCTCGGTCGGTCGTGGTCACGTGGCTCGTCCGGTACGGGTGCCGCTGTGCGGTCGGTCGGCCGCAGGCGGCGGCTGCCGGCCAGTGCGATCAGCAGGGCCAGCAGCGCCGCCCCGGCGGGCAGCAGGTAGCCGCCGCCGGCCCGCAGTCGCTGCGCGAGCAGCCCGCCGAGCGCCGAGCCGGCCGAGCTGCCGGTGACGATCCCGGCGACGGCGAACGCCATGCCCTCGTTCAACGCGTTTGCGGGCACCGTCCGTTGCAGCAGCGCCAGGCCGCTGACCATGGTGGGCGCGGTCCCGGTGCCGGTCACGAAGAGGGCCACGGCCAGCGTGCCCAGGCCACCGCCGAGGCCGGTGACCGAGAGCGGCAGCAGGAGCAGGGCGGCCATCGCGGCGAGGCTGACGAGCAGGCGCCGGACGGGACAGGACCGCTGCGGCAGCAGCCCGAAGAGCAGACCCGAGACGCCGGAGCCGGCCGCCAGCAGGGCCAGTAGCAGACCGGTCGCGGACTGCCTGCCCTGGGCGCCGGCCCAGGCCAGGGTGGTGATCTCCAGCGAGCCGAAGACCACGCCGGTGCTCAGGAAGACCACCACCAGCACGATCGCGCCCCGGGCCCGCAGCGGCGATCGCGGTCCGCTGCCCGGCGGCGGTGCGACTGGCGGCTCGGTGCGGCGCTGGGCGGCGAAGAGCAGCGCGCCGGTGGTGGCGAGCGCGCTGACCGCGAGCAGGCCGGCCTCCGGGAAGAGCGTGGTGCAGAGCAGCATCCCGAGCACCGGGCCGCCCAGGTAGCAGAGTTCGTCCAGCGCCTGCTCCAGCGAGTTGGCGCGGTGCAGCAGGGCCGGGTCGGCGCCGTGCAGGTGGGCCCAGCGAGCACGGGACATGCCGCCGAGATTGGGCGCCACCGAGGCTGCGGTGGCGGCTGCGCACAGGGCCCAGGCCGGTGCGCCGCCGTGCAGCAGGAACGGCAGCGCGGTGCGCGGTACGGCGGACCACAGGGCCGCCGGGATCGAGACCCGGCGCTGCCCGTAGCGGTCGACCAGCCGACCGAGCAGCGGCATGCTGAGCGCCACGCCGACCATGCCGGCGGCCGAGACCGCGCCGGCCAGTGCGTAGGAGTGGCGGCGGTCGACGACCGCGGTCAGCAGGCTGACGCCGAGCATCGAGAAGGAGAGCCGGCCGATCAGGCCGTAGCAGGTGAAGGCGAGCGCGCCGGGCACGGCGAACAGGCGGCGGTAGGGGGCGAACACGGGACTCCAGGGGAGGGGTGGCGGGGATGGCCTCAGCCTGTCCGCCGTGCCCCGGCACGGTCCAACACCTGTTCGGGGCGATTGACGCAGCTGTGTTGTCAATCGCTTGCTACTCTCGCCCGCATGCCCGTCGACCTGCACCCCCGCCTGCTGCGCGGCTTCCTGGCGACCGCCGAGACCCTGCACTTCGGGCAGGCGGCGGCGCGGTTGCACCTGGCCCAGCAGGCGCTCAGCCGGGACATCAGGACGCTGGAGCGCCTGCTCGGGCGCGAGTTGTTCAGCCGCACCACGCGCAGCGTCGCGCTCACCGAGGCGGGGGAGCGGCTGCTGCCGCAGGCCCGGCGGCTGCTCGCACTGCAGGCGGAGATCCTGGCGCCGCCGCCGCGCCGGGTGGTGCTGGTCGACCTCAACAGCGCGGTCACCGGGGAGGATCTGACGGCGGATCGGATCCTGGCCGCCGCTCGCGCCGCTGACCCGCAGGCCACCCTGCTGGCCCGCTATCACGGCGGACTGGCCGCCGGCGCGCGGGAGTTGCTGGCCGGGCGGCTGGACGTCTCGTTCGGCTGGTTCAGCGGGCTGCCGCCACAGTCACGCGAGCGGCTGGCGCAGCGTCCGGTCCGGCTGGAGCGGGTGGCGCTGCTGCTGCCGCAGGACCATCCGCTGGCTGCCCGGAGCGCGATCCGCACGGCCGAGCTGGTGGGCCACCCGGTGGACATCTGCGCCGGGAATCCGGCCACCACCGAGTGGACCGAGTTCGGTGAACACCTGCTGGCCGCCCACGGGTTGACGGCCGCCGGCGTCGGGTCCTACCCGGTCGGCGCGGCCGAGACCGCGCGCTATCTGGCGCGGCACGGGCACCCGATGCTCACCACCGTCGGCGGGCCCGACCTGCCCGGGGTGGTCACCCGCCCACTGGTCGACCCGGTGCCGCTGACCCTGGTCAGCCTGGTGTACCGGCCCGAAGGGCGCGCCGGCGCCGCGGCGCCCGATCGGCGGACGGCGACGCCCGACCCCGAGGTCGCGCTGATCGCTTCCTGCGCCGCCGAGTTGGGCGAACGGGAAGCGTGGCTGGCCCGGCCGCCGGCCAGTTGGCTCAGCGCCCCGGACGAGGCGCTGCTGGCCGCGTCCGACCAGCGGCCGGCGGCCGCCCGCCGCTGAGCGGAGGCAGTGGGCCATCCTGCCGCACGTGGCGGCGTTGGAGGCCCGGCGGGCGGGCGCGCCGGCGGCGTCACGGGCCGGGCGGGCGTGGCAGCCGGGCTCAGGCCCGGACGGCGGAGACGTCGAAGCTGAGCTTGACCTTCTCGCCGATCAGCACGCCGCCGGTCTCCAGCGCCGCGTTGTAGCTCAGGCCGAAGTCGGTGCGGTCGACGGTGGTCGAGCCCTCGAAGCCGAGCCGCTGGATGCCGTACGGGTCGACGGCGCTGCCGGTGAACTCCAGGTCGAGGACCACCGGGCGGGTGGTGCCCTTGATGGTGAGGTCGCCGTGCAGGCGGTAGGTCTCGGCGTCGAGCTGGGCGGCGGCGGTGCTGCGGAAGGTGATCTCCGGGTGGGTCTCGACCGCGAAGAAGTCGCCGGTGCGCAGGTGGCCGTCGCGCTGCTCGTTGCCGGTGTCGACGCTGGCCACCTGGATCACCAGCTCGACGGTGGAGGCGGCCGGGTCGCTGCCGTCCAGGTGGAGCTTGCCGTGGTAGTCGGTGAACTCGCCGCGCACGTTGGTGACCATGGCGTGCCGCACCGTGAAGCCGATCCGGCTGTGCGTGGTGTCGATCGTGTAGTCGCCGGTGAGGTGGGCGAGGTCGGTGCTGGTGGTCGCGGCCGGGGCGTCCAGCACGGTGGTGGCGGTCGCGGTGGCGGTGGTCTTGCGGCTGAACAGGCCCATGGCTCCTCCTCGGGTTCGAAGCCTTTTGTTGAGGCTTCAACTTGTTGGCTCCACCATAGGGCTTTTTCGTTCAACCTTCAACCAAGCTGGCCGAATGTGTTGTCACAGGTCGTGGCTAGGCTGCGAAGAGCGACCGGGCTGACCGGGCGACGGTGACCGGGCGACGGTGACCGGCGAGCGCGGGAGGAGGTGTCCGGGAGCGGTGTTCGCGGTGCACGCGCTGTGGCACGGGCCGGGCGGCGGGCGGTTGGCGCTGTGGGCGGAGGACGCGCGGGCGCTCGACGCGGCGCGCGGTCCGGTGCCGTACCCGGGCGGTGGGGCGATGGCTCGCCCGCACCCCTTTGCCTGCCCCGCCGCGCTGCTCGCGGACCTGCTCGGCGGCATCGGCCCCGGCCTCGGGTGGCTGGCCGGCCAGGCGGCCGAGCGGTGGACCACGCTGACCCTGCCCTCGCTGAGCGGGGTGCCCACTGCCTCGCCCGAGCTGCTCGGCGGCCGGGCCGCGCCGAGCGGGGTGTCGCTGCACGCCTGGCGGGTGCCCGCGCTGGTCTTCGAGCCGGCCGAGGCCGCCCAGCTGCTGGGCGAGCTGTTCGACCCGCGCTGGGCACTGACCAGCGCGGAACTCGACGGCCCGGGGCGGGTCGACGTCGCCTACGGGTCCTCGCTGCGCTGGCTCACCGCCGTGCACGACCTGGCCTGGCGCCTGGTCGGTGGCGGCCAGGTGCTGCCCGCGCTGGTCGAGCTGGACGGTGCGCCGTACGCCCGCTGGCAGCCGGTGCTGGGCACCGCCGACCGCCGCGAGGCGACCGCCCTCGCCGAGGGTTGCCCGCCGGTGGCCCGGGCCGGTCGGCCGGGCACGGTGCTGCTCGCCGAGGTGCTGGAGGCGCTGACCGACCGTGAGGTCCGGGCCACCCTGGCTGACCACCCGGGTGTGGTGCGGCTGCCACGCGGCGTCGGGGCGGCGGGCGAGCCCGACGGGCAGGCCGCCGAGCGCTGGTTCGCCGGGCTCGGGGCGGGCGACGGGCTGCTGGCGGTGGAACCGGGCGAGCCACGGGCGGCGCTCGACCGGCTGGCCGATCGACTGGCCGCCTGGCACGCCTCGGGCGGCCCCGAGCAGCCGGCGGTCCGGCTCTGCTTCCGGCTGGTCGAGCCGCTCGGGCCGGATCCCGCCGACCCCGAGGGAGGCACCTCCGACGACCACTGGCGGCTGGAATTCCTGCTGCAGGCCGTCGACGAGCCCTCGCTGCTGGTCACCGCCGGCGAACTGTGGGCCGGCGGTGCGGCGGTGGCCGCCTTCGAGCGCAAGGTCGAGGACCCGCAGGGCGCCTATCTGGCCGAGCTGGACCGGGCCGTGCGATGCCGGACCGAGCTGCGCCAGGCGCTGCGCGCGGGCCGGCCGAGCGGCCTGACGCTGGACCGGGACACCGCGCTGGACTTCCTGCGCGAGGCGGCCCCGGCCCTGACCTCGGCCGGTTTCGGCGTCCTGCTCCCGAGCTGGTGGCAGCGCAGGCCACGGCTGGGGATGGCGCTCACGGTGCGGGGCGCCGCTCCTGGCGCGGCCGCCGGACGGACGGCGGGCACGCCGCCGCCGGACGGGCATGCCTGGCTCAACCGGGACGCCGTGGTCGCCTTCCAGTGGCGGCTGGCACTGGAAGGCGAGCCGCTCACCGCCGAGGAGTTGGCCGATCTGGCGGCGGCCAAGCGCGGGCTGGTGCGGGTGCGCGGGCAGTGGATCGAGATGAATGTCCGTCAGATTGCCGACGCCGTCGACTTCTTGACCCGGCAGGGGGTCGGCGAGAGCCGGCCCGGGCGGTTGCTCCAGCTGATCCTGGACCCGGGCGCGCTGGTCGCCGGACTGCCGATCGGCGCCGTCACGGCCACGGGGGTGTTCGGTGCGCTGCTCGGCGAACGGGTGGCGGACGAGCGGGCGGCGGCCGGGCATCCCGCGGTCGCGTTGCCGGCCGGTTTCGGCGCCACGCTGCGCCCGTACCAGGAGCGCGGGGTGGCCTGGCTGCGCTCGCTCGGGCGGCTCGGGCTGGGCGCGGTGCTGGCCGACGACATGGGCCTGGGCAAGACCGTGCAGGCCCTGGCGCTGCTGGCGGCCGAGCGGGGCGAGCTGGCCGACTCCGCGCTGCCGGGCCCGACGCTGCTGGTCTGCCCCACCTCGCTCATCGCCAACTGGCGCCGCGAGGCGGCCAGGTTCGCGCCGATGCTGCGGGTCCACGTGCAGCACGGCCCCGACCGTCCCACCGGGGACGAGCTGCGGGCCGCCGTGGCCGGCGCCGACCTGGTGATCACCACCTACGGACTGGTCCAGCGCGACGGCCCCGAGCTGCGCGGGATCGCCTGGCACCGGGTGATCGCCGACGAGGCGCAGAACATCAAGAACAGCGCCACCGCCCAGTCCCGGGCGCTGCGTTCACTCCCCGCCGAGCACCGGATCGCGCTCACCGGCACGCCGGTGGAGAACCGCCTCACCGAGCTGCACGCGATCCTGGACTTCGCCAACCCTGGCCTGCTCGGCTCGGCGGCGGCCTTCAAGGAGCGCTACGCGATCCCCGTCGAGCAGCACGCCAACACCGAGCGGACCGCCGAACTGCTGCGCCGGACCAGCCCGTTCATCCTGCGGCGGCGCAAGGACGATCCGGCGGTGGCGGTCGCGCTGCCGCCGAAGCAGGAGATGACCGTCTGGTGCACGCTGACCGCCGAGCAGGCCGGCCTCTACCAGGCGGTGGTCGCCGACCTGCTGCACCGGCTGCGCGGGATCAAGGGGGTGCAGCGCAAGGGTGCGGTGCTCGGCGCGCTCGGCAAGCTCAAGCAGGTCTGCAACCATCCGGCCCAACTGCTGCACGACGGCTCGGCGGTGGCCGGCCGCTCGGGCAAACTCGCCCGGCTGGAGGAGGTGTTGGCCGAGGCTCTCGCCGAGGGCGACCGCACCCTGGTCTTCACCCAGTACGCCGAGTTCGGCACGCTGCTCCACCGCCACCTGGCCGAGCGCCTCGACACCGAGGTGCTCTACCTGCACGGCCGGCTGAGTGCCCGGCGGCGCGACGAGCTGGTTCAGCGGTTCCAGGAACCGGGCGGCGGCGACGGACCGGGGGTCTTCCTGCTCTCGCTCAAGGCCGGCGGCACCGGGCTCAACCTCACCGCCGCGAGCCAGGTGGTCCACCTGGACCGGTGGTGGAACCCGGCGGTCGAGCAGCAGGCCACCGACCGGGCCCACCGGATCGGCCAGCACCGCACCGTCCAGGTGCGCCGCTTCGTCTGCGCCGGCACGGTCGAGGAGCGGATCGCCGGGATGATCGAGGCCAAGCGCGCGCTGGCCGAGGCGGCGGTCGGCGAGGGCGAGCGGTGGCTCACCGACCTGTCCGACGGTGAGCTGCGCGAGCTGCTCACCCTCACCGAGGAGGCGATCGCCGAATGAACGACGACAGCACGGGTGCCGCGAGGCCACTGGACGACTACTGGGTCGGCGACTTCACGCTTCGCCAGGACGAGCTCCCCCCGACCCCCCGTCCGGGCCGGGCGGGGCCGCTGCCGGTCGAGCGGCTGGCGGCACCCGACATCACCGTGCGCGGCCGTGGCCTCGGCACGCTGCTGGCCCCCGTCTACCGCGCGCTGACCTCGTGAGGCCGATGAGCCACGACCACGACCACGACCACGCTTGACCCTCGACCTGGTCGAGCCCTCAGAGTCCTCGTCATGGAGAGCGTGATGCGCAGTATCGGGCAGCTGGCCCGGGAGAGCGGACTGACCGTCAGCGCGCTGCGGTTCTACGACGGCGCCGGGGTGTTCGGCCCCGCCCGGGTCGACCCGCAGACCGGCTACCGCTGGTACGCGCCGGCCCAGCTCGCCGACGCCCGGCTGCTCTGCCGGCTGCGCCGAGTGGGACTGCCGCTGGCCGAGATCCGGCTGCTGCTGGCCGCGCCGGCCGACTCCGACTCCGCCCACCAGGTGCTCGACACGCACCTGCGGCGGCTGGAGGACGGTCTGGCGGACGCGCGTCGCGAGCTCTCCCACGTCCGTACGCTGATCGACCGACGGGAGCACACCATGACGACGATCGACCCCTCCGCATCCGCCGACCCCCTGGGCGGTGCCCGGCTCACCGTGGCGGCAGCCGACCTGGTCGCGGCGCTGGCGGCCGTGCGCTTCGCGGTGAGCGCCGAGCCCGCGGCGCCGATGCTCGGCGGCATCCTCTTCGACCTGGACGGCGAGCTGCTGCGGCTGGTGGCCACCGACCGCTACCGGTTGGCGGTCGGCGCGGCCCCAGCCCGCGCGGCGGCCCCGACCGAGTTCAACGTTCTGCTGCCGGCCGCGCTCGCCGACGAGTTCGGCACCATGGCGGCGGAAGCCGACGCGGCGGGCGCCGGCGAGCTGACCCTCACGGTCGAGGGAGCCTCGGTGGCGGCCGAGGCCGGCGGGCGCCGGGTGGCCGGCGACCGGCTGGACCTGGACTTCCCCGACTACCGCAGCCTGATCCGCCTGCGGCCCACCCACCGGGTCGAGTTGCCCACCGCCACGCTGCGCCGCGCCGTTGCGGACGGCGCCACCCGCCCGTACACCCCGGCCACCCCCGACCGGTCCGCCGACCAGAACGAGGTCCCGGTCACCGTCCTCGCCGTCAGCCGCAGCGGCGAACTGCGCGTGGTCGAGAGCGAGCCGGGCACCGCACTGGAGGACACCGAAGCGGCCGATGGCGACCTGCGGGTGGCGGTGAACCAGGAGTTCCTGCTGGAAGCGCTCGCGGCCGGCGCACCGGACCAGCTGGTCCTCGAACTCGGCGGCACGATCGGCCCGTTGGCGATCCGTTCAGCCGACCAGGCGGCCGGGAACTTCTCGGTGCTGATGCCCATCCGGCTGACCTAGGACCTGTCGTCAAACCCCCTTCTGCTCGGCGACGCCAGAAGGGGGTTTGACGACAGGCCCCAGCCACCCCGGGCGCCGGAGCGCCACGACGAGGACGACGTACCACGGGCGGTTCAGCTGAGGCTCGCGGCCGGTTCCCCTGCGTTCCGGGGCGCGTTCTCGCGGCGTGGGAGCAGCAGCGGGGTGGCCAGCAGGAGGACTCCGGCGAGCGCGATCGCGGTGCGGGGGCTGGTGATGGTGGCCAGCAGGCCCCACAGCGCGGTCATGGCCGCGATGCTGGCGCTGCTGCTGACCGACCACGCGGACAGGGTGCGGGCGACCTTGTCGGGGTCGGTGTGGTCGAGCCGGTAGGTGGCCAGCACCGGGTTGAACAGGCCGCAGCAGGTCACCAGGCCGAGTTGGACGGCGATGATGAGGACGATCCCGGGGACACCGGGCTGGACGAACGCCAATCCGACCGGCCAGCACGCGCGCAGCGCCCCGACGGTGAGCATCACCTTGTGCTGCCCGAGGCGGGCCGCGAGTGGGCGCGCGAGGCGGGAGCCGACGAGACCACCGAGGCAAGGGGCGGCGAACGCGAGACCGTACTGCCAGGGCGCGAACCCGAGGCGGCCCAGCAGGAGTACGGCGAGCAGCGGCTCGGAGGCCATGATCAGGCCGTTGACCACGATCGTGTTGAAGAACAGCGGGCGCAGCACGGGGTGGCCGAGGATGTGGCGCCATCCCTCGAGCAGATCGCCCGCTCGCAGCCGCGGTACGCCGGTCCGCGCGGGGTGCGGTTCCGTCCCGCCGATGGCGCGGATGCCCAGCGCCGAGAGCAGGTAGCTGGCCGCGTCGGCCACCACGGTCGTCACCGGGCCGAACAGTCCGATCGCGGCCCCGCCGAGCGGCGGCCCGACCGTGGTCGCGGTCCACGTCGTGGACTCGAACCGGCCGTTCGCGACGAGCAGGTCCGCCGGCGGTACCAGTGCCTTCAGATACGCACCGCTGGCCGCCTTGAAGACGATGTCGGCCGCGGCGGTGACGACGGCGACGACGAGGAGTTGGGTGAAGCTGAGCCAGCCGAGCGCGTACGCGGCCGGGACGCTCAGCAACGCCGCGAACCGGATCAGGTCCATCGCCATCATGACCGGCCGCTTGCGGCGGAACTCCACCCACGGCCCGAGCGGCACCGCGACCACGGCTCCCACCGCCCGCCCCGCGCCGGCCAGCGCCGCCACCTGGGCGGGCCCGCAGTGCAGCACGAGGACCGCGATCAACGGAAACGCGCCGAACCCGAACCCTGAGCCGTACGAGCTGACGGCGTACGCCGCCCACAACCACCCGAAGCGCCGCCCCAGCGCCCGCCTACCCGTCATACCCAACGCGCCTCTCGCCGATCCGAACAACCACACGCTGACCATCGGCATCAAAGCGGGTAGTGGATGGCGAGATCAAACAACCGATCCGCCATGAAGGCACAACTATTGGTTGTGCAGACAGGGGCGTCAGCCTGGGTCTCGAGCCTCTTCGGCGCCCGCATCTCCCAGATCACCGAGCCAACCTGTCGCATCGTCAACTCACCGCAGCGGTCGAACGCTTACTCGGGCTCGGCGTCCAAGAGTCGTCGAACCTTCCGGCAACAGGGGACGAACGCCAGACCAAAAAACCCGAGTCCCAGAGAAATCTACGCGCATCTACTTGCTAGGTCTCCGATTCGCGACCACCATACGGACCGCAGTCATCTGACCATGAACCGTCACGTACGGAGGGTGTCGATGAGGAAGTGGAAGAAGAGATCGGCGAGTGTGGCTCTGCTCGCCGTTGTCACGTTAGCGGGGGCCTCGCTGGCCACCGCCCAGGGGGCCGGAAAGCACCCCGCGACCGGCGTCGGCTCGTGCACGCTGAAGGGCTGGAACCCGGCGACCAGCCCGGCGAACGCCAAGAACCTTCCGGTCGGTCAGCGTCCGCAGACGTACAAGCCGGACGACTTCGACTGCACCGGCGCGGTGTTCGCCGCGCCCGGCGTGGAGTTCACGAAGTTCCCGCAGCCGAAGGACCTCAAGATCACCGACAAGAGCGTCGTGCAGACGGTCGGTGGCCAGCAGACGGTGGTGGGGAAGCCCACCGCGGCGGTGAACCCGCTGGCGCCGTACTTCCCGCCGTTCCAGCACTTCGTGGTCATCTACCGGGAGAACCACACCTTCGACGACTACCTCGGCGACTGCGCGACCACGATCAGTCCCAGCTGCAACGGCCAGGTGCAGAGCACCAACCACATCAGCTCCGTGCCGGACCTGCACCAGCTGGCCAAGACCTACGCGCTGTCCGACTCGTACAGCACCGGTGTTCAGCCGCCGTCCGGCCCCAACCACTGGTTCATGTTCTCGGGGCAGTCCTCGTCCAGCAGCCAGCAGCAGTCGTACCCGTCGAACGGCACCCAGTTCGACCGCTTCCTGCAGAGCAGCAAGGGTCCCACGGACGAGGGCACCAGCGCCTGCACGGCTCCGTCCGGCACCAGTAGTGGCAGCAGCCCGTACACGTTCATCATGAACGGCGACATCTACTGGATGCTCAACAGCGGCAGCGGCTACTGGAAGAACCCGGCCGACGGCAAGGTCGAGGTCCTGCCGCCCAACCGCCCGGGCACCAACATCCCCGAAGAGCTGCACACCAACGAGTACACCTGCCAGAACCAGAGCCTCCCCGACAGCACGATCTCCAACGACTACCTCAACTTCATCAACACCAACGGGATGCCGGCCTACAACTACGTCGAGCTGTTCAACGACCACCCCGGCACCTACCAGGACATCTCCGGCAACGACACCGCGACGAACAACATCGTCAACTCCATCGAGAGCAACCCGACGTACAAGAACAACACCCTGATCGTCGTCACCGAGGACGACACCCAGAACGGCAGCAACGGCCCGGACCACGTCAGCAACACCTACCGCGTGCCGCTGCTCGTCATCGGGCCGTCGGCCTACGTCAAGCAGAACTACGTCTCGCACGTGGCGTACACCACGGGCAACGTGGTGGCGGCGATGGAACGCACGATGGAGAACGTGCACTCCGGCGTCATCGACCCGAACGACAACCTGGGCTCGTCCACCTTCCCGATGACGACCGCGGACCAGGCCGCGCTCGGCGACCCGCTCGAGGACTTCTGGGTCCAGGGCTCGACCCCGCTGTCCGCGAGCGCCAAGGGGTCCCCGACCACCGGCAACGCGCCGCTGACGGAGACCTTCACCGGCTCGGCCACCGGCGGCACGGCCCCGTACACGTACAGCTGGAACTTCGGTGACGGGACCACCAGCACGACCCAGAACCCGAGCCACACCTACACCGCCGCCGGTACCTACACCGCGACGCTGACCGTCACCGACAGCGCCTCGCCGGCCAACACCGCGACGTCGCAGGTGACGACCACGGTCAACGCCGTCGGCAACCCGCTGGCGGCCACCGCCTCGGCCACGCCGACCTCCGGTCAGACGCCGCTGAACGTCGCCTTCACCGGCACCGGCACCGGTGGTACCCCGGCGTACAACTACAGCTGGAACTTCGGTGACGGGACCAGCAGCACGACCCAGAACCCGAGCCACACCTACAGCACCGCGGGTACCTACACCGCGACGCTGACCGTCACCGACAGCGCCTCGCCGGCGAACTCCGCATCCTCGACGGTGACCATCACAGCCTCGCCGATCGCCGCGACGGTACCGGGTGCGCCCACCGGCCTGACGGCGAGCGCCGGAACCGGGCAGGCCGCGCTGAGCTGGACGCCGCCGTCCAACACCGGCGGCGAGAACGTCACCTCGTACAAGGTGTACCGCGGCACCGCCAGCGGCGGCGAGACGCTGCTGACCAGCGGCGGCTGCAGCGGCCTGGGCGCGGTGACCTCGTGCACGGACACGGGGCTGACCGCCGGTCAGGCCTACTACTACACCGTCACCGCGGTGAACGGCGTGGGCGAGGGGGCGGCGAGTAGCGAGGCGACGGTCACCCCCACCGGCACGGGCTGCCAGGCACAGCAACTGCTCGGCAACCCGGGCTTCGAGAACGGCAGTTCCAACCCCGCGCCGTGGACCGTGACCTCGACGCACAGCCCCCTCGCGGTGATCGGCAACAGCAGCTCCGAACCGCAGCACAGCGGCACCTGGGACGCCTGGCTCGACGGCTGGGGCAAGGCCACCACCGACACCCTGGCCCAGACCGTCACGCTGCCCAGCGGCTGCAGCAACTACAGCTTCAGCTTCTGGCTGCACACCAACACGGCCGAGACCTCGACGACCACCGCCTACGACACCCTCAAGGTGCAGGTGCTCAACAGCTCCGGCACCGTCCTGGGCACCTTGGCCACCTACTCCAACCTCAACCACAACACCGGATACGCGCAGCACACCTTCAACCTCGGCGCTTACGCCGGCCAGCAGGTGACGCTGAAGTTCACCGGTGTCGAGGACTTCGAGTACCAGACGTCGTTCGTGCTCGACGACACCGCGCTGAACGTCAGCTGAGCCTGACGAGTTCGCCGAGTCCGATGCGGATCATGTGATCGCGAAAGAGTGCCGGGTGGTGCACTGCGGTGCACCACCCGGTGCCGCTTGCACGGGACGAGGCCGCTGTCCTCGAGGTTGCGCGTCACGCGCCAGGCTCAGGTTCTTCAAGATCGGGTTCTTCAGGATCAGCTGAGCGCCAGCTGAGGGATGGATGAACGGATGGACACACCCGTCGCGGTGAGAGGCCGGGGCATCACCAAAGTCTTCGGTGATGTCGTCGCCCTCGACCACATCGATGTGAGCATGACGCAGGGTCAGATCCACGGCCTGGTCGGCCCGAACGGCGCCGGCAAGACCACGCTCCTCGGCCTGTTGTTGGGCCTGGCCGTCGCTGACGAAGGGAGTCTGGAGATCCTCGGCACTCCGGTGGGACGCGCGCCGGCCGCGCCTGACGGTGTCTCCGGGTTCGTCGACGGGCCCGGCCTCTACCCCACTCTCACCGCGAAGCAGAACCTTGCGACGCTGGTCGCGCTGCGCCCTGATGACGCGCCCGCCACGGGTGTCGAGGAGGCACTGGAGCAGGTCGGGCTCGCCGACGTCGCCGACGCCAAGGTCCGTGGGTTCTCCCTGGGCATGCGCCAGCGGCTGGGGCTGGCCGCGGCGCTGCTGACCAGGCCACGGCTGCTGGTGCTCGACGAGCCGTCCAACGGCCTGGACCCGGTCGGCAAGAAGCACGTGCACGGTGTGCTCAGCCGGCTGGCCGCCGAAGGCGTCACGGTCGTGATGTCCAGCCATCGGATGGACGATCTGGAGGCGCTGTGTTCCGAGGTCACCATCCTGGCCACCGGGCGCGTGGTCTTCTCCGGACCGGTGGCAAAGCTCTCCGATGACAACCGCGAACTCGACTACCGGCTGCGCGCGTCGGATCCGTCCGCCGCTCGCGCGGTCGCGGCCACAACGCCCGGTGTGAGCATCATCGACGGCTACGACGCCCCGGCACGACCGGACACCGATGTGATCGTCGTCCGCGCCCGGGTGGCAGCCGTGGACCAACTCGTGGCCCGGATGGTGCGCGACGACATCGCGTTGCGTGAGTTGGCGCCCGTCGTCTCACCGCTGGAAGCCGCGTTCCTCGCCCTGACCGAGCAGGAGGCCGACCGATGACCGCGACCGTCGCTGACGCCCCCGCCCCCGTTCCCGCCGCCGGGGCTGAGGCTGGGGCCGGGACGGCGGGTGCGCGCCCGGTCCCGGTGGCCCGCATCCTCCGCTTCGAGTTGGTCAAGCAGTTCTCCGCCTGGCGGGTGCGCCTGCTGATCGGGCTGTGCTGGCTCGGTCCGGGCCTGCTGGTCTTCGCGATCGACCAGCAGAGCACTCTGCCGTCGGACACCCTGTTCGGCCGGTGGATGCACGCCACCGGCTGGGCCGGGTCGCTGGTGGTGCTCGGCTTCGCCGGCACCTGGGCGCTGCCGCTGGTCACGTCCATGGTCGCCGGCGACGTGTTCGCCTCCGAGGACCGGCTGGGCACCTGGCGCCATCTGCTCATCGCGGTCCGCTCGCACCGGCGTATCTTCGCGGCCAAGGCGATCGCCAGCATCTCCGTGATCGGGCTGCTGGTGGCAGGCCTGGCCGTCTCCAGCGTGTTCGGCGGCCTGCTCGCGGAGGGGAACCAGCCGCTGGTCGGGCTGGACGGCCACCAGCTCTCCGGCGGGGACGCGGCCGGCAGTGTCCTGCTGGCCTGGGTCTGCGTGCTGGCGCCGACGCTCGCCCTGGCGGCCATCGGGCTGCTCGGGTCCATCGCCCTGGGGCGATCCCCGATGGGCCTGCTCCTGCCCATGCTCGCCGCCCTCGGGATGCAGGTGGCGCAGATGCTGCCGCTGCCGGTCCCGGTGCGCCTGGCACTGCCCGGCTACGCCTTCATCTCCTGGAACGGTCTTTTCGCCGATCCCCGGCAACTCGGGCCCCTGCTGATCGGCGTCGGGGTCAGTCTGGTGTGGGCGGTCGCCGCGACGGCACTGGCCTACCTGCTCTTCCTCCGCCGGGACTTCACCAATCTCAACAACGACGGCGCCGGACGCAAGGTGCTGACCTTGGGTGTCCTCCCGCTGGTCGGGGTGCTGGCCGCGACGGTCGGTGTCGTCGCGGTGACGACCGGGACTGGCGGTTCCGGCATCGACCAGACCAAGGTGCAACGGTCGGTGGCCACGGCGTTCGCCCACCTCTACCGGTTCCAGCAAGCGCAGATGCGCCAACCGCCGGTCACCGAAGCGCAGTTGCAGACCTCCGCGGCCTGTGACAAGAGCGCAGGGCTCGGCGCGCAGGAGGGATCGGGCAACGACTGGCGCTGCACGGTCTCCTGGAACGTCCCCGGTTACAACGCCACCGCCCAAGCCGTCTACCAGCTCAATGTCACCGCGAACGGGCGGTACACCGCCGACGGAGACGGTCCGGTGGAGGTGAACGGCTACTTCCTGATCATCAGCGGGGGAAAGGCGGTGCCGAACCCGCTCTGGCAGTTCGACGGCAACGTCGATCTGCTCCCCGGATGAACGCCGCGGCCGCCCGGCGCGAAGGTACGCCGGGCGGCCGCGGTGCGGCGGCTGGTGCCGCGTCAGGTGACGCTGCCTTGGGCGTCGACCATCGACTTCACTCCGTCGTCGAAGTACGAGCTCTGGTTCCAGTCGCTGCAGTCGATGGCGGACATCACGCCGTTGACGTGGCCGAGGCCGGTGGAGTTGTCGAACTCGCGCAGCCAGGGGCCGCCGGGTGACCTGGTGCCGAGGCTGCAGTAGAGCCCGATGGTCCCGCTGAAGTAGCCCCGCGCGGTGGTGCCGGTGCACCACTGCTGGATCTCGCCGTCGCTGCGGTCGAGCGAGTAGGTGAGGGCCGTGACGTCCACGTTCTGCGGGTAGTTCCAGGAGAGGCCCTGGCCGCCGGTGGCGTCCACCAGGCGGGTGCCGTTCTGCGGCCAGGTGGTCACCAGGCCCACGTTGCGACTGGGGGCGCTGCTGCTCATCCAGGCGTCGAAGGCGCGGAACTGCTTGGCGGCGTAGGTGCCGAACGGGTAGCTGCTGGAACGGTACCGGGGCGCGTAGATCCAGTTGGTCATCCAGGTCTTGCCCTGGCCGCCGTGCACGCAGGAGCCGGCCGTGATCACGAGCTGCCTGGACGGGCTGTTGAGGGCGCTGCCGCTGCAGACGTGGTCCTTGCCGTCACTCGGGTCGGTGAAGAACACCTTGCCCACTGCGGCGGACTCGTTGATCAGCGGCTCCCGCAGGCCGGCTCGGCCCGGCACGGTCGGTGCGACCGGTTCGGTGCTGCCCGGCTCGCCGGTCGGTGCGGCGGCGGGGCCTGCGCTGCCGGAGGGCGGCGTGCCGGGGTCCGGGGCGTCGAGCGGGATCGCGTTCTTCATCCGCTCGGGCGTCCAGTAGTCCTGCACCTTGCTCGCGGCGGCGGCCGAGTCGACGACGGTGCCGTCGGACAGCCTCGCCGTGGAGTTGCTGGAGCCGGCGGAACCGCTGGAGGCCGTGGTCGCCCGCGCGGCCGGCGCGCCGGGGCCGCCCGACGGCTGAGCCACGGCAGTCCCGGCACCGGCGAACGCCAGTACGGCCGCCGCGGCCAGCGAGCACAGGGCACCCGGCCGCAGGAACCCGCGCTTGACCGGGCCGCTCTCGGGCCGCCGAGCGGATTGACGCCGTGTCATCTCGGGACGCACGGCTCACCTCCAAGGGAGTCAGTGGTTTCCCCCACTGACGGTCACGTTAGACGGCCGGTCAGAACCCGAGCCGGATGTGCTGACCGGAAGGATCCGTAGTCGAACCGATCGGATGCACGGCCACGCGGTCAGCCGAGTGGGCGTGCCCCTTGGGCTGCGTCGGTAGCCGGACGCATCGCGTGTTGCGGTTTGTGACTGTGCTTTGTAGTTGGCCAACGTTTTCGGGGTAGTCGGCCAGGCCACATGTGGGGCTATCCGCTGCTGGCGCACTGGGAGCGGGTACAACGTCACCAAGATCATCGAATGCTACGAAGGGATGATCTGCTGCTGACGTTCGCTGTTCTCGAGCCAGGACAGGTACCACTGGGCGAAGGTCACCGGCTCCCCGCGCCCGTCGAGCAGCGGAGTGAGGTCCTCGTCGTCCACCCGGTTGTCGGACCAGATGCGCCCCTGCTCGGGGCCGCTGATGATCAGCCACTGGCGGGCGGCGCAGCCGAGATGCGAGATCACGACGGCGCCGACCGTGCGGTCCGGAGAGAACATCACGGGCTCCCACCGCTCGTCCCTGATCGACGTCGTCCCCCAACGTGGGCGGCGCGTCCGGCTACGGGACACCGCCGCTCAAGGTGGAGAGGCGTCTGGGTGCTGAGCCGCCGGCACTCGTGCGGGCCTGTCCGGGTCGGCGGCCGTAGCCCTTTGATCGGGTGTCAGGAACGGTGGTCACGATGACGACTACGGGGCAGGACAAGACAGTTGGGGTTCCTGGGGCGAGTCGGCCCAGTGAACTCGAAAAGCTTGGCGACCTCGCCGAGGAGAAGCGCCCGGAGGCGCCCGAGGAGTCCGAGGGCGCGGCCGACCTCTTCCGCGCCCTCGGCAAGCTGATCAGATTCTTTCGCGAGAAACGGGGAATGACGCAAAGGGAGTTTGGCGTGGCCATCTTCCTTCACCTCGCCACCACCCACCGCTAACCAGCCTTTGGGAGAACGATGAACGCCATCGAACTCGTCTGGAACAAGAGCAGCTACAGCACCAACGAAGCCACCTGTTGCGTGGAGATCGCCAAGACCCCCGCCACCATCCACGTCCGCGACTCCAAGGACCCGCACGGCCCCGCCCTCACCCTCACCCCCACCGCCTGGACCGCCTTCCTCCACCTCGCCACCACCCACCGCTAACCAGCCTCCGACTGCCCGCCCACCAACGGGCAGTCGGCCACAGCCGCACTGCATGCGCCTGGCATCATCGCTGCCAATGCCCGCTCGAATGACGCTTCAATTCGCCGGCCCGATCCCCTCCGGCAGGACGGCAACCACGAAGGCTACGGCCTCCTCCGGCGTATCGAAGCGCGCGAGCAACTCACTCCCGTTCCGAACCCCGTAGAACCCCTCATCGTGCGGCCAGATCATGTACCCGACCCGTGTCGTGTTCCATCGCGCCGTGGTACTGGTGGAGAACCAGAGGTTGAAGTGGCTGGTCACCGGCACAGTTGGCGGAGCACCGGCTGGGCGTAAGCGGCCGCCAACAGCGCATGCACGCGCGGGAACCGGTTCATCGGCGGCATGTGGATGCGGTCGAGTTTGAGGCACCACGCCAGCTCGACAGCACCGAGCGGCTCCCGCTCGTGCGCGAGGGCCCACGGGCGGAACTCGATGCACGGGGCCTGCTCCTTGGCCTCCTCGAGCCCGGACCGGTGTACCGCAGCGTCCAGAACGTGGCGCTCAACCCGGCTGCCGGCCCCGGCAGCCAGCTCACGCAACACGGCCCCGCGAACGGCACGGCCTCGGGCAGGACAACGCCTGCCTGGGCCTCGAGGTCATCGACCTCGGCCGGGGTCAGCGGCTCGTCCAACGCGAACCGGTGCCCCGACGACCCGAAGACGCTGGTACCTGCCGGGCTTACCCCCAACGCCCGCACGCGCTCCCGAACGCCAACCCAGATTTGATCATTCATGGGCTGAGCCTGGGAGGTGTGCCTGACAGCCCGGATGGCCGTCCCCGGGGCGGGCGGGCCGGTCATCACCGAGCCTCTCGCCGTGCCCTGTCTCGCTGGCCAAGTCGCCTGGAGAGGTTGGTCAACAAGCCTGCAAAGTGGCCATCTATCGTGCGAAGTCACACGGTTGCCGCGCCGACGCGCTAGCTGGGTGCTTGCTTTTGCAAGCAGCAGTGGGCAGCATGAGGGTATGGCTTCACTGAAGGTGGGCTCCCTGGGTGAGTACATCCGGGAGCAGCGGCGTGCCGCGCAGTACTCGTTGCGCCAGCTGGCGGAGGTAGCGGGTGTGTCGAACCCGTATCTGAGCCAGATTGAGCGGGGGCTGCGCAAGCCGAGCGCGGAGATTCTGCAGCAGATCGCCAAGGCGCTGCGGATCTCGGCGGAGACGCTCTACGTGCAGGCGGGAATCCTGGAGGAACGGCCTGCCGGTGGGGTGGAGCTGCGGGCCGCGATCTTCGCGGACACGGCGATCAGTGAGCAGCAGAAGCACGCGCTGCTGGCGG
The DNA here is from genome assembly GCF_029892155.1 of Kitasatospora sp. GAS204B. Classification (GTDB taxonomy): domain Bacteria; phylum Actinomycetota; class Actinomycetes; order Streptomycetales; family Streptomycetaceae; genus Kitasatospora. The sequence goes on along the minus strand of NZ_JARZAG010000003.1, from coordinate 267,979 downwards.
TGTACGAGGCCTTCGTGCGTGACAACAGGGCCGAGTGAGGCCGAACGATGGAGAGGAAATGCTGATGCCCAGCACCGATGAGATCAGGAACGAGATCAGGAAGACCCTGAGCGACCCGACGCCGCTGTACGCGCTCGCGGGTGCCGGCGACCTGGCGTACGCGAAGCTGCGCGAGGTGCCCGGGCACCTCGAGGCGCTGGCCGCCGACCGCAGGGCCACGCAGGACGCTGCGGCCGCGCGGCTGCAGGAGGCGCAGACCAGGTTGGCGCAGGCGCAGGCCAAGATGGTCGGGACGGTGACCACGCTGCCGACCGACCTCAAGTCCTTGCAGGACCGGGCGCAGACCTTCGCGTTCCAGCAGGTCGGCCGGGCCGCCGGCCTCGCGGTGAAGGCCAAGGAGGTCTACGACGAGCTGGCCGAGCGCGGCAAGGGCGTGGTGGGGCAGGGCTCCCCGGCGCAGCCGGAGAGCGCGGCGGTGACGGTCGAGATCGTCGAGCCGGCCGCGGTGGACGCCCAGATCGTCGAGGACGCGAGCGCCGAGGCGAAGCCGGCGAAGAAGGCCACCCGGGCCCGGAAGTCGCCCGGTACCGCGAAGTAGTAGTAGCAGCAGCGGCAGCGGGGCGGCGGCGCGGCCGTCCGACCGGCCCCGGGCACGCTGCGCGCGCCTGACACGTTCACCGTCTGTCGGGCGCCGCAGCGTGTCAGGATGGAATGACTCAGCCGTGGGAAGTCAAGGTCTGGCGGCGGCGAGGCTTCGTGTGAGGAGACCCGGGTGGGCTACATCGCGTACATCAACCTCCTGAACCCGCTCTGGTGGCTGTCGGTCGGGATCATCCTGTTCAAGGGGTTCGCCTTCGTGGACGCCGCCGTGCGGCGGGAGGACGCGTACCGCGCCGCCGACAAGAAGACCAAGACGTTCTGGCTGGTCGTGCTCGGGATCGCGCTCGGCCTCGACCTGCTCTTCGGGGCCAACTTCATCGGCAGCTTCCTGACCCTGGCCGGTCTGGTCGCGGCGATCGTCTACATGGTCGACGTCCGCCCGGCCATCAAGGCGCTGACGGGTGGCCGCGGCGGCAAGGACGACCGTCGCAACATGGGGCCTTACGGGCCCTGGTGACGCTGCGGCTTGCCAGCGAGCTTGGGCTGAGGCGGCGCTGCTCCCGGAGCGGGTCCAGCAGCCGCCACTCAGCCCAGTAGCGGTGGCTGCTGGATCCGCTCCAGGAGCAGCACCGCGACGTCATCGGTGAGTGCGCCGCCGTTGAGGTCCTCGACCTCGGCGAGGGCGCCGTCCACCAGCCGACCTCGGGTCAGCCCGTTCGCCTGGTGGTCGCCGATCAGGCCGAGCAGGCCGTCCTGGCCCAGCCGGCGTGAGCCGGCGCCGACCCGGCCCTCGATCAGGCCGTCGGTGTAGAGCAGCAGGCTCCAGCCGGGCGGCAGTTCGAGGTGGTGCGGCGGCCAGCTGGCCTCGGTGTCGTCGCAGGGCAGCAGGCCCAACGCCGGGCCCGCCTGGTCGAAGGAGACCACCACGGGACGCTGGGACGGCGTGAGCAGCAGCGGCGCCGGGTGCCCCGCGAGGTAGAGCTGGGCGTGCTCCACGCCGGGCCGGTCGGACGGCAGAGGCTGCTGACCGACCCCGGGAGCCGGGCGCTCGCCGGGCGTGCGACCGCCGTCGGTGGCGCGGCGGTGGCCGCGCGGAGCCTGGTCCGGCGGCGCGCCCGGAGTGATCACCAGCATGCACAGGGTCGCGAAGATCTCGTCGCTGCGCCGCTCGTGCTCCAGCACGTGCTGCAGGGTGGTCAGCAGGGTCTGGCCGGTCAGGCCGGCGAAGACGAGGGTCCGCCACGCTATCCGCAGCGCGACTCCGAGGGCGGCCTCGTCGGGGCCGTGCCCGCAGACGTCGCCGATGACCACGTGGACCGTGCCGTCGTCGGTGCGGACGGCGTCGTAGAAGTCGCCGCCGAGCAGGGCGCGACGGCGCCCCGGCCGGTAGCGGCGGGTGAAGGAGAGTTCGGCGCCCTCCAGCAGCGGGGTGGGCAGCAGGTGGCGCTGCAGCCGGGCGTTCTCCTGGCCGCGCAGCTCGGCCTCGACCAGCCGGCGCTGCGACTCGTCGGCCCGCTTGCGCTCCACGGCGTAGCGCAGCGCGCGGGCCAGCAGCGGGCCGTCGGTGTCGTCCTTGGTGAGGAAGTCCTGGGCGCCCGCGGCCACCGCGGCGGCGCCCAGCTGGGCGTCGGCGGCGTCGGTGAGCACGACGACGGCCGCGTTCGGGGCGAGCCGCAGCAGCTCGCGCAGCCCGTCCAGGGGGTCGGTGCCGACGGCGGCCGCGGCCCGGGCCGGGTCGGCGGTCGGCGGGGTGGCCAGGTCGAGCAGCACGCAGCTGAAGTCGATCGGCAGGGTGCGGGCCCGGCGGCCGGGGACGGCGGGCTGCGGGGTCAGCTGGGCGGCGGCCTGGTCCAGACCGCGAGCCCAGGAGAGCTCGACCGGCGTGCCGCTGGCGGCGATCAGCTCCTCGAGCAGCCGGGCGTCGCTGGTGTCGTTCTCGATCACCAGCAGCTTGAGCGGCGCGGCGGCCCGGTCGATCGCCGCGCGGCGCCAAGTGGAGCGGGGGCCGGGCAGCGCGAGGGCGGCGGCGGGCTCGCCGTCCGTGGCCGCCGGGTGCCCGGCGGCGTGCGGGGGCTCGCCGAATGCGCTCAGCGCGCCGAGTCGACCGAAGGTCTCGAGGGTCTCCAGGCCGTGCAGGGAGTCCAGGCCGCCCAGTCCGTTCAGCCCGTTCAGTCCGTCGGCACCGAGCGTGGCGGTGGCCGGATCAGGGCAGGGGGCAGCGACACGCTGACGGACGCCAGCTCCTGTCGGGGCACCGGACCGGCTTTCGGCGCCGAGTCCTGGCCCGTCTCCCGTAGCGGGCACGGATGTTCCTCCCTTTCCCTGACGGGGTAACGGTTGCGGTCCGCGCGCAGTGCCCGCGAGGCACCGCGAGTCAGGGAGCTTCTCGCGACCATAACGTGATCTCCGGGCATTTCCCTGACGGGCCGCTGTGGATGTGGTTATTGCCACGCAGGTGGCGGGCTTGCTCGCTAGCGTGAACGGGTTGGGGCCGGGCGGCGGCACGGCCGGATTGCGGGAGGCTGACGGTGACGCAGATCACTTTGGTTCAGGGTGATATCACGAAGCAGCGGGTGGACGTGGTGGTCAACGCCGCCAACTCGTCGCTGCTCGGTGGCGGTGGTGTCGACGGGGCGATCCACCGTGCGGGCGGTCCCGAGATCCTGGCCGAGTGCCGCGCGCTGCGGGCCTCGCACTACGGGCGGGGGCTGGCGGTCGGCCGGTCGGTGGCCACCACGGCCGGTCGGCTGCCGGCCGATCATGTGGTGCACACCGTCGGGCCGGTGTACGGGGCGGAGCGGTACGAGCAGGGGGCACGGCTGTTGGCCTCCTGTTATCGGGAGTCGCTCCGGCTGGCGGTGCTGGAGCTGGGGGCCAGGAGTGTGGCGTTCCCCGCGGTGTCCACCGGGGTGTACCGGTGGCCGCTGGAGGACGCGGCCCGGATCGCGCTGTCGACCGTGGCCGAGGTGCTGGCGGAGGATCCGGTCGAGCAGGCGGTGGACCTGGAGGTGCGGTTCGTGCTGTTCGGCGCGGAGGCGTACGAGATCTTCGCGCGGGTGCGGGAGGAACTGGGGTTGGCCGGCTAGTCGGGCGGGGCCCGACAGCAGTGTGATCGAGTCAAGGAGCGGGTGTCACCAGGTGCGCCCCCATAGTGGCCTGATGCCCCGTCAACACGCCAGGGGAATTCGATAACTCGTTCGAGTGAACCTGAATGCCCTGCTCAGGGCGCCAGTGCCGACCAGGGCAGCGTGACCTCGCCCTGCCGCCAGCGCCCCCGCGCGTCCACCAGCGGCCACTGCCCCGACAGTGCCGTGCACGCGGCCACCCAGCGCTGCCGGGCGCCGAACGCCCCGTACGGCGCGGCGGCGGCCCAGGCCCGGTCGAAGTCGGTGAGGAAGGCGTGCACCGAGCGGCCCGGCACGTTGTGGTGGATCAGCGCCTTCGGCAGCCGCTCGGCCAGGTCCGAGGGGCGCTCCAGGCCCGCCAGTCGGGCGGCGAAGGTCACCGTGCGCGGGCCCGTCGGGTCGAGCGCCACCCACACATGGCGGCGGCCGATCTCGTCGCAGGTGCCCTCGACCAGCAGGCCGTCCGGCGCCAGCCGGCCGCAGAGCCGCTCCCAGACCCCGCGCACCGCCTCCTCCTCGTACTGCCGCAGCACATTGGCGGCCCGGATCAGCTGCGCCGCACCACCGTCCAGCGGCACTTCGAAGCCGCCGCGGCGGAAGGTCAGCGCCGGCGGCTCGGCGTAGGGCAGCGCGGCGGCGACCCGGGCGGGCTCGATCTCGATGCCGACCGTCCGTAGGTCGGGCCGGACCGTCCGGAGCCGGTTGGACAGCTCGACGGCCGTCCAGGGCGCCGCGCCGTAGCCGAGGTCGACGGCCACCGGCGGCCGGTCGGCGGCGCGCAGCCGCGGGCCCAGGGTGTGGACGATCCAGCGGTCCATCCGCCGCAGTCGGTTGGTGTTGGTGGTGCCTCGGGTGACCGTGCCGACCGGGCGGGCCGTGGCGGTCGGCGTCCTAGACGTCCTGGGCGTCCTGGGCGTCCCCGTCGTCCTGAGTGTCCTGGGCGTCCCCGGCGGCCGGAGCGCGGCGGAGTGCCCGGACGAGCCCGGGTCGAAGGAAGCGGCCATCCCCGCAGGGTACGCCGGGCCGGGTCGGGGCCGGGCGCGGCGGTCGGCGTGATGTGCGTCGCTCCGTCGGCCCGACCTGCCCGGTCGCGGGAATGCGGCGTGCACTCTGGGAGGTTGTCTTCCAGTTGGAACCACAGGAGTGGTCGTCGCCCAAGGCGTCGCAGTGCAGACCAGAGAGGCCGCAGCCACGTGATCAAGCCCCCCGTGTCGACGGTATGGCGTGACCGGCAGACCCCGCCGATCCGCGGGCGCCTGCACGCGCTGGCGGCCGGCCGGCCGCGTCGTCCGCGCCGGATCGCGATGCTGAGCGTGCACACCTCACCGCTCCACCAGCCGGGCACCGGTGATGCCGGCGGCATGAACGTCTACATCGTCGAGCTGGCCAAGCGCCTGGCCGGGCTCGGCATCGAGATCGAGGTGTTCACCCGGGCCATCTCCTCCGAACTGCCGCCGACCGTCGAGCTCGCGCCCGGCGTGCTGGTCCGCCACGTCACCGCCGGGCCGTACGAGGGCCTGATCAAGGAGGACCTGCCGGCCCAGCTGTGCGCCTTCACCCACGGCGTGCTGCGCACCGAGGCCGGGCACCGACCCGGCCACTACGACCTGGTGCACTCGCACTACTGGCTCTCCGGGCAGGTCGGCTGGCTGGCCGCGCAGCGTTGGGGCGTGCCGCTGGTGCACACCATGCACACCATGGCCAAGGTCAAGAACGCGGCGCTGGCCGAGGGCGATACACCCGAGCCGGCGGCCCGGGTGATCGGCGAGACCCAGGTGGTCGAGGCGGCCGACCGGCTGATCGCCAACACGGCGGACGAGGCGGGCGAGCTCGCCGCGCACTACGGCGCCCGGGGCGACCAGCTCGCCGTGGTGCACCCGGGGGTCAACCTGGAGGTCTTCCGGCCGGGCGACCGCCGCGCCGCCCGGGCCCGGCTCGGCCTGCCGGCCGACGCCGCGGTGCTGCTCTTCGCCGGCCGGATACAGCCGCTCAAGGGCCCCGAGGTGCTGCTCGGGGCGGTCGCGGCACTGCTGGAGCGGCGGCCCGAGCTGCGCGAGCGCCTGGTGGTCCCGGTGGTCGGCGGCCCGTCCGGGACGGGACTGGCCAAGCCGCTGGGCCTGCAGAAGCTCGCCGCCCAGCTCGGCGTCGCCGATGTGGTGCGGTTCCACCCGCCGGTGGGCCAGGCCGAGCTGGCCCAGTGGTACCAGGCGGCCACGCTGCTGGCGATGCCCTCCTACAGCGAGTCCTTCGGGCTGGTGGCGCTGGAGGCGCAGGCCTGCGGGACGCCGGTGGTGGCCGCGGCGGTCGGTGGCCTGCCGGTCGCGGTGCGGGACGGCGAGACCGGCACGCTGGTCCGCGGCCACGAACCGGCCGCCTGGGCTCGGGCGCTGGAGCCGTACGTGACCGAGCCCGAGCTGGTGGCCAGGCAGGGCGCGGCGGCGGCCCGGCACGCGGCCGGCTTCGGCTGGGGCGCGTCCGCGGCGGCCACCGCCGACGTGTACGCGGGGGCGCTGGCCCGCCCGGCCGGTCGGCTGGCCGGAGCGCGGCGGCGGCTGAGCCAGCAGTAGGCAGCGCACCAGCGGCGGACCCTCCAACAAGGGGAGAACACGGCGCGGACCGGTACCAGCCGGTAACGTCACGGTCATGGCAACCCGTACCAAGGACGAGGCCCTCGGACTGCTCGCCGCCGCGCTCGACGAGGCCGGTGTCGACTGGGAGCCGGCCGTCGCCGACCCCTACACGCTGGTCGCGACGCTGCCCGGCACCCGCAAGCTCAGCACCACCTGCGCGCTGCGGGTCGGCGACCACACCCTCTCGGTGAGCGCCTTCGTGATCCGCCGTCCGGACGAGAACCACGAGGCCGTCTTCCGCTGGCTGCTGGAGCGCAACACCAGGCTGTACGGCGTCGGGTACGCGCTGGACCCGCTCGGCGACGTCTACCTGACCGGCCGGCTGCCGCTGGAGGCGCTCACCGGGCCGACGGTGGACCGGCTGCTCGGCACCGTGCTGGAGAACGCAGACGAGCCGTTCAACACCCTGCTGGAGCTGGGATTCGCCTCGGCCATCCGGCGGGAGTGGGAGTGGCGGACCAAGCGCGGCGAGTCCACCCGCAACCTGGACGCCTTTAAGCACCTGGCCAAGCCCGGGCAGCCCGTGCCGGACGCGGGGGCCGGGACCGACGCTCAGGCCGAGACCGGTACCGGCGCCGGCTGACGCGCCGCGTCCGCCCGGCGGCCCAGCACCAGGTAGCCCACCGCCGCGACCGTGCCGACCACCGCGCAGCCGTACCAGAGGGTGCGGTGGCCCGCGTGGTCCAGCAGCAAGCCGCCGGCGGCCGGGCCCAGGAACGAGGCGGCCGACCAGGAGAGCGAGTAGACCCCCTGGTAGCGGCCGCGGGCGTGGGTCGGCGAGAGTTCGGCCACCAGACCCATGCTGGTCGGCGCCTGGATGATCTCGCCGATCGTCCAGACCGCGACGCTGCCGGCGTAGATCAGCGCGGACGAGCCGGCGAACGCGGTCAGGCCGAAGCCCCAGCCGATGAGCAGCGCGGCGGCCAGCAGCAGCACCCCGCGGTCCCGGCCCTGGAGCAGCCGGGTGACCGGGATCTGCAGCAGGACGATCAGCAGACCGTTGAGTGCGATCACCAGACCGTACTGCTCCGTGCTGAGCCCGGACTTGCCCATGCTCACGGCCAGCGTGGTGCTGCCCTGCTGGAAGACCAGCGCCACCAGGAAGGTCAGCCCGACCAGTGCCATGAAGCGGCGGTCCCGGAAGACCGTCCCGAGGCTGACCGCGGGCCCGGCGGCCGCTGCCCGGCCGGGCGTGCCCGGTGCCTGGCCGGACGCGGTCGGGCGGCTCTCCGGGACCTTGACGAAGACCACGAACGCGCAGAGCAGGGTGGTGGCCGCGTCGGCGATGAAGAGGGTCAGGTAGCCGTGGGCGGCGATCAGCCCGGCCACCGCCGCCGAGACGCCGAAGCCGATGTTGATCGCCCAGTAGTTGAGTGAGAAGGCCCGCACCCGGTCGGCGGCGGGCACCACGTCGGCGATCATCGCGGAGACCGCGGGCCGCGAGGCGTTGCTGCTCAGGCCGACCAGGAAGGCCACGGCGGCGATCATCAACCGCCCGTCGGCGAAGCCGAGCGCCGTGGTGCTGAGCGCGGTGAGCGACTGGGCGACCAGCAGGGTGGGCCGCCGCCCGATCCGGTCCGTCAGCACCCCGCCGACCAGCGCGGCGATCGCCCCGCCCAGGCCGAAGAGCGAGGCCACCAGACCGGCGAAGGAGGCCGAGTAGCCGCGGTCGACGGTGAGGTAGAGCGCCAGGAAGGTGACCACGAAGCCGCCGAGCCGGTTGACCAGGGTCGAGGTCCAGAGCCACCAGAACGCCGAGGGGAGTCCGCCGACCGACTCGCTGGTCGCGGTGCGCAGCCGGCCGGTCAGGGAAGCAGGGGCGACTGGGGCGGTGGGCATGGGGCGTCTCCCGGGCGGCAGGTGTCCCGGTGAGCGGTCGGTGGGGTTCGCTCAGCAGGGGGACGTGCGACGGTAAGTGGTGCGGTGGCAGGGAGCACATTACCGGTGCCGCCTTGGGACAGGCCAGCCGTTTTTCGGGCTCCACTAAGCTGTGCCTCATGGCTGACACGACCTACCGACTGATCCTGCTCCGCCACGGCGAGAGCGAGTGGAACCAGAAGAACCTGTTCACCGGCTGGGTCGACGTCGACCTCAACGAGAAGGGCGAGAAGGAGGCCGCGCGTGGCGGCGAGCTGCTCGCCGCCGAGGGCCTCTTCCCGGATGTGGTGCACACCTCGCTGCTGCGCCGTGCCATCCGCACCTCGCAGATCGCGCTGGACAAGGCCGACCGGCACTGGATCCCGGTCAGCCGCAGCTGGCGGCTGAACGAGCGTCACTACGGCGCGCTGCAGGGCAAGGACAAGGCCCAGACCCTGGCCGAGTTCGGCGAGGAGCAGTTCCAGCTCTGGCGCCGCTCGTACGACACCCCGCCGCCGGTGCTCGCCGACGACAACGAGTTCTCGCAGGCCGGCGACGCCCGCTACGCGGAGATCCCGAGCGAGCTGCGGCCGCGCACCGAGTGCCTCAAGGACGTCGTCGAGCGGATGCTGCCCTACTGGTACGACGCGATCGTGCCGGACCTGGCGGCCGGCAAGACCGTCCTGGTCACCGCGCACGGCAACAGCCTGCGTGCGCTGGTCAAGCACCTGGACGGGATCTCCGACGAGGCCATCGCCGGCCTGAACATCCCCACCGGCATCCCGCTGGTCTACGAGCTCGACGCGGACTTCAAGCCGGTCGCCGCCGGTGGCCGCTACCTGGACGCGGAGGCCGCCGCCGCCGCCATCGAGGCCGTGAAGAACCAGGGCAAGAAGTAAGCCCTGAAACGATCAGGCCCGGCCCGGTGCACTGCGCACCGGGCCGGGCCTGCGTCGTTCCGTCAGTGCCCGCCGCAGCAGCCACCGCTGGCGCTGCCGCACTGGCAGGGGGCGCCGGACTGGCAGCCGCAGCCGCAGCCGGGGCCGCAGCCGCAGGCGCCGATCAGCACCGGAAGAGTGATCCGGGCGGCCGGTGTGGTCGGTTCGGCGGTACCGGAAGTCGGAGCGGGCCGGGCGGGTGTGGTGGTCATGGTGCGGTGCCCTCCTCGATCGAGGCAGGCAGTGGGTGACGGGCTGCCTGCTCCTCGAGTGAAGCCCGGCGGCTGACGGAGCGTCAATGGGCGCGTAGGTGTGGGACGCTGCGTCGCCGTGCGCCCCCGCACCGATCGCCGGCCGTCGTGGCGGCCGTCAGGTTTGGGCCTACTCGGCTTCAGGCCTGCTCGGCGACGAAGTCGCCCGCGTGCTCACCGGTGACCAGGAAGACCACGCGCTTGGCCACCGAGACCGCGTGGTCGGCGAAGCGCTCGTAGTACCGGCCGATCAGGGTGACGTCCACGCCGGTCTCGATGCCGTGCTGCCAGCGGTCGTCGGCCAGGTGCGCGAAGAGCTGGCGGTGCATCTCGTCCATCGCGTCGTCGTCGCGCTCCAGCTGCAGCGCCGCGTCCACGTCCTTGGTGGCGATGACCTGGCCGGCCTTGGCCACCAGGCGCTGGGCGAGCTGACCCATCTCCAGCACGATGGGCTGCAGGTCGCTCGGCACGGCGGTGTCCGGGTAGCGCCGCCGGGCCACCTTGGCGACGTGCCGGGCGAGGTCGCCGCAGCGCTCCAGGTCCGCGCTCATCCGCAGCGAGGTGACCACGATCCGCAGGTCGGTGGCGACCGGCTGCTGGCGGGCCAGCAGGTTGATCGCGGTGTTCTCCAGCTCGTGGTGGAGGGCGTTGACCTTCTCGTCGGCCGCGATCACGCTCTCCGCCAGCTCCAGGTCGGCGTCGAGCAGCGCGGTGGTGGCACGACCCATGGCCGAACCGACCAGCCGGGCCATCTCGACCAGGCCGTCGCCGATCGAGTCGAGTTCCTCGTGGTAAGCGTCACGCATGCGCTTCTCTTCTCCTTCTTGCTTGCGGTGTCGGTGGCGGTGCCGACCAGCCGCCGGACCCGGGCTCCGGGTGGGCGGCCGCTGCTGGTGGCGCGCATCGTACGCGCGTTCCCTACCCACACGGGCTGCGCGATCGAGACTGCGCTGTCCGGGCGACGGCCCACGGCCGCCGCAGTGAACCCGCAGCTACCTGAAGGTGAATTCTCGGCAACGCATGGTCGATGCCTTGTTCTGATGCTTACAAAGCGGCCGGTCGATGCGCTTAGGCTGGCCGCATGGACGTGAATGTGGCCGCCGCCGCTGCCTGCGCCATCGCCGGCCTCGGCGTCGGTCTCACCGCCTCCATCGCCTTCCGCTGGAGCGAGCGCGAACAGGGCCGGGGCAGCAGCAGCGGCAACGGCAAGAGAAGCAGCTCATCAGCAGTGAGCAGGCCGCTGCAGGACGCGGCGCTGCCCCCCGGCGTGGACACCGTGCTCTCGGTGCTGCGGTCCTGCGCGATCGTGCTGGGTGACGGCGACGAGGTGGTCAAGGCCAGCTCCGCCGCCTACTCGATGGGCCTGGTCCGCGGTGGCGCGGTGGCCGTCGAGCAGATGCTCGCGCTGGCCAGGGCGACCCGCCGGGACGGCGAGATCCGCCAGGCCGACCTGGACGTCCCGCGCCCGGGGGTGGCGCGCCACGGCGAGCCGCTCTCGGTCTCGGTCCGGGTCGCCCCACTCGGCTCCCGGCTGGTCCTGGTGCTGGTCGAGGACCTCACCGAGCGCCGTCGGATCGAGGCGGTCCGGCGCGACTTCGTGGCCAATGTCAGCCACGAGCTCAAGACGCCGGTGGGGGCGCTCTCGCTGCTCTCCGAGGCGGTCGCGGACGCGGCCGACGATCCGGAGGCGGTGCAGCGTTTCGCCGGCCGGATGCAGATCGAGGCCACCCGGCTGGCCAGCCTGGTCCAGGAGATCATCGACCTCTCCCGGGTCCAGGACGACCGCCTGCTGATGGACCCCGAACCGGTCCCGGTCGACGAGCTGATCGCCGAGGCGATGGACCGCTGCCGGCAGCAGGCCGCGGCCAAGCAGATCCACATCGCGGCCGGTGGCATCGCCGGCCTCCACCTCTTCGGCGACCGCGGCCAGCTCGCCGCGGCGCTCGGGAACCTGGTCGAGAACGCGGTCAACTACAGCCCGCCCCGCACCCGGGTGGCGATCGCGACCCGCCGGATAGCCAGCGCCGCCGCGATCGGGGAGGCGGACGGCGAGCTGATCGAGATCTCGGTGACCGATCAGGGCATCGGCATCTCGGAGAAGGACCGCGAGCGGATCTTCGAACGCTTCTACCGGGTGGACCCGGCCCGCAGCCGGGCCACCGGCGGTACCGGCCTGGGCCTGTCCATCGTCAAGCACGTGGCGGCCTCGCACGGCGGAACCGTCTCGGTCTGGAGCGTCGAGGGCCAAGGCTCCACTTTCACCGTCCGGCTCCCCGCCGGGCAGAACCCGGCCGCCACCGGCGGCGCGGCGAGCAGCGCAACTGACGCATCCGCAACCCCAACCCCCCTTCCTGCCCCGGAGGCCCGATCGTGACCCGAGTACTGGTGGTCGAGGACGAGGAGTCGTTCAGCGACGCTCTCTCCTACATGCTTCGCAAGGAAGGCTTCGAGGTGGCGGTCGCCGCCACCGGGCCCGACGCACTGGAGCAGTTCGAACGCAACGGCGCCGACCTGGTGCTGCTCGACCTGATGCTGCCTGGGCTGCCCGGCACCGAGGTCTGCCGCCAGCTGCGGGTGCGCTCCAACGTGCCGGTGATCATGGTGACCGCCAAGGACAGCGAGATCGACAAGGTCGTGGGCCTGGAGATAGGCGCTGACGACTACGTCACCAAGCCCTACTCGACCCGCGAGCTGGTCGCCCGGATCCGCGCGGTGCTGCGCCGCCGCGGCGAGGAGGGTGGCATCGGCAACGACGGCGGCGGCCCCGGCGCGCTGGAGGCCGGCCCGGTCCGGATGGACGTGGACCGGCACGTGGTCACCGTGGACGGTGGCAAGGTCGACCTGCCGCTCAAGGAGTTCGACCTGCTGGAGATGCTGCTGCGCAACGCGGGCCGGGTGCTCACCCGGATGCAGCTGATCGACCGGGTCTGGGGCGCCGACTACGTCGGTGACACCAAGACCCTGGACGTCCACGTGAAGCGGCTGCGCGCCAAGATCGAGCCGGACCCGGGCGCGCCGCGCTACCTGGTCACGGTCCGTGGCCTGGGCTACAAGTTCGAGCCGTAAGTCGAACCGCTCGCAGTGAGTTACGGCTGAGGGCCGCACCCCGGAGAACGGGGTGCGGCCCTCAGCTGTACGCGGGGCGCGCCACCCTTGCGCCGGGTGCGCGTCCAGGGCATCAGTGCGTGGGGCTGGAGCTGGGGGAGCCGGTGGTCGAGCTGCTCGCGGTGGCCGAGGTGCTCGCGCCCGTCGAGGCGGCGGCGGAGCCGCTCGCGGCGGGAGAGGTGGAGGCGGCGGCCGAACCGCTCGCCGAGGCCGCGGCGGAGCCGGACGGCATCACCGGGCCGAAGGACTCGTACGGGCCCTGGGCCGGGTTGACCAGCGCCGAGGCGTCGACCTTGCCCGCGCTGGAGAACGAGAACGAGGTCGGCGTGAAGCCGCCCAGGGCCAGCGTCGCGGAGGCGACCCGCGCGGACGGCTGCCCGCTGGCGCCGAGCGCCACCGCGCTGTTGGCCGGGATCACGATGCCGCCGGGCAGCGGCGCGCCCGAGGCGTCGTCGAGGGTGGCGGCGACGCCGCCGACGGTGACGTTGGTCAGCGTCTGCGGGGTGCTGCCGGTGTTGCTGATGTTGACGGTCAGGTTCGCGGGGCCGGGCTGGCCCGGGCTCTGGTCCTGGCTGACCACGACGACGATGCCGTTGAGCTTGAGGTCGGTGCCCAGTGAGGTGGCCGGCGTGTTCGGCTTGATCGTCTGAGTCTCGGCGCTGCTCCCGGCGGAGCAGGCGGACAGCGAGACGGCGGCGAGGGCGAGGACGATGGCAGCAGTGCCACCGCGTCGAAGGCTGCGGCTCACGGCGGCGCATCTCCTTGGGTCACGTGTCGGGTTGTCAGCGCTCAGCGTACCCACCACACTTATCCGCCCCTCACGGGGTGGCCCCGTGTCGCGTGCGGACCACTCCAGTGATCGGATCCGCGCCGTGCGCCAGGATCGGCCCGGCGGGTCGGGGCGAGTCGGGGCGGGTTGAAGCGGTCCGGTCGGGGCACGGTGTGGCGATGTTGTGTGTGGTTCCGGAACCGCGTCAAGATCAGATCACGATCGGGAAACGGTGAATATCCGGTGTCGACTTCAAGATCGAATGCCGATCGGCCGGGTGTTGCCCGCGCTTTCGATCGTCGCGAGAAGGGCCTCCGACCTGCGAGAAGCCGCTCACGCGGGGTGGTCGCAGCACGCCGCAGGGGTCCTTGTCAAGCCCCGAGACCGGCCCTGACCTGCGAAAACGCCCTTCGGGCGGACGGAAAAGCGTGTTATTCTGGAAAGCCACGGAAGGGGTCCTGTCACATGACGTTCAAGGTTGGCGACACGGTGGTCTACCCCCATCACGGGGCTGCACTGATCGAGGCCATCGAAATTCGCCAGATCAAAGGTGTGGACAAGACCTACCTGGTGCTGAAGGTTCAGCAGGGTGACCTCACGCTGCGCGTCCCCGCGGAGAACGCGGAGTTCGTCGGCGTGCGCGACGTGGTCGGCCAGGAGGGTCTGGACCGGGTCTTCGAGGTGCTGCGCGCACCGTACACCGAAGAGCCCACCAACTGGTCTCGCCGTTACAAGGCGAACCTGGAAAAGCTCGCGTCCGGTGACGTCATCAAGGTCGCCGAGGTCGTGCGTGACCTGTGGCGGCGGGAGCGCGAGCGCGGCCTGTCGGCCGGCGAGAAGCGGATGCTCGCCAAGGCTCGGCAGATCCTCGTCAGCGAACTGGCGCTGGCGGAGAACACCAACGAGGACAAGGCGGAGACGCTGCTCGACGAGGTGCTCGCCTCGTAGGGCGTCGCCCGTTCGCCGTGACGTACGTGTGTGGTGCGGCTGAGTGCCGTTCGACTGCGGCCGTTCAACAGCGCCCGGTGCCGAGAAGGCACTCGGGCGCTGTGGCATGCCCGGGGCCGAATGACCGCGCCCGGGTGTGACGTGTGATCTGTCGTGCTCGTAGCGTGGGGGCCTGCACACCGGTACCCGAGAGGCGGCGCCGGGGTGGAAGGGGTCCGGTGCACCGTCTGACGGGTACGCCTGGGCCATACCCACTTCGCCGAAGGAGTGAAACCCTGAACAGCACAGGAGTAGTGGCGGCGGCCGTGGTTCCGGCCGCCGGGCGGGGCGAGCGGCTCGGCCCCGGGGCGCCCAAGGCGCTGCGCGACCTGGGCGGCGCGCCGCTGCTGGTGCACGCGGTCCGCGCGCTGGCCCGCAGCCGGGCGGTCGGGCTGGTCGTGGTCGCCGCGCCGCCGCAGGGGGTCGCCGAGGTGCTGAGCCTGCTGGACAGCCACGGGTTGGACGGCAAGGACATCCGGGTGGTGGCCGGTGGCGCGACCCGGCAGGAGTCGGTCCGCCTCGGCCTGGCGGCGATCCCGGAGTCCACCGAGATCGTGCTGGTGCACGACGCGGCCCGCCCGCTGGTGCCGGTCGAGGTGGTGGACGCCGTGGTGGCCGCGGTGCGGGCCGGTGCCGAGGCCGTGGTGCCGGCCGTGCCGCTGGCGGACACCGTCAAGCGGGTCCGCCCGGTGGCCGCCGGCGAGCCGGAGCCGGTGCTCGACACGCCCGACCGCGCCACGCTGCGGGCGGTGCAGACCCCGCAGGGCTTCCGCCGCGAGACGCTGGCCGAGGTGCACGCCAAGGCGCTGACCGAGGAGGCCGCGGGCGGCTCGCCGGTGGTGACCGACGACGCCGGCCTGGTCGAGTACTACGGCGGCCGGGTGGTCGTGGTGCCGGGCCACGAGGAGGCGTTCAAGGTGACCCGTCCGCTGGACCTCGTGCTGGCCGAGGCCGTACTCGCCCGTAGGAGGGCCTCCGATGGCTTCTGACGTCCCGTCACCGATCATTCCCCGGGTGGGGATCGGCACCGATGTGCACGCCTTCGCGGACGGCGTGCCGCTCTGGGTGGGCGGCCTGCGCTGGGACGGCTACGAGCAGGGCCTGGCCGGCCACTCGGACGCCGACGTGGTCGCGCACGCCGCCTGCAACGCGATCTTCTCGGCCGCCGGGCTCGGCGACCTGGGCACCCACTTCGGCACCGGCCGCCCCGAGTGGAAGGGCGCCTCGGGGGTGACGCTGCTCACCGAGGCGGCCCGGATCGTGCGCGCGGCGGGCTTCGAGATCGGCAACATCGCGGTGCAGGTGATCGGGGTGCGGCCGCGGATCGGCAGCCGGCGCCAGGAGGCCGAGGAGGTGCTCTCGACTGCGGTCGGCGCGCCGGTCTCGCTCTCGGCGGCGACCACCGACGGGCTCGGCATGACCGGGCGCGGCGAGGGGCTGGTGGGCCTGGCCACCGCGCTGGTCTACCAGCGCGGCTGAACCGGGACCGCCATTGGGCGAACGGAACTGATGGAGGGTCAGGTGCGCGGGTGGTGGTCGGTCCGCCCGCGCAAGCCGGCCGGGCGGCTGTGGCCCCGGCTCGTGGCCGGCGCAGGGCGGTCCGGCTCGGACGAAGAAATCGGAGCCGGATCGTCCGGTTTGCCATGAACTCGTGACGGGTGGGACGCCCAAACGTCGCGGGGCATCCCCTGATTCCCACTACGCTGGACGGTGTGAGCCTTCGCCTGTACGACACCAGCACCCGCCAGGTACGCGACTTCGTCCCGCTTGTACCGGGCTGCGTCTCGATCTACCTGTGCGGTGCCACCGTGCAGGGGGCCCCGCACATCGGGCACATGCGGTCCAACCTCAACTTCGACGTGATGCGCCGCTGGTTCGCCTACCGCGGCTTCGAGGTGACGTTCGTGCGCAACGTCACCGACATCGACGACAAGGTGATCCGCAAGGAGCACGAGCTCGGCGTGCCGTGGTGGCAGATCGCCTACGCCAACGAGCGAGCCTTCGACGACGGTTACACCGTGCTCGGCTGCCTGCCGCCGACCGTGGAGCCGCGGGCCACCGGCCACATCCCCGAGATGATCGACATGATGCAGACGTTGATCGCCAAGGGCCACGCCTACGCGGCCGACGGCAACGTGTACTTCGACGTCAAGTCCTTCCCGCAGTACCTGGAGCTCTCCAACCAGAAGCTGGAGAACCTCCTGCAGCCGGAGGGCGAGGGCGAGACCGGCAAGCGCGACCCGCGCGACTTCGCCATGTGGAAGGCCGCCAAGCCGGGCGAGCCGAGCTGGACCACGCCGTGGGGCCAGGGCCGCCCCGGCTGGCACCTGGAGTGCTCGGCCATGGTGCACAAGTACCTGGGCAACGCCTTCGACATCCACGGCGGCGGGCTGGACCTGATCTTCCCGCACCACGAGAACGAGATCGCCCAGTCCAAGGCCTTCGGCGACGACTTCGCGAACTTCTGGGTGCACAACGCCTGGGTCACCATGAGCGGCGAGAAGATGGCCAAGTCGCTCGGCAACTCGGTGCTGATCTCCGAGATGGTGCAGCGCTGGCGCCCGATCGTGCTCCGCTACTACCTGGCCGGCCCGCACTACCGATCGATGATCGAGTACAGCGAGGAGTCGCTGCGCGAGGCCGAGGCCGGCTTCGCCCGGATCGAGGGTTTCATCCAGCGGGTGGTCGAGCTCTGCGGTCCGGTCGAGCCGGCCGCCGAGGTGCCGCCGGCCTTCGCCGAGGCGATGGACGACGACTTCGGCGTGCCGCAGGCGCTGGCCGTGCTGCACACCGCCGTTCGGCAGGGCAACAGCGCGCTGACGGCGGACGACAAGGAGAACGCGGTAGCGCGACTCGCCGAGGTCCGTGCGATGCTCGGAGTGCTGGGGCTCGACCCGCTCGACCCGCAGTGGACCGGCACGGAGCGCGGCGAGGACCTGCACGGGGTCGTCGACTCGCTGGTCCGGCTGGTCCTGGACCAGCGCCAGGCGGCCCGGGAGCGCAAGGACTTCGCCACCGCGGACGCCATCCGTGACCAGCTGGGCCTGGCCGGCCTGGCGATCGAGGACACCCCGTCCGGCCCGCGCTGGACGATCAGCAACCAGTAGCCCCGCGCGTACTCGCAGGGCGCCGGTGGGCCGTACTCCGAGGAGTCTCGACGAGCCTCGACCAGTACGGCCCATCGGCATGACGCAGACGGATAGAACAGGAAGTATCGCCATGGCCGGCAACAGCCAGCGCAGGAACGCACGCAACCCCGGATCGAAGAAGGGCGCGAGCGTCGGGACCGGCGGCCACAGCCGGAAGGCACTGCAGGGCAAGGGCCCGACCCCGCCCGGTGAGGCCCGCAAGGGGCACCCCAAGCAGCGGGCCGCCAACGCCGCGGTCAAGCGCGAGCGGGACGCCAAGGCCCGGGCCGGCATGCGCCGCTCCGGCGGTGGCGGCCGCGGCGGGCGCGGCGGCGCGGGTGCCGCCGAGCTGGTGGTCGGCCGCAACTCGGTGGTCGAGGCACTGGTCGGCGGCGTGCCGGCCAGCGCGCTCTACGTGATGCAGTTCATCGACACCGACGACCGGGTGCGCGAGGCGTTCCAGGCCGCCAACGAGCGGGGCATCCCGCTGATGGAGGCGCCGCGCCCGCAGCTGGACCAGATGACCGGTGGCCTCAACCACCAGGGCCTGGTGCTGCAGGTCCCGCCCTACGAGTACGCGCACCCCGAGGACCTGCTGGGGGCGGCCGCCGACCTGGGCGAGGACGCGCTGGTCATGGCGCTGGACGGGGTCACCGACTCGCGCAACCTGGGCGCCGTGGTCCGGTCGGCCGCGGCGTTCGGCGCGCACGGCGTGGTGATCCCCGAGCGGCGGGCGGCCGGCATGACGGCCGGTGCCTGGAAGACCTCCTCGGGCGCCGCGGCCCGGCTGCCGGTGGCCCGGGCGACCAACCTGACCCGGGCGCTGCAGGCCTACCAGAAGGCCGGGCTGCTGGTGGTCGGCCTGGCGGCGGACGGCGAGGCGGAGATCGGCGACCTGGAGGCGCTGACCGGTCCGGTGGTGATCGTGGCAGGCAGCGAGGGCAAGGGACTGTCCCGGCTGGTCGCGGAGACCTGTGACATCCGGGTGCGGATTCCGATGCCGGGTCAGACCGAGTCGCTGAACGCCGGCGTCGCGGCCGGGATCGTGCTCTACGAGGCGGCGCGGCTGCGGGCCAAGGTGGGGTGAGGCGGGCGGCGCTCGAGGGTCGGTGGCCGGTGAGACGGCGCTGCTCGACGGTCGGTGGCCTGACGGTGACGGGTTCTTTCCGAGTCTGATCCGAACGGTCACCATCCCGCGCGAGACTGACCGGATCCGTCAGCCACGCCCGGGAGTTGCACCCGGGAGAGTGTCCTAACCGGGTGTCACCCGGTTAGAGGGGTGTGGACACCAGAACACCTCGGCGCCCCCGGTTCGGCCAAGCGACAGGGATAGAGGCTGAGCCCACCCTCAGCACCGTCAAGGTGCCGAGCGATCCCGCTCGGCTCAGCAACACCCAGGTCAGCTTCCGGCTCAGACTGCCCGCGCCGCTCGCGCCGCTGCTCGACGCGCCGCCGCCGGTGGCGGTGCCGTACGCGGACTCCTTCGGGCGGCCGTACGCGGCGTTGACGTACGGCGGCCGGCCCGGGCTGGTCCGGGCCGGGAGCGCGGACGGCGGTGCCGGATCGCTGGCCGGTGCCGGAGCGCTGGCGGGAGCCGGGTCCGCGCTGGGCGGCTCGACGGCGCTCGGCGCGCCACGGCGCAAGGGCCGGGTCACCGCCGTCACCTGGAGCGGTCAGGCGGCGCCGGGCGACCTGGCGGCCACTCAGCTGCTGGACGCGGTGCGGCTGAACACCGTGCCCGCGCCGGCGGGCGGCCCGGCCTCGGCCGGGGCGCTCTCGGGCGGCGGGTCCTCGCTGGGCGGGTCCTCGATCGGCGGGTCCTCGGTGGGCCTGGTCGATTCCGAGGAGACCCAGCCGCTGGAGGCCGTGCCCGGCTGGGACGACGCGCCGGTCGGCGGCTCGTACGGCTACGGCGGCCACCACGGCTCCTACAGCGGGCGTGGTGCGGTGCCCCGGCAACCGCACGGCTGGGCGGCGGACGAGCCGCCCGGCCCCCGCACGCCGCCCGGGTCCGCCACGCCGGAGCGGCCCGCCGAGCCGCGCCGGGAGCGGACCCGCGCGGCGGGTTGGCAACCTAGCGGGGAACTGCCCGAGTACTCGGCCGCCGCCATGGCGGGCGAGTCGAGCCGGCACGCCTGGCACCCCGGTCGGAAGGTCGACCTCGGGCTGGTGCTGCTGCCGCTGCGGGTGCTGCTCGGCTCGCTCTCGGTCTACGCCGGCTTCAGCAAGATCTGCGACCCGGTGTACTTCGACGGCGGCGACCGCGGCTCGATGATGCGCTGGCTCGCCTCGCTGCACGCGTGGAAGGCGGCCCAGCCGCTGCTGGACTTCGCCATGGCGCACCCGGTCGGGGCCGGCCTCGGCGTGGCGTTCACCGAGATCGTGGTCGGCGTGCTGTCGCTGCTCGGGCTCTGGCAGCGGCTGGCCGCCGGAGCCGCGATGCTGCTCTCCGCCGCGCTGCTCTTCACGGTGAGCTGGCGCGCCGTGCCGGTCTACGACACGCCCGACCTGATCTTCCTGGCGGCCTGGAGCCCGCTGCTGATCGCCGGCGCGCCGTTCGCCTCGCTGGACGGCCGGATCGCGCTGGATGCCTGGCGCCGGTACGGCCCGCAGGCACCCAGGGCGGTGCGCCGCCGGGTGCTGCGCCGGGGCACCGTGGCGGCCGTCGTGGTGATCGGGCTGACCCTGCTGCTCGGTTCGCTGCTGGGCGCCGCCGTGCGCACCGGCGGGCGGCCGCAGCCCGGCCCCGGCCAGCCACCGACCGACTACGGCACGCCGGTCTGGCCGGCCACCACCGGTCGCTCGGGCGTGTCGCAGGCTCCCGTGGTGCCCGTCCCGGCAGTGCCGGGCGGCGGGGCGGCCACCGGCCACGGGGCAGGGACACCGTCGGCGGCGCCGTCCGCGTCGTCCTCAGCCGCACCCTCGGCCGGGAAGAGCGCCAAGGCGCACCCGTCCACGTCCACCCGGGGCGCCACGAGTGAGGGCTCCGGGGCCGGCAACGCGACCGGGCAGGGCGGTTCGACCGCCGGCGCGCCCGGCCCCGGCACGACCCCCGCCGGCGGCGGGGCGCCGGCGTCGGGCGGCAGCCAGGGCACCGGGTCCGGGGCGAGCACCCGGGCACCCAAGTCCAGCCCGAGCGACGGGCTGATCGGCGGGGTGCTGGGCAGCGGCCCGCCGCAGCTGCGGCTGCCGTCGACGCTGGGGATGCCGGGTCCAGGGACCTCGGCGGACGGCTCCTCAGGGCGCGCGCCGCTGGCCTGAACCGGCGGGTGCGTCACGGGCCCCTTTGCTCCGTTCCGGCCGGAACGGAGCAAAGGGGCCCCTGACTTGTTCTGGGAGTTGTTCTGGGAGCGGGGATCAGTCCTGCCGGGCTGCGGCGAGCTCCTTGGCGGCCTCGATGAGGTCCTTGGCGGTGTCGATCGCCCGCCAGTAGACGCCCTGCGGCAGCTGGTAGCCCGCGAGCCGCTTGGCACGGGCGAGTTGCGGGAAGGTGGTGCGCTCGTGGTCGCCCACGTCGGGCAGCAGCTCGGCGAAACCGGCCGCGAAGACGTAGAGCCCGGCGTTGATCAGGAACGGGGAGGGCGGCGCCTCGATGAAGTCCAGGATGTTGCCGAACTGGTCGGTCTCCACCGCGCCCCAGGGGATCCGGGGCCGGGCCAGCGCGAGGGTGGCCAGGGCGTCCCGCTCGTGGTGGAAGGCGGCCATCTCGCGCAGGCTGAACCGGGTCCAGATGTCCCCGTTGGTGGCGTACCAGGGCTCGTCCGGGCGCGGCAGCGCCTTCGAGGCGAACTTCAACCCGCCGCCCCGGCCCAGCGGTTCGGCCTCGACCACGGTGCTGGCCCGGAGCGGCAGGTCGGCCTGGTCCAGCCAGGCCTGCAACACCTCGGCCAGATGGCCGCAGGAGATCACCACGTCGGTCACGCCTTCGGCTGCCAGCCAGGCGAGTTGGTGTCCGACGATCGGCGTACCGGTGCCGGGGATCTCGACCAGCGGCTTGGGCCGGTCATCGGTGTACGGGCGCAGCCGCGAGCCCTGACCGCCGGCCAGGATCACGGCCTGCGTGACGGTGGCCGCAGGGGTCGGGGCGACCAGAGGGCTCGGGCTGGCAAACGGCGCGGAAGGGGGCGCGGGGAGGTCGAAGCCGGTCATGGGCAGCAGGATAGGCCTGGATGCCGCTCACCGGGTTCGGCCTCGGGTGGCGTGCGGGTGGTCCTGGGGTGACGTGCGGACTCCGCTGACGGTGCGTCAGCCCGCGATGCCGGCCGCGAAGGAGCCGTCGCAGACCGGGCGGGCGAAGGACCGGGCGCGCTGCACGTCGCCCTGGTACAGCTTCAGCGTCGCCTGGCCCAACTCCTTGGCGAGCGTGCTGCAGTACGGGGTGAGCGCGGGCTGCGCGGTCATGCTGCGGTCCAGCAGGTCCAGCGCCGCGGCGGCGCCACGGGACCGCAACTCCTGCATCAGGTCGGTGCGCAGGGCGTCCTGCGGCGACATGCCCGAGTGGCTGGTGGCACCGCCGCCGTTGGTGGCACCGGTGACGTCGGCGGTGGTGGCGGTGCGGCCGATGCCACCGCCGACGCCGCTGGAGGCGGCCACCACCTGCTGGTTGTCGTTCACCGGCGGCGCCCAGGCCACTCGGGTCACGGCGAGGGTGCCGGTGGTCACGAGGACCACGGGCAGGGTGAGGGCGATGGTCTGGCCGATGCGGCGAACGAGCTGCTTCACGCCAGTGAGGTTAGCGCCGTATGACGCCCCGCAGGCACTCCGTCACACGGATGAGTGACGCAGCGGCGCGGCCCCGTCGGACGGGTGTCCGACGGGGCCGCGCGCGGTCGTTCGGTTGTGCGGAGCTGCCTGTTCGATCCGGGGCTTCGATCAGGGGCTTCGATCAGGCGCTGAGGCGCTCGCCCGTGCTGGTCGAGAAGACGTGCGTCTCGCCGCCGGTCGGGACCACGTTGATGGTCTCGCCCTTCTGCGGGATCTGCCGGCCGTGGACCCGCACCACGATGTCCACGTCCGTGCCGCTGACCTTGGTGGAGCCGTAGACGAACCCGTCCGCGCCGAGTTCCTCGACCACGTTGACCGTGACGGCCACGCCCTCGATCCCGCCGTCGGAGACGATCTCGAAGTGCTCCGGGCGGATCCCGACGGTCACCGTCTTGTCGCTGCCGGCGCCGGCCAGGTGCTCGCGGTCGATGTTGATCACCGAGCCGCCGAACTTCACGCCGCCGTCCACCAGCGGGACGTCGACCAGGTTCATCGCGGGCGAGCCGATGAAGCCGGCCACGAAGACGTTGGCGGGCTTGTCGTACATCCGGCGCGGGGTGTCGACCTGCTGGAGCAGCCCGTCCTTGAGCACCGCGACGCGGTCGCCCATGGTCATGGCCTCGGTCTGGTCGTGCGTCACGTAGACCGTGGTGATGCCCAGGCGGCGCTGCAGGCCGGCGATCTGGGTGCGGGTCGAGACGCGGAGCTTGGCGTCCAGGTTGGACAGCGGCTCGTCCATCAGGAAGACCTGCGGCTCGCGGACGATCGCCCGGCCCATCGCGACACGCTGGCGCTGACCGCCGGAGAGCGCCTTCGGCTTGCGGTCCAGGTAGTCGGTCAGGTCGAGGATCTTCGCGGCCTCCTCGACCTTCTTGCGGATCTCGGCCTTGTTGACGCCGGCGATCTTGAGCGCGAAGCCCATGTTGTCGGCGACGGTCATGTGCGGGTAGAGCGCGTAGTTCTGGAACACCATCGCGATGTCCCGGTCCTTGGGCGGCAGGTGGGTCACATCCCGCTCGCCGATCCGGATGGCGCCACCGTTGACGTCCTCCAGACCGGCCAGCATCCGCAGGCTGGTCGACTTGCCACAGCCGGAGGGGCCGACCAGCACGAGGAACTCGCCGTCCTCGATGTGCAGGTCCAGCTCGTCGACGGCGGGCTTGGTGCCGCCCGGGTAGAGGCGGGACGCCTTGTCGTACGTGACAGAAGCCATGATGGTGCGTCTCCTTCACCGGCAGGAACGTGCCGGACGATCCGAGTAAAGGGGTGAGTGGTGCGGGCCGGTCCTCGTCTGTCCGATGGTCTGGACCACTCGAGAACCCGCTCCGGCCGAGGCTACCCGCCCCTTTCCCCCTTGTCAGCCCCTCTCACCGCCCACCCTCATACCGGTCCGGTCACACTCCCGCCGATCTCCCCGGGCCATCCACCCCACCGCGCCCGCCCCTGCCGGTAGACTGCGACCCGGTTGCCGCCATGGCCTCGCCGTGGACGGTCGCCGTGCCTCCTTAGCTCAGTTGGCCAGAGCACCGCTCTTGTAAAGCGGGGGTCGTCGGTTCGAACCCGACAGGGGGCTCGCGTATCTGACCTGCTGGGGAGCCCCGAACGAGATCATGGTTCGGGGCTCTTCTTGATCTTGAGAGTCCGCATAAAGTCCACAACCCCCCCGATCGAGATTCAATAACGCCCCTGGTCAAGTCAGCTCCATCCCGTAGAGTGACTGCTGTAGGGGCGGCCATGTTGGCACGGCCGGATACGCCCCCTTCGCGTGGCCGTGGAAGGGCCGGGGAGGACACTCGGGCCCGACCACGGGAGAGCCCCCGTCGCTTACGTCGACGGGGGCTCTCTTGCGTACACACTAAACCGCCCCGGCGCGAGTGCGCGCCGGGGCGGGACGCCGGCATGCGGCGTCTAACGGGCCCGAGGGGATACGCAACCTCCCGAGCCCGCTCCGTACGCTCCAATCGGCCGAGTGAGGCCGTCGGAGCCGCTTCCTTGATGCCCAGGCCCTGGCGGCGTACACCTGATGACCTGGCATTTTGCCGCATATTTGCGGCTGACATTCGATCATGGACCGGTCAGCGTGACTAGGTGCCGACCGACCTTCCTATCTGGGTGCTCGACCAGCGAAAGCAGGTCGGGCGCCGCGTCCGCGCCTTGCGGACCGAGCGGGGCTGGTCCCAGGAGCGCCTCGCCGAAGCGTCAGGAGTGCACCGGCATACCGTCTACCGCACTGAGCTGGCCACGCACTCCGCATCACTGGACGCCCTCATGCTGATCGCGCGAGCACTCGGCGTTCCTGCGTCGCAGCTACTCCGCGACGAGTAAGCCGGCCGGAGCGCGCGAGCGGCGGGGTGGTGCTCATCGGGGCGATGCTCCTCTGGTGGTGCAGCTTTCGCCGGTAATCGGACAAACCGGCGCGCGCAGCATACGCGCCGCCGGTGAACGCCCGCCACGCGGGTTGGGCCCGTGCCAGCCGCTGTCCTTCGGATTCCACCAGCGGCCGGCACGGGAGTCTGTTGGGCGGCCATGAACGCCCGGGTCAGCTCGAGCAGCGGCGCCGGGCCAGGGACCGCGCGAGCAGCGGGGCAGGGACCGCGCGACGGCGCGGCAAGCTGAGCTCGGCGGCCAGGTGGTCGACGATCCCCTCATGCACCTGCCGCATGTCGGCGAGCAGCGGATCCAGCACGTCCACCGCAGCGCCATCCACCGCAGCGGCCTGCAGCAGCCGACCGAGGCCATGCAGCTCATCGAGCAACCGATCCTGGCGCCGCGTCACCGCGCCACCGCCGCCGGGGCCGCGAGTGCGTACCGGGAGCTGATGTGCGTCCAGGCGGTCAGCGCCAGCAGGAACCGATCCAGCGCAGCCGCGAACCCGATGGTGACAGGGGAGACTCCCCCCGGGTCGTCCAGGCGGGCATCGTCGCGGATAGCGGTCAGCAGAAACTGGAAGCGAATCTGCTCGGCATCCAGTTGCTCGCGCACGTGTCGCCGGGCTGCCAGCTCCGTTGACCCAGTCGTGCGGGCCAGCGCTGCCTGCGCGGTGAACCTGTCATCGGTGGAGGCGGCGAGGTCGTTCGTCAGGGTGCCGACGGCGGAGAACGCGTCGAGCAGCCGGTGCACGAGGAGCCCGTCCCAGTCCGGCGTGACGCACCCCAGAGCCAACTCGCACCACATCGCCGCGAGCAGCATCCCGCCGTCGACCGGCCGCAGCGTCAGATACTGGCGCAGCGACGGCGTACGGGCCGGCCGGGTCCAGCCCTCCAATTTGTCGGCCGCAGCGCGCAGCCACGCGTCCAGTTCGGACGCGTACCGGTCCCACCACCCGGACGGCATCGACGGCCGGGTCCGCTGGACAAGGTCGGCGAGCGCCCGGGTGATCGGCTGATCGACGTCCTCGGGGGGATCGCCGTCCAGGACATCCGCGAGCCGGCCGACGAGAGCCCGAATGATGCGGCTGTCGGCGTCTCGCAGCTCCGTGTCGAACACGTCGTCGGCGCGCCACGTCCACAGACCCCAGCACGCGGCCAACTCCAGCGGTTCGCCGGTCGAACCCCGCCACGCGGCAAGGAACAAGGGCACGTAGCCGTGCTTCAGGAAGGCGGCCGGGTCCGGGTGCAGGGCGTGCCGCTCCAGGAAGGCGTGGGCCGCCCGGTGCAGGCCTGGATGCCGGGTGTCGGTCATCTCCATCAGGACTCCTCCCCGGCGTGCTCGGGGCAGGCCACGACCGGCCAGCCGAGCCGGGCCCGACCGGACTCGGTATAGACAACGCCTGCCGCGGTGAGTGGGCCCTGCGTCTGGCCGCAGGTGATGCATGCTTCGCCGTGGAGGCGGGCGGGGCTTATGGTTCCGGCGGGAGCGGGTGCTGTGGTCACATAGGGATAATCGGCCGCCAACAGGGGCCGAAGTGTCACAACCTGTGGCACTTGTTCAGACGGCGCGAGCCCATTGGCAGAACGCGCGCAGTTCCTCGTTTCGGCCTCGGGACAGGCGTAGGAGGGTTGCCAGCTCGGCCCGCACCTGCCCGTGCTCGCGGACGTGCTGTGGCGCGATCCGCCGGGCAACCTGGAGCGATTCGAGGGCATGTTCGCGCTGGCCCAGCTGCATCTGCGCGCGGCCGAGGTCGATGTAGTAGTGCGAGCGACGCTCGGCCGGCAACGTGCGCGGGGGTGCCCACCGGTTGGCCTCAGTGACTGCCCGGGCGAGGTCGGCCGGATCAGCGAGCTCGACCGCGACTGCCAGCCTGTGAATCTGCAACGAGTCCGGGCCGACCGCGGTCCCGTCGTATAGGCGCTCTGGGACGCTGGTGGCGAGATGGTCGGCGGCCGTTAGGTGCTCACGGGCGCGGCCGGAGTCCCGGAGGCGTCCGGCGACCACAGCAGCCCGCATGTGGAGGGCGGCAGCCGCTGCGGCGAGCGGCACCGTGGTGGGAGCGGGGAGTGCCGCCGTCGCGGCATCCAACGCCCGCAGGCCGGCGTCGAGTCGGTGGGACGCGAAGAACACCTCCATGCGGACGTACGCGGCCGCAGCCAGCAACGCCGGGTCCCCGGCGATTGCGGCCGCCCAGCGCATCAGATCCACGAGACGCGCCGACAGGTCGACATAGCCGTACTTGTAAGCCACGGCATCGGCGGCGCGCAGTGCAAGCGCCAGGAGCCGGGCAATGCACCGCCGCTCGTGGCCGGTGGCCGCGTCCAGTGCCCGAAACAGCTCCTCCAAGACCTCGGGTGCCTGCTCGGCGAGTTGGCCGTAGCGAGATTGGACGCGGTGCTGAGTCAGCTCGTCAACTGCGGTGCCCAGTGACGCGATCGACCTGATCGGCCCAGAGTCCGGGAGATCATAGGCGGCGATGACGCTCTGGATGACAGGGATCACGCGATGGACCCGGCTGTCGGTGCGACCGGGACCGCCAAGCAACTCGTCTGCTGTGGTGCCCAGAGCTTCGGCAAGCGCGCCCAATACCGCGTCGCTCGGTGTACGCTCGCCGCCCTCCAGCTTGCGGAGCATGCTGACCGACACCCCTGATGCTTCGTACACTTGAGCGCGTGTCAGCCCAGCTAGGGCGCGTGCTGTGGCGATTCGGTATCCGAGCAGGACGGCACTGGGCATACTGGACTCCGTTCCGTGCGACCACTCGGAACGGTACCCGGGCCTGCACGGCCCGGGTACTCAAACCGCCTCAACACCGCGTGGTGGAGCGGTTCTTCATACTGGCTTGGTCAGCCCGTCGGCCAGCTCGCTCAGCGAGTCGACGGTCCAGTCCGCCAATGGGCTTGCTGTGGTGAGGCCGATCGGGCCGCGGCGAAGGTGCGCGGTGCGGAGCCCCGCCGCTCGGGCTGGAACGATGTCGTTCGCTGGGTGGTCACCGACGTAGACGATCTCCCCGGGCTGGTAGCCGGTCCAGGCGATGATGTGGTCGAAGAACGCAGGGTTCGGCTTGGAGACTCCCCACTCGGCGCTCACGGCAATGCCGTCGACTGGCAGCATCAGCTGACGCAGGCACTCGGCAGCGCGGACGTTCTGGTTGCCGGCGACCCCGACCCACAGGCCACTGTCCTTCAGCTGCTGGAGCGCGACCCGTACGTCGGGGTACAGGTCGGTTTCGTCGAGACGCTCGTCGTGGCCTGCGGCCCGTCGCGCTTCCCACTCTGCTGGCACGTTGCAGCCCGGTTTGACGATCCGGATCGCCTCGGCGTTGTCGAGGCCCTGGGTGAGGACGCTGCCGACCAGGGCGGACATGGTGTGCGACGGCACGCCGAGCCAGTTGGCCCAGTCGGTCCAGTAGCGGGTATCGCTGGTCAGGGTTTCCCCTACGTCGAAAACGACGGCCTTGATCGCCATGGCGGCAGCGTAGTGGAGAGGGTCCGCGCAGGTAATCGAACACGTGAGCGATATCCTGGAGTCGTGCAGCACCATCCCGAGCCCGAGCCGCAGCGGTACCCGGGCGACATCGCCCGCGCGCCCGAGCCCGAGCTGCTCGGACCGGGCATGTCGCCCCAGCGCGACACCTGGCAGATCGTGATCATCTGCATCGAGGGCGAGTGGCGCCCCGCGCTCCTCACCCAGTGGCGGCGACTCCCCAGCGGCTGGGCAGCCCACGTCCGCTGGCGCCAGGAACCCCACGATCCCGTCGGCGGCTGGGCGTGGATCATGCACGACCCCACCCGGCTCCAGCCCCTCACCCCCGACGGCATCGACAACGCCGGCCTCGGCGAATAGCCAGCCCACGCGGCCGCTGCCTGACCCCGGACACGACGAAGCGCCCCGCCTCCAGAGCTGCGGGGCGCTTGTCTACTCCTCGGGGCTGCTGACTCCTACCTTGGCCGCGACGCGGTCGACCGCATCCCGGAGGCTTCCTCCCGAGTTGGGGTGCAGCTCGTGTTCGACGGCGACCAGGCGCTGCTCGATTCCGCCGAGCCGGGCCATCACCCCGTCGTGGCCAGGGACGCCCGGCCGGGCCGGGACCCCATGCCAGTCATCGGCGAACTCGTCCAGCCGCTGCAGGATCCTGTGCGCGCCCCGAGTTACCCGCCACAGCAGGGCGGCAGCACCGGCAATCGCCGTCAGTGCCACGGACCACAGCGCCAGCTGGTCGAGGCCGGCGATACCGGTGCTGTCGCTCATGCGCCGCTCGCCAGGCCCGGGGCCGGGCTGTCCGGCACGGCCGGCTGCACCGGAGCAGCCGCCGGCACCACGGCGACGGGCGGGGCAACCGCCAGCGGCGCCTGGGCGGCGTCGGACACAGCAGCGACCGGCGCGGTGGCGACGCTGGCCGACCGCGGCGAGTGCGGCGCCGCCCAACCAGCAAGCAGCACCGCCAGGGGCGGCGCGAGCAGCGTGACGATGGACTGGGCCCACTGCGGGAGCGGCGCGAGGAGGCTGCTGTTCGCGCCGACGGAGTTGAGTCCGGTGATGACGACACCGAGCAGGGCGGCGGTAAGTGCGCTGGCCCGGACCTTGGCCTCGATGGGGGCGGCGTTGGCCATGATGATCTCCTGTCAGGAAGAAGGGGTCGGGGTGGGGCCTGCGACCTGGACGTCTACGTGCACCACAGCCGCGGCGATCGCGGCCTGCACGGCGGCCACGACTGTGGCCGTGTCGACGCCCGGATGGGCGGCGGTGAGCTGGGTAGCCAGGGTCGTCACGGCCGCGCTGAGCGCCGTCACCTGCTGGCCGAGCGCGGCGATCTGCGTTCCGGCCTGCTTGGCGCCGTTGATGCACTCGCCGACGGTGGGGATGTAGGTGCCGCCCTTGCCGTCCGGGATACCCGCGTAGGCGGGCATCGGAGCGGAGAGGAGCGCTGCGGGCAGGCCATCGATCTTGTCGTCGGCGCTCGCGGCGCCATGCAGGGCATCCGACACGGACGGCACGTAGCCGCCCGGCAGCGCCGGGAGCCGGGCGTTCAGCAGGTCGTCAGGGGTCACATCATCCTCCGGGGTTGGGTCGACGCCGGGCCAGTAGTCGGCGACGGAGCTCAGGTCGTACGGGCCCGGGTCCTGGTACTGCTTCGCGATGGCGCCGGCCGGGATGGTCGGGTTGTTGTCGTACTGGGCGATCCAGTAGTGCGGCTCGGCGACGCCTGCCGACTGGAACGCGGACCGTACTGCTGGCCACGTTGACGTGTCGCAGTACACCGTCGGATCGACGCCCGCGGCGCGCCGCATCTGGACCCAGCCCGGCGCCTGAGCGGGCGTGGCGTCGCCCGTCTCGACGTCCAGCACCTGACCCAGGTCGTCGTGGGCGAACACGGCGATCTCAACGACCGTGGCGCCGGGGAACCGGGCTCGGAACGCCGCGACGTTCTGGTAGTAGCCGTCCCCGTAACCGGCCACCAGCGTCGCACCGGCGGGGACGTTGGCTGCGGTCACGGCGTCGTACATCGTGCGCGTCACGGGGCGGCCTCCCCCGGGGTATCCGGCGTGGCGACGCCGAGGTGGTTGGCCACGGACTGGAGTAGCCCGCGTACGGCCTCGACGTCCTCGAAGGTTTTCGCTGAGCGGGCGTCGCTCGCCTCGTTCTGCAGGTTTTGCCCCACCATCAACGCGGGCAGCAGCACCAGCTGGATGTAGTTCTGGCAGATCCACGTGATCAGGTAGATGAACCCCAGCGTCAGCATGTACGCCGGGACGAGCGGCACGTGTATGCCCATCAGGTGGAGCGTCGCCGGCAGGCTCAGGAGCGCGAGCACGGTGAACAGCCAGAAGCAGCTCATCGTCCCGACGTTCTTCGTGATCCACACGGCCAGCGCTTTGTTCAGCCGCTGGTAGCGGGTCGCCACCGGGTGATGGTCCAGCGTCCGCAGGTGCACGTCGTGGCCGGACTGCGTCGTACCGAAATGCGGCTCGGTCGGCGGGGGCGGCATGTTGGTGCTCATAGAGGCTCCCGAATCTAGGAGGCCGACACGGTCCAGCCGGTCGACAGGGTCACGGTCTGGACCGCCGGGGGCGGCGTGGGCAGCGGTTCAGGGGTGCAGTTGCAGCCCGGCAAGTGCGCCAGGTCTGGCGCGGTGCAAGCGGGCGCATGCACGTGGGACGCCAGGTCCAAGGCCATGGCGTGCTGCGTGCACGCGAACACGGCCTGGACTGCGGGCAGCGACTCGGGGTCGGCGGGGGCCACGCGGCGCTGCCACTGCACAACGACAGGGTTGGTGCAGCCGCCGAGCCCGCAGGCTGCCGCAGGTGCCGGACTTGAGGGGACGGACACGGGGTTGCTCCTCTTCTCACGCGTGCAGCCAGATCACGGACATGCCGCAGTTGCCGGGGTTCGTGTTGAGAGCTCCGCCGCTGGACTGGTAGGCGTAGCCCTCGACGTAGTCAGTGGCAACGAGTTGGATGATCGCGGTGCACTGGATGGCCGCGTTGATGTCGGTGTGCGAGCAGTCCGTGCCGGACTGGATCAGCTTGATCGCGGTGCCGTTCTTGTGGATCTCGATCAGGCGGGAGCCGGTGGCGCTCGCAACGAATCCCAGGCTGACGATGACGAGATACCAGCCCGGCACCGCCAACTGACAGGTGTACCGCGAGTTGTTGGTGACGTTGTCGTGGCCGGTGTACGTGTCGGTGAGGGTGGTGTTGATCCCGATCGCGGTCAGCGTGGTGTTGGGGATCGACTGGGCGGCCGACTGGTAGCCCTCGAAGATCGGCGGGTTCGCCAGGAAGTTCACCGCATCGGTGATGTCGGCCTCGTAGGTGGTGGCGGTGACACGGGAGCCGGCTGCGCGGATCGGTGGGGCCGGAACTGCGAGAACCACGGTGCCTCCTACAGGGCGGTGATCATGGGCTGGTTGAGACGCACGTCAGCGCCGACCGGCAAGGGCTTGACGACGCCGTTGACGGACCGCGTGACGGTCAGCGTCTGCGGGCTGACGGCGCCACTGACGGCCGTCACGGTGATCTGCTCGCCCGCGATCCGGATGTCGAACGGCCAGTCCGCCGCGTTGGTCGTCCACACCGCGCCCATGGTCGTTGCGACGAGCAACGTGGCGTCCGTGGGCTGCGCGTCGGCCGCGAGCTGGCTGCCTCCGCTGTCGATCCGCGACAGGACCGAGTCCTCCAGCAGCGCCACGTGGTAGGGGCTTTCCGGAACGCAGTTGAACGTGATCCGGTGCTGGAACTGGTCGATCGTCTCCGAGGCGCCGATGACGAGCTGGCTGATCAGGTCCGGCGGCAGCCACGCCGGCGGGTTGCTGATCGTCAGCCGGTCGCCCGGACGCACCGCCAGCACCTGCTGCCGCAGTGCCGGATTCGACGTAAAGCTGGAGTGCGAGAGATTGACGCTGACCGTCGGGTACCGAGCCTCGTTGACGGCTCCCAGCAGAAGGCGCCAGCCGGCCTGATGGGGAAGGACACCGTCAGTGGCGACATTGATCGTGACCGCGTTCGGATACTGGCCGACACCGGCGGGCGGCGGCAGCACGGACATGGCCCCAGTCGTCTGCGTGGCTCGGGACGAAGAGCCGCCAGTCCGGCTGACGGTGATGTCGTTACGCGTGTACTGGTCGTCATCGATCGGGCCCGGGACTTCGGACAAGTTGAAGGCGGTGTAGGACAGCGGCAGCGCGGCAGTCTGGTTTTCCTGGCTCACCCGGGTGCGGTAGCCGAGCCCGAGGGCCGATGTGCTCTCGTACAGGACCCCGAGGTCAGCCGCCTGAGCGTCGTTGATGAGGTTCATCGCGGTGGCGATCAGTTGGGGGCCCATGGCGACGGTGTCGCTGGCCGTGCCGATCAGTTCGCTCGGCACGCTGATGGCGCCGCACAGCCGGGAGATGCGTGCGCTGGCGTTCTCACCCGTGTACGCGACGACCTGCTGCTGGAGATCGAATCCGTCCGTAGGCGAGGCGCTGGCCGTCTGTACACGCAGATGGCCGACGGCGGTCTGCGACACCCCGCTCCCGATAACCACGGACACCACGGCGCCGACGGTCTGCGACGATGCGATGCCGGCAATGCCGATGGACGTATCGGCCGCAACTGGCAGCACATTCACGGAACAGTCGATGTCCGGACCAGTCTGCACCAGTTCGACAGAGACCTGAGCCGGCACCGCGTTCACGGAGTAGCCCCCAACTCCCGTGTCGACGAACGTCGTCGTCCGTGTGCTGTCCAGCCCGCGCAGCCCGAGCTGGCCGCCGTTCGCCGCGGCGTAGTACACCTCCCACCGCTGGATGGTTCCGGACGCGATGATGATGCACAGGGTCTGACCGTCCGTGGCGCCGGTCGTGGGTATCGCCAGGAGGAAGCGCACCATCGTCGCGACCTGCGTGGTGTACGCCGGCACAGTGCCCGTGAAGTTCCCGGTGTTGCCGGGGATCGGCAGCGGCGCAGAGCACACGAACCCCGTGTAGGTGCTCAGTTGCGGGGTGCCGGTGATCACCATCGGGTTCACGCCGGGAATCGCGGAGGCGATCGACGTCGCATTCGCCGCGTCCTCGCACGGCCAGTAGGCCACCACCGGGTTCGTCGTCGGCCCGGTGAGCGCCGTGAACAGCGTCGACGCCAGAGGGGCCGCGCCCTGGCCCAGGCGGCGCAGGATTCCTGCGGCCTCCATCTCCACCCACACGTCCGCGCCGGTCGAGTCCCACTTCGTGGGCCACGTCGTGATCTCGCCCCAGAACCGGTACGCCTTCGAGTTGCCCGACGGCACAGACACCCTGACCTGGGTGTTCCGGCCGATCTTGCCGTAGTAGACGCTTAGGGGGTTGCGCGGGCTGAACTGGCCGTCCCGGTTGTTGACCTGGAACGTGCAGCTCCCAGGCACCACGGCGGAGGTCTCGTTCGGACGCCCCCGCGTGATCGCGACATTGACCGTGCCGTCCCGGGTCATGATGCGGCTCGTGATGTCAGTCCAGATCCCGTCGATCAGGATCTCGACCTGCAGTGGCGCGCCGTTGGGGCTGTCGCCGGTCGGCGCGGTCACCGGCGACAGCGGGCCCGGACGGTTCCGGGCACGGCGCTGCCACGCCATCACCTGTGCCGCGACGTTACCCATGGCTCACTCGTCCCAGCAGACCCAGCACAGCATGTTGACCGCGGCGCTGAACGTGACGCGCACCCTCAGGAACTTGCTGACCGCGATGATCGGCCGCTCGTCGGGCATCCACTGGTAGTCGTAGTTCACCGGGACGGCACCGGCGGTTGCCGGGATCATGTCGGTGTCGAGCGTCCGGATCGCGGTCGGCGTACCCTCCGCGCTGGCGGTGTAGCCCGTCGCCGATACCCCCAGGGTCATCAGGGAGGCCGGGGCGTTCGGGTCCAGCGGCTGGACCCCGGACGCTACGTGCGCGGTCACCGTGGCCGCCACGTCCGTCTGTATCAACTCGATGATGCCGCCCGTCGACCCGGGCACCGCGTCCAGCGTGTAGCCCCACGAGATCAGCTGGCACTGTCGCGTGGACGGCGTCGCTACCTGCAGCATCGTCTTGATGCTGGTGCCGGTGCCCACCTTGGCAATAGCCGTCGTGGTCGGCATCGCAGCATTAAAAGCCTTGTAGCGATGCACAGTTACAAGTCCTTTCGGTAGTATGGCTAGATGCGAACGACGCAATTGATTTCAGTCGGGGAAAGGTTCGGGCGCCTTGTCGTCACCGAGCTGACATCGGTACGGAAGCCGGGCCAGCCTTCCCGTCGCGCAGCCAACTGCGAATGCGACTGCGGAAACCTGACCATCGTTCTCTTGCAGAATTTGTACAGGGCCAAGGAACCGGCCCGGTCCTGCGGATGCACCAAGCTCCGAGGCAGCATGACCGAACGCTTCGCGGCAACCCGGGCGACGCCCGAACGGCTGCACCGCATAACCCACGGACTCGCCAACCACCCGAGTTACCACCGGTGGTTCAACATGATCGACCGCTGCGAGAACCCGAGCCATGCTGCATACCACAACTACGGAGGCCGCGGCATTACCGTCCACCCTGCCTGGCGTGATGTGGCCACGTTCCTTGCACACCTCGACAGCGAACTCGGCCCCTGCCCGACGGGATACTCCCTCGACCGCATCAACAACGACGGCAACTATGAGCCGGGGAACCTGCGATGGGCCACCGGATCGGAGCAAAGCCGCAACACACGTCGACGTCGTCACTAGCTCACCCCCTACGAGCCGAGCGCGGTCTGGACATTGCCGCCGCGGATCCGGATGTTCTTGCGCAGCCACGACATGAACTCGTCGCCCGCGTTGCCGCCGACCCACTCCAGCTGCACGGCCCCGCCACGACCGCCGCCAGCCGCCGCCGCAGCCATGCCGGCGCTCTGCCCGGCTGGGATCACCGTGGAGCCGTACGGCAGCCGCACCAACTCCGGGCCCTGCTCACCGACCCAGGTCATGCCGGAGCGCGGGCCTCCGCCAGCTGCGCCGATGATCCCGCCGTGCGCGTAGCTGCCCGGGCCGCCGTGCCCGTACTGCTGATCGTTGAACGTCACCATGTGCGTGGTGATCGTCACCGTTTTGCCAGTGAGAGCGTCAATCTGGGCCTGCGCGTCCGCCAACTGGGCCTGGAGATCGGAGATCTCGGCGGAGATCTGGACCTTCTTGCTGCTCGGGGCGGCCGCGAGCTGCTGCTGCGCTGTGGCGATCTTCTGCTGCAAGTCGCTGATGTCGCCCTTGAGCTCCGCCGTCTTATCGGGCGTCGACAGGATCTGGTCGGCCAGGTCCTTAGCCTGGTCTTTCGTCAGGCCCATCTGCTGCGCGAGCGCGATCAGCTTGTCGCGGCCCTGCCCGTAGATCTGGTTGACCGTGTCCATCGACTCGCCGTTGTTCAACGCCGCCTCGGCCGCAGCGTCGGTCTTGGCGGCCAAGTCCGAGAGCGCCTTCTCCTCGTTCCGTGCCGAGTCCGTCGTCAGGTCCAGCTGGTCGCCGCTGTACTTCAGGGCGTGGCCGTTGTCGGTCGCGGCCTTGCTGGCGTCGGCGATGGACTGCTCGAAGCCGGCCATGCTGTCCAGGGCGCTGCGGTTGGCATCGTTCAGGCTGATGATCGCGTCCTTGAGGCCCTGCGCGTCCAGAGTCTGCTGCTGCAGGAGCTGGTTGGTCTGCTCGGCCTGCGTGCCCAGGGCGCCCATGCTCTCCGCGGCCAGCTTCTGCTCGAGCGCGGCCGCGCCCAGCGCCTGGTTGTACTGGGTCAGTTCCTTGCTGAGCTCGTCGGGGTTCTTGCCCTGTTTGGCGAGGGCGTTCTGGAGGTCGGTGAGTGCCTGTGCGGCCTGGTCGGCGTGACCGCCCTGCACGAGGTTCGCTAGGCCCTGGTCGAGGGCGTTGATCTGGTCCTTGGCCTGCTTCATCGAGTTCGACTGGGCCATGCCGAAGCTGAAGATCTTGTTCATGGCGTCGTTGAAGGCATCCATGCCGCTGGCCTTGCCGGCTACCCGGTCGACCGCGTAGCCAAGCTGCTGCAAGTTGGCACCGAAGGTCTGGGCCAGCACGCCGGAGGTCTGCGCCTTCTCAGAGAAATTCCCGAGGGCCGTGGTCATCCCGTTGATGCTCGGCGGTGCCTTGGTGCTAACCTCCTGCAATTTCTGAACGGCGAGCACCACCAAGCCGATCGCGGACATCGCCAGCGTCAACTTCCCGGTCAACGAGAGGGCGCTGAACGCGGCGCCCAACTTCGTGATGCCACCGCCCGCGAGTTCTGACGCCGCCTGCGCCTCGGCCACCCGCGCCTTGTAGGCCACAAGCGCAGTCCCAGCGTCCTTGAAAGCGGTGGTCAGATTGGTCACGAGCCCGACGACCTTGTTGATCGCCGCGAATCCTGCAAGAACTCCAATGAGCGCGGAGACCGCCTCGCCCACCTGAAGGACAGCCTGCTTGTGATCCAACAGCGCCTGCACAAAGTTGCCGAGCACAGGAAGCATTTTCTCGCCGATGGAAATCATCAACGCGTCCACGCTACCCTGCAGCTCCTTCATCTGCTGGGAAAAAGTCTTCTGCGTGGCTGCCCAGGCATCGCCGAATCCGTTGGCCCCGGCAGCCAGCGCAGGATACTTGGACTCCAGGCGATCCATCTGGGAAAGCAGAACGTTCAGGCCGGCACCTGCTTTTCGGCCGAACGCATCGGTGATGACCTGACCCTGCTGATCGGCGGTGACACCGGCCTGCTGCAGATGAGCGGTCAAGTCCTCCAGGGCGAGTTTCAGGCCGCCCTGCTGCATATCCTTGGCAAGGGTGTCTTGCTTCAGGCCGAGCTTCTCCAGGGTGGCTCCGGCCGTTGACAGGGGATTTGCTAGAGCCATGACGGACATGCGCAATTGCGTTCCGGCATTTGCTCCGCGAATGTTATTATCGCCAAAAACTGCGAGCGCTGCGCCGACATCGGAAATGCTGAGGCCAAATCCCTTGACGGTGGCGACCATTCCGCTGCCGAATGCCTTGACCAGATCCTGCATTGACATATCGCCGACGCCAACAGTCGCATTCAGAACACCCATGGCCTGCGACATGTCCTGGACGCCGGGGATGCCTGAAGCGACGGCCGCAGTCAGGGCGTTGGTGACGTCAACCAGGTTGGCGTGTCCGACGGCCGCGCCCTCGGCCGCAGTCTTCGTGATGTCCAGGGCCTTCTCGCTAGTGATGCCGAGCGACTCGAAGTTCGACTCGACGTGGTAGAGCGACTCCGCGAGCGAGTCAGGGTTCTGGCCGATCTGGCCCGCGAGTTGAAGGACTCCGGCCTTCAGGCCAGCCATCTTGTCCTGGCTGACGCCGGCCTGAGTGTTGATCAGGCTCATCTTGGAGTCGAAATCTGCGGCCATCTTCACGGACTCGCCGACGAACCCGATCATCGCGGTGGCCGCGAGCGCCGCCGTCTTGTTGACCTTGTCCATCGTGGAGCTCATGCCCTCGCCGGACGCCTTGACCTCGGCGAAAGCGGGGCCCGTCAGGTTCTTCGCGGTCACCAGGATCTCGACGACGTTCGTCATGCAGGCCCCTCCTCTCCAGGTCCACCGAGTTCGACGATCTTCAACAGGCGGAGCATCTCGGCCGGCTCGGCCAGGACTTCAGACGGCAGCTTGTGCCAGCGGTCGCACAGCTGCAGGACGATCCGGGCGTGCCTCAGCTCGTGGGGCTCGGTGACGGTGCGTCCATCGGAATCGACGCCTCCAGGGACGGCTCGCCACCGCTGGAGGTCTCGGACAAAGGGGCTGCCACACCGTTCATCGCCTGCTGCCACGCGGCGATGATCGCCATGGCGACGTCGAGGTCCTGAGACAGCAGGCCGTCGAGCGTCGCCGGGATCGGCGTCCCGTCGTCCTCGTTCTCGGCGTTCCACTCCACCAGCGCGTCGGCGAGGAACTCGACCATCTCCCGGGTGGCGCCCTCGCTGCCCGTGCCGCCCGCGGCCCGCGCCAGACGGGCCGCCTCCAACTGCAGGAGCTGGCCGGTCGTCAGCGACCGGACAGTGGCCTCCAGCCCGTCGAACTCGGTGCCCTGGAACACCAGCTTGTAGGCCTTGCGCTTGACCCTGAATCCCATGTCAGCTCCAGGTCGGAACGACGCCGTTGGCGAGAACGCCGGGCGTGGACCAGGTCAGCTCGCCAGCCGCGGCACGGGTGATCGAGTAGTCGGTGAACAGCACGGTGGGCGCCAGCGTCTTGCCGTTGGTCACGATCGTGACGAGGCGCTGCACGCTGGTGGACGGCACGGTCTTGAAGACGTCGTGCTCCGCGTTCGCCGCCGGGTTGAAGACGCCGTTCAGGGTGATCGAGAAGTCCGCGAGGAGCAGGAGCCGCTCGATCGCGCTCTTGTCGATGCCGGTCACGTCCTGCACCGCGCGCGGCGTCGCGAACTGGAGGTTGGTGATGTCGTTCTTGATCGCCTGCTGGGTGTTGGTCGCGTCGTCGACCGACAGCGTTGTCCACCCGAGGCCAGTGCTCTTGGCCATGGTCAGCCCCTCTCGTGCTGGTCGGCGATCCGCTGCTGGTGCTCGCCGAAGTCCTCAGTCCAGTCCTGCGCGTTGGCGTGCCGGCGGGTACGGCCGGTGGGGTTGCCTCGCCAGTCGCCATCGCGCACCGCGTAGGTCTCCGGCCGCGTCCGGTGGTCGGCGAAGCAGCGCTGACGGGAGTCGAAGGTGAAGACGGTCAGGCCCTCGCCGCTCCGCTGCTCGCGGAACGTCCGGCCCGCCTGCTGCCGGATGTAGGCGGCCTGCCGCTGCCCGAGCTCAGTGGACTCGTCCACCGTCGACTGCCAGCCGTTCAGCCACGCCGCACAGCCGACCTCCTCGCACGCCGCCCGCACCGTGCGGTCGTGCGGCGCGGTGATGCTGTACGTCTGGTAGGCGCCGACCGCGAGCGCTGGCTGGATCCGGAACATCAGAACACCACCGCCACCTGGTTGCGCACGAGCGTCACGGCGAACGTGGCCGACGTGAACCCGCCGACCGTGGTGGTGGCGGCGCGCACGTAGCGGCGCAGCGTCGCCGTGCTGGCGGTGGCGATGCGCTGCACCCCCGGCGCCGACGTGGTCTGAGTGAACGTCAGGCCGGTGACCGGGGCGAACGTGACGCCGTCAGCCGAGTCCTGGATCTGCACGGTCATGTCGGTGCCGGTGAACGCGGTCACCTGCAAGTAGGCCTGGGCGCCGTACGTGGTCTGCGCCGCCCATGTCCAGGTCGGGGCGACCGTGTACGTCAGGGTGATCGACTGCCCGGCCGGCAGAGTGTACGTGCCGGCGCCGGCGCCGACGGTCACCCCGTTGATGACGACGGCCGTCATCGTGCCGCCGCTGATGACGACCTGGACCGGTAGCGGCGACGTGTTCGCCTGCGGGGTCCCGGACGCCGGTACAGCGGGTGTCGCCAGCCCGTTGGCCTGGTCGACGCTGGTGCCGTTGGTGGCCGCGGTGTCGGTGCGCAGCCCGGGGGTGAGCTGGATGCCCCACTCCAGGCCGAAGCCGTCGCCGGAGAGGGAGCACGCGACGGTGAGCGCCCCGTCGGCGCCGCGGGTGGGGTCGTAGTTCAGCTGCCGGGCGACGATCTCGGCAGCCGGGTTGCCCAGCACGGTGCCGCGCCGGTAGCTCGCCTGCACGTCGCTGGTCGGGAGCGCGGACAGCACCGGGTGGGCGCCGGTCGGGTTGAAGTACGCCGTGAAGTCCACGGCGCCGTCGCGCTTTCCGCCGAGGCGCTCCATGCCTGACTCGTTGATGGCGGTCACGTCGATGGTGGCCAGCGTCCCGCTGATCTTCGAGAGGCTGTTGATGTCGCCGGACAGGTCGTATCCGCCGACGTAGAAGTTGTCGCCGAGACCGCTGGTCTTCGCCATCAGGACTGCCCCCAGAGATCGTTGACGATGGCCGGCAGCACGATCGTGAACACGCGGTACGTCTTGCCGCCCTGATTCAGGTAGCCGGCCTGCGCGCTCAGCGGCGTGCCGGTCTGGCCGAGCAGGTCGATGTTCCGCACGTTGCCGCCGAGTTCGAAGTCACCGCTGTACGCGGTCAGCAGGGTGTCGACCGCGGCGATCAGGTTCGGGTCGATCGCGTCCTCGGGCTGCTGAACGAACGAGCTGTACAGCCGGGCGTTGAACTCCAGGCGCCCCGTGGTGATCGCCAGCCCGGATGCCGCCTGGACGGGGCCGATGGCCTGCGACCAGAACGCGCACACGAGGCCGTTCCCGGGCGGGTTCTTCGGTTCGTGGCCGCTGACCTGGTCGAACAGGCCGGTGCTCAGCGCGTGGGACTGCAGAGCGTCGAGGATGCCCGTGATGTTGATCGCCATCAAAGCCTCCCGAC
Source organism: Kitasatospora sp. GAS204B (assembly GCF_029892155.1). GTDB lineage: Bacteria > Actinomycetota > Actinomycetes > Streptomycetales > Streptomycetaceae > Kitasatospora. The sequence goes on along the minus strand of NZ_JARZAG010000003.1, from coordinate 227,621 downwards.
GGTGCGGTCAACCCAGGCCTGCACGATCGCCGTTGCCTTCTGTGACATGCGGCCCTGGACACGGCGGAACGTGGCGTAGCCCTTGAACCGGGTGGTCGCGTTGCGGGAGCCGATGCCCTCCAGCCACGGCCCGTAGATCACGTTCGAGTCGTTGATCGACCACTGCTCGGCGCTGACCGGCTCCGCCACGATCCGCGACTCGTAGTAACCCGTCGGATGCTGCAGCACGTTGATCAGCTCCATGCTGACCTCGTGCTTGGTGTAGGAGGCGAGCTCAGCGACCGCGCCCTCCATCATCAGACCAATCAGCGGCTCGGCCATCCCCTCGACGGTCGGGCCCAGCTTGGTCACGGTGACGTAGACGTTGTTGGTGGCCATCTCAGATCACCCGCTTCCGGGTCTTGCGGCCGAACGTCGTCTCGGCCTCGTCCCACAGGTCCGCCAGTGCGGTGCCCAGGTGCTGGATCGCGGCCGCGCCGTCGCCCTGCGGGTCCCGGTAACCGCCGGTCTCCTGGAGGACCCGGTTGGTGGCCTCGGCGATCGCGAGGTCCCGGATCAGCGACGGCACGCGGTGGATGCTGGCCGGCGCCGCGCTGGCGTGGGTGGCTGCGGTGGTGCCGAGCTGCCCGCGGGCCACGGTCAGGGTCCGGAACGCGTAGATGTGCGCCCCGGTGCTGTGGGTGGCCAGCACGGTGCCGTCCCAAGCCCGCTTGACCGTCACCGTGTTGCCGGTGATGTCGACGATCAGCATCCGCTCGGAGTCGAGCTGGATGACCTCGTCGATGTGGAGCTGGGTGCCGTCAGTGACGCTGATCGCCACGTCGGCCGCCGAAGCCGCCGTCCCGCCGGTCAGGTTGGTCTGCCCGGTGTCGAGAGTGGACCGGTTCGACACCAGCATCCGCTCGGAGTCGACGATCAGCAGGTCTCCGACGCCAACGAGGCTGCCGTCGGAGACGATCACGATCGGTGATGTCGTCGAGGAGATCGCAGACGCGAACTGCCCGGCCGGGTCGGTGGCGGTCCAGTACCCGAAGGTGCCGGTGATGGCCACGTCGCGCTGCGGCGTTGAACTGACACCGAAGCTGTACGGCTGGTCCCGGCGCAGCTCCAGGTAGGTGTACGGCGGACCGGAGTTGACCGGCTCGAAGTTGCACGCTGACAGCGGGATCGTGACGCCGCCAGTGGTTACCGACGTGGGGATAGCCGCCAGCTCCCACTGGTCGAACCACAGGCGCCACGGGTACGCGTACTGGAAGTTCGGCCAGTCGAAATACCGAGTGGTGTCCTGCGGGTAGAAGACGCGGTGAAGGAACCCCTCGATGTTGCGGGCCGCGGACTGGATGGCCCGGTCGATCTGCCAGTTGTTGCGCGCCGTCTCGTGGATGTCGATCGCGCGCTTCACGTCCTCGCGCGTGCAGTAGCAAGGCGTCGTCACGGCCATGTGATCGCCCACGCTTCGTCAGCAGCGGCCAGCAGGCCGCAGGAGACCGGCCGCCACTCGCCCCACGTCCACACGCCGTGCCCGTCCACGGTGAGGGCGTGCCGCTCGGCCAGGTCGACCCCGAGGATCACCCCAGTGTCGGCGCGCAGGGCCGGCCGGGCGTCCAGCGGCCGCACGCCTGCCAGCCCGTACTCGGCGGCTGCCTCGATCGTCTCCCACAGGCCGGCTCCGGCGTCCGCGTCGTCCGCAGTGAGCCAGTACAGGTCGAGGACATCCTGATCGGTCACCACGTGGCCGGTCAGGCGCAGGGACGCGGCAAGGGCCTCGGCCGCGCAGCAGGCGACGTCGAGGTTCGGCGACCACTTCGCGGGCGTCGGGTGGCCCGCATGCCGCGCTACAGCATGCACATGGGAGGCGTGGGCGCCCGCCGACTGCCACTTCTTCGCGGCAGCCAACTGCGCCTTCGACGACGGGCGGTGCTTGCGGGTGCCAACGTGCTTGGCGCTGCCCGCGTGCTTCGCGGTGTGGCCGCTCGTGGCCTTCATACCGTTCCTCCTCCGCCCGTGGTAGTTGTCGATGCTCTGCGCCGTGGTGCTGTCCTACGGGAGTCCGCCGTAGCTTCCGGGGCCCTCCGCTACGCCGTCGAACAGGCCGGCGGGCGGCTCGGGCCGGATCCAGTCGCGCGGGTAGGACCAGCCGTCGAACCGGCAGTGCCAGGTGCCGGGTTCGCTCGGCGGCCCGGGCTCCAGGGGTTCGCCGTCGTTGGGGCATGCCGTCGGCGGCCCGACGACGTTGGGGTCCCGCTCGAACTCGGCCCGGGCCTGGCGGCGGATGTCGAGGAGCTGGTACCAGGACATGCGCTCACCGCCCGTACAGCGAGAACGAGACGCCGCTGAACGCGGGCGTCGTGCCGGTCAGCACCCAGCGAATCCGGCCCACGTCGGTGAGCTGGTAGCCCGTCGCCGAGATGTTGCCGAAGGTGACACCGCTGGTGCTCAGCAGGGCGCCCCCGATCGACGTAGCGCCCGAGACCTGGCACCAGTTCCCGAAGTAGTCCCTCACGTCGAAGAAGATCGCCAGCGTGGGGTTGGTGCCGGTCGGGGCGTTCGCGGCGTTGACGACCAGCAGCCCGTTGCTGATGCGGGACAGGTCGATCGTGCCGGCCGCCGACGCGGTCAGGGCGTTGACCGTGCCCGCGGTGACGGTGTCGCTGCCCGTGCCGCTGAGGGTGAGCCCAGAGGCGCGGAACAGCTCGTTGGATCCGCCGCCGGACCGGACGTACGTCATGACTTGCTGCTGCCCTGTACCTGCGGGACCTCGACGTCAGCGGCCGGCATGACAGCAGGGTCGGTGCCGCTGGTCTCGGTTGCCGCCACCTCGGCCACAGGCCCGGGCTCGGCTGCCACCGGGGGCGCCTCCTCAGCCACGGGAGCCGCCAGCGCGGGGGTCGGGGCTGGCTCCTCGACGGCCTCGGGCTGCGCCGGAGGCTCGACATAGCCGGGCTCGCCGGGCTGCGCCGCCGCGTTGGACGGCCCGTCGGCGACGGTGATGCGCGGCATCGCTTCCTCCTCGTTCGGTCGGTTGGCGAACAGGGGCGCGCCCTCGCCGCACTGCGGGCAGCGGAGCAGGCCCACCGCGAATCGGCAGGTACAGCGCGGGCACACCTCGATCGACATGTCAGGCCGCCACAACCTGCGCGGCGTTGTCCCACGGGATGTAGGCCAGGTCCCACTTGACGCTGCCGGTGTTCGTCGCCGACGTCGTGACCGTCAGGTTGCCGACCGGGATCAGCCACGCCGACGTCATCACGTCCTGGACGCCGCCGCCGGTGCTGAGGTCTGTCGTCAGGGCCGATGCCGCGGACGAGGGGAGGCTGAAGTGGACGCCGACCGGGGCGTTGATGATCGACCCTGCCGTGCACAGGTCCACCGCCGAGCCGACGGTGGGCGCCGTGGAGACCTTGAGGGTGCAGGCCTGGTTCTGGATCGCCGTGGTCACCTCACCGATCAGGGCGACCAGCAGGATCCGGCCGCCGCTGACGGTGAAGATGTTGCCCGCCGTGCTGGCGGGCAGCGTGTTGGTGGCGCGGCTGACCTGGATGCCCAGCGCGAGCGTCCGCACGTCCTGGTTCTTGATGAGCGTCGCCACGGCTCAAGCCCCCAGGATCTCGAGGTTGGCCGGCTTCCGCTGCACGGTGAGGTCGTGCAGGATCGCCGTGACCAGGCCTGAGCCGCCCACGGACACCTTCAGGTAGTCGTTCGGGTCCGCGATCGTCGAGGTGAGGACCTCGAACGCCGTGGTGTACGCCGACGCCTGCACGACCGCGTTCGACGCGGCCTGCGTCTGCCGGGTCCATGCGTGCGTGCCGTTGGTGTCGGCCCGCTGGTAGTAGTGCGTGATCACGTTGCCGGGGCTCGTGTACGAGCCGCCGTAGGTGCCCGACGCGGTCAGCGTGAACGTGTCCGCGGCGGTGCACACGAACAGGACCGCAGACGCGCCGCGGAACTTGAACGCCTGCCCGGCCGCGATCGGGATCACGTCGAGCAGCCGTCCGAGGCCTTCCATGCCTGCCATTGCTGTGCCTCTCTGATGACTTGGGTGTTAGCGGGGCGTCACTGCCGCTGGCTCAGCGGGAAGCGAGTTGGACGACCGGCGACAGCGTGTTGCTGGAGCCGTTCTTCGGGGTGATCGCGGACTGCAGCCACGGCCGGCCGTCGACGCGCTCGATCACGCGGTATGCGGTCTTGTCGTTCGCGAACTTGTAGTGCTCGGAGGCGCTGGACTGCATCTCCATGCGGTCGCCGATGAGGTAGTACGACAGGTCCACGAAGCTGATGTCGCCGGTCGTACCGAGCGGGCCCACCTTCTCGGTGAAGAAGAGGGGGCGACCGAGGATGCTGATCGGCGGGGTGTCCATGCCGCCCTGGCCGCCGGCCATGTTGCCGATCCACACCGGGCCACCGCCGGTGCCCACGCTCAGCGCCATCGTCGCGAGCTGCGGGAACGTGTCGATGCTCGCGATCCACACTGCCCGGCCCAGCGAGGTGGGGAGCATGCGGGAGTACATCTTGACGAGGTTCTCCCACACGATCGTGCCGGTCGGCTGGCCGGGCTCGGCGGCGACCTGCACGGATACCGGGGAGTTGATGAAGCCCTGCGGCTCGCCGACGCCGGTTCCGGTGAGGAACGCCACGTCCTCGAACCAGCTGATGGCCTTCGGGAAGGTGCCGGAGAAGAAACCCTCGAAGGCCGGCGCGTCCATGAGCAGCTCGTTGGGGACCTCGGCGTACGCGGTCAGCTTCTTGGCATCCAGGACGACCCGGCCGAACGAGGCCTGCGACTCGGTGAGGCCCGCGGCCTCCTCGGTCCAGTAGCCGACCACGCCACCGAGGATGCTGGACGCGTGCGAGGTGTCGTCAATCATCGGGATCGGCACGCGCAGGCTGCTCATCGGGATCACCGTCGCGCGCGGCCGCACGACTGCGGTCTCCAGCGCGACCTGGAGGATCTCGCTGCGGAGCTCCTCGGGGATCAGGAACCCGCCGTCCCCGGGAACCTCGGAGCCGTACGAGTTCTGGATCTGCTGCAGCCGCTCCAGCTTCGGGCGCAACTGGTCGTAGTCCCGCATCCGGTCGGCGCGATGCCAGGTCGCCCGGAAGAACTCGGAGGCGTCCTCGAAGATGCCGTCCGCGTTCGCCCCAGGCGCGCGACGGTTGTAGAGCGACTTGCGGGCGCCGGACGGCAAGCCCTTGATCTCCGGGCGCAGGTTGTCCGCCCGCTTCCCGGCCAGGTCCACCGGCGGCCGGGCGTCGCTGCCGTTGTTCTTGAGGTACTCGGCGAGGACGAGCTGCATCTGCTCGCGAGCCTGCGCGTTGATCTCGCCCTTGTTGGCCTTGTCGACGGCGGAGGCGTAGCCCTCGATGAACTCGCCGAGCTTCTCCTTGCTGGCCCACAGTTCCTTGAGCTTGTCGCCGTCGTTCAGGACCTCGGCGAGCCCCGTCGGGGAGTCCGGGATGGTGATCGTCACTGCGTCGCCTCCTTGGCGGAGTTGAGCCACGCCGGGCGGGGCGCGGTGGTGTTGTGGAGCCAGCCGGGCATCCCGGCATGGTTGTTGGTGCTGTCGTCGTCGCTCTTGGCGTCGTCGAGGTGAGCCTGGAGATGCGCGCGCACCCCGTCGCGGTCGAGGTCGGGGATGTCCGCGTTCGACAGACGCGCGAGGCCGTTGCGGCACGCGGCGAGGTTCGCCGGCCCGCCCTTGGTCTTGTGGTGCGGGAACTTGTAGTTGGCTTTCTGGTCGTCCGCGTCGTCGTCGCTGGACTTGTGCGGCGCGGCGGCGGCCTCGGCCGACTGCCAGGCGTGGCAGTACTCCAACACCTGGTCGTCGTTCGGCATCGCGGCGACTGCCGCCGGGCCGTCCCACGGCTCGTCAACGGTCGCGGTGTGGTGGACGGGCATCGCCCGGTTGGTCACCGGCATTGACTCGACGCCGAGCACCGGCCCGCCGTGGTTTGCGGCTTCTGACACGTCGTCGCGGCCGACGAGCTTGGCGCCGCACTGATCGCAGAACCGGGCGTCCGGCGCGTTGTACTTGTCGCAGGTCGGGCATTGGACGTTCTCGTCATTGCCCTGCCGGTATGGGGCCGGCTCGAACGGGGTGCTGCCGCCGTCGGCCGCGGCCGGCCGCGCGGCATTGCGCAGGCGCTCCGGCACCCGGGCGTACGCGGTCAGGTCCCAGCCGGCCGCGGCGGCCAGGGCGCCCTCGGCCGGTCGCTCCGCGATCCGGTGCGCGAGGCCGGCGGCCACGGCCTCGTCGGCCGTGTACCAGGTCTCGGCCTGCATCGCGGAGCGCCAGCCGTCCGCTCGGCCGGAGTGGGCCGCGTAGATCGAGGCGATGTTCGCCGAGACCTTGTCGAGCAGATCGGCGGTCTCGCGCATGTCGTCCGCGTTGCCGAGGCAGACCCCGGACGCCTCGTGGATCATCATCATGGCGCCGGGACTGATCAGCCGCTGCGTGCCAGCCATGGCGATGAAGCTGGCGGCGGACGCGGCGAGGCCGTCCACGATCGTGGTTACCTTCCCGGGCCGCTGCGCCAACGAGTTGTAGATCGCCAGGCCGTCGAAGACGTCGCCGCCCGGCGAGTTGATGTGGACCTCGATGTCGCCGTTGATCTGCGCGAGTTCGTTGACGAAGTCGACCGCGGTTACGCCGCTGTCGAACCAGCCGCCGCCGCCGATCTGGTCGTAGATGTCCACGCGCGTCGGACCGGCATCGTTGCGGACTACCCGGTACCAGCCAGCCTTGGGCTGCTGCACGAGGTTGGTGAGGCGGCGCGCGGAGCGCTGCATCGCGGTAATCCGGTCGTTCATGACGGCACACCCGCCAGCTCCGGCACGCCGGTCGCGCGGATCACGGTCAGGCCGCTCATCCGGTCGGCCGCCGCCTGCAGTGTGTTGGCCCACGTCTGCAGGTCGTCGCGCTCCAGGAACACAGTCAGCGTCGTCGAGGCGGTCCGAACCGTGAGGGTCGCGAGCTTCCCGCCCGCGGTCATCGCCTCGGACATGGACAGCTGCGCCGGGCCGCCGGCGAGCAGCTGATTGCCGGGGTCCATGGGCGGAGGGGACTGTGGGGCCGTCATCGGGCACCAGCCGAGTTCCACGCCAACTGCCGTGCCATCATCGCCTCCAGTGCGCTGCCGTCGTCTGCCTGGCCGTCGTCGCTCTGCCCCGGTGCGGGCGCGGCCGGCAGCGCGGGGACCCATGCCGGCGGGAGCGCCGGGGCCTGCGTCGCGGTCTCCGCTACGCCCATGTCGGGCAGGCCGACCGTCTCCAGCACGTCGTGGGGGTCGTATCCGGCCGACACCAGCTGGTAGGCCGCCGCAGCCTTGGCCTTCAGCTCCTGGGCGTCGTTCTCGCGGTTGCGGGTGACCGGGTCATCGTGGTCCAGCTCGACGCCCTCACCCGTCGAGCCGAACAGTGGCAGGTAGCTGCAGTTGAGGGTGTCCCGCCACCGGTCGAGCCGGTCCGTGATCTGGAACGCCTCGAACAGCTCCTGTGCCGTCTGCGCGTTCGCCCTGTTCACGTCGTCGCTGGTGCCCAGGATCGCTTTGTGCATGGCGAACGCCTCGCGGATCACGTCGCGGCTGACGTTGCGCAGGTTCGCGAAGTCCATGTCCTTCATCGACAACGCGTTCGGCACCCAGACGGCGCCGTTCTCCAGCACGGCGACGCGGTGCGACGCGCCGACGCCGCGGTGGTTCTCGCGCCAGCGGGCGGTGAACTCGTTCCACTCGTCGTCGCTGAGCCGCTTGTCCATCTGGACCACGCCGCCGGGAACAGCGGAGTTGAGGAAGAAGTTGCGGTTCCACTGCGCGCTGTACTTCGCGGCGTCGATGTCGATGAGGATCGACTGGATCGGCCCGAGCCCGTGGTAGGGGTCGAACGGGTTCGGGTACCGGATCTGGATGACCTCGTCGGGCTGCAGCGGCACCGCCTCGCCGTTCGGGCCCCGGTACACGTAGCCGGCCAGGTACCGCTCGCGGGACGGGACGGGCTCCATCCGGTCCGGCCGCACCGGCCACAGCCCGGTCGGGAATGTCGCCCGGCCGTCGCGCTGGACGACGATGTAGCCCTCGCCGGTCAAGTCGAGGTAGGTCTGGCAGAGTTCACGCAGCTGAAAGCCGCTCATGAAGTCGTTCGGCCGGTTCCACAGCGCGATCGCCTGGTGCCTGATGACCTCGACGCGCTGGTCGCTGCCCTTGTCGGCGGTGGTGTACCGGCGCCGCCCATCGATCGGCTGCTGCCTGTAGAGGTGCCACTGCTGCTTCGCGGTCTGCCTGGCCAGCGTGCTGACGATGCTGAACACGGTGCCCGAGCTGCCGTAGGCCCGCATGTAGCCGGCCGGATCGGCGCCACCCTGCATCGAGGACAGGGACAGGTGGCCGGCGGCGGCATAGGAGACCGGAGCGGCTGGCTGGCCGGCACCCTTGGCGAGGATCTTGCCGATCAGGCTGCTCACGAGTGCTCACCGCGGCTGGAGCCTTCGAGCTTCCAGTCGAGCAGCAGCACAGATGCGCCGGTGACGAACCATCCGGCGATGGTGTTGGCGGTGAACGCGCCTACGTCGAAGCAGCCGAGACCGGCGATCGTGAGGAAGCTGCCAGATAGGCGCTGAGTGGCGGTCTTGGCGTGGGTAGCGGTGCCGCGGGCGGCCGCAGCGAGCGCCCCCGGGATCCGGGGGCGTCGCGCGGGGGCCCACCCAGTCACTGCCGCCATGCTGAAAATAGTACGCAGAATCACCGTGGTGACAACAAATCCTCCTGTTTCATCGGGTCAGAACAGAAGAATCTCCTGTGAAGGTGCTGCTTACGTCAGCCACCGCATGCTCGGCCGGCCGCCCAGATCCCGCTCGGCGACCATGTACCGCATCGTGTCCATGCCGTGATCGTCCGCCTTCACCGGTGCTTCCTTGGGCTGCTTGCCCGGCTGCGCATCCCAGATGTACCCGGTGATCTCCTCGACGGTGCACGTCGGCCTCTTCGCCTCGACCAGGGCGGCATCCCGCTCGACGAGGGCGTCCTGACAGATGAACAGCCGCGGCCTGCCGTCACCGGCCGGCCGCAGCCGCGCCTGTGTGGCCTGGATGCCGTCCTTGACGGTCTTCGAGGCCGCGCTGGTGGACATCCCGAGGTGACGTTCGAGGGTGGCGCGGTCCTCCGCGTCGTGGTCGCAGATGACCGCGCGTGGCTTCGGCTCGATCCACTTCCCTCCGGGGGCCACGATGCTGAGGATGTGCCGGGCATGGTCCTCGACCAGGGTCTTCGTCTTGTAGATCTCCCTGTAGAGGTACAAGCGGCCGTCGCCGTCTTCGGCCCACCACTGCGCACAGAACGGGTTGGTGAACCCGAAGTCGATGACCAGCCACCTAGTCCAGCCGGGTTGGATTACGGACTTGTCGACCAGGTGGGTGGTCGGGTCCCACTCCTCGTAGATCAGGCCTTCGGCGGCTGCCCACTTCCCCTCGCGCAGGCGTAGCCGGCGCACACCGGTGAGGGCGTCCAGCTTGGCCATATAGGCGACGCCGTCCGAGGTCAGGGTGCCGTCGGCGTTGACGAACCGCGGGTTGTCGCGGTGCACGCTGGTGAGCATCCGAAGCTTGCCCTCGTCGGCGCGGAGCTTCAGCCAGTGGGTGGGGTGGCCCGGGTTGGCGGCGGCCATCTGCTGCTGCCAGGACAGGCCGCCGTTGCGGAGGCGGGTGCCGATCGCTTCCCAGTCGTCGACGGTGAGTTCGGTTGCCTCGTCGGCGAATACCAGGTCGTACTCGGATGACATGATCTTCTCGGGCTTGTCCATGCCGCCGACGTTGATCACGGCGCCGTTCTCGTAGTAGTAGCCGGCGGCTTCCTGCTGGGATCCGCCGTACCAGCGAACCACCCCGGCGGCGACTGCCTCGGCAACGACCTTCTTCTTGAAGGTGACCAGGGTGGTTGAGGTGAGCGACACGGCGGTCTTGCGTACGATCAGGCCTCTGAACTGCGGGTTCTGAATGGCGATCAGGTGCATGCGGTACAGGCAGGCAAGGCTCTTGCCGGTGCCAGCGGCGCCGACGATGCACAGCTCGGGATCGCGGGCGCGGAAGAGCTCAGCCGCTGCGCCGCGCGGCTCGTAGCGGACGACAGTGTTGGTCATGGCGCGCCGCGCGGGTGGTAGCGGCGCACCAGGGGCGCGGTCGTCACGGCTGCTGTTCCACCACGTGCCAGACCAGTTGGCGGTCAGGGCTGAGGCACGTCCCGACATGCCGTTTCCAGCCTGCGGGGAGGGGCTGGCCTGTGCCGACGACTTGGAAGGCGCGTGGAAGCTCTGGGCCTCCGCTGTGGTACGCCCAGAGCTCGACTGTGTCAGCCGTGCGGCAGTCGACGTGGAGGACGGCGCCGGAGAGCGGCAGGGTGTGCCAGTCGCCGTCGACAGGGAGTTCGTACCGGTAGATGGCTTCGCTCACCGCTGCGCCCCCAGTCGCGCGACGACCCATGCCCCAGCGATGCCGAAGACGCCCCACAGCAGGTAGAACAGCCCGAGGAACGGCGCGGGGATGCTCGGGCCATCGCTGCCAGCGACTACGCCAGCAGCGGCGGTAACGAGCATGCTGACGGCCACGATCAGCCCGGCGGCGCAGAGCAGCAGGATGGCCTTCAGGGCTCGGTCGATCACCGGAGTGCCTCGGGGTCTACGCCGACCACCTCGTAGGTCAGGCCGCCGGAGATCTGCGTCTTGACGGGCGAGTCCAGGCCGAGGAGCTTGCGGCGGGACTCGCCGTTGCGGCGCCGGGACTCGTCGATCTTCACGAGGCGGTCGACAGCGCGGAGGATCCAGTCGTCATCCGGAACGGCGAGACCGTCGTGCTCAACGACGCGGCCCTGCGACACAGTGACGTGCTCGCGCTCCAGTACCTCGACTACCCGGCCGTACAGGTCGTCCAGGCGCACGAGTTCCTCGTCGAGGCGCTGCAGTTCGAAGCTGAGCGCGTCGGCGGCCGGCTCGGCCACAACGGCGTCCAGGGCGCGCTTCACGGCGCGGTGAGCGGTGGCTACGTCTACCCCGAGCTCGGTGGCGATCTGGCGGTAGGTCAGGCCTCGTGAGCGGAGGCGGGCGGCCTCGGCGTCTTGTTCGGCGGTGGCGACGTTGCGGTCGAAGCGGCCGTCGCCGCCGCGCGTTGCTGGGTTGTTGCTCACGCGGGCTGCCTCCTTACGCTGGTTTTCAGCGTAGCGCGATAGTGGGTGTGCCCCCACTGTTGCGCACGAGAACGCTGCGGCCCGGTCACGATTCCGTGGCCGGGCTGGCTGCTCAGCCTGTCGGGCTGGGATGCTCGCGGGCATGTCTGAGGCGACGGGCCGCGCGGCGGCTGCACTGCGGTGGGGTGGCCGGCTGCTCGCGGCCGGCGGCGCGGTCGTGGGGATCCTGCCGGATGGGGACTGCGGGTCCGGGTTCTTCCCATCTAGCCTGACGGATCCGCTGGGTGTCGCGTGCAGCGAGGTGGTGTCGGGGCGGCTGACGGCGGCGGTCGTGCTGCTGGTGGCCGGCGTCGCGGTGATGATCGCCGGTCAGGTCATCGGCTGGCGCGGGCAGCGCGCAACCAGCGACAGATCCTGACGGTCAGGGCGGCCGTGTGCTCGAAGAGCCACACGAGCGGGAACACGGCGCCGAAGGCCCCGGCGGCGATGCCGATCACGATCAGCCCGGCTAAAGCGCGGTCCACGTCAGTGCTCGGGCACGGCGGCGAGTTCGAGGGTGAGCCCGGCCTGGGCGCAGAACTCGGTGAGGCTGATGGTTCCGTCCAGGTCGCGGCCGGTGTCGAACTCGGCGATGGTGGCGTCGGTGTCAGGCCACGTGTCGACGTCTGGTGACGGGAACGCTTCGGCGGTGCCGGTTCCCCACCGGTAACGGAGGTACAGGTACTGGCCGGTGTCAGTCCAGGCGTCCCACTGGGACGGACACGCCAGGCAGGTCTGGACGGCGCGCACGATGGTCATGTCGGTCATCTGATGGAGTCCCACTCCTTCCGGTAGTCGGGGTGATCGCGCCAGTGGTCTGCGATGCACTGAAGTGTCGCCCACTCCAGGATGGCCGCTCCGCCTTGGTCGATCTGCAGGTTGCCGACGACGCGGGCTGACACAGCGACATCACCGAGTGCCCGAATCGCTCGACCGGTGTCGTCGGGCGCCGGGAACATCGGTGGCGTGATGAGGGAGAGCCTCAGCTGTATGAAGTCCGTGATTTCCTCGAGGTTCTCCTTGGACGGCCCGAACTGCCGCATCTTGGCTAGCGGTAGTGGGTCAGTCTGGGAGCGGCGGCGGAACAGCGTCATGTCCCCGGCGCCTGAGCGGGCTTTCGTGAGGCGTTCGCGCAGGAACGCCACCAGATCGCCGGTCACCGGTCGGCCAGCTGGTACTCGCCGAGCGCGATGCGCACCAGCAGCCGGTCCTTGCAGAGCCTTTGGAGGTCGGCCCGGACACGCTTGGGCACGGGCCGCGGGTTGTAGGTCTCGCGGGCCCGACGCCAGTCCCAGGTGCCACCGCTGCGCCGGATCGTCGCCAGCAGGCGCTGCCTGCGCTCGTTCGCCGTGGCGGGCGCGGTTTGCTCGTCGCTCATGCTGCGCATCCTCTCGCAGGTGTGGCCGCCCCGGCAGGTGCCCGGGGCGGCAAGTTTCTGACGGGTAGTCGGGTAGGTAGTTCTCGGGTAGCTCGCGGGTAGTTTCCGCAGGTCACGCGGCGGAACTACCCGCCCGGTCCCGCTCCTGGACCACGGTCGGGGAGAGCGCCGGCAGGTCAGCCAGCCGCACCCCAACAGACACCTTCCGGGCCACCTTCACGCGGTCCGAGACCAGCACCCCGTAGCGGTCGCACAGGGCCCGGATCTCGGCGATCGTGAAGCCGTCCGTCGGGGCCATTGTGGCGAGGGTGCGGAGGTGGACACCGGAGGCGGTGCCGATACCCCGGCGGACGTGCGCGAGGAACGCCGCGCGGGGGTCGTCCGGGGCCTGACTGGCGGGAGCTTCCGGCTGCTGCTCCTCGACCGGTTCGGCGGCCTCGGGGCCGGGGCTGCTGTGCATCAGCGCGAGCACCCCCCAGCCTGCGGCCAGCCCGGCCGCCACGGGCACGGCGTACGGGCCGATGATCCGCCACGCGGCCAACCCTGCGCCGGCGGTGCAGAACCAGCACGCCGGGTTCCGCAGCGCCGCGCCCCAGTCGACGCGGCCGAGGAGCGCCCGCAGCTTCGGGGACCGCCAGATTCGGCGGGCGAGCGCGGCCGAGCCATTCCCGAGCGCCCGCACAGTGTGGCTGCCGCCGCGTACATAGGGCGCCAGGTCCGGCATGGCCAGCAGCGGCTGACGGGGCGGCTGTTCCTCGTCCGGCGGCGCCTCGGGCGCGGGTTTGATCAGGCTGACGGCCATCACGCCATCCCGAGGAAGTGGCCGGTGACGCCGCTGACAGCCACCGCGGCCGTAGACCAGATTCCGCCGGCCTCCGCCCAGACCGTGGCGGCTGCGATGCCGAGGACGGCGCTCTTGCCCCTGCTGAGGTCGGCGGCGTAGGCGATGACGGCGATCAGGGTGGCGACCGCGCCCAGCCCCACGCTGCCGAACGGGCCGGCCGGGCCGGTGATCGACCCGACCATGCCGTTCGTGATGCTGGCGGGCGCGGTCCAGAACGTGGCCGCTGCGCCGTACAGGGTGCCCGAGACGACGCCGGAGACGAACGCCCCGGTGTCGCCCAGCTTGAGGCGGCCCTTGCCGCGGACGCCGAGGTAGGTGACCGTCGTGGCGACGAGGGCGGCGCCGCCGGTGCCGAGGGAACCGAGGAGCTGCTGGCCGGTGGTGATGGCCGCGTTGGGGTCGGCGGCGAGCTGCTGCAGGGTCATCAGATCCGTCCCGGGGCGTAGAGGCAGAGGGCGAGGAGCACGGTGGCGAGCGGGATACGGGCGACGACCACGAAGATCAGGCCCCAGGAGTGCACGTTGCGCACGGCGATCGCACCGCCGGGCGAGCGGCCGCCGCGGAGCACGAAGTCGACGTAGGCGGCGCCGGCGACCATGGCGGTGCCGCCGGCGACGCCCCAGCCGGGGCTGGCCGCGCCGAGCTGGTGGATGAGGCCGGACGCGAGGTGGCCGGCCGGGGTGGACCAGCCGATGCCGGCGGCGGCCGCAGTGACCACGAGGGTCTTGAGGCGGCCGCGTTGACGCTGGTCAGGGGTGCGGCGGCGGTGCGGCTGCGGCTGGTAGCGGCGGTAGGTGTGGCGCCGTCGGGCACGCGGCTGCTGCTCCGGCTCGTCGTCGGGGAGCTCCTCGTCGTACTGCTCGGCCTCGGCGGCTTCCGCCGCTCGGGCAGCGGCTCGCTCGGCCCGGCGGCGGGCGTGACGGAGCTTGCGGGCGCGCAGCTGCTCGGCGGCGGTGAGCCGCGGCGGCTTGGGCGCGCTCGGCGGCCGATCAGGCTCGGGCTCAGGGGCGGGCGGTGCGCTGACGGTGCGGGAGCTGATGAGGACGGTCGGCGCGGGTGCCGCCGGTTCCGACCGGGGCGGCGCGGTGCTGACGGCGGTGGGCTCCAGGGGCTGCGGTGCGGCCGGGCCGGGCAGAGCGGGCAGATCGAGGCTCATCGGTCAGCCCTCCTGCTTGCCGGCGGCCGGCGTGGCGTAGATGTCGCCGTAGTCGCAGCCGAAGTTCGTGACGACGTCGGCGGCTGCGGGCGCGGGGGTGAACTGGCGCTGGCCGTACTGGTCGGTGGTGGCGGCCGGCGGGTGGGTCTCGCGTTCCTGGTAGGTCATGGCGGTTCAGCTCCTGGAGAGCAGCGCGGGGAGGACGATGCAGGTGATGGCGATCCACAGGCCGAGGGCGGCGCGCATGGCGGTGCCGCGGTGCTGCTCGGGGAGCAGCACGAGCACGACGGCGAGCGCGGGCATGGCGGGGATCGCCCAGAGGAGGGCGAGCACGGCGGCGGGTTAGGCGGTGCGGGCCGGGACGGCGGACGGCAGCGCGGCCAGGTGCGGCTCGTGGCGCTCGATCTCGGCGCGCAGGGTGCCGCGGATCATGCCGTCGGAGACGTTGCCGTGTCCGCCGTCGAGGAGTGCCTGGCGCATGGCCGCTGTTCCGGGGCGGGCCCCAGCGTCGTACAGGGGCCTGATCGCGTAGCAGCCGGGGTTGCTGTAGACGATCGGCCTCGGGCCGGCCTCTGGCGCGGCCTCCTCAGCGGGCGTCTCTGGCGGAGCGGGCGGCAGGATGGGCGGCTCGGGCGGCATCGGAGGCAGCGGCGGGAGCTGAGCGGCGACGGCCACTAGCGCGTCGGCCCGAGCCTGGGCGAACTCCTCGTCAGACGGGCCACTGACGCCCGTCAGTGCCTCGCCGCCGCGCGGTGCCGCGTCGGTGGAGAGCGCCCGGTAGATCTGCCGCATCAGCGCGGTGAACGCGAGCAGCGCGGCGACCGGCGGGACGGCGGCGACGACCCGGGTCGTGCCGTCGACGTGCGCACCGACGGACACGATGTTGAGGATGATCGAGCCGACCGATCCGAGCGCGACGAGGAGGACGGCGAGCCAGTCGATCCGGCGCAGCAACGAGGCGCGCAGGATGAGGACTTCGCCAACGATGATGAACGCGTCGATGGTGGCGGGCCACGCCCAGGCGCGGGCGGCGACGAGGTGGTGGCTGGCGGCGAGGTCGTGGAGCGCCTCGTAGGAGAGCCAGAACGTCACGCCGGTGAGGGCGATGGTGGCGCCGGCGGCGATGACCGCAAGCCAGAGGGTGGGGCGCCAGTGTCGGATGGTGCGCGATGGCGTCATGACGGGGGTGTGCACCGTCAAGCCGCTGGTCGCAGTAGTCTGTGCGACAGCCATGGGAGGTCAAGTCTCCTGTGGTCAGGCCCTGCCAGGAGAGTTCCAGTCTCCCGGTGGGGCCGCTTTTTTGTTGTAGTACGGGGCACTTTAGCAGGGTTTACGACGGTCCGTCACGGATTCCCGCAGTCGTCAAATCGCCGCTGGTCAGCGGGGGTTGACGGCCGTCATGAGCCAAGTCACCTAGGATCCGCACATGGCTGATGGACGTCCCGCGATTCCCGCAGAGCTTCGACGCCGTGTTCTGGTTGAGGCCGGGCACCGATGCGCCGTACCGGCCTGCCGTCAGCACCCGGTCGAGATCGAGCACATCGAGGATTGGGCCAAGGTCCAGACTCACGAGTTCGAGAATCTGATCGCGCTCTGTCCGACCTGCCACGCCCGCAAGGGCGACAGGCCCGGTCAGATCGACCGCAAGTCGCTGCGCCTGTACAAGGCCAACTTGGCCGTGATGAACAGCCGGTACGGAGACGTTGAGCGCCGCCTCATTGAGGCGTTCGCGGCGAAGCTCGCGGCGGGGGCGGCTCCGGGTGATCAGATCGCGATGGGGCCCGGTTCCGAGATCTCGCTGTGGTACCTGATCCGGGACGGGTATCTGAAGCAACTGCCCTGGACGGGCGGACGGATCGTGAGCGGCGGCGCCACCCTGCCAGTGGCTGAGATCTACCAGTTCACACCAGCTGGAGTGGAGTTCGTGCAGCAATGGGCCGATGCCCAGCCACTGGACCCCGAGTAGCCGGCGCCGTCAGCGGTAGTAGTAGGCGGTGGCGTTGTAGCGGTCCCAGTCGGCGGTGTCCTGCTGGACGGCGAGGCACTCGTCGCAGATCGGGTCGTCGATCTCGCCGGCCTCGCAGGCGCGGAACTCGTCCGGGTCGGTGGTGCGGTCGCAGGCCTCGCAGGTGAGCTGTTCGGCGT
This sequence comes from Kitasatospora sp. GAS204B, assembly GCF_029892155.1. Taxonomy (GTDB): domain Bacteria; phylum Actinomycetota; class Actinomycetes; order Streptomycetales; family Streptomycetaceae; genus Kitasatospora. Next base: position 210,893 of record NZ_JARZAG010000003.1, on the reverse strand, counting down.
CCGGCGTGGCAATCGGGGCGGCCGGCCGAGCGGCGGCGAGGGTGTCAGCGGTCGTCATGACGGGCCTCCTGGGTGGCATGTGGGTCGGCCCGGCAGCCTGGTTGACTGCCGGGCCGGTTGAGCGATCAGTCCTCTTCGGGCCCGCAGACACAGTCCTCGTCGGCCGCGCCCTGCTCGATGGCGCAGGCGCAGTACACCGGGCCGAGCGGGCCGTACACGGTCTCGCCGTGGCACCGGTCGCACTCGCCGGGCTGCCACTCTTCCGAGGTGCTGTCGTCCTCGTCGTAGTCCGAGTCGTCGTCGTAAGGGTCGGTCATCGGCCTTGTGCTCCTTGCTGGTTGGGGTGGGGGTTAGGTGAGTGCTCGCCGGGTGCACGCGCGAGTCGCGCACCCGGCGGCCATCAGGCGGTCTTGTGGATCTGGTGACCAGGCGTCTTGCCGCAGGTCCGACAGCGGGTCAGCGTGCGAGACGACCAGGACGGCCGCACCTTGACCGGGTCGGCGGGGTGCGGGGTCTCCTCGGCGGAGTCGCAGCCGGGGCACGAGTCCTGCATGAGGACGTAGCCGTGGGCGCAGAGAATGCGGGCCGTGCTGGACATCGGGTTTCCTTCTGCAGGTGGGTGGTCTGGGTGGCGGTCAGGCGGCGGCCAACAGCTGGGCAGCGGCGACGTGGTAGCAACGGGTGCCGCGCAGGCCGGCCGGGCAGTTGCAGTGCCCGGTGACGGCGGTCAGGTACAGCTCGCTGCCGTCGCTGCTGACGGAGCGGTAGATGCGGTTGCCGCGGATCGGGATGATCGCGGCGTCCTCGATCAGCTCCTGCGCGCTGGCGATCTGCGCGGGCTTGTAGGCGCTGAGGTCGACGACGACCGCGGCGCGGCGGACCTTGGCGGCGCAGTGCCGGCCACGACCGCGGGCCTGGCTGGTGGCGCTCTTGAGGGTGCGGCCGCAGCGGAGGCAGTGGGTGTGGGTGCTGGCGGCCATCTTGTGCTCCTCGGTTTGCGTCTCACTCTTGCCTTACAAACCTTACGGAACTACAGGACAGAACACAAGGACCTTAAGGAACTTTCTTAAGGAACAGTAGGGCCTTACGCTTCACTCATGACCGCATCCGAGACCGTCCCCACCGAAGAGGCCCGCAAGAAGCTCGGCGACCTCCTCAACGCCGCCCAGTTCGCCGGCCAGCACACCGCGATCACCCGCCACGGCAAGACGGCGGCGCTGCTCGTGCCGGTGGACTGGTACGAGTCGGCACAGCGGGCGCTCGCCGAGCTGCGTGATCGCGCGTCGGACGGCCCGCCAGCCGCGTCATGACGGTCAGGCAGTAGCCGTCAGGGCGTCCGGTGACCGTCGCCGGCCTCCTGGAGCTGGGTCGTCTCATCGCGCTCGGCGCGGGCCGCCCGGTCGGCTCGGATGCTGGCCGCGAGGACCCAGGCGGCGAGGGCGAGGCTGGTGACGGCTGCGATGAGGATGGCCATCGGCGCTCCGTTCAGGTGGTGGGCTGGTAGTTGGCGATGTCGGTGGGGGTGTCGACGGGGCGGCCGTAGCGGAGCGCGAGCGCCTCGGCGGCGGTGAGCAGGCGGCCGTCGGGCGGCTCGTCGTCGGATTCGTCGGGTGGCTCGTGGTCGTACCAGGCCCACCGCTCGTCCTCGAACCGGCCCGTCATGACGGGGTGTTGAGGTGGATGGTGCGGCAGCTGCGGCAGAACCCGGGCCGACCGGTGCAAGGCTCGGCGGCGGCTACGACGCTGCTCACGGCGGGATCGTTGACCCCGGTCCGTTCGCACGGGGTCTGACTGCAGTGGCAGTCGGCGCACAGCGGGCAGAACGCCAGGCCGAGGTGGTTGAAGTAGGTGGCGCTCGCGCTGCCGCACACGCAGCAGGCCAGCCGCTCGGAGGGGCCGTCGAGGGTGGCGAGACCAGCGCGCAGCCGCTGGACCCGGGCGCAGTGCCCGCACGGCAGGCCGCTGGTGTCCCAGACGCCAGCCGCCAGGTGGGCATGCCGCGGGCCCTCGTATTCGAGCACCTGCCGCATGTCGGCGGCGAGCGCCCGGATGGCGGCGATGCGGGCCTCGGCGACTCCTGCTCGGGTCACGGGGTCGACCGGGTGGGCGCCGCTGAGCAGGTTGATCACGGTGGTGTGGTGCCGGATCCGGTTGTACTTCTGCCGGGTGGTGTGGCCGTCCCACTGGGCGCGCGGGTCGTCAGCGGGGACGTGCTCGACCCGCTTGAACAGGTCGGCGTCGCGCGGACTGATGTGCCAACTGGCCTGGCGGTGAGGGCTGATTTGGAGATAGATGATCTGCCAGCCGGGCTCGTCGATGTCGGGGGCGGGTGCGATGACGGCGGGGTGGAGTGCGGCGAGCCAGGCGACGAGGTGGGCGCGCTCGCGGTAGGCGCCGTCCCGTTCGGCTTCGGCGGCGGCCAGCTGTTCTTGCAGCCTGTCGCGCTGGTCCTGGAGTTGCGTCAGGTAGTGGTCGCTGCTCATCGGTGCTGTCCCATCGTGATGGTGAGCCGCTGTTCGGCACGCTGCAGGAGTCGCACGACGCGGCCCGCGGCGTGGTTGTGGCCGAGCCGGTAGTCGTCCGGCGCGTGGTCGGACTGGACTCGGATGCGGCGGCACAGTTCGCCGATCAGCGCGACGGTGCGCCGGTAGTGCTCCAGCTCTGCGCTCTGCTGGGCCGGGTGCTGCTCCAGCAGGTTGCTGGCCGCGGTCGGGTCGGGGCATTCGAGGTGAGCGCAGGTGACGTAGCCGCCGGCGCCGAGGATCAGGGTGCTGCGGGTGCAGGCAGGGCAGCGGCCCTGCACGGTCGGGAAGTGGGTCATGGGGCGGTCTCCGTCCTGGTGATCTGGTCGTGGGCGAGGTGGACGGCGTGGGCGCGGTCGCGGGCGCCGAGCTTGCTGTAGGCGGTGCGCAGGTAGGTGCGGACGCTGTCGAACGAGATGCCGAGCTCGCGGGCGATGGCCGAGTTCGTGCGGCCGTGCGCGGCGAGGGCAAGCACCTGGAGCTCCCGGCGGCTGAGCTGGCGGCCGAGTACAGCGGGCTGTCGGGGCGTCATGACGGGTCGGACTTCCCGTCGACGTCCTGGATGAGTCGGTAGCCGGTGCTGGTGGGCCGGAACCGGTCGACGCGGATCCGGGTGGCACGCCCGGGCAGCAGAGCGACGGCGCCTTGCGGGGTGACTGCGACGGGAACAGCGGTGGCGTGGGTCGTGTCGACGGTCTCGATGCGGAGCTGTCGGCCGTGTGTGCGGGGGTCGTTGTCCTGCCAGATCTGACCGGGGCGAACGGTGCTCATGACGGGTCGTTCTCCTCGGGGTTGATGGCGAACAGGCCGGACTCGGCGGCGTGGCGGCGGTGCTCGGCGTCGGCGAGCACCTCATCGACCTGGCGGCGCATCGCCTTGCGGTCGCGGCGCCAGTCGAGCCACCGGTCGGTGCGGACGAGGGCGAGCAGGACCATGCCGGGCACGGTGATCAGGGCAAGCCAGGCGGCCATGTAGCCCGTCATGACGCGGCGCTCAGGATGCGGTCCGCGGCCTGCGTGGCGGTCTCGCCCATGACCGTCATGGTGCTGGCGACGCGGGTGGCGAGGTCGATGGCGTCGGCGCGGGTGTGGTGGCCGGCCTCGTGGGCGGTGCCGTGCGGGCGACCGTCGGTGTCGTAGAACTCGCCGCCGGTGGTGACGATCCACCTGCCGGCCCGGTTGCGGCGGGCGTAGACGTTCCAGTTCCACCAGTCGGCGGTACGGGCCTCAGTGGGCAGGGCGTTCAGGGTGTACTCGGTGACGGCGAGCGTGGGCTGGTCGGTCATGGCGCTCCTTCGGGGTGCCCGCCTGGCGGGTGACCAGGCGGGCGGCAGGGTGGTCAGCGGCGCCGGTAGACGGGCGTCGGGTCGACGTGCACGGCGGTCGACCGGTCGCTGTCGGCAAGGTTCCATCCGCTGCCAACGCGACCCCACGTCAGCTCGCCGGGCCGCGCGCTCTCGGGGTCGTCCTGGTCGCCGTACTCCTCGGCCACGTAGTCCGTGGCGGCCTGCTCCTTCGCCGTGTCGGCGTCGAGGTACATCGCTTGGCCGTCCCAGTTCGCGTAGTCCTCCCACCAGGCCTGGTAGACGGTCAGGGCGACGGTGAGGGGCGGCAGGACGGCGGTGACAGCGGCGGTCCAGGCGGCCTGCACGGCGTCGCCGAGGTCGTTCCAGCCGGGCATCTGGCGGCCGTCGTGGGTGAGCCAGCCGGTCGACTGGCCGTAGGCGTGGTAGGCGTCGCGGGCGTGACGGGCGTAGTCGGTCATCAGGTGCTCCTGGTGGGTGGTCAGCAGCGGATGGTGTCGTCGTCGTCCGGCGGCGGCTCGGCGGTCACTCGCTTGACCCGACGTAGGTCATGACGTCGGCGAACGTGATGCTCTCCAGAGCGGGCACTGTCAGCTCGGTGGCAGTGGCGTCGTCGCTGGTGATCTCGGCGGGCATGTTGACGATGACGCCGCGGTCGGTAGTGAAGACGATGCGGTTGGCGGCGCGGTCGATGCGGATGTCCATGGGCGGTGCTGCTCCTTGGTGGTGGGGCCGCCGGTCAGCGGCCCCGGGTGGGTGGTGACGGCCGTCAGGCAGGCGTCAGGCTGCGGTTCGGCCGAACACGGCGCTGAACATGGCCCGGTAGGCGTTGCGGGCCTTCGTGTCGTCCAGGTGCTCGCCCAGCAGGCAGCGCGGGTACTCGCAGCTCGGAAGGACGACACCGATCGGCTCGCGGCCCCACCTGGCGCGGAACGCGACCCGGGCGGCCGTGTGGTTGACACCGCCGTGCGTGAGGATCTGGCGCCCGTCGGCAGTAGTCGGACCGGCCCACGCGAGGTGCCCGTCCGGCGTGGCCTCGGTGAGCGCGGCGAGTTTCGCCTCCGCGCTGTTGTACCGGACGAGCGGCTCACGCACGGGCTGGCGAGCAGCGGTGTCGTACTGGTGAGCCGGAGCGACGCAGTACCGCACACCGCAGTCGGGCTTGGCGTGGCCGGTTGGGTCGGCGCCGTGCTGTATACGGAACGCCACGCGGCCGGCGGTGTAGGTCTGGCCGGAGTGCCGCAGGACTGGGACGCCCCGGCCGGTGCTGGTATCGCCCGTCCATTCGAGGTGGCCGCCCGGGAGTTCGCGGGTGCGCTGCCGCCACTTCTCCTCGACCGTCAGCGGCTGCCGGGGCACCAGGGGCAGGCCGAGTTCGTGGCGGATCCGGCCGACGGTCTGCCGTTCGACGTGCAGCTGCTGGCCGATGGCGGTGTTGGTGAGGCCGGCGTCGATGAGGCGCCGGATCTGGTGGAGTTTGGGGTGCGGCACGGTCTGGGCTCCTCTCCAGTGGTCAGTTGGGGTGCGGGGCGTCAGCGGCGAGGCCGCGCAGGGTGCGGGCGCACTCGCGGACCATGTCGGCGGAGCCGGGGCCGATCCCGGAGTGGCCGTAGTGGGCGGCAACCTGGGCCTCGGTCTCGTCGGCGATGCGGTCCAGGTGGTCGGCGGCTTCGGCGAGGACCTGGTCGCGGGTGGGGCGCGGCTCGAAGGCCGTAGTGCCGATGGCGTCGCGGACGTCCGAGAGGGCGTCGTTGTAGCCGATGCGGGCGTGCCACTCCGGGCTGCTGTCGGCGGCGTCCGGGTCGCGGTCGGGGACGAGCAAGATGGCTTCCATGGCGGCGCGGGCTGCACCTTCGGCAGCCTCCACGGTGGCCAGTCGGGCGCGGGCCTGGTCGCGTTCGGCGCGCAGGCGGTCCACCTCGGCAAGCAGCGCAGGCACGTCGGTGCGGGCGGAAGCCACGAAGTGGGCGTTCGCCTCGGACCGTTCGAGTTCGTCAGCCACGCAGGTCTCGGCAACCCACTCGCCGAGGCCGGGGATGTCGTGCGGGCCGGAGTAGATCTCGTGGCTGTCGGCCCACCACGGGCCCTTGGTGGCGGCGGCTTCGCGGGCGCGGATGGCGGCGTACTGCTCGTCGGACAACGGGGCGGTGGTCACTCGACACCATCCCGGACCCACTGGGCGATCTGCTCACCGGTCGGCTCCAGCCAGTACGTGATGCCGTGCGGGCAGCGCAGGCCGTCCTGGGTGTACGGGCCGATCACGAGCGGCGGCTGCGTACTGATGGTGATCTCGGTGGGCTGGTCGCCGCAGACCCGGGCCCACCTCTCGCGGATCAGGGTCTCGCACTCGTGCGCGAAGGTGCTGGTGCTCATCGGTCAGCCCTCCTGGGCGGCGGCGCGGCGGCGGACGACGATCTCGGTGTCCAGCGGCGTGCCGTCCTCGTGGGTACGAGACAGGGACCACCACTGGTCCCACTCCCGGACGGCCATCTGCGGGTCCGGGGTCCAGACGAGGCCGGCCGCGTCGGTGCAGTGCTCCCGTAGCCAGGCTTCGGCTGCGCCACGCGCCGTGGTCTCGTCCTGGCAGTAGGCGAGCAGGCGGCTCGTGAACGTGGCGGACTCGTAGACGGCCTCCCACGGCGGGAGCCCGTCATCGACGACGAGGCGGATACCGGTCGCGGCTTCCACGGCAGCCGCCCAGTCGGCCGTGCTGTCGGCCTCGAACGGAGCGTCAGGGGTGGTGGTGCGGGCGACGAGGAGGCTGGTGGGCTCGGCCTCAGCTGCCTCCGGGCAGTGGCAGTCGCCGCATTCGCAGGCGATCGTGTCACCGCAGAACTGGCAGTCGACGGACTCGGCGTCGGCCTCGCGGGCAGCGGGCTGGGTGTCGGTCATGGCGGAATCGCTCCAGGGCGGTTGTGGCGGCTTGTGGGGTGGTTCGCGGGCGCGCGGGGTCGGCGTGTCCGGTCTGCGATGGCTGGCGGCCCGTCAGCGGGCGTCGTTGCCGCCGTCAGGCGTTGCGGCCGGAACGCCGTGCTGCTGGACGAGCCACGCGTCGAGGCGGCTGGGGTGGCTGCCCGCGGTGAGGCGGCGGCCGGTGGGTGTGCTGCATGCGGCGCCAGGGCGGGCGAGGCAGTGGGCGACGGGGCAGGCGATGGCCCACTCGTCCGGGCGCTGGCCGAGGTGGAGTTCGGCGGGCCGCGCGGCGCCCATCAGTTGGCCCTGCGGCGGTCGGTGCCGGCCATGGGGACGACGGTGGTCATCTCGGCGAGGCGGGAGGCGATGCGTTCGCCGAGGGTGGTGGTGAGGTCGCGGCCGTCGCTGGTCTTGGCGGGCAGGTTGCTGGTGAAGATCGTCGGGAGACACTGGTTGTACCGGTAGTTGATGAGCCGGTAGGTGATCTCCTCGGTCCACTCGCTGGTCTTGGCGGAGCCGAGGTCGTCGAGGAGGAGCAGCGGGATCTCGCAGAGTTTCTTCAGGCCGTGTTCGGCGGCGCCGGCCGCGCCGGAGGGGCGCAGGCTGCCGTACATGTCGGCGCTGGTGGTGGCGATCATCTGGAAGCTCTTGGGGCCGTGGTTGGCGATGAGCTTGAGCGCGCCGTAGGCCTGGTGGGTCTTGCCGGTGCCGGTGTTGCCGGTGATGAGGAGGCTGCGGGCGTTGTCGGGGCTGGCGACGACGTCGGCGGCCCAGTGGATGACGCGGGGGTCGGTGGCGGTGGCGTGCTGGTAGCGGAGTGGGGTTGCGGTGGTCCAGCGGGCGAGGGCGGCGTTGATGCGCTGCTGGCGGTGGTAGGCGGGGTGGCCAGGCTCGTCGGGGCTGTAGCCGTTGAGCTCGTGGGTGGTGGGTGGGGTGATGCCGCGGGCGGCGAGGATGTCGGCGAGTTGGGTGAGTGCGTCGTCGGCGCCGACGGTCTGGGGCTCGGGCATCAGGTCCATCCGTTCTCGTACACCGAGTGGTCGGTGGGGTTGCTGTAGGGCTGCCAGCCGCTGTTGCTGCTGCCGGTGTTGATGGCGTGCAGGGGTGGCCGTTCGGCGTCTGGGGAGGGCAGGGGGGCAAGTTCGCACCAGCCGCGGAGGAAGTAGCGGGCGGAGTCGATGTCTCCGCGTTGGCGGTCCCAGGTGCGGCGGCCGTATTCGACGAGCGCGGGGATGCCGGACTTGAGGATCGCGGCGTGGAGTTTGGTCCACTCGCCGGGGTTGAAGGGCCAGCGGACGTGGACTCCGGCGAGCTGGAGTTGGTCGGCGAGGGGCCGGGCGAACTCGGGGAAGCTGGCGCCAGAGGCTGGCGCGTCGATCGCTCTCTCCCTCTTGGGAGAGTGGGATTGGTAGAGGGGTCCGGTTTCCGGACCCTTATTGGTCCGGTTTCCGGACCCTGATGGTCCTGTTTCCGGACCAAGAGGTTCTGGGCTCTCGGTCCGGTTTCCGGACCAAGACGGGTCGCTCTTGGTCTCGTTTCCGGACCGAGCTTCGTCTTCTCTTGGTCCGGAAACCGGACCAAGAGAACCCGGCTTCGGCCTCTTGTAGCCGACCGCGAGAGGCAGCGCGTACACCGCGGCGCGGCTCCCGCTGGCCGGCTGAATGAGCTTCAGTTCACCTGACTGCAGCAGCTTGTCCACTGCGGTGACGACCGAGGACTTCGCGGCGTTCGACCACTGGACGAACTCGGCCGTGCTGACGGACGCGACACAGTCCGCTCCGGGCGCCTTGTTGGCGACGGCGAGCAGGCAGTGCCGGCCGGTCCCCTTCGACTGGGAGTGCAGCCACACCCAGTACATGGCGTCCAGGGTCACGGTGGTCCTTCCGGCGGTGCGGTGGTGGGTGGTGCGCCCGTGGCGGGGGGGCTGGTGCCGGCCCCGCCACGGGCCGTCAGGGCGGTGCGGGTCAGTCGCTGGCGGTCAGCTGCGCGGCGGCCTCGCGTTCGGCGGCGACCTTCTCGGCGCGGCGTGCGCGGGCGGCCGCGTAGTCGTCGATCCATGCCTTCGGGTCGTGGCCAAGCGCGTCGGCTTCCTCCCAGGCGGTCTCGGAGAAGTCACCGGCCTCCAGCTCGTCGTCGAGGGACCGCAGCACCTGCTCGGCGAGGCGCGAGTCGGTGACCTGGAGGGCCTGGAGCAGGCGGTGCGCCATCCAGGCGTGCACGCCGGCCCTGGCGTGGGCGCCGATGGCGGACGGGTGCGCGTCGTCGTCCTCGAACAGGTCGTTCGCGGAGATGAGGACCTGCCGGAGCAGCTCGCGTGTGGCGGCGGGGACTGCACTGGAGGGCTTGTCCAGCATCGGGCTCTCCACCGTCTCGGCCGGGGCCGCACCGAGGGTGGTGCTCCACTGCGCGATGGCCTTCTCGCGGGTGGCGCCGTCCTCGCGCCGGGCCGGCATCTGGAGGCCGATGAAGTCGTCTCCGAAGAAGATGAACGGCTCGTTCGGACCGGCCTGGGTGACGCTCAGCCAGGTGCTGGCCGCGCCCCAGCGGCTGAGGTATTCGCTGGTGACGGCCGTCAGCGGGACAGGCTGCGGGTCCTTCGCGAGGAGCTTGGCCACCATGGCGCGCCACTTCGGGAAGTCGCCGTCCTCGCCGGCCATGCTGAGCTCGGCGGTGGGGCTGGTGAACGCGATGCTGCGGGCCGACGGGGTGATGTCGATGAGGGTGTCGCGGTCGTGCCCCTTGACCCAGTGGCGGAGGGACTTGAGCCGCGCGGCGGGGATGGTGACTGCCCAGTCGCCGGCCCCCGAGGTCCTGGTGCGCGCGATGGCCATGGTGTAGCGGTCGGTGGCGATGGCGTGGAGCTGCTGGCCGTCGCCTTCGAGGCGGAGTCCGGCGATGCCCGGGTAGTAGTCGCCGTGGTTGACGTGCGGCTCGACCTTGGCGAGCAGCTGGCGGAGCTTGTAGGCGTTGACGGTGGCCTTGGCCGGGGCGGCGGTCTCGGTGGTCACGTCTGGTCTCCCTGCTGGTGGCGGTGGGCGAGTTGGGCGGTGATCTCGGTCGGGTCGTTGAGGCCGAGGTAGCCGAGGAGGTCGCGCAGGTCGTCGGTGTCGTGTGCGTTGGCGGCGACGTACCGACGGGCGCGGGCCCGCTGGGCAACGGTGGTGCGGGTGTGGGCGCTGATGACGGGGGCGCCCTGGTCGAGCGGGTCCGTCTCGAACTGGTGGCGGCGCGTCATGACGCGGCCTGCTCGGTGCTGCGCTGCCGGCGGCGGTCGTAGACCTTGCGGCGCTGAGCCGGGGTGAGGCCGCCGTAGACCCCGTACCGGGCGCCGGCAGCCGCGTTGCCCTCGGCGTCGAGCGCGAGCTGCAGGCACTGCGCCGTGACCGGGCAGGCCGCGCAGATCCGGACCGCGACCTCGGTACGGTGCCGGGCATGCTGGCCCTCGGGGAAGAACAGGTGCCCGGAGCCGCGGCAGAGCGCGCGGTCGACCCATGCCGCTCGGTTGATGATGAGCGTCATGCGGCACCCGCCAACTCGTCCGCGATGATGGCTGGCAGCGGGACGCCGGTGCGCTCGTGGGCCTTCTGCACCGCGTTCCAGGTCACGCCGAATCGGTCGGCGATCGCGGAACGCGGCAGGCCCTGCAGTACCAGCTCGGCCGTGTCCTCCACGATCGCCGCAGCCCGACCCTGGGGCGACGGCATCGTCTCCACGGCGTCGGCCAGGTCCCGAACCGACCCGGAGACCCGAACCGGTGTGGCTGGGCGCCCGTACTCATCCCAGGTGACGAACGCCAGCAGGTCGGCGATCTCGGCGTCCGGGTCGACCAGGGCGGCCAGCACCACCGGCAGGGCGTCCCGCTCGACCTGGGTGAGGCGGGCGAGGGCCTGCTGGATGTCGCGCCGGTCGCCGTCGCCGTGGACGAGGCAGACCAGGGCGGCCGCGTGGGGCAGCAGCCGCTCGGCCAGCTCGCCCCGCTGCTCGGGCGTCATGACGCACCGTCCGGGGCGGCGAGCCGGTCCTGGAGCCACTGGTAGGTGATCTCGGTGCGGTCGTTGCCGAGGTCAGCCAGCTCAACCCGGCCGAGCATCGCGTCGATGTCGCTCGTCCAGACGCGCATCGCCATGCGCTGCAGCGGGTTGGTGAGCAGGAAGCCGATCACCTGGTGGAGCCGGGCGTTCTCCTGCTCCAACTGCACCGCGATCCGGCGCGCCCGGTCGCGTTCGCTACGCAGGCGCATGCGCTCCCTGCTGAGGTAGCCCATCTCCTCGCGGATGGTGGGCTCGTGTCCGACGAACTCGGCGAGGTGGACGCGCAGGCGCTCAACCTCCTCGCGGAGAGCGTCCATGCTGGTCGGTGGCAGGGCGGCGTTCACTCGGCACCTCCGGCGGTGATCTGCGGCAGGACGATGTCGGCCAACAGACCGGCCTGCCAGGCCTCGGCCACCAGGTCGCGGCCGGTCTTCTCGAACCGCACCGAGTGCGAGCGGGCTCGGGTGGCCCGGATCTCGACGCCGGGCACGTCGTGCACCTCGCCGGTCTGCTGGTCGCACCACTGCGGCACGCCAGCGGCGGTGAGCTCGGCGAGCAGCGCGGTCGTGAACGCCGGGCGGACCTCGGTGACGAAGCGCCGGACCACGTTGTCCTTGCCGGCCGGGTGCTGGTCACGGACCCAGGCGAGGTAGGCATCCGGGTCGGTGACGACCGCTGCCGGAGCCGGGTCGGTCAGCGAGACCTTCGCGACCAACTTGCCGTCAGGCAGCCGCGCCTCGATCTGCCGCACGCCAGCCGCCGCATCCAACTCGGCCTGCACCTCGGTGCGGACCGCCTTCAGCGCGTCCCCGATCCGGTCGGACAGGGCCTTCAGCACGGCCTCGCGGGCCGCAGCGTCCTGGAGACTCATGCCGCACCCCGCAGCAGGGCCGCCATCTCGCGGATCTGCTCGACTGTGGCGCCGGTGAGGGCGACGCCATAGGACTGGGCGAAGTCCGTCTCCAGGGTGGCCGCCACGTCCGCCGCGACGGCGGCGCCACGCAGCTCGTCGAGCGCCCTCGCGCGCGGGTCCGTTGGTGCTGCGGTGGGCCGTTCCGCCGCGAGCCGCTCGTCCGTGACCGAGTGGGCGTCGACCCGGACGGCGTGGTACTGCGAGGATGCGGCTAGGGCGACCTCGTGGTCGGTCGGCTGCTGCGGACGTGTCGGCGCCGCCTTCGGCTTCGCGGCCTGCCCGTATTCAGCGATCAGCGCTCCGAGCGTCATCGACGCCCTCGACACCGGGTGCTGGACGGCGGCGTCCAGCAGGTTCCGTCCCTTAGCTCGGTTGTGCAGGTCGATGGCAGCCTGGTAAGTCAGCCCCTCGGCGAGCAGGTCGTCCAGGATCACCTGGACAGGGTCGACGCCCTCGCCGAGCCACTCCAGGATCACGTTGGCGACATCCTCGCCCGGGTGCCGGTACACGGCCCCGGTCAGTGCGGGGCAGCGGGTCTTCGTGAACGTCGCCGTGCCCTCCACCATGGTGGCGATGACGTCGAACTCGTATTCCGTGCCTTCCCGTTGGATGACCTTGACGCCGTGGTGGGTGACCTTGCCGCCCTCCAGCGAGTAGTCGTTCTTCGTCCGCAGCGTGACGATCAGGTGGCCCGGGAACCGGAGCAGCGTGTCGAGGGTCTCCTGCTCGATCGGCGTGGCCTCCTTCCAGCCGCCGAAGGTGCCTGCAGCTCCGGCCTTGCGGCCGAACCCGTCGACCAGCTCCAGCAGGCCGCCCTTCCCGGCGTAGAAGTGCGACCAGGAGTCGACGATGAGGCACGCGATCCCCGCGTCAGCGGCCGCATGCACGGCCTTGGCCAGGTCACGCGGGTCGTAGGAGTCCATGGGCAGGTGAAGGAACTGGTGGCCGCCAAGGTCGGGCCGGCCGGGCACCGGCGCGTACTTGGCGGCGGACCGGCGCTCGGTGTCAATGAGGCCGATCGGGCCGCCAGCGGCCAGGGTCTCGGCCATGAGCAGGGCGGACTTGGTCTTGCCGGACCCGGCCGGCCCCTGGAGGGCGATGCGGGCCTTTGCCTGCTCACGCGTGGCCGGGGCGAAGGTGAAGCTGGTCATCAGGGGTGTCTCCGTGATGTGGGCCGGGCGCTCGCGGCGCCCGGCGGAAGTTCGAGGTGGGTCAGGCCTTGCGGGGCTGGCCGGTGCGGGTAGTGATCACGTCAGCGCCCGCTTGCCGGCGGGCTCGCCGCTGCCGTTCTCGATCGCGTCGATCGCGGCCTCGTCGTAGCCGAACTCCCGGTGGAGCTGGCGGCGGAGGCTGCTGTTGGCGGTGGTCAGCCGGTCGCGCTCGTCGGCCACATCGCGCAGGCCGCGGTGCGACTGCTTCAGCAGCTCGGCGGCCTTGGAGTGCTCGCCCTCGGCGGCCTCGGCCCGCTGTGCGGCGGCGGACGCCCGTGCGGCCTCGACGTCCAGCGCCTGCCGGGTGACGGTGAGCTGGCGACCCAGCTCGGCCGCGTCCGCCTGCAGCGCCTGGAAGTCGTCGGCGAGCCGCTTCGGGTTGCCCGGCTGCCACTGCTCGGGCTCGGTGCTCCGGCGGCGCAGCCACGTCGGCAACGGCATGGACAGGAACGGCATCATCGGGGGTCCCCCTTGCGGTCGTTGGTGAGGGTCAGGCCGAGGGCGGTGGCGACGCAGCGCGCCGCGGCCAGCAGGGCCCGGCAGCACACGCCCGTCACCAGCACGCAGGCGGCCAGGCAGATCAGCGCGAAGATCACGACGACCTCCGCAGCTGGCGCGGGATCACGCGGGCTCGGTCAGCGGTCGAGCACATCCCGCCGCAGTGGCTGCGCTGGACGGCGAGCGCCCGGCGGTACCGCAGGAACGCGAGGCGGCGGCGCCAGACGGCGCGCAGGCGGCTCACAACGTCCCCAGAGCGCGCATGTTGGCCAGCGTGTTCGCGTAGGCGCGGCGCGTCTCCTCACACCAGTCCGCCGGATCCCCGTGCTGGTCGACCCACTGGGCCATCAACTCCAGCTCGGCCTCGGTGTACCGCTCGCGCACCGGAAGCGGCACCGGCCGCTGGCCGGCGCTCATGCCGCCACCGCCGTTGCGCTCGGTACCGACGGGACCAGGCTGGCCGCACGCACCACCGGCAGATCCGGCACCTCGTCCTCGGCCGTCACGGCCACCACGACCAACAGGCCGTCCGTCAGGTGCCAGTCCAGGCCACCCGTCGCGAACAACTGGCCGCCGCGGCGCTCGTACCGGCCCGTCGTCGCCAGCGTCCGCCGCGGCCCCGCCGCGATCCAGTACGCGTTCAACTCGGTGATGTCGGCGGCGACGATCGTCCGCCGGGAGATGTTCGGGTCGACGGGCGCCAACGAGGCGCCACGGTCGGTAGGCTGGCTCATGGCCTGCCCCTTCCTCTTGTTCTGTCAGATCGGGTGAAGTGGTGGGCTTCGGGTCGCTCCCTGGGGTCGCATCCGGGGGCGGCCCGCCCACAGTTGGGGGTCAGGCCGAGCGGCGGCTAAGCGCCTGCTCGGACTGGATGGCCCTGGCCTGCTGGCCGTCTGCGGATCCCTCCGCGTGCCAGGCCTTCACTGCGGCGAGGTCGAAGCGCCGCTGTCCACTGCGGAGCCGCTCGACGGGGCATCCGTCCCGGACCCACTTGTTGACGAGCCAGGCGGAGACGCCGTAGTAGGTCTCCAGCTCGGTCTGCTTAAGCAGTGGGGCCGGCAGCGTGCTGACGGTCATCGGCTCTTGACCTTTCTTCTGTAGAAGTAGAAGCTCCAGGCATGTCGAAGAGCTTCTGGAGCGGCTGGCCGAGCGCGTCGGCTATCAGCCATGCGGTGCGGAGTCGGCATCTCTCCCGCCCCGAGCTGCCGCTGGAGACGAGCACTCCGACGGCTGACCGGCTGACTCCGCGTCCGAGCGGGTCCACCGACTTGGTGGCCTCGGCGAGCTTCGGGATCGACCAACCGCCGGCCAACATGGCGTCGCGGATTGGCTGGCCGTCGCTCTTGCGGTGCAGGCGGGACATGCATGACCTCGCGGTTTGTGGTTGTCGGCTGCAGTGCTTGCCGCTGACATCTACAGTTCTACAGTAAAAGTAGAAGAGCGGTCAAGGGGGTTCGGGAGGGGTTCGGGAGAGCGTCAGGGGGAACGATCACCATGGTTGCAGTGATTCGAACGTGCGTTCTAAGCTCGGCGAGTTTCCGCCAGCCTTCTACAGTGCGCTTGTAAACGTAGAAGGCTGTTTGGCATGCTTGCGTACATGGACAAGCTTGACGAGAGCAGCGAGACGCTCGCGCAGCTGATCCGGAGGGTCCAGGAGCAGCATCCTGAGCTGACCCAGACCGAGATCGCGCGCAGGGCCGGCGTCTCCATCTCCGCCGTCAACACCTGGGTGAACGGCGTGCGGGTCCCATCCCGGAAGTCCTGTGACAAGCTCGCGGACGCCATCGGCGAACCTCGCGAGCACGTGTTCGCCGCAGCAAGCCGCCGCGCGCCCGGCCCGCTCAGCCCGGACGCCGAGCAGCGGATCTTGGAGCTCTACCGTCGGCTCACCGCTGACGAACAGCGGATCATGGAAGTCCAGATGGCCGCGCTCGCGAGTCGGGACGCCGACTAACAGTCAGCTCGTCCCATGGCAACCCGTCAGCAGACCGGAATCTCTGGTTCAAGGCGATAGCGCTGCAGTTCCCGCAGCGGTATGTTCGTGTGCCCAGACACCCCACGAGATGCCGCTGCACCGTCCTCCCCCAGCGGCCCTGACGGCCACCCATGCCCCAAGGGGGACGCTCGCATGTGCATCCTCGTCCACCGCAGCCCACACCCAAGCAGACCCTGGGACGCCGTGCTCGGCGTCATCACCATCCCCGCCGGCCTCTCCTGCGACCGCCAAGTCATCGCCGTACGCGCGGTTTTGGCTGAACTTGGCATCCCTCAGCCGCAGGATGAGGCAGTGTGTTGGTGCGGGGCCCCCGTGGAGACCTTCCGGGTGCCCGCTCAACGACACAGGGAGGCTTACGTTGCCTCGTAGGGCACTCAACAACCCGCGCCAGCTCCGCAGCAAGAGCTGCGGCTGCGCCGCCTGCCTGGAGGAGTATCCGGGCGAGCGGAAGAAGCGTCGGGACTGCATCGGCTCCTGGCAGGCCCGGTACCGCGGGCCGGACGGCAAGCAGAAGGCGAAGCACTTCGCGAAGAAGGGGGAGGCGGACGCCTTCCTCGACCAGGTGCGTACGACGGTCCGGCAGGGCACCTACCTGGACCCGAAGCGCGGCCAGATGAAGCTCGCAGACTTCCACGCGACGTGGTGGAAGACCCAGAAGAAGAAGGGGCGCCCGACCACCCGCGGCCGCAAGGAGTCGATCTGGGCCGTCCACGTCGAACCGAAGTGGGGGGCATGGCCGGTGGCATCGGTCGGCTTCATCGAGCTGGACGACTGGCTGCAGAACGAGGTGAAGGGCTACCACACCCGCAAGAAGACCTTGGAGTACATGCGGAAGCTGTTCCAGGCCGCCATCCTGGACAAGCGGCGCGTGGACAACCCCTGCTTCGGCATCGCACTCGAGGCGCCTCCTGCGAAGCATGCCGACGCACTGGCCCCGCCGACCGACGAGCAGTGCGCGCTGATCCGTGCCCAGCTGCCCGAGTACTACCGGCCGCTCCTGGACTTCGCGGATGAGACCGGCATGCGCTGGGGCGAGTACACGGGGCTGCGGTTGTGCAACGTCGACCTGGTGGGCGCCACGGCGAGCGTCAAGGAGATCATCTCCGAGGATGACAGCGGGCTCTTCCGACAGCCGGCGCCCAAGACGGACGCCGGCTTCCGGACGGTGCCGCTGACACCGACCGCAGTGGCTGCGGTGCAGAGCATGGTCGATCGGTGGAAGCCGAAGGCGACCCGGTCGGACATCGCGGACGGCGAACTGCACTCGGAGGAACTGCTGTTCCTCGGCCCGCGCGGTGGGGTGCTCAGCCGGCACAACTTTCGCCGTGTTTGGATCAAGGCGATCCAGGATGCGGGCGTTGCGCGGAAGGTGGTCAATTTGGAGACGAAGCGGACGGAGTGGTGGCCGCGGATCCACGACTACCGGCACCGGTTCGCGTCGCGGCTCAAAGACCTCAACGTGCCGGAGAAGGACGTTCAGGTGATCATGGGGCATGATCGCGGGTCGAAGGTGACGTGGTTGTACACTCACGCCGGGCCGGAGGTAGTGGAGTCGGTGCGGGCCGCTCTCGCGGGTGCTGACCAGCCGCGACTGCGCGTGGTGTCCTGAGTCCACAACGAATCCACATCCCCTGATAGCTGATCCTCTCTCAGCCTCTCTCAGACTTACAGTCGAGGGGGGCTGAGTCGGTTCCGCTAAGCACTCTCCGCCTCTCCGGAACTCTCAAAACCTCGGAGACTCGCTTTCCTGTTCTTGTAAAGCGGGGGTCGTCGGTTCGAACCCGACAGGGGGCTCAGTGCGCCACCCCGGATGAGCTGCAGGTTCGGCCTTCTGGGGGCTTGATCACCGGCCTCGGACTCCTGGTCCGAGGCCGTTTGCGTGAGCGATGCGTGAGCGGATGGCGCGGTGGGCTGGGGGTTCGCGGTGGACTGGGCAGCCTTGCGCGGCTTGTTCGCCCGGGGGACGAGCTGCGCTGCGGCCTCGGCGATGGCCCGGTCGACCTGGGGGAGCAGGGTCGTGTACGTGTCTGAGGTGATGCCGATCGAGGAATGGCCGAGCATCTCCTTGATCGTGTGCAGGTCCGCTCCGGCGGCGTGAGCGAGGCTCGCCGCGCCGTGGCGGAGATCGTGCAGGCGGATCGGCGGGAGGCCGGCCTCGTCGGCCAACTCGCGGAAGCGGTCTGTGACGGCGGTGGGGTGCAGCCACTCGCCGCTTTCCTTGGTGAAGACCCGGCCGGTCTCGACCCAGGCGCCGCCCCACTTCTCGCGGTCGGACCGCTGCCGCTCGCGGTGCGCTTCCAGGACGGCCACGGTCTCGGAGTCGAGGGCGATGGTGCGGGCGCCCGCGTCGGTCTTGGGGTCGTCCTCGTAGACCGCCCAGCCGTCCACGACGAGCTGTTTGGCCACCGTGAGGAGTCCGGCCCTCAGGTTGGTGTCGGCCCACCGCTGGCCGCACGCCTCGCCACGCCGGAGCCCGCGGAAGGTGATGAGGTGGAACAGCGCGTAGAGGCGGTCGCCAGCGGCCTGGTCGAGGAAGGCGCCGGTCTGCTCCGGCGTCCAGATCATCACCGAGGACGGCCGCTCGCCGGTGAGCTCCCACTGCTCGATCCGCTCATCCGTCCAGACGAGCGGCTTGGGCCGCTTCGCGGACTCCAACTCGACGTGGGAGGCCGGGTTGAAGGTGATGATCTGCCGCCGGATCGCGGCGTTGAGACCGGCCCTGAGCGTGGAGCGGATCCGCTGGCAGGTCGCTGCGCTGACGGTGCGCCGGAACGGCTCCATCTCGGCGAGGGCGGCCTTGAGAGCCTTGCGCTGCGCGCGGAACTCCCGCCCCTTCCAGGGAATCTGGGCCAGCTCGTCGATGGTGGCCTGCCGCTGGGCGTTCGCCTCGGCGATCTCGATGTTCGCTTCCTCGATGGCCGCGAACATCTCCTCCAGGTGCTGGACTCGGAGGCGGTCGAGCCGGATGTGGCCGATCCGCGGCTTGAGGTGCAGCCGGATGCTGCTCTCGTCGCGGCTGATCGCGGTCTGGCGGCCGCGCTTGCCCGCCAACCACTGATCGAGCCACTCGCCGACCGTCAGCCGGTTCTGGAGGTCCTGGCCGGAGGTGAGTCGGCGCCGGATCTCCTCGACGTCGGGCAGCGGGGCCTTCTCGTGGCCGACCTGCTCCAGGAGGTCGGCTATCTGGGCAAGGCCCTCGGGGTCGTCCGAGTCCGGGATGTGCAGCAGCTCGCGGACCTGGTCGAGATCGGCCTGGGCGGCCTTGCGGGACTCGTAGCCGGAGCGGTTGAAGGCCCGGCGCGAGCCGTCCGGGCGGTTGGGCAGCTCCTGGCGTATCGCGTAGGAGCCGTGCTTGCGGCTGGCGAGCTTGGGGCACGACTTGCCGAGCGGCTTCCCGGTGTCGGAGTCGCGGCAGTAGCAGCGATGGTAGGTGGAGCCCTTCAAGACGGTCCTTCCTATGCACGGTTGGCGGAATTGGCTTCCTCATCGAGGAACGCGAGGTGGCTCGGAAGCGGGGGAGGAGTCAGGTCCCACTCGCGCAGTCGGGCTCGGATCGGCAGGAGCTCCGAGCGGACGGCTTGGACCAACAGCTCGAACTTCGCGTCGGATCCGGGCGGCCAGGTATCTCCTCCGGGGAGGAACTGGAGCTGCCAGGCGTCGTGGTGGCTGGTTCGGAGGTTTTCCTCCTTGCTGGCGTACGTCCGGAACAGGGCCGCGTCGCCGGTCGCGTGATCCACGTCCTCGCCGACGAACCAGCTGAAGGCCGTCCACGGGTCCGAGCGTTCGGAGGGGAGGTACTCCACGCTGCTTCCGCCGAGGGGGAAGACCAGCGCGGCCGGCGGCGTGTCGACCGCTCTGGCGAGCACGATGAGCTCGGGAACGGTCAGGGTCAGCCGCCGTCCTGACTCCCAGTTCGCGATGACGTTGCGGGGGATGGGGTGGCCCAGCTCCTCGCAGGCATCGGCCAGGTCCTGCGCGGTCATGCCCAGCTCCTTCCTGGCCCTGCGGACCTCGGCGATCACGGCTTTCGTGATCCGGGCTGCCCACTCTTCCATCGCTTCTTGTGTCATATCGACACTTTATGGCCGCGCATTCTGTCCCTTGTTCCCGCGACCCGCCGGGGGCGCGCCGACGAACGGAGACAGCTGTGCGAACCGAGACCGTGAACCAGGAGACCTTCGGCATGAGCCGGGCCGAGCTGCTCGTGCTGCCGGCGGCCATCGACCTGGACACTGCGAACCGGGCGATCGGCCTCGGCCGCAGCAAGGGCTACGAGCTGGCGCGCCGGGACGCCTACCCCTGTCGAGTCCTGCGGCTGGGCAAGAAGTACCGCGTCATCACTGCCGATCTGCTTCGCCTGCTGGGCATTGACCCGTCGGTCGAGGGCAGTGTCGGCGACGCCGCGTGACGGTGTTGTGGGCGGGCTGCGCGCACGGCTGTCTGCCGTGGGCGGACTGCCCGCCCGAACAGTGGATCTTCCCCGGAAGCGGTCGTATCGTCGCGGTCGCCAGCAGGTCGCCGCGACCGCAACGCGGCTCCGTTGCCTGCACGTTGAGTCGCAGACGCGGCCAGGCATGCGAAGGCCCCCGGTGCTACGAACACCGAGGGCCGGGCGAAGTCCCCAGATCAGGCGAACCGTTCGAACCGGTGGCGCGCGACTGCCAGGTCGTGCGCCCCAGCGAGGAGCTTCACCATGGACTCTACTTCTCCGCAGTCCATACCGGGAGGCCCGAAGCCTTGGCCTCCCACCGCGATCCCCGGCAGGCCCGGTCAGTACCGCCCGGCGATCGGTCAGAACGCTGAACTGACCGACGAAGCTGACCGGAACTCCGCCGGACTGACCGGGTCACTGACCGCCGTGACCACCGACCAGCCGGTCAGTGACCCGGTCACACCGGTCACTGACGCTGAGCTACCCAAAGCAGTTGGGCAGATTGACCGGCTGACAGCCGAGTCTGCGCTGACCGACCCGGGCGCCCGGTCAGGTGACCCGGTCGCCCCCGCGACGCCAGGTGCGGGCCTGCTGTCCGAACTCCGCTCGGCCATCGCCAGGTACGTCATCCTGCCGTCCGAGCAGGCCCTGGACGCGGTGACGCTGTGGGTGGCCGCCACCCACCTGCAGCCTGCGTGGCAGCACGCCCCGCGGCTGGCGGTGATCGGCCCCGCCAAGCGGTGCGGCAAGTCCCGGCTACTCGACGTGATCACCGAGACCGTCCACGACCCGCTCATCACGGTCAACGCGACCCCGGCGGCCATCTTCCGGTCGATAACCGACAAGCCGCCGACCCTGCTGGTGGACGAGGCTGACACCCTGTTCGGCAGCGTCAAGGCTGCGGAGAAGAACGAGGATCTGCGCGGCCTGCTGAACGCCGGTCACCAGCGCAACCGGCCCACACTGCGGGTGTCCGGGCCCGACCACAAGCCAATGAAGTTCCCCACCTTCGCCATGGCGGCCCTGGCCGGGATCGGTGACCTTCCGGACACGATCATGGACCGGTCGGTGGTCATCCGCATGCGTCGCCGAGCACCGGGCGAGACCGTCGCCTCGTTCCGCACCATTCGGGACACCCCGGGCCTGCACGGCCTGCGAGAGCGCCTCCGCGCTTGGGTGGCACCTCTGGTCGACGTGGCTGGAGAGCTGGAGCCTCCCATGCCCGTCGAAGACCGCGCCGCGGACACCTGGGAGCCGCTGGTGGCGGTCGCCGACCTCGCCGGAGGCGAGTGGCCCGTCCGCGCCCGTGCGGCCTGCCGCGCCATGACCGCGCACGAGTCCGGACAGGACGAGGACGGCGGCCTGAAGAGCAGGATCCTGCTCGACATCCGCCGAGTCTTCGCAGCGGGCGGCAATCCGGACGCCCTGTCTACCGAGCACCTTCTGGCCGCCCTGAAGGCCGACAGTGAGGCCCCGTGGGCCGAATACGGACCCACCGGGCTGAGTGCACGAGGACTGCAGCTCCTGCTCAAGGACTACGGCATCAGCTCGGCGAACATCTGCTTCGACCGCGACACCCAGCGCAAGGGCTTCACCCGCAACAGCTTCCTGGACGCCTGGAACCGCTACTGCCCCGATCCGGCCGAGCAGCCCTCCAGGATCGGCCGCTGACCCTCCACCACCCGTACCACCCGTCCCCGCCCAGCTCAGGGCGGGGACGGGTCACTTCCCCGCAACGAGTCCAGCCGTCCCGTCTCCGCGATCCGTACCAGCCTGACCAGCAACGCGACGGGTGGGACGACTGTGACGGCATCCTGGTGTCCGTCGGAGGACCACAGGCTGAGACCGCACGCGGAGCAAGTTATGGGGTAAGGAGTCCTTGCCCCGAGGTTCTGCTTGGTCGGCGGCGGAGCAGCCGAGCCTGCGGGCCGAGGGCGGCCAGAGTTGCAAGCGGCTCGACGTACTGCACCTGTCCCAGAAGCCCACGCCCGTCGCGCGCCCCGTGCGCTTGTGCGCTCTTCCTGCGCCTCCCTACGCGTCGATACCGTACGCCGCTGTGGCTAATAAGAAGAGAATGAACGGCATTTGGCGCTACTGGGGGCTGATTGCTTTCGTCGTTGCTATGACCGGATGGTTGACCGCTGACTTTGGGCCCCTAGCGATCACAGCTCTGTCTGCTCTGAGCTTCCTGTGGTTTCTCTTCCAAGCACCAGTCCCGTGTGCCGCTCTGAATCGTGGTGAGGCGCAGACCTGCCGCAACAACGGCCGTGGTGTTCTTCGTGGTTGCCACATCAAGCAGCATCAATGGCAGAAGCTGAAGGGACTCGTCGTGCGACGCCGGTGGCGAGAGATCTCGGCGGACCTTTTCCCCAACGCCACTACGAGCCTCGCGAGCCTGGGTGCGATCGTTGCCCTCCTCTCCTCGATCATCGGTGTCGCGAAGTCCCTTACCGGAAAAGGCTGATGTGTCTGCGACAAGCTGAGTCGCACTCCTCAGTCCCACCGAGCGAGTGGGCAGAGCAAGTTGTCGCGTTGGATATCCCAAGGGCTACTCGACGTGGTTCCCTCGACCGGAGGGCCGAGCGCTGGTGATCTCGAAGACTCGCCTCCGCAGGGGCTCCTCAAGGTCGAGGTTGTCGCCCCGGGTGGTGGTCTGCAGGAGTTCGGTGATGACCACGAGTTCCGCGAACCTCCCGGCGGGCGTGTCGAGGATGTGCCCGAGCCGCCGCCGGATGTCGGCAGCGGTGTCGGGCACCAGGAGGCTGTAGGAGTACAGCAGCGCGGCGTCGTAGCCGGCCGGCGCGATGCCCCAGCCTTCCCAGTCGAGGACCGTGAGGGTCGGGCCTGTGAGGTTGGCCCAGTGCAGGTCGCCGTGGGCGGTGGTCCAGGAGGGGGCCTTGGTGTCGATCGGGATGCCGAGGTACTGCGGCATGGCGCGGTCCAGATACTCCTGACGGACCGCCACCCGGTCGCTGGGGACGGCGGCGATGGCGTCGAGGGCTGTGCTGAGTCCGTCCCACCAGGCGTCGTCCAGGTCGGGAGCCTTCCGGAGGATCGGCTCGTGGGTGGTGATGGTGGGAACGGTGACCCTGTCGTACAGCTCGGCCAGGTAACCGTCTTCGTCTTCGGTCCAGGTGTGTCGGCTCCTCAGGCGTGGCCTGGGGACCGTAGGAGGCATGAGGAGCTCTGCCTCCTGCGGTCCCTCCCAGAGCTTGCCGCCGGCCTTCTCGGCCGGGGCGGACAGCAGACGGAGCCAGCCCACGCCGGACGCCGTGGTGACCGGACGGCTGAGGGTGCGTCCGCGCCAGCCCCACGACTCGTGGGAGCCGTTCGGGATCGCGCCGAGCACCGTCGCCGCTGTGGCGTGCGCCTTGCGCATCCGCTCGGCGGTGTTCGGCTCAGGTTCCGAGTACATCAACGACCCTTCGGAGTAAGTCCGGAGACAGCGGCGGTCGGCCGACGGCTTCGACTGCCTGCGTCCAGTGTTCCGGGTTTCCGGTCGACAGGAGCACACGCGTCACCCCAGGGGCAGATGCCACGATGGCGAGAGCCACCTCGGCAGGAGCCCAAATGGGGTTGATCAGCTCGGACAGCTCCGGGGTCACCATGCCGGGGATCTCGCCGCCGTGGAGCGGGGCGGAGGCGAACACCTCCAGCCCCGCTGCCGCCGCATCGACGACCGGTCCGCGTCCGTCGAGAGCCTGAGCGACGGGCGCCAGGTGGACGAGCGAGATCGGGAGCTGGATCGCTCGGAGGTGGTGGTTCGCGCCACCAGCCTTGGTCGCGAGGTCGAGCAGCGTTGGCACGTCGAACACACTGCTGCTGATGCCCCGCCAGGTCGCCACGCCGTAGGAGCTGATGACCTGGTGGTTGCACGCCTCTTCCAGAGCCACGAAAGCGGCATGCAGCCGCGCGGGGACGTCGGCCTCCCCGCAGCCGTGTTCGGGGTTGTGCACGAACACCAGGTCGGGCACGCGGCCGAGCACGCGCTTGCTGCGGGCGAGCTGCCAGGCGATGTAGTTCGGGGCCAGGCAGTGCCCGCGTTCGGCGTCCGCTGCGGTCAGCACGTCGGCCTGCAGGCCGAGTTCCCTGGCGTTGGCTGGGACGAAACCCACCTTCGTGGAGATGCGCAGCCCCGGATAGGCGGCTAGCACCTCGGCGAGGGACGCCTCTGCCCGGCCGTGTTCGTAGTTGGGTGCAGTGTCCACCCAGTCCGCTCCGTGGGACGCGGCCATCAGTGCGGCCTCGGCCACGTCAGGGCAGCGGTAGGTGCCCAGTCCCAGCTGCGCCGTCACCGTGGGCGTCCGATGGCAGCGGCCTGGCCGTCGACCAGCTCCGTCACGACACCAGCCGCCTGAGCGAGGGTGATGCCTGCGGCCTGTGCGAGGTCGGCCAGCCGGTGGGGCTCACCGTCGGTGAGGAGCACGAGCATTGGCTCGGCCTTTGCAGCGAACGTCCACTCCTCTCCGCCGGTGGTCAGGTTGATGGTGTCGTCGGGTAGGGCCATGAGGGCGGGCCGCGTGGTGATCAGGCGCACCTGCAAGTCGGGGTCCGGCGGGGCCGCCGTGATGTGGGGCAGCGACGGCGCGAGCCGGGCGCGCTCGGTGGCATCGCGAGCGGTGCAGAAGCGGGCGATCAGGTCGTCGTTCTCCAGCTCGGCCGCGATGAGCTTGCCGAGCGTGTCCAGGAAGGCGCGTTGCTCCTCGGCGGTTCCGAAGCGCGGGATGTCCGCCCGGACGGCCTCGTGGGCTCGCAGTTTCTCCGACAGCCAGGTGATCAGGTCGGCGCCCGTGGTGCTCTGCAGTCCGCACGTGACGTGGAGCGAGTGCTCACCCTCGGAGGCCGCGACGGCGTGCCACCAGCCCCGAGGTAGGTAGAGCACGTCACCGGCGGTGAGGACCAGGTCGGCGATGGGCTCCTCGGGCGGCGGCTCCGGCGTCTCGACGTCGCGGTGCATCGGTGCCGTGCGGGTGGGCCCGTAGATGCGCCAGCGCTTCGCGCCGTCGAGCTGGACGACGACCACGTCGTGGTCGTCCCAGTGAACACCGAAGCCCTCAGTGCCAGTCCAGGAGGCGTACAGGTTGGCCTGTACACCGATCCGCAGCCAGCGCTCCAGCTGGCCGGCCAGGGCACTGATGCCGGGGTGGAGTTCGTCGACCGCGTCCAGCACCAGCGTGGCGCCCTCGGCGAGACGCTTGTGTAGTTCGGAGGGCTGGAGGCGGTGCCAGACGGTGCTTCGCCGGGTGACGATCGGCTGGGAGTACGTGTGCGCGGGCACCTGCTCGCCGTTGGCGGCGAGGCGGAAGCGCGGGGGTTCGAACCGGTGGTGGGTCAGGATGGCGTTGAGGTCATCCCAGCTCATCAGTCCGGCGAGTGACGCGGCGTGCCCGCGTGCGACCTTGAAGCTGAGGCCGAGCGTCTGGGCGAGGAAGTCATCCCCGCCCAGACGCTCAACCACCGAGAAGCGCTCGGCGGTCATCGTGATGCAGCCGTCAGTCGTTGGTGTCGGTGCGGCCGGTGGAACCGCCGTCGGACGGCTGCTCGCCGCGCGAGCGGGCCGCGGTGACCTTCGCGCGGGCGACCAGCAGGCCGTCGCCCTCCAACTCGGTGCTGGTGGTCATCAGGTTCTCGGGCATGAAGTGCTCCTTCGAGGTCATGGGGCGGGCTGGCTGCCCGGCCCCGTCGTGTGTGCTGCGATGGCTCCCGTTGCCCGGGCAAGCCGTAGCGGGGAACCTCAGGTGCTTACGCCGCAGCGCTGTTGGCGGTGCGGCCACCTGCATCCCTCCCGCCCGAGGTGGGTGGGAGGAAGTCTTGTCAGACGTCGGTCGGCACGACCTCCTGTGCGCTCGGGGCAGCGGCCCTCACCAGCGCAGTGAGGCGCTCGTCCCCTGACACGGCGGCGGTGGTGCCGACCTCGAACCAGACCCGCTTGCCGGCGGGGTCCGGCTCCGCGCCCCAGTCCGTCGCGAGTGCCGCCACGAGGAACAGCCCCCGCCCGTCGGTCGCGTCGAGGTCGATCCCACCGGGAGCCGGCAGCTTGTGGCTGCTGTCCACCACCTCGACGCGCAGCCGCCCACTGCCCCAGGACACGCACACGACGCACGGGGCGTTCGTGTGGGACACGGCGTTGGTGATCAGCTCGCTGGAGAGCAACTCGACGTCCCGGAGCGCGTCCTCCGCCAGCGGCAGGCCCCAGCCGCGCACGGTCCGTATCACCCGCCGCCGTGCGTCCGGTACGGCCTCGACACTGGGTAGTACGCGGAAGCCGAACGGGGTGGGGGCGGTGGGTTGCTGGGTGGCGACGGACATGCGCGCGGACCTTTCACGGGGACGAGGTCGGCATCGGGCCGATTCGCGCCGGGATTCACCCGACAGGGATCTACAGAACCGCCTCCAAAGCTGGTGAACCAGAGCAGAATTGATGCGGCAATGGGGGATCCGTGCTGCAAACCTGGCCATGACCTGGCTTGTTGTGGCTACAGACGAACTGACGTACCACTGGAGGACTCGGGATGGCACCCAGGAGGTCCCAGCTGGTCCAGCGCAGGGAGGCCGTCGGCCACACGCAGGAGTCCCTGGCCGAGGCCCTCCAGGTGGACCGTTCGACCGTTGGGCGCTGGGAGAGCGGTAGAGGTAGTCCGCAGCCCTGGATGCGACCGAGGCTCGCCCGGGCCCTGCGGCTCTCCGTCGACCAGTTGGCGGACCTGCTGGCGCCCTCCGGAAGCACCGAAGCAGTTTCATCTCCGGCTGGTGATGACAATGCCTTGGCTCCCGTGCCTGCTCTGCGCACGGACCACGGCAATGGTCTCGTGGCGGTAGTGGCGGCCGACTCAGCGGAGTCCGCGGTCTTCCTCCGCTTCGCGAGCGCCTCCAATGTAGATGACACGCTGCTGGAGCAGATCGATGCGGACATCGCCAGGCTGGCAGAGGATTACGTCAGCAAGCCCGTAGCCGAGGTCTTCCACGACATCGGGGCTCTCCGGCGAGGGGTGTTCGAGCTATTGCACGGCCGCCAACACCCCTACCAGACAAGTCATCTCTACCTACAGGCCGGGCGTCTCTGTGGCCTGGCCACGCATGTTGCCCTCGACCTCGGTCAGTACACAGCTGCTGCTACGCACTCGCGCACGGCCTGGCGCTGTGCGGAGTCAGCTGGCCACAACGGCCTTCGGGCCTGGATCCGATCCGTCCAGTCCCTTATCGCCTACTGGCAGCAGGACCATCGCCAGGCGGCCGAGCTGGCCAGAGCTGGGCTGCTGTACGCGGACGGAGGGACGATCGCAGCCCGTCTGCTCAGTCTCGAAGCACGGGCCACTGCGGCACTGGGCGACAGTGTGAGCGCGCTCCGAGCGGTAGGGGCAGGCGAGGCAGCGCGGAGCACAGTGGCCGCCGTGGATCTCCCAGGCGTGTTCACGTTCCCCGAGGCAAAGCAGTTCACCTACGCCGGCACGGCCCTCCTTGCCCTGGGTAGCCAGGCTCACGTGAACCGCGCCATCGAGGCGTCTTCCAGGGCCATCGCCATGTACGAGTCCGCACCGCAGCAGGAGCAGTCCTCCGGTGACCTACTGGCCGCCCACCTTGATCTCGTCAACGCCCATCTCGCACACGGCGACCTTGACGGTGTGCAGGAGAAGCTCTCGGTGGTGCTGGCTGCCGCACCGGACCGGCGAACAGCGAGCATCTCCAGCCGCCTTCGGGCGCTAAGCACTCGTCTCGCCGAGCCCGCCTACGCAGGCTCCCCGATCGTCCTGAGTCTCCGTGAGAATGTCAGAGAAGCCTGCTCTCGACCCGCACTCACGAACCCTCCGGAGCTGCCACAGTGACGAGCAACGCCGCACAGCAGGACGCCGCTGTCGCCGACAAGTCCATCCTCGCGAACAGCGCCTACGCTGACGGACGCCACCTGGCCGCCCGCCAGTCCATCTACCGGTGGCAGCAGCCGCAGTACGACCTGCCCGGGATCGTCCTCGAAGAGTTGGCCGGCAGCAGCGGGATCGTCCTCGACGTCGGCTGCGGCAACGGCAAGTTCGTCAGCCGCCTGCACAATGACCGGCCGGACCTTCAGGTCGTCGGGATGGACATCTCGGCGGGCATCCTTGCCGATGTCAAGAAGCCGGTCCTGGTGGCCGATGTCCAGGCCCTGCCCTTCGCCGACGACAGCGCCCATGCCGTGCTGGCCCTGCACATGCTGTACCACGTCAGCGACATTGAGGCCACGATCAAGGAGCTGGCCCGTGTCCTTCGGCCTGGCGGCGCGCTCATCGCCTCGACCAACAGCGACACCGACAAGCAGGAGCTGGACAAGCTTTGGGCCAGGGCCGCAGGAGACGTCCTCGGGATCCCCAAGGGGCCGGCACGGGTCTCCCTCAGCTCCCGTTTCTCCCTGGAGAAGGCTCCCGGGTACCTCGGAACGGCGTTCAAGGACATCCGGGTGCGGGAACTGCCTGGCACCATCGAGATCACCGACGCGGCGCCGATCGTCGCCCACCTTGCCTCCTATGAGGCGTGGGCCGACCAATGCGGTGTTCCGTTCCATGAGACCGTCAGCCGGGCAGCCGATATCGCTGCCGCCACTATCGCGACCGAAGGCTCGTTCAAGATCACATGCATGGGCGGAATTCTAGTATGCCGTTATTAGGAGAGCCGCCCGCCACCGTGCGCGGGTCTATTTCTAGGGGATTAGGATCCCTCCCGTAGCAGAAAATCATTGACGCGCGCCAAATAGATTCTCCGGAGTTCACTCATTTCGAGCTCGCCAAAGAAATCGGCGACCTCGGCTGCGTCTTCGACTGGGATTATTGGGCCAGAGTGGGCCATGCGTTGCGCATACTCCTCAACGACGCTTCTGGGGGCGCAGGCATTCAATTTTCTGAGCGTGTGAGCTGCTGCCCCAGTCAAGCCAGGATCATATTCCTTGGACACCCGGACGGCTAGGCAGAAAGCGCCGTCATGGAAACCCTCTCCCTGGAGGAGGGCCATTATCTCAAGTGGTGCATACGACTGATCGATCGACAGATCACCAATCGTCTCCGACACGCGCCTCAGCAGTGCCCGGCTTGCATCCGTTAGTCCGAGTGACCTCATGTTAAAGGCCAGTGGGTGCGTCTGCATGAGATTTGTCGTGTCGACCTTATCGAGCATTCCCTCCAGTCGCCGTACCCCCTCGCTGAAGATATCTGTATCGTGCATAAGTGCAAGCAGAAGAGCAAAATTCCCAACGCTAATTTCGGTCTCGCAGACATGGCGCGCGACGACCAAGGCAGTTCTCTGGGCCTGATCGGTGGCCGATTCCCGGAGGATTTCGACAAGGAAGAGCGGCTCTGATGGCTCGGTCAAGTCAATGCTTGAGATATTCTGTTCTATCTTAAGTGAATATTCGGCTACCGATTCGAGGTGGCCGTGGCGCTCGAGCAACTCCAGGATGGAGCCCATATCAATTGGCGAAGCGACAGGCAGGGTCGCAATTCTCCTGCTGACCCTTTCTGTGGCGATCCCGCTCCACTCAGGAAAGTCCCTCAGTTCTTGGAGTAGCCATCCGAGGCTACTTGAATCCCATTGATCAAGGCTGTCGATAGCACTGGCAGTCATGCTTTGTACTGCAATTTGATCCGCGCGTGGGTTGCGAAGAAGGGAAGCAAGGGCCACAGGGTCACCGTCCATGGCCATAGGAGCCCAGAGCTGTGCTGCTGTTTCATGCATTCCCCTGTCTTCGGCAGCATGGGCATATGTGGGAATGTAAAACCCATCTTCTGCCGCGAGCACGCCACGCCAAAAGCTTGCAGGCACGGGGATCGAAGACCGGTTCTGTCGGGCATCCTGAAGAAGATAATCGGCCAGCCGATATCGTATACCCGGGCTGTCGTCATCCCGGGAGCGAATTCGGGTAAGTGGCCTGATTGCTCCATGGAGTTGTGTCATCGCGTGATCTAGCGAGGCGCAGAACCATTCGTCTTGAAGTGTTCCCCATTGATCGTCATCCAGGTAGCCCTCGGAAGCGATGCGAAGAAATCCTTCGGTGGTCTCGTTTGAATTTCCTACGACACACCAATCCATCGCAGCAGATAGCATGGCCCAGGCCCCTGGGGCGATTTGCTGGGAGTCTATGAAGAACTCCACAAGGGCTGGGCCGGCTGCGATGTATTGAGTTACCCGATCTCTTGCCGATTTGAGAGCCATTCGGACTCTAGGGTCGCGATTCCCCAGCTCCTCGAGTTCACTGGCCGAGAAGTCTGGGGCTATGTCAATTCTTTGGGCTGCATGCTTTAGGAGCCCTCGGGCCTGGCTATGATCGTCCTCCTCGGGGCCGCGTGCCCGGGTGAGGTCTTGCCAGTAATCGGGCCAAAGCGTCCCTATCGCTACTACTTCATCGTTTCCGGAGAGGAATTCTCTCAATGCGGCAGCAGCTTTTTCTCCGCTTGCGGGGAATAGGTATTCTTGAAGCTCGTTGAGCCAGATTATGGTTCTAGGCTTCAGTTTCCCGGGCTGGAGGCATTTAATCAGGGCCTCTGGCTTATTGGGTGATATGGGATGGTGGAGATACCAATCTTGAGGGAGCTTTCGGATGGCCTCGTAGGCGGCGCGAGTCTTGCCGGTTGAGGATCCACCGACGATCACTATCAAGCGCGGCAAGTCTTCGGCGAGGGCGTTCGCGATTATCTGGTCATGTGCGCGTTCTAGGTATTCAGGTAGATCATTTGAGGATCCGGCCACATTGATCGGGCGGTGAACCTCAAGAGCTATCGGATCGCTCCAGGCTGCCAGTGGACGGCCCACCCAATGGTGCGTTGCATCTTCCTTGGCGGCCGTCGGTGATCGCTTTTCGGCCTGCGCGGCCAGTCGCAGTCGCTCAATTCTTGCTATCTCCTCGATTGCCAGCCCGGCGTTTTTCTGAGAGGCGAATGACGAATTCCCCCAGAGTAGTAATGTTCTGACTAGGACGGCTAGCTCGCGCTTTCTCCCTGGTATGGATTTGCAATTAATCCACTCGCTGATTGATGACGTGTTCAATGGCGAGTGTTTGTCGTGTTCCGCCGCTCGTCGCACGACGGCGTGAAGAGATGGGCCCCCGGCGGACTGGTGCAGCGTCCGCAGTGCGGCAGCCAGCCTGGTCCGGGCGTTGCCAGCCTTATCCAACCGTTCCACCTGACCGTCCCGTCCATGCTGCCCACTGTCCGACTCCGGATACTCCGGACATGCTTCTCACCTGCGGGTTTCCCCGGCCGACCGTCTTGAGCGATCGACGGACACTTCCCAGTCTGGACTACTTCCAGTCGTCAGCGAGCAGGGACGAGGAGTTCGGAGACTAGGGTGAAGCTTCTGACTGGAGTTGTGCAGGCAGCGGATGTGCCGGTTGTCTTGGCGGCGGCGGCGGGCCTTGCGCTGGTTGTGGTTGTCGGTGTCGCACTACCAGCGGTTTGGTCCCGTCACGCGTATCGACGGGCTGCCGCTCGTTCAGTTCTACGGTTGCTGATGGAGGCTCTCTCTCGTCGCCGTCGCTGATATGGGAGAACAACGCAGGGAGGCTCCCGTGTGCGTGAGCGATGCGTGAGCGGACGAGATGGCAGGACCTAACTGGATGTGGATCAAGCAATCGGCTGCGTGGCGCCGACCTGCAGGTTCAGCGCCACGCGGCATCAGGCGTCACGCGCCGTCATGATCCGGGTTCGTCTTGTAAAGCGGGGGTCGTCGGTTCGAACCCGACAGGGGGCTCAGGGAACGAAGCTCCACAGCGCATGGCAAGGGCCAGGTCACCCGGGGTTGTCCGGGGAGCCTGGCCCTTGATGGTTGTTCGGGCTGCGCGGGTGGTCGGTCCGGCCGTGCCACTGTCGCGCTCTGGGCGACGCCCCCCAGGTTCGTGTCCACCGCGGGCGCAGGCTGGCGACCGCCAGCGGGTAGGCAGGATCACCGCATCCAGGTCTGAGGCTGCCGAGCCACTGCGAAGAGCGCATCCACCTGCTCCTGCGCGAGCACCGGCGTCAGCCCGGACAAGCGCTGATCGACTCGCGAGCCGTCCACGAGAAGCACCACGGGCGGAAGCGCGCTC
The DNA here is from genome assembly GCF_029892155.1 of Kitasatospora sp. GAS204B. Lineage (GTDB taxonomy): Bacteria > Actinomycetota > Actinomycetes > Streptomycetales > Streptomycetaceae > Kitasatospora. The sequence continues at coordinate 179,031 of NZ_JARZAG010000003.1, read as the reverse complement.
TTCGTCGTGACGGAGGCGGCGCCGACAACTGCCAACACCGGCCGGACAGGCACCAGGAACCCGCTACGAGCAGACAGGACGCGCCCGACACGTTCTGCTTCGCTCTCGCTGATCGGCAGATACCTGGTGGTTGATCGGTTCACCGTGATGGCGTGATCTCCCTGCCAGACGGACTTGCCCTTGTGGTGCTTCGTGTTGACGGTGAATACGCCGGGCGGACCGATGACCAGATGATCTATGTCCGATCCGCTCGGCAGCTGGATCGAATGCAAGACCTTCCATCCGCCTCGTCGGAGACGATTCAGTCGGCCACCCACGAGCCGCTCACCGGCCAGGCCCACGGCCCATGAGTGCGCCTCCGTGGTTTCGTTCGACAGCCACCGAGCGAACACCCGCTTCCATAAGGTGGGTTCGAGCTGAGCGATCTTCCGCCGGAGCGCGTCACCTGGCTGGTTGGAAGCGAGGTCCCCCGCTGGTGAGATCTCGATGTCATCCATGGCGGCCGGCTCCGGTGCAGCGGCAGGAGCGGGCGTGAACACCACGTCAGGCAGATGAGGGGTCAGCGCCTCGACCACAGCGGTCCGACTGCTCTCATCCGTGATCACAAGCTGATGGCTCTTCAAGTCGTACCAGCCGACGGCCTTCCCGCCCTCGGTCCGGTTCACATACAGCCGGTCCTGCCCGTGCCGTCGCCAGCGTGCAACGCCGAAGCCGTCCATCCCCACCCCCGGGAGTCGTTGATCAGCCTGCACCACCTCAGCACATCCCAGGGGGCGCGCCAAGGGCGCACCAGCGGAGCACAGGGGGCCAGGAGCCCGGAGCGGTTGGGTGAGCAGAGGCCTTCTCTGTGGGTTCAAGGCGCCGCGCACGGCGAGGCGCGGCACGAGCCCGGCCGCTCGCTCCTTGGCCGGCCACCCAGGGGCGTACCCGGGTGCATTGTGGCCCTCTGAAGGGGCCGGCGGACGGCATGATGTCTGGTGTGGCAACGAAGAAGTACACCGTGATGCTGCCGGAGGAGCCGGCGGAGGGGATCCGCGCCGAGGTGGCGCGAGAGGGACCACCTGCATGAGTTCGTCGGCTGGTGGGACGGCGAGCACGGGGGCGTCACGGATCAGCGCATCGGCGGCCGCCCACGCGCTGAGTCGAGCGTCAGTTGCGCTACTTCGCCGGTGCGGGGACGACCACGACGGCGTCGCCGACCGGGCGTTCGCCGGTGGCGTCGGGCTTGCTGACCAGGGCGTGGTCGACGTGCATGGCTGAGGAGCCGCCGCCGTCGAGGTTCATGGCCGCGAACACGCCGAGGGACTTGAGGGTTTTGGCCTCCTCGTCCAGGGTCAGGCCCTGGCTGGAGCCGGACTCGCGGCCGTCGGCCTCCAGCAGGACGAGGTGGCTCGGCTTGTCCTTGCCGATCATGGTGCGGGGGTTGCGGCGGATGCCCCAGCCGTAGAAGTAGGACGGGTCGCCGGGGTGGGCCACGCCGTCGGCGACCGGGTTGATGTCCTCGTGGCCGTTGCCGAGGAGTTGCGGGCCGCCGTTGATGACGGAGTCGTGCGGGCCGAAGGTGACCGGGTGCCGCGTTCGTCCGTCACCTTGGTGTTCAGGGTGACCGGCTGGCCGGTCTTCAGGGTGGTGGAGAGCCAGTTCGCCTCGGTGCCGATGGACTGGAGGACCGAGTCGCCGGGCGGGGCGGGTGTGTGACGGGGCCTGAACCCGGCGGGTCGGCCGGCACGTCGAACGAGGTGGCGGACCTTGAGCGACAGGAGCGGCACCGTGGTGGAAGCGATCAGTGGGCAGGCGGGCGGTACCGCGCGGTTCGAGTTGGCGGCGGTCTTCGACCTGGTGGACCCGGTGACAGGGCCGGCGTTCGCCGAGGACCACCCGGTGATCGAGGACGAGGCGGGGCTGGAGGCGCTGGTGGGGTATCTCGGTGCCGGGGTGCCGGTGCTGATGACGCCGACGCTGATGGACGACGTGGTGGACCCGTCGCGCGGGGCCGTGGTGCCGATGAACTTTCGCACCGACGGCAGCTGGATCTGGACCGACACCGTCACGTACTACCTGGAGGAGTACGGGCTGGCGCCCGAGCCGGGGCTGTTGGCGCACCTGCGTGAGCGGGGGAGCTTCGACTGGACCCCGGACCAGGAGACGGTCGAGCGGGCTGCCGCCTTCATCCTGACCCCGCCGGAGACCGCGGACGACGAGCCGGTCTGGCGGGCCGGCTGACCGTCAGGGCGGTTCCGGATCACCGCCGCACCGTGCGTTGAACCCTGAACGGCTCGTGATCCGTCGAACCGGGTGCACGCACCATGCGCAGCGGATCGTCGAAGGGGCGAGGGGGCCAACAGTGGAAAAGGATCGGCACGACAGCGCGGGCGAGGCGGTCGCACAGGCAGCGGCCGGCTACCAGTTGCCGGCCGTCGCCTGGGAGAGCGAGCCGGAGCCGGGTCAGGCCCACCCTGACAGGGCTGAGACGGCGGCCAGGGCTGGGACAGCGGCCAAGGCTGGGACGGCGGACCCGGCGCTGATGGCCGGGGCGGCGGTCGGCGCGGCGGGTCAGGCGCCCGCCGTCCCCGAGCAGGTGGCCGAGACCGCGGCCGAGTCCGAGGCGGTCGTCGAGCTCGTCCCCGCTGCCGGGGTGGAGCGGGTCGCCAAGCCGGGGCGGATCTCCCGGCCGATGATCGCCGCGGCGGCCACCGCCGGCGTGGTGCTGATGGGGCTGCCGTTGCTCCTCTCCAACCTCGGCGGGTCCGGTCCGCACCGTGGGCCGAGCGTGCCGCCCGGGCCGGCGCCGGCCGGGTTCAGCCAGCAGAACGGCGGCAACGGCTTCGTGCCGACCTTCGACTCCCACGGGAGCAGTGCCCCGGCGGCGGCCATGGTGGGCGGGTCGCCGAGCCCCTCCCCCTCCGCCGCCGCGCCCGTCGCCGCCCAGGGCAGCACCTCGGCCGCGCCCGGTCCGGTGGCCGCTGGTGCCGGTGCCGGTGCCGGTGCCGGTGCTGGTGCCGGTGCCGGTGCCGGTGCCGCTGCCCAGCGGAGCAGCGGCAACCCGGGAACCAGCACACACCCCAGCAGCGCCCAGCCCCCCGCGCAGGCCGCCCCGCCGGTTCAGCAGGCCCCCGCGCAGCCCGCCGCGCAGCCCACCACCCAGGCCGCCGCCCCGCCCGCTCCGGCGACGTACACCGGCGTGGCCGGGCCCTGGTGCTCCAACAGCGGCACCGGGTTCAACCAGTACGGCTGGTTCGACCAGGGCCAGACCGGTTGGTACAACACCAGCACCGGCGGCTGGACCGGCGACAGTTGCAGCGGCAAGTACAGCGCCGTCCCGATGTCCGGTGACGCGACGCACGATGACAGCAACTCCACGGTCTGGACGTTCAAGACCGGCGCGGTCTCCAGCGGGTCCTGCCAGGTCTCGGTCTACATCCCGAACGACGGCGACATCAAGGCGGTCGGCGGCGACCCGACCTACTACACCGTGCAGAACCAGTTCGGCCCGGGCAGCGGCACGATCGGCTCGTTCTCGATCAACCAGACCGCCAACCGGGGCCACTGGGTCGGCGCCGGGAGCTTCTCGGTGAGCAACGGGCAGCTCGCGGTCATGCTGCACACCCGTGGTCAGGACTGGTCGGGTTCGACGAAGACCTACGCCCACCACGCGGCCGACGCCGTCAAGGTCAGCTGCACCGCCTAGGTACGGAACGGCCGGGACCCGGCGGTCACCGCCAACCACCATGGACGAAGGGAACACCAGGGCATGTCGCGCCATGTGCTGACAGTGTGTGCGGAGCAGAGCGGCTCCTACCGCACGATCGGCGAGGCTCTGAAGGTGGCGCGCAGCGGCGCGGTGATCTCAGTGCGCCCCGGCCGGTACGAGGAGAGCCTGGTCATCACGAAGATGGTGACCATCACCGCCGAGGACGGCCGGGGCAGCGTCCGGGTCAGCCCCGCGAGCGGGCCGGTGGTGCAGGTGGTGGCGGATGCCGTCCAGCTGACCGGCCTGGTGCTGCAGGGGCGGGACGACGACCTGCCCGCCGTCGATGTCCCGCGCGGTCAGGCCGCGTTGCAGGACTGCGAGGTGATCGGCAACTCGTGGACGGCCGTGCTCACCCGCCAGCAGGGTTCGCTCGCGATGCGCGGCTGCCGGGTCGTCAACCCGGCCGGGGCGGGGATCGTGGAGACCTCCACCGGCACCAGCGTGATCGAGGACTGCGTGGTCGAGCACGTGGCGACCTCCGCGGTGGTGATCGGTGAGCGCGCCAACCCGGTGGTCCGCCGGGTCGTGATGCGTGACGCGCGCGGCAACGGTGTGTGCGCCAACGGCGAGGCCCGGGGCACCATCGAGGACTGCGAGATCTCCGCGACCGACAAGCCGGCGATCGCGCTGGAGGAGCAGAGCTCGACCCGGGTGCTGCGTACCGAGGTCCGGGACGTGACGCTCGGCGTCTACATCAGCTCCGGCGCCCGGGTGGTGCTGGAGGACTGCACGGTCACCGCCACCGCCGCGCACGGCATCGCGCTGGTGGCCGGCACCGACCCGGTGCTGCGCCGCTGCCGGACGGTGCGGACCAAGGGGCACGGCATCCACGTCACCGCCAAGTCCCGGGGCACCTTCGAGGACTGCGAGGTCAGCGGCGCTGAGCAGACCGGGATCTGGGTGGGCGAGTCGTCCAGTCCGGCGCTGAACCGGGTCTCGGTGCGGGACTGCGGGGCGATCGGCGTGGAGCTGGTCGGCGAGAACGCGGCGGAGTTCGACCGGCTGGAGGTCCGTGACGTCGGCGCGGAGGGCATCAGCATCCGTGAGGGCGCCAACCCGCTGATCCGCCGGGCGAGCGTCTCCGACACCCGTGGTCACGGGGTGGAGGTGCGCCAGGACGGCCGGGGCCGGCTGGAGGCGTCCGAGGTGTCCGCGACCGGCAAGGCCGGGATCCGGGTCGCCGAGGGTGCCAACACCTACATCGGCAACACCACCGTGCGGGACGCCGGGACCTCGGGCGTCAGCGTCGGCGGCACCGGCATCGCCGCGCTGCGCGACTGCGACCTCAACGACTCCCGGGAGGACGGGCTGGTCGTGGAGGACAACGGCGAGGCGAACCTCACCAGGACCCGGGCCCGGGGCAACCGCCGGCACGGGATCCTGCTCGCCCAGGGCGCCCGCGCCAGCCTGACCCAGTGCGAGGCGCTGGACAACGGCGCGGACGGCATCCGGATCGACTCCACCGACCCGGTGCGGATCATCGACTGCACGGTCACCGGCAACCGGGGCTCGGGCCTGCGGCAGAGCAAGCCCAGCTCGCGGCTGTCGATCGAGACCGTGCACAGCCGGGACAACGGCATGCCCGACGCGCACAGCACCGCCACCGCCGAGAGCGGCGGCGAGCGGGGCGCGCGGGGCGAGTTCGGCGAGTACGGCGAGTACGGCGAGTTCGGCGAGTTCGGCGAGTTCCGCGAGGGCGAGGGCGAGCCCACCGAGTCCGGCGAGCGGGCCGCGCGGGCCGCGCGAACCGAGCGGGTCGACCCGGAGGGCCCGCTGGCCGTGCTGGACGCGCTGGTCGGCCTGGGCAGGGTCAAGGAGCAGGTCAACACCCTGGTCAACCTCAACAAGGTGGCCAGGCGGCGCGAGCTGGCCGGGATGCCGGCGCTGCCGATGGGCCGTCACCTGATCTTCGCCGGACCGCCCGGCACCGGTAAGACCACGGTGGCGCGGCTCTACGGCGCGATCCTGGCGGAGCTGGGGGTGCTGCGCAGCGGGCACCTGGTCGAGGTCGCCCGGGCGGACCTGGTCGCCTCGATCATCGGCGGCACGGCGATCAAGACCACCGAGGTCTTCACCCAGGCACTCGGCGGTGTGCTCTTCCTGGACGAGGCGTACACCCTTTCACAGGGCGGCGGCGGCTCAGGACCCGACTTCGGCCGGGAGGCCATCGACACCCTGGTCAAGCTGATGGAGGACCACCGTGACGACATCGTGGTGATCGTGGCCGGCTACTCGGCGGAGATGCAGGGCTTCCTCGACTCCAACCCGGGCCTGGCCTCCCGCTTCAGCCGCACCATCGAGTTCGAGAACTACTCGGTGGCGGAGCTGACCACCATCGTGGAGCGGGCGGCCACCGGGCACGGCTACCAGCTGGCCGAGGGCGCCCGCGAGGCGCTCGCCTTCCACCTCGACAAGCTGCCCAAGGGCCCCGACTTCGGCAACGGCCGCGCGGCCCGCAAGGTCTTCGAGGAGATGGTGGACCGGCAGGCCTCCCGGCTGGCCACGCTGCCCGAGATCGGCCACGAGGACCTGGCGCTGCTGGTCCCCGAGGACGTCGGCGCGGAGGCGGCCGCCGCGATCGCCCGGCCCGCCGAGCAGGCCGAGGCGCCGAAGAGCACCGAACTGCTGGACGAGCTGCGCGCGATGATCGGCCTGCCCGCCGCCAAGGAGCAGGTCGAGGACCTGGTCAACCTGATCAAGCAGGTCAACCGGCGCAAGGAGGCCGGCCTGGCGACCGCGACGATCAGCCACCACCTGGTCTTCGCCGGGCCGCCCGGTACGGGTAAGACCACCGTGGCCCGCCTCTACGGCAAGCTGCTGGCCGAGTTGGGCGTGCTGCCCGGCGGCCAGCTGATCGAGACGGCCCGCTCCGACCTGGTCGGCCGCTACGTCGGCCACACCGCGCAGTTGACCAAGGAGGCCTTCGACAGGGCGCGCGGCGGAGTGCTCTTCATCGACGAGGCGTACACCCTCACGCCGAGGAACGGCAGCGGCAACGACTTCGGCCAGGAGGCCGTGGACACGCTGATGAAGCTGATGGAGGATCACCGCGACGAGGTCGTGGTGATCGTGGCCGGCTACCAGGACGAGATGGAGCACTTCCTCGGCTCCAACCCCGGTCTGGCCTCCCGCTTCTCCCGGCAGATCGCCTTCGAGCACTACACCGACGACGAGCTGGTCACCATCGTCGAGACGATGGCCGAGGGCGCGGGCTACAACCTCGCGAGCGAGACGGTGGCCGCGCTCGGTGGGCTCTTCGCGGCGATGCCGCGCGACCGCACCTTCGGCAACGGGCGCTCGGCGCGCCAGCTCCTGGAGAGCATGATCACCCGTCAGGCGGGCCGGCTCAGCAAGTTGGAGATCAACGACCTGGCGGAGCTCAGCCTGTTGCTGCCCGGGGACCTCCCGGCGGACCGGCTGGGGGTCGCGGGATGAGGGCGCGGCAGGCGGGCGCTGTCGCGGCCTTGTCCAGGGCACTGCTGTCGGGGTCTGTGCTGGTGGGGGCGCTGCTGCTGCCGGCGGGCGCCGCCGTCGCGGACTCGCCGTCGCCGTCGGCCTCGCCCTCGCCGTCGGCCTCGCCCTCGCCCTCGCCGACCGGATCGTCGTCCGATGCCGGCACGCTGCCGGGCCTGGCGCAGACCAACAGCGGTACCCAGCAGAACGGTTGCCAGACCGGGTCCGGTGCGAGCAGCACCCGGATCCCGTGGGCGCAGACCTTTCTGCGGGCCGACGAGGTCTGGTCGCTGACCCAGGGCAGCGGGGTGACCGTCGCGGTGGTCGGCTCCGGGGTGGACGACACGGCGGGCGTGCTCGCCGGACGCCTCACGCTCGGGCAGCGCGCGTACGGGACGACCACCTCGGGGCAGGACTGCGTCGGCCACGGCACCTTCGTGGCGGGTCTGATCGCCGCCCAGCGGCGGCCGGGCGTCGGCTTCGCCGGGATCGCCCCGCAGGCCCAGGTGCTCGCGGTGGGCGTGACCGACCAGACCGGCATCACCAACGCGGACACGCTCGCCGCCGGCATCCGCACGGCGGCCGACGGTGGTGCCCGGGTGATCGACATCGCGATGCCGGCCCAGGTGGGCAGCCCCGCGCTCTCAGGCGCAGTGCAGTACGCCCAGGGCAAGGGCGCGCTGGTCGTCGCCCCGGCCGCGCTGGACAGTGGTGGCGGCGGCAACCAGGCGGCGGCCTATCCGGCGGCCTACCCGGGCGTGCTCTCGGTCTCCGACCTGGGCCCCATCGGGACGGCCCCGCAGGGGAGTTCGAGTGCGCTCGGGCAGAGCGGGCAGAGCGGTGTCCGGGTCGACCTGATGGCGCCGGGCGACTCGGTGATGAGCACCGGGCCCGCCGGGACGGGCTACTTCACGGCCTCCGGGCCCAGCTTCGCGGCGGCCTTCGTGTCCGGTTCCGCGGCGTTGACGCTCGGCTACCGGCCGAATCTGACGGCCATTCAGCTGGCGCACCGCCTGGAGGCCACGGCCTACCATCCGGGCACGATGCTGCCCGACCCCCGGTTCGGCTACGGCACGGTGGACCCGGTCGCGGCGGTGACGGCCTTCGTCCCCGGCGAGACCGGCGCGGCCGCCTCGCCGCGACCGGCGCCGCCCGGCACGCCGATGACCATGCCGGCGGTGGTCCGCGTGGTCAGCGGCCGAGGGCAGGCGCTGATGGTCGGTGGCATCGCGTTCGCCGTGGTCGTCGTGGTGGCGGCCGTCGGGGTCATCCTGCCGCGCGGGCGGCGACGCGGCTGGCGTCCGGGACGGTACGTGGGCCCGACGGGGCAGGCCTAGCCGTGTCGGGGTCTGTTGACCAGACGGTGGATGCCGCGCGGGCAGTGGCCCTGGCGCACGCGCTGCCCAGGCTAAAGGAGTACGGGCGGCGCGCCGCAGGGGAGTTGGAGGGGCTGCTGGGGCGCGCGGCGCTGGGCGAGGCGGACCTGGCCCGGCTGCTTGCCGAGGCCGAGACGATGACCCGGCTGGTGACGACGGGCGATGCGAGCCTGGCCCAGGAGCACGCCGCGAAGCTCGCCCGGGAGGCGATCGACGCGCTGCCGGCCGGGCGGCTCTCCGCCGACCTCGCCGAGCGCGCCGTGCTCGCGGCCGGTGCGGTGGCCCGGGTGCGGCGGATCGTGCAGGAGCTCAACGGGCCGGAGCATGCGGCTCGGGTGGCCGAACTCCTCGCCACTGGCGGGGTGTTGGACGAAGTGGCGGTGCGTCGGGCGCGGAGCGCGGCGATGGCCCGGGGTGGGGCGGCGGCGCTGGACGAACGCGGGGCGGAGCTGGAGCAAGCCGTCGAGCTGATGGTTCGTCAACTCGCTGAGACAGCAGTCGATGAGGTGGCCGCCCGGGCCGGCACGCGCCGACGGCTCGCGGCGGCCCGGCGGGGGCGGGAGCGACGCGCGGCAGAGCTGACCGGGCGGCTGCTGGCCCGGGTCCGGCGGGGTCCGGCCGTCGGCGATCGGCCGACCGTGCCGACTGATCCCCAACTGCTGGACTGGCTGCGCGGGCTCACCCACCCCGCCCTGCACCTGCCGGAGTGCGAAGACGTGAAGGCGGCCTGGCTCGGCGCCGATCCGTTCGGCCTGCGCGAACTGCCCCCGCCGCCACCCTTCCTGGCCGGGTTGGACCTCGACTCACTGCCGCCCGAGCACCTCGCCCCGCTGCTGCGGCGCCTGAGCATGATCCGCCCCGCCCCGACGGCCGCCGAACTCACCCCGGCCGCACTGGACTTGGATCCAGGACCGGTCAGCGAGTCGGCCCGCACCGCCGAGCTGCGGCGCTGGGGGCAGCCGGCGGACTCGGGAGCGCCGCCACTCCCCGAGCTGACCCGGATACCGCGGGTCGTGCACGGCATCTGGCTGGGCAAGCCGATGCCCCGGACCACCGTGTTCCGGGAGAACTACGCACGGGCCGCCCGCCGTTACGCCGGCCAGGTGGACTTCGTGCTCTGGACCGACGTGCCCCGCGAGCTGTTCGACGCGGCCCGCGCCGAACCGGGCCCCGTCGAACCGTGCCCCGTCGAACCGGCCCGCGCCGAACCGGTGCCGAGGCGCGGCCGCAACGACCCGCTGGCGGCCGTCCGGTCGCTGCTCGACTGGGCCACCGGCAACGGGATCCACCTGGTGAACATCTTCGAGGTGTTCCATGCCGAGGCTCCGATGAAGCTGCGCGCTCCGTTCGTCCTGGAGATGTCCAAGCAGCTGGCCCGGGGTTACGCCTCGGCCAGTGACCACCTGCGGGTGGACATCATCGAGCGGTTGGGCGGCGCGTACGCGGACGGCGACGTCGTCCTGGTCGGCGCGGACGCGGAGTCCGAGCCCGAGGAGCGCCTGCCGGACTTCTTCGACCGGGTCGCCGGCTCGCTCCTGGGGTTCACCATGAACCCGCTGCCCGGCGAGGGTGTCTGCAACGACATCCTGGTCGCCCCGGCGCACCACCCCGCGATCGCGCTCTGGGCGGAGTGCGCCCGGCTGAACTACAGCCGGACCCAGGCGGACGTCTTCGGCGGCGTCCAGGCGATGGCCAGGCCCTACGTCGGCCACGACGACCAGGACCTGCGGCAGATCGCCCCCTGCCGGTCCGGCCGGATCCACCACGACGTCCTGCGCCTGCTCGGCCTCCAGGGGGACGACCTGCCGCCCACCGACCCCGCCCGGATCTACGGCAGCGAGGGGAGCTGGTGCCGGCCACTGCCGGCGGACGCGGCTGGGGCCGGGCCCCGACAGCCGTCCGCCGACGAGGTGACGGAGGTGCTGGCCCGGTGCCTCACGTTCCTGGAATGGCAGTTGCTGGCCAGGGAGGGGGACCTCTACCTCGCTGCGGTGGACCCGGTGATCCGTGCCCTGCCCGATCCCGACGCGGCGTGGACCGCGCTGCTCCGGGTCCTGCCGACGGCTGCCGGCCCCTGGCAGGCGGTGGCCTCGGTGACCGACGCGCGCCGGGGCGACGACGGCACCGCCGAGCGGGTCGACCTGCCCCCCGAGGCGGAACTGTTGCTGGACCGCGAAGCGTGCCCCGAACACCGTTGGATCGGTTCGCAGTTGCCCGTGCCGGAGGTCCCGGCCAGGCTGCTGGACGAGTTCGTCTCACCCGCCGTCCTGCGCGAGCCGGACGAACCGCTGCCGGCCTACCTCGATCGGCTGGCGCCGCTGACCGAGGTCGCCGTGGATCCGCTCGGCCAGGCCATCGGGCTCTGGCTCAGAACGCCGCAGACGACCGGCCTGTGGCGGCACGAGGGCCGCTTCGCCGCGGTGCCGCCCGGACACCTGCGGATCAGCCTCGGCCTGGTCCCCGGGCTGGACTGGACCGAGCAGCTGGGGGTCCGGCCGGAGGGTCTGGCGCTGCTGGTGCTCGCGGTCGGCGCGGCCGGGCGGCCGGTGGACCTCGTCGTACCCGCAGGCAGCGCGGCGGCCATCCGGGACTTCGCCCGGCGGTTGGAGCGCTACCTCGGCGTGCCCGTCCGCCTGGTCCGGGCCGGACCCGGCGCCCTTGCTCCGCCACCGAAGGTCCGCCCGCTCGTGCCGCCGGTCGGCTACCTGCCGCTGCCCACCTCGAACCAGCGGGTGCGCGCGAGCCGTTCACCGGGGTGAGACCACCAGCTACGCAGGAGGTATGGAGAATCATGGCCTGGTACCAAGGACCCTGCCGGATCACGGTGACCGGAGTGGAAGCCGAGTGGCCGCAGCGGGCCGTGGTGACCATCCGGGGCACCGGCCGCACCATCGTCATCCCGGGCACGGAGGGGGCGAGCGAGGTGATCGAGGCCGAGAGCTGGGACCTCGCACTGGAGCATCGGATCGACGGCACCTGGTTCGCCAACATTCGTGCTGTGCAGTCGCGTTGGCAGGAGGTGGGGGGTGTCGAGAGCCAGCTGATCCGCAGCAAGGACCGGGACCGCCCGGGCGACCGACGGGACCGGAACCTGACGCTGCGGGTCGAGAAGACGGTTCGCGGTGGGCGGGCCCCGGAGGCGGAGGCCGTGGCGACCGCGCGTGCGTCGGTCGAGTCGTCCTGGTCCGCTCGCACGAGCACGCAGCCCGCGCGCACGACCACCTCAGGCGGCATGCCCGTCACCGGTGGTGCGCCGACGCGGGTGAACACCTCCGGTGGCGCGGGCGCGGGCGAAGCGCCGGCTCGGGTCGCGACGGCGGGGGACGACTACAGCGCGTTCCTCTGATCGGTGCGTTGGGCGCGTCACCCTTGATGGTCGAGCCGAATGCCGATGGCCCCGAGCCGGACTCGGGGCCATCGCAGTGGTCGCTACCCGAAGACGCCGATCGTGTTGTCGAGTTCATCCAGTCAGACCTTGTTCGCTTCTGGGGTCACGGTGAGCCCGTAGCGGTCGAGCCCCGGGCGCCCGCTGGACAGCCATTTCGTGGCCACAGCCTCCAGGGTGGAAAGGGCTCGTGGGCCGCCCTGGTAGGCGCACACGGTGCCGTCGACCCGGCTCTCCAGCACCGGCCATGCGCTGGGCCGGATGCTCGTCCCGTCGGACCTCGGTCTACGCTCAGCCGCGGAAGGGGATGACACCAACATCGGCCTGTCGATCGGGCCGGACGCGGTGGGCGTCCTCTCGCGGATCTGGAGGGCTGACTTGGACCGCCGTCGCTCTCTCTCGACCTCGGCTTACTCGGTGGCCGGCGCCCTGCTTCCGCTCGGCCAGGTCCAGGAGATCGCCCAGCGGACCGAGGCGGCCCGCAGAGGGGCGGTGTCCGGCAAGCACGAGGTCGTTGCCGTGCGCGACATGATCCACATGTTCACGGTGATGGACGAGCGCCACGGCGGCCAGCACGGACGCAGTTCACTGGTGCAGTACCTCATGAGTGATGTGGCGTCGCTGCGCCGGGGTCGGTTCCGCACGGAGGACGACCGAGCCGCGATGCTGTCGGCCGCCGCGTCCGGTGTGCATCTCGCGGGCTGGAAGGCGTACGACGCGGGCGAGCAGGGGCTTGCCCAGCGGTATTACCTCCAATCCCTGGCTCTGGCAAGGGAATCGGGTGTCACCGGTCACGAGGCTTTCGTGATGCGGACCATGTCGCAGCAGGGGATGAAGCTGAACCGGCCGGAGCACTGCCTGGCGCTCGCGGAGGTCGCGATGCGCAAGGTGCGCGGGCGAGTGGACACCCGGACCGAGGCGCTGTTCGAGGTGACCCGGGCGCACGCCCTCGCGGGGGCCGGGCACCGCACGGGCGCGGTTCAAGCCGTCCAGCGGGCGCAGGACTTCCTGACGGCCGATCAGGGGGACGAGGTGCCGTTCTGGGCGCTGTCGTGGGGGCCGGTCGAGGCCACCGTGCATTCCCGCACGGCCAAGGTGTTCGACAAGTTGCGGGACCAGCGGCGGGCAGCGGAAGAATACGCGGCCGCCGCCGCTGGGCGGTCGGCGAGCACCTACGCCCGGATCTTCGCCCTCGACCTGGTGGCACAGGCCAAGATGCAGCACGCTCAAGGGCACATCGAGCAGGCGTGCGCGACGTGGGGCCGGGCGCTCGACAGCATGGAGGGCGTGCAGTCGGTCCGCACCCGCAAGGCCGCGGTGGAGATGCGGCGTAGTCTCGCGTCGGTCCGGGCCCGGAACATCCGGCCGGCCCAGGAACTGGACGAGCGGGCGGCGGCCTTCCTGGCCGCCTGATCACCGGAACGAATCAGGTCAGCTCAGCGTCACGCCCGGGGTGAGGTGGAAGCGCTCCGGGCGGTCGATCGCGCGGCGTTCCTGGGCGGAGAGGCGGTCGCGGCGTTCCAGCCAGCTCAGCAGGCGGTCCTGGATGCCGCGTTCGCGGTCCGCGCCGCGGTCGTCCTCGGTGGTGGCGCTGACCTCGCGGAGCAGGACGCGGCTCGGGGTGCCGGGCTCGGTGCTGGGGAGCATGCTCAGGACGCTGAAGCGGGTGCCGGGTGGGAAGACCACGGCGGGCTCGTCGCCTGGGGCGCCGAAGAGTGCGGTGCGGCGGCCGGTGGTGGACCAGACGGCGAACTCGACGGGTGCGCCCAGGTCGACGTCGTGGGCGGGCAGGGCGGCGACCGGGGCCGGTTCGAGCAGCAGGGAGCCCGGTGTGTACTGCTCGAGCTCGCGTTCGCCGGCGATCGCGCCGAGCAGGACGGCGCCGTGGTGGCTCGGCAGGCGGCGCAGGCCTGAGCCGAGGCAGGTCAGGAAGGCCGAGAGGTGGCTCGGCCGGTCGCCGCGGGCCGCGTCGATCAGCTCGGCGCGGGTGGCCGGGACGCCGGTGTCGGTGTGGTGCAGCAGCACGGCCACCAGGTCGGCCTTGATGTCGGTGACGGTGGTGGAGCGCAGGCCGGGCAGCCGGGTGGCGATCTGGTCGGCCTTGTTCGCCAGCCGGACGAAGGTCGGGCCGAGCAGCGCCTTGAGCTGCTCGCGGTCCTCAGAAGTGCTGGCACCGAGCTGGACTGACGGACCATCAGAAGAGAAGGCGCGCGGCGAGAGCGAGAGTGAGAGGGAGTCGATGACCGCCTCGGCCGGTTCGGGCTCGATGGCGGGGACGGGGACGGGGACGGGGTCGGGTTCGCGGGCGCCGATGATGCCCAGCGGCCTCCCCGGCTGCGCCGCGCTCGCCATGGTGGCCAGCTGTGCCGGTGCCGCGATGAGCGCGGGCTCGGTGCTCGCCTGCGCGGGAGCGGGCACGGCCGCCGGCCGCTCGACCCAGTCGAGCTGGTGCACCCGCGCCACGAAGCGGGCGACCGCCCGCAGGTCGGCGCTCAGCGGCGCGTCGACCAGCAGGCCGGGGCGCACCGGGCTGCCCGGCGGCAGTCCGTCCAGCAGCTGGCCCAGCCGCTCGAAGACCTCCTGGGCCACCGGCCGGTCGGGCTCGCCGACGACCAGCACGGGCCGGTTCGGTTCGGGCGGCAGCAGGCGGGTCGCCGGGTCGGCCGGGTGGCCGTCCGTGCGGAGCCAGAGCCCGGCGGGGATCGCCTCCAGCAGCCAGCCCGGCAGCGCGGGGACGCCGAAGAGCGCGGGGGCCAGCGGTGTCCAGCCGTCCTGGCGGTGGCGCCAGGAGGTGGCCACCACCCGGCCCCGGCTCGGGGAGGCGGTCAGCTCGGTCAGGTAGGGCTCCCAGGTGGCGGAGCCGTCCGGGCCGAGCAGCACGGTCGAGTTGCCGCTGCCGGTGAGTGCGGGGAGGCCGACGGCGGCCCGGACGTCGCGGTCCAGCTCCCAGGCCAGCTCGGTGGCCAGCGCTACCAGCTGCTCGGGGTCGGCCCACGGTGCGCTCAGCAACAGCCCGGCCGAGGCCGGTGCGTGGGTTCGGACGGTGGTCGCCAGGACGCTCGCGGGGACCACCGGGGCGGCCGGGTGGCCGACGACGAGGACGAGGGTGCCGGGGTCGGCGGCGAGGGAGTCGAGGCGCGGGCCGAGGACGGCGTCGTCGTCGAACGCCGCCGACCTGATCCAGTACCCGAACTGGAGCGGCGTCACGGCCGGACCGCCGGGCTGGGGGGAGGGTGCTGCGATAAGAGCTTCGAAGGCCACCGGAGCCACCGGAGCCACCAGCTCCGCCTCGAACACCGGCGCCGGCCAGCTGGCCCCCAGCGGCTCGGCGGGCCCGGTGGCCGTGCACCGCCACCAGGATGCCGCGCCGCCCGGCCCGGCCGGGGTGACCTCCAGCGTGCCGTCCGGCTGGATGGAGACCATGCCGTCCGGCGCGATCACCGTCAGCCCGACCATCCCGGCCACCTGCTCGGCCGGGCGCCGCCCGCTCCCAGCGGCGGCGGCCAGGCCGGAGGCGGCGAGCACGATGGTGCTCGCCCCCCGGGCCCGGGCGGTGCGGGCGAGTTCGGGCAGCTGCTGGCGCAGCACCGGCGCGGCGTTCGCCGTGGCCACCAGCAGGATCAACGCGTCCGGCACGGCGGGCAGCCCGCCCAGCGCGGCCCAGAGGCTGTCGTCCTCGGCTCCCGGCGGTGCGATCACCAGGTGCGGGCCGACCGGCCGCAGCGTCGCGGCGGCGGGCGGGACGGCAGGACCGGGCGCCGCCCCGGTCTGCGGGGTTCCCTGCGGATGCATGGTCGTCGCCTTCATCGTCTGCCGCCTCCGTCGCTGATCGCCGGGTGATGCTCTGTCAGTACCGGCTCCCACCCGGTTCTACGAGCCGGTGGACACCGGGGGTTCAGCCCTGGTCCTCCGGCAGCAGGCCGGTCTGCACCTGGACGGTGCGCCGCCGGGTGATGTAGAAGCCGCGCCCGGGGTGCAGTTGGCGGGGCTTGAAGTTGCCGAACAGGAAGCCCTCGGACGGCGGGCAGGAGAGCAGCACCGCAGGCGAGTTGACCTCCTGGATCTTGCGCAGCAGCGGGTCGCTGAGCCCGCGCGAGGCTCCGTTGGCGCCGCGGGCGACGATCAGGTGCAGGCCGATCTCGGTGCCCTGTGCCAGGTAGTCCAGGACCGGCGCGAACGGATGGGCGCCGCTGCTGGTGCTGACCAGGTCGTAGTCGTCGACCAGGATGAACAGTTCGGGACCCTGCCACCAGTCGCGCAGCTTGAGCTGGGCCGGGCTGATGTCGGCCGAGGGGACGCGGTTCTTCATGGCCTTGGCCGCGCCGTCCACGATCTCCCGGACGCTGTCCACGGAGACCGCGTAGCCCAGGCGGTACGCCTCCGGGATGGTGTCGTACAGCTCGCGCCGGAAGTCGATCAGCATGATCCTGGCCTCGGCCGGGGTGTAGGCCTTCATGATGGACTTCGCCAGCAGCTTCATCAGGTTGGTCTTGCCGGACTCGGTGTCGCCGACCACGATCAGGTGCGGGTCGGACTCGAAGTCGTGCCACTGCGGCTCGACCTCCTGATCCTCCAGACCGATCGCGACCTGCAGGCGGCCGCGCGGCGCCGGCAGCTCGGTGGCGTCCAGGCTGATCGGGAGCATCCGGACCTGCGGGGCGCGCGGGCCCTGCCAGTGGTCGGCGATCGCGTCGACCAGGTCGGCGATGCCCTCGCCGAGGTCCTCGGTGGTGCCCGAGCCGTCGGTGCGGGGCAGCGCGATCAGGAAGTGCATCTGATCGTCCGTCAGGCCACGGCCCGGCAGCTTCGGCACCTTCTGGGCCGCGCGCATGTTGATCTGGGAGTCCACCGGGTCACCCAGGCGCAGCTCGTACCGGGTCTGCAACTGGTCGCGCAGCGAGCCGGAGAGCTCGCCCCAGCGGCTGGTGGCGATCATCAGGTGCACGCCGTAGTTGAGCCCGCGCTGCGAGATCAGCGCGAGGACCGCGACCAGGTCGGGGAACTCCTGGCGGACGGTGTTCCAGCCGTCGATCACCAGGAAGACGTCGCCGTTCGGCTCGTCCGGGAGCTTGCCGGCCGCCTTGAGCTTGCGGAACGCGGTGATCGAGTCGATGCCCTGCTCGGCGAAGGAGCGCTCGCGCCGGGTGATGATGCTGTTGACCTCGGCGATGGTGCGCAGCACCCGCTCCGGGTCGTGCCGTCCGGTGACCCCGCCCATGTGCGGCAGGCCGCGCAGGCCGGAGAGCGTGCCACCGCCGAAGTCCAGGCAGTAGAACTGCACTTCGGCCGGGGTGTGGGTGAGCGCCAGGCCGGTGATCAGGGTGCGCAGCACGGTGCTCTTGCCGCTCTGCGGGGCGCCGGCGATGCCGACGTGGCCGCCGGCCGCCGAGAGGTCGGCGAACATCACGTCGCGCAGCTGGTGGAACGGGCGGTCGATGACGCCGACCGGCACCCGCAGCCGTCCGCGTTCGCTCTGGCTCTCCACGGTCAGGCCGTACCGCGGGTGCGGGGCCAGCGGCGGCAGCAGCTCGTCCAGGGTCGGCGGCACGTCCAGCGGCGGCAGCCAGACCTGGTAGGCGGGCGGACCGGCGTCATAGAGCTTCTCCGCCGCGATCTCCAACAGCGAGCGGGTCTCCTCGAAGGCCGGGGTCTCCTCCTCGATCTCGACCTCGACGTGCCGGGGCTCGACGTAGTCGGTGCCGTAGCGGACCACCTGGCCGGCCACCACCGCCTGCCGGGCGGGCCGGCGCTTGAGCTTGTAAGTGCCGGAGACGTAGGCGGCCTTGAAGCGGGTCAGGGTGGAGATGTCGCTGCGCAGGAAGCCGTTGCCGGGCTGCGAGGGCAGCTGGTAGGCGTCCGGGACGCCCAGCACGCCGCGGCTCTCCATGGCGGAGAAGGTGCGCAGACCGATCCGGTACGACAGGTGCGACTCCAGCGCGTTCATCCGGCCCTCGTCCAGCCGCTGCGAGGCGAGCAGCAGGTGCACGCCGAGCGACCGGCCGAGGCGGCCGATCATGATGAACAGCTCCATGAAGTCGCGGTGCGCGGCGAGCAGTTCGGAGAACTCGTCGACCACCACGAAGAGGCTGGGCATCGGGTCGAGCGGGGTGCCGTTCAGCCGCGCGGTCTCGTACTCGAGCAGCGAGGAGTAGTTGCCGGCGGAGCGCAGCAGCTCCTGGCGGCGGACCATCTCGCCGTGCAGCGAGTCGCGCATCCGGTCGACCAGGTGGGCCTCGTCGGCCAGGTTGGTGATGACGGCGGAGGTGTGCGGCAGACCGTCCAGGCCCAGGAAGGTGGCACCACCCTTGAAGTCGACCAGGACGAAGTTGAGCAGCTCGGAGGAGTGGGTGACGGCCAGCGCCAGTACCAGCGTGCGCAGCAGCTCGGACTTGCCGGAGCCGGTGGCGCCGATCAGCATGCCGTGCGGGCCCATGCCGCCCTGCGCGGACTCCTTGATGTCCAGGTCGATCGGCTGGCCGTCGGCGCCCAGGCCGATCGGGATCCGCAGCTTGGTCTGCAGGGTCCGCTTGGCCCAGTGCGCGGCCACGTCGTGCTCGTACAGGTCGCTGATGCCGAGCAGCGCGGTGAGGTCGAAGTCGGTCTCCAGCGGCTCGCTGGTGTCGGCCGAGTCACCGATCCGGTAGGGCGCCATCAGCACCGCCAGCCGGGCGGCCTCGGCGATCGACATGCCGTCGGGGCGGCCGAGTTCGGTGTCCGTGTCCTTGCGGTTGCGGTCGGCGGTCACCATCGAGAGCGTCTCGCCCTCGATCTTCAGCCGCAGCGTGTACTTGGCGTGCTTGTACTCCAGCACACCGGCGAGGTCGATCACGATGGCGTTGCGGTAGCCGGTCAGGGCGGCCCGGCTGGTCGCCGGGACGGGCACGCCGTCCAGCACGATCACGGTGAACGGCTCCTCGCGGTTGGGCACCGCGTCGGCCTCGTACGGCGGACGGGCGCCGAACTCCTCGCCGAGGACCTGTTCCACCTCGATCATCGAGCTGGCCATCAGGCGCACCGCGCCCGCGCCGTCGGTGTCGGTCGGGTGCAGGGCGTGCGGCAGCCACTTGCTCCACTCCCACCGCTCGCGCTGCTCGCCGTCGGCGACCACGGCGATCCGCAGCTCGTCGGGGGTGTGGAAGACGGACAGCTGCGCGATCATGGCGCGGACCATCGCCCGGGCCCGCTCGGTGTCCTCCGCGCTCTCAGCGGCCTCGGCGTTCTCGCTCTGGACCAGGAGGTGGGAGAAACCGCGCAGGTAGATGGCGATCGGCTGGTCGGGGACGGTGCCGTAGGCGTGGATGAAGCGCCGCAGGGCGTGCGCGGTGAGCGGCTCCAGGTCCTCGACCGGCTTGGTGGAGAGCGGCGCTAGCTTGGCCGCGAGCCGCTGCGGGCCGGTGCCGATCCGCACGTCGCTGAAGTCGGGGTGCTGGGTGCGCCGCTCCCAGAGCCGGGTGGTGCGCACCAGGGCCGCCAGTTCGGAGGTGACGGGGTGCCGCCAGGCCTGCGCCTCCTGCTGCTTGGCGATGGTCTTGCGGACCTGCTTGCGCATCTGCGAGAGGTAGCGGAGGTAGTCGCGGCGCTCGGCCTTCAGCTGGCGCTTGCGGTCGCCGGAGCCGCGGACCAGCGAGACCACCAGCATGCCCACGGCGGACAGGCCCATCATGCCCATGCCGAGGTACGACATGGCGCCGCCGCCGCTGCCGCCCGGGCGGATGAACATGAAGAGCATCGAGAGCGAGCCGAGCGCCATCGGCAGCATCTGCATCATGTTGGACATGGCGCTCTGCGCCTCGGGCAGTGGCGGCGGCTCCTGCAGCTGGATCTCCCCGTCCGGCATCTCCGGGCCGGGGCGCCTGGCGGTGCGGTTGACCAGGACAACGCTCAACGAAGGCTCCTCCACTTGACCAAGGCCGTCTCCCCGGTCCACGGCTCGCGCTCGCGGTCCGGTTCATTCGGCCGGGTTGCTCCGATTCGTGTCGAGAGGCCGCTGAACCGCTCGGCTCGCGGCAGCCGTTCAGTGCGGTGGAGCCGTGCTCAGCCGACACGCGCTCATGGACTTCCCGCACCGGGCGAACGGGTGCGGCCGACAGCCAAGGAGGGTGGGCGAGCGTGAGCATGAGCGGTAGTGCGATCGCGGGTCTGTGCCGCCTCAGATTCCGAGCGCCGGAGACGACCTTCGAGCTCGCGGTGCCCGCGGACGTCCAACTGGCCGACCTGCTCCCCACGGTGCTCGGCTACGCCGGGGCCGACCTGGAGGAGAAGGGCCTGGAGCACGGCGGCTGGGTGCTGCAGAAGCTCGGCGGGGAACCGCTGGACGAGAACCGCACCCTGGACGCCCTCGAGCTGCACGACGGCGACGAACTCCACCTGCGGCCGCGCCGTCAGGCGTTCCCGCCGGTCCACTTCGACGACCTGGTCGACGGCGTCAGGACCGGCATGCAGGAGCGCGGCGACAACTGGCGGCCCGCGCTGACCCACCACTTCGCCCTCGGGCTCGGCCTGGTGGCGCTGGCCGGTGGCCTCGCCCTGCTGGCCATGCCGGGACCGCAGCAACTGCGCGAGATCGCGGCCACCGTCGTGGGCATGCTGCTGCTGCTCGGCGCGGTCAGCGCCGCCCGGGCGGTCGGCGACGCGATCGCGGGCACCGCGCTGGGCGCGATGGCCATCCCGTACCTGGCGACGGCCGGTCTGCTGCTCCCGGTCGGCACGGCGGGCCCGGCGCTGACCGGTGCCCGGCTGCTGGCGGGCAGCTCGGCGGCGGCCGGCGCGGCCGTGCTGGGGCTGGCGGCGGTGGGCTGCTCGGCGCCGTTCTTCCTCGGGGCCGTGGTGCTCGCGCTGCTCGGCGTGATCTCCGGGGTGCTCGCGCTCTGCGGGCTCTCGGCGCACGACTCGGCGCTGGCGGTCGCGGTGGTCGTGGTGGTGTTCGGCGCGCTGATGCCGTCGGTCGCGTTCCGGCTCTCGGGCCTGCGGCTGCCGGCGCTGCCGCGCAACGCCGAGGAACTCCAGGAGGAGATCGAGCCCTTCGAGGCGTCGGGCGTGCTGAGCCGCAGCGTGATCGCGGACAACTACCTGCTGGCCTTCCACCTGGTGGCGGGACTGGCGCTGACCGCCTCGCTGTCGCTGCTGGGCACCGGCACCAGCACGGCGGCCCGCTGCTTCACGGTCGCCCTGAGCGTGCTGTTGCTGCTGCACGCCCGGGCGATCGGGAGCATCTGGCAGCGGCTCACGGTGCTGCTGCCCGGCGCGTACGGCCTGGCGCTGCTGCTCGCCGGGATCGCGCTGCACCAGTCCCCGACCGGTCGGCTCGGGGTGCTCGCCGGACTCGTCTCGATCGCCTCCGTGCTGCTGGTGGCCGCCTGGTCGGTGCCCGGCAAGCGGCTGCTGCCGTACTGGGGACGCGCGGCGGACCTGCTGCACACCCTCTCGGCGGTCTCGCTGGTGCCGCTGGGCATGTGGGCGATCGGCGTGTTCGGCAAGGTCAGGGGCCTGGGCGGCTGAGCTTCGCCGGGGTTGCGGTAGTCGGAACAACGCCACTGGAGGAACAGGATGCAGTCCCGACGCGATCAGGTGCAGGCGCACCTGTTCGTGATGAGCCGGCTTGCCTCGGGCATGCTGCGCGCCGAGCCGGACGCGCCGGACACCCCGCACGGGCGCACCACGCGCGGCGCGGTGATCGGCATCGCCCTGGGCATGGCCGCCTGCGCCGGCGTCGGCGTCTTCGGTCTGATCTCGCCCGGGGTGAGCACCAGCCTCCCCAAGGCGGGCACGCTGGTGATGGTCAAGGAGACCGGAGCGCGCTACCTGTATCTGGGCGGCGCGCTGCACTCCGTCCTCAACGAGACCAGCGCCAAGCTCCTGGCCGGCGACCAGATGACGATGCAACAGGTCGGCCAGGCCTCGCTGGCCGGTGTCACCCGCGCCGCGCCGGTGGGCATCGTCGGCGCGCCCGACGGGCTGCCGCCCGCCGCCCAGCTCGACGGCGGTGCCTGGCTGGCCTGCGGCGTCAGCAAGCCCGGCCAGTCCGGCGGCGCCACGCCCCAACTGGCCCTCGCGGTCGGCGCGCAGGACGAGGGCGATCAGCTGAGCGCCACCCAGGGCGCCTTGGTCGCCACCCCGGACGGTGGCAGCTACCTGCTCTGGGACGGGCAGCGGCTGAAGGTCGACACGGCGAACGGCGCGCTGCAGGCCCTCGGCTACGCCCAGGCCACGCCGACCCCGGTCACCGCGAGCTTCCTCAACGCCCTGCCGGCCGGCTCCGAGCTGACCGCCCCGGTGATCGACGGGCGCGGCACGGCGGGTCCGTCGCTGGCCGGCGCGCCCAGCAAGGTCGGCCAGCTCTTCGCCGGCCCGAGCGGCGAGCACTACGTGCTCACCGGCTCCGGTCTGGTGCCGCTCACCAACACCCTGCTGGCACTGCTGCGCGGCGACCCGCGCACCCAGCACGACGCCTACGGCGGCGGCGCGGTGACGGTGGCGACGATCGGCCCGGAGGATCTGGCCGCGCACACCGCCGCCGGGGTGAAGCCCTCGACGGCGCTGCCGGCCGACCCGCCGCAGCTGGTGACCCCGGGTCAGGGGCAGGGCGTCTGCGCCGACACGCACCCCGGTGCCGGGTCCCCGGTCACCTCGGTGAGCATCGTGGACGCGGCGGCGGTGGCGGGCCTGGTGCCCCCGCCGCAGCCGGGCGTGGTGCCCACCTGCACGCAGGCCGACCTGATCGCGGTCCGGCCGGGCGGCGGAGCGCTGGTCCGGGCGCTGTCGGGTGGCGGCAACGGCACCACCGACTACCTGGTGACCGACGCGGGGGTGAAGTACCCGATCCCGTCCGCCGCCGTGGTCAAGTCGCTGGGCTACGCGGCGGTTTCGCCGACGGCGGTGCCGGACGGGCTGCTGACCTTCCTGCCGACCGGGCCCAGCCTGGATCCGAGCCTGCTGGCCAACGGCGGGGTGGTCAACCCGTCGGCGACGAACGCCCCCTGCGCGGGGTGACGGCGCGGCGGTTCCAGAGCTGAACCGGCCGTCCCCGGCAGCCCGTTCACCCTGGTGAGACGCCGCTGATCCGCGCGTCGAGAGAGATCGGCACACCGAGAGAAGGAGCAACAGTGGCCACATCGTCCAAAGTCGATGCCGACGTCCAGTCGTGCATCAACGGTCTGCAGGAGCAGGTCGCCAGCATGATCACGCACGCCCAGAAGATCGAGCAGGTCACGGTCGACGTCGAGACCTGGTTCAAGTCCCTGGCGGCCCAGTCCTTCGTCGGCACCATGCGGGACTGGAACTCCACCTACGGCAACCTCATGACCGGTTTCCAGAGCTTCCTGGACGCCACCGTCCACGCCCAGACCGTCCTCAACAACGCCGAGGACGAGGCCCACGCGATTGGTGGCAACTGGGGCGGCAACAGCCTGATCACCAAGGCCCTCGGCGGCTGAGCCGACCCACCGCACGTCCACCGGTTCAGCCACCCAACGAAAGGAGCCTCCGATGGACATCTCCATCGAGTACGACGAGATCGCCAACTGCATCACCCAGTTCGCCCAGGCCAGCGCGGCGATGGAGCAGGATCTGGCGAACCTGATCCAGAACCTGACCAACAGCACCGAGTCCTTCCAGGGCCCCTACAAGGACCCGTTCGACACCTTCAGCCAGCTGCTCAACCGGAGCCACGACCAGCTGACGACGGACCTCCAGCAGGGTTCCGTCGCGCTGCAGAACATCTCCGACGCCCTGCACCAGGGCGACAGCAGCGCGGCGTCCATCCTCTCGCAGCACTGAGGCCGGGATGGCTTCCACGACGAACTGGGACAACGGCAGCGCGGGCGTGACCGTTGTCACCGACGCCTGGTTCACCGAGTACATGGTGCCGAACCTCAACAACATGTACGACGACATGAGTGGCAGCACCGGGAACAACGGCACGCATGTCATCGACATGCTGCACGATTTCGCCGGCACGGGCGGAACTACCCCACAGGGCGGTTGAGCATGGCAAACCCCAACAGCACCGGCGGTCCGCCGGCGACCGACGGGCGCACCGCGCAAGCCGGTCGCTACACCCTGCTGATGCCGGGCAATCCCGCCTACTACTCGCGGGCCGGAGACCTCCAGCAGAAGTGGAAGACCTTCTGCGGAAGTCTGCAGACGCAGGTCGTCACGATCCAGGGACAGGTCCAGCGCACCGAGCAGGACCTGAAGAACGCGAGCACCACGCTGCACAACTCCGACACCGACAGCCTCACGTCGGCGGACATCTGGCTGGTCCTCAGCGACGTGGTGCCGCCCGGTGGCGGCAGCAGCAATCTCAACCTCACCCCGCCGCCCGGCCCGTAGCACCGACCGGTACCGGCAGCCGCAACCGCGGCACCCCAGGGGCCCGGCCGAACCTCGGCCGGGCCCCGACCCGCGACCACGAACCGCGACCACGACGGCGTCAGCCCGTCCGCACCCATGGGAGTCCACGGCAATGGCGGCAATGAACTGGGAGAACGTGGTGGGGACCTTCGCCGACACGAAGCTGGTCCCGACCGTCACCCAACGCGCCGCCGTGGCCTCGGACGGGAGCGCCGGCTCCGGCGGCAGCGGCCAGGATGCGTGGTACACCGACTCGAACCGCTACGTCTGGACCTCGAACGCCGACTACTCGCACTCCTTCGACTACTGCTGGATGATCAGTTTCGACACCGGCGGCGGCTTCTACACGAACACCAGCGTCACCGGCGTGGTGGACAACCAGAGCGGTACCGGCATCGTCTACACCACCTACATCGGCATCAACGCGAACCAGGCCGCGTTCGCCACCGGCAGCCCCTACGACGGCTTCATCACCCAACCGGCCAACACCTGGGAGCAGTTGTGCTATGGAGGAGCCCAGAACAACACCACGAGCAAGTGGAGCTTCGAGGCCGCCTCCACGCTCGCCCGGAACCTGGACGCCCAGTTCAGCACGTGGCAGCAGACGCTCAACACCTGGCGCAACACCGTGGGCGACCCGACCAGTGACTTCCAGGGGAGTGCGGCCAACGAGTTCCGGGCCGTCCTGGACGCGCTCGGCGTCGAATTCCACGGCCTGCAGGGCCAGATGAACATGCAGGCCATCGCGCCCGCGCTGGACGCCGCGTTCACCACGCTCGGTGCGACCCACTCGCAGCTGTACTCCATCTACTGGGCCTGGCGCGCCGATCCGTTCTCCAATCCGCTGAACTGCCTGAAGTGGGCGCTCGATCCCGCCGGGGGCATGGCCGGCGCGAGCGGTGTCGCGATCTGCGGTACGGACATGAGCAACTACTCGCCGACCCAGGTCACCATCACCACCCCCTATGGCGTCATCGTCGACAACCCGGACGCCAACGCCCACTACAACAGCGGTCCGTTCGGCTCGTCGAGCCCGGTGCCCGATGGGAACCACGCGGACTTCTGGCTGAAGCTCAAGACGGCGGCCTGGAACAAGTGGCTCACCAGCGTCACGACGTTGCTCGACGGCCCGGCCGGCCAGGCCATGAGCACGCTCGACGGGGTGTACGTCACGCTGTTGGACAAGATCCCCACGATCAGCGCGGTCTCGCTGAACGTCAACGCGTTCGGGAGCCCCAACAGCAGCGCCAACGCCAATAGCAATGCCAATGCCAACAGCAACGCCAGCGCGAACGCCAATGCCAACGCCAGCGCCAATTCGTCGATCAGCGGGCCGGCCGTCGGCCCGCCGGCCGGCAACGGCAACTCCTCGGGCAAGAGCCTGCCGGCGGGTTCCATCCCGAACGGTCTCGGCCCGGGCGGCCTCCCGCCGGTGTCACGTCCGAGCGGCACCAGCAACCCGGCCATGAACCCTGGCGGCCCGAGCCTGCCGGGCTTCGGCCCAGGCTTCGGCCCGGGGCTCGGTGGCGGCAGCGGCCAGGTGCCGGTGCTCGGTGCGAACGGCCTGCCGCTGACGGACCGGAACGGCTTCCCGATCCTGGTCCCGCCGGGTTCCACGATCGGTACGAACGGCGAGCTCCTCGGGCCGAACGGCCTGCCGCTGATGATCAACGGCATGCCCTACTACGCGCCGAGCGGCAGCCAGGTCGGCGCCTCGCCGAACCCCCTCGCGATGCCCGGCTCGAACATGCCGATGAAGGTTCCGCCAGGCTCGACGGTCAACGCCAACGGCACGGTCACCGGTCCGGACGGCAAGCTCGTGACGGACAGCAACGGCAACCAGGTCGTGCTCAGCCAGGGCAACACGATCAGCGCCGACGGCACCGTGCTGGACGCGAACGGCAATCCGGTCTCACAGTCCACCCAGCTGCTGGCCGACGAGCAGCACACGCTCTCGCTGCTCCCGCCGGGGCCCACCCAGTTCGACCCGAGCGGGCTCAGCATCGGCTCGCACCGGCCCCTGGCCTCCGGCACCAGCGGGCTCGCGGTCAACCCCGACGGTGGGATGCCGGACGCCTCCGGCCTGTCCGGGGTGGCGACCGTCGGCGGGACCAACCCCCAGCTCAGCGTCAACGAGCAGAGCCTTCAGGACAAGGGCCTCGCGCTGAACCCGGAGCAGATCGATCCGATGGAACTGGCGCAGTTGCAAGGCCAGTCGACGCCGACCAGCTCGGCGGGGATGCCGGAGATGCCGCCGATGGGTGGCATGGGCGGCATGGGCGGCATCGGCTCCCAGAGCGGGCAGGAGCGGCAGCGGACCACCTGGCTCTCCGAGGACGAGGAGACCTGGGGCACCGATACCGACGAAGGGGTGCGTGGCGTCATCGGCCGGTAGCGCCGCAGCAGTACCGATCATCAGCACGTCTGGACACACTGGGAGCCAACCGCCATGAACTGGGAAGAAACGCTGCAGACGTTCGACTGGTCCGCCAAGGCGGCGAACATCGTCGACCGTAGTGCCGTCGCCTCGGACGGGACCAACCCGATGGTCAAGAATTCGAGCGGGCAGCTCAACCCCAACAACTCGAACTCCCCGTCCACGCAGTGGCTCATCCCGAGCGGCCAGTTCGTCTGGACGACGCAGACCAATCTCTGGAGCACCTTCGACGCCTGCCTCTGGGTCCCCTACCTGGACGGGTTCGGCCAGAACTGGTGGTACACGTTCGTCGGCATCAAGATGAACTACCCCGCCTTCGACACGGGTTCCGCCTTCTCCAACTTCTACCAGCAGCCCGGCCAGGTGCTCACCGACCTGCTCTGGGGTGGGGCCCAGAACGACACCACGAGCGTGTGGAGCTTCGACGCCGCCTCCCAGATGATCGGGAACTTCGACTCCTGGCTGGTCGGCTGGCAGCAGACGATCCAGGGCTGGCGGGACACGGTCGGCGATCCGAGCAGCGACTGGCAGGGTACGGCGGCCAACGAGTTCCGCATGGTGCTGGACGGACTGGCCGGCGAGTTCAGCAGCCTGCACGACCAGTTGAACATGCAGGGCTCGCTCGCCCAGCCGCTGCAGGACGTCCGGTCGCAACTCGGGGCCACCCACCGCGCGCTCTGGGACACCTACAACCAGTGGCTGGCGACCGACCTCGCCTACCCGGCGAACTGCTTCAAGTGGGTGCTCGGTGTCGGTCCCGGACAGCCGATGAACGGGGTCAAGGCGAACATCCAGTACGACTCGTACGGATATCCCCTCCAGGTCAGCATCACCACGCCCTACGGCACCGTCGTGGACAGTCCCAAGCTCTACGACGACGGCACCCCGGTGTACAGCAATGTGATGCAGGACAGCAATCCGAACCAGGCCTTCTGGGACAACGTTCGGAACGCCGCCATGCAGAAGTGGCTCCTCAATCTGCAGACGACGCTGGACGTGGGTGCCGGCAACGCGATGTCCGATTTCGACAAGGTGATCCAGACCTTGATGGACAAGATCCCCACCAACATCACGCCGGCGCCGAAGAACATCCCGCTGCCGCAGAGCCCCTCGAACAGCAACATCAACAGCAACTCGAACCTCAATCCGAACCTCGACAGCAACTCGCTGCCGAACAGCAACAGCGGTCTGCCGGGCGGCGGCTCACCGGGCGGTGGCCTGCCAGGTGGTCCGAACAGCAAGAACAGCAAGAACAGCGGCAGTGGCCTGCCGGGCGGCCTGCCGGGCAGCAACTCCAAGAACTCCGTCCCGAACCTCAACAAGAACAGCAACGGCCTCCCGAACCCGAACTCCACGCACAACCCGAACCTGAACCCCAATCTCAACCCGAACGCCAACCCCAACAGCAACGGTGACGTCCCGCTGCTCGGCCCGAACGGCCAGCCGCTGAAGGACAAGCACGGCAATCCGATCATGGTTCCGCCGGGCTCCACGATCGGCAAGAACGGCGAACTCTACGGGCCGGACGGTCACCCGTACATGATCGGCGGTCACCCGTACTTCCCGCCCAAGGGCAGCAAGGTCGGCACGCAGCAGCAACAGCAGAACCCCAACGCGAACAGCGACGCGCTGAAGGTTCCGGCAGGGTCGAAGATCAACGCGGACGGGACGGTCACCGGTCCGGACGGCAAGCTCCTGACGGACAGCAACGGCAACAAGATCGTGCTCGGCCAGGGCGACACGATCAGCCACGACGGCTCCGTGCTCGACTCCAGCGGCAACCCGGTCTCGCAGTCGAGCCAGCTGCTGGCCGACGAGGAAGCCGCGATGAGCTCCAACCACCCCTCGCAGCAGCAGGGCGGCTGGAACGACTTCAACAACACCCCCTTGCCGCAGAGCGGACCGCCCCAGTTCGACACCTCCAACATCCCCGCCTCCACCCCGCTGCCCACCACGGGTGGTGCGGGCTCCGGCTTCAACCCGCAGCAGGTCCTGAACAACGGCGGCCTGCTGACCCCGGACCAGACGAAGGCCGCCCAGCAGGCGGCGGCGCTGAACCCGGACCAGGTCCCCGGCGGGCAGAACCCGGGCCGGAGCACGTCCTCCGCCGCCTCCTCGCTCGACCCGTCCCAGTCGTCCGGCGGTCCCTCGACGCCGACCCCGACCCAGTCCCAACAACCCCCGATGATGCCGCCGATGGGCGGCATGGGCGGCATGGGCGCGGGCGGTGCCGGCGGCCAGGGGCAGGAGCGGCAGCGCACCACCTGGCTCTCCGAGGACGAGGAGACCTGGGGGACGGAGTCGACCGCGGTGGACGGAGTCATCGGGCGCTGATCCGCCTGCCCGACCCCCTGTGAACCCCACTCTGAACCTCGCCGTGGACCGTGCCCGTAGAGCCGGTTAGAGGCGAGAGGTACCCGCGTCGATGCGCGTCGGGCCCGGCACGTCCGGCCCGGCGCGCATCTCGGTTTTCAGTGAGTTCAGTGAGTTATTCGGAGGTGGGACATGGCGGAGATGGACGACCCGTCCGGCTCGGAGCACGTCCAGGAGGTGATGGCCAGGGTCCAGGAGCACCACGCCAAGCTGCAGGAGATGCGCAAGGAGTACCTGGCGACGACCGCCGAGGTCACCACGAAGGACCGGATGGTCACCGCCAAGGTCGGTGCGCAGGGCCAGGTCGTCTCGCTGACCTTCCACACCACCGCGTACCAGGCGATGGCACCGGCCCAACTCGCCACCGTGCTCACCGACCTCCTCAACGAGGCCCGCGCGAAGGTCGGCGAGAAGCTCACCAAGCCGACCGAACGCCTGGACGGCGTACAGGACTTGCTCCGCCTGTCGGTCCCGGGCGGCGCGGAGCTGCACGCGCTGCTCGAACCGCTGCGGTCGATGCGTCCCGGCTACGCCGAGGCGGAGGCCAGGAAGAACCGGAACAAGAAGCAGGAGGAATTCAATGGTTGAGCTTTTCGTCGGCGAGGAGTCCCCACGGGGTTTCGAACTTCTCCAGAGCGTCTCGGATTCGCTCCTGAAGGTCCAGGGGGACCTCCACACGCTGAACGAGTACAACACCGAATTCGGCGGGGACCGGACGGTCGATTCCGCCGCCGAGGCGTACTTCGAGCAGAGCGATCCCGTGATGAGGGACGCCACGGACACGGTCGGCCGCCTTGGCGAGGTCGTGGACGCGAAGGGTGTGAACGGGCGGACCGCGGTCAACCACATCGGCAATATCGATGAGGCATCGGTTCATCTCGCGGATTTCCACCACTAGTACCGGTCGGCCGGGCGGTTCCGGGGGCCGGTCCAGTTCGTTCGCATTGCTGGTAGTAAGCATTTAAGGATACGCGGTAATGGCCAAGTTGAGTGAAGACCTCCTGAACATGCTCGCCGTGCTCGGCGGCCAGCAGTGCTATCCGACGATGGACCCGGACGGCATGCGGGAGACCGCTGTGGCCTACCAGCAACTCGCGAAGGACCTCCCGGAACTGCGGGACCACATCACCGCGCTGACGAACTGGCTCGCGGACAACTTCCAGGGCCAGGGCGGCAGCGCGTTCGTCGATTCGATGCGCAACCTGGTCGCCCTGTCGGACGGCACCGACCCCCTGTCGATGACCGCGAGTCAGGTGTCGGACCTGGCGGCCTACGCCTACCAGACCGCGACCCAGACCGAGTACACGCAGCTGATGATCATTGCTCAGCTGGTGGACCTGCTGATCAACACGATCAACGCGTGGCTCTGGGCGCCGTTCCAGCCGGAGGTGCTGTTCGAGCTCGCCTGGGAGTACTTCCTGACGAAGGAGTTCCTGGTCCAGCTCTCGAAGTGGTTCGTGGAGCAGGTCGCGAAGCAGGCGTTCAACCAGGTCACCTCAGGTCTGCGGCTCGACGCCCTGGTCCAGACGATCCAGATCATCGAGGGCCACCGCGACGGCTACGACACGTCGAACATCGTCTCGACGCTGGAGAACGCGGGCGTCAACGCCATCCTCGGTCCGATCATGCACATCGTCGGCAAGGGCCTGGGCGACTTCCTCAGCTCGGCGCTCGGCCGTAGTGGCGGCGAGGTGCTGGCCGGGGACCTCGCGCACGCGCTGGACACCGCTGTGAACGACGGCACGCACACGGCGGCGGGCGACCTCGGCCACGCCGTGGTCAACGACGTGACGCATGACCTCACGCACGACCTCACGCACGAGGTCACCAACGACGTCACGCACGACGTCACCACGGTGGCCGGCCACGACGTGACGCAGAGCGTCGAGACGCAGGTCGACGAAACGCTGGCGCTCGCGGCCAGGGCGGCCGCCGAGGAGGCCGCGAAGCAAGCCGCGGAGCAGGAGGCGGAGGCAGCCGTCGAGCACGTCGTGGCCGAGGAGGTCACCGAAGTCGCGGTCCACGAGGTGGAGAAGGAAGCCGGGCAGCTCGACCACGGCGGGTCTCTGACGCCCCAGGAGGCGACTGCCGTCGCCCAGCTGTGGTTGGAGACGCAGGCCTCGGAGGCGTTCTCGCAGGACCTGGGGATGCTGCTGAAGGCGACGGCCACCCAGTTCGGGACCGGCTTCCAGCGAATGGGCGAGGGCTCGATCGCCGAGTCCTTCGAGCAGAAGATGGACAACCTCTTCCGGAAGCACCTCGGCGAGGTACTGGGCGGTCGGAAGCTCGCGGGGGACGTCGGCAAGGACTTCGGTAGGACGATCACTCAGATGTGGGGCCGGGCCGGCGCAGACCACACCGATCTGAGCGCCGCACTGGAGCGGACACTGACCCAGGGAGCCGGTCGGATGGACGCGGGTGCGGTCGGCACGCTGTCGCACCTGCTGCCGGAGCTGATCGACCACATCGGCGAGGGCGACTCGACGTTCCTGATGGGCCGCGAGATCATCAACCACGTCGACCAGGGCCTGCAGAACCTCTTCTCCGGCTGGATCATCAACGCGGCCAACGGCCAGAACTTCGACGTCAACGCCGTGGGGTTCATGTCCGGCATGGCCATGGGCGTGCTCGGCCAGGCCATGCACCACGTGACGTCCCCGCTCGGCCACGTGTACATGGAGAAGATCAACGCCTGGCGGAACAACCCCGACCGGGCGCCGAGCGGGGACAAGTACTACGGCGCCAAGGACCCGATCACGTACCTCTCGATGCTCGCCAACCTGGCCGGCTACGAGGCGCCCTTCCCGGTGCCGCGCAACAACCCGCACGGCGCGCCGACCATGGTCGAGGACCTCTACGCGGGCCACACCTGGCCGGACCTCGGGGACGTCTCCCGGCCGGCCACCTCCTCCGCCGCGCCCAAGCTGGCCGAGCCGGACCTGGGCGAGTCGTTCGGCGACCTGGTCAACACGGGCATGCAGCCGGAGAACCTGCCCAGCGCCCGCCCGAGCACCGTGAGCGACGGCGGCTTCCTCAAGCCGATCGAGCCGGTCAGCACCTCGTTCAGCGACGAGGCGCTCACCGGGATGGGGCTCAAGCCCGCCACCGCTTCCGAGCACGCCACTGCCACTGCCACTGCCACCGCCTCCGCGGATTTCGCCAGCACCGCTGATGCCCCCACCACCTCGCACACCCCCTTGTTCAGCAACGCGGAGGAGTCCCCGACGATCCACGAGACCGTCGGGAACACCACGCTGAGCGACTCCTGGAACACCGCCCTCAAGACCGTCACCGACCGGTTCAACGACGGCAGCGTGGCCGACAGCCACAGCCTGCTCTCCGCGCTGGAGGTCAGCCGCCACGGCAGCCTCCTCGACGACACGCAGCTCGCGACGGCTAGCCGGAGCACGAAGCTCACGGTCGACGCCTTCCTGACCAAGACCACGCCGCAGACGCTGCCGGTCGAGGTCGCCAAGGCCTTCCGCCAGCAGAACCCCGAGGCCGTGCACGCGGCCGCCGAGGAGATGACGGTCCATCAGGTTCGGTCCGAGCTGCGGGCCTTGGGCCTGAGCAGCGCGCCCAGCCACGAGGTGGTCCCCGAGCACGTGCTCCAGGCCGCTTACCTCAAGGCGCGGGTCAAGGAGCTCACCGGTCAGGGGCGCAGCGAGCAGTACGCGCACCGGACGGCCGAGACCGAGGTCGCCTGGGACTTCCGGAACCAGACCGGCCGCAACGCCGCCCGTAGCTTCGTCGCCGCCCACCGGGAGCAGCCGGCCGACGAGGCGGGCGAGCTGCGCCGCCAGTACATCGAGCTGCGTGCGGCGGAGCTCGCCGAGTCCAAGGGCATCACCCCGGCGCGGGCCCGTGCCGAGGCCGAGGCCGAGTTCGGCCAGAAGTTCCCGGGCCGTGGTGGCCGCACGCTCTCGGCGGAGCAGCAGTTCGCCTACCTGGCCAAGAAGGGCGTGCGGATCAACCTCAACCGGCTCGCCAAGGAGAAGCTGGTCGACCTGCTGGCGAAGGCCCGCACCAACAGCCGGACCATGCTCTCCGAGGAGGAGTTCAAGCAGCTCCGCGAGCTGGTCAACTCGGGTGCGCGGCAGGACGAGACGCTGGTGCCGCTGACGGCGCACGCGCTGGGCATCCGGCTGCGCGTCGTGAGCAGGGACGAGGCCGGCATCGAGCACGAACTCGCGGTCCACGGCCCCAAGGGCCGCCCTGAGGTCACCGTGCACCGCGACGGCGACGGCTACCAGGCGAAGCTGACTCAGGCGCGCGAGCGGACTCCGGAGCGAGAGGAGGGGCCGGCCGAGTTCCGCGAGTGGGCGGACACTCTGTTCGGCGGGGTCGACGAGGAGCCCGTGGTCGAGGACTCCGGCAGCCACGGCGAGGGTCCCATCGAGTCGGACACCACGCCGCCGGCCCGCTCGACGGTCAAGGCGCCCGCGAAGCCCACGCTGGTCGAGGGGGAGGAGTACAAGAGCCTGACCGGCGACCATGGTTCGACCGACAGCGAGGTCGAGGCGCCGAAGCCCACCGCCTCTGAGTCCATGGGGGACGGTCCGAAGCCCGCCGTCGAGTCGTCGGCAGCGGACACGCATGAGGACGTCGCCGGTGGGAACCTCGAACTCCCCACCATCGCCGAGGTCTCGTCGTTCGGCGACATCTTCGACGAACTGGCGATGACGCCGCGTGCCGACCGGTCCGAGCCGGTGGCGCCGAACGTGAACGTGGAACCGGCTGCCCACGAGTCGGTCGCGTCCGACGTCCATGCCATGAGCCCGGACAACGGTCCGAGTGAGCACGGGCTGCCCGAGCTGCAGGTGAATCTGCCGTCGGGTGCGATTCTCGGTGCGAACGGGAGGACGAACGGTTCCGCGCGTGAGCTTGATGAGCTCGTGTCGCGGATGAGCAACTTCGAGTTGCTGTCGGCGGATCAGGCGAAGTCGTTGAAGGACGCGCTGGCGCCGATCGCCGAGAAGGACTTGCAGAAGAAGGCGAGCGAGTCGGTCGCGATCGGTGCGGTGAAGGGTCGTCCGGCGCCGCGTCCGACCGAGGTGAAGATCGAGATCGGTCTGGAGCTGCTGGAGCACATCGAGGTGGCGCGGCAGCAGCCGTTGCGGCGTGAGCAGTTGGCGCACCTGGACCTGGAGGTCGAGGGTTCGGTCGGGGTTGGTGGTGACAACCACCCGGCGGATGTCGCCAAGGTGCGGGAGTTCCTGCAGCAGCACGACATTCCGCACCTGGCGGAGTCGGCCGAAGGCCTGGCGGACCAGCTGCTGATGCACAACATCTCGGGTGCGCTGGACGACCACCCGGGGCAGCCGCTGCGGGCAGGTCGCCGGGTCTCGTCGCTGCTGGACGAGCTCGCGGTGAAGCAGGCGCGGATGCGGTGGGATTCGTCGGGTCAGGAAGGCACGACCGACTTCGCGGTCTGGGCGCGGAACGGTGCGGATCCGGAGCTGGCGCCGAAGTTGGCGGAGGGCACGTCGGCGAACTGCTGGGAGACCGTGATGTTGGCGGGCTTCCACAAGCGTGTGCTGTCGGCGGAGTGGATCAGGGAGACGTACCAGACCACGGACACGGGGGGCCAGGACTGGAATCAGTGGCTGGCGAAGCGTCTGCTGCCGTTCTCACAGAGCGAGTTCGTGGCGGGTGTGCGGGAGCCGAAGGTCGGCCAGTTGGTGGTGCTGGGTGCGAACTCGCAGCATGTGGCGATCGTGGTCGATGGGCGGGGGCCGGAAAACGACAGTGTGAAGGTCGTGGGCCTGGGCTGGACGAGTGAGACCTTCGGGAACACCGAAGAGAACAAGATCGCGTATGCCTCGCTCGCGGAGGATATGCCGGGGAAGGTGTTCTTCGGTTCTGGTCCGTTCTCGCTGCCCGATAACGGGCGGTTGGTGACGCATGGCGGGGAGGTGATCGATGATTCGCAGGTGCGGACGCGGCAGTTGACCGATCAAGGTGGTAAGTCGTTCGGTCGGGCGGTGTTCAAGGACGGTGACTGGCGGATCCGGCAGGATCTGTACCGGCAGTTGCGGGACTTGCGGAGTTATGAGCAGCGTGATGACTGGCGTCAGCCGTCGGGGAAGTTCCGGCAGGTGCCGTGGGGTAAGGACTTCTATCTCTTCGCCGATCACTATGAGGCGAAGGGCTTCAGTCTGGAGACCCAGGATGGTCGCACGAAGTGGGTGGGTGGGAACGGTCTCGGTCGGTTGCTGAACCGGCGTGAGAGCCTGATCGACCTGAAGGCTGCTGCGGCTCAGGGGAAGGTCGAGGAGCCGGAGAAGCCGGCGTCGATCGTGTTGTTGAGCTGTGGGTCGGCGGCTGAGGCGCAGGCGGTCGCGGACGAGACGGGCATGGTGGTGCACGCGCCGACCGGTAGGGCCGGTGTGGTGAGTGGTGACCCGGAGGACCCGTTCAACGCGAAGTCGGGTGCGGTGCTGTACGTGCGGCCGTCGGCGAACGGTGAGGAGGGGACATTCCAGACGTTCCACCCCCGGCCGCAGGAGACCCTCAGCGCCCACAGTGACGATGACTCGGTGCACCCGCTGGACCTCGTCGGGTCGGCTGAGCACCGGACCGAGGTGAGCCCTGACAACACTCCTGACGATGAGGGTGATGGTCCGCGTCCGGAGACGGTGACGCAGATGGGGGTGGCGGGGCATCCGCTGGACCGTCCGCTCCGGGTGCGAGGCGATCAGACCGAAGACCCGTTCACCACTGCGGCCTCGAAGTGGGACGAGTTGGCAGGGCAGCGCCGAGAGTTGGCAGACCTGAAGGATCGTCAGGATTCTGGCGGGGCCTTGTCGGATGCCGAGCGCGGTCGTGTGGGGGAGCTGGAGCGGGGTATTTCGCGTCAGCAGTCCGGTCTGCGTTCGGAGTTCTCGCGGTTCTTGCGGGGTTCGGATGAGTCGCTGCAGGCGGGTGTGGACCGCCGCACGGCGGAGATCGCCTCGCTGCGTGAGAAGTTGGGCTCGCTTACGCATGGGTCGGACCCGCAGTGGCAGATCGAGCATGTCCAGGCGAAGCTGCAGCATGTGGAGGCGGAGGTCGCCGACCTCCAGGGCGAGCAGGGTTTGCGCGATCTGGAGGGCTGGCCGCGCCAGTTGATGATTCCGGGTCCGCGTGACCTGGAGTTGTCGCACGACCTTCAGCACCCTGAGAGCGCGGTGGCGCACCTGGATGAGAAGGTCGCGCAGGCCCAGGCGTTGGCGGCGAAGGAGCCGAACAACCCGCTGGCGACGCTGGATCTGTGGCGCGCGCAGGATGACCGGGCGCTCTTCGACACGTTGAAGGACCAGACGGACTGGAAGGCGTTGGAGCCGGCGCAGGTCTCGGCGTTGGTGTTGGCGGAACGCAAGGCGGTCGAGTTCGAGGCGCGTGAGCGTCAGTTGCTGATCGAGAAGTTGCGGGACCCGAAGGGTGAGTGGGCGTGGGCGAAGGACTACCCGCTCGGCAGTGACGAAGAGATCAGTGCGCTGCTCCAGCGGGTGCACGACCACATGCACCGGAACATGACGGTGGCGACCAACTTCCACCTGGACCGCGAGCTGAACGCGAACCGCCGGGTGAGCGTGGGTGGTCGGCGCCGTTCGTCGGGGCTGCTGCTGGACAAGTTGACGGAGAAGTTCAAGCGGCGTCCGTCGACGTTGCTGGACAAGCTGATCAAGGATGAGGGTCAGGAGTTCCGTAACACGTGGGAGACGGGGGCTTCGCAGGCGGCGGTCGATGATTCGCGTCGTGGGAGTGTGGAGGAGCACTTCGGGTACGCGCCGTCGCTGCGGCGGGACTCGGCCTCGAAGGAGTTCTTCCAGGATACGGAGAGCAAGGGTTCGAAGTTCAAGCCGGAGAACCCGGATGAGCTGCCGAAGTACGCGGCGTTGATCTCGCCGTTGCAGACCAAGGGTGTGGCGACGCGTTACGGGGCGTTCGTGATGCACTGGGACGGGGCGATTCGTGGCCGGGTGACGCACACGCCGCGCGACAGTTGGACGGCCGGTCAGATGGGCGCGCGGTCCGTGACGCCGGACTCGCACCTGGACCCGCTGCTCAACTACGGTGACGCGCACCAGGTCCGCCTTGCGTTCGGCGAGGCCACCGACTTCGCGCACGACCAGGCGTTCGGCGAGGACGCCAAGAAGAACGGTGTGACCACCGAGTCGTACTTCGAGACGCAGATCCATGGTCCGCTGCGTTGGTCGGATCTGAAGACAATCACGGTCAACCACCTGCACGAGGGTCACACGGGCCTGAACCCGGACAGCCTGCCGACCGCCGCCCGCGCCCAGGAGTTGAAGGCGACCCTGGAGCAGCACGCGCAGCTCAAGGGTTACCGGTACACCGTCGAGCTCCGTCACCACGACGACGCGCCCACCAACCACGAACTCAGCCCCGACAACGGGACCGACAGCGAGGCCGGGACCGCCACCGACACCGCCCCGCACGGCGCGTCCTCGGTCGACCCGCAGTTGGACGCCGAGAGCCGGAGCCGCTGGTTCCAGGAGGGACTTCTGCAGGGGCACTTCGACACGATCGGGGGGGACGAGGCCTTCAAGCTGGTCAACGAGCTGCCGACCAAGTCGGCGCAGGAGCGCGCTCGCGAGCTGGATTCGCTGACCGACGCACAGCGTCGCTGGCTGGCCCTCAACCCGGACTTCGTCAACGGGTTGCGCGCCTCACTGTCGAAGGAGGAGCTGGCCGCGACGGCGGCCCAGCTGATCGTCCGGGTGGATCCGCGTGCGGAGCAGCCGATCTCGGCCCGGCTGGCGGCCCGTGCGCAGGTCGCACGGATGCTGCAGGACCCGGATGTGGCCGCCCGGATGCTGAAGAAGGGCGCCGGGGCCACGGTGGTGCCCAGGGACGTCATGATGACGGAGGTCCCGCCGTTCGAGGGTCTGCGCGGGCAGAAGGCGGAGGGTGCGTCCGGTGACGGGCGAAGCCTCGACCAGATCAGGGGATTGCAGGCCGGCGGCGAGGCCGCCGTCACCGAGGAGAACCTGCTCGGGGAGGACACCTCGATCGGCTGGGTCCGACACTACCCGGACGGCTACTCGACCACGACGCACGAGTTCGCCCACGCGGTCCATGAAGCGGGCCTGTCGCCCGAGGACAAGCAACTGGTGACTTCGGCGTACCAGTACAAGCTGATGATGGACCAGGCAGCTCACGCCCTAGGCCAGGACAGCCTGGTCGCGTGGTCCGACGGCCCGCGCCGGTACGACCACCCAAGCGGCGACAACTACGCCTCCCGCAACGAGTACGAGTACTTCGCCCAGGTCAGCAACGCGTACCTGGGGACCAATACCAACAAGGACCCGTACACGGATCATCCGCGCAACAACGGGCACGAGTGGGTTCGCGCGAACGAGCCGATGCTCCTGCCGCTGCTGGAGCGCCTCTACGGCCCGGACCCGCAGGCGGTCCACTCGGAGCGGGCCAACCCGGTGGAAGCCGTCGCGGCCGAGCGGCGGATGTCCGAGGACTTCCGCAAGCTCATGGGCGCCGAGGAGCAGAGCAAGCCCCAGCACGGCTTCCAACTGCACGACGGGCCCGTGGCATCGGCCTCCCACGAGCCGAGCCCTGACAACGCGCCGCTGCAGACGCATGGCGGGGAGGTGATCGATGATTCGCAGGTGCGGACGCGGCAGTTGACCGACCAGAGCGGCAAGTCGTTCGGCCGCGCGGTGTTCAAGGACGGTGACTGGCGGATCCGGCAGGATCTGTACCGGCAGTTGCGGGACTTGCGGAGTTACGAGCAGCGTGATGACTGGCGTACGCCCTCGGGGAAGTTCCAGCAGGTGCCGTGGGGTAAGGACTTCTATCTCTTCGCGGACCATTACGAGGCGAAGGGCTTCAGCCTGGAGACCGAGGACGGTCGCACGAAGTGGGTGGGTGGCAACGGTCTCGGTCGGCTGCTGAACCGGCGTGAGAGTCTGATCGATCTGAAGGCTGCTGCGGCCTTGGAGAAGGAGCCGGAGAAGCCGGCGTCGATCGTGCTGTTGAGTTGTGGGTCGGCGGCGGAGGCGCAGGCGGTCGCGGACGAGACGAAGATGGTGGTGCACGCGCCGACCGGCCGTGCTGGCGTGGTGAGTGGTGACCCGGAGGACCCGTTCAACGCGAAGTCGGGTGCGGTGCTCTATGTGCGGCCGTCGGCGAACGGTGAGGAGGGGTCGTTCCAGACCTTCCACCCCCGGCCGAAGGAGACCGTCACCACGCACAGTGGTGATGACTCCGTGCACCCGTTGGACTCCGTCGGGCCGCGGGACCAGCGGACCGAGGTGAGCCCTGACAACACTCCTGACGATGAGGCCGATGGTCCGCGTCCGGTGATCGAGATGGGGGTGGCGGGGCATCCGTTGGACCGTCCGTTGCGGGTGGCGGGCGATCAGACGGAGGACCCGTTCACCACCGCTTCGCAGAAGTGGGATGACCTGGGGTCGCAGCGTCAGGAGCTGGCCGGCCTGAAGGATCGTCAGAACGCTGGCGACACCCTGTCGGACCAGGAGAAGGATCGTCTTGGGAAGCTGGAGCGAGGCATTCCGCGCCAGCAGGACAGCCTGCGCTCGGAGTTCTCGCGGTTCCTGCGGGGGTCGGACGAGTCGCTCCAAACGGGCATGGACCGCCGCACGGCGGAGATCGCCTCGCTGCGTGAGAAGTTGGGCTCGCTCACGCTCGGCTCCGACCCGCAGTGGCAGATCGAGCATGTCCAGGCGAAGCTCCAGCACGTGGAGGCGGAGGTCGCCGACCTTCAGACCGAGCAGGGTCTGCGGGATCTGGAGGGCCGGCCACGCCAGTTGATGATTCCGGGTCCGCGTGACCTGGAGTTGTCGCACGACCTGCAGCACCCCGAGAGCGCGGTGGCGCACCTGGACGAGAAGATCGCGCAGGCCCAGGCGCTGGCGGTCGAGGAGCCGAACAACCCGTTGGCGGCGTTGGATCTGCGGCGCGCGCGGGAGGACCGTGCGCTGTTCGACACGTTGAAGGACCAGACGGACTGGAAGGCGTTGGAGCCGGCGCAGGTGGCCGCGTTGGTGTTGGCGGAGCGTAAGGCGATCGAGTTCGAGGCGCGTGAGCGTCAGCTGCTGATCACCAATCTGCGGGAGCAGAAGGGTGATTGGGCGTGGGTGAAGGGCTACCCGGTCGGCACTGACGAGGAGATCTCGTCGCTGTTGCAGCAGGTGCACGAGCACATGCACCAGAACATGAGCATCGCGACCAACTTCCACCTGGATCGCGAGCTGAACGCGAACCGGAAGGTGAGCACGGGTGGTGGGCGTCGTCGTTCGTCGCAGATGCTGGACAAGCTGAGGGAGCCGTTCAAGCGGCGTTCGTCGTCTGGGGTGGACGCGACGCTGCTGGACAAGCTGATCAACGACGAGGGTCAGGAGTTCCGTAACACGTGGCGGACCCGGGCGTCGCAGGCGGCGGTCGACGACTCGCGTCGCGGGAGTGTGGAGGAGCACTTCGGATACGCGCCGTCGCTGCGGCGGGACTCGGCGACGAAGGCGTTCTTCCAGGACACGGAGAGCAAGGGGTCGAAGTTCAAGCCGGAGAACCCGGATGAGCTGCCGAAGTACGCGGCGATGATCTCGAAGTACCAGACCCGGGGTGTGGCCACCCGGTACGGCGCGTTCGTGATGCACTGGGACGGGGACATCCGTGGCCGGGTGACGCACACGCCGCGCGACAGCTGGACGGCCGGCCAGATGGGTGCGCGGTCCGTGACGCCGGACTCGCACCTGGACCCGCTGCTCAACTACGGTGACGCGCACCAGGTTCGCCTGGCGTTCGGTGAGGCGACCGGGTTCGCGCATGACCAGGCGTTCGGGGAGGACGTCAAGAAGAACGGTGTGACGACGGAGTCGTACTTCGAGACGCAGGTCCATGGTCCGCTGCGTTGGTCGGACCTGCAGAAGATCACGGTCAACCACCTGCACGAGGGGCACACGGGTCCGAACCCGGACAGCCTGCCGACTGCCGCGCGGGCCCAGGAGCTGAAGACCACCCTGGAGCAGCACGCACAGCACAAGGGCTACCAGTACACCGTCGAACTGCGCCACCACGACGACCCGCCCACCGGCCACGAACTCAGCCCCGACAACGGCCCGAGGGAGGACGGGTACCAGGTCGTCCGGGGCCGCCGGCCGGTTCCCCGGGAGCAGGCGCGGCCGTCGACCTACCTCGACGACTACGAGGTGATCAACGAGCACGAGGACGTCACCGCGCAGGAGTCGGGGCAGCGCGAGCACCCGGAGTCCGTGTTCAACTACCGCGATGCCTACGCCACCGGCGGCCGGGTCAAGCAGGTCGGCGATGGCGAGGGCAGCACGTCGTTCCCCGCGTATCGGGCCGAGCGGCCCGTGGAGAGCCTTGACCACCCGCAGCTGCGGGTTTCCGGCGATGGATCGCTGGTGATCGCCAGCCACCAGGGGCGCTCGAGGGAGTTCTTCGGCCACCCGGACGCCATCCGTCACGCGCAGCAGAGCCTTCGCGAAGCCGGCAGTAAGGCCGAGTTGGTGATCGACACCAAGGTGAAGATCCGTTTCAGCCACGAGGGCGAGCAGCGTGAGCTGCTCAAGGTCAGCGTGCGCTTCGACAGTGACCCGTCATCCGTATGTCGCGACTTCTCCGAGAAGGTTCTCGGTGCCTCTCACACGCACGCGGTGCTCTCCGACATGCGCAGTCCCGAGGAGGGCGGCACCGGAAAGACGGTCACTGCCAGGATCGGCACCAACAACGGCGTCGAGATCGAGGGAACTCATCACCTGGCCGACGCCCTCGCCAAGGCTGCCTACGGGAAGAGCACGGTGGAGCTGGACCCCGAGTGGGGCCAGGCGGTGATGGCGCAGGCGCCGAAGACGAAGGAGAGTGACTGGCCCACTCCCGGCGAGGCATACGGCCGGGCGCTGAATCGGTTCACGCCCGGTAACGAGGCGCTGCGGAAGAAGCTGTCCGAGCAGGCCAAGAGCATGGGGGTGAACGAGGAGGCCTGGGCCCGGGTCGGCGGCGAAGGCTACGTCATGCAGTCGGTCGCCCACGACTACCGAGACCGCCGGCGCCGGTTCTCCCTCGACTTCGCCCAGACCTTGGGCAGCGACGACGACGGGGTCCGGGCACCGGTCTGGGGCTATCACTTCGCGCCGGTCGTGATCGAGAGCCTCGACGGTCAGCACCAGATCACCCTGGAGAACGCCAACTTCCACACGCGCGCCAGGGAGCTCGCGGCCGAGGCGCTGGACGCCAACATCCAGCACTACGGGGAGCGCATCGACGCCATCCTGGAGGACCTCAACGAGGCCGTGGCGCGGGGGGAGCTCTCCGAGGGAGACCCGCAGGTCGGGCTGGCCAAGGTGATCGTCCAGATCCGGGATGTGGGTGCGGAGCTCGCACGGGTCAAGGAGCAGTTGCGGGAGGCCGGTACCGGCGACGATCAGCAGCTGGCGCTCAAGGAGCGTTCCCTCCAGTCCGAGCTCGACGACGCGCGCGCCAACGGGCACCGCGTGATGCTCGCCCTCTCCGGCGACGACATGGGCCGCGAAGGTGACATGTGGTGGTTCGCCATGAACGGTCGTGCCAAGGGCGAGACGCTCTTCGAGCAGTACGCGATGCTCGACAGTCGCACGACGCGCGGGAACAAGAACAACCCGATCGCCATGGTCGTGCTCAGCGATCACGCCGACCCGCGAATTGAGCTGGAGTTCGGAGCCGAGACGGAACAGCTCACCGAGATCCAGAGCGACCGTGTCGACCACATCGCGCACCGGGTGGCCAAGGCCGCGTTGTGGCGCTTCCGCCAGGAAGTCGAGCTGCCGTCCGTCCGTTTCACGACGCACTCGCTGCCGACCGAGCACGAGTCGGCGAGTGGGCTGACGGATGCGGCGGTGGCCGAGTTCGGTCGACGTCTCGGCCACTACCTGGACGACTTCCAGCAGCATCTGGAGCCGGGCGAGGAACGGTTGACGGCCGACCGGATCGAGATCACCACCGAGCTCGGGGCCCGCGATCCGGAGGCGCTGAAGCGGGACTACCCCGAGCTCTACGACGGACCGGACGCGCAGCCGATCCTCTCGCAGCTGGCCATCAGTGCGACGCTGAGCGTCCACCCGGCCGAGCACACGCCGGAGCAACTGGCCGACCTGGCAAGGGAGACCGGACTGCTCCGGGAGCCGCGCACCCTCCTGGGGCGAGGGTCCGAGCCGAGCGCCGAGGTGTCCGGGGACGAGATCCTGCGGATGCGGGACATCGTCAAGGTGACCCGGTACCTCACCGGCTCCGACGCCACGCCCACCGTGGCCGAGCTGACGCACGTTCGCAGGCTCTCCGACGTCCTGCGCCAGGAGTACGGCCACAGCGGCGAGTTGCGCCCTGAACACCTCGACCGGCTGGCCCGCTCGGTCCTGGGCATGGACGCCGAGGCGGCGGTCCAGCCCGGCGACCGGCAGCGGCTGCTCGCCCTGGCGCAGCAGGCCAAGCGGCGCGGACGTCCGCTGACCGCGGCCGCGCTGGCCAAGGCGGCGGGCACCAAGCTCGACCCGGAGAGCCTGGCGACCGGTCGGCACCAGGAGCCGTCCGTGGAGCGACCGCTGGTGCTGGACGAGCTGAACGTCATCTTCGACAAGGGTGCGAAGACGCTCGACTCCGAGGGCCACAGCGAGATCAACAAGTTCGGTGGGAAGGTCGCCGAACTCATCAAGGTGTACAACGACCCGTCGAAGTTCGCCGTCAAGATCGAGGTCGGCGGAAACGCCCGGGTGTCCCGGCGCAAGGACACCGGTCAGCTCCGCGCGGACAACCTGAAGGGTGACCTGCAGAGCTTCCTCGAAATCGCCGGCCGGGACAGCGAGAACCCGTTCGACCACACGCAGGTGAACATCGTCGCGACCTCCCGCGGCCAGCGACTTCCCGCGAAGGACGTCCTGCCCGAGGAGCGCACGTCCGTCCGGCGCCGCGTGGGCAGCGTGCAACTGACCGGGACCGCGCCGGCGACGGACCGACCTGGCCCGTCGCACGTCGCCGACGAGCTGGAGCCGATCCCTGAGCCCGTTCGGCTCGAGCCGGCCCAGGAGCGACCTCTGACGGAGAGTCAGGAAGCCGCGCACGCTGAGTTGGGACATCAGGACGCGAACAACCCGGAGGAGCACTCCGAGCTGTCCGGAGCTGTGGCGTTCGGTGGTGATCGGGTAGCCGGTCCGGCGGTGGTGTCGTCAAGCGGCGACCGAGTGGACGCGATGGTCTCCGCGCTGATGCACCATCAGAGTCGCTCGGGTGCCAGGCTCTTGGATGACGGCTCGGCGTCGCAGGGTCGCCGGGACGCGGTGGATCGTTTCCCGCGAGATGACCGGTTCTTCGTGCTGGCAGCACACACCGATCGACAGGGGCGGCCGCTGTGGGAGGGCCGGCCGGTATCAGTGGACGAACTCGCTTCGGTGCTGGCGAAGTTGCATGGGCTGGGGGTGTGGCAGGGTGAC
Organism: Kitasatospora sp. GAS204B; assembly: GCF_029892155.1. Taxonomy (GTDB): domain Bacteria; phylum Actinomycetota; class Actinomycetes; order Streptomycetales; family Streptomycetaceae; genus Kitasatospora. The sequence continues at coordinate 134,438 of NZ_JARZAG010000003.1, read as the reverse complement.
AAGCCGCTCTTGCTGTCGGCCTGTGACGCGGCCAGCGGCGCCGAGGCGTCCTTTGCCGCCGACGTGTTGCGGGCGCTGCACGAGAAGCTGCCGCAGCTGGACCTGGAGGCGTACGCACCGGAGGGCACGCTCTGGTTCGCGCCGCCGGTGGGCAAGGACGGAGCGGTTCGGCCGTCGGGGTCGGGCCATCTGGTGGTGTCGAGCGCGAACGGTCTCGGGTTCGATCTGCTGGGTCGGCCGTCGGTGCAGACCGGTGGACACTGGCTGAAGCTGAAGGTGTCCGCTGGTGCCGGTGAGGTGACGGTCGAGCGGTTGGGTGCTCATCTGCCGGTGGACGACAGCCGGTCGCCGGTGGGTTCGGTGGCTGCGCCGAAGGGATACGTGACGCACGACGGGTCGCGGTTCGCGCGCCTGGCGGGCTCTGGCGACGGGCCGTTGCCGCGGGATCACGGCCGGGCGTTCCACGGGTTGTCCGGCCTGGTGGACTCCGGCGGTCGGCCGGTCGAGGGAATCACCCACGCCATCCGTTCGCAGTGGACCGGTAGTTCGACGGTCAGCGACTATGTGCTGACGTCTGGCCATGCGAAGGACGGGGCCTCGGGCCAGGGCGTGCCGGTGCCCTTCACCCGTCGGGAACCGAGGGCGAAGGTGGTCTTCGGCTCGTCGGGTGACCTGGTGGGCTCGTTCGGTGATCTTCAGGTGGCACGGGTACTGCACCACGACGAGAAGCCGGCGCTGCGGCTGTCGGCGGACGGGTCGATGGCGGTGAACTCGCTGCTCGGCGAGCACGGTGAGTTCTACGCCACGAAGGAGGTGGTGGAGCAGGCTTCGGCGGCGCTGCGCCGGGCCGACAGCGGAGTGACGCTGCGGATCGTGCCGGAGAACAGCGTCGAGGTGACGGTCGACGGCGCGCAGCGGAAGCTGTCGATGGTGGTGGCGGACTTCGGTGACGCGAAGCTGACGGAGGTCTGCCGTGACTTCGCGGCGATCGTGCTGGGTGGCGCTCCCTCGCATTTCGTCTTCCGGGACGGACTGGGCACGGCGCTCGGTAAGGACGAGGGCGGCCTGAACGCGTTGGTCGGGCCGCTGAAGGCGGCGAGTGGGATCGAGGTGACCGGCACCCATGAGATCGCCGACCTGCTGGCCAAGGTCGCCGAGGGTGGCGTGTCACTGGACGAGTTGTCCGGCGAGCAGGCCGTCTCGGTGCTGAAGGACGCGACGAAGCCTGGCGAGTTCGGCGGTTCGGCAGGACAGGGCAAGCGCTACGGGCAAGCACTGCACGCGAGTTGGGGACAGGATCCGGCAGAGCCGGATCCGCTGGCCGAGGCCTCGATGAAGCTGGGGACCAACCAGTTCGCCTGGCCCGATGTCAGTGAGGCGTATCTGATCCAGGCGGTGGGTAGCGGCGGTATCACCGGCGATCGTGACTTCGGCGCTGACTTCTCCCTGGACCCGGTGAACGGCTACCAGGAAGGCCGTCGCGGTGGCTACCACTTCGCCTCCGTGATCGCCGCCGCTGATGACGACCTGCACCACATGACGCTGCAGAACTACCGGCGCGACGGCGGGGTCCGGAACGCACTGCAGGAGGCGACCGACCAGATCTACGACCGGTACAAGGATGTGCTGCCGCAGATCGACGCGGAGTTGAAGTCCGGTCGGATGGCCGACCCGTCCGGGGGACGCGCCCAACTCCTCGATAACCTCGGCAAGATGCGCGATCTTCGCGCCGCTCTGGACACGGCCGACGAGGCGGATCGTCCCGAGTTGGAGAAGCAGCTCTCCGCGGTCCGGGACAAGACGGTCAACGTGCTGAAGCGGCTCTCTCCGGAGCACCTCGGTAAGGACACCGATCTGTACTTCTTCCAGATGTACGGCCGGGCCAAGGAGGAGACCTTCTACGAGTGGCGTGTCGCCCAGCGGGTCAAGCTCGCCAACCCGTTCGCGGGTGTCGTGTCCGGCGGCCGTGGCTTCAACCAGACCACGATCGCGTTCGACCGCAACGGCACGTCGCTCGACGATCTCGCGCAGCAACGGGTACAGAAGTTCTCCGAGCAGGTCCTCAAGGAACTGCACTACGACTGGCGCAACGACCAGCCGCCCTCGTTCAAGGTGGGGATCACCGGCTACAGCAACTCCCGAATCCCGTTCAACGCGAAGGCGCAGGGCCGCAGGCGCAGCGTCGCCACCGAGCACGCCCTGTTGGGCTACGTCTCGGCCGCGTTGAAGAAGGAGGCCGAGATCGCCGGCGATCCGAAGCGCACGGCCAGTGTCGATCAGCTCAACATCCAGAGCCGCTCCAAGGGACGCGACCCGAACCCGGCCGCGATGGGAGAGACCGTCGAGCAGCGCCGTCGCAGCTCGCTGATCACGATCGAACGTGAAACCGAGGCGCTGTCCCGGTTGCCCGGTGCGGTGACGTTCGGTGGCGAGCACGTTGGCAGCGCTGACGACCGTTCGCCGGTCGCGCTGCACTTCCCGCAGTCAGGGCCGGACGGCCGCGATCTGCACGAGCTGCCCGGAACGGAGCAACTGGTCCAGAGCCGCCCACTCGGTTCGGAGGACGACCCGCGGGCCAAGGGTCGGGCCTTCGCGGAGCCGGAGGACTTCGAGGAGCTCGATGGCGAACTTCCGCGCTTCCGGAGTCACCTGGTGGACTACCGCCACATCCTGGTGAACCCGGAGCGGGACCCGGACGAGCAGGGCTACCTGGTGCAGGACCTCGGCCGCTTCCCGGTGCCGTGGCTGGGCGGCCCGGAGCCGTACTTCGTCATGGGACGCCACTCCGGGGACGAACTGCTCATGACGGACGAGAGCGGAAACCTCATCACGGTCGGCCACGATGCGTTCGCGGCCGTCCTGGCGGGCGATTCGGAGTTGGCCCGGCTTCCCGAGGACGTCCCGCTGGTCCTCGCGATCCCGCACAGCGGCGACGGCACGCTGGACCTGCCGCGCCGGATCGCAGCGGCCACGGACCGGACCGTGTACGCCCTGACCGGCGACATGGACATGGTGCCGGAGGACGACGGCTGGTCGCTGGGCCTGCGGACCCCGCATCAGGACGGCCACGGCGAACCCGTGCCGCGCGGCACGATCGTGCGGGTCGACCCGCCGTCCGCCGGTGGTGTCGACCCCGCGCACGGCGACGACTCCGGCCAGGTGACCTTGGTCGACGGAACACAGGTCGCCGACAGCCGACTGCGGAGCTGGACGATCATCGACGGTCATGGGAGGCCGATCGGTCGGGCCTTGCTGGACCAGAGCACCCAGCATGAGCAGGCTCCGCTGCTCGGTCGGCTGAATGAGCTCTTCTCCTATCAGAGCCTGGCGGATGAGGAGTCGCTCAGCGGTCCGGAGCACCACGTTCCCTGGGACCCGGAGCACGCGTACTTCTTCAACACGCACGCGGACGAGACGGGCTTCGAGTTCGTCCCGGGTGCCGCACCGGCCGATGGACCGCAACTCGGCGGGTTCCTCAAGCGCAGGCCGAGCATCGTCGCGCTCAAGCAGGAGGCGGTTGCCGGAAAGCCCGTCTCGGTGGTGCTGATGTCCTGCGAGTCGGCCGCGCACGCGCAGGCGGTCGCGGACGAACTCGGTCTCACGGTGCACGCACCGACGGCCATGGTCGGCTTCACGCCACCGCCGGACGACCCGTACGACCGCTCGGAGGAGGTCACGATCGCCGTGGCCCCCAATGCTGAAGGTGGCGAAGGGGAGTTCCGCACCTTCTACCCGGGTGGCCACGACGGTGTCTCGTCGGTCGCGTCGGGGCCCGCCGCCAAGCCTGCTCGGCCGCTGCTGGACGGGACGCAGCCCGACCGCACGGGGTCGTCGCGGAAGGGCGGCATCGACTGGTTCACCTCCGATCGGGCTTCGAGCGTCGAGGCCGAGCTGCCGGCCAGCGACTGGGGCTTGTTCCACTCCGTCGAGGGCACGGCGACCACGGAGACGGACGGCGGCCACGCCGGACCCGGCGACCTGCCGAGTCACCAGTCGCCCGGGACGTTGACGGACCAGCCGCCGGCCACCAGGACCTCCTCCTCGGGTCCGCCGCAGATCGGCGATGCCTCGCGCGACTGGCGTCGTGGCACGGTGCGTTCCGGCGTCCCGAAGATCGAGCAGGTGCCCGAGGCGGTCCTGGGCAAGGTGAGCTTCCTGCGCATGGCCCCGCGCTACGCGGAGGAGGTGCTGGGCATGCCCCGGGAGACCCAGCAGAAGTTCCAGGAGATCACCGACCGGCTGGGCGTCGTCATCGAGGTCCGGCCGACCAACCCCGACGCGGTGGCGCACCTGAGGGGCGATCACGGTATCCGGGCGCTGCCCAAGCCGGAGGACATCAAGGCGAAGACGATCAGCCCGGAGGACCTCTACCTTCGGGACGACGTACCGGGAGCGAAGCCGTCCGACCGCGGCCTCGTCGGGTTCTTCGAGCCCGTGCTGCCGGAGCGGTCGTCCCGGCCGGAACTGGCCGACGACAAGCTCTGGGTCGCCGTCCAGCGGCGCCACCAGCAGCGGGGCGCCGAGTTCAAGGAACTCCAGGAGAAGATGCGGCAGTTCGGGCAGGCGGAGCAGCCGCGCTTCCGGGTGGTGGACGGCGTGGTCGAGCAGCTGGACAAGGACGGGGTGTGGCGGCCGCTGACGGGTGACCACGACGTGTTCGACCTCCAGCGGGCAGACGGCATCCGGTTGGACGAGGACGAGTACGAAGCGGCCAAGCAGGAGATGCTCGACGCGGGCATCGTCCAGCACGGCGCGCACATGTTCTGGAAGCCGACCAAGCCGTTCGACCTGGGGATCTACCAGAAGATCGTGGGGACCCACCGGCCCTCGGAGACCAAGGGGCTCAAGGACCAGCCGGGTCTCGAACCGCTGCTGCGCTTCGTCCCCGGCGGGGAGCGACCGCTTCTGTCGTTGGCCGAGCAGGAGGCCGAACTGCCCGATCGTCGGGTCAGCCTCGGTCCGTTCGGCGGGGATCCGCGTCGGATCGGGGCGCAGATCGGCGAGATCGTCTGGCCGGAGTCCAGCGACTCGATGTTCGGCGAGGATGCGTCGCCGGTACCCGAGACCGTGTCGCTGCACCCGGGCGACCACCCGGTGCTCTCGACCGACGAGCACGAGTCGGCGGCTGCCTGGCTGGCTGATGACGAAGCTTCGAACGGCACGGCTGCCGCCGGCTCCGCCCAGCTGACGGGTTCGGAGGAGGCCGGTCAGCTGGTCGCACTCGACGGGACCATCGTGCGGGACGACCAGGTCATCGCCAAGGATCTCTACAGCCCCAACGGAGAGCTGATCGGCCGCTTCGGCGCGATGGACCGCGATCCCAGCCTGTACTCGCACCTGCTGAAGCTCGACACCTATGAGCACCGGGTGCATCCGCAGCTGGCGACGGGTCTGGTCGAGAAGGTTCCGTACGAGCCGAAGAACACGGTCTTCTATGTGACGCACGCCGGGAAGCTCGGTGTGCGCACGTCCACGGAGTTGGGCGACAAGAGGTTCAGCGGCGCCCAGTTCGGCGGCTATCTCAAGCGCCTCCAGGTCGTGAAGGGGCTGAAGGAGGCCGCTGCGCAGCGTGGCCAGAAGCCGGAGCTCGTGCTCATGGGGTGCGAGGCGGCATCGGTGGCCCGGGACGTGTCCGCTGCTTCCGGGCTCAAGGTGCACGCACCGACACATCTGATTGCGGTTGCCCCGACCGTCCCGTCCGACGGCACCCAGCGTCCGACGCTCTCCATGCTGATGCGGGACGGGACGAAGGGCCGCTTCCAGACCTTCGAACCCGACAGCGCCCTCGCCGAGTCACTGACCAGCGCACCCTCGGGCTACCACCCGGGCGCCGGGCCGGAAGGCCGCGATCTGCACCGGGTGCCGGGCACGGACACGCTGGTGCACGGCATGCCGCTGGGCGAGGACGACACGAAGCCGGCCGGTCGCGCGTACCTGTCCCCGGGTGACTGGGACAGCATCGACCCGGTGATCTTCGGGTTCGACGGCGGCGCGCGGGCGTTCAGCAAGGTCACCGTGGATCCTGAGGTGTATCCGGGCGAGCCCGGCTACGTCCAAGGGGAGCACGGTTCGGTCGAGGCGCCGTGGTCGGCCGAGCACCAGCCGTACTTCGTGCTGGCGAGCGGTACGGCGCAGGAGGTGAGGCTGACGGCCGGGACGGACTCGCCGCTCGCGGTGGAGCCTGACGGCTTCGCCGAGATGGTCGCGGCGGACCCGGCGCTGGCGAAGCTGCCGAAGGCGGCGCCGATCGTGCTGATGGTCCCCGGCGCGGGGGTCGGCGGGATGGAACTAGCCTACCAGGTAGCGGACCTGACGGGTCGTACGGTCTTCGCGCTGACCGGTGGACACGCGTTCCTGCCCGGCCGCCGGGGCAGCTGGATTCCGGCGATCGGATGGCCGGCGGACGGTGGCTCGCCGGGAGGGGCGCAGGGCTTCGTCCGGGTGGATCCGGCCGCGGAGCAGGACACCCCGGTGGTGGAGGAGGTGCTCAGCCCGCCCTCGACCGCCAATCCGCCCTCGATCGCCGACGACATCGCGAACGCGCTGATGGGCTGAGGCCGGTGGTGGTCCGGGGCTCGGCTGAACCTTCGGCCGAGCCCCGGCCGTGGATCCAGACGGACGCCGCTGTGCGTTCGAAACGCGTTCCCCCAACGATCAGGAGGCCGTCGTGGCCGAAATCGCCACCGAGAGTGCCGCCGAGGCACTGGTCGCACCGGCCATCGGTGCGCAGGACATTCCCGACTACGTCCGCGCTGCCGCGAAGGCCGCGCCCGGTCAGTGGATCGGCCTGGTCGACCCGACCTGGCAGGGTGAGGGGCCGCCGCCGGCCTGGGCCGTGCTGGGGGAGTGGCTCGGGGACGAGGGCGGCGAGGTGACCGAGTTCAAGGAGAACGAGGAGTACCGCCCCTCGCCACTCGCCCACGAGTGGCCGGAGCCGACCGACCCGGTCGACGCGGCCGTCCAGCTGGCGGCCACCGGTTACGGCTCGCCCGAGGACGTCCTGCGGGCGCTGGCCGGGGCGACGGTGGCCCTTGCCGTGGGCGAGGACAAGTCCATTCAGGTGGTCGAACTGCCGGACGGGGAGCGGGCCGTGCTGGTGTACACGGCGGAGGAGCACCTGGAGGCGGCGGAGGTCCAGTCCTACGGCGAGGTCGAGCTGGCGGGGCTGGTCGGGAACATCCCCGAGGGGCTGTGGATCATGGTCAACCTCGGCGGTCCGGTCTCGATGCGGATCGACCCGGCGGACGTCCGCGCGCTGCTCGAGGCCCAGGGCGCCGCCGCGGTTTCCTGATCCGGATGCCCAAGAGCTGCCCCCGGTCACGGCGAAGCCCGTGCCGTCCGATGCTCCGGACGGCACGGGCTTCGCCGCACCCACGGCCCCAGCGTGGGGCCGGCGTTCACCCCCGGGCGGACCAGCCGCGTTCGGTCGAGGCCGGGGCAGTAGCGGGGGTAGCGGGGACAGCGGGCGCGGTCGCGGCGGTCCTGGGCACGGTCCTGGAGACCGCGGGCGTGGCGGGCACACCGCCGCCGCCCGAGACCGTCGACACCCGTGCGGCGGGCGCGATACCGGGCCGCTCGGCGGTCCGCGCCGAGGTGGCGGGGGCGCGCTGCTCCTGCTCGTACGGGTTCCCGACCTGGTCCAGGCGGATCACGATGTTCTCCTCCACCGTGTCCCCGGGCCAGTCGTGGTCCTTGCTGTAGAGCAGCTCGCTGGTGAGGCCGTTGTTGTTGCGTCCGCCCGCGCGCGGCACGGTCCGGATGTTCTCCCGCCAGCCGGCACCGTAGTTGTGCTGGAGCTCGATCTCCCACTCCGGCGCGTCGATCAGCTGCCCGGCCCCGGTTCGGCCCGGGATCACGATCTCCCGCCCCCGCACCCTGACCAGTACCCGGTTGTCCCAGTCGGCGGCCTTCTTGACCACCGTGATCCGCCAGGCACCTCGGTAGCTACGCGCCATGTCTCTCTCCCGGTCGTTCCTGGTCGTCTCTGGTCGTTCGGTGGATGCTCCCCGGCCAGAGGTACGGGGGGCACCGGAGCCGGGGTTCAGTGCCCGCTCGGCGCGGGCGTTGGCGCGATGTTGGTGCGAGCGGTGCCGTTGGTGCGCGTGGTGACCGTTCGCCCGTTCGGCGTGTGACGTCCGACGGTCGACCGTTCGGCGGACGGTCGGCCGGTCCCCGATGGTCCCCAATGGCCCCCGACCGTCCGCCGTCCGTCCGCCGGTCGCCGTCCGCCGGTCCAGCGGTCGACCGGCGGCCGCCGAAGGCCCCCAAAATTGGCAGTCTTGGCCGGCCCCGCCTTGCCATCGCCGGAAAGTCACAGGTCACAGCCTTCTCGTCGGGAATTGTTAGGAACGTTGGCAGTCCGTTGGCGGCCTACGGCACGCTGAGTTCTGTTGAGAGGACCCGCCGGTCAGGGGGGCACCTCGACCGTTCGGGTCGAGCCGAGGCAAGGGAAGCGGTGGCGATGCAGGCACAGGAGATGGTCAAGGGCGGCACCGCCGAGCGGCGGACGCTGGACCAGCAGACGCTGGCCGAGTTGTACCGACTGCACGGCCAGCACCTGCTGCGCGCGCTGCTCCGGCTGACCAGCGGCGACCGGGGCAGGGCCGAGGACATCCTTCAGGAGACGCTGCTGCGGGCCTGGCAGCACCCCGAGGCGATCGCCGGCGGTCCGGAGAAGAGCCGCCCGTGGCTCTTCACGGTGGCTCGCCGGATCGCCATCGACCACTTCCGGATGCGGGCCGCCCGCGCCCAGGAGGTCGGGGACGGCACTGTCCCCGAGGAGGCCGACCTCATCCACGACCCGTACGACGACGTGCTGGCCGCGCACGACATCGGCCTGGCGCTGGCCGAACTGCCGGCGCACCACCGCGAGGTGCTGGTCGAGCTGCACCTCAACGGCCGCTCGGTGGCCGACGCCGCCACCGTGCTGGGGATCCCGGCCGGCACCGTCAAGTCCCGCAACTTCTACGCGATCCGGGCGCTGCGCCCGGTGCTCGAGCAGCGCGGCCTGGCCGTCCTGGCGTGACGCGGCCGGCGCCATCGGTCAACCGCCCACCGGCCGACCGAGCCCTAACGCCCGGACGGCTGCGCGACGAGCGCCTCCACCTCGGCCACCTGGGCCACCAACTGCTGGGCCAGGGCGAGCTCCCCGCGTGTCGTGTACAGCTCGACGGCGATCCGCAGATGCCCGGCGGCGTCGTCCGGGCGCCCGCGTTCCAGCAGGAACTCCGCGAACTGACGCTCCGTCATGGCGTGCAGCTGGAGCAGTCCGGCGCTCCGGCAGCGGGCCAGCGTCTCCTGCCACGCCGCCTCCGCCGCCTCCCACTCCCCGAGGCTCTGCAGGGCGTGCGCCTCGTTCACCATCGCCGAGAGGTGATGGGTCGCCTCGGGATGGTCCGCCAGCAGCCGGCGGACTTGCCGGGCGAGCTTCAGCGCGGTGCCGACCTGCCCGGCCATGCCGTGCAGGGCCGAGGCATTGCTCAGCAGCCCGGCCGACTCGATGCCGAGGCCCAGCCAATTGCGCAGCTCCACGGCTCGATTGATCACGACGACGGCTTGGTCGATCTCGCCGGACTTCGCCCGCACCTTGGCATCGGTGACCAGCGCCACCACATGCACCTGGCCGTCCGTCGCACTGGTCCCCGCGACCGCCTCGCCGACCAGCTCCCGCGCCTCCTCGAGCCGCCCCGTGTCGGCCAGCACGCTCGCGGTGAGCGCCTGCAGCGCCGCGAGTGCCGTCCGCGAGCCGCTGCGGCGGGCCGCCAGCAGCCCTGACCGCAGGCAGCTCAGCTGGTCGGTGAGCCGGGCCGCCCCGTGGTACAGGACGTAGCTCAACGCGGCCAGCCGCCAGGCCCGTTGGTGCTCACCCTGGTCGGCGGCGATGGTGACCAGGCGGCGGATGGTCGGCTCTTCGGCGGTGAACCAGGCCAGCGCGGAGCGCACGTCGACGATCCGGGGCAGCGCGGCGGGCGGGTGCTCGATCGCGCAGGGGCTGATCTCGCCGCCCGGCTGGACCAGTTCGGCGGCCGCTCGGGCCGCTGCCAGGTAGTAGTCGAGCAGCCGGACCGAGGCGCCGCGCCGGCCGCCCTCGCCCTGCTCGGCCAGCAACTGCGCACCGAACAGCCGGATCAGGTCGTGCCGCCCGTAGCGGCCCGGCGCGTTCTCGCCGAGCAGGTGGTAGGCGGCCAGTGCGCCGAGCGCGTGCCGGGCCGGCCCGGTCCCGCTGCCGAGCAGCGCGGCCGCCGCCAGCGCGTCCACCTCGGTGCCCGGATGGGCGGCCAGCAGGCCGAGCAACTGGGCGGCGTCCGGTGGGAGGTGACGGTACGTCAGAGAGAGGGCACTGGTCACGCTGGCGGTGCCCTGGGTGTCCAGGGCGAGCAGTCGGGTCCGTTCGTCCGACAGCTCGGCGACCAGGTCGGCGATGGTCCAGCCGGGCCGGGAGGTCAGCCGGGCGGCGGCGATCCGCAGCGCGAGCGGCAGTTTGTCGCAGAGCTCGACCAGCCTGGCCGCCGTCTCCCGCTCGGCCCGCACCCGGGCCGGGGTCAGCAGGCGCTCCAGCAGGCCGATGGCCTCCTCCTCGGCGAGCGCCTCCAGCCGCAGCACGGCGGCGCCCTCGGCGACCACCAGGTCCTCGAGCGTGCTCCGGCTGGTCACCACCGTGGCGCAGCCGGGCCCGGCGGGCAGCAGGGGGGTGACATCGGCCGCGCGGCGGACGTTGTCCAGCACGACCAGCAGCCGGCGGTTCCTGGTCCGTTCCTGGAACAGCGCCGCACGGGCGGCCAGGTCCTCCGGGATCGCACTCTCCGGCAGACCCAGCGCGTGCAGGAACCGGCCCAGCGCCTGGGTGGGATCGGTGGGGCCCGCCGGGTCGAAGCCACGCAGATCGGTGAAGAGCAGGCCGTCCGGGAACCCCGGGGCCGTGGCGTGCGCCCAGGTCACCACGGTGGCGGTCTTGCCGGTGCCGGCCGGGCCGACCACGACGGCCAGGCCCGCGCCGGTGCGGTCGGCGCCGCACTCGCGGTCCAGCCACCGGGCCTCGGCGCCGCGGCCGACGAAACCACCGGGCCGCCGGGGCAGCCGGCAGCCGACCAGGTCGGCGGCGCTGTGGGCCCGGGGCGCGGCGGCGAGGCCGGCGCCGGGCAGCGTGGCGCCGGCGCGCGGCGGCTTGGCGACGGCCGCGACATCGCACGGGGCGTCCGGTGCGCCGTCGGTGGCCGGCAGACGGTCGGCCGCCGCTTGGAGCGCGGCGCCCGGGCTGACGCCGAGCTCCTCGTCCAGCCGGGTCCGGGCGTGCTGATAGGCGGCCAGCGCCGCCGAGTTCCGGCCGGCCTGCCGCAAGCAGCGGATCAGCAGGGCGACGGTGGATTCGCGCAGTCCGTCGGCCCGCACGGCCTGCTCCAGCGCCGGGATCGCCTGCGGGCCGCTGCCCAGTCGCAGCAGCCGCTCGGCCCAGGACTCCACGGCGGCGACGCGGGCGCCGTCGAGGCGGTCGACCAGGGCCAGGGCCAGCGGGGTGTCGGGCAGGTCGGCCAGCGCCGGGCCGCCCCACAGATTGAGCGCGGACTGGAGCAGTGCCGCGGCCACGGCGTCGTGGGCGGTCGTGGCGGCCTCGGTGACCAGGGCTTCGAAGTGCCGGGTGTCCACCGACCGGGCGTCCCCGTCGAGTTGGTAGCCGGGGGAGCGGGTGAGCAGTGTGAAGCAGGTGCCGTCGAGCACCTTGCGCAGTGCCGCGATGTGCCCCTGCAGTGCGGCCTTGGCCTGGGCCGGCGGCTGCTCGCCCCAGAGCAGCTCGAAGAAGCGCTCCACCGGGACGGCCTGGCCCAGTTCGAGGGCGAGCAGGGCCAGCACCGCGCGCCGCTTCGCTCCCGCTATCTCGGCCAGTCCCCCGTCGCCGGTCCGCAACTCGACCGGGCCGAGCAGCCGTATGCCCATGTCTCTGTTTCCCACCTCGGTGTCCGCACAGCACCGGATCCGAAGTCTAACGGCGTGCTGAACCACGCTCACCGCCCCTGACGTGCTCTGTGACAGAACCTCGAGTCCTTCCGCCATCCCCCGAAGGTCCACCGCCATCCCCCACCGGTAAGAATCGAGACCCTCGCATGCGCCTGCTCCGCGCCCTCCGCACCCTCGGCACCACCGTCGCCGCCCTCGGCCTGGCGGCCGCCGGACAACTGCCCGCCCACGCCGACACCGCCCAGCCCAGCTACTACCTCGCGCTCGGCGACTCGCTCTCCCAGGGCTACCAGCCAGGTCAGGGCAACACCGACCAGGGCTACGTGGACGACGTCTACGCCGGGCTCCGGCTCACCCACCCGAACCTCCAGCTGGTCAAGCTGGGCTGCACCGGTGAGACCTCCGTCACCATGCTGAACGGCGGCCACTGCGCCTACGCCGGCTTCCCGAGCCAGCTCGCGGCCGCCGAGGATTTCCTGAGCACGCATCAGGGGCAGGTGGCGTATCTCACCATCAACATCGGTGCCAACGACATCTCCGCCTGCGTGACCCCGACCGGTGTCGACAGCTCCTGCGTCCCGCAGGCCATGCGGAACGTGTCCACCAACCTGCCGCTGATCCTGAGCGGGCTCGACGCGGCGGCCGGCGGCCGGGCGCCCGTCTCGGTCGGCATGGGCACCTACGACCCGGTGCTGGCCGCCTGGCTGTCCGGCCCGGCGGGCCAGGCCGAGGCCAAGGCGTCGGTGCCGCTGACGGACGCGTTCAACACCGTCGAGGCCGGCGCCTACCAGCAGGCGGGCTACCTGGTCGCGGACGTCGAGCAGGTCTGGCACACCGACGACTTCAGCGGCGCCCCCGTACCGCTGAACGTGGCCGAGATCTGCGGCCTCACCTATATGTGCACCGAGCAGAACCTGCACCCGAACCCCGTGGGCTACGCGGCGATCGCCGCCGAGTTCCTCCACACCATCGCGACCGCTCCGCAGGAGGGCACCGGCTCCTGACGGTCACGCCGGTGGATGCGCCGCCGGCCGGACGTCCCGTAGTCTTCGGCGAACCGAAGGCGGCGCGGACTCGCGATGACGTGCGGCGATCGCCGGAGTCCGATGGCGTGGGGAGTCCGCATGCTGGTCCTGCTGCTGGGGCCGATCGCGCTGCGCGACGCGCGCGGCGCGGCGGTGCAGATCGGCGGGCCCAAGCGCCGGGCGGTGCTGGCCGCGCTGGCGCTGGAGATCAACCAGCCGCTCTCCGTCGACCGGCTGCTCGACCTGGTCTGGGACGGCGAGCCGCCCGCCCAGGCCAAGGCCGCACTGCACGGCCATGTCGCGGCCCTGCGCAAGGTGCTGCCGCAGGAACTCTGCCTGCAGACCCTCCCCTCCGGGTACCGGCTGACCGGGGATCCGTCGCTGGTGGACAGCGAGGTCTTCGCGGATCTGTGGCGGCGCGCCCGGGCCACCGAGGACCAGGACGAGCGCTCGGAGTTGCTCCAGCAGGCCCTCGGCCTCTGGCGCGGCAGCACGATGGCGGACCTGCCGCCCAGCGCCTTCCAGCGGGAGGTGGCGGTGCGGCTCTACGACGTGCGCCTCACCGTGCTGACGGCCTGGGCCGACTGCGAGCTGCGCCGGGGCCGGATCGGCCGGGTGATTCCGGTGCTCGAGGTGGCGGTGCTGGCCGAAGGGCTGCGGGAGGACCTGGTCGCGGCCCTGATGCGCTGCCTCTCCCACGCGGGCCGGCAGGCCGAGGCGTTGGAGGCCTACCGGCGGGCCGCGACGCTGCTCCGCACGGAGCTCGGCGTCCACCCGGGGCCCGAGTTGCGGGAGGCGCTCAGCCGGGTGCTCGCCGGGGAGCCCGCCGCCGAGCCGGACCGGGCCGCGGTCCCGGCCGCTGTGGCACCCCCGGCCGATCCCGCCGGCCCGACGGTGGGCGACGCCGGCCCGGAGCGGCTGCCCCGCGTCGACCGGCTGATCGGCCGGGCCTGCGACAGCCAGTGGCTGGACCAGGCGCTCCAACCGAGGCCGGGCGAGGTGCCGCTGGCGGTGGTGGTCGGCCCGGCCGGGGTCGGCAAGACCTCGCTGGCCGTCGACTGGGCCCACCGGGCGGCCGGCCGCTACCCCGACGGCCGGCTCTTCGCCGACCTCCGGGGCTTCGACGAGCAGGATCCGAAGGATCCGCAGGACGTGCTGAGCGGCTTCCTGCTGGCGCTCGGCGTGGAACCGGAGCAGATCCCGGCCGGGGAGCAGGCGCTGGCCGAGTTGTTCGAACGGCTGACCAGGGACCGCCGCCTGCTGCTGGTGCTCGACAACGTGCGCTCCGCCGAGGACGTCCGGGCGCTGCTGCCCGCCGGCGAGGGCTGCGCGGTGGTGGTGACCAGCCGGATCGCGCTGCTCGACCTGGTCGCCCAGGACGCGGCGGCCTGGCACCTGCTCCAGCCGCTGCCGGTCGAGGAGGCCGTCGCGCTGCTGACGGCCACCGTCGGCGAGGCGCGGGTGGCGGCCGATCCGGCGGCCGCCCGGCGCCTCGCCGGGCTCTGCGACCGGCTGCCGCTCGCGCTGCGGATCTGCGCCTCCCGGCTGGCGGTCCGGCCGGGGTGGACGGTGGCGCAACTGGTGGCCGAGATCGAGGACGAACAGACCGGCCTGGCCGGCCTGGACACCTTCGGCGGCATCGGCATCAGGGCCACCCTCGCTCTGACGTATCGTCAACTTCCGCCGGTGTCAGCGCGGTTGCTGGCGCTGCTCGGGCTCTGCTCCGGGGGCAGGATCAACCCCGGGGTGGCGGCGACGCTGCTCGGCTGCGACCTCACCCTGGCCCGGTTCGCGCTGGGCATCCTGGCCGCCTACCACCTGATCTCCGAGGAACGGCCCGGTCGTTACACCCGCTCCAGCCTGATCCGCCGCTACTCCACCCACCTGCTGGCGGAGACCGTCCCCACCGAGGAGCGGGACGAGGCCTTCGAGCGGCTGCTCGACTTCGGGTTGGCGGTCAGCGCCGCGGCGGCGGAGCCGTTCGCGGTCTTCTGGTGGTCGGTGGAGCGCCCGGCCGGACCGCAGCCGCCGGGCCTGCCCTCCTGGGAGACCGGGGTCGAGGAACAGGAATGGTACGGCGAGCACGAGCCGGAGCTGCGCTTCCTGATCCAGGAGGCCGCCCGGCTGGGCCGCGCCGGGCACGCCTGGCGGCTGGTGGAGAACCTCAGCACGCTCTACTGGCGCTCCGACCCGGCCCGGCACTGGCTGACCACCGCGACCATCGGCCTGCGCGCCGCAGAGGCGACCGGTTCGCCCACCGCCGTCGGCCGGCTCACCGGGCAGCTGGGGCTCGCGTTGACCCGGGCCGGCCGCCCCGAGGAGGGCCTGCCCCACCTGGAACGGGCCGTGGCCACCGCGATGGCCGCCGGGGACCTGCGCAACCTGTGCGCCGGCCAGATCCGGCTGGCGATCTGCGGCGAGGCGCTGGGCCGGCCGCCGATGGCCTGCCTCGCCGTCTGGGAGGCCGCGGTGGGCTGCGCGCAGGCCCTGGACGAACCACGGGTCCTGGCGGCGGTGCTGCGCCGGTGCAGCCGGCTGGCCCGCAGTTGCGGCGACCCGGAGTCGGCCCTGCGGTACGTCGAACGGGCGCTGGCGCTCGGCGAGGTGTGCACGGAGGAGGAGCACCGCTGGCTGGTACTGGAGCGGGCGCTGGTGCTGGAGTTGCTCGGCCGGCCCGGGGAGGCGCTGGAACTCGCCCGGGGCGTGCTGGAGCCGGTTCTGGCGATGGCCCAGGAGGCGTTCCCGCAGCGGGATCAGTTCGTGGCGGAGGGCGGCGAGCTGGTGGCCAGGCTGAACCACGGTCCGAACCGGGGGTAGCGAGCTCTGAACCAGGGGTGGCGGCGGGCCCGTTCTGCGGGGTGCGCCCGGCCTTCGGGCGAGACACCTGAGACAGATGGAGACAGCATGACTCGCAAGAGGGCCGCGGTCGCTCTCGGTACGGCCGGCCTCGCCGCGTCCGTGATCTGCGGTGCGGGCACCGCGTACGCCTGGGCGCCGGGCAGCGTCACGCTCACCGCGACCTGCAAGGACGAGCCCGGCAAGATCGTCCTCACGGTGACGGACAAGGACTCGCACGAGGGTTCGTTCGTGATCGGCAACGACAGGACGAGCGACACCGTCAAGGGCACGGTCAAGGGCGGCGGCACCGCCGACTTCACCGTCCCCTACGCGGGTGCCGGGACCACCTGGACGGTCAAGTTCGACCTCCCGGGCGAGGACGTGCACGCCTCGGTCACCACGGTCGCCGAGCCCAAGTGCGCGCCGGCCAGCCCGTCGCCGAGCCCGACCCCGACCCCGACCCCGACCAAGAGCGTCCCCGCGAGCCCGTCGGTCACCCCGAGCTCATCGCAGAGCGCGACGCCGACCGCCTCGCCGTCCAAGCCGGCGGCCGTGGTTCCGTCGAGCCCGACCGCGAGCGCCTCGCCCAAGGGCCAGCAGCTCGCCTTCACCGGTGCCGGCAACGTGACGGGCATCGCCGGTGGGGCCGCCGCCCTGCTGGCCGCCGGTGGCGCCGTCCTCTTCTTCACCCGCCGCGCCGCGCGTCACCACTGACGCGGACGCACTCCCGCAGGCCCGTCGACTCCCCGCGACGGGCCTGCGGACCGTCCGGAAGGCTCAGCCGGCCAGGTGCTCCAGCAGCAGCGGCATGATCCGCTCGGCGTCGGCCTCGGGCAGCCAGTGGGTGGCGCCCTCCAGGGCCACGAAGCGGTACGGCGCCTTGACGTGGTCCGCTGTCAGCTCGGCGGCCTCGCGGCCCAGCGCGCGGTCTTCGGTGCCCCAGACGAAGAGGGTGGGCACGGTGATCTCGCCGGCTGGCACCCGCAGTTCCTCGTTGAGCGCGCGGTACCAGTTGATCCCGCCGGTCAGTGCCCCCGGCTCGGTCAGCCGCTTCACGTTGGACTCGATCAGCTCCGGCGACAGCGCGCCGCGGTAGAGCGCGCGCAGCGTGGCCGCGTCGTCCGCCAGCAGCCCCAGCTCGGCGACGTGCCCGGGCAGCCGGAAGTGCCGGACGTACTGGGAGCGTTCCCGCTGGTCGCCGTCGCCGGTGAGGGCTCGGTAGAGGGCCTCGGGGTGCGGGGTGGCGAGCACGGTGAGGCTGCGCAGCCGCTCCGGGTGGGCCCAGGCCAGCGCCCAGGCGACCAGGCCGCCCCAGTCGTGGGCGACCAGGTGGAAGCGCTCGGCGCCGAGGGCGTCGGCGAAGCCGAGGGCGTCCGCGACCAGCTTCTCGACGGCGTACTCCTCGACGGTCTCGGGCCGGGCGCCGGGGGAGTAGCCGCGCTGGTCCACCGCGAGAGCGCGGTAGCCGGCTGCGGCGAGGGCGTCGAGCTGCTCGGTCCAGCAGTCCGCGAACTCGGGGAACCCGTGCAGCAGCAGGACGAGTTCGCCGTCGGCCGGCCCGGCGACCAGGGCGTCGAAGGTGTGCTGGCCGATGACCAGCTGGGTGGCGGTGGCTGTTGACATGGGGTCAGCTCCTGTCGGTGGCGCGTGAGGCCTGATGATCAGACCACACCACCTCGGTGAACCCGGCACCGGCTCCGGGCCGTGTTCCACAAGTGCCGGTGGATTCCGGCGCCTTGTCCGCAGTTCCGCACCTGACGGGAGTCGTCATGCCGACCGGTGACCCGAACCCGCTCGACCGCCAGCTCAGCCGGTGGTCGTGGAGCGTCCAGCGCGCGGCGGCGCGCAAGCGGGCGCGGCAGCGGCGGCTGCGGCTCTCCCGGGGGAGCGGGGCGGCGCTGCTGGCGCTGGGGATCGGGCTGCCGCTGCCGCTGGTCTACGAGTTCACCATCGGTGACCAGCAGGCCCGCGACCAGGCCGCTCAGGTCACCGCCGGTGTCGAGCGCGGCTGGAGCCAGGCGGCGGCCGCGTCGAAGCCGTCCGCCGGCCCGACCGCCGGGCCGAGCTCGTCCACCGTCCCGAGCCCGACCGCCACCGCTGCCCATGGCCTCACCGCGACCGGCAGCTACCCCCAGCACTACGCCGAGGGCCAGGCCTTCGCCGTGCTGCACGTCCCCGCGATCGGCCTCGACACCGCGATCGCCGAGGGCACCGACACCACCACCGTGCTCGACCACGGACTGATCGGCCACTACTCCGGCGCCCAGGAGACCGCCTTCCCCTGGCAGGGCCTGGGCAACTTCGCGCTGGCCGCGCACCGCACCACCCACGGCGCGCCGTTCAACCGGCTGGCCGAGCTCAAGCCGGGCGACGAGGCCGTGGTCGAGACGGCGGACGAGTTCTTCGTCTACGCCTTCACCGGCGGCATCCCCCAGGTCGCCACCGGGGACGTCGGCGTGCTGGCCCCGATCCCGGCCGGCTCCGGCTTCACCGCGCCGGGCCGCTACCTGACCCTGACCACCTGCACGCCCGAGTACAGCTCGGCGGGCCGGCTGATCCGCTTCGGGCAACTGGTGAAGGTCGTCCCGCGCTCCGCCCAGCCCACCGGGATCCCCGGCCTGTGAACGGGGACGCCACGCCCGGACAGGCCCTGTTGCCTGACGCGGCACTAGACTCCAACGCCGTGCTACGTGTACTGGCGGTGGACGACGAACCCCCGGCCCTCGAGGAGCTGCTCTACCTGCTGCGCGCCGACCCCCGGGTCGAGCGGGCGGACGGGGCGGGCAACGCGACCGAGGCGCTGCGGCGGATCGGCCAGGCCCTGGAGACCGGGAACGACGGGGACAACCGGCTGGACGTGGTCTTCCTCGACATCAACATGCCGGGGCTCAACGGCCTGGACACCGCGCGGCTGCTGGCCGGCTTCGCCAAGCCGCTGGCCATCGTCTTCGTCACCGCCCACGAGGGGTACGCCGTCCAGGCCTTCGACCTCAAGGCGGTCGACTACGTGCTGAAGCCGGTCCGCCGGGAGCGCCTGGCCGAGGCGGTCCGCCGGGTCTGCGAGCGGGTCGAGCCGGACCGTGCCGCGCCGCCGGCCGCGCCCGTGGCGCCGCCGGAGCCCGCCGCGCCGTCAGCCCCGTCGGTCCCGTCGGTCTCGCCAGTGCCGCCAGTGCCGCCGGCGCTCGCCGGACCCGCGCGGGCACCCGATCACGCCGAGCCGCCCGCCGCCCCGCTCCCGGCGGACGACGTGATCCCGGTCGAGCTGGGCGGCATCACCCGGTTCGTCCCGGTCGACCAGATCGACTACGCCCAGGCCCAGGGCGACTACGCCCGCCTGTACACCGCCACCGGCAGCCACCTGGTCCGGATCCCGCTCGCCACTCTGGAGGAGCGGTGGCGCGCGCAGGGGTTCGTCCGGATCCACCGCCGTTACCTGGTGGCGCTGCGCGCGGTGCAGGAACTGCAGACGGAGGGCGGCGCGGTGAGTGTCCGGGTCGGCGGTGAGCTGCTCGCGGTGAGCCGCCGCAACGCCCGGGCGCTGCGCGATCTGCTGGTCCGCCGGGCCACCAACGGCCCGGGGTAGCGGCCTGCCGCGACCGTTCGTCGCCGCGCCGCTGCCGTACGGCGCACCAGAGCCGCCGTACGGCGACGGGGCTCGCCGAATGCCCTCCGCACAGAGGGGGTTGCCCTATCGTTGGCCCTGGTCCCGCGCCGTGAAGGGGACCGCGGGATGTCCTGCGGACGGCGGACCGAGCTAGGAGGAACCAGGGGTGTCCCACATCGATGAGCTGCTGGTCGAGGTCCATCGCCTCCCGGTCGGGACACCCACCAATCCTCGCGAACTCGCCGAGCACCTGGGGCGGTTGAAGACGGTGGCGGCCTGGTGGGCCGATGTGCTCCTGGAGGTCTCCGAGGCCAGCCGGGGGCTGGCGAGTGCCCCAGCGGCGGCCGCGATGGAGATCGCCTTCCGCCGGGCCGAGGAGTCCTTCGTGGAGCTGCAGATCGCCCACACCGCGGCGTCCGGGACGTCCGGCCGCTGACCCCGGGCCGCCGCCCGGCACCGCCGGTTTCTCCCCTGTTTTCACTGTATTTTCCGTGTGTTTTCCCGTGGTGATCGGTGATGACCGCATCCGACCGGATGCGTACACTGTGCGACTCAAGACACCGACAGCGGCGGGCGGCTGCCGTGCCATGCGCGCATGTGTGCGCACACATGCGCGCATGCCGACGCGGAGGGAAGCACCGTGACCGCAGAGGAGCCGCGCCCGCGCCGCGAGCTGGTCACCGGCGGACCGCGCGCCGGACGGGTCCCGGCTCCCAGAGGCTCGGCCCCCGCGCCCCCGCCGGCCGAGCCCGCCGATCCCGCCGTCAGCGCGCTGATCCGGCGTCAGCTGCGCACCTCCCTCACCGCCGCGGCCGCCCTGGTGCTGCTGATCGCCTTGCTCCCGCTGCTCTTCGCCGTGGCACCGGGCCTGGCCGGCAGCAGCATCGCCGGCGTGAACACGGTCTGGGTGGTGCTGGGCGTGCTCAGCTACCCGGTGCTCTGGCTGATCGGCCGCTGGTACGTCGCACGGGCCGAGGCGAACGAGAGCAGGCCACCGGACGACGGCGCGGCCGGGACGACCGGATGAGCGGCTCCTACGCGCTCGTCGCGGTCGCGGTGGTCTCGGCGGCGACGGTCCTGATCGGCGCGCTGGGCCTGCGGGTCTCGCGCACCACCTCCGACTTCTACGTCGCCTCCCGGATGGTCAACCCCCGGCTCAACGGCGCGGCGATCAGCGGCGAGTACCTCTCCGCGGCCTCCTTCCTCGGCATCGCGGGCCTGGTGCTCACCCAGGGTCGGGAGGTGCTCTGGTACCCGGTCGGCTACACCGCCGGCTACCTGGTGATGCTGCTCTTCGTCGCCGCCCCGCTGCGCCGCTCCGGCGCCTACACGCTGCCCGACTTCGCCGAGGCCAGGCTGGAGTCCCGCCAGGTCCGGCGGGTGGCCAGCGCCTTCGCGCTCGGCATCGGCTGGCTCTACCTGCTGCCGCAGCTCCAGGGCGCCGGGCTGACCCTGCAGACCGTCACCGGAGCGCCGCGCTGGGTCGGCGGCGTGCTGGTCGCCGTGGTGGTCACCGCCAACGTGATGGCCGGCGGGATGCGCAGCATCACCTTCGTCCAGGCCTTCCAGTACTGGCTCAAGCTGACCGCGTTGCTGGTCCCGCTGATCTTCCTGCTGCTGGCCTGGCACGCCGACGGCTCGCCCACCGGCCAGGTCCAGCACCCGGTCTTCCAGAAGACCACCGTGGTCCAGGTGGACCAGGCGGTCCGGATCCGGGTGCCCGACCCGGTCCAGGTGACCGTGGACGGCACCCTGGACGGCCAGGCCTACGAGCAGGTCCCGCTGGCGCTCACCGCGGGCGTCCACACCGTGGCCGGCCACACCGACCTGACCTTCCCCGCGCACGCCCAGGTGCCGAGCCGGGTCGACGGCGCGGCCGGCTCGCCCTGGGGCCGCCCCCCGTCCGCCGACCACGGCTCCCACCCGCTGTACGCCGTCTACGGGTTGATCCTGGCCACCTTCCTCGGCGCCATGGGGCTGCCGCACGTGGTGGTCCGCTTCTACACCAGCCCCAACGGCCGGGCGGCTCGCCGCACCACGCTCGTGGTGCTCGGTCTGCTCGGCGTCTTCTACCTGATGCCCCCGATCTACGGGGCGCTGGCCCGGGTCTACGCCCCGGACCTGGCGCTCACCGGGAACACCGACGCGGCCGTGCTGGTGCTGCCGGAACGGCTGCTCGGCGGCACCGGTGGCGCGCTGCTCGGCGCGCTGCTGGCCGGCGGCGCGTTCGCGGCCTTCCTCGCCACCTCCTCCGGCCTGGCCGTCTCGCTGGCCGGCGTGCTGCACCAGGACGTGCTGCCGTCGGTCGGCATCAAGGGCTTCCAGCGCGCCACCGTGCTGGCGGTGGCCGCGCCGACCGTCTTCACGCTGGTCGCCTCGGACCTGCCGGTGGCCGACGCGGTCGGACTGGCCTTCGCGGTCGCCGCCTCCTCGTTCTGCCCGATGCTGGTGCTCGGCATCTGGTGGCGCCGGTTGACCCCGCCGGGCGCGATCGCCGGTGCCGTCACCGGCGGCGGCGCCGCCCTCGTGGCGGCCGGCCTCACCATGGCCGACTGGTTCCCGGTCGGCTGGCCGCACGCGCTGCTCGCCTGGCCGGCGGTGTGGAGCGTCCCGCTGGGCTTCCTGGTGATGATCACGGTCTCGCTCGCCACCCCCGGCAGCGTGCCGCCCCGGACGGACGCCACCCTGGCGCGCCTGCACCTGCCCGAGCCCACCCGACCCACCCGCAGCCCAGGAGGCGTCCGCCGATGATCGAGGCACTCGCCCTGCTGCTCGGCGCACTGTGCTGCGTCGCCGCCGGAGCCGCGCTCCAGTGGACGCTGAGCCGCCGCCGGACCCGGGACGAGCGCGACCTGGGCACACCCGTCGAGCGCGCCACCTTCCACACCCTGCACACCGCCGCGCTGGCCGCCCCGCCGCTGCGCGCCGGGCTGACCGAGGACACCGCCCGCAAGGCCGTCCGCCGGCTGCGCTCGCTGCTCGGCACCCCGGCGCTCTGCCTCACCGACCTGGACACCGCGCTCACCTGGGACGGCGCCGGGGACCACCACCGGGCCGAGGCGATGGTCCTGGTCGCCGACGTGCTGGCGGACGGGCGCCCGCGGGTGGTCGGGGTGGCGTGCACGGTGCCCGGCTGCGACCTGCGCTGGGCGGCGGTGGCGCCGCTGGAGGTGGACGGCCGGGTGCTCGGCGCGCTCGCGGCCTTCGGCCCCGACGAGTCGCCGGCGCTGCTCCGGGCCACCGGCGAGGTCGCCCGCTGGGTCGCCGTCCAGCTGGAGCTGGCCGAGCTGGACCGCTCCCGCAGCCGGCTGATCGAGGCCGAGATCCGCACCCTGCGGGCGCAGATCTCCCCGCACTTCATCTTCAACTCGCTGGCCGCGATCGCCTCCTTCGTCCGCACCGACCCGGACCGGGCCCGCGAACTGCTGCTGGAGTTCGCCGACTTCACCCGCTACTCGTTCCGCCGGCACGGCGACTTCACCTCCCTCGCCGACGAGTTGCGCTCCATCGACCAGTACCTCGCCCTGGTCCGGGCCCGGTTCGGGGACCGGCTTCGGGTCACCCTGCGGGTGGCGCCCGAGGTGCTGCCGGTGGCGCTGCCCTTCCTCTGCCTCCAGCCGCTGGTGGAGAACGCCGTCAAGCACGGCATCGAGGGCCACCCCGACGCCAGCCGGATCGTCATCACGGCCGACGACGGTGGCTCGGAGGCGGTGGTGGTGATCGAGGACGACGGCGTCGGCGTGGAGCCCGAGCGGCTGCGCGAGATCCTGGCCGGCCGGGGCGGGCCTTCGCACGGCATCGGCCTGAGCAACGTGGACGAGCGGATGCGGCAGGTCTACGGGGACGACCACGGCCTGATGATCGAGACCGGGGTCGGCGCCGGCATGAAGATCACCGTCCGGATCCCCAAGTACCACCCGGGCGTCCAGGTCACCGCCCCGCCCGGACCGGCTGCCTGAACCGGCCGCTTGAACCAGTTGCCTGAAAGGGCAGCCCGGACCGGCCGCCTGAACCGGCGGTCCGCGCCGTCCCGTTCTCCTGCACGTCAGCGGTTCGCGCGCCTCGCGGGCCGCTCGAGCCACAGACGAGACGGGGACCGGATGAGTACGACAATGATCGGCCCGCGTGGCAGACTTGTCGCCGTGAACGATGCCGATGGGGAGCGGGACACGTTCGGCGAGGACGAAGTCCGAGGCCTGATTGCCGGGTGGCTGGCCGAGCCGACGACCGGCCTCGCCACCGACGCGGAGCGCGAAGCGGACGTCGACCCGTGGTCGGCCACCTCACTGCCGCTCGGCACCGGTCTGGCGGTCCCGCCGGCCCCCGCGGACGCGGTCATCACGGTCGCCCGGCGACTGGCCACCGAGGGGCTGGGCAGCGGCCCGCTGCCCCAGCCCGAACTCGGCATGCGGGTGTTGGCCGAGGCGATGGTGCTGGACGAGCACCCCTCGGTCGACGAGTGGTCGGCGGCCGACCGAGCCGTGGCGCTGGACTGGATCACCCTGCTCATCCAC
This sequence comes from Kitasatospora sp. GAS204B, assembly GCF_029892155.1. Taxonomy (GTDB): domain Bacteria; phylum Actinomycetota; class Actinomycetes; order Streptomycetales; family Streptomycetaceae; genus Kitasatospora. Next base: position 110,505 of record NZ_JARZAG010000003.1, on the reverse strand, counting down.
CGCTTCGGCGAGGACGGCGTCCAGCGGCTGATCGCGGCGCTCTCCTGAACCTTTGAACGTTTGAACCTCTGAACGCTTGAACGTTGATTGACGATACGTCACATCCCCGGCCGCACAAGGTGCTTCGGCCGGGGATGCGTGCTTCTCCGTCTTCTGGCGGGCCAGGCTCAGCCCGCCGCCACCGCCGCGCGGTGCTGCTTGGGCGAGAGGTGTATCCCGGCGGCGAGCCGGGCGCGCTGCATCTCCTCGCCGACCATCGCCGCCAGGTCCAGGTAGGCACCACGCGTCTTCGGCCGCAGCTTGTCCAGCTCGATCTCCGCGCCGGTCGCCAGGTGTTCGTCGAAGGGGACGACCACGACGCCGCGGCAGCGGGTCTCGAAGTGCGTGACCATGTCGTCCAGCCGGATGAGCCGGCTGGTGTCGCGGACGCCGGAGATCACCGTGATGCTCCGCGCGACCAGGTCCTGGTAGCCGTTGGCGGCCAGCCACTCCAGGGTGGTGCTGGCACTGCTCGCGCCGTCCACGCTCGGCGTCGCCGCGACGATCAACTGGTCGGCGAGGTCCAGCACGCCGCGCATCGCGCTGTAGAGCAGGCCGGTGCCCGAGTCGGTCAGCACCAGCGGGTACTGGGTGCTGAGCACATCCATCACCTGCCGGTAGTCCCGGTCGTCGAAGGCGGTGGAGACGGCCGGGTCGACGTCGTTGGCGAGCACCTCGAGCCCGGCTCTGGTCTGCGAGGTGAAGCGCCGGATGTCCATGTAACTGCGCACCTGCGGCAGGGCGTCGACCAGGTCGCGGATGGTCGCGGTGGTCTCCGGACGCACCCGGCGCCCCAGCGTCCCGGCGTCCGGGTTGGCGTCGACGGCGATCACCTTGTCGGCCCGCTCCCCGGCCAGCGTGGCACCCAGCCCCATGGTGACCGAGGTCTTGCCGACCCCGCCCTTGAGGCTGATCACGGCGATCCGGTAGCAACTGGCCAGCGGCGTGCGGATCAACTTCAGCTTCTCGTCCCGCTGCCGCCCGCCCCGCCCGAACGGCAGACTCCGCTGCGAACGCTGCGGCTGCCGCCGGACCAACCGGTCGGAGCTGAGCTCGACGGCGGCGGTGTGCCCCAGCGCGGTCTGCTCGGCGACCGGCTGCTGACTGGCCGGCTGCTGGGGGGCCGGCTCCGGCTGGTACGGCGGCAGCGGGAGCGTGACCGCCGCCGACGCCTCCTCGGCCGGCCCGGGCAGCACCGGCCCGGGCCGCCGCGCCTCCGGCGGCACCAGCACCGTCCCGAGGGCATCCATCGGCGTGGCCCACTCCGGCAGTTGCTCCGGACCGTCCGCTGCCGCTGCCGCCCTGGCCGGCAGCGAAGCCGGCGTGTAGTCCGGAGCGTCCCCCCAGAAACCGGGGTCGAGCGTGACGACGGTGGTGGCGCCCACTGCTGCTGCCATCTGTGGCCTCCTGATCTCCGCCTTGCGCAGGGCTGGTGACGACCTTCACCTCGCACTACGGCGCAGCCGGCCGCGCCGGTTCAGCCGAGTCCACCAGACTGACTCCAGGAGGGGTGCTGGAGCAGGCCCGGCCGGGATGATCGGCTGGAGCTCACTCTGTTCTGGGTAGGGCCTGCAGTCGCTGCTTCAAGTCGGCAGTCTGATCGATGAGTCCGAGGCTTTCCGCCACGCCGAGGGCCACCGCCAGAGTCGTACGGCGCATGAACGGGGAGAGGTAGGCGATGAGGCCGAGTGCCAGCTGCGCGTAGTCCCACGCGCGCTCGTACTCGCCTGCCTCGTCATATTCACAGGTCAGAACCTGGTAGGCGCCCGCGAGATGCTGAAGGTCGCCGAACTCCTTCATGATGGTGATTGCTTCGGCTGCACTCTGCTCCGCATACGACCTTCGGCCAAGGGCGAAGAGGAGTGGGATTTGGGCTACCAGGGTGTTGGCGAGCCGTTTCTGGTCTCCCAGGTGGGTGAAAGCGGAGATTGCAGCATTGAACAGCTCGAAAGCCTCGTTGTCTTTCTCGAGCACGTAAAGCGTTGCGGCCGCGTTCGCTTTCGCCAGTGCCGCGCCCGAATCATTCCTGGATTGCTGTGAAAGCTCGATGTCCTCCAAATGGATCTCCAGAGCCTCGTCCAGCTTCCCTAGCCGTCGGAGAGTAAGCCCAAGGTCGTTCATGATTGTGCTCATCAGGTGCGGATTTCCGAGGTGCTTGGAAAGCTCAAGCGCCTGCCGCTGTAGAGCCTCGGCCTCGTTGAACTGTCCGCTGTCGACGTATGCGAGTGCCAAGGTATTGAGTGTCTCGGCCATCCCTGGCTCGTCACCGGATTTCTTGCAGGACTGCAGGTCATGTTGGAACCCTTGGAACGCCTCGCGATACTTGCCGCTGGCGCGGTTAATCGTCCCAAGGTTGTAGATGACCGTACTGACGCCGTGCTCGTTCCCTTGCTGTTCATATAGATCGAGGCTCTGTTGCAGGTACGGGTTGATCTCCTCGGCGGGCGCGCCGCAGTCGAGCAGGAGACAGCCCAGGATGTTGGCAGCCGGGGCGACGGCCAGAGGATTCTTGGACGCGGTGGCCAACTCGTATGCATCACGAGCGATCGCTAGAGCTGCCGGGAACTCCCGCCTGCTGCGGGCGAGGTTGGCTCGCGCGAAGAGAAAGAAAGCTTTATAGCCGTCATTTCGAAGTGCCTCGGCGGCATCGAAGCCACGGCTGGACACCTCCTCCCAGGCCTGCCAGCGGCCGAGGGTCTCACAGACGGCGTACAGATGGAGGGCTAGGAGTGCTGCATGTTCGGCAGATTTCCTGCCCAGGTGTATTGCGATTGCTGCGGTGGCGTTCGGCAGCTCATCGTCAGCCCAGCGATGAGCCGACTCCTTGGAGTCGATCGGTGCGGTGTGTCCAGAGGGTTTGCCGGCTGATTCCAGTTTCCCGGTGACGGCGAAGTGGGCTCTGGCCGCGGAGTTCCCTAGCCAGGCAAGCATGCGCCGTGTCGGTGCCTCACCCTTCTTGCCTGAGTCCTTCAGGAACTTGCCGCGCGAGAAGCTCTTGATCAGATCGTGGAATCGATATCTGCCATAGCTGGCAGCCGACTCGATGAGACTTGTGTCCAGCAGTTTGTCCAGCAGCTCCTGCGCCTCTCCTGCGGTGCAGTCCATGAGTGCTGAGCAGAGTCCCGCGCCGAAGTCCTCGCCAGGTACGAGTGAGAGCCGCTTGAATGCCCGCTTGGCGGGCTTTCCGAGTCTTCGGTACGAGAGATTGAAGGCCGCCCTGATCTCCAGGTCCCCGGCCTTCAACGCTGACAGTCTGTGCCGCTCGTCCTCCAGAGCTGACGCCCAGTCAGCCATACGCATGCCCCTGGTCGAGGCCAGCCGGTTCGCGACGATGCGAAGCGCTAGGGGCAGGTGGCCGCAGGCGTCGACGACGCGCTGCGAGCTCGGGACGTCGCCAAACACATGGTCCTCGCCGACGATTTGCGCCAGAAAGTCAAGCGACGTGGCGACTGGAAAGATGTCTAGATCGATGCGGGTGACGCCCTGAAGGCCACGGAGTGGATTCCGGCTGGTGACGAGCATGAAGGCACGGTTTCCCGGAGGGAGCAGCGGGCGTACCTGGCCCTCGTCGCTCACGTTGTCCAGGACGATCACCAGCGGTCGGTCGGCGAGGGCGCTCCGGTAGGCGTCGGCTCGTAGCTGCGGGTCGGTCGGGATGTCCTCTTCCGGGCTCCCGAGCGCTCTTATGAAGCGGCCCATGACCTCCTCGGGCGAGGCCGGCTCGGTGTCCAGACCGCGCAGGTCCATGTAGAGATCGCCATCGGCATAGGCGGAGCGCGCGCTGTAGGCGATGTGCACCGCCAGGCTGGTCTTTCCAACGCCCGGCTTGCCAGTGATCGTCGTGATGCCTACTGGCGGTGCCTGGCAGGGTGATGTGGCTCCGGCCCCTACGGCCTGAAGTTCCGATTCCCGGCCCGTGAAGTTGGGGACCTCGGGCGGGAGTAGGCATGGGCGAACGATGCTACCGCTGGACGGAGTAGTCGACTTTTCGTTCGGAGGCGCCTGGACGAACACGATTGTGGGGCTGGTCATGATTGCCGCAGAGGGGTCACCATTGATCGAAACGGCGGCGGCACCGCTGGCTTCACTGGTTCGTGGACGCATCAGATCGTCCCGTGGCGGGCGCTAGCGGTGCCTGACTCGATGCTCTCCGACTCGATGGAGGCTGCGACGTCCCCACCCACCGCGACAGCGCCGGCGCCCGCCGCCATAACGCCCTTGGTTGGCACTGACGGTGCGATGGCCTCTCGTCGTTGGCTTGCCCTGGCCTTGATCGGAGCATGGGAGGAGCCACCGATCGCGACCGATCCCGGGCCGGCGGCGATTACCGTCGCCGAGCTGCCCTCCGTGTAAGTCAGGTAGTACTGCAGGGCGGCACCAACGGTGACAAGTGAGACCAGGAAGACGATCCAGCTCAGAGTTGGCCTGTCGGTGGCCTGCTTGGTAGCGATGCCTGTCACTGCTGCTACGACGGCGCTGAGAACCCCGGCGAGGCCGCGCTTGGCGAATTCGGACAACTGACTCCCTGCCCTAGAAAATGACGCATCGTCAGCGCTTTATAGCACGACGAAACCTCATCCCGTCGCCCTCGCGGGCTGACGTGATCGGGGCCGGTGGAATTCGTATTTTCGGCATGCGAGAACTGCGCCTGATGCCAGCTGTACTCCCAGGAGGCGGGGGACCTGTCCCGCTGTCAGCAGCGGCCAGTTGAGCCGGGGCCCCGGCTCAACTGATGAAAAGACAGGTCAGGTCGGGCCTCAGAGCGTCACGAAGCTCAACCCCTTCGCCTTGAGCGCGGGCAGCACCGTCTTCAGCGCGTCCAGGGTCTGCGAGCGGTCGCCGCCGCCGTCGTGGCAGAGCAGGATGTCGCCCGGGTGGGCGGCCATCAGCTTCTCGGTGATGTGCGGGACACCGGGGCGGTTCCAGTCGCGCGGGTCGACGTCCCAGTCGATCGGGGTCATGCCGTACTTGGCGACGGTCGCGAAGACGGTCGGGGACCAGTCGCCGCCCGGGGAGCGGAACAGGGTGGGGGCCGGGGCGCCGGCGTCGACGATGACCGACTGGGCGTCGACGATCTGCTGCTCGATCTGGGCGGCGGTGCGGTGCGAGAAGGGCTGTGGGTGGGTCATCGTGTGGTTGGCCACGGTGTGCCCGTCGGCGGCGATCTGACGGATCAGGTCCTTGTGCGCGTGCGCCTCGCTGCCGACCACCGAGAAGGTGGCCTTGATGTCGTACTTGCGCAGCAGCGCCAGCATCTGCGGGGTGTAGATCGGGCTGGGGCCGTCGTCGATGGTCAGCGCGACCGCGTCGGTGGGCGCGTTCGGCAGCAGGTCGTGCACCTTGAAGACGGGCTTGGTACGCACCGCCGCCGGGGAGGCGGCCGCGGGGCTCGGCAGGCCGGAGGCCGCCTGCGGATCGACCGGCGCGGCCGGGGAGAACGAGTCGGAGGGGGAGGCGTCCTGGGCGGGGGCGGCGCCGTGGGCGTGGGCCGAGTCGGAGCAGCCGGCCAGCGCGGCCGAGGCGAGTGAGGCCGCGCCCATGGTGGTCCAGGCGAGCAGGCGGCGGCGGGAGGGCAGGGACGAGTCGGACGGCTGGGACGGCCGGGCTATCGGCATGGCGGCACCTCAGGGCAGGCGGGGACGGATACATCTGAGTCGACGCCGTGTGAACCCGAACAGTTCCTGGGAGTCCGCTGGGTGTTGGGCTTGATCGACAGCGGGCCCTCGATGAGACTGAGGCGGCGGTCGGGTCGGCCGTCGGCGTCGACTGGGGGGAACGCGCGAATGACTGGTATGGGTGTTGAGCAGGACCGCCTGCGAGATTATCTGACTGGGCCGCGCCTTGATCACGCGCTCTTCGCCCCGGGCTTCGTGGCGGAGGTCGGGGCCGCGAAACTCACAGGCATCCGTGACCGGATCCGCAAGGATTTCGGCGGGTTGGGGTCGATCAGGCCGGACGAGGCGGCGGGGACCTACCGGGTGGACTGCCCCCGCGGGGTGCTGCGGGCCGAGATAGCGGTGGACGAACAGGGGCTGATCAGCCGGCTCTGGCTGGAGCCGCAACTGGACGACCGGCCGCGCTCGGTCGGGCAGCGGGTGAAGGCACTGTTGCAGCTGGCGGTGCTGATGCTGGCGACCCTGGGGGTCCCACTGATCGCGGTGGGCTCGGCGCTGGTCGACAGCCGGATCCTGATGCTTCCCGGCCTGCTGATCAGCCTCGCGATGCTGGTGGTCCTCTGGCTGAGTGCGCCGTGGTGCTGGGCGAGCCAGTACCTCCGAGCGGTGTTCGCGGCGGTCGTCCTCGGCGCGCTGGTCCTCGCGATGACCCGGCTGCCCGGCCTGCCCACCGGACATCTGCTCTGGACCTACCTGGGCGGCCCGGTGTTCGCCGGGTGGGCCGCCGTCTCGACGCTGTCCGGCCGCCGCGAGGCCCCGGCCGAGCGGACCCCACTGCTGATCGCCAACCCGCTACCGGGCAGCCGGGTGCTGGTCGGCCAGGGCGGCGGAAAGTCCGTCAACCACCATGCCGCCCACCCGACCCAGCGGTACGCCCTCGACCTGCTCTGCCTGGGCCGACTCGGCGCCCGGGCCCGCGGCCTGGCGCCCCGCCGGCTGACGGCCTACCGCGCGTACGGCGCGGTGGTCGCGGCGCCGTGCGAGGCCACGGTGGTCCTGGCCGTCGACGGCCACGCAGACCAGCCGGTGCTGGCGAACCCGTTCGAGCCGGGAGCGCTCCAGCCGCAGCCGGCGTACGGCAACCACCTGATCCTGCGCACGGCCGCCGACGAGGAGGTCGTGCTGATCCTCGCCCACCTGAGGGTCGGCAGCCTGCTGGTTGCCGAGGGCGAGCGGGTGACGGTCGGCCAACCCCTCGCCGAGGTCGGCAACTCGGGCAACACCACCGAGCCCCACCTGCACCTGCACGCCGAGGCCCGCACCGCGGACACCGTCACCCCGGTACCGCTGCGCCTGGCCGCCCGTCCGGCGCGCGAGTTGCGACGCGGACGGCGACTGGACCGCTGAGGCAACCGGTGCCGCGCGCCGTCCGGTGTGCGCCGATGGTCCATGGTCTGCTGGACCGGCGTTAACCCGCACCACACGCCCCGTCCGCGAGCATGGCCACCGTCCGCCGTTCCCGCACCCCGAGGAGTTCGCCGCCGATGTCCAGCCTCACCTATGACCGGGACGGCTTCACCCTCGACGGCAGCCCGTTGCGGATCCTCTCCGGCGCGCTGCACTACTTCCGGGTGCACCCCGAGCAGTGGGCCGCCCGGCTGCGGCTGCTGCGGGCGATGGGGCTGAACACCGTCGAGACGTACCTGCCCTGGAACCTGCACGAACCGCGGCCCGGGCACTACGACTTCGGCGGGTTCCTGGACGTGGAGCGGTTCGTCCGGACCGCCGAGCGGCACGGGCTGAAGGTGCTGCTCCGCCCGGGGCCGTACATCTGCGCGGAGTGGGAGTTCGGCGGGCTGCCCGCCTGGCTGCTCAAGGACCGGTCGATGCGGCTGCGGTGCGCCGACCCGGCGTTCCTGGCCGCCGTCGACCGGTGGTTCGACGTGCTGCTGCCGCGCCTGCTGCCGCTGCTCGCCGAACGGGGCGGCCCGGTGCTGGCGTTGCAGGTGGAGAACGAGTACGGCAGTTACGGCAACGACGCCGCCTACCTGCGCCACCTCGCCGACGGGCTGCGGCGGCGCGGGGCCGGCTGCCTGCTCTTCACGTCCGACGGGCCGACCCACCCGGCGCTGCAGGGCGGCACGCTGGCGGACGCGCTGCCCACGGTCAACTTCGGGGACCGGGTGGCGGAGAGCTTCGCGGTGCTGCGCGAGTACCTGCCGGACGGGCCCGCCGTCTGCATGGAGTACTGGAACGGGTGGTTCGACAACTGGGGCGCGCCGCACCACACCAGGGACGCGGGCGACGCGGCCAGGGTGCTGGACGAGCTGCTCGCCGCCGGGGCCTCGGTCAACCTCTACATGGCGCACGGCGGCACCAACTTCGGCTACCTGAACGGCGCCAACCTGACGGACGGGTTGTTGAAGCCCACGATCACCAGCTACGACTACGACGCCGCGCTCGACGAGGCGGGCCGCCCGACCGACAAGTACTGGGCGTTTCGCGAAGTGCTCGGCCGCTACACCGAGTTGCCGCCGCTGCCGGACGACACCGAGGTGACGTTCCTGGCACCGCGGATCCTCGAACTCGGCCCGCCGGTACCGCTGCTGGAGCTGGCCGAGCAGCTGGCCGCCCCGGTCCAGGCCGCCGCCCCACTGGCGATGGAGGAGCTCGACCAGTCCTACGGCTTCGTGCTCTACCGCACCTGGGTCAGCGGGCCGCGCGAGGCGGCGGAGCTGGTGGTGGACGGGCTCGGCGACCGCGCGCAGGTCTTCCTGGACGGGCGGCCGCTGGGCGTGCTGGACCGGACCGGACTCACCGGCGGGCCGGTCGAGTTGGCGATCCCGGCCGGCGGGGCCCGCCTGGAACTGCTGGTGGAGAACCTCGGGCGGGTCAACTACGGCCCGCAGCTGGCCGATCGCAAGGGCATCGCGGGCGGGGTCCGGCTCGGCGAGCAACTGCTGTTGGACTGGCAGATGTTCGGGCTGCCGCTCGCCGACCCGGGCCGGGCGGTCGCGGCGCCCCCGCAGAGCGGCGAGCCGGCGGACCGTCCGGTGCTCCGCCGCGCGGTGCTGGAGGTGGACCGTCCGGCGGACGCGTTCGTGCTGACCGAGGGCCACGGCAAGGGCCTCTGCTGGGTCAACGGCTTCCTGCTCGGCCGCTACTGGGACATCGGCCCGCAGCAGACCCTCTACCTGCCGGGCCCGCTGCTCCGCCCCGGCGCCAACGAGCTGGTGCTGCTGGAGCTGCACGGGCCGCGCGGGGCGGGGCTCGAGCTGGTGGACGAGCCGGTGCTGGACCGGCTGAGCGGTACCGATCGGGCCTGACCGCGGGCCGCTTAGGCTGGGTGTATGGAGAACACACCGAGGCGGTCATGAGCGACGGAACGATCGAGTGGATCACCGTGCCGAGCCCGCTGCCGACCGGGCCGCTCACCGTCGGCGTCACCGGGCTCGGGGTGGCGGCGGTGCACTTCACGCCGGAGAGCGTGCCCGAGGGCGGGCCGCGCTGCGCCGAGCCGCGGCGGGTGGCGGCGGTGATCGAGCAGTTCGCGGAGTACTTCGCGGGGCAGCGCCGCGAGTTGGCGTTGCCGCTCGACTGGCGGCTGGCCGGCGGCCCGCACCAGGTGGTGCTGGCGACGCTGCACCGGACGGTGCCGTACGGCGAGACGATCACGTACGGCCGTCTGGCCCAACGCAGCCGGGTGTTCGAGAGCGTCGCCGAGAGCCCCGGGCTGGCGGCCCGGGCGGTGGGGCAGATGATGGGCGCCAACCCGCTCCCGGTGCTGGTGCCCTGCCATCGGGTGGTCGCCTCGGTCGGGCTGGGCGGATTCGGCAACGGCCGGGTGGGGCTGGACGTCAAGCGCTGGCTGCTGACCCTGGAGGGCTGGCTGGCGCCGACCCTGGACTGGGACGGGCCGAGTTGACGACGGACTGCGGACGACGGACGAAACGGTGCGATCGCGGTGGCCGGAAGGAACGATCCTGTCCGGAATTCCTCGAACCGGAATTCGAGCAGAATAGCTAATCGTACTTATTAATCCGACCATCCAATCACCCATCCGAGTGATTGCGTTGTGATCGTCGGGGCCCCAGGCTGGAATGCAGCAGTCCGCATCATTTTTCTGGGGGAGGGCCCCGTCATGACCACTGAGACCAATGTCGGTATTCCGGCACCCGGCAGCTCGTCGGAGAATCAGCAGCAGAGTCTTGCGACCGCCGCGGCTCGGAATCTTGCCACCACCACCAAGTCCACGCCGCAGATGCAGGGCATCAGCTCGCGCTGGCTGCTCAAGGTGCTGCCCTGGGTCCAGGTGTCCGCAGGCACGTACCGCGTCAACCGCCGGCTCAGCTACGCGGTGGGGCGCGGTCGGGTGGGCTTCATCAAGACCGGGGCCGAGGTGCGGGTGCTGGCCCCCACGCTCCGCGAGGTGCCGGTGCTGCGCGGCCTCGAGGACGACGCCCTGCTGGAGGAGCTGGCCGCCCGGTTCGTCCAGCGGGACTTCCGGGCCGGCGAGGTGCTCTGCGAGGCCGGCCAGCCGATCAACGAGGTCTTCCTGATCGCGCACGGCAAGATCAACAAGGTCGGCTCCGGCAAGTACGGCGACCAGGCCGTGGTCGGCGTGCTGGCCGACGGCGACCACCTGGGCGACGAGGCGCTGACCGCCGCCGACGGCCTCTGGCCGTACACCGTCCGGGCCGCCACCGCCGGCACGGCGCTGGCCCTCGCCTGGCCCGCCTTCCAGGAGCTCGCGGACCGCTCGGAGGCCCTGCGCACCCAGATCCTGCAGTTCCTGGCCGACGTCGACAAGCCGCAGACCAAGCACGGCGAGGCCGACATCGCGCTGGCCGCCGGCCACGAGGGCGAGCACGAGCTGCCCGGCACCTTCGTGGACTACGAGCTCACCCCGCGCGAGTACGAGCTGAGCGTCGCGCAGACCGTCCTGCAGGTGCACAGCCGGGTCGCGGACCTCTACAACGAGCCGATGAACCAGATCGAGGAGCAGCTGAAGCTCACCATCGAGGCGCTGCGCGAGCGCCAGGAGTACGAGCTGATCAACAACCGCGACTTCGGTCTGCTCCAGAACGCCGAGTACGACCAGCGGATCCAGACCCACTCCGGTCCGCCCACCCCCGACGACATGGACGAGCTGCTCAGCCGTCGCCGGGGCACCAAGGTCTTCCTGGCCCACCCCCGGGCCATCGCCGCCTTCGGCCGCGAGTGCAGCAGCCGGGGCCTCTACCCGGGCACCGTCGACCTTCAGGGCCAGCAGGTGCCCTCCTGGCGCGGGGTGCCGATCCTCTCCTGCAACAAGATCCCGATCGTGGACGGTCACACCAGCTCGATTCTGGCGATGCGCGTCGGCGCGGACAACCAGGGCGTGGTCGGCCTGCACCAGACCGGCATTCCCGACGAGTACCAGCCCAGCCTCTCGGTGCGTTTCATGGGCATCAACGAGAAGGCGATCATCTCCTACCTGGTGAGCGCCTACTATTCGGCGGCCATTCTGGTGCCTGACGCCATCGGCGTGCTGGAAAACGTGGAAATCGCCCGACCGCGCAGCTGAGTCGTGCCATTGCGACCGCCCCGGGCGAAGGTCCCGGGGCGGTCGGCGGGCAGCCTCCACGGTGTTGCCCGCTGCTTTCTCGTGCCCGACTTCTGGGGGGACCAGCGACCATGGGGATCGAAACACTCAACGACCAACCACTCAAGGACCAGAGCCGACAACACGAGCAGGCCGGCACCGTACCGGCAGCCCGGGCCGAACCCCCCGTCGGAACCACGCCGTTCAGCGAGGACCCGGCGGGCGAGCTGCTGGCCCGCGCCCGGGCGGTGGTCGACCCGGCGCTGCGGACCGCGGTGGAGAGCATGCCCGAGTCGATGGCCCGGGTCGCCGCCTACCACTTCGGCTGGCGCGAGGCGGACGGCACCCCGTCCGGGGCGGACGCCGGCAAGGCCATCCGGCCCGCGCTGGTGCTGGCCGCCGCACAGGCCTGCGCCGACCGGAGCACGCCGGCCGAGCAGGTCGCCCGGACGGTGACCAGGGCCGCCGCGGCCGTCGAGCTGGTGCACAACTTCACGCTGCTGCATGACGATGTGATCGACCGTGACCAGACCCGTCGTCACCGGCAGACCGCCTGGCGGGTGTTCGGGACGACCGAGGCGATCCTGGCCGGTGACGCCATGCACTCGCTGGCCCTGCGCACCCTCGCCGAGGACGGCCACCCGGCGGCCGGCGACGCGCTGCGCCGGCTGGCCCACTGCGTGGTCGAGCTCTGCGACGGCCAGCAGGCCGACTGCGCCTTCGAGCAGCGCAGCACCGTCTCGCTGGCCGAGTGCCTGGCGATGGCCGAGGCCAAGACCGGCGCGCTGCTCGGCGCCGCCTGTGCGATCGGGGCGCTGTACGGCGGCGCCGGCCCGCAGGGGGCCGCCGCGATGGACGCCTTCGGCCGCGAGATCGGGCTGGCCTTCCAGCTGATCGACGATCTGATCGGGATCTGGGGCGATCCGGCGGTGACCGGCAAGCCGGTCGGCGCCGACCTGCTGGTCCGCAAGAAGTCGCTGCCGGTGGTGGCGGCCCTCGGTTCGGGCACCCCGGCGGGCGAGGAGCTGGCCGAGATCTACGCGCTGGACCGCCCGCTCACCGCCGACGAGGTGCGCCGCGCCACCGCGGCCGTGGAGCTGGCCGGCGGCCGCGCCTGGGCGCAGGGGGAGTCCTGCGAGCGGATGGCCGCCGCCATCGAGCACCTCTCGGTCGCCGTCCAGGAGCCCTCGGCGGCCGACGACCTGCTGGCGCTGGCCGAGCTGGTCACCCGCCGCAACCGCTGAGCCCGACACTCTCCAAGGGACCCGAGGGACCACCCGTCATGAGCCTGATGGACATCGGCACCGTCTTCATAGTCATGGCCCTGCTGGCCGTCCTCCTCAAGTTGCTGCAACGCTGGATCCCGCACCACGTCCGGGAGGCGCACAACGACGTCGCGGGGTTCATCTTCGCGGCGGTCGGGGTGATCTACGCCGTGCTGCTCGCCTTCGTGGTGGTCACGGTCTGGAACAACAACGACTCGGCCCGCCGGACCACCTTCCAGGAGGCCGACGCGGTCGCCGGAATCTACTGGATCTCGCGGGAGTTGCCCGCGCCGCTCGGCCCGCAGCTGGAGCAGCAGACCCTCAGCTACGCGCGGACGGTGATGGACACCGAGTGGCCGGAGATGGCCAAGCACGAGAGCAGCCCGCAGGCCACCGAGCTGGTCTACCAGATGCGCACCAGCGTCTTCTCGATCAACCCCAACGGCGCCCAGCAGCAGGTCCTCTACGAGCACGCGGTGACCCACCTGGAGGACCTCGCCTCGGAGCGCCGGGCCCGGTTGAACGAGGTGGACGACGAGGTCCCGGCGCTGCTCTGGGTGGCACTGATCGCGGGCGGGGTGCTCACCGTCGGCTTCACCTTCCTCTTCGGGCTGCCGAACACCCTGGCGCACTCGCTGATGGTGCTCTCGCTCGGTGGGCTGGTGGTGATCTCGCTGCTGGTGATCAAGGAGATGAACTTCCCGTTCACCGGGGTCACCGCGATCAAGCCGACCGCCTTCGAAGTCTTCCTGGAACGGCTGCCTCCGCCGCGCTGAGCCCGAGCAGCACGGCGGTTGCGGGAAGTCGGTCAGGCCGACCTCCCGCAACCGCCGTCATGTCAGGGCTGTCAGGGCTGTCAGGGCTCCCCGTCCAGGATCCGCAGTTCCTTCGCCGAGTCGATGCCGAGCGGCTCGGTGCCCTGGAGGTACGGCTGGTCGCGGGGCCCGCGCTGCTGGATCCAGGCCCAGGTGTCGCGCACCGTCTCGGCCAGCGGGCGGCAGCGCAGGCCGGCCGCCCGCGCCTTGCGGCTGTCCGCCTGCCAGATCCCGATCGGCCGGCCGTCCTCATCGAACTCGGCTTCCCAGAGCGGAAGTTCGCTCCAGCTCTCGATGTCGGCCGCGCGCAGCCGGTCGTCGGCCACCCAGCTCAGCTCGGCGTCGGAGCCGGTCGCGGCCACGCACTCGGCCAGTAGCTCGCCGTACGTGCTCGACCCCGGCAGCCCGGTGGTCACGTAACGTCCGCTCGCGCCCCGCTCGGCCAGATCGAGGCCGAAGACGGCGAAGTCGCGGGCGTCGATCAGCTGGATCGGCAGCCCGGGCCGGCCCGGAGCGAGCACCCGGCCGCCGCGGGCGATCCGCTCCAGCCACCAGGGCAGCCGTCCGATGTTCTCGTAAGGCCCGATCAGCAGGCCGCAGTTGAGCACGATCGAGCGCTCGCCGAACTGCTCGGTCACCGCCCGCTCGCAGCCCGCCTTGAGCGCGTTGCCGAACGGCAGGCCGGGCGGCGAGTCGGCCGGGCACGCGTGCAGCGGCGAGTCCTCGTCGACCGGCGCGGCGGGCCAGTCGGCGAAGGCGTGCACGGAGGAGACGAAGAGGTAGCGCCCGGCGTGCTCGCGCAGCGCCCGGGCCGAGCGCGCCACGCTGTGCGGCTGCTGGCCGCTGGTGTCGATCACCAGGTCCCAGGCCCGCTCCGGCCCCGGCGCCAGGGCGACCAGCGCGGCCAGGTCCTGGTCGCTGTCGCGGTCGCCGCGGACCGCCTCGGCGCCCGGCAGATCGGGGCCGGACCGGCCGCGGTTGAAGGTGGTCACCTGGTGGCCCCTGGCCAGGGCCTCGGTGACGAAAGCACGGCCGAGGAAGACCGACCCGCCGAGCATCAGGATTCGCATGCCGCTGATCCTGCCCACCCGGGGCCGATCCGGAGCGGGGCGTTCGCCTACGGCGGATCCGCCGAGAGCGGATCGTCCAAGGCCGGCTGACAGCCCGTCATGACGTTCCGCGCAGGCCTTGTGTATCGCTTCGGCCACATCCTCATTGCTTTCTCATCGGCCGGTGCAACAAGTTCCGCCTCGGGGGAGTCATAGGAATCACTGGGCGTTTCCGGGGGTTCAGCGTGCGGGCGACGAGGGCGAGGAGTGGGACGTGGCGGAGGTCGGAGCGGGGCTGGGGATCGGGCTGGGCGCGTTGCCGGAGGGGCTCGGCGAGGGCGTGGGCGCGGCGCTCGGCGAGTTGCTCGGGCGGGCGGACGAACTCGGTGTGGCCGACGGGCCCGACGTCGGGTTCGCGCTCGGGCTCTCGCTGTTGCTCGGCGCGCTGCTCGCGCTGCTGCCCGCGGTGGGCGTCACCGAGGGGCTGGGGCTGGCCACCCCGCTGGGGTTCGCGCTGGCGCTGGGGGCCGAGGTGGGGGAGGAGGCCGACGGACTGGAAGTGGGCGAGGGCGCCCCGCCGCTGTCGCCGGCCAGCGTGACCACGGCCTCGGACGGCGGCAGCGCGATCGTGGCCGTCCAGTGACCGCTCGGCGCGCGCTGCTCGTCGACGGTGACCGTCACGGTGATCCGCTGGCCGGGCGCCAGGGTGCCCGCGTCACGGCTCAGGCGTAGCCAGTCGCAGTCGGGCACGGCCCGCCAGTCGAGCGGCACGTCGCCGCTGTTGGTGAGGGTGAGCACGGTACGGCTGCCGTAGGCGCCGGCCTCGACGGTGAGCTGCGCGACCGGTCCGGTGGACGAACTGGGGACCGGGACGCTGTGCAGGCCCGGGTCGCTGAGCGCCACGGCGCCCGCGGCGGGGACCGGGACGGCGACGCCCCGCACGTTCGGCAGCAACGTTTCTGCACCCGTCGCAGCAGCACCAGCAGCTGGCACGGCCGGTCGCACGACCGCGGCGGCCAGCGCGCTGACCGGCGGCCGGCCGCCACCCGGGGTCGGCGCCGGCGCGGCGGAGACGCTCGGCGGCGCCCCCAGGCTCGGGTCAGGCGTCCCGTCCGACACCCGGACCGAGGAGACCGCAGCCGTGGTGGCCGTGGCGGACCCGTCCCGGTGCGACAGCCAGAGCGCGGCCAGCGGCGCGCTGAGCACGGCGGCCAGCACCCCGGTGGTGAGCGCCCGCTGGCGGACCAGGACGGCACGCTCGTGCAGATCGCCGCCCGGGCGATGGCGTTCCAGCAGGCCGGGCGCCCGGTGCCGGGGGAAGCCGCGCTCGTCGAACCGCGCGGCGCGGGCGTGCCGAGCGGGACGGCCGGCGCGCGGCGGGCTCGGAACGTCGATCGGGCCGACTTCCGGCGTCAAAGGCGAACCTCCGGGCGCCGCGCGCTGCACCGGCGCCGCGAGCAGCGGCAGCCCGGCCGGGCCGCCGCCCACCGCGCCGAGCGTCGCGCCGACCCGCTCCGCGGTGCCCCGGCAGGTCGGGCAGCTGACCAGATGCCCCACCAGCTCGCGGCGCAGCGCCGGGCCGAGCACCCAGGAGCGCCAGTGGTCCGCGCCCGCGCCGCCGAGCCGGCCCAGCTCGGGGCAGCTCCCGACGCCGAGCACCAGCAGCGCCAGCCTGGTCCGCTCCACCTCGGCACGGCCGTCCGCGAGCAGCTGCTGGGCGGCCTGCGCGTCGATCCCGAGCACCGCCGCCACCTCCAGCGGGGTGAGCCGGTGACGCAACGCCAGTTCCAGCGCCTCACGTTGCTCGGCGGTGGTGCCGGCCGCCTCCGGCCAGGCCAGCTCGCCCAGCCGCGCCGGGTCACCGCCGCCCGACGCCGGCGCGTCAGCCGCGCCCTCGGCTGAAGCATCAGCCGAAGCGTCGGCCCCGGCGCCAGCCGTGGTGTCGGCCGGGGCGTCACCGGCGGCGGCCAGCCGCCGGACGCAGGCGTACCGCGCCAGCGAGTACAGCCAGGCCCGGTACAGCCCGGGGTCGGCCAGCCGGTCCGCGCTGGCGAGGGCCAGTTGCCGGGCCTCGTCCAGCGCGGCGAGCGCGGCCCGCCGGTCGCAGAGGACCGAGAGGCAGTAGGTGTACAGGCCGTCCAGCAGCTGGTCGAACGCCGCGGTGGGGTCCAGACGGGGGTTCATCCTCCCGACGGTAGGGACCCGGCGCCCGGCGACCCCGAAAGTCGGGCCGTTTGTCCTTCTTTCGGGTAACAGCACCACACAGCGGCTGACAACTCGTTGTCGGTCCCACCCGCTACCGTGGCCCCCATGGCAGCCCGCACCGCGAAGACCACCGCCAAGCCCCGTCCGGCCTACCGCTGCACGGAGTGCGGCAACCAGCTGCCCAAATGGGTCGGCCGATGCCCCGAGTGCAACGCCTGGGGCACGGTGGAGGAGTACGGCGCCGTGCCGATCCGCACCACCGCCGCCGGCCCGGTCAGCGCCCCGGCCCGCCCGATCGGCCAGGTCGACGGCCAGGTCGCCACCGCCCGCTCCACCGGCGTGCCGGAGCTGGACCGGGTGCTCGGCGGCGGCTTGGTCCCGGGCGCCGTGGTGCTGCTGGCCGGTGAGCCCGGCGTCGGCAAGTCCACCCTGCTGCTGGACGTCGCCGCCAAGGCCGCCACCTCCCAGCACCGCACCCTCTACGTCACCGGTGAGGAGTCGGCGGGCCAGGTCCGGCTGCGCGCCGACCGGATCGACGCGCTCTCCGACCACCTCTACCTCGCCGCCGAGCAGGACCTGGGCGCGGTGCTCGGCCACATCGACCAGGTCAACCCCGGCCTGCTGATCCTCGATTCGGTCCAGACCATCGCCTCCGCCGAGCTGGACGGCGCCCCCGGCGGCCCGGCCCAGGTGCGCGAGGTGGCCGGGGCGCTGATCCGCGCCTCCAAGGACCGCGGCATGGCCACCCTGCTGGTCGGCCACGTCACCAAGGACGGCCAGATCGCCGGCCCCCGCCTGCTGGAGCACCTGGTCGACGTGGTGCTCTCCTTCGAGGGCGACCGCCACGCCCGGCTGCGGATCATCCGGGGCGTCAAGAACCGCTACGGCGCCACCGACGAGGTCGGCTGCTTCGAGCTGCACGACGAGGGCATCGTCGGTCTGGCCGACCCCTCCGGCCTCTTCCTGACCCGCCGTGACAAGCCGGTTCCCGGCACCTGCCTGACGGTGACCCTGGAGGGCAAGCGCCCGCTGGTCGCCGAGGTGCAGGCGCTGATGGTGGACTCCCAGATCCCCTCGCCGCGCCGGACCACCTCGGGCCTGGAGTCGCCCCGGATCGCGATGATCCTGGCCGTGGTCGAGCGGCACGGCGGCGTCAAGCTCGGCAAGCAGGACATCTACACCGCCACCGTCGGCGGGGTGAAGCTCAGCGAGCCGTCCGCCGACCTGGCGGTGGCGTTGGCGGTGGCCAGCTCCTCCACCGACACGCCGCTGCCCAGCAACCTGGTCGCGATCGGCGAAGTGGGCCTGGCCGGTGAGGTCCGCCGGGTGACCGGCGTGCAGCGCCGGCTCGCCGAGGCGCACCGGCTCGGCTTCACCCACGCGCTGGTCCCGCCGGACCCGGGCAAGGTGCCGCCGGGCATGAAGGTGGTCGAGGTGGCGGACATCGGCGAGGCGCTGCAGGCGATCCCCGGCCGCCGCCGGGCCGCCGCCAAGCCCCGCACGGAGCAGCGCCCGCAGGCCGTCGGCGCCCCGCTGGTGCCGCCGCCGGCCGCCTGGCCCGAGGAGGTGATGGCGGGCTGGGAACCGGTCGATTCGGACGAACTGGCCTGACCGAGGCTCCGTCAGCGCGCCCGCACCGTAGACTTTGCCCTGTCCAGCACCAGAACGGGCAGTAGCCAACGAGGGACCGGGGCCACCGGGTGGCGCGAACCGGCCGGCCTAAGGAGTCACGTGGCAGCGAGCGACCGGGCGGAGAAGTCCCCCCGCGAAGAGGCCCTGCTGCGCTCCTCGCTGTTGGCGATCGCGCCCGGCACGCCGCTGCGCGACGGCCTGGAGCGGGTGTTGCGGGCCAACACCGGCGGCCTGATCGTGCTCGGCTTCGACAAGACGGTCGAGTCGGTCTGCACCGGCGGTTTCGTGCTGGACGTCGAGTTCACCGCGACCCGGCTGCGCGAGCTGTGCAAGCTGGACGGCGCGGTGGTGCTCGACAAGGACATCACCAAGATCGTCCGGGCCGGGGTGCACCTGATGCCGGACGCCGCGATCCCCACCGACGAGACCGGCACCCGCCACCGCACCGCCGAGCGGGTCAACAAGCAGACCGGCTTCCCGGTGGTCGCCGTCTCGCACTCGATGCGGCTGATCGCGATGTACGTCAACGGCACCCGCCGGGTCCTGGAGGACTCGACCACGGTGCTCTCCCGGGCCAACCAGGCGCTGGCCACCCTGGAGCGCTACAAGCTGCGGCTGGACGAGGTGGCCGGCACGCTCTCCGCGCTGGAGATCGAGGACCTGGTCACGGTCCGGGACGTCACGGCGGTGGCCCAGCGGCTGGAGATGGTCCGGCTGATCGCGGCCGAGATCGCCGGGTACGTGCTGGAGCTCGGCATCGACGGGCGACTGCTCTCGCTCCAGCTGGACGAGCTGATCGCGGGCGTGGAGCCGGAGCGCGAGCTGGTCGCCCGGGACTACTTCCCCGAGCGGGCCGCCAAGCGCGGGCGCACCGTCCCCGAGGTGCTGGCCGACCTGGAGGCGCTCACCCACGCCGAGCTGCTCGACCTGCAGACGGTGGCCAAGGCGATCGGCTACTCCGGCTCGCCCGAGTCGCTGGATTCCGCGGTCTCGCCGCGCGGCTACCGGCTGCTGGCGAAGATCCCCCGGCTGCCGAACACCGTCATCGAGCGGCTGGTCGAGCACTTCGGCGGGCTGCAGAAGCTGCTCGCGGCCAGCATCGACGACCTGCAGGCCGTCGAGGGCGTCGGCGAGACCCGGGCCCGTTCGGTGCGCGAGGGGCTGTCGCGGCTGGCGGAGTCCTCGATCCTGGAGCGTTACGTCTGAGCTGACACTGTGTCAGCTCAGCGCGTCGGCTCAGCACATCGACTCGGACGTACGGTCAGCTGTCCAGCCGAGTGGAGACCAGGGCCTTGACCGGGCCGCCGCCGGGGCCGGTCAGCTCGGCCTGCACCGAGTACTTGCCGACCGGTGCCGGCGAGGTGTCGGTCGGCGTCGCGCACTGCGGCTGGCTGTGCGAGCGGTCCCAGACGAAGGTCTCGGTCAGCACGTCGGCCGGGGAGACCTGCACCCAACGGCTCTGCTTGTCGGTCGCGCAGTCGGCCGAGGACCAGAACCGCTCGCCGCTCGCCGAGCTGACCGTGATCGCGGAGGCGGTCTGGCCGAGGTCGACGCGGCAGGTCGCGGTGGAGACGTTGTGGATCTTCAGCTCGAAGGTCGGCTTGTCCTTGGCCTGGTAGGCGTCCTGGGTGCCGGCCAGCTGCAGGGTGAGCTGGGAGGCGGTGCAGGCGGGCAGGGCCAGCACGTCGCCGGTGTTGATCGGCGGGGTGCCGCCGCCGTCACCGCCCGAGCTGCCGCCGCCGGTGGTGCCGCTGCCGCCCGTGGTGCCGCCGCTGCCGCCGCTCGTCGAACCGGGAGTACCAGGAGCACCGCTGCCACTCGTGGCGCCGCTGCTGCCAGAGCCAGAGCCGCCGACCGCAGAGCCGCTCCCGGTGCCGCCGCTGGAGCCGCCGGGGTGCGAGCTGATCGCGGGACCGGTCGGGGTGGCGCCAGGCGTGATCGAGCCGGGGGAGGGTGGCGTGCTGTGGGCCGGCACGGGCTGCGCGGTCTTCTCCTTGCCGCCGTTCCCGCCGCCCTGACCCAGCGTCAGCCACCCCATCAGGGCCACCACCACCGCGAGGGCGGCAAGCACAACAACCCGCCGTCGCCAGTAGATCGAGGCGGGCAGCGGTCCGACGGGCTGACGCAGAGAAGGCACGATCAAACTCTACGAGAGCCGGAGCACCGCTCGTTGCACCAACACCGCTCTCGAACCCCGATCTTTCCGATGATCCGGTATTTCCGCCGTTCGAGCGATGATCCGGCGGCCACCCGGCGGCGATCCGGCGCCCGTTCGGCCCCCTCATGGTGTGCGAGGATCGGAGAGCTATGGCAACGACCTCTGTGACCCCCGCCCCGCTGCTGCACGGCATCGTGCTCGACTGGTACCGGGAGAACGCCCGCGACCTGCCCTGGCGGGCGCCCGACGCCTCGCCCTGGGCGGTGATGGTGAGCGAGTTCATGCTCCAGCAGACCCCGGTCAAGCGGGTGTTGCCCGCCTACGCCGCCTGGCTGGAGCGCTGGCCCACCCCCGCCGCGCTGGCCGCCGACGCCCCGGGCGAGGCGGTGCGGATGTGGGGCCGGCTCGGCTACCCGCGCCGCGCCCTGCGGCTGCACGCGGCCGCCGCCGCGATCGTCGAGCGGCACGGCGGCGAGGTGCCCGCGGACCACGCCGAACTGCTCGCGCTGCCCGGCGTCGGCGAGTACACGGCGGCGGCCGTCGCCTCGTTCGCCTTCCGCCAGCGGCACGCGGTGCTGGACACCAACGTCCGCCGGGTCTTCGCCCGCGCGGTGACCGGCGAGGAGTACCCCGCCCAGGCCACCACCGCGGCCGAGCGCCGCACCGCCACCGAACTGCTCCCCGACCACCCGGAGGTGGCCGCCGCCTGGGCGGTGGGAGTGATGGAGCTGGGCGCCCTGGTCTGCACCGCGCGCGGCCCCGAGTGCGGCGACTGCCCGCTGCGCCCGCACTGCGCCTGGGACCGGGCAGGGCGACCGCCGTACCAGGGCCCGGCCCGCCGCGGCCAGAGCTACGAGGGCACCGACCGTCAGGTGCGCGGCAAGCTGCTCGCGGTGCTCCGCGAGGCGCACGGCGAGGTCCCGCGGCAGCGGCTGGACGCCGTGTGGCCCGACGCCGTGCAGCGGTCCCGCGCGCTGGACGGTCTGATCATCGACGGGCTCGTCGAGCCCGTCGGCTCGGAACGTTTCCGCCTTCCGGCGTGAACGACGACGGCGGGTGGGCCCGGGATCCCTCCGGGCCCACCCGCCGTCAGCTTCTCGGGCGGTCGGCCGGCGTCAGTGCGCCATCGCCGCCATGTCGCTGCTCTCGGGCTTCTCGGCACCCTGGCCGGCACCGCGCAGCGGGGTGCCCTTCAGGAAGAGGGCGGCCACGACGGAGACCAGGCTGATCAGCGCGGCCCAGATGAAGACCGAGTGGATGCCGTTGGACACCGCGTGGTGGAACAGGTTCTGCACCGGATCGGGCAGCGCGCGCAGCTTCGCCGGGGTCATCTGGTCGACCCCGCCGCCCGCGCCGGCGCCCGGGGCGCCCTTGAAGGTGTCGGTGATCCGGTTGGTGTAGATCGCGCCGAACAGCGCCACACCGAAGGAGCCGCCGATGGTGCGGAACAGGGTGGCGGTCGAGCTGGCCACGCCCATGTCCTTGAGCTCGACGCTGTTCTGCGAGACCAGCATGGTGATCTGCATCAGGAAGCCCATGCCGGCGCCGAGCACCGCCATGAAGATGCTGGACGTCAGCCGGGTGGTGCCGGTGCCCATGGTGGAGAGCAGCAGCGAGCCGGCGCCCATCACCACGGTGCCGATGATCGGGAAGATCCGGTACTTGCCGGTCTTGGTGACCACCTGACCGACCACCAGCGAGACCACCAGCATGCCGAACATCATCGGCATCAGCAGCAGGCCGGAGTTGGTGGCCGAGGCGTTCTGGACTATCTGCTGGTACTGCGGCAGGAAGGTGACGCCGCCGAACATCTGGAAGCCGACGATGAAGCCGATGATCGAGACCACGGTGAAGTCGCGGTTGCGGAACAGGCTCAGCGGCAGCATCGGCTCCTGGGCCCGCTGCTCGACGTAGCAGAAGCCGATCAGCGCGGCGGCGGCCAGCACGATCAGACCGATGATGTGCTTGGAGCCCCAGGCGTACTGGGTGCCGCCCCAGGTGGTGATGAGCACCAGCGAGACGATGCCGATGGTCAGCAGGGCCGCGCCGGCGTAGTCGATCTTCGCGGTGGAGCGGACCTTGGGCAGGTGCAGCGTGACCCACACCACGGCGAGGGCGACCAGGCCCAGCGGCAGGTTGATGTAGAAGATCCAGTGCCAGCTGAAGTGGTCCGTGATGAAGCCGCCCAGCAGCGGGCCGCCGACCGTGGCGATCGCCATGACGGCGGCGAACATGCCCTGGTACTTGCCGCGCTCGCGGGGCGAGACCAGCGCGCCCATGATCGACATCACGCCGACCATCAGACCGCCGGCGCCCAGGCCCTGAAGGGCGCGGAAGGCGATCATCTCGTTCATGTTCTGCGACAGTCCGGCCAGCGCCGAGCCGATCAGGAAGATCACGATCGAGGTGAGGAAGGTGCCCTTGCGGCCGTAGAGGTCGCCGAGCTTGCCCCAGACCGGGGTGGCCGCCGCGGTGGCCAGGGTGTACGAGGTGACCACCCAGGACAGGTGGTTGGCCCCGTGCAGGTCACCGACGATGGTGGGCATCGCGGTGCCGACGATCAGGTTGTCGAGCATCGCGAGCATCATGGTGATGACCAGGCCGATCATCACCAGCCTGATCTCCCGGTGCGTACGGGCCGGTCGCTGGTCGCCGGCCTCCCCCGCGACGCCCTCGGGCGGGTTCTCCGCCTTGGCGTCGACCTGCTGCTGTGCCATGGTGCCTCTCCCGAAAGCGCGTTCGGACCGTGGGCCGCGTGGGATTCGCGGTTCACGGCCTCTTGTCGTCGGCTGCGTCCTGTGCTTCGCTCTGCTGCTAGCTGGACTTACTTGCCGACCGGCTAGTTATTGCTCAGCTGGCACGGTAAGGTCTGGATAAGCCAGGCGTCAAGCCGAATTCGGTCACGAGGTTGCGGACGGCCAGAATGTCCGCATGACGTGGGCGGGTGCGACTCGACCACGACGGTCCCTTACCGCAGCTAGCTAGGCAGGCCACGAAGCCATGAGTACGTCGCAGAGCCCCCGCGGTGGCACCCGCGCGCGGATCATCGAGGTCGCGCTGGAGCTCTTCTCGGAACAGGGCTACGAGGGAACCTCGCTGCGGGAGATCGCCGACCGGCTGGGGGTCACCAAGGCGGCGCTGTACTACCACTTCAAGACCAAGGACGACATCGTCCACGGCATCGTGGAGTCGATGGCGGCGCCGATCGACGCGACCATCGCCTGGGGTGAGCTGCACACCTGGTCGCCCGAGGTGCGCGACGAGCTGATCCGCCGGTTCGCGGCGGGCGCGGCCGAGCGGGCCCCGCTGCTGCGGTTCTTCCACGAGAACCAGCCCGCGCTGCGCGACTCGCCGTCCGGGCTCGAGTTCAAGAAGCGGATGGGCAAGCTGGTCAGCCTGGTGCACGGCCCGGGCGCGGGCTTCGAGGACCGGCTGCGCGCCACCATGGCGCTGTTCTCGGTGAATTCGGCGTTCTTCGTGCTCAAGAACGACCTGGAGAACGACCTGAACCAGCCGAACGGCTGCACGCCGGGCGGGCCGGAGTGGACGGCGTCGGTGGAGGCGGCGATGGCGGCCGCGTTGACCGTGGCGCTGGAGAACTCCGCCCGGATCCACGCGCGGTAGCGCCGTGGTCGGGCCGCCGACCCAGCTGTCAGAGGCCCGTGACCCCGTGCGCCCGCAGGTAGGCGACCGGGTCGATCACCGCGCCGTAGGTGTCGGTGGTGCGGATCTCGAAGTGCAGGTGCGGCCCGGTGGCGTTGCCGGTGCTGCCGGCGGCGCCGATCCGCTGACCGGCCGTCACCTGGTCGCCGGCCTCGACGTCCAGCCGCGACAGGTGCGCGTACTGCGCGAAGTGGCCGTCGGACAGCTCCAGCACCACCTCGTTGCCGTAGGCGCCGGCCCAGCCGGCCGAGACCACGCTGCCGGCGCCGACCGCGACCAGCGGGGTGCCCTCGTGCACCGCGAAGTCCACGCCGGTGTGGTAGCCGGCCGCGTAGCCGGGATCGGGGTGGCCGAAGCCGTTGCTGATCGGCGCGCCCGGCGCGGGGGCCGACCAGTCGGGCCGGGCCGGCGGTGCGGGCGGCGTGGACGGGGTGGGCGGCGCCGGGGGTGCCGGGTGCTCCTGCGGGGCCGCCGCGGCCGCCAGGTTGCCCGCCACCGCGACGGCCTGCTGGGAGGACGCCGCCCCCTGCGGCAGCTGGTACGCGCTCGGGTCGGCCACCTGCACCAGGTTGTCGAACGGCACCCTGCCGTGCGTCACGCCGAACGCGGAGCTGTCGGGCGTGGTCGGGTGCACCGTCTGCGCCACCGCGCTGCCCGGGACCGCCGCCAGCCCCACCCCGAGCAACGCGGCCCCCGCCAGCGCCGAGGAGATCGCCTTGCGCCGGTGCGGCCCGCGGAAGACGGCGTACGGGCCGACCCCGGGCGGCGCGGTGCGGCGCACCGTGGTGGCGGCCGACTCGATGGCGGGCTCGACAGCTTCGACTTCGACAGCTTCGACTGCGACAGCTTCGACCTCGACGGGCTCGACTTCGACGGACGATTCGACGGACAACGTGTGCTCGACCTCGCAGCGGTTCGGGGACGGGGGTTCGGGGACAGCGCGGAGCCGGCCCTGGCGGGCGCTCGGCGGGGGACCCTACAGATGTAACCGTCGATGAGGTGGTAGCGAAATCCGATCAGCTACGACGGCGTGTAGTGGAAGGCGTCTCAAATTTTCAGGCGATCGGCGGATTGGTCCACTGATCGGATCATCGGCGGGTCTACTATCGGCCCTCGTATCTGCCCTCCCATCGGCTCGCCCTGCTGTGACGAGTGCCACCACCGCTTCTGTCGCGGGCATTCCGCGCACCGCCCGCCTGATGGACCATCGAGGGATGGCCTACGAGTCGAACGGTCGATCGGATTCGGTGTCCAGTGCGGCGGACCGCCGCTTCACCCTCTGGCGGGCCGGCCGGCGGATCCTCTCCGGGGCGCGCCCGGTCACCCTGCACGAACGCCTGGCGGAGCTGGGCGCCGATGCGCGCAGCGCCGTCGGACCGCTGGAGCGGCCCGACTTCTACGGTGACGGCGTGGTCGCCGAACTGGAGGAGCGGGTCGCCGAGCTGCTCGGCAAGCCCGCCGCACTCTTCTTCCCCACCGGCACCATGGCCCAGCAGGTCGCGCTGCGCTGCTGGGCCCGACGCGGCGGCGATCCGGTGGTCGCCACCCATCCGCTGTTCCACCTGGAGACCCACGAGCGCCGCGCCTACCGCCGGCTCACCGGACTGGACGCGGTCTGGCCCACCACCGCGGCGCGGCTGGCGACCGCCGCCGAACTGCGCGGATTCGACGAGCCGTACGGCATCCTGATGCTCGAACTGCCCTTGCGGGCCGCCGGGTTCCTGCTGCCCCGGTGGAGCGAGCTGACCGACCTGGTGGCCGTCGCGCGCGAGCGCGGGGCCGTGGTGCACCTGGACGGCGCCCGGCTCTGGGAGTCCGCCGCGCACTACGGCCGGCCGCTGGCGCAGCTCGCGGCGCTGGGCGACTCGGTCTACGTCTCCTTCTACAAGGCGCTGGGCGGGATCAGCGGCGCCGCGCTGGCGGGCGACCGGGCACTGATCCAGGAGGCCCGCGGCTGGCGCCACCGCTACGGCGGACTGGTCTACCAGCAGTGGCCCGCCGCGCTCTCCGCACTGGCCGCGCTCGACCGCGAACTGCCCAGACTGCCCGACTACCTGACACAGGCTCAACGGCTGGCGGACGGGCTGCGCCCGGCGCTGGCGCGGGTGCCCGGCGGCCGGCTGAACCCCGATCCGCCGCACACCCACCAGTTCCAACTGCTGCTGCCCTACCCGCCCGAACGGCTCACCGAGGCGAACCTGCGCCACGCCGAGCTGAGCGGCGACGCGCTCTTCGGCACCTGGACGGAGTCCAGCCAACCGGGCCTGGCGATGACCGAGGTGACCGCCCTCACGCCGGCCCTCGACTGGAACCCCGCGCAGGTCACGGACTCGTTCACGGATTTCCTCAAACTGGCCGACCCGAGTCGGGGTTGACGCAAACTCGCCCATCGTCAACGCTGATGAGCGATCGGTCGTGGACCGGTCAATCGACGGAGCTCGATCCAGGTGGGGGCGACATGGACGACCGGTTCGCGGACATCGAACTCGCGGAGGCGATCGAGGCCATCCGTCGCCAGCTCGTGGCGGCGGCCGAACGCGCGGCCGGCGAGCGGTTCCAGTTCGAGGTCGGCCCGGTGGAGCTGGAGTTCTCCGTCGAGCTGCGCCGCGACGTGACGGCCAAGGGCGGCGTCAAGGCCTGGGTACTGCACGCCGACGCCGCGGCCGGCGCCGGCCGCACCCGCAGCCACAAGATCACCGTCTCGCTCACCCCCAGAGACTCCCAGAGCCCCGACGGCCACGTCCTGGTCGGCAACCCCGACCTGGGCAGCGGTGAGGGCTTTTGAGCCTGACCGCCCAGCGGGTCGCGGCCGTCCGGGCGGCCACGCAGGGCAGCGGGCTGCTGCTCACCGGACGGCTGATCCTCACCGTCGCCCACCTGCTGCCGCCCGCCGCGGCCGCCCCCGTCCGGATCGAGGCCGCCGTCCCCGGCGGCGGGGTGAGCTGGGTGCGCTGCGCGGTGCTCTGGCGCGCGCCCGACGGGCAGCTGCGACCTCGCGCTGCTGCTGGCCGCCCGCGACCTGGTCCGCCCCGAACTCGCCGCCGCCTTCAGCCCGTTGCCCTGGGGCCGGATCGAGGGCCTGGAGCCGCTACCGCTCTGCCACGCGATCGGCTACCCCGCCGCAGGACGCGAGGACGGCGTGGTGCTGCGCAGCCACCAGCTGGTCGGCACGCTGGCCCCCGGCACCGGCATCGGCACCGGGCGGCACACCCTCAGCACCCAGCACCCGCCGCCGGGCCCGGTGGCCGGCGTCGACTCCCCGTGGGCCGGCATGTCGGGCGCGCCGGTGGTCTTCAACGGCCTGCTGCTCGGCCTGGCCACCGCCGACCTGGCGCCCAGCATCTGGCACCACTCCCAGCTCGGCCTGATCCCGCTCGTCCCGCTGCTCGCCACGCCCGGCCTGGCCGAGCTGCTGGCCCGCCACCTGCCCGCGCCGGTCCGGGTGCTCGGCATCTCGGAGGCCGAACGCAGGGACGCCGCCTTCGAGGAGCGCTACGCCCGCAGCATCGGCAAGGAGCACGGCCGGCTGAAGATCTTCGGTCTGCCGCAGTCGCTGCCCTGGGACCTCGGCACCGCCTACCTCAGCCTGCAGGCCGTCCAGCTCACCGACCCCCAGCGCGCCGCCGCCCGCCCCGGCGCCTGGCGTGATCACCGCGGCGACGCCGTGCCCAGCGGGGAGACCCTGCTCGGCCCGCCGGACCGGCGCGGCCGGGTCGAGGGCATGCTCAAGGACCGCCGCCGGGTCCTGCTGCGCGGCCAGGCCGGGTCCGGCAAGACCACCCTGCTGCAGTGGCTGGCCGTCAACGCCGTGGCCGGCACCCTGGTCGGCGAGCTGGCCGAACTCAACTACCGCGTCCCGTTCGTGCTGCGCCTGCGCACCATGTTCCAGCTGCGCAACCTGCAGCCGGTCCCCGCGGAGTTCCTCGCCATGGACCGCAGCCCGGTCGCGGACGGCCAACCGCCCGGCTGGGCCGACCGGCTCTTCGCCACCGGCCGGGCCATCCTGCTGGTCGACGGCCTGGACGAGATCCCGCAGAGCGAACGCGACGAGGCCGGCGAATGGCTGGCCGAACTCCTCGCCTCCCACCCGAACTGCTTCACCCTGGTCACCGTGCGACCCTCCGGCGTAGCCGCGCGCTGGCTCGAACACCTGCGCTTCGAGGAACTGTTGCTCTGCCCGATGGACGAGTGGGACCGCAACCGGTTCATCGACCGCTGGCACCTGGCCGCCCTGGCCGCCGAACGCGCCACCACCGAGGCGACCGCCCCCGAGCAGCTGACCGACACCGAACTCGAAGCACTGGAAGACGAGTTCCGCGCCCGCAAGCACTCCCTGCGGCGCACCCTGGGCCAGTCGCCCGAGCTCGAACTGCTCACCGACAGCCCGCTGCTCTGCGCGATGATCTGCGCCCTGCACAGCGAGTGGGAGGGCGCGCTGCCCCGACGCAAGATGGAACTCTACGAACTCGCCCTGGACATGCTGCTGCTGCGCCGCGACAAGCAGCGCCGGGTGGTCGTCGAGCCGCTCAGCCACCAGTTCGGCCGTGAGGAGCAACTCGCCCCGCTGCAACGGATGGCCCGCTGGCTGGTGCTCAACGGCCAGCACGAGGGCGACCGCAGCGACGCGCTGCGCCAGATCGACTCGGTGCTGCCCAGCCTGCCCGCCGCCCGCTCCGGCATCGACGCCGAACAGATGCTCCGCCACCTGGTCGAGCGCACCGGTCTGCTCACCGAGACCAGCGTGGACACCTTCGAGTTCGTCCACCGCACCTTCCAGGACTACCTGGCCGGACGGGAGTTCGCCCAGGACCGCTCCTTCGGCCTGCTGGTCGACAAGGCCACCGACGAGCACTGGGCCGACGTGATCCGGATGGCCGTCGGCCACTGCCCGCCCCCCGACCGGGCCCGCCTGCTGCACGGACTGCTGGCCGACGCCGACGCCCGCCAGGAGCCGCGCGAGGCACGCTGGTTGCGCCTGATCGCCGCCAGCTGCCTGCCCTACGCCTCGGTGCTGGACGAGGACATCCGCGCCGAGGTGCTGGGCGCGCTGCTGCCGATGCTGCGGCTGTACCCGGTGGAGAACCAGGCCGCCTTCGAACAGCGCGAGTGGCAGGGCCTGTTCGCGATCGGCGAGGAACTGCTGCCGCTGCTCGGCTCGGACACCGACCTGCCGCTCTGGCTGGTCTGCCGGCTGCTCGAACGGATGGGCGGCGAGGAGGCGTTGACCCGTCTGGTCGCCGTCAACGCTCGGATCGCCGCCGAGCAGAGCGACCGTGACGCCCTGACCTCCCGCGAGATGCTGGCCCGCGCCTACCAGGAGGCCGGCGACCTGGGCCAGGCGATCCCGGTGCTGGAACAGCTGGTCACCCTCTCCGAGACGGTCTACGGCGCGGGCCACCCCGACACCTTCGCCCCCCGGCTGCGGCTGGCCGACGCCTACCTGGACTGCGGCCGGCTCAGCGGAGCGCTGGCCCGCTACCAGCAGCTGCTCGCCGACGCCGAGTCGGCCGCCGCCGCGGCCGACCTGCTGCACATCCGGGGTCGGCTGGCCACCGCCTACCTGACGGCCGGCGCCACCGACCGGGCCGTCCCGCTCTTCGAGCAGCTCAAGGCGCAGACCGAGGAACTGCACGGGCCCGAGAGCCGCTCGACCCTGGAGGCCCGTGGCAACCACGCCACCGCGCTGCGCGACAACGGCGCGCTGGCCAAGGCGATCACCGCCTTCGAATGGCTGCTGCCGGACGCCGAACGCATCCTCGGCGAGGACGACCGGACCACCCTGGTCATCCGCACCGACGCCGCCACCGCGCTGGCCGAACTCGGCGACCTCTCCCGCGCCCTGCCCGCCCTCGAGCAGGTCCACGCCGACGCCGTGCGCGCCCTCGGCGAGGACTACCCGACCACCCTCGCGGCCGGTCTGCGGCTGGCCGCCGCCTACCTCACCGCCGACGACCAGTTCCGCGCCGTCCCGCTGCTGGAGGCCATCGACGTCGCCCGCACCCGGGTGTACGGCGAGGCCCACCCCGCCACCTTCGCCGCCCGGCGGCACCTGGCGGTCGCCTACCTGGGCCTCGGCGAGCGCGACTCGGCCTTCGACCTGCTGCACACCACGCTGGAGCAGGCCCAGCGGGCGGTCGGCGACGAGCACCCCGAAACCCTCGCGCTGCGCTACGAGTTGGGCGTCGCCACCCGGCTGACCGGCGACCCGGCGCGCGCGGTGAACCTGCTGCGGGCGGTGCTCAGCGACCGCTGGGCACTGCTCGGCGAGCGCCACCCGGACACGCTGCGCACCCGCCACCAGCTGGCCAAGGCGCACTGGGCGGCCGGCGAGCCGGTGGAGGCGGCCCAACTCGCGGGCCGCACCCTGGCGTTGTGCCTCACCTACCTGAGCGAGGCGCATCCGCTGACGGTGGCGGTACGGGAGAGCCTGAGGGCCGCCGGGTGACGCCGCGGCATCCGCCGACCGGCAGAAGTCACCCGCGCGAGTGGCGAAACCTGGTGCCCGCCGCCTCGTTATCCAGCGCATGAAGAAGCGCAGCATGCTCGCCGTCGCCTCCCTCGCCGTCGGCTTCGCGGCCTCGCTCGCGGCGCCGAGCGCGGCCCACGCCGACACCGTGGTCGGCGACGGCACCAGGCCGAACCTGGCGGGCAACAACCCCATCGTCGACTCCCTGCTCGGCAACCACCACGGTCCCGCCGCCGCGGCCCCGAACACCACCACGGCGACCCAGGGCCTGCTCGGCGGCCAGTAAGTGTCAACCCGGGGTTGACGGGCCACTGCTGTCAACCTACGGTTGACGCATGACGCACTCCATCCGCCTCGATGACCTCATCGACGGCATCAAGAAGACCAACGACGACGTCCTGGAGCAGCTCTCCAGCGCGGTCATCACCGCCGACCACCTCGGCGACGTGGCCGACCACTTGATCGGCCACTTCGTCGACCAGGCCCGCCGCTCCGGCGCGTCCTGGACCGACATCGGGCGCAGCATGGGGGTGACCCGGCAGGCGGCGCAGAAGCGGTTCGTGCCCAAGGACCCGGGGGAGCCCTCCGACCTCGACCCCAGTCAGGGCTTCGGCCGCTTCACCGACCGCGCCCGCCACGTGGTGATGGCCGCCCAGGAAGAGGCCCGCGCCGCCCACAACGAGGAGATCGGCGTCGGCCACCTGCTCCTCGGCCTGCTGCACGAGCCTGACGGGCTCGGCGCCAAGGCCCTCACCGCCCAGGGCCTCACCCCCGACGCCGTCCGCGCCGCCGTGAGCGCCGCACTGCCCGCCGCGGCTGCCGAGGTGCCCGAGCTCATCCCGTACGACGCGGGCGCCCGCAAGGTGCTGGAGCTGACCTTCCGCGAGGCGATCCGACTGGCCCACAACTACGTCGGCACCGAGCACATCCTGCTCGCGCTGCTCGAATTCGAGCACGGCGAGGGGGTGTTGAGCACCCTCGGCCTCACCAAGGCAGCGGTGGAGGCCGGCCTGGCGTAGCGCGCGAACCGAGCCGGCGTCAGCTGCGGCCGGGCAGCCATCCGTGCTGAACCGAGCGGACGCCGGCCTCGAACCGGCTCCGGGCGCCCAGGCGCTCCATCAACTCGGTTGCGAGGCGCCGCGCGGTGCGGTGCGAGACCCCGAGCCGCTTGGCGATCGCTTCGTCGGTGAGTCCGTCGGCGAGCAGCCGGATGGCCGTCGCCTCCTGCGGGCTCAGCCCGTTCGTGCCCTTCGGTGCGGCCTCGCCCAGCGGCTGTGCGCCGGCCCAGACGCTCTCGAAGAGCGCGCAGAGCGCGGCGAGGGTGCCGTGGCCGGTGAGGACGACGGCGCCTGCGGCCGCGTCGTCGCCGCTGACGGGGATGATGGCGGTGGTCCGGTCCGCGACGATCATGCGGGTCGGCAGGGCGGGCACGGTGCGGACCTCACCGCCCAGTCCGGCGAGCCAGTTGACGTACTCGACCGTGGCCGGGCTATTGCGAACGCTGTCCAGATAGACGGTTCGCATCCGGATCCCCCGGTCCAGCAGGTCCTGGTCCAGCGGTTTCGCCGCCGCGATGTCCGCTTCGGTATGGCCGCCGCCCGGGGCGAAGGTCATCACCTCCGTGTGGAGCTCCCGCCCGACGGTCACCAGGCGATCACGGATCTGGTCCAGCCCGACCAGTTGCTCGACGCCGGGATGAGTGCTGGCGGGCCGCAGTTCGGCGTATTCCGCGATCAGCTGTGCGGCGGCGGCTCTGGAGGCCTCGATCCGTAGCTGCTGCGCGGCGAGTTCGGCCTGCTGCCTGGCCATCAGGATCTCCATGCCGACATCCGGCGACACGGCCCGCAGCTCGCCCTGCCGCTCGTGGGAGGGCCGCAGCAGCGCCAGCTCGCTCAGGGTGTCCAGCGCCTGCCGTACGGAGTCCTCTGAGACGCCCAGCCGCTGGACCAGCGCGGCCACATCGTCCTGCGGATGCGCCAGCATCGCGCGGTAGACCGCCTCCGAGGCGACATCGAGGCCAAGACTCGCCAGCACGCGCAGATCCCCCATGGTGAACTCGAAAAGATTCCTATGGGTGCGATCGTCGCACATTCACATTTGCGAACCATGCGCCGTCCCTGGCCTCTTTGGGCCAGGGACCGAAGCGTCCATGTTGATCCCCTATATGCCGGATGGCCGCTTTGGGATGGTCGACGGCATGTACCTCATCCACGCAAAGCTGCGCCCGCCGGCGGTCGGTGTCGACCTTCCTCCCCGGCTGGCCGCCCTGCTCGGTGCCATGACAGTGCCCGAGGACCGCCTTGAGCACATCGCCGTGCACCCCGACGCCGTGCCGTATCCGACGCTGGGCCTCTACCTGATGGCGGACAGCCTGCGAGAGGCGGAGCAGCGCGCGCAGCGACTGGGCCGACGCTGGGTCACGGATGTCTCCCCGTTGCGCGGCTGGCAGCTGGTCAGCGCCGAGGCTCCGCTCGTCGCGCCCTTCTACGACCGGCTGCTGTCCTCTTCCGGCCTCGGTGGACTGATCGGGCCAGGGCCGCTTCCGTCCAGTTGATCTCTCTTCCATGGGCCGTGACCTGCGACGAAGCTAGTACTCGCCAGCAGGGAGCACCGCCCGGCGGGCACCACCGGACGAAGCGTCACCGCGGGACGCGAGACCGGATCACCTCCTAGCCACTCTTCGCAGAACAGGAATCACGACCATGATCCGTATCGCCAAGGCCACCGCGGTCGCCACCATCGCCCTCGCCGCCGCCCTCTCGCTCCCCGCCGTCGCCGGCGCGGCCACCGTGCACCCCGCCGTCACCACCGCGGCCTCGGTGACCCCGGACAACCTGATCTGGGGCTCCTGACCCACCCCGCCGGCCGCACCGCCGACGGCTGCTCCTGCAGGGCAGCCTTCCGTCTCGCCGGCCCGGTTCTCATCCACCGTCGCTTCACTGACTCTGCTCGGAGCCCCGCCATGCCCAAGAACAACCGTAAGAAGTCCGCTGTCGCACTTTCCATCGCTTCGGTAGCGGCACTGGCCACTCAGGCGATGATGACCGGACAGGCCTCTGCCGCGTCGGTCGCCACCTGGGAGAAGGTGGCGCAGTGCGAGAGCACCGGCAACTGGAGCATCAACACCGGGAACGGCTACTACGGCGGCCTGCAGTTCAGCTCCTCCACCTGGGCCGCGTTCGGTGGCACCAAGTACGCCGCGCGGGCCGACCTGGCCACCGAGCAGCAGCAGATCCTGATAGCCGAGAACGTCCTCACCTCCCAGGGCCAGGGCGCGTGGCCGGTCTGCGGCCCGCAGGCGGGACTTGGCGCCGACACGGCCGCCCCGTACCCGTCCACTCCGTCGGCGCCGGCTTCTGGTGCGGGTGCGCTGTCGGCGTCCGCCACGAGCAGCACGGTGCACTTGGAGCTGGTCGGCTCGGATGGTGCCCAGTACAACAACGACGGTGACTACGGGTCAGGGCACTGGTCGACCTGGACCAAGATGGACAGCTCCAACCTCAAGTCGATCACCAGCGCCAGCATCGGCAACGTCGACCACATCTTCGCCGTCGCCGCCGACGGCGCGGTCTACACCCGCGACGCGAACTACAGCACGGGAACGTGGACCAGCTGGACCGCCGTCCCCGGCGGTGCTTCCGGCGCCCAGGCGGTCTCCGCCTCCGCGTCGAACGGTGTGGTGCACCTGAGCCTGAT
Organism: Kitasatospora sp. GAS204B; assembly: GCF_029892155.1. GTDB lineage: Bacteria > Actinomycetota > Actinomycetes > Streptomycetales > Streptomycetaceae > Kitasatospora. Next base: position 76,318 of record NZ_JARZAG010000003.1, on the reverse strand, counting down.
CGGCTCGGACGGAGCGCTGTACGACAACGAGGGCAACTACACCACCGGCACCTGGTCGACCTGGACCAAGACGGACAGCACCAGCCTCAAGTCCATCACCAGCACGACCATCGGCAACGTCAACCACATCTACGCGGTCGCCGCCGATGGCGCGGTCTACAGCCGCGACGTGGACTACAACGCGGGTACGTGGGGCAACTGGACCGCCGTGCCCGGCGGCGCCGCCGGTGCCCAGGCGGTCTCCGCTTCCGCGTCGAACGGTGTGGTGCACCTGAGCCTGATCGGCTCGGACGGAGCGCTGTACGACAACGAGGGCAACTACACGGCCGGTACCTGGTCGACCTGGACCAAGATGGACAGTTCCAGCCTGAAGTCCATCACCAGCACGACCATCGGCAACGTCAACCACATCTACGCGGTCGCCGCCGACGGCGCGGTGTACACCCGCGACGCGGACTACAACGCCGGTACCTGGAACAACTGGACCGCCGTCCCCGGCGGCGCAAGCGCCTGACCCCCAGTTTCGAGAGCGCCTTCGGCGCCCTCCGGGATCGTCACGCCGGTCCCCCTGAGACCACTTACCGCCATGCCGATTGGGAGTACCGCCATGTCCGCTCGTAAGTCCCACCGCGTCCTCAGCGCCGCCCTTGCCATCGCCGCCCTCACCGGCACCCTGCTGCTCGCCGAGACCGGCGCCGCCTCCGCCAGCGTCGGCACCACCATCGTCGGCATCGCCGCCGCGAACCTGGGCAACGGCCCGTCCAGCACCAACAGCGCGGGCGGCACCGGCTATTACACCAGCACCAACGGCGAGTCCTGGTGCGCCGACTTCGCCAAGTGGGTCTGGGCCCAGGACGGCGTCGACGTCACCGGTATCACCGCCGGCGCCGGGAGCTTCGCCACCTACGGCGCGGGGATGCACCAGACTCCGCAGGTCGGTGACGCGGCGATCTTCAACTACAACGGAGCCGGCTACGCCGATCACGTCTCGATCGTCACCTCGGTCAACTCCGACGGCAGCGTCAGCACCATCGGCGGCAACCAGGGCGGTGGCATGGTCACCCGTGGGAGCATCAGCGCGAGCGGCTACTACGGTTCGCAGCGCGTCAGCGGCTACACCAGCCCGGTCGGTGGCCGCGACACCACTCCGTCGACGTCGGCCTCTGGCGCGGGTGCGTTGTCGGCGTCCGCGACGGGCAGCACGGTGCACTTGGAGCTGGTCGGGTCCGATGGTGCCCAGTACAACAACGACGGTGACTACGGGTCAGGGCACTGGTCGACCTGGACCAAGATGGACAGTTCCAACCTGAGGTCGATCACCAGCGCCAGCATCGGCAACGTCGACCACATCTTCGCGGTCGCCGCCGACGGCGCTGTGTACACCCGGGATGCGGACTACAGCGCGGGGACGTGGAGCAACTGGACCGCCGTCCCCGGTGCTGCGTCCGGTGCGAAGGCCATCTCGGCTTCCGCGTCGAACGGTGTGGTGCACCTGAGCCTGATCGGCTCGGACGGTGCGCTGTACGACAACGAGGGCAACTACACCACCGGTGCCTGGTCGACGTGGACCAAGATGGACACCTCCAGCCTCACGTCGATCACCAGTGCCACGATCGGCAACGTCAACCACATCTACGCGATCGCCGCCGACGGCGCGGTCTACAGCCGTGACGTGGACTACAACGCGGGTACCTGGGGCAACTGGACCGCCGTGCCCGGCGGCGCTTCCGGTGGCAAGGCGGTCTCGGCTTCCGCGTCGAACGGTGTGGTGCACCTGAGCCTGATCGGCTCGGACGGCGCGCTGTACGACAACGAGGGCAACTACACCACCGGTGCCTGGTCGACCTGGACCAAGATGGACACCTCCAACCTCAAGTCCATCACCAGCGCCACGATCGGCAACGTCAACCACATCTACGCCGTCGCCGCCGACGGCGCGGTCTACACCCGCGACGCGGACTACAACGCCGGTACCTGGAACAACTGGACCGCCGTCCCCGGCGGCGCAAGCGCCTGACCCCATCAGTCGGTCTCGGCCCCGGCCTCACCTCACGGTGCGGACCGGGGCCGACCGGTTTTGGAGGGGTCGTTCGTCCTACGGGCGCAGTTCCACGGAGATGTGCGAGGACAACGCGCGGAGGAAGTCGGGCGCGTCGAAGATCTCGCCGGCGGAGGCGACGCCGACCGCCTTGGTGCGGCCCGTGAGGATGCGGTCGACCGCCTCCACCACGAGGGGCGCGGTGACGGCGTAGATGTCCTGGCCCGTTGCCACGGCGCGCCGTTCGGTCTCGCCGGAGCGTACGACGACGTCGACGAGGAAGGTCTGCGCGGACCGGCCGTGCGGGTCGACCGGGGTCGGGGTCGGGGTGTCCGGGGCCGTCACCTCGCTGGCCGCCTCGACCGTCATGTAGGTGCGCACTTCGGGGATGGGCAGGTGGCTGGGGACGGTGATGACGTCGGCCATCGTGAACTCCGCGATGACGTCTCGCGGGCCCATCGGGTCGGGGAAGGGCCACTCGACGGTCGGCGGGGTGTCATAGCGGTACTCCAGTTGCCCGTTCGTGAACACCAGGCGGCCGCCGCCGCGCCGCTCCCGGGAGACCGCGCCCGCCGTGCGCGTCCCGGGGGTGGGATGCCAACTGTTCAGCGCGTACGCGATGTGCGCCTCGTCGGCCGCCGTCCAGTCGCCCATCGCCGCGGTGACCAGCAGGTCCCCGAGCCCGCCGTAGAAAGCCATCGCGGGAACGATCAACGCTCCTGCGGCGCGAGCGCGGTCGGTGAAGTGGGTGAACGTATCGGTGTTGGCCTCGAGTTCAGCGGCCATGTCCAGATACGGGATCCCGGCGCGCAGGGCCGCCTCGATCACGGGGGCGGCCGTTGTGGCGAACGGCCCGGCGCAGTTGATCACGGCCGCCGCACCGGCCAGGGCGCGGTCGAGCGAGGCGGGGTCGTCGACCGACGCCGGGCGGGCGTCGAGTCCGGTCGCGGACGCCAGTGCGCGCAGCTTGCCGGCGTCGCGGCCGGAGAGGATCGGGACGAACCCGCGATCCCGCAACTGCGCCACCACGAAGCGCCCGGTGTGCCCGTACGCCCCGAACACCGCCACCGTGAGTCCCGATTCCATGGGTTCTCCCCCGTACTCGAACGATCCGTTGTGATCCGTCACGAACATCCTGGCGAGGATCGGCGCCCCACACGAGTGTCCGGAACGCCATCACCCATACAATTCCGGACATGGGAACTGTCGCGCTGGCCGTCACCGACGGGATGCTGCACTTCGAACTGGCCCTGGCCTGCGAGGTCTTCGGTCCCGCCCCGGCCGCCGTGACCGGCCCCTGGTACGACCTCGTCCTCTGCGGGTCGGCTGCCGTGCGGGTCGGCCGGTTCCGACTGGAGCCGGACCACGGACTCGACCGGCTCGCGCGCGCCGACACCGTGATCGTCCCGGGCTGGGCCGACACCGAGCAGGACCCGCCCGCCGACCTGGTCGACGCGGTGCGCGCGGCTCACGAGGCCGGCGCGCGCGTGGCCTCCCTCTGCACGGGCGCGTTCGTGCTGGCCGCCGCCGGCCTGCTGGACGGGCGGCGCGCGACCACGCACTGGGCGCACACCGAGGCCCTGGCCGCCCGCTATCCCCGGGTGACGGTCGACCCGGACGTCCTCTACGTGGACAACGGCAGCGTGCTCACCTCCGCCGGCAAGGCAGCCGCCATGGACCTCTGCCTGCACCTCGTCCGCCTCGACCACGGCTCCTCGATCGCCAACACCCTCGCCCGCCGCCTGGTCGTGCCGCCGCACCGGGACGGCGGCCAGGCCCAGTTCGTCACCACCCCGGTCCCCGCCCCGGACAACCACCCGCTCGCCGAACTCTTCCCCTGGGTGCTCGAACGGCTGGACGAGCCGCTGACCGTGGCGGACCTGGCCCGCCGGGCCCGGATGAGCTCGCGCAACCTGGGCCGCCACTTCAGGTCGGTGACCGGTACCACCCCGCTGCAGTGGCTGCTCACTCAACGGATCCGCCACGCCCAGGAGTTGCTGGAGACCACCGACGACAGCATCGACAGCGTCGCGGCGGCGACCGGCATGGGCACCGCCACCACGCTGCGCCGGCACTTCAACCGCACGGTCGGCGTGCCGCCGGACACCTACCGCCGCACCTTCCGCGCGCGCACCCGCCCCGGCCCGGAGTGATCGGCATAATGAACGCGTCGGCTGGCAGGTTCCGTACGGCATGCCGAACGCCGGCACAGGGAAAGGGAAAGCGCGTGAGCAGCTCCGAGGGGTCGGTCCGGGAGGTGCTGGGCGCCAACCTGAAGCGGGTGCGGATCCAGCGCGGGTTGTCGCTCTCCGAGCTGTCCCGCCGGTCGAAGATCGGCAAGGCGACCCTGTCGCAGCTGGAGTCGGGCGCCGGCAACCCCACCATCGAGACGGTCTTCAGCCTCTCGCGGGTGCTGGAGGTGCCGATCTCCGACCTGGTGGAGGGCCGGCCGACCGGCGGGCTGACCGTGGTCCGCGCCGCCGACGTCGAAGTGCTCAGCGGTGAGGGCGTCGACCTGCGGCCGCTGCGGCGGATCGAGTCGGGCGACTCCGTCTTCGAGATCTACGACCAGCAGGTGCGGGGCGGCTGCCGGCAGGACTCGCTCGGCCACGTCGGCAGCGAGCACACCGTGGTCCAGGCCGGCCGGCTCGGGGTGCGGGTGGACGGCGACGAGGTGGAGCTGGGCCCCGGCGACTACGTGGGGTTCGACGCCACGATGCCGCACAGCTACACGGCGCTGGACGGCCCCGTCCGCTCGGTGCTGCTGCTGCACCACCGAGCGGAGGAGCGGTTGCACCTGACCGACCCCGAGTTCGGTGCCGCCCGGGGTTCGAGGTAGCCGGCGAGGGCTATTCCGGCCGGACCTGCGCAGCCTGCATGCCCTTCTGGCCCTGCTCGGCGACGAAGGAGACCTTCTGCCCCTCCTTGAGGCTCTTGAATCCGTCGCTCTCGATCGCCCTGAAGTGCACGAAGAGGTCGTCACCGCCGCCATCCGGGGTGACGAAGCCGAAGCCCTTCTCGTCGTTGAACCACTTCACTGTCCCGGTCTGCCTGTCGGCCATGCCTACTCCCTGCGTCGCACGAGCTGTGACGGCCAGGGCGGCCGCCACAGAGCTGATCATGCCCCAGCCACCGCAGTGCGCACCTGGTTTCCTACAGATAGTCACCACGGTTCCCGGACCGACCTGGGATCATGTGCGCATGGATACGGGGGGATCTCGTCATGGACGCCGCATGTCGCCCGCCTCGCGGCGTCGTTGGGTCAGTGCCGTGCTCATCGCGGCGGCGGTGCTGGCGGCGCTCGCCGCGCTGACCGTGCTGGTGGTGGTGCTGCCAGGGTTGGTGGTCGACCACGATCTCGGGGGTGCCCGGATCGGGGCCGCCGACCGGGTCGGAGCTGTGAACAACGTGCGCACCACGCTCCTACAGGCGGTGGGTGGCGCCGTCGTCCTCTTCGGGGCGTACGCCACCTGGCGGCAGTTGAGGGTCAGTCAGGAGGGCCTGAACGCCACCCGGGAGGGACACATCACCGACCGCTTCAGCCGAGCGGTCGATCAACTCGGCAGCGAGAAGCTGGACGTGCGGATCGGTGGTCTCTATGCGCTGTGGCGGATCGCGGACCATTCGGCGCACGACCGCGAGGCGGTCATCTCGATCATGGCGGCGTACCTTCGGACGCATCTGCCATGGCCGCCGCAGGGGCCGCAGTTCCCGTCGGCGCAGTCCCCGTCGGCGGAGACCCCGTTGGCGGAGACCTCCATCAACTCCGTGCCTCCGCTGGAGACCCGCGCCGCGGATGCCCAGGTGGCGCTCACCGGTCTCGGCGTCCTGTGCCAGCAGGGTCGTCGTCCCGACTGGCTCAACGTCAGCTATACCGACCTTCGTCGGGCCGACTGCGACGGACTGTGGCTGAACGACATCAACTTCGATGGCGCCTGCCTGGAGGCCGCGAGCATCTACCAGGTCAACCTGACCAAGGCATCGCTGATCGCGGCCAACCTGCGGCACGTGGAGCTCGGGACGTCGATACTCCACCAGTGCCGCTGCATCGAAGCCGACCTGCGCGGAGCTCGCATGGTCAAGGCCGACCTCGGCGACGCGGACTTCTCCGATGCGGACCTGCGGGAGGCGAATCTGCGCAAGGCACGGGCCCACGGCACCAGGTTCACCGGTGCGGATCTGCGGCTGGCCGACCTCCGGGGAACCGACCTCACCGGTGCTGATCTGGAACGCGCGAAATTGGCGGGCGCGCTGGCAAGCAACCGCACGATCTGGCCGACGGGCTTCGACTTCCAGGAAGCCGGCGTCGTCATCGCCGAGGATCCCGGCGCCGAGCAGAGCATTCTGCTGCCGGCCGCCGCGCTGGTGAGAGACGTGCCGACCCTGCGCTCGGTCTAGGGCCTGTACGGCGGATCTTTCCGGGCCCGCGACGCCGGGCATCCCGGCTGGACGCACGCCCGAATCGCCCAAGTACGTCCAGTACGAGGACGACTCGGGCGCACGCCCAGCCGGGCGCCCAACGCCGCGGGTTCATCCGAAAAGATCCGCCGTACAGGCCCTAGGCCCGTCAGGCGAGGCCGGTCACGAACTTCGTCAGCAGGGCCGCGAGCGCCTCCGGTCGTTCCTCCTGGGGGCAGTGTCCGACACCGGGGATCAGCTGGATCTCGTGGCGCCACAGGGTGGGCAGCGACGGTGCGAGGGAGCGCAGGTAAGGCAGGCTGATCAGCTGGTCCTCGTCGCCGTGCAGGATGGCCAGCGGCTGCCGGAGCGTGCGGGCGATGGCGAGTTCGTCGGCTATCGCGCCCGAGGCGAGGGCGGCCGCGAGGTCGCTGCGGGCGGCCGGATCGGTGGCCAGGATGTCGGCGACAGCCGACGCCGGGGAGAGCGGCGAGTCGGGGGAGAGCTGGGCGGCCGCGTAGGCGTGCGCCTCCTGCGGGCCGACCTCCGCGCTGAAGCCCACCGCGAGTGCGGGGTGCGGCAGGAAGGCGCTGCTCATCGCCTCGGGGCCGGTCAGCGGCGGGGTGCCGAAGATCGCGAACCCGGCGGCGTCCGGCAGTTCGGGTGCCGCTTCGAGCGCGATGTGCCCGCCCAGACTCCAGCCCACGATCAGCGCGTCCCGGGCCCCGGTGTCCCGGGCGAAGGCAGCCAGCGCGTGGGTGTAGCCCGAGATCGAGTAACCGTCGGTGGAACGCGGGGACTTGCCGTGCCCGGGCAGGTCCGGGGCGAGGCAGCGGTAGCGCTGCCCGAACGGGCTGTCCAGCAGCCGCTGCCAGGTACGGGAGGAACTGGAGTTGCCGTGCACGAGGATGACGGGGCGGCCCTGGCCGGTGCTCTCGCGGTAGGCGAGCTGATGAGTCGTCACAGAGCTAACAACTAGGCCCGTGTTGCGACAGTTCCGGACTTGAGGGCGGAGACGAAGGCTGACCAGGCGTCAGGAGTGAAGGCCAGTGCGGGTCCGTGGGGGTCCTTGGAGTCGCGGACCGGGAGGACGCCGGTGAGGCCGTCGGCCACCTCGACGCAGTTGTTTCCCTCGGTGCCGCCGCTGTAGCTGGACTTGCGCCAGGACGGTGCGCGGTCATTGCTCACGTGCGTATTCCTCTGCAGCCGCCTTGACCAGTGCCAGAGAGGCCTCGCGTGGCAGCGCGGACGCTCTCACGAGATCGTAGAGCATCCCGCACTTGGCCACCATGGCCGGATCATCGATCAGTTGGCTCGCGAATGGGCCTTCCACATAGGCCAAGGGCGGCGCGTCGGCGAAGGCCATGATGCGCATGTTGCCTTCCTGGAGTGCGTGGCCACCGGCCGAGAACGGAACCACCTGCAGGATGATGAGCCCGTTCTCGGCCAGCTCCGCGACGTGGCGGAGCTGGCCGGCCATGGTCGCCGGGCCGCCCAGCGGCCGCCGGATCGCCGACTCGTCGATGATCACCCAGAGCAGGGGCGTTGTTGGTCCGGCCAGCAGTTTCGGCCTGGCCAGGCGAGCGGCCACCAGTTGATCGAGCTCCTCCTTGGGGATCAGCGGTTGGCAGGCGAGGTAGATGGCCCGCGTGTAGGCCTCGGTCTGCAGCAGGCCGGGGAACAGCTGGCCCCGTACTCGCAGATGCTGATCGCCTGCTGCTCAAGCTCGGCGACGATCGCGAAGTTGTCGGAGAACGGCGAGCTGTCGATCAGCTCCTGGCACATCCGGGTGAAGCGCCCTTTGGTGTCGAGCGCCACATCAATGCGCTCGGCGACATCAAGCTGCGGCTTGCGGGTGGCCGATTCGAACTGGCCGACATACGACCCCGATACGAAGATCAGCGCCCCCAACTGCTGCTGGGAGAGCCCCTTCTCCTCCCGAGCGAGCTTGAGTTCGGTGCCGAAGTACTTCCACCCGATCTTCTGGTTGAACCGTTCTGCGCCCATGTGTTCGAACTCCCCATTCCCACAACGCTCTTGCTGCCATTGCCCCCCTGGCATGCCGCCCCCGCCGACCCCCAGGCTGGAGAGCGTCACATACCGGCCACCGTGCCCCATGGGAGGCTCCCGCATGCCCGAATCCGTTGCCAAACCACCCGCCTGGGTTGTCGAGGCCGACCGCTGGTTCCCCAGGAGCAACTTGAGCCCCCGCCGTGCCCGGGCGTTTCTGCGCGAGGTCCTCACCCGCGCCAAGGGCGGTGAGCGCTACGCGGACAGCGGCGAACTGGTCCTCAGCGAACTGGTCACCAACGCCGTGGTCCACGGCGCGGACCGGGGCACGCTGATCCGGGTGATCGTGAGCCTCGCCGAGAACCGGCCGCTGCGGATCGAGGTGCACGACATCGGCACAGCCCGGCGCCCGGTGCCACGCCAGGCCGTCGGCACGGGCGAGGAGTCAGGACGCGGCCTGCTCCTCGTCAAGTCGCTGGCGACTCGCTGGGGTTGCTGCCCGCGCGTGCAGGGCTTCGGCAAGTTCGTCTGGTGCGAGATTCCGCCCGCCGATGACCAGGCGTGAACAGCGGTGGGCCCCCTCGAAAACCCAAGGTCTTCGAGGGGGCCCACCGCCACTACGGGAAAAGCCAGGTACTACTTCGTCAGGTCGGGACCCGCGGCCGCGACCGCCGCCGGGGTGTCGGCGACCGCCGACTTCTCCTCGCCGCGGAAGGTGAACTTGGCTTCCTTGCCCTCACCCTCCACGCCGACGACCACGATGTGGCCGGCCCGCAGCTCGCCGAAGAGGATCTTCTCGGAGAGGTGGTCCTCGATCTCGCGCTGGATCGTGCGACGCAGCGGGCGCGCGCCCAGCAGCGGGTCGTAACCGCGCTTGGCCAGCAGCTTCTTGGCCTCGATGCTGAGCTCCAGGCCCATGTCGCGGTCCTTGAGGCGGCCGTCCACCTTCTCGATCATCAGGTCGACGATCTGGATGATGTCTTCCTCGGTCAGCTGGTGGAAGACCACGATGTCATCGACACGGTTGAGGAACTCGGGGCGGAAGTGCTGCTTGAGCTCCTCGCCGACCTTGGCCTTCATCCGCTCGTAGCCGGTGGCGGTGTCGCCGCTGGCCGCGAAGCCCAGGCCGAAGCCCTTGGAGATGTCCCGGGTGCCGAGGTTGGTGGTCATGATGATGACGGTGTTCTTGAAGTCCACCACCCGGCCCTGGGAGTCGGTCAGGCGACCGTCCTCCAGGATCTGCAGCAGCGAGTTGAAGATGTCCGGGTGGGCCTTCTCGACCTCGTCGAAGAGGACCACCGAGAACGGCTTGCGGCGCACCTTCTCGGTGAGCTGGCCGCCCTCCTCGTACCCGACGTAGCCGGGCGGGGAGCCGAACAGCCGCGAGACGGTGTGCTTCTCGCTGAACTCCGACATGTCGAGGGCGATCAGCGCGTCCTCGTCGCCGAAGAGGAACTCGGCCAGCGTCTTGGAGAGCTCGGTCTTACCGACACCCGAGGGGCCGGCGAAGATGAACGAGCCGCCGGGACGCTTCGGGTCCTTGAGGCCCGCACGGGTGCGCCGGATGGCCTGGGAGAGCGCCTTGATGGCGTCCTTCTGGCCGATGACGCGCTTGTGCAGCTCGTCCTCCATGCGCAGCAGGCGGGAGGACTCCTCCTCGGTCAGCTTGAAGACCGGGATGCCGGTGGCGGTGGCGAGGACCTCGGCGATCAGCTCCTCGTCGACCTCGGCGACGACGTCCATGTCGCCGGCCTTCCACTCCTTCTCGCGCTTGGACTTCGCGTTCAGGAGCTGCTTCTCGTCGTCACGCAGCGAGGCGGCCTTCTCGAAGTCCTGCGCGTCGATCGCGCTCTCCTTCTCGCGGCGGACCTCGGCGATCTTCTCGTCGAACTCGCGCAGGTCCGGCGGCGCGGTCATCCGGCGGATGCGCATCCGGGAACCGGCCTCGTCGATCAGGTCGATCGCCTTGTCCGGCAGGAAGCGGTCCGAGATGTACCGGTCGGCCAGGGTGGCGGCGGCGACCAGGGCGGCGTCGGTGATCGAGACCCGGTGGTGGGCCTCGTACCGGTCGCGCAGACCCTTGAGGATCTCGATGGTGTGCGGGAGCGAGGGCTCGGCGACCTGGATCGGCTGGAAGCGGCGCTCCAGCGCGGCGTCCTTCTCCAGGTGCTTGCGGTACTCGTCCAACGTGGTGGCGCCGATCGTCTGCAGCTCACCGCGGGCCAGCATCGGCTTCAGGATCGAGGCCGCGTCGATCGCACCCTCGGCGGCGCCCGCGCCGACCAGGGTGTGCAGCTCGTCGATGAAGAGGATGATGTCGCCGCGGGTGCGGATCTCCTTGAGCACCTTCTTCAGGCGCTCCTCGAAGTCACCGCGGTAGCGCGAACCGGCCACCAGGGCGCCGAGGTCCAGCGTGTAGAGCTGCTTGTCCTTCAGCGTCTCGGGGACCTCGCCCTTGACGATCGCCTGGGCCAGACCCTCGACGACGGCGGTCTTGCCGACGCCGGGCTCGCCGATCAGCACCGGGTTGTTCTTGGTGCGGCGGGACAGCACCTGCATGACCCGCTCGATCTCCTTCTCGCGCCCGATCACCGGGTCGAGTTTGGCCTCGCGGGCGGCCTGGGTGAGGTTGCGGCCGAACTGGTCCAGGACCAGCGAGGTCGACGGGGTGCCCTCGGCGGGCCCGCCGGCCGTGGCCGACTCCTTGCCGCCGCCCTGGTAACCGGAGAGCAGCTGGATGACCTGCTGGCGCACCCGGTTGAGGTCGGCGCCGAGCTTGACGAGGACCTGGGCGGCGACGCCCTCGCCCTCGCGGATCAGCCCGAGCAGGATGTGCTCGGTACCGATGTAGTTGTGGCCGAGCTGAAGGGCCTCGCGGAGCGACAGCTCCAGCACCTTCTTGGCCCGGGGGGTGAACGGGATGTGACCGGACGGGGCCTGCTGGCCCTGGCCGATGATCTCTTCGACCTGCTGGCGGACCGCCTCAAGAGAGATCCCGAGGCTCTCCAGGGCCTTAGCGGCGACACCCTCACCCTCGTGGATCAGACCCAGGAGGATGTGCTCGGTGCCGATGTAGTTGTGGTTGAGCATCCGGGCTTCTTCCTGAGCCAGGACGACAACCCGCCGCGCGCGGTCGGTGAACCTCTCGAACATCGTTAATCGCTCCTCAGAGCGGTCGGGCAGTTCGGGGACTGTCCCCGCCCTGTCCTTCCGCATGCTAGTCCCGCTCAGCGGCGCGGCCTACGGTGTTCCCTCGCGACTGCGAGGAAATCATGCTGCGCGACGAGCCGACACCCTTCCCAACCTGATGCTGGGGAACGGTGTTCCCGCCAGTCGGCCCGATGCACGTGTTGCCGCTACGCCAACGGCGAACACGCTCCGCGCCCCGATTGGGAACAGTGCGCACGCGCCTCGTTTGTCGGCTTCGCGGCTTGCCTCCGGGGTGGGCTCCGGAAGCCGGTGCTGCCTCTGTCGCCCTCCCCACCTGCATTCATACCGGAAATTCCGGTCGTCTCGTGCAGTTTCCCGGGTGGTGTTGTTCGCCCGGGGAGAAGTGCGGCCCGGCGGGCCCCGGATGACAGGGACTCAACCGGCGGCCCGGCGGCCCGTGGTAGTGGGAACGCCGGCCGGAGGCGGTGGTGCTGCGGCCCGGGTAGGGCCGAACGGGGCGGGCGCCGTGACCGCTTCGTCGTTCCAGCGTTGCACAGTCCGTGAGTGTGCTGGCGGCTGGCGCGGGCCACGGCGCGCGGAGGGTGGACCTCCGCGCCCCGTCGTGGGCGGCGCGATGCGCTGCGGGCGCCGGGTGGCGACCAGGAGCGCGTCAGGAGACGTTGGCGGCCTCGTACGCCTCACGGACGTTGCTCGGGACCCGGCCCCGGTCGTTCACCGGGAAGCCGTTGTCCTTGGCCCACGTGCGGATCTTGGCGGTGTCCGCACTGCTGGCCGCCGGGCGGGCGGCGCTGCGGCCACCGGCACGACGCGCGCCGGTGAGCCGACCGCTCTGCTTGCGGCCCTTTTCGACGAACGGAGCGAGCAGCTCGCGCAGCTTCTCCGCGTTGCCGGACTTCAGGTCGATCTCGTAGGCAACGCCGTCGAGGGCGAACGTCACCGTCTCGTCCGCCGAACCGCCGTCGAGATCGTCTTCAAGAATGACCTGCACCCTCTGTGCCACGGGACTCCCTTTCCTCTTAACGACCCAATGCCTTAGGGAAAGGAAACCGCCTTTTCTCAGAAAACACAAACCCCGGTCTCTTCGCCCGGGCGTGCCAAGCGCTCTGCGGCAAGTCGCGGGTCAACTGCCCGGCAACTGTGCGGGCTACTGTCAGCCAACTGCCCGGCAACTGTCCGACACCGTCCCAGCAGCGGTTCAGAGGTGCAGCAGCATGCGGGAGTTGCCCAGGGTGTTGGGCTTCACACGCTCCAGATCGAGGAACTCCGCCACTCCTTCGTCGTAGGAACGAAGGAGTTCTTCATACACTTCCGTAGCGATGACGGCCGGGTCTGTCGTACCATCATCGGTTTCCCCGATCTCGACGAAGCCGTGTTTCGCGAAGAAGGCCACCTCGAACGTCAAGCAGAAAATCCGACGGACGCCGAGCCAGCGGGCGGTCTCCAGCAGCCGCCCCAGCAGGATGTGCCCGATGCCGTGGCCTCGGCAGATCGGGTCGACGGCCAGGGTGCGGACCTCGGCGAGGTCCTCCCACATCACGTGCAGCGCGCCGCAGGCGACCACCGTGCCGTCCTCGTCCCGCTCGGCCACCCAGAACTCCTGGACGGATTCGAACAGCGCGACGGTGGGCTTGTCCAGCAGAATGCCGTCGCGCGAGTAGCTGTCGATGAGCCGGCGCACGGCCCGCACATCAGTGGTCCGCGCCCGGCGGATGGTGACCTCCATGGGCGGGACGTTATCGCGTCGGCGGGGGAGGGGTCTCCTCCGTTCCGTATCGCAGATCGGGTCCGGCTACTCGAAGCGCGTCGCGCAGTGCGGCCCGTTGCTCGCCGGACATCATGCCGAAGAAGTGCACCAGCGCGGCGGCGGGATTGTCACTGGTGCTCCACGCCTCGTTCATCAGCGATGCCGTGTACGCCTCACGCGTGGCCACCGGCGCATATCGATAGGCGCGCCCCTCGCGCTCCCGACGCAGCCAGCCCTTTCGGTAGAGCTTGTCCAGCACGGTCATCACCGTGGTGTACGCGATTTCCCGTTCCGCGCGCAGATCGACCAGCACCTCGCGAACCGTCACCAGGCGGTTCCACTGCCACACCCGGGTCATGACGGCGTTCTCAAGCTCGCCGAGTTGCCGCACCATACGACCACTTTAAAGAGTTTTGTCCGGTTATTCGTGAAGGCCGCTCCCCCCGCGTGGGGAAACGGCCTCCACCAGTGGCCTGCCCGCCTACTCGGCCGGCTGCCGGGCGGCGGCGGCCCGCTGCATCGCGTCGACGGCCGCGTCCTCCTTGCCCTTCTGGGCGCCGCCCTGGCTGCGGATGATGGCCCGCACCAGGAACCCGAAGCCGATCGCCATCACCAGCGGCGGCACGATCGCACTGACGTACTCCATCAGGTCACTCTCCCTCGGTCTGCTCAGTAGTCTCGCTGGGCCCGGCGTTCCCGGTGCCGCTCTGCTTGGCCTCCGGCCGCACCAGCGGGAAGAGCACCGTCTCGCGGATGTTCTTGCCGGTGAGCAGCATGATCAGGCGGTCGACGCCCAGGCCCAGGCCGCCGGTGGGCGGCATGGCGTACTCCAGGGCGCGCAGGAAGTCCTCGTCCAGCTGCATCGCCTCGACGTCGCCGCCGGCCGCCAGCAGCGACTGGGCGGTCAGCCGGGCGCGCTGCTCGACCGGGTCGATCAGCTCGGAGTAGGCGGTGCCCAGCTCGGTGCCGAGGATCACCAGGTCCCACTTCTCGGCCACGCCCGGGATCGACCGGTGCTGGCGGGTCAGCGGGGAGACCTCGGTCGGGTAGTCCTTGATGAAGGTCGGCCGGATCGCGTTCTCCTCCAGCAACCGCTCGACCATCTCCAGGACGATCTGGCCGTGGCCCCACTCCTTCTCGTAGGGCACGCCGGCCGCGTCGGCGAGCTTGCGCAGCTCCTCGACCGAGGTCCGCGGGGTCACCTCGGTGCCCAGCCGGGCGGAGATCCCCGGGTAGACGCTGACCTCCTCCCACGGCTCGGCCAGGTCGATCTCGTGCTCGACGCCGTGCGGGTCGGTGCCGCGCACCACGGTGGTGCCCAGCGCGTCCTGGGCCGCGTTGATCACGATCGCCCGGATCAGCTCGGCCTGGGTGTCGTAGTCGCCGTACGCCTCGTAGGACTCCAGCGCGGTGAACTCCGGGTTGTGGGTCGCGTCGGCGCCCTCGTTGCGGAAGTTCCGGTTGATCTCGAAGACCTTCTCGGCGCCGCCGACCACCAGCCGCTTGAGGTACAGCTCGGTGGCGATCCGCAGGTAGAGGTCGACGTCGTAGGCGTTGCTGTGGGTGATGAACGGGCGGGCGTTGGCACCGCCGTGGATCGGCTGCAGCATCGGGGTCTCGACCTCGAGGTAGCCCCGGTCCTCGTAGGTGCGGCGGATCGAGCGGACCACCCTGGTGCGCAGCCGCAGGATCTCGCGCGCCTCCGGATTGACGATCAGGTCCACGTACCGCTGGCGGACCCGGGCCTCCGGGTCGGTCAGGCCCTTGTGCTTGTCCGGCAGCGGGCGCAGGCACTTGGCGGTCAGCGCCCAGCTCTCCACCATGATGCTCAGCTCACCGCGCTTGGAGGTGATCACCTCGCCCTCGACGCCCACCTGGTCGCCCAGGTCGATGTCGCCCTTCCAGGCCGCCAGCCGCTCCTCGCCGAGCCGGTCCAGCGAGAGCATCACCTGAAGGTCGCCCGAGCCGTCACGCAGCGTCGCGAAGCAGAGCTTGCCGCCGGTCCGCGCCAGGATCACCCGCCCGGTCACCCCGACCCGCTCACCGGTCGCGGTGTCGGTCGGCAGCTCCGGGTACTTGGCGCGCAGCTCCGCGATGGTGGTGGTCCGGGGAAACCCCACGGGGTACGGGTCGACACCCGCGGCCCGGAGCCGGTCGAGCTTCTCGCGCCTCACGCGCATCTGCTCGGGGAGGTCGTCGGTCGCGGGAAGGCTGCTCTGATCGCTCACCTCATCAGGGTAGCGAGCCGAACACCTCGCCCCGCCACCGCATGACGCCGGTGGCGGGGCGAGGGTGCCGCGGGTGTCAGTTGTGCGTGGCGGCCTTGCGGCGGCGGTTCGCGTAGACGAGCGCACCCGCGCCGAGGACGACCACGCCGGCGCCGACGGCGGCGATGGTGCCGCTGTTGGAGCCGCCGCCGGTGAAGGCGAGGTCCTGGCCGGCGGCCTTGGTGGGGGAGGCGGTCGGGGCGCTGCTCGCGGGGGCGGCGCTGATGGCGGTGGCGGGGGCGGTGCTGGGGGAGGCGGTCGCGGCCTGGGCGCCGAACGCGAGCTGGACGCTGTTGTTGGCCGGGTTCGGGTCGAAGCTCAGCTTGTCGGTGGCGTTGAAGTCGGACGGCGCCTCGCCGTTCACGAAGTCGACCAGGCCGTTGCGGGTGGCGGTCGGGTCGTCGACCTGGATGCCGAAGTCGAAGGTGATCTTGGAGCCGGCCAGCTGCGTGTCCTTGGTGTCGCAGCGGTACATGGTCCGACCCGCCGGGTCGGAGAGGTTCGCCGCTCGGCAGCCGTTCGGCACCGTGGTCGCCTTGACCCCGGCGGGCAGGATCACCTGCAGGTCGGCGACGGAGGAGCCGGCCCGGCTGCTGATCATGGCCGGACCGTCGTTGCGCAGGCCGACCTCCAGGGTGCCCTGCTTGCCACCGGCCTGCGGCTTCCAGCTGCCGAGTGCGACGAAGTCCGCGCTGTTGTCGACGCTCACTTCCAGGTCGGCCCCGACATTCATGTTCAGCTCGGCCACGGTGGACGGGATCGGGGCCGGGGACTCGGGCTTGCCGAGGGTCAGTCGCGGGCCGCTGCCCTGAACGAACTTGTCGGTGCTGGAGAATCGTGCGAGGTCGACCGGCTGCGGGCTCACGTTGAACTCGATGTCCTCGCCCAGGGCCTGGCTGGTCACATCGAACTGCACCGGGTCGAGGTGGACCGTCTCGCCGGGAGCGATGCCGGTGTTGATGGTGCAGATCGCGAGCGACTCGATGCCCGAGCTGTGGTCGTAGAGGCAGTTGCCGTACTGGTGCATCGGCAGCGCGGTGTCCGAGTAGATCTCGATGTTCGTCTGGGTGGAGGCCAGCGGCCCGTTGTTGGTGATCTCCAGGCCGGTGGTGATGGTCGAGCCGACCTTGAGGCCGTTCTGTGCGGGGAGCGGCTTGACCGACAGCTTGGTGCCGCCGACGGTCAGCGCGGTGTCGAACGAGGCGGAGCCGCCGTCCGGCGTGGCAGCCGTGAGGTGCAGCTTGCCGGAGGCTCCGAGCTTCGCACCCTTGGCCGCCTGGAAGGGCAGCTGGAGCTCGGTGGAGCCGTTGCCGATGAACTCGTCACAGGTGAAGGTGGCGCCCTGAGCGGTGCAGCCGGCGGTGCTCTGGTAGGAGGCGATACCGGCCAGTGCGCTGGTGTCGATCGTGACCTTGCTCAGCTGCGGCTTGGTCGACTGCGGGTCGGCGATCGTCAGCTGCAGTTGCTGGGTGCTCCCATCGGTGGGCAGCGCGTAGGCCGCCTGGCCGCTGATGGTCAGCGTGCCGGCCGCCGCGTGCGCCGGCAAAGCCGTCAGGCCGGCGGTGAGGAGCGCGGTGAGCGCCGTGGCGCCGGCGGCGGTGGCTCTGCGGGTGCGGGCTGAAAGCACGGGGTCCCCCTGGTTGCTGAATTGGTCCCAGCGGACCTTATGGGGGCGGCGGCGGTACGAATCGGTCACTTGTGGACAGTCGTGCGTAAGCGTGCGGAGATTTTGAGAAAGATTGACCATTCATCAGTCATAAGGTGATCGAATTATCGATAAAGCACTGCGCGCCACCGCCCCGAGGGGCGATGGCACGCGGTTCGGACGCGGTTTCACCCCGTCCCGGTCGCGAGCTCCTCATCCTCTTCGTCCTGTGCCGGGACGGGAACGGGTACCACCGCCGGTGCCGGTCGGCGGGCGAAGAGCTCGGCGGGGGTGGGGATCCGGCTGGGCCGCTGAGCCGGGGCGGGGGGCTGCTGGGGGCGAGTGCTCATCGGGGTCGGTCCTCCGGCTCGGTCGGTGAGGGGGCTGGGCACGGCCGCCAGATGGCGCGCGGGGGCCGGGCCTGGCTCGGCGGCGGGGCGGGGCGGGCCGGCGGCGAGCGCGAGGCGTTCGCGGACGGCGGCCTCGGCCAGGGCGTGGCAGCGGGCGGCCAGTCGGGAGCGGCGGGTGTGTTCGCCGGGGCCGCAGGGCTGGCGGGTCAGGGCGCGCAGGGCCGAGAGGTCGTCGGGTCCGGGCAGGTAGCCGGTGGTGACCGCGTCCTCCAGGCGTTCCAGGTAGCCGCGGGCGCTGCCGGGCAGCGCGCCGCGGTAGCGGACCAGTTCGGCGAGCAGGAACCGGCGCAGCCGACCGCCCTCCTGGGCGGCCTCGTCGATCGCCTCGGTCAGGCGGAGCGCCTCCTGGACGTCCTCGACCCAGAGGGCGGCGCCGAGCGGCAGCTGCGCGGGAACGGTGGGGTGGAGAGCTTGGGCGAGGGCACGGCGCAGCACGCGCACTTCGTCGGCGCTGAAGGCCATGCCGCCGCGGGATCCGTGGGGCGTGGGCATGAGTTGACACTACGTGAGGAATATCCGATTTGTCGGAAGCCTCGCGTTGCGCCCCCCGTTCGGGTCAAGCTGCGATCAGCTTGTCGCGTTGCGTTCGTAGACCAGCCGCAGCCCGATCAGCGTCAGCCAGGGCTCGTGCACGTCGATGGTGCTCGCCTCGCCGAGCACCAGGGGGGCCAGGCCACCGGTGGCGATCACCTGGACGTCCTCCGGGTCCTTGGGGGAGAGCTCCTTGGCCATCCTGGTGACCAGCCCGTCCACCTGGCCGGCGAAACCGTAGAGCACGCCGGACTGCATGCCCTCCACGGTGTTCTTGCCGATCACGTTGCGCGGTCTGGCCAGCTCGATCTTGCGCAGCTGGGCGCCGCGCACCCCCAGCGCCTCGACCGAGATCTCGATGCCGGGGGCGATCGCGCCGCCCACGTAGTCGCCGCGCTCGTTGATCGCGTCGAAGGTGGTGGCGGTGCCGAAGTCGACCACGATGCACGGCCCCCCGTACAGGTGGTTGGCGGCCAGCGCGTTGACGATCCGGTCCGCGCCGACCTCCTTGGGGTTGTCCATCAGGACGTGCACCCCGGTCTTCACCCCCGGCGCCACCAACACCGCAGGCACGTCGCCGTAGTAACGACGGGTCACCTCGCGCAGCTCGTGCAGCACGGCGGGCACCGAGGAGCAGATCGCCAGCCCGTCCACCTTCACCTGCTCGGCGCCCGCGCCGCCGACATGACGGCTCATCAGCCCCTGCATCAGCACCGCCAGTTCGTCGGCGGTGCGGCGCGGATCGGTGGAGATCCGCCAGTGGTTGACGACCTCCTCGCCGTCGAACAGGCCGAGCGTGGTCTGGGTGTTGCCGACGTCGATGGTGAGGAGCATGGGCCGCTTTCGTAGGGGGAGCAGGGTCAGGAACGGAGGTCCAGGCCGATGTCCAGGACGGGTGCCGAGTGGGTCAGCGCCCCGACCGCCAGGTAGTCGACACCAGTCTCGGCGACCTCGCGCGCGGTGGCCAGGGTCAGACCGCCGGAAGCCTCCAGCTTGGCCCGGCCCGCGACCAGCCGGACCGCCTCGCCGAGCTCGGCGACGCTGAAGTTGTCCAGCAGGATCAGGTCGGCCCCGGCCTCCAGCACCGGCGGGATCTGGTCGATCCGGTCGACCTCGACCTCGACCTCCAGCTCGGGGTAGGCGGCCCGGACGGCCCGGAAGGCCTCGGCCACGCCGCCCGCGGCGACCACGTGGTTGTCCTTGATCAGCGCGGCGTCGGAGAGCGCCATCCGGTGGTTGACGCCGCCGCCGCAGCGCACCGCGTACTTCTGCAGCGCGCGCAGGCCGGGGTGGGTCTTGCGGGTGTCGCGCACCGCGGCGCCGGTGCCCGCCAGCGCGTCGGCCCAGGCGCGGGTGGCGGTGGCGATGCCGGACAGGTGGCAGAGCAGGTTGAGCGCGCTGCGCTCGGCGGTGAGCAGGTCGCGGGTGCGGCTGCGCACCGAGAGCAGCACCTGGCCGGCCTCGACCCGGTCGCCGTCCTCGACGTGCCGCTCGACCTCGAACTCCTCCTCGCAGATCAGCGAGACCACGGCCTCGGCGATCCGCAGGCCGGCCACCACGCCCGCCTGGCGGGCGGTGAAGTCGGCGGTGGCCACCGCGTCCTCGGGGACGGTGGCCACCGAGGTGACGTCCTCGCCGCCGGCCAGGTCCTCGGCCAGCGCCAGGGTGGCGATGTCCTCGACCTCGACCGGGTCCAGGCCCGCCGCCTCCAGCAGCTCCGCCAGCGCCGGGTCGAGACCGGTCTCGTAGCCCTCGCCGTCGGCGCAGCCGCAGCCCGCGCCGCAGCCGTCCTGCTGGTCGGCGAGCGGCAGTTCTTCGTGCGTGTGGGTCATGGTCGTCAGTGCTCCTCGGCGATGCGGAGGCCGTCCGCGGTCAGGGTGGTGATCAGGTGTCGCTGCCAGTGGACGTCGTCGCGCTCCGGGAAGTCCTCGCGCCAGTGGCAGCCGCGGGTCTCGGCGCGGCGGGCCGCGGCGGTCACCAGGGCGGTGGCGACCAGCAGCAGGTTGGCCGCCTCCCAGGTCTCCACCCGGGGGTCGGCCGGCTTCTCGTCGGCGAGGTGCGCGGCGGCGCCCTCGGCCAGCGCGGCCAGGCCCTCGGCGCTGCCGGCCATGCTCGCGGCCGAGCGCAGCACGCCCGCCCCGCGCGACATCAGCTGCTGCACCTGGGCCCTGGCCTCGGGCGCGGGCAGCGCGACGGCGTGGGCGGCCCGGGCGGCCGCCACGTCCACCGCGCGCTCGGGCAGTTCGCCCGCCCGGTGCCGCTCGGTCAGCTCGGCCGCGATCCGCTCGGCGAAGACCAGGCCCTCCAGCAGCGAGTTGGAGGCCAGCCGGTTGGCGCCGTGCACCCCGGTGCAGGCCACCTCGCCGCAGGCGTACAGGCCGGGCACCGAGGTGCGCCCGTGCAGGTCGGTGCGGACCCCGCCGGAGGCGTAGTGCGCGGCCGGCGCGATCGGGATCAGCTCGGTGACCGGGTCGATGCCGTGCGAGCGGCAGGAGGCCAGGATGGTCGGGAACCGCTCGGCCCACATGGCGGCGCCGAAGTGCCGCCCGTCCAGGTACATGTGCTCGGCGCGCTGGTCCTGCATCTGCCGGGTGATCGCCTTGGCCACGATGTCGCGCGGGGCCAGCTCGTTGAGCTCGTGCTGCCCCAGCATGAAGCGGGTGCCGGCGGCGTCCACCAGGTAGGCGCCCTCGCCGCGCACCGCCTCGGAGATCAGCGGCTGCTGGCCGTGCGCCTCGGGGCCGAGCCAGAGCACGGTCGGGTGGAACTGGACGAACTCCAGGTCGGCCACCTCGGCGCCGGCCCGCAGCGCCAGCGCCACGCCGTCGCCGGTGGAGACCGCCGGGTTGGTGGTGGCCGAGAAGACCTGGCCCATGCCGCCGGTGGCCAGCACCACGGCCTTGGCCCGCAGTGCGCCCACCCCGTCGCGCTGGCCCTCGCCCATCACGTGCAGGGTCAGGCCGGCCGCGTGGCCGCTCTCGTCGGTGAGCAGGTCGAGCACCAGGGCGTGCTCGATCAGCTCCAGGCCTGGGTCGTCGCGCACGGCGG
Organism: Kitasatospora sp. GAS204B; assembly: GCF_029892155.1. Lineage (GTDB taxonomy): Bacteria > Actinomycetota > Actinomycetes > Streptomycetales > Streptomycetaceae > Kitasatospora. The sequence continues at coordinate 55,056 of NZ_JARZAG010000003.1, read as the reverse complement.
CGACCAGGGCCCGCGATATCTCCGCGCCGGTGGCGTCGCCGCCCGCGTGCGCGATCCGGCGCCGGTGGTGGCCGCCCTCGCGGGTGAGCATGATCTCGCCCGTGGTGTCGGTGTCGAAGGCGGCGCCGACCGCGATCAGCCGGCGCACCGCCCCCGGGCCCTCGGTGACCAGCACCCGCACGGCCTGCTCGTCGCAGACGCCGGCGCCGGCCACCAGGGTGTCGGCCAGGTGCTGTTCGGGGGTGTCCCCCTCGCCCAGGGCGGCGGCTATGCCGCCCTGGGCCCAGCGGGTGGAGCCGTCGTCCAGCATCGCCTTGGTGACCACCGTCACCCGCAGGCCGGCCTGGCGGATGCCGAGCGCGGCGGTGAGCCCGGCCACGCCGGAACCGACCACCACGACATCGGTGGTGGCGGTCCAGCCCGGGGTGGGGGCGGTGAGGCGGTGGGTCACAGGCATGGTGGAGCTCCAGTCGGCAGGTGTTACACGTGGACGGCGTCGCCGCGCAGGGTGTCCGTCCCGGGCAGGGCCTCGGCGGCGTCCGCCCCGGTGCCGGTGATCTTGTTCTCGGCGTCCACGAAGACCACCTTGGGCTGGTAGGCCTTCGCCTCGGCGGTGTCCATCTGCCCGTAGGCGATCAGGATCACCAGGTCGCCGGGGTGGACCAGCCGGGCGGCGGCGCCGTTGATGCCGATCACCCCGGTGCCGCGCGGGCCGGCGATGGTGTAGGTCTCCAGCCGGGCCCCGTTGTTGATGTCGACGATGTGGACCAACTCGCCGGGCAGGATGTCGGCGGCGTCCAGCAGATCCTGGTCCACCGTCACCGAACCGACGTAGTGCAGGTCGGCCTGGGTGACGGTGGCGCGGTGGATCTTGGACTTGAACATGGTGCGAAGCATTACGGGTCACGCCTCCGTAGGTGAGTGCATGCCGAAGGGATAACTGGACTACCTGACCTGAAGGCGAACATTGTCGATCAGGCGGGTACTCCCCACCTTCGCCGCCACGGCCAGTACCGCCTCGCCCTGGAAGTCGTCCGGCGCCTCGACGAAGTCGTGCGGGTCGATCAGGGCGAGGTAGTCGAGGTCGACGCCCGGGGCGTCGTCGAGCACCTGGGCGGCCGCCTCGCGCACGGCCTTGGGGCCGCGTGCGCCGGCGTCCCGCCCGGCGAGCAGGGCGCGGGAGAGCGCCAGCGCCTGCTCGCGCTCGGTCTCGGAGAGGAAGCGGTTGCGCGAGGAGAGCGCCAGGCCGTCCGCCTCCCGGACGGTCGGCACGCCGATCACCTCGACGTCGAAGTCCAGGTCGGCCACCATCCGCTGGATCAGGGCCAGCTGCTGGGCGTCCTTCTCGCCGAAGAAGGCGAAGTCCGGGTCGGTGATGTGCAGCAGCTTGGCCACCACGGTCAGCATGCCGTCGAAGTGACCGGGCCGGGTGACGCCCTCGAACCGCTCGCCCATCGGGCCCGCGGCGAGCCGCACCTGCGGGGTGCCGTTCGGGTAGACCTCCTCGGGCAGCGGGGCGAAGACCACGTCGGCGCCGTGCTCCTCGGCCAGCCGCACGTCGGCGGCCAGCGTGCGCGGGTAGCGGTCCAGGTCCTCGCTCGGGGCGAACTGCAGCGGGTTGACGAAGACCGTCACGGCCACCCGGCCGTCCGGGCCGACCTCCTTGCGGGCCGCCCGGATCAGCGCGGCGTGGCCCTCGTGCAGGGCGCCCATGGTCATCACGACCGCGTTGTCCACCGGGCTCTCGTCGGGCCAGAAGGCCGCCTCGAAGTCGGTGACGGTGTGGGTGAGCTGCGCCGTGCGCACCTTGGGCGCCTTGGCGGCGGGCTTGGGGCGGGCCATCACTTCTCCTCGTTGAGTACGTCCAGCAGCGAGGCCGCCGCTTCGTCCGTCAGCGTCCCGTGCGCCAGCGCCCGCTGCGCGGTGGCCTTCGCCATCGCCCGGTAGGCCGCCGGGATGTCCGGAGACACGGTAGTCAGCTGCGCCAGGTGGCGGCGCACGGTGCCCGCGTCGCCGCGGGCGACCGGGCCGGTCAGCGCGGCGTCGCCGGCCCGCAGGCTGTTGTCCAGCGCGGCGCCGAGCAGCGGGGCGAGCAGCCGGCCCGGCTCGGCCACGCCGGCCACCCGCAGCAGCTCGATGGCCTGCGCGACCAGGGTGACCAGGTGGTTCGCGCCGTGCGCGAGGGCGGTGTGGTAGAGCGCGCGGACCTGCTCGGGCACCCACTCGGGCTCGCCGCCCATCTCCACCACCAGGGCCTCGGCCACCGGGCGCAACTCCTCGGGGGCGGTCACCCCGAAGGGGCAGCCGGCCAGCCGGGCCACGTCGACCGAGGTGCCGGTGAAGGTCATCGCCGGGTGCAGCGCCAGTGGCAGCGCCCCGGCCCGGGTGGCCAGGGTCAGGATGCCGACGCCGTGCGCGCCCGAGGCGTGCACCAGCAGCTGGCCCGGGCGGATCGCGCCGGTGGTGGCCAGGCCCGCGACCAGGTCGGCCAGCGCGTCGTCGGGGACGGTCAGCAGGACCAGGTCGGCGGCGGCCAGCACCTGAGGGGGCGTCACCAGGCGCACCCCGGGCAGCAGCGCCTCGGCGCGGCGGCGGGAGAGGGCGGAGACACCGGAGGCGGCCACCACCTGGTGGCCGGCCAGCTGCAGGGCCGCGCCGAGCGCGGTGCCGACCCGCCCGGTGCCGACCACGCCCACGGCCAGGCGCGCGGGACGGCCCGCCGGGTCGTCCGGGTCGGGGAGGTCGAACAGGTCGGAGGTGTTCACGGTCTGCGTTCCAGTCCTCTACGGGTACCAGACGGTCCGTCCCATCCTACGGCCCGCCCGCTGCGCCCCGGACAGGACTCAGACGTGCCCGCCCGCCCGCAGCAGCCCGGCCTCGTAGGCGAGCACCACGGCCTGGACCCGGTCGCGCAGGCTCAGCTTGGCCAGGATCCGCCCGACGTGGGTCTTCACGGTGGCCTCGGAGAGGGTCAGCGCGGCGGCGATCTCGCCGTTCGACAGGCCCTGGGCGACCAGCAGGAAGACCTCGCGCTCGCGCTCGGTCAGCGCCTTCAGGGTGGGCGGGCCGCTCTGCGCCTGGGGGAGCGGGAGGACCTCGGCGAACTGGTCGATCATCCGGCGGGTGGTGGTCGGGGCGACCACCGCGTCGCCCGCGTGCACCGCGCGGATCGCGGTGACCAGCTCGGTGGGCGGCACGTCCTTGAGCAGGAAGCCGCTGGCGCCGGCCTTGAGCGCCGCGAAGGCGTACTCGTCCAGGTCGAAGGTGGTCAGGATGAGCACCTTGGGCACGTCCGGCAGTGGTGCGCCCTCGGCGTCCAGGCAGATCCGCCGGGTGGCCTGGACGCCGTCGAGCCGGGGCATCCGGACGTCCATCAGGATCACGTCCACCGCGGTCCGGGCCAGCACCTCCAGCGCCTGGGCGCCGTCGCCGGCCTCGGCGACGATCTCGATGTCGGGCTGGGACTGGAGGACCATCCGGAAGCCGGTGCGCAGCAGTTCCTGGTCGTCGACGAGCATCACGCGGATGGTCACTTCGGGCTCTCCTTCGGTCGAGCAACGGTCGAGCGGCTAGCGGGCGGCTAGCGAGCGGCTAGCGGGCGGTCTTGAGCGGGAGGACGGCGCGGATCCGGAACCCGCCGCCGGGGCGCGGCCCGGCGTCCAGGCTGCCGCTGACCATGCCGATCCGCTCGCGCATGCCGATCAGGCCGTGCCCCTGCCCGTCCAGACCACCACGGGTGAGCTGCTCGTCGGTGCTGCCACGTCCGTCGTCCTCGATCAATACGTTCAGGTCGCGGTCGCCGAAGTCCACCGCGACCCGGGCGCTGACGTTCGGGCCGCCGTGCTTGCGCACGTTGGTCAGCGCCTCCTGGACGATCCGGTAGACCGTCAGCTCGACCCCGCGGGGCAGCTCGCGGACCTCCCCGGAGGTGGAGTACGCGACCGGCAGCCCGGCGGTGCGGACCTGGTCGAGCAGGTCGGGGAGCTCCTCGACGCCCGGCTGCGGCACGTACTCCTCGGTCGCGTCGGCGGTGCGCAGCACGCCCAGCAGGCGGCGCATCTCGACCAGTGCCTGCCGTCCGGTGGAGGCGATGGTGGACAGCGCCTCCTTGGCCTGCTGCGGCGAGTTGTCCATCACGTAGGCCGCGCCGTCGGCCTGGACGATCATCACCGAGACGTTGTGCGCGACCACGTCGTGCAGCTCGCGGGCGATCCGGGCCCGCTCGGCGGCCACCGCCACCTTGGCCTGGGCGTCGCGCTCGCGCTCCAGCCGCTCGGCGCGGTCCTCCAGCTCGGTCAGGTAGGCGCGGCGGACCCGGGTGAGCCGGCCCCAGGCCCAGCAGAGGATGAACGGGGTGGAGAGCAGCGCGGCCACGAAGGACTGCTGCAGGAAGCCGTGCCCGGGCGGGCCGTTGTCCGAGGTCTTGTGCAGCATCCCGACCGTGAGCGGCCCGGCGAGCAGGCCGCCGGCCAGCGCGAACCGGGAGATCCACGGGGCACCGAAGGCGGCGCCGGTGTAGACGAAGACCAGGTAGCCGATCGAGGAGGCGTCCGGGGCGATCTGGGCGGCCGCCTGGGCCAGGCCCAGCAGCAGTCCGGCGGTCACGGCCAGGTTCGGCCAGCGGCGGCGCACCAGCATCAACGCGAAGATCAGCACCGAGATGACGTAGTAGCCGGTCTGGTGCCAGCCCTCGTTGTTGACGTTGGAGACCACTGCCAGGAAGAGCACGACGGACGCCCAGGCGCCATCGACCACCATGGGGTGTCCGCGAAGCCAGGCGTTGAGTCGATGCACGTGACAAGCGTAGGCAGACCGCAGCGGCGCTCCCCTCCACCGCGAGGGCGATCCCCGCATCGTCCGCAGGTCGGAGCCCGGTACGGTCGCGAGCATGACCTGGATGCGCTGGCGCCCCGCCATGGAACGGGCCCTGTACGGGGCACAGGGCGGTTTCTACCGCAGGCCGGAGGGCCCGGCGGGGCACTTCAGGACCTCGGTGCACGCCTCCGCCCAGTACGGGTCGGCGGTGGGCCGGCTGCTGCTCGAGGTGGACGAGGCGCTCGGCCACCCGCCGGAGATCGCCCTGATCGACGTCGGGGCCGGGCGCGGCGAGCTGGTCGGCGCGCTCTGCGACCTGCTCCCCGGGCGGCTGCGCGCCTACGGGGTCGAGCTGGCCGCGCGCCCCGACGGCCTGCCCGCCCAGGTGCGGTGGACCGAGCGGGTGCCCGAGGGGGCGGTCGGGCTGCTCTTCGCCAACGAGTGGCTGGACAACGTGCCGCTGGAGATCGCCGAGCGGGACGAGGCGGGGGTGCTGCGCTACGTCGAGGTCAGCACGACGGGTGAGGAGCGGCTGGGGGCGCCGTTGACGGGGGCGGACGCGGCCTGGGCACAAGAGTGGTGGCCGGCGGGAGAACAGGCCGAGGGGGAGAGAGTCGAGCTGGGCGGGCCGCGGGACGAGGCGTGGGCGGCGGCGGTCGGCGCGCTGGAGCGGGGGCTCGCGGTGGCGGTGGACTACGCGCACCGGACGTCGGACCGGCCGACCTTCGGGACGCTGACCGGTTTCCGGGACGGGCGCGAGGTGCCGCCGGTGCCGGACGGCAGCTGCGATCTGACGGCGCATGTGGCGCTGGACTCGGTGGCGGTCCCGGGCATCCACAGCCTGTGGACAACCCAGCGGGCCGCGCTGCGCGCCCTCGGGGTGGACGGCACCCGGCCGCCGCTCGCGCTCGCCACCGAGGACCCGGCCGGCTACCTGCGGGCGCTGGCCGCCGCCGGGGAGGCGGCCGAGCTGACCGCGAGCGCCGGGCTCGGCGGCTTCGGCTGGCTGCTCCAGGCTGTCCGGATGCCGGTACCGCGGAGCTTCCAGGGCCTGCCGGGATGGCAGACTCTGGAGGCATGAGCAGCTTGAGGGAGACCACGGTCGGCATCGGCGCAGGTGCAGAGAACACCGCGACCGACATGGTGCTGAACATCGGTCCGCAGCACCCGGCCACCCACGGCGTGCTCCGCCTCAAGCTAGTGCTGGACGGCGAGCGGATCGTCTCCGCCGAGCCGATCATCGGCTACATGCACCGCGGCGCCGAGAAGCTCTTCGAGGCCCGCGACTACCGGCAGATCATCATGCTGGCCAACCGGCACGACTGGCTCTCCGCCTTCGCCAACGAGCTGGGCGTGGTGCTCGCCGTCGAGCGGATGCTCGGCATGGAGGTGCCGGAGCGCGCGGTGTGGACCCGCACCCTGCTCGCCGAGCTCAACCGGGTGCTCAACCACCTGATGTTCATCGGCTCCTACCCGCTGGAGCTGGGCGGCATCACCCCCGTCTTCTACGCCTTCCACAGCCGCGAGGAGCTCCAGCAGGTGCTGGAGGAGGCCAGCGGCGGGCGGATGCACTACATGTTCAACCGGGTCGGCGGCCTCAAGGAGGACCTGCCGGCCGGCTGGCTCGGCCGGGTCAGGGCGGCGGTCGCCGCCGTCCGCGCCCAGCTGCCGGTGTACCAGAACCTGGTGCTCGGCAACGAGATCTTCCGGGCCAGGACGGCGGGCGTCGGGGTGCTCGCCCCCGAGCACGTGCACGCCTACGGCATCACCGGGCCGATCGCCCGGGCCAGCGGCGTCGACTTCGACCTGCGCCGCGACGAGCCCTACCTGGCCTACGGCGAGCTGCAGGACGTGCTCACCGTCGCGCTGCGCGAGGAGGGCGACTGCCTGGCCCGGTTCGAGTGCCTGCTGGAGCAGACCGCCAACTCGCTGGACCTGGCCGACGCCTGCCTGGACCGGCTGGCCGGGCTGCCGGCCGGCCCGGTCAACCTGCGGCTGCCCAAGGTGCTCAAGGCCCCCGAGGGCGAGACCTACGCCTGGACCGAGAACCCGCTCGGCGTCAACGGCTACTACCTGGTCTCGCGCGGCGACAAGACGCCGTGGCGGCTCAAGCTCCGCTCGGCGTCCTTCAACAACATCCAGGCGCTGACCGAGCTGCTGCCCGGCACCCTGGTGGCCGACATGGTCGCGATCCTCGGGTCGATGTTCTTCGTGGTCGGCGACATCGACAAGTAGTTACTTCTTCGGCCGCTTCGGGTCGGCCGACCCCTTTCGATTTCCGGCGTCCGCCGGGTGGGGCGCCAGCTTCCGGTCGCCCTTGGCCTTGATCCGCTGCTCGCACAGCTCGACCAGCACGGCGTAGGCCTCGGCGCCCATCAGCTCGGTCAGCTCGGCGCGGTAGCCGACGTAGACCGGGTCGGGGGCCTGGTGCGCCTCCGAGCTGCTGGTGCACCACCAGTGCAGGTCGTGGCCGCCCGGGCCCCAGCCGCGCCGGTCGTACTCGCCGATCGACACCTGAAGGTAGCGGGTGTCGTCCGGGCGGTCGATCCAGTCGTAGGTGCGGCGGATCGGCAGCTGCCAGCAGACGTCCGGCTTGGTCTCCAGCGGCTCCTTGCCCTCCTCGAGGGCCAGCGTGTGCAGCGCGCAGCCCTGGCCGCCGGCGAAGCCAGGGCGGTTGAGGAAGATGCAGGCGCCGTCCACCCGGCGGGTCTGCCGGTCGCCGTCCTCGTCCAGCATGGTGATGCCGCCGTCGAGCTTGAGCCGGCCCTTCTTGTCGGTGCCCTGCTCGAAGTACTGCCAGGTCTCGGGGGTGAGCCGCTTGGCGTGCTCGACCACCCGCTGCTCGTCGTCCTCGTCCGAGTAGTGCGCGCCCAGCGTGCAGCAGCCGTCGGACTCACCGCGCCCGGGGCGGATGCCGTGGCAGCCCTGGCCGAAGATGCAGCCCCAGCGGGAGGTCAGCCAGGTGAGGTCGCAGCGGAAGACCTGCTCGGGGTCGGCGGGGTCGGCGAACTCGACCCAGGCGCGGGGGAAGTCCAGCCCGACCTCGGGGAGAGGCTTCTTGCTGGTGGGGGCGGGGATGTCGATGGCGGCCACCCGGCCAAGGGTAGCCGCCATCGCCGCCGGTCCGGTCAGGCCCGGAGGAACGCCTCCAGCGCGGTGGCGAAGGCGACCGGGGTCTCGTACATCGGGTAGTGCCCGGTGGCCGGCAGCACCCGCAGCTCGGCGTTCGGATAGAGCGGCTGCCAGCCGGTGCGGAAGGTCTCCGCGGTGAGCGCCAGGTCGTGCTCGCCGATGAAGACGCCGACCGGCAGTTCGAGCCCGGTGAGCTTCGCGGCGAAGTCCTGGCCGGTCCACTCCGTCAGGTAGGCGTCGAAGGCGTCGGTGCGGCTGGTGGCGGTGGAGCGGGCCACCATCCGGTCCAGCCAGATCGGGTTGGCGCGGTGCCCGGTGACCAGGTCCAGGATCATCCGGCGGGCGGTGAAGTTCTGCGCGGCGGCTTCGAACAGGGCCCGGCCCTGCTCGTCCAACGGGTAGGCCGCCGCCGGCACCGGCGCGATGCCGGCCAGCTTGCGCACCCGGTGCGGCGCCTGGAGCAGCACCCGCTGCGCCGCCTTGCCGCCCATCGAGTGGCCGACCAGCGAGAACCGCTCCCAGCCCAAATCGTCGGCCAGCGCCAGCGCGTCGGCTGCGATCTCGGCCAGGGTGTACTCGCCGGGCACCTCGACCCGGTCGCCGTAGCCGCGGTAGTCCAGGAAGGCGTAGCCGAAAGTCGATTTGTCCAGGTAGTCGAGGAACGGGCCCCAGCCCGCCGAGGTGCCGAACCAGTCGTGCAGGACGATGACCTTGTGCTCGCCGGCACCCAGGCGGCGGTGACTGATCGTCATGAGGCGTGGCTCCCAAGTAGTCGATGGGATGTCGGAGGGGACGTCAGCTGACCAGGCTGGCCTGAACCGGCGCTGCTCGGCAATCGAACAGGCGGGATTTCCGCAGGTGCCGTGGCGTAGCGTGGTGGATTATGCGACTCGGTGTGCTCGACGTAGGTTCCAACACCGTCCACTTCCTCGTGGTGGACGCCCACCCCGGTGCCGCCCCGCTGCCCGCGTACTCGCACAAGGCGGAGCTGCGGCTCGCGGAACTGCTCGACGAGCGGGGGGCGATCAGCGCGGACGGCGTCCAGCGGCTGATCGACCACATCGCCTCCTCGCTCCGGGTCGCCGAGGACAAGGGCGTGGTCGACCTGCTGCCGTTCGCCACCTCGGCGGTGCGCGAGGCGGCCAACGGCGAGGCGGTGCTGCGCCAGGTCGAGGAGCAGACCGGGGTGGAGCTCACCGTGCTCTCCGGGCAGGACGAGGCGCGGCTGACCTTCCTCGCGGTGCGCCGCTGGTTCGGCTGGTCCTCCGGGCGGCTGCTCGACCTGGACATCGGCGGCGGCTCGCTGGAGATCGCCTGCGGTATCGACGAGCAGCCGGACACCGCCGTCTCGCTGCCGCTGGGCGCGGGCCGGCTGACCGCCGGCTGGCTGCCGGGCGACGTGGCCGACCCGGACGCGGTGCGCGAGCTGCGCCGGCACATCCGGGCGGCGATCGCCGGGGTGATCGCCGAGGTGGCCAGACTCGGGCCGCCGGACCACGCGGTGGCCACCTCCAAGACCTTCAAGCAGCTGGCCCGGATGACCGGCGCCGCGCCCGCCGAGGCCGGGCCACGGGTGCCGCGCAAGCTGAGCCGCGCCGGCCTGGCGGCCTGGCTGCCCAGGCTCGCCGCGATGACGGCGGCCGAGCGGGCCAAGATCCCCGGGGTCTCCGAGGGCCGGTCCCGTCAGCTGCTGGCCGGGGCGCTGGTGGCGGACGCGGCGATGGACCTGTTCGGCCTCGAGGAGCTGGACATCTGCCCGTGGGCGCTGCGCGAGGGCATCATCCTGCGGCGACTGGACAGCATGGGCCAGCCCGGCGGGACGCCGCTCGTGGCGCAGTCCGCATAACCTGTCTCCCGTACCTGTCTCCCGTGGAGGACGAGTCTTTGGTGGCGGACGAGCAGCCCCAGGAGCGGACCGAGGCCGAGCGGGCCGAGGCCCGCCCACGGCGGCGCACCGCCAAGGCCGCCGCCGCGCCGCAGCCCCGGCTGCCCAGGGCCGCGCGCCGCAAGGCGACTCCGCCGCGCCGCGACCCGCTGCTGCGCACCACCGACCGGCTGGTGCTGCCGGCGCACCCCGCGCTGCACATCCCGGACACCAAGATCGCGCTGTCCAGCGCCTCGGTCTACCCCGACAACACCGCGGTCGCCTTCGAGCTGGCGGCCAAGCTCGGCTACGACGGTGTCGAGGTGATGGTCTGGAACGACCCGATCAGCCAGGACCTGGACGGGCTGCGGGCGCTGTCCGAGCAGCACCGGATGCCGATCCTGGCGGTGCACGCGCCCTGCCTGCTGATCACCCAGCGGGTCTGGACCACCGATCCGTGGACCAAGCTCAAGCGGGCCAGGGCGGCCGCCGAGGCGCTGGGCGCGGACACCGTGGTGGTGCACCCGCCGTTCCGCTGGCAGCGCGGCTACGCGCGCGACTTCGTCCGCGGCATCGAGCGGATGGCGGGCGAGACGGCGGTGCGGTTCGCGGTGGAGAACATGTACCCCTGGCGCTACAAGGACCGCGAGGTGCTCGCCTACGCCCCCGGCTGGGACGTCACCGACGAGGCCTACCGGCACTTCACCGTGGACCTCTCGCACGTGGCCACCTCGCGGATCGACGCCTTCGCCATGGTCGACCGGATGGGGGACCGGCTGGCCCACGTGCACCTGGCCGACGGCACCGGCTCCGGCAAGGACGAGCACCTGATCCCCGGGCGCGGCAAGCAGCCCTGTGCCGAGTTGCTGGAGCGGCTGGCCCGCACCGGCTTCGACGGCCACGTGGTGCTGGAGGTCAACACCCGGCGCTCCGGCTCACCCGCCGAGCGCGAGGCGGACCTGGCCGAGGCGCTGGCCTTCACCCGGCTGCATCTGGCCACCGGCTCGCGCGTACTCTGACGGTACGAACGACCCCTGGAGGGACCGGTCATGACCGTCGATCAGCACCACGCGCACGCGTCGAGCTTCGGCTCGGTGGCCGCCGAGTACGACCGGGCCCGCCCTTCCTACCCCGGCGAACTGTTCGACGCCATCGAGGAGTTGACCGGTCGCCCGGTCAGCGGCGCGGATGTGCTGGACGTCGGCGCCGGCACCGGGATCGCCACCCGGCTGCTGCACGCGCGCGGCGCCCGGGTGATCGCGGTCGAGCCGACCCCCGGGATGGCGGCCCAGCTGCACCGGGTCAGTCCCGAACTGCCGCTGGTCAAGGGCGACGGCAACGACCTGCCGTGCCACGACGCCAGCGCGGACCTGATCACTTACTTCCAGGCCTTCCACTGGACCGACCCCGAGCGCTCGCTGCCCGAGGCACTGCGGGTGCTGCGCCCGGGCGGCGCGCTGGCGCTGGTCTGGAACCTCAAGGACCGCTCGGTGCCGTGGCTGGGCGAGCAACTGGCCCGGCTGACCGCCGCGCTGCCGAACTTCCACTACTACGGCGAGATGAACGCTCTCACCGGGACGCTGGACGCCTACCCCTTCGAGCCGGTCACCACCCGCGAACTGCGCTGGGAGCGCCGGATCAGCGTCGAGGACGTGATCACCGACCTGCGCTCCAAGTCCTACTTCGCGGTGCTGGACGCGGCGGTGAAGGAGCCGGTGCTGGCCGCCGAGCGTGCCGCGCTGCTGGCCGCCTTCCCGGACGGCGAGGTCGTCGAGGAGTACCGCACCGAGCTGACACTGGCGTTCAAGCGGGCCTGACCGCGATGCGGACGGTGCGTCCGGCGGGCGGGACCGGGGCGTAGGCTCGGCTGTTACCTACCCCTGGGAATGGAGAGATCCCGTGCCCGAGCTGAAGTCCCGTACGGTCACCCACGGTCGCAACATGGCAGGCGCCCGCGCCCTCCTCCGGGCGGCCGGTGTAGCCCGGGAGGACTTCGGCAAGCCGATCATCGCGGTGGCCAACTCCTTCACCGAGTTCGTGCCGGGCCACACCCACCTGCAGCCGGTGGGCCGGATCGTCTCCGAGGCCATCGCCGCGGCCGGCGGCATCCCGCGCGAGTTCAACACCATCGCGGTGGACGACGGGATCGCGATGGGCCACCACGGGATGCTCTACTCGCTGCCCTCGCGCGACCTGATCGCCGACAGCGTGGAGTACATGGTCAGCGCCCACTGCGCGGACGCGCTGATCTGCATCTCCAACTGCGACAAGATCACCCCCGGCATGCTGATGGCCGCGCTGCGCCTCAACATCCCCACCGTCTTCGTCTCCGGCGGCCCGATGGAGGCCGGCCAGGCGGTGCTGGTGGACGGCACGGTGCGCAAGCTCGACCTGGTGAACGCGATCTCCGACGCCGTCAACGAGAATGTCTCGGACGCGGACATCGCGATCATCGAGGAGAACGCCTGCCCGACCTGCGGCTCCTGTTCGGGCATGTTCACCGCGAACTCGATGAACTGCCTGGCCGAGGCGATCGGTCTCGCGCTGCCCGGCAACGGCTCGACGCTGGCCACCCACACCGCCCGCAAGGCGCTGTACGAGGACGCCGGGCGCACCATCGTCGAGATCACCAAGCGGCACTACGACGGCGACGACTACTCGGTGCTGCCGCGGTCCATCGCCACCCGCGCGGCCTTCGAGAACGCGATGGCGCTGGACATCGCGATGGGCGGCTCGACCAACACGATCCTGCACCTGCTCGCCGCCGCCCAGGAGGCCGAGCTGGACTTCGACATGCGGGCGATCGACCAGATCTCCCGCCGGGTGCCCTGCCTGTCCAAGGTCGCGCCGAACGGCTCGTACTACATGGAGGACGTGCACCGGGCCGGCGGCATCCCGGCGATCCTCGGCGAGCTGTACCGGGGCGGGCTGCTGAACGAGGACGTGCACACCGTGCACAGCGACTCGCTCGCCGAGTGGCTGAAGACCTGGGACGTCCGCGGCGGCTCGCCCTCGCCGACCGCCGTCGAGCTGTTCCACGCGGCCCCCGGCTGCGTCCGCTCGGCCACCGCCTTCTCCCAGTCCGAGCGTTGGGAGACGCTGGACACCGACGCGGCCGGCGGCTGCATCCGCAGCGTCGAGCACGCCTACTCGCTGGAGGGCGGCCTGGCCGTGCTCTACGGCAACCTGGCCGAGGACGGCTGCATCGTGAAGACGGCCGGCGTCGACGAGTCGATCTGGACCTTCTCAGGACCGGCCGTGGTGCTGGAGTCCCAGGAGGACGCGGTGGACGCGATCCTGACCAAGCGGGTCAAGGAGGGCGACGTGGTGGTGATCCGCTACGAGGGCCCCAAGGGCGGCCCCGGCATGCAGGAGATGCTCTACCCCACCTCGTTCCTCAAGGGCCGGGGCCTGGGCAAGGCGTGCGCGCTGATCACCGACGGGCGGTTCTCCGGCGGCACCTCCGGGCTGTCGATCGGGCACGCCTCCCCGGAGGCGGCCTCCGGCGGCACCATCGCGCTGGTCCAGGACGGCGACGTCATCTCGATCGACATCCCGGGCCGCTCGGTCCAGCTGGAGGTCTCCTTCGAGGAGCTGCACGAGCGCCGGCTGCGGCTGGAGGAGTCCGGCGGCTACCAGCCGGCCCACCGCGACCGTCCGGTCAGCGCGGCGCTCAAGGCGTACGCGGCGATGGCCACCTCGGCCGACAAGGGCGCGGTGCGGGACGTCAGCAAGCTGGGCTGACGGGCTCGGGCCGGCCGGGCACGGACCGACGGGCCGGGAGGGGCTCGGGGATACTTGAGGCGTGATCGACGACCGCACCGCCCCCGAGCCCATCCGCTTCTTCGGCACCAGCTGGGTGGAGCACGGCACCGACTACTGGCTGCGCCGGGTGGCGGTCTCGCTCGGCGCCTTCGCCACGGTGGTGGCGGGCGGGCTGGTGCTGCAGTTCGCGGTCGGCGGGGTGCGGATGTCCAAGGCCGGCGGCCTGGTCAACTGGCTGCTGCTGGCCGCCATCGCGGTCTGCTCGGTGCTGGCCGCGCTGCGCACCTGGAAGGTCCTCGCCGAGGGCCGCGATTCGCTGGACGGCTGGATGGCCGAGGACAAGTCGCTCGGCGCGGTCTGGCTGATCGGCTGCGTCGGCTCGGCGGCGGCGTACTTCTTCCGCAGCCTCACGGAGGCCCCGGGCGAGGGCGTCCGGCGGGCGCAGTGGGAACGCGAGACCGCCCGGCACGAGAAGCGGAAGGCCTCGGGTGGCGGGCGGCCGGGGAAGCGGAAGAAGCGGTAGCGGTCAGGAACGGCTGTCAGTGCGGCACTTCTGGTCGTCGGGCAGCGCCTGGCTGCGGTCGTAGGGGTCCATCGTCGGGCCGGAGCTCGGCGCCGCCCCGTCGATGTTCCCCGTCTGCGGGAACAGCGGCTCCAGCCAGCCGTCGCCAATCGCGCAGTAGTTGTTGCCCAGGGAGCTGTTGCCCTGCCCGAAGTACAGCTTGTGCGGCGACACGTTGAACTTGGCCGGGTCGTAGAAGACGAAGTCCTGAGTCCGGCGGACGATCTCGCGGGTGACCACGGCGTTGGGGTCCAGCGACAGCAGGGCCACGGACTGCGCGTTGCCGCCGCCGGTCGGCGACGCGCTGGGCACGCTGTTCGGATCGAACTGCTGCGGACCCGGCACCAGGGCGTAGACGAAGGTGTAGTCGGTGTGCACCAGCACCCCGTCGGGGTCGTCCTTGGCGGTGTCCGCCGCGAAGGTGATCCGGCCCTGGAGCTTGACCACGTTGCCGGCCGGGATCGCGGTCTTCGGGTTGAACCGGCTGATCCAGCTGGTCGGGTCGTTCGTCGGGCCGGGGTGGGCGAGCGAGTCCTTGAACGCGGCCAGCGACTTGCCACCCAGCAGGTCCAGCACCTGCTGCGGGGTCCCGCCCGACAGCACGGTCGGGTCGAGGTTCGACCCGACCAGGAAGTCCTTCACGAGCTTCAGCTGCCCCGCCACCTGGTCCTGCGAGAACACCCCGGTGGCCTGGGCCGGCGGCAGTACGACGGCGTCGGGGCCGGCGGGCCAGGCGTCGGCGGGCGAGCCCAGCCACGGCTGCGCCACGGTCGGGGTCTGCGGGTCCGCCGTGGAGGGCGCCGCGGTCGGCTGGGCGGTCTCCGGCGCCTGGGTGACCACGGGCACGGGGGGTGCCCCGGCCGCCGCCGACCCGGAGCCAGAGGACCCACCGCCGAAGTTGTTCACGTACCAGCTGTGCAGCCCATTGACGTTCAGCCCGGCGGCCACCACGGCTATCGCGAGCAGCACGAAGACCGGGGCCTGCCAGTTCCGCTTGGTGCGGCGCTTGTTGCCCCAGGGGTCCACGGGCGCGGCCCGGCGCTGGTACCAGCGGCGGCGGGTCTCGGTCGGCGGGCGCCAGGCCTGCTCCGGCTGGGGAGGCTCGCGTAGCCACTTGGCGGAGAGCATCCGGGCCCGGCCGGACTGCTCCTTGACGGTGGCACCCTTGACGAACTCCTCGTCGAGCACGAGGTCGGCGAACGGGTCCGGCTCCTCGCCGGGTGGCTGTGGTGGGTCTTCGGTGATCGACACGCGGTCAGTATGCAGAGGGTGAACGACAGTTCGCGCACCGGGCGGCCATACTGAGATGCCCCGGTGCGCGAACTGTGCTGATATCTCCTCAGTTGCCCGGTCAGCGGGACCGGCGGGCGCCCTTGACCGAGCCGACCACGCCGAGCACCACCAGCAGCAGGCCGGCCGGGAGCAGCGAGGTGAAGAACGCGCCGAAGATGCCCCAGCTGCCGAGCAGCGTCAGCGCCAGCGTGTTCAGCACCAGGAGGGCGCCGCTGAGCGGCAACGCGGACTGCCAGGGGTTGGCGTCGGCCCAGCGTCGCAGCCGGCGGTCGCCGGTGTCCTTGCGCAGCCGCCCGCCGAGGCCGCCGACCAGGAAGAAGAAGAACAGGGCCAGGCCGACCGGGCCGGCCAGGATGCTCGTGGTCCAGTGGCCGGTCACCACGTCCACGGCCAGCGCTGCCCCGCCGACCACCGCGCCCACGGCCGTGGCAGCACGCCACGGACCGAGGGTGGCAGAGGCGACGGCCAGTTGACGGTTCTCGCGTCGCGACAGATCTCCGTGTTCCATGCCTCCACGGTGCTCCTCGCGGGGCCCGGGGGCCAGTAGCCACGGCCCTGAGTTTTCCCCTACTGGGCGCCTGGGGGTCCGGCCTGGCCGACCGGTGTCTGGGATTCGCTCAGGATCGGCCAGCCGTGGGAGTCGGCGTGCGCGGCCAGATCCGGGTCCAGGCCGACCACGCGGGGATTGCCGACCACGGCCAGGGTGCGCAGGCCGCCGCAGTGGTCGACGTAGCCGAAGCAGCAGGCGGGGTCGAGGCCGAGCAGGGTGATCGCCTCGATCACGGTCACCGGCGGGTGGCTCTCGGGCACGGTGGGCGGGTCGACCGGCTCGGGCAGCAGGACCAGGTCCGCGTCGACACCCAGCGTCTCCAGGCTCAACGCAGCCGGGGTCGGCCTCTTGGGCTGGTCGCGGGAGAGCACCAGGACCACCAGGTCGCCGACCGAGCGGTGTCTGGCCGCCGCCGCGCGTACCGCCCGGCTGTGTCGCAGTGAGCTGTGTCTGCCTCCCAGATCGAAGAAAGCGGCGCGCATGGACTCCCCCATTTGATCCTCCCAGTGGCGCGAGATGTAAGGCCGAAGATATCGCTTCTTTTCGGCCGCTTGAGCGGCTGACCCCGGAGTTTAATTTCAGCTACGGAAGGTCACGAGAATCCTCAATAGTCGGGAGACAGCGTGACGGAGGGTCAGGTCTGAATTCCGGGGAGATCCGAATCGCCCCAATCGCACCAGCTCGGCTGATTGGCCCACAGTCGTCCCGAGCCGGCCGCCGGCGGGCGTGAATGAGTTTCAGGGGAATGGTCCGAAATTTCATGTCGTGGACCTGACATATCGTCTCGGAACCGCGCCGGTGACATGACGACAAGGCGGGCATTCGGTCACCGGCTTGACTCCCTCGTTGACACCATGTGACTCTTGCTGTTGAGTCTTTGCTGACAAGGGTCGCCGACGTGGGGGATGCGAGATGGGTGGCGAGCACATGGAGACCGTGGGGATCATCCTGGCCGGTGGGCGCGGCGAACGTGCCAAGCCGATCACGCTGGAGTCCGCGGACTACATCCGCAGCAAGGCGCTGATCCCTTTCGTCGGCCGTCGCCTCATCGAGTGGGTCGTCGACGCCTGTCGTGAGCAGGGCATCCGTCGCTTCTACGTGGTGGCCCAGGGGCTGGAGAACCGCAGCCAGATCATGCTGCTGCTCGGCCACGGCGAGCGATACGGCGTCGAGGTGCGCTACTCGCGGCCCAGCTTCGACCGGTACAACGTCGGCTCCGGTGCGGCCACCCTGCACAACCTGGAGGAGTGGGACCTCACCGGGCAGGCCCTGGTGCTGCCCGTCGACTCGATCTTCGACTTCTCGCTCGCCGAGCTGGCGGCCGCCCACCGGGCCGCCGACGCGGTGGTGACGGTGGCCGCGGTGGCCCGCACGCCGCAGGAGGTGGCCGGCAAGTACGGCGCGATGCGCACCGACGCCCGTGGCCTGGTCTCCGGTTTCGTGGAGAAGCCGGCGCTGGACCGGATCCACGAGCTCTTCCCCGAGGTGCGCCAGGACGCGGACGCGATGCTTCCCACGAACGCCGGGATGTACCTGGTGGACTGCGCACGCCTGCGCGAGGCCGCCCGGGAGCCGGAGCTGATGCGCCAGGCGCAGCAGCGGCTCGACTGGGGCGGCGACCTGCTGCCCACCCTGGTGGAGCGGGGCCTGCCGGTGGCCGCGCACCGGATCGACAGACTCGGCGACCTCGGCAACGTCGAGGACTACCTGGTCACCCTCAAGGACGTGCTGGCCGGCGGCTATCCGCTGATGAACGAGCTGATGGCCGAGCCGGCCAGCGCCAGTCCGCGGTACTGGATCCACGAGACCTCGCTGGCCACCCGCGACGACATCACCGGCACCACGCTGGCGGACAAGATCGAGGCGGGCACCGTGGTGATCGGCCCCGGGGTCCGAATAGGCCGCCATGTCGCGGTCGGCAGTGACGTCCGGCTGGAGTACACCGACGTCGGCGACGGCGTCGAACTGCGTGCGGGGGCGCGGCTGAGCCGCAGCTCCTGCGGCGACGCCTCGGTGATCGGTCCGTATGCGCACATCAGCGACAGCTATGTCGGCCCCATGGTGGAGATCCAGTCGGACCGGGAGAACCCGGTCCGACTGGAGGATTTCTCGGCCATCGGGGACGGCGCCCAGCTCTGGCGGGGGTCCCGGCTCTCCGGGGTCAGCGTCTACCCGCGCCTGAGAGTCCCAATGATCGCGAACCTTCCTTCGGGCACCCGGCTGACCAGCTCGGACGACATCCTGCGATGGATCTGATCCGACCGGCGCACACCGGCGACCTGCCCGACGACTCGTCACCCGACGGCTGAGCAGAGGAGTGAAGGCGATGGACAATCCGGTGGTGGTGGTCGGCGGCACGGGACGCGTCGGCCGATTCATCGTGCAAGGGCTCCTGGAGCGCCGGGAGAGCGTGCGCGTCATCGGTCGAAGCGCGCACCGCGCCCGCCGGGAGCTGGCGCCGGGTGCGGTGTTCAGACAGGCGGACGTGCGCGCCCCGCAGACCTTGGGCGGTGCGCTGGCCGGCTGCTCGGCGGTGGTCTACGGCGTCGAGCCCGGTACCGAGCAGAGCGGGCCCGACCGGCCGGAGACCACCCTCTGCCACGGGGTGCGCAATGTCCTCAAGGCCGCCACCGCCGACGGCAACCGGCCGCACGTG
Source organism: Kitasatospora sp. GAS204B (assembly GCF_029892155.1). Taxonomy (GTDB): domain Bacteria; phylum Actinomycetota; class Actinomycetes; order Streptomycetales; family Streptomycetaceae; genus Kitasatospora. The sequence goes on along the minus strand of NZ_JARZAG010000003.1, from coordinate 36,419 downwards.
GTGCTGATCAGCCAGCTGCACGCGACCCACCAGGGGCACCCGCTGAACGCCTACGGCCGCCTGCTCTCCTGGCGCTTCGCCGGCGAGGAGGCGCTGCGCGAGTCGGGGCTGCCCTACACCGTGGTGCGGCCCGGGTGGCTGATCGACGACCGCAGCGCCGGCCACCGGGTGCGGCTGCACCAGGGGGACCAGGGCACCGGGCAGGTGGCCCGGCGGGACGTGGCCGAGGCCTGCCTGCAGGCGCTGTACACGCCGGCCGCCCGCGGGGTGACCTTCGAGATCTTCAACGAGCCAGGGGTGCCGTTCCCGTCCTGGAGCGAGGCCTACGGCTCGCTCGCCTGGGACCGGACACCGGTGGCCTGAGCCTTCGGTGGTCCCGGTGTGCCGCGCCGAGGCCACCTTCTCCGCCCGCACCCGTGCGCGCGTCGGCGAAGCGGAGAGCAGCCCGGTCCTTCCCCTCATGGGGGGTGAGAGTCGGGCGGAATCCACAATTCCGGGTGCATCATGGGGTAGGGAGTTGACAGAAGATATGACCAAGAGTCAGGCGACGACAGAAGTCCCGGTCGAAACACTGATGCGGGCCGAGGTGACGGCCGGGCATCCGCAGCCGCTGGGTGCCACCGTGGACGAAACCGGCGTGAACTTCTCGATCTTCTCCGAGCGAGCCACTCGGGTCGACCTGCTGCTGTTCGACAGCTACCACGCGCTGGCGCCGGCCCGGGTGATCACGCTCGATCCGGAAAACAATCACAGCTATCACTTCTGGCACTGCCATGTCACCGGTCTGCGGGAAGGACAGGTGTACGCGTACCGGATGGACGGTCCGCAGCAGGTCAAGGAGTCCGGCGCCAGGTTCAACCACCGAAAGGTGCTGCTCGACCCCTACTCGCGGGCGAACATCAACATCCTCTGGGACCGGGCCCGCGCGGTGGGCCACGAGGACAACTGCGCCTACGCGATGCGCAGCATGGTGGTGGACCTGGACTGCTACGACTGGGAGGGCGACGAGCCGCTGCGCCGGCCGCTGGCCGAGACGGTGATCTACGAGATGCACGTGGGCGGCCTGACCTCCTCGCCCACCGCCCGGGTGACCCACCCCGGCACCTTCACCGGCGTGGTCGAGAAGATCCCGTACCTCAAGGAACTCGGCGTGACCGCGGTCGAGTTGCTGCCGGTCTTCGACTTCGACGAGCGTCAGGTGCTGCGGGTCGGCCCGCACGGCACGCCGCTGCGCAACTACTGGGGCTACGACCCGTTCGGCTTCTTCGCCCCGCACAGCGACTACTGCTCCGACCCGTGCGGCTGCAAGCACATCGAAGAGTTCCGGGACATGGTCAAGGCGCTGCACAAGGCCGGCATCGAGGTCATCCTGGACGTGGTCTTCAACCACACCTCGGAGGGCAACGAGCACGGCCCCACGATCAGCTTCCGGGGCCAGGCCAACGAGGTCTACTACCACCTGTGGCCGCAGGACCGCCGGCACTACATGGACTTCACCGGCTGCGGCAACGCGGTCAACGCCAACCACCCGGCGGTGGCCAAGTTCATCATCGAGTGCCTGGAGTACTGGGTCACCGAGCACCACGTGGACGGCTTCCGCTTCGACCTCGCCTCCGAACTCTCCCGCGGCGCCGAGGGCTACGAGATGGAGACCCCGCCGGTGCTCTGGGGCATCGAGCTGTCCGGGATCCTCTCCGAGACGAAGATCATCGCCGAACCCTGGGACGGCGGCGGCCTCTACCAGGTCGGCCGCTTCCCCGGAAAGCGCTGGGCGCAGTGGAACGGGCCGTTCCGCGACGACATCCGGCGCTTCGTGCGCGGTGACGCGGGCCTGGTGGGGACGGTGGCCACCCGGATCGGCGGCTCCCGCGACCTGTTCAGCCGGCAGGGCGAACTGCCCACCAACAGCGTCAACTTCATCACCTGCCACGACGGCTTCACGATGAACGACCTGGTGAGCTACCACGGCAAGCACAACCACGCCAACGGCGAGGCCAACACCGACGGCAGCCACGAGAACTTCAGCTGGAACTGCGGGGTGGAGGGCGCCAGCGACGCGGACGAGATCGAGCGGCTGCGGGTGCGGCAGATCAAGAACCTGACGGCGATCCTGATGCTCTCCCGCGGCGTGCCGATGATCCTGGCCGGTGACGAGTTCCGCAACAGCCAGGGCGGCAACAACAACGCGTACTGCCAGGACAACGAGATCTCCTGGCTGGACTGGGAGCAGGCGGAGAAGGAGACCGAGGTCCAGGACTTCTTCCGTTCCATGATCGCGCTGCGCAAGCGCCACGCGACCCTGCGCCGGCCCCAGTTCTTCAGCGGTCGGCACAACGAGCGCGAGGTGCCCGAGGTCAGCTGGCACGGCACCAGGTTGGAGCAGCCTGGCTGGGAGGACACCGACGCCCGGGTCCTCTCCTTCACGCTGGGCGGTTTCGACGGCGATCCGGACCTGCACGTGATCCTCAACATGTACCACCTCGGTCTGGACTTCGAGCTCCCGCAGATCGCGGGACACCAGTGGCACCGGACGGTCGACACCGCCCGCGGCGCGGACGCCGACGTGCTGGCGCCCGGTGCGGAGGAGCCCGTCACAGGCCACCTCTTCCACGCCCACGGTCGCAGCGTCGTCGTCCTGGTGGCGCTGCCCGACAACGGAGGCACCAATCGATGAGCGCACCCGACGTCCGACGGACCTACTCCGACAGCATCGCCGGATACATCACCTCCTACGAGCCGACGCATGACCGGTTCGGCCTGCGGACCACCGACGGGCGGGAGTTCACCATCCACCTGGATGGCGTGCTCGGCTCCCAGATCGTCCGCAACCTCGGCGACTCGCACCGCCGGGACACCAGCGGCGCCACCCGCGACCTGCTGGCCGAGGGCCGCTACGTGTTCGTCTACGGCCTCTTCCACCAGTGGGCCGGCGGCGAGCGGATCGACGCCCGCGAGCTGGTCTTCCCGGAGGAGCGGCGGGGTGCCTACGTCTTCGAGAAGCCGGGCTGGTGGGTCCAGCAGGCGGCCGAGATAGCCGACTTCTACCTGCGCGGCCACTTCCCCGACGGGGTCTACGACTGGCGCGGCTTCCGCACCCGGCTGACGCTGCACGGCACCCACGTGTCCGAGTACAGCGAGCAGGACCTGCGCCAGGAGACCGACACCATCTCCCGGCTGGTCTACGGCCTGGCCACCGCCTTCATGCTGACCGGCGAGGAGCGCTTCCTGGCGGCGGCCGAGTCCGGCACCGAGTACCTGCGCGAGCACATGCGGGTCTCGGACGAGCAGGAGGGCGTCGTCTACTGGTACCACGCCATCGACATCACCCCCGACGCCCAACGCAAGGTCTTCGCCTCGGAGTTCGGCGACGACTACAACGCGATCCCGATGTACGAGCAGATCTACGCGCTGGCCGGCCCGACCCAGACCTACCGGATCACCGGCGACCCGCGGATCCTGGACGACATCGACCGCACCGTGGCGCTGTTCCACAAGTACTTCAAGGACGAGGAACGGGGCGGCTTCTTCTCCCACCTCGACCCGATCACGATGGACCCGCGGTCCGACTCGCTGGGCCGCAACCGGGCCCGGAAGAACTGGAACTCGGTCGGCGACCACGCCCCGGCCTACCTGATCAACGCCTACCTGGCCACCGGGCGGCCGGACTTCGCGGAGCTCCTGGAGGAGACCGCCGACACCATCGCCAAGTACTTCCCGGACGAGCCCAACAGCCCGTTCGTGCAGGAGCGCTTCCACGAGGACTGGAGTCCCGACCGCACCTGGGGCTGGCAGCAGGACCGCGCGGTGGTCGGCCACAACCTCAAGATCGCCTGGAACCTCACCCGGATCCGGGCGCTGCGCGACAAGCCGGAGTACAGCCAACTGGCCGAGCGGATCGCGGAGATCATGCCGCCGGTCGGCAGCGACCAGCAGCGCGGCGGCTGGTACGACGTGGTCGAGCGGGTCCCCGACCCGGACAGCGGCGCCCACCGGCTGGTCTGGCACGACCGCAAGGCCTGGTGGCAGCAGGAGCAGTCGATCCTGGCCTACCTGATCCTGGCGGGCGTCACCGGGGACCCGGAGCACAAGCGGCAGGCCCGGGAGGCGGCGGCGTTCTACAACGCCTTCTTCCTGGACTACGACGACGGCGGCGTCTACTTCAACGTGCTCGCCAACGGCATCCCCTACCTGCTGGGCACCGAGCGGCTCAAGGGCAGCCACTCGATGGCCGGTTACCACGCGCTGGAGCTCTGCTACCTGGCGGCGACCTACACCAACCTGCTGGTCACCTCGCAGCCGCTGACCCTGCACTTCCGGCCGCGCCCCGACGCGTTCCCGGACGGGGTGCTGCGGGTGGCTCCCGACATGCTGCCGGAGGGCTCGGTCCAGATCGACCAGGTCTGGATCGACGACGAGCCGTACCAGGACTTCGACGCCAAGGCGCTGACCGTCAAGCTGCCGAAGAGCAGCGAGGCGCTGCGGGTGCGGGTGGTCGTCGAGCCGGCCGACCTGCGGCTGCGGATCTCCAGCGAGTTCGACGGCGAGACGGCGCACGTCCACCTGGAGGGGATCCTCGACCTCCAGGAGCTGGACAACTTCCGCCGCGGTTTCGGCGAGGCCCTGTCGGTCAACCCGCGCCGGGTGGAGTTCCACCTCTGCAAGGTCACCGAGATCAGCCGCCCGATCATCAACGAGCTGCTGTTCCAGCGGACCAAGATCGGCGCCGACGTCGACTTCGTCATCGTCGGCTCCGCCGAACCCGAGATCGCTCAGATGCTCATCGCGACCGACGCCTTCGTGCTCGACCCGGATCGCGCCTGCAACGACGAGTGACCACCCCTGCGCCACGCCGGTCCGCCCCGCCTCGGTGGGCGGGGCGGACCGCGTGGCCCGAACGCCGAAGGACCCGCTGTGACCAAGGTTTCGCACCTCCGTGATCCGTTTGCGGGGGATCGGCAGGACGGAATCTCCGAGTACTGTCGAGACCTCTTCTCCTGCTTCGCCCGTTCCGACCAACGCCGTTGGGGCGAGGTCTACTTGCGGGGGCTGCTGCACGCCCCCGGCCGCCGGACCCCGGCCAACATCACCGAGAAGGTGCTCGGCCACAGAGCGGTCCAGCCCATCCAGCAGTTCGTCAACCAGAGCACCTGGGCCTCGCACACCGTGCGCCGCTACCTCGCGGAGCGGGTGGCCGGCGCGGCCGCGCCCCAGGCATGGGCCGTCGACGAGGTGGTGTTCCCGAAGAACGGCACCCGCTCGGCCGGCGTCGGCCGGCAGTTCGTCGGTTCGGCCGGCCGGGTGGTCAACTGCCAACTGGCGCTGGCCACCTCGCTGGTGCACCGCGGCGGCAGCCTGCCGGTCAACTGGCACCTGATGCTGCCCCGGCACTGGGACGAGGACCACGAGCTGCGCAACCAGGCCCATGTCCCGGCCGAGGAGCGACACCGCCCGCGCTGGAGCTACGTGCTGGAGTCGCTGGACGAGGTCCTGGAGTGGAACGTGCCGCCCGCCCCGGTGCTGGCCGACTGGACCTACGAGCCGCAGATCGAGGCCCTGCTGGTCGGGCTCGAGGACCGCAACGTCGGCTACCTCGTCGAGGTGGGTCCGAGCACCCTGCTGCCGGTGCGTCAACTGTCGGGCCGGGCACCGGGACAGCGCAACCCCGCAGTGGACGTGGCGCTCGCGCTGGGCGGCCGGGCCGAGCGGGTGGCGCTCTCCTGGCAGGACAGCCCGGCGGCGCGGACCCGGCACTCGCAGTTCATGGTGGTACCGCTCGGCGGCGGCCCGGTCGGCGCGATCGGTCGCCAGCCGCTGCGGCCGCGCCGGGCCGGCGGCTACCGGGTCCAGCGGCAGCTGGTGGTCGAGTGGCCGTTCGGCCGCCCGCGGCCGCGGACCTACTGGGTGACCAACCTGCCCGCCGACCGGCTGGCCGACACCGTCGCGCTCGCCGAGCTGCGGCACCACGTCGCGGTCAGCCAGGACCGGTTGCGGCAGAACTACGGGCTGGGCGACTTCGAGGGCCGCTCGTTCCGTGGCTGGCACCACCACGTGACGCTGGCCTCGGCCGCGCTGGGCTTCCACACCCTCCAGGAGCTGGGGGACGTGGCAGACCTGTCGGCGGAGCTGGCGGCGGCCGAACTGGACGACGACCAGCTGGAGGCCGAGCTCGAGGAGGGCCTGGAGGCCGAGCTGGAGGCCCAGTTGGAGCCGGACCTGGACCGGGCGGCGGAGCTCGCGGACGAACGCTAGGGCGTGCTACCGGCACGGCAGTGGGGGCACCGACCGAAGCGGTCGGTGCCCCCACTGCCGTGCCGGCCCACCAGAAGGGCGCCTTCGGTGGGCACCGGGAGGGTGCGCACCGAAGGCGCCGTCGTGCTGGCGCGCCGGGTGCCGGTCAGCGCCAGAAGGCGTCGTTGCCGGTGGCGCCGTCGCCGAAGTAGGCCTCCTGGCCGGAGATCACCCGGCCGTTCTTCCAGTGCAGCAGCTGCATCAGGTCGGCGGCCAGCGCGCAGGAGCAGTCGGCACTCGAGCGGATGGCGGAGTTGCGGCAGAGGTAGGCGGCGATGTGCCCGTCGACCATGATCTGCTCCTCCTCCGACCTGAACGAGCCGCCGGAGAGGTCCCGGCGGCTCTGCACGTACCCGAGGAAGGCGTCGAGCCCCTCGTAGGTGCCGGCCAGCGGGTTGGCGCCGGGGACCGACCAGGTGAGGTCCTTGTCCCAGTACTGCTCGATGGCGGTGCGGTCGCCGCTGTCCAGGGCGGCGTAGGCGGCCTTGACGCGGCTGGCGGTGAGCTTGACCGCCAGTTCCTGCTCGGACAGGACGAGCCCGCCGCGCATCGTCTCCTCGGTCACCAGCTGGCCGCCCATCGAGACGGCGCCGGGCTTCATGTCCTCCACGGACACGTAGGTGAACTGCCTGGTCACCTCGCCCATGACGGTGACCAGCGCCTCGGTCATCTCCATGGTGATCTGGGACTTCTCCGCCAGGGTGGCGAAGCCTTCGATGAGATTGACCTTGATGATGGGCATGGATCCTCGATTCCTGACGGAGACGGTCCCCGCCCGGGGCGGGCGGGGACTCGGGATGAGGTGAGGTGAGGTGAGGAGGGGAGAGGTCAGCCGATGACCTTCAGCACGACCTTGCCCTTGGCCTGGCCGGTTTCGATCAGCTCGTGGGCCTTGTCGGCGCGCTCCAGCGGCAGGACCTCGGCGATGATCGGCTTGATGGCGCCGGCCTCGATCAGCGCGGTGATGTCCTCCAGGTCGGTCCGGTCGCCCTCGACGGTCAGCGACACCGCGCGCAGCCCGAGCCGGGCGGCCTCGGCGAGCGTCTGCTCGTCGGGCGGCACCGGCAGCGAGACCAGCACGCCGCCAGGGCGCATGGTGCGCAGCGAGCGCAGCCCGTTGTCCCCGGCGACGGTGTCGACCACCACGTCGATGTCGTGGGCGAGTTCCTCGAACCGGACCTTGGTGTAGTCGTAGACCTCGTCGGCGCCCAGCTGTCGGACCAGGTCCTGCTGGGCGGTGCCCGCCGTGCCGCACACCCAGGCGCCGCGGGCCCGGGCGATCTGGACCGCGATGTGGCCCAGCCCGCCGGCCGCGCCGTGGACCAGGACCCGGGTGCCCGGGCCGGTCCGACCGACGCTGACCAGGCTCTGCCAGGCGGTCAGCGCCACCAGCGGGACCCCGGCCGCCTCCTGGTGGCTGAGCACCTCGGGCTTGCGGACCAGCTGGCGCGAGTCGGCCGTCACGTATTCGGCGTAACCGGCGCCGCTCCGGGGGAAGTTGACCATCCCGTACACCTCGTCGCCGACGGCGAAGCGGGTCACGCCGGAGCCGATGGCCACCACCTCGCCGGAGACGTCCCAGCCGATGGTGAACGGCAGCGGCCCCTGGGTGCTCAGGATGCCGCCGCCGGCCCGGGTCTTGCAGTCGACCGGGTTGACGCCGGCGGCGTGCACCCGGACCAGCACCTCGGTCCAGAGCGGTTCCGGGCGAGGCACCTCCTCGATCTTGAGCACTTCGGGGCCGCCGAAGCTGTGCTGGCGGACCGCGCGCATGGTTTCGGGCATGTGGAGCTCCTCGTCCGAGATGGCAGTCGACCCCGACGGTCCGTCAGAAACCGTCCGGCGGGCGGGCTGGATCCGATCTGGTGTCGGCGGTGGCCTCGGGCATCGCCGACCTGGGGCTGACGTCGATGAAGTAGGACAGCGCCAGCGCGATGTAGCAGCAGATGCTGAGCGTCGCGCTGAACAGGGAGAGCAGCACAGCGGTGAGGTAGAGCAACGGCCCCACGCCGAACCGGATCCGGATCCGCCGGGCCTGGGCGGGTGAGATGTGGTCGCCCAGATGCCGGTGTCCGAGTGAGGCGTAGATCCACAGCGCGTTGAAGAACACCCCGCCGAGGATCAGCACGACCCCGTACAGTGCCGCGGCCACCTGCTCGCCGTGGCCGGTGCTCACCGCCTCCGCCAGGATCGCGGTGGGGAACGGGAGGAAGGCCACGGAGAGCAGGAGCAGCAGGTTCACGATCATCAGCGGCCGGTCGACCCTGACGATGTAGTGGAACATCAGGTGGTGGTTGAGCCAGATCATCCCGATCAGCATGAACGTGACCACGTAGGCGACGTAGGACGGCCACAGGTGGCCCAGCGCCGAGGCGAGCCCGGTGCCCGCCTCAAGGGGACCGGGCGGATGCACGTCCAGGATCAGCAGCGTTATGGCGATCGCGAACACGCCGTCGCTGAAGGCTTCCAGGCGCGCGGTCGTCATCACGGGAGGAGCCAGGCCCTCCGCCGCATCCCGGCCGGCCGGTTCGGCGGCGGTCACCATGGCGCGGTCTGGACGAACTCGATCAGGTGGTCCTCGACGTCGCGGACGAAGGCGACCCGGATCGCCAGCGGTGTCACGTCGACCGGTCCCACCACGGGCGGGACGCCCAGCGCGGCCAGCCGCTCCAGGACGGCTTCGAGGTCGTCCACGTAGAAGGAGAGATGGCTCGGGCCCTGGACGGAGCCGTGCTCCGGCGGGTCTGCGCGGCGCAGCGACGCCGATCCGGTCCGCTCGGCGAGCTCCAGGCGCAGCGTGCCGCTGCCGAGGAAGGCCACCCGCTCGCCCCGCTCGGGCATGTCGAGCCGGTTGACCAGAGCGAATCCGAGGATGCGCTGGTACCAGTCGATGGCGCGGTCGATGTCGGCGACGACCAAGCAGCTCGACATCGTCGTGATCCGGTCCGCCACCTGCTGCTGCGTCAATTCGGTGGACATTGATCCTCCGGGGACATGAAAAAGCGGCACCGCGGCGCGACAGCGATCGCCCGAGCGCCACTCACAGGTTTCGACAGCCTAGAGTATTGACTGTTCGATTGACAATGATTGACTCTAGCGGTTTTCTGGTGAGGCGTCACCTCGTTCCACTCGGAGATCTGAGGAGCCAGACACGCCATGACCACCATCGATCGCGCATCCACGAGCGCTCCGGGCGAACTGTCCGCCGGCAGGAAGCAGCTGGCGCTGCTGATCCTGTGCGGCGCGGTCTTCCTGGATGCGCTCGACATCTCTCTGCTGGGCGTGTCGCTGCCCAGCATCAAGACGGGCCTGCACCTGTCGGACGGCTCGCTGCAGTGGCTCGTCTCGGGCTACACCGTGGGCTACGGAGGCTTCCTGCTGCTCGGCGGCCGGTGCGCCGACATGTGGGGCCGGCGCCGGACCTTCATCGGCGCGACCGCCCTGTTCATCGTCGCCAGCCTGCTCGGCGGGGTGCTCACCTCGGGCGCGCTGCTGATCGGCACCCGGGTGCTCAAGGGCATCGCTGCGGGCTTCACCGCACCGGCCGCGATGTCACTGATCACCACCACCTTCAAGGAGGGTGCCGAGCGCAACCGCGCGCTCGGTGTCTTCGCCATGACCGGCGCCGCCGGCTACAGCTTCGGCCTGGTGCTCTCCGGTGTGCTCACCGAGATCAACTGGCGCCTGGTGTTCTTCGCACCCGGCGTGATCGCGATCGCGGTGCTGCTGGCCACCCCGCTGATCAAGGCCGACCCGCCGCGGGTCGCCGGTCCGCGCCAGAGCTTCGACATCGGGGGCGCGCTGACCGCGACCCTGGGCGTCATGCTGCTGGTCTACGGCCTGGTCCAGGCGCCGTCCTGGGGCTGGGGTTCGGTCGGCACCATCGGCACGCTAGTCGGCGCGGTGCTGCTGCTGGTCCTGTTCGTGGTGATCGAGTCCCGCCACAGCTCGCCGCTGGTGCCGCTCTCGCTGTTCCGGGCCCGCACGCTCAGCTCGGCGAACCTGGTCAACCTGGTGTGGGCCGGTTCCACCATCGGCTGGCAGTTCGTCGCCACCCTCTACCTGCAGGAGGGCCTGCACTACAGCGCGCTGAAGACGGCCTTCGCCTTCCTGCCGCTGGGCATCCTCATCGTCGCGGTCGCCAAGTTCGCCTCCGGACCGCTGGTCACCCGCTTCGGCATGCGCGCGGTGGTCACCGTCGGCCTGATCATCCAGGCCACCGGTGTGCTGCTCTTCCTGGGCGTCGGCAGCACCAGCGGCTACGCCGTCGCGATCCTGCCCGGCATCATCCTGCACGGCATCGGCAACGGCCTGATCTACCCGTCCGTCAACATCGCCGGTGTCAGCGGCGTCGCCGACGAGCGGCAGGGTGTCGCGGCGGGTCTGATCACCGCCGCGTACCAGGTCGGCGCCGGCATCGGGGTGGCCGTGCTGGCCGCCGTGCTCACCGCCACCTCGCACGGCGGCAGCATCTCCAGCTACCGCTGGGCCTTCCTGGTCGCCGGCCTGTTCTCGCTGACCGGCCTGGTGATCGGCTTCATCGGCCTGCGCACCCCCGCCGGGCGCGGCACCCGGGTGGCCGGCTCGCCGGTCGCCGCGGACAGCGTCGCGCCGGCCAGGGCCGCCTCCGAACGCTGATCGCAGGCCTTCGGAACGCTGAAGGACACTGCCCCCTTCCCTGATGCCTGTGGATCTCATCGTATGCGCCTCACAGGCATCAGGGAAGTACTTGTTCAACTCTGATATTGACCAGGAGTCAATGTCATTGATACCCCTTTCTTGACGTGCACGTTTCCTGACGCCGCGAAGGGGCTCGAAGGGGTGCCATGAACGAGGTTTCGCAGCAGGCGCTGGACGCGGCCCGCGCATTCATCGCGGCCGCGAACCGCGGCGATGTCCCGGCGCTGGAGCGCGCCCTGGCCCCGGACGTCCGGATCGACATGGGCGGGGCGGTCCACCAGGGTCGCGGCCAGGTGCTCGACCGCTTCTTCCTGCCCTGGGTGGTCCGGGTCGCCGGCCGCTACCAGGAGACCGGCGCCAGGCCGGCCGGCGACGCGGTGACCGTCCTGTACCGCTTCCGGACGCCGGCGGGCCTGCGGGAGGATCTCGCCTACACCTATCGGGTCGGCGGCGGTGCGATCACCGAGATCGTCGGCCGCTTCACCTGACGCACTGTCGGCGGCGAGAGCACCGAGTGCGCCCGGACGAACGCCCGGTACCACCAACGGACCTGAGGGTCCGACATATTTCCTAGGAGTAGCTGTGGAGAACCCGGTAGTGGTGGTCGGCGGCGCCGGCAGTGTCGGCCGCCTGGTGGTGGCCGGTCTGCTGGAGCGCGGGGAGCAGGTCCGGGTGGTCAGCCGCCGGGCCCGGTCGGCCGGTGCCGCGCAGACCTTCCAGGCCGACGTGCGGGACCGGCAGTCGCTGGCGACGCCGCTGGCCGGCTGCTCCGCGGTGGTGTTCAGCGTCGAGCCGGGCACCGCGTCGAGCGGTCCGAACAGCCCGGAGGCCACCATGTACCAGGGCGTGGTCAACGTGCTCGACGCCGCCACCGCCGCGGGCGAGAAGCCGCACATCGTGCTGGTCAGCCAGATCTACGTGACCCGCAAGAACCACCCGATCAACGCGACCGGGCGGATGCTCGACTGGCGCCTGGCGGGGGAGGACGCGATCCGCTCCTCCGGCCTGCCCTACACCATCGTGCGGCCCAGCTGGCTGACCGGCGGCAAGGGCGGCACCGCCGTCCGCCTGGAGCAGGGCGACCGCGGCGAGGGCGACATCACCCGTCAGGACGTGGCCGACGCCTGCGTGCAGGCCCTGTACAGCGCGGCCGCCCGGTCCAGGACCTTCGAGATGTACAACGCGTCCGGCGGCGCTCGGGCCGACTGGGACGACCTCTTCGACACCCTGCAACCGGACCCCGTCCGGTAGTCCGATAGGAGGCTGTTCGCCATGGACAGCAAGCGCACGCACGAGGCTCTGGCCGACTGGTTCGCCGCGCTCAGTCGCGGCGACATGGAGACCGTCATCGGGAGCCTGTCCCCGGACATCGAGTTCGAGCTCCCGGCCGACCGGTTCAACCGGGTGGTCCCGTACCTGGGCCGTCACCTCGGCCGGGAGGCGGTCCAGGCGGCGTTCGGTGTCCGGGCCGAGACGACCGAGGTCATCGAGTACGAGGTCAGGGACCTGCGGGCGGAGGGTGACGTCGCCTTCGCGGTGGTCTACACCAAGGCGGCGCAGACCCGCACCCGCCAGGAGTTCGAGATCGAGGACGCGCACCGCTTCGTGGTCGACGAGGAGGGCCGGATAGCCCGCTGGAAGGTCTACTTCGACCCCAACGTCGAGGTCGCCGCGTTCACCGCCGACCGCCAGGAGCGCCTGGTCGAGGCCGCCTGGGCCGGTGCGGTCGCCACGGTCCGCGACCTGATCGAGGTGGAGAGCGCCGACGTCAACCGGGTCGACGCGGCCAGCGGCCTGACCCCGCTGCTGATCGCGGCCGGGCGCGGCGACGAGCAGCTGGTGCGCCTGCTGCTCGAGGCCGGTGCCGATCCGCGCACCGCCGACGCCCGGGCCGGGGCCACCGCCCTGCACAAGGCCTGCCAGAGCGGCAGCGTGGCGGTGGCCCGGGCGCTGGTCGAGGCCGGCGCGTTCGTCGACGCGGTGGCCCCCACCACCGGTCACACCCCGCTGATGGACGCGCTCTGGTACAAGTACCCGGACCTGGTGGCGTACCTGCTCGAGCAGGGCGCGGGCCTGGAGCTGTACACCCACTACGGCTTCTCGCTGCGCCAGCACTTCGAGTACGAGCTCAACGTCAACACCCGTGGCAAGGAACTGCTGCTGCGCGCCGAGGAGTTGCTGGAGCAGCGGCGCAAGCGGGACGCCGAGGCGGTCGCCGAGCAGCAGCTGATGGCGGCCGTGGTGGCGGACGACGTCGAGGCGGTGCGCGCGCTGCTCGCCTCCGGTGCCGCGGTCAACGCCCGTTTCCCGCACCTCAACGGCTTCAACGACGGCCACACCCCGCTGCACGTCGCCACCCGGGACGGGCACCAGGAGATCACCGAGCTCCTGCTGGCCGCCGGCGCCGAGCTCAACGCGGTCGAGCCGTGCTTCGGCGCGGTGCCGCTGCACAAGGCCGTCTACAACGGCCACGCGGAGATCACCGCCGACCTGGTCCGGCAGGACGGCATCGACCTCGACTTCCAGGGCGCCACCAACGGCTACACGCCGCTGCACGACGCGCTCTGGCACGGCTGGGAGGAGTGCGCCCGGATCCTGCTGGACGCCGGCGCCCGCACCGACCTGATCGGCCATGACGGCAAGACCCCGTACGACGTCGCCGCCGACGTGCTCGGGTCCGACCACCCCCTGACGGCCCGGTTGGCCGCCGCCGCGAAGTCGGCCTGAGCCAGCACGCCCGGCGGTCGCGGCAGCACCGCCGGTCCAGTTCCGGCGCGGCCCACGCGGTTCGCGCCGCACACCTCCGCGGAGGAGAACAGATGCTGTTCTACGTCCAGATGAAGTGGAAGCACGAGGGCCGGATCACTCTCGACGAGCTCTGGGAGCTGGAGCGCGAGGAGGCGGAGCACGCCAAGGAGACCGTCGAATCGGGCTTCTGCGTGGGTATTTGGAAGGTGGCGGCGCAGAAGCGGGTGATCGCGATCATCGACTCGCCGGACGCCGAGGAGCTCGACCGCACCGCGCTGGGCCGGCTCCCGATGCGGGAGTACCTGGAGTTCGAGACGGTCTGGCCGCTGCGCGACTACCTCGGCTTCGCGGAGGACGTGAAGCTCCGCTACCAGGTCTGAGACCGACCGGTCTGAGTTCCTCGCGATGACGGGCCCCGGACACCTGTCCGGGGCCCGTCCGCATCCGTGACCTGGACGAGTCCTGGCCGGAACCTGCGACTCTCGGCCGGGGCCCGCCATCGTGATTGACCCCCCGTGGCGCCCTCGCGACGATGGAAAGCACAGGGCCTTGCCGGTTCGTCACCGTCGGCGCGGCGGCTTTTCGAGCGCTCGCTCGCCATCGGCGCCCCAGCGCGGGCCCGCCCCCTTCCCGGTGGCCAGGCCTGGTGTCCACATCCGGTGCCAGCTGTACCGGTGCCATCCATCCGGTGCCATCTAGGAGACATGATGATCCATCAGTTCATTCTGGCCGCGCCCAAGCCGGGCATGACGGCCCAGGAGTTCCAGGACTACTGGGTGAACGTCCACGCGGTGAAGTTCGCCTCGAAGATCCCGCAGATCCGCAAGTACCTGATCGACTGCCGGATCCCCTTCGCGGGCGACCTCGGCACGCCGGCCCTGCCCCACCAGGGCATCGCCGAGATCTGGCTGGCGAACGGCGAGGAGCAGGTGGCCTCGCTGCAGACCGAGGAGTTCCTCCAGGGCGCCCGGCTGGACGAGCCGAACTGGGCCGCCTTCTGGCAGTCCATGGTGATCGACACCACCGCGCACGAGATCGTGCCCGGTCCGGCCGGGGCCGCGCCGGGCCGGGTCAAGCTGACCGTGCTGCTCAAGCGCGCGCCGGGCCTGGACCTGGCCGACTACCGGGCCCGCACGCTGGGCGAGTACGCCCAGGTGGTGGCGGCCGCCCCCGGCCTGCGCCGGGCGCTGCACGCGCACACCGTGGACGGCTACTACGTGTTCGGCGAAGCCGCCTTCGACAGCGTCGAGCAGCTCTGGTTCGACGACGAGCAGGCCCTGGCGGCCGCCCTCGACTCGCCCTGGTTCGCCGAGCTGAAGGCCGCTCAGCAGGGTCTGGTCGACCCGAAGTACGTCTTCTCGCTGGCCGTCACCGAGAACTGGATCATCGGACCGGAAGCCCGCTGAGCTCCGGCCGACCACAGACCTTCGGCGGGTCGACCCCTCGACCGCCGATCCGCTACCTCTCCCGCTGAAGGAGACCACCGCCGATGGCGAAGAAGAGAATCCTCATCGTCCTGTCCGAGTACGGCTACTGGGGCGAGGAACTGGTCGGCCCGCTGGAGACCTTCGACAAGGCCGGCTACGAGGTCACGTTCGCGACGCCGACCGGCAAGCGTCCGGTCGCGCTGCCGCCGAGCTACGACCCCGAGTACATCGACCCCCCGCTGGGCAAGTCGGTGACCACCGGTGAGATGGCCGAGAAGGTCAAGGCGGTCGACACCTCGGACCGGCTGGACAACCCGCTGGACATCTCCTCCTGGCTGCCGGACCGGCCCTACCGCAGCCGGCCCGACTTCCTGCGGGCGTTCGAGGCCTACCACAACCGGCGCGAGCACGTGAAGGCGCAGATCGCCGAGCGCTACGACGCGCTGCTGATCGTCGGCGGCTCCGGGCCGATCGTCGACCTGGCCAACAACTGGCGGGTGCACGACCTGATCCTGGCCTTCCGCGACCTCGGCCTGGTGGTGGCCGCCGAGTGCTACGGCGTGGCCTGCCTGGCCTTCGCCCGGGAGATGGACGACCGCGTCAGCATCATCCGCAACAAGCACGTCACCGGGCACTGCATCGAGTACGACTACAAGGACGGCACCGGCTTCCTGGGGACCGACTTCGTGATCGGCCCGCCGCCGTACCCGCTGGAGTACATCCTGCGTGACGCCACCGCGCCCGAGGGTGCCTACCACGGCAACTTCGGCCACGACACCTCGGTGATCGTGGACTTCCCGTTCGTCACCGGCCGTTCCACCCCGGACTCCTACCTCACCGGCCAGAAGGTCGTCGAGGTGCTGGAGCAGGGCCTGCGCCAGTGGGGCTTCACCGTCAACTGAGCCCTGGCGCCCCAAGACCGGGCGGGCGGTCGCATCCGGCGCGCACCGCGCGACCGCCCGCCCGTTTCCCGCTCCAGACGCCGACGTCGCGCAGACGTCGCAGAGATGAGGCTGAGATGGCTGGCGCCAGGCCCGCCCGGGTGGCGATGCTCGAACAGTTCAAGGCCGACGGCGTGCGCTACATGTTCGGCAATCCCGGCACCGTGGAACAGGGCTTCCTGGACGAGCTGCGGGGCTTCCCGGACATCGAGTACATCCTGTCGTTGCAGGAGGCCGTGGTGGTCGGCATCGCCGACGGCTACGCCCGGGCCACCCGCCGGCCCACCCTGCTCCAACTGCACTCCGGCGTGGGCCTGGGCAACGGCATCGGCATGCTCTACCAGGCGATGCGCGGCCATGCCCCGCTGGTCTGCGTGGTCGGCGAGTCCGGCCTGGCCTACGACAGCATGGACGCCCAGATGGCCGCCGACCTGGTCGGCATGGCCGAGCCGGTGACCAAGTGGGCGACCCGGGTGGTGGATCCGCAGTCCACCCTGCGGGTGCTGCGCCGGGCCTTCAAGGTGGCCGCCACCCCGCCGTACGGGCCGGTCCTGGTGGTGCTGCCGGCCGATGTGATGGACCAGGAGACCACCGAGGACGCGGTCCCCACCTCCTACCTCACCACCACCAGCAGCCCGGACGCCGGCTCCGTCGAGCAGGCCGCCGCGCTGCTGGCCGGTGCCCGCCACCCGCTGATCCTGGCCGGTGACGGCGTCCACTTCGCCGGCGCCCAGGCCGAGTTGGCCGAGTTCGCCGAGGCCTGGGGCGCCACCGTCTGGGGCGCGGACTGGTCCGAGGTCAACCTGCCGGCCGAACACCCGCTCTTCGGCGGCCAGTTGGGCCACATGTTCGGCGAGGCCAGCGCGAAGATCATCAACCCGGCCGACGGCGTGCTGATCACCGGCACCTACACGCTGAACGAGGTCTACCCGCTGCTCGACGGGGTCTTCTCGCCCGGCAGCAAGGTGGTCCACCTGGACCTGGACAGCGGTGCGATCGCCAAGAACTTCCCGGTCGACCTCGGCCTGCTGGCCGACCCCAAGCAGACCCTGCCCCGGCTGACCGAGGCGCTGCGCCGCCGGCAGACCGGCGAGCAGAAGTCGGACGCGCTGGCCCGGCTGACCAAGGCCAGGCAGGAGAAGAAGATCGCGGTCATCGAGGCCAACGCGATCGACCTGGCGGGCGTCGGCCAGGACCCGCTCTCCGCCGAGCTGTTCGGTTACGAGCTGGCCAAGCAACTGCCGGCCGACGCGGTCCTCTTCGACGAGGCGCTGACCAGCTCGCCCGGTCTCTTCCGGCATCTGCCGGCCAACCTGCCCGGCCACTGGCACCAGACCCGCGGCGGCTCGCTCGGCGTCGGCATCCCCGGCGCGATCGGCGCCAAGCTGGCCCACCCCGAGCGCACCGTGGTCGGCTTCACCGGCGACGGCGGCAGCATGTACACCGTGCAGGCACTGTGGACGGCGGCCCGCTACGACATCGCCGCGAAGTTCGTGATCTGCAACAACGGCCGCTACCGGCTGCTCGACCTGAACATCGAGGAGTACTGGAAGACGGTCGCCGTCGAGCACCACGAGTTCCCCGGCCCGTTCGACCTGGACCACCCGGCGATCGACTTCGTCAAGCTCGCCGAGTCGCTGGGCGTGCGCGCGGTGCGGGTGGAGAAGCCCGAACAGGCCGCGCCCGCCATCACCAAGGCCCTGGCGCACCGCGGCCCGTTCCTCATCGACCTCGTCATCGGCCGTTCCTCCTGACCGAACCGACCCAGCAGTGAAGGAGTCTGCGTCGTGGTGCTGAACGGCCAGAAGATCGCCGTCCTGATGGAGAGCGACTTCTACGAACCGGAAATCCTCTACTACCAGCGCCGGTTCGCCGAGGAGGGCGGCGAGGTGCACTTCCTCACCCGGCTCTGGGGCAACGACCGGCTGGTCTTCCGCGGCCACGAGCATCGGATGCCGTTCGAGGTGTCGGAGTCCTTCGAGGAGCTGGACGAGTACGGGCTCAAGGAGTACGCGGCGCTGATCGTGCCCTCCGGCATCGTCGCCGACCGGCTGCGCTACACCGAGCAGGTGGACCAACTGCCGCCGGCCTCCGTGCTGTTGCGGCGCGCCTTCGCCGACCCGGCGATCGTCAAGGGGATCATCTGCCACGGCATGTGGCTGGCCGCCCCGGTCCCGGCGGTGATCCGCGGCCGGCGCGCGGTCGTGCACAACAACCTGCTCGGCGACCTGCGGAACATGGGCGGGGTCTACGTCGACCAGGACGTGGTGGTCGACGAGGACCTGGTCACGGCACGGACCGGGAACCACTGCCACGTGTTCGCCCGCCAGATCATCGAAGAACTCGCCAAGCGCGGCAGCCGGCGCCACGCCGAGCTGTCCTGACCGGCCGACAGGGGAGACCACAGATGACCGACCTGGTCACGCGCGCCACACCGGCGCTGGGAGAGCCGGCGACCGCGGGGCCGGCGCCGGCTCTGGTGGGACGGATACCCGTGCTCGACCTCAGCCCGGTGGTGGCGGACGGCCGCCGCCCGGCCAAGGCCGTGCTGGGCGAGAGCTTCCTGATCAGCGCCACCGTCTTCCGCGAGGGCCACGGCAAGCTCGGCGCCAACGTGGTGCTGCGCGACCCCGAAGGCCGGCCCGGGCCCTGGCTGCCGATGCGCGAGCTGGCGCCCGGCACCGACCGCTGGGGCGTCGAGGTCGGCCTGAGCGCGGTGGGCCGCTGGAGCTACACGGTGGAGGCCTGGAGCGACCCGGTGACCAGCTGGCTGGACCGGGCCGAGATCAAGCTGCCGGCCGGGCAGGACGTCGAACTGACCCTGGAGGAGGGCGCGCTGCTGCTGGAGCGGGTGGCCGCCGGGGTGCCGCGGGGGAGCGCGCGCACCGCCGTGTTGGCCGCGGTGGCCGCGCTGCGCGATCACCGCCGGGCCCCGCTGACCCGGCTGGCGGCCGCGCTGCTGCCCGGCGTGACGGCCGTGCTGGAGCGCTACCCGCTGCGGGAGCAGGTCACCTCCTCGGCGACGCTGCCGCTCCAGGTGGAGCGGCGGCGGGCGCTGTTCGGGTCCTGGTACGAGTTCTTCCCGCGCTCCGAGGGCGCCACCCTGAACCCGCCGCGCTCGGGCACCTTCCGCACCGCCGCCGAGCGGCTGCCCGCCGTCGCGGCGATGGGCTTCGACGTGCTCTACCTGCCGCCGATCCACCCGATCGGGCGTTCCTTCCGCAAGGGCCCGAACAACTCGCTGACGGCGGGCCCGGACGACGTCGGCTCGCCGTGGGCGATCGGCTCGCCGGCGGGCGGTCACGACGCGGTCCATCCGGACCTGGGCACCATCGAGGACTTCGACGCCTTCGTGGCCCGGGCCCGCGAGTTGGGTCTGGAGATCGCGCTGGACTTCGCGCTGCAGGCCTCGCCCGACCACCCCTGGGTCGACGAGCACCCGCAGTGGTTCAGCCACCGGATCGACGGGACCATCGCGTACGCGGAGAACCCGCCGAAGAAGTACCAGGACATCTACCCGATCAACTTCGACCAGGACTTCGACGGCCTGGTCGAAGAAACGTTACGCCTGCTGCGGTACTGGATGGGCCACGGGGTGCGGATCTTCCGGGTCGACAACCCGCACACCAAGCCGGTGCACTTCTGGGAGCTGGTGATCGGCGAGATCAACCGGACCGACCCGGACGTGGTCTTCCTGGCCGAGGCCTTCACCCGCCCGGCGATGCTCCGGACGCTGGCGAAGATCGGCTTCCAGCAGTCGTACACCTACTTCACCTGGCGCAACAGCAAGCGGGAACTCACCGAGTACCTGACCGAGTTGACCGAGGAGACCGGCGCCTATCTGCGGCCCAACTTCTTCGTCAACACCCCGGACATCCTGCCCCGGCACCTGCAGCAGCAGGGTCTGAGCGCCTTCGCGGTGCGCGCCGTGCTGGCCGCCACCCTGTCGCCCAGCTACGGCGTCTACGCCGGCTTCGAGCTGGGCGAGAACAGTCCGGTGGACGAGGGCGAGGAGTACCTGGACAGCGAGAAGTACCAGCTGCGCCCGCGCGACTGGACCCGCATCGACTCCCTGGCGCCGCTGCTCACCACCCTGAACCGGCTGCGCCGCGAACACCCCGCCCTTCAGGAACTGCGCAACCTCAGCTTCCTGCCCACCGACAACGACCAGGTCGTCGCCTACACCAAGCGCACCGGCACGGACCAGCTGATCGTCGTCGTCAACCTGGACCCGACCGGCGTGCAGGAGTGCACCGTGACGCTGCCCGAGGCCGACGGCCCGCTCGCGGTGCACTGCGAGCTCTCCGGCGGCGACCACCGCTGGCAGCACCACGCCTACGTGCGGCTCGACCCCGCGCAGGGCCCGGCCCACATCATGACGTTCCGTCAGGAGAGCTGAGATGCCGGCGATTCTCTGCGCCACCTGCCTGAACGCCGAGCGCGGCACCGAGTCGCAGGCCGACGAGCTGTTGCGTCCGCTGCTGCCCGACCTGCTGCCCTGGTTGGTGACCCGTCGCTGGTTCACCCACGAGCACGGCCACCTGGAACAGCTGGCCCCGGTCAGCGCCTCGGTGCTGGACGGCCCGCGCGCCGGCGATCCGCACGGTCCGGTGCTGCTGCACTCGGTGCTCGACGCCCGGCACGGCAGTACCGGCTCGCGCCACTACCAGTTGCTGGTCGGGCTGCGCCCCAGCCTGCCCGAGGCGCTGGCTCCGGCCGGGATCGGCATCGCGCGGGGCGGCCGGTGGGACGGCTGGTCGCTCTACGAGGCCACCGAGGACCACGAGTTGATGGAGCGGCTGCTGGAGCGGACGGTCGCGTCGGGCATGGGTGCGGTCGCCGAGTCCGCGGTGGACGCGGGTGCCGACACCGGCGAGCTGCGGATGTCGCTGACCGGCGCCGGCCCGGTGCCGCGCGGGCTCAGCGCCCGCGCGCTGGCCGTGGAGCAGAGCAACAGCACGGTGGTCTACGGCGACCGCCTGCTCTTCAAGATCTTCCGCCAGCCGGAGCCCGGCCCGCACCCGGAGACCGAGGCGCTGCGCGGCCTCACCCAGGTGCACTGCGACCGCATCCCGGGCCTGGCCGGCTGGCTGCACACCGACGGTGAGCCGCAGCAGGCCATGGTGCTCGGCATCCTGGAGGAGTTCCTGCCGGCCCGGGGCAACGGTTGGCAGCTGGCGGTCGAGCAGGCCGCCGAGTGCATCACCGGCGTCTGCCGCACGGTGCCCGCCGTGGACGGCTTCACGGACGAGGCGCGGGCGCTGGGCGGCGCGGTGGCCGAGGTGCACGCGGCGCTCGCCGAGGCCTTCGGCCAGGTGGAGCTCGGGCCCGAGCAGATCGTCGCGCTGGTCGACGGCCTGCACCGGGAGTTGCGCGCCGCCGTCCGCGAGGTGCCCGAACTGGAGGCCTACGTCGGGCGGTTGAGCAGCCTCTACGAGGACTTCGGTAAACTCGCGTTGCGCGGGCGGGGCTTGGCGGCCCAGCGGATCCACGGTGACCTGCACCTGGGTCAGGTACTGCGCACCGAGGGCGGCTGGAAGGTGATCGACTTCGAGGGCGAGCCGGCCCGCCCGGTGGCCGAACGGGTGCTGCCGCAGCCGGTGCTCAAGGACGTGGCGGGCATGCTGCGCTCCTTCGAGTACGCCGGCCAGCAGGCGCTGGCCGGCCTGCAGCCGTCCGCCGGGTCCGGCGACGTCGCCGAGCGGGGCGAGCCGCCGGCCGGCGAATGCGCCGAGCGGACCGCCGCCCGGCTGCGCCGCAACCGCCGCGCCTACGCCTGGGCGGTGCGCAACCGCCGTGCCTTCACCGCCGGTTACGCGGCGGCCGGAGGCGTCGATCCACACTGCCACCCGGTGGTGCTGCGGGCCTTCGAGGCCGAGAAGGCGGTCTACGAGGCGGTCTACGAGGCCCAGCACCGACCGGCCTGGCTGCCGATCCCGATGGCGGCGATCCAACGGCTGGTCTTCGGCCGCTGACCCGGTGGCTGCCCGACCCCGGCGGCGGCCGCCCCAGAGATGCCCACACTGCCCACTAGACGACAGGGACTTCACCCGTGACTCCGCGCCTGGCCCTCGAACTGGATCCCCCGGTCCTGCAACTCTCCCCGGCGCGGCCGTCCGCGGACGAGGTCGCCCGCCTGCTGGCCGGCCGCCACCACGATCCGCACGCCGTGCTGGGCGCCCACCCCGGCAAGTCCGGGGTCGCGGTGCGGGTGTTGCGGCCGGGTGCCGACGCGGTGGTGCTGGAGACCGAGGTCGGTCGGATGGCGCTCTCCTGGGCCGACGACGGCCTCTTCACCGGCCTGCTGCCGACGGGTTGGCGTGCCGACTACCGGCTGCGGGTCACCGACGGCAACGGCGAGCGGGTGGAGGAGGACGGCTACCGGTTCGCGCCCACGCTGGGCGAGTTGGACCTGCACCTGATCGGCGAGGGGCGCCACGAGCAGCTCTGGAAGGCGCTCGGTTCGCACCCGCGCACGGTGGACGGCGTGCTGGGCACGGCGTTCGCGGTGTGGGCGCCGAACGCGGTCGGGGTGCGGCTGGTCGGCGACTTCAACTTCTGGGACGGCACCGGGTTCCCGATGCGCTCGCTGGGTTCGACCGGGATCTGGGAGCTGTTCGTGCCGGGCGTCGGCGAGGGCGCCAGGTACAAGTACGAGATCGCCACCCGGGACGGGCGGTTGCTGCAGAAGGCCGACCCGCTGGCCCGCCGCGCCGAGGCCCCGCCCGCCACCGCCTCGGTGGTGCACGACTCGCCCTACGTCTGGGGCGACGCGCGCTGGCTGCGCCACCGGGCCGAGCACTGTGCCCAGGCCGGCGCGATGTCGATCTACGAGCTGCATCTGGCCTCCTGGCGGCCAGGTCTGACGTATCGTCAGCTGGCGGTGGAGTTGCCGGAGTATCTGCGGGAGTTGAACTTCACCCATGTGGAGTTCATGCCGGTCCTGGAGCACCCGTTCGGCGGTTCCTGGGGCTACCAGGTCTCCGGCTTCTACGCGCCCACCGCGCGGTTGGGCTCGCCGGACGACTTCAAGTTCCTGGTCGACGCGCTGCACCAGGCGGGCCTGGGCGTGATCATGGACTGGGTGCCGGCGCACTTCCCCAAGGACGACTTCGCGCTGGCCCGCTTCGACGGCGAACCGCTCTACGAGCCCGCCGACCCGCGCCGCGCCGAACACCCCGACTGGGGCACCCTGACCTTCGACTACGGCCGCACCGAGGTCCGCAACTTCCTGGTCGCCAACGCGGTCTACTGGTGCGAGGAGTTCCACATCGACGGCCTGCGCGTCGACGCGGTCGCCTCCATGCTCTACCTCGACTACTCCCGCCAGGACGGCGAATGGGCCCCCAACCAGTTCGGCGGCCGCGAGAACCTCGACGCCGTCGCCTTCCTCCAGGAGATGAACGCCACCGTCTACCGCCGCTGCCCCGGCGTGGTCACCATCGCCGAGGAATCCACCGCCTGGGACGGCGTCACCCGCCCCACCGACTCCCTGGGACATGACGGCAGCGGCGGGCTCGGCTTCGGCCTGAAGTGGAACATGGGCTGGATGCACGACTCGCTGCGCTACTTCGCCCGGGAGCCGATCCATCGGCAGTACCACCACAACGAGTTGACCTTCTCGATGGTGTACGCCTACTCGGAGAACTACGTGCTGCCGATCTCGCACGACGAGGTGGTGCACGGCAAGGGTGCGCTGGTCTCCAAGATGCCGGGCGACTGGTGGCAGCAGCGGGCCAACCACCGCGCCTACCTCGGCTTCATGTGGGCCCACCCCGGCAAGCAATTGCTCTTCATGGGCCAGGAGTTCGCCCAGGGCGCCGAATGGGACCACGAGCAGGGCCCGCAGTGGTGGCTGCTGGACGAGGGCTGGCCGGCCGCCGAGGACCACCGGGGCGTACGACGGCTGGTGACCGACCTGAACCAGGTCTACCAGGACTGCCCGCCACTGTGGCAACTCGACGCGGACCCGGCCGGCTTCGCCTGGCTGGACGCCGACGCGGCCCAGGACAACGTCTACTGCTTCGTCCGCCGGGACGCGGCGGGACGCTCGCTGGTGGCGGTCAGCAACCTGTCGCCGTCGGTGCGCACCGGCTACCGGATCGGATTGCCGGCGGCCGGGGTCTGGCAGGTCGTGCTGGACACCGACGACTCCCGCTACGGCGGCGCCGGTTCGGGCCGCCCCGGTCCGCACCAAGCCGAGGAACTGCCGTGGCAGGGCCAGCCGTTCAGCGCCGAGCTGACGCTGCCGCCACTGGCCACGGTGTGGCTCTGCCCGCAGGGGCCGGAGCTGCCGCTGACGGCGGCTCGGCTGACCGGGGCCCGGCCGGCCGGACCGGTTCCCGAGGCGGGCTGAGTGGACCGGGCGCGGGCGCGTCGGCCGCGCCCGGCGCTCAGATCAGCGGGGCGGTGACCCGGGCGGCCCCTTTCAGCGGCACCAGGCCGACGCCGGACAGAGCGTGCTGGTACATGGCCAGGGCCTCGTTCGGGTGGCCGTTGAGCTGCCAGACGTCGCCGGCCTGCCGCCAGACCAGGGCGGTGTTCCGGTTCACCGGGATCTGCCCGAGCTGGCGCTCCACCGCGTGCAGGGTCTCCGCGCCGGCCGTGGCCTCGCCCCGCTCGAACTGGGCCTGGGCCAGCACCACGCGGGCCGAGGCGGACTCCCAGCGGGACTCGTTGCGCAGCAGGCCGAGCGCCCGGCTGGCCCGCTCCAGGGCGGCGTCGGGGTCGGCCTGGCGCAGCGCCAGCCGCGCGCGGTAGGTCTCCACGCTCGCCTGCTCGGCCGCGGTGCCCACCTCCAGCATCGTCTCCTGCGCCTCCGTCAGCAGGACCGCCACGTGGTCCAGGTCGCAGCTGTCGATCTCCAGTAGGTAGGCGGCGCAGTTGACCTTGAGCAGACCGATGTGGCGGACGTTGTCGGACTCCGCCATCAGCGCCAGTGCGCGCTCCGCGAGCGCCAGCGACTCCTTCGCCTGGCCCCGCGAGTTGGCCACCAGCGCGGCGTTCCAGTAGACCGCGCCACGGGCGACCCGCGAGCCGTTCTCCTCGGCGACCTGGGTCAGCCGGTTGCTCAGCAACTGGGCCTGGGTCAGGTCACCGCGGTTGTAGTAGCAGCCGATCAGCGTGGCGCCCAGCTGGATGTGGTCGTCGGTGACGTCCAGGCCGAGCCGGTCGAGCTGCTTCATCGCCCGCTCGCCGACCTCCACGCTCATCACCTGGTCGCCGGCGTCCCGGTAGGCCCGGCAGAGGGCCACCGCGAGCTGGGCCCACTCGGCCGAGCCCGGAGTGGTCTCCGGGTCGTCGTAGAGCGCGTTGAACAGCTGGATGGCGGCCTCGAGCCGGCCCAGCTTCTCGAAGGCCAGCGCCTGGCCGAGCTTGGCCCGCCGGACCATCGCCTCGTCGAGCAGCGGGGCGTTCGCCAGGGCCTCGCTGTAGGACTGCAGGGCCTCGCCGTTGGCACCGTTGCGCAGCGCCATGTCACCAAAGACGATCTTGAGTTCGAGCTCCTTGACCCGGGTGTCGTCCCGTCCGGTGCGCAGGTAGTCGACCGTGCACCCGACCCGTTCGGCCAGTGACTTGAGCACGGTCTCCGAGGGCGCGCGCTTCCCGGTCTCGATCAGCGACACGTAGCTCACCGAGATATCCGCGGACGCGAGGTCCTGCTGATTCAGGCCACGCTTCTGGCGCAGCTCGCGAAGCCGCTGCCCGATGCCATTCGTCCCGCTCTGTGATTGCTCCATGGTTCTCCGGTCAACGGGGAGGGCGGCGCTTTGAGCCGTACCTCGCGAGATACCCATTTGACTCCATCTTTTACATCACTAGCTGGCCCCCGCCAAGGCTATCGCCCCACGCATGGCCCCTTGGTACGGCGAACGTCCCCAGCACGGTGTGATGTTCCCCCGTACGCCATGGTCACTCTCCGGTGGGGTGAGTCAGCGCGAAAGATGATCATTGACTTCTATGGTCAAGTAAGATTGACTCTGGCTGTCAACAAAAGTGACTCAGCGAAAGGCAAAGCCCATGCGCAAGATCCTTCCGCTCTTCTTCGCCGCCACTCTGCTGGCCATGACCGGCGTCCTGGCCGTCACCGCAGGTGGCGCGGCTGCCGCAACGCCGACGCCGCCGCCCGTCACGGCCAACGCCACGCCGACTCCCAATGGACCGCCGGCCTGCTGCTGATGATCCGTCAGTTCCCGCTGCCACCTCGCCAGAAGGGAATTACCATGCGGATCGACCTGCTCACCAGGGAATATCCGCCGGAGGTCTACGGCGGCGCCGGTGTGCACGCGGCCGAGCTCACCAGGGCGCTGCGACAGCTCGCCCAGGTCAACGTCCGCTGCCTGGGCGCCCCCCGCAGCGAGCCGGACACCCGCGCCTACCCGCTGCCCAGCGACCTGGGCGATGCCAACGCGGCGCTGCGCTTCCTCGGCGCGGACCTGCGGATGGCAGCCGACTGCGCCGGCGCCGACCTGGTGCACAGTCACACCTGGTACGCCAACGCCGCGGGACACCTGGCCAAGCTGCTGCACGGCGTCCCGCACGTGATGACGCTGCACAGCCTGGAGCCGCTGCGGCCGTGGAAGGCCGAGCAACTGGGCGGCGGATACGCGCTGTCGAGCTGGCTCGAGCGGTCGGCGGCGCTCGCCGCCGACGCGCTGATCGCGGTCTCGACGGCGATGCGCGAGGACATCCTCACCACCTATCCGGAGATCGACCCGGAGCGGGTGCAGGTGATCCACAACGGCATCGACACCGAGATCTACCAGGCCGATCCGCGGATCGACACGCTGGTCAGGTACGGCATCGACCCGCAGCGCCCGATCGTCCTCTTCGTCGGCCGGGTGACCCGGCAGAAGGGCCTGCCGCAGCTGCTGCGGGCCGCCTTCGAGCTGCGTCCCGAGGCCCAACTGGTGCTCTGCTGCGGCCAGGCCGACACCCCCGAGATCGCCGCCGAGGTGGCCGAGCTGGTGGCCGAGCTGAGCCGCCGGCGGGCCGGCGTGGTGCGGATCGACGGCATGCTCGACGGCCGCAGCCTGCGCCAACTGCTCACCCACGCCACGGTCTTCGTCTGCCCCTCGCTCTACGAGCCGATGGGCATCGTCAACCTGGAGGCGATGGCCTGCGGGACGGCCGTGGTGGCCACCGCGGTGGGCGGGATCCCCGAGGTGGTCGAGGACGGCGGTACCGGGCTGCTGGTCGAGTACCGGCCCAGGACCGACGGGACCGGCGAGCCGGCGGAGCCGGAGCAGTTGACCCTGGGCCTGGCGGCCGCCGTCAACCGGCTGCTCGACGATCCGGACCTGGCCGAGCTGCTCGGCGCGGCCGGGCGGCGGCGGGCGGTGGAGCGGTTCTCCTGGACCGGCGTGGCCGAGCGCACCTTGCGGGTCTACGAGAAGCTCGTCGCCTGAGGCCGTCCGGTGACCGGCGCCCGGCGCGGGGCCAGCAGGCTGAGCGCCGGGCCGGCCGCCGCGGTGGCCAGCAGGGCGACCAGCAGCAGGGCCTCGAAGAGCCGGTGACCGATCAGCCCGGCCTGGTAGCCGGTGGTCAGCACGACGATCTCGGTCAGTCCGCGGGTGTTCATCAGCACCCCCAGGCGCAGCGCGTCCCTGGGCGGGAAGCCGTAGCGGGCGCCGACCACCGCGCAGGCGGCGAACTTGGTCGCGGTGGCGACCGCCAGCAGCGCCGCCACCAGCAGCAGGAAGCCGCCGTCCAGCAGGCCCGCGCCCAGATCGACCTGCTGCCCCGTTCCCAGGAAGAAGCACGGCAGCAGCACGGCGGCGAGCTGGCCGACCGCCGGGCTCGACCGCGGACCGGGGCGCGGCGCCGGCGGCCGGGTTGACCGAACGTCGAGTGCGGATTTGACAGCCGGTGAACCGACGCCCGGTGACCCCGCGCCCGTTGAGCCGCCGCCCGGCGAGCCGACGGTCAGCGAACTGATCGCCGAGGCCCCCGCCGGCCAGGCGAGCCCGAGCATCAGCCCGCCGAAGAGCGGGTGCAGCCCGAGCGCCGAGGAGGCCGCGGCCGCCAGGCAGATCGCACCGGTCACCGTCACCGTGCTCGCCTCCCGCCGCGCGGCCAGGTGCGGCCGCCGGGCACGGTACCCGGCGACCAGCGCCGCCAGCCCCGCGCCGAGCAGTGCGGCCAGCAGTTGCGGCCACCCCATCCGGCCGGCCAGGAAGAGCGCCAGGCCCAGCAGGCACCAGCAGGCCGCGTCCCCGACCGAGGCGGCCAGCAGGCTCAGCCGTCCGACGGTGGTCTCCGCCAAGCCCCGGTCCTGCAGGATCCGGGCCAGCACCGGGACCGCCGTCACGCCGAGCGCGCAGGCCAGGAAGAGGGCGAAGGCGCCCAGTCCGGTCCCCGGGCCGGCCAGCCGGTGCGCGTGCAGCAGCGGTGCCAGCGCCAGCCCGGCGGCGGCCGGCGTGAGCAGCGAGACCGCCGCCAGCACCAGCGGCGCCCGCCCACCGGCCGTGGCCGGGCCGGCCTGCCGCTGTTTCCGGTCGGCCAGGTGCCGCCCGATCTCGAAGGCGTACAGCGCCACCGCCAGCTGGGCCAGCCCGTTCAACACCGACTGCACGTCCCGGCCGAAGAGCTGCTGGTGCACCCGCGGCAGCAGCCGCCCCAGCACCGAGGGGCCGAGTGCCACGCCCACCGCGATCTCGGCCAGCACGGCCGGCTGCCCGAACCGGGTGGCCAGCCGTCCGGCGCCGCGGCTCAGTCCCAGCAGCACCGCCAGGCCGGCCAGCAGGCGGGTGGTGAGGTCCAGGGAGCTCATCGGCGCTCCCGGCCGTCGCCACCCTGCGTGGTCGGCCGGTGGGGTGCCGGCGTCGCCGACCGAGGGCTCCGTGGCGGGGTTGGCATGGTGAACCTCCCAGACTTCGCCGTTATCGGGAGCGGCGGGCGGATCGGGATTTACTAGTAAATTGACAAATAGAAATATAACTTGTCGCTGATGATCAGTCACAAACCCGTGCGAAGCGGGGGCGCACTGTCCGATGTCCCGGTTGCGCTCCGGTCCGGCGAATCCTCCGGAGACTCCCGTGCGATCTTCCTCACTCCCCGACGCCCGGGCGCGTCGCGCGAGCGATGCTCGACCACCGCCTGGTCGCCCCTGGGCCGTCGGGGGAGCCGTCCGCCCGGTGGACGGGTCCCCCGACGGCCCAGGGCCGGGTGCGAGGATGGGCGGCAGTACTGTCGCGGTGATCAAGGAGCCACGCCATGACCAGCAGCGCCGTCCATCCCCAGCGGATCGCCTTCCTGGGCACCGGCAAGATCGGCGAAGCGCTGCTCTCCGGTCTGTTGCGGGCCGGCAAGCGCCCGGCCGAGGTCTGGGTCACCGCCCGCCGTCCCGAGCGGGCCGCCGAGCTGGCCCGCAGGTACGGGGTCGGCGCCTGCACCAACCGGGAGGCGGCCAAGCTGGCCGACACCCTGATCCTGGCGGTCAAGCCGCAGGACATGGGAACGCTGATGGAGGAGCTCGGCCCGCACGTCGGCAGCGACCGGCTGGTCATCTCGGCCGCGGCCGGCATCCCGACCCGCTGGTTCGAGGCCCGGCTGCCGGCCGGCACGCCGGTGGTGCGGGTGATGCCCAACACCCCCGTCCTGGTGGACGAGGGGATGAGCGTCATCTCCGGCGGCTCGCACGCGGGCGAGGAGCACCTGCGGCGGGCCGAGCAGATCTTCCAGTCGGTCGGCAAGGCGCTGCGGCTGCCCGAGTCCCAGCAGGACGCCGCCACCGCGCTCTCCGGCTCCGGCCCCGCCTACTTCTACTACCTGGTCGAGGCGATGACCGACGCCGGCATCCTGCTCGGCCTGCCCCGGCAGGTGGCGCACGACCTGATCGTGCAGTCCGCGATCGGCGCCTCGGTGATGCTGCGGGACTCCGGCGAGCACCCGGTCAAGCTGCGCGAGGCGGTCACCTCGCCGGCCGGCACCACCATCGCGGCCATCCGCGAGCTGGAGAACCACGGGGTGCGGGCGGCGCTGCTCGGCGCGCTGGAAGCGGCCCGCGACCGGTCCCGCGAGCTGGCCTCCGGCGGGAAGTGACAGCGGTGAACCACGACCTGGTCATCTTCGACAACGACGGCGTGCTGGTCGACAGCGAGCCGATATCCAACCGCCTGCTGGCCGAGTACCTCACCGGCCTCGGCTTCCCGATCACCGTCGAGGACTCCTACCGCGAGCTGATGGGCCGGGCCAGCCACGCGGTGCGCGAGCTGGTCGCCGAGCGGTTCGGCGCCACGCTGCCCGCCGACTTCCCGCAGGCCTTCCACGACCGGGTGTTCGCCGCCTTCGCGACCGAGCTCACCCCGGTGCCCGGCGCCGCCGAACTGCTCAAGGAGCTCGGCCGGCGCGGCGTGCCGTACTGCCTGGCCTCCTCGGCCGGGCACGACTGGATCCGCGCCGCGCTCGACCTCACCGGACTGCGCGGCCTGCTCCCCGAGGAGCGGATCTTCAGCGCCCAGGACGTCGGTGTCGGCAAGCCCGCGCCCGACCTGTTCCAGCACGCCGCCCGCACCCTGGGGGTGGCACCGGCGCGTTGCCTGGTGATCGAGGACAGCCCGATGGGCGTGCTGGCGGCCCGGGCCGCCGGGATGGACGTGTACGGCTACACCGCGCTCACCCCGGCCGAGCGGCTCACCGAGGCCGGTGCCACCGGGCTGATCGGCGGCCTGGCCGAGGTGCTGGAGCTGCTGGACGCCTGATCGAGGCCAGATCGTCCTCGTCGCCCGATCGTTGCCGTCGGCCCTCTCCCCAAACCCGCGCCCACCCCCTACGCTCGCGCCAATATCGTCGTACCGGCCAGTAGCCACTGGACCGGTGGTGAGCGAGGTCCGGATGACGACCCAGGCCGTACCCGCCGAAGTCTCGGCTCGGCTGCGCCAGGCCCGCACCGCCCTGCTGGTCGCCTTCCTGCTCCAGGGCATCACCTTCGCCCTGCTGGTCACCCGGATCCCGGGCATCCAGCGGCAGTACGGGCTGTCCGACGGCACCCTGACGATCTTCCTGGCCGCCGTGCCGATCCTGGCCGGCGTCGGGTCGATCAGCTCCGAGCAACTCGTCAAACGGACCGCCCCGCGCACCGTGCTGCGGATCGTCCAGCCGGCCGTCTGCCTGACCCTGGTCGGGGTGGGCCTGGGGCACTCGCTCTGGGCGCTCGCCCTGGCGCTGGCCGCCTTCGGGCTGCTGGTCGGCGCGCTGGACGCCTCGATGAACATGCTCGGGGTCGGCCTGCAGCACCGCTACGGCCGCTCGATCATGCTCGGCTTCCACGCGGCGTTCAGCGCCGGCGGGATCATCGGCGCGCTGCTCGCCAGCGGCGGTGCGCACCTGCACCTGATCACGCTCTTCGGTGCCAGTGTCGCGGTGCTGGTCCCGGCCGCGCTGATCGCCGGACGGTTCTTCGCCGGGCCGGGTGAACTCGGCCACGCGGTCGAGGAGGCGGTGGCGGCCGCCGCCCGGTCGATCCCGTGGAAGCCGCTGCTGCCGCTCTGCGCCGCGATGGCCTTCGCCTACATCGCCGACTCCACGGTCTCCAACTGGAGCGCCAAGTACCTGACCGAGACGCTGCACAGCGGCGACCGGGTGGGCGCGCTCGGCTACGCCGGCTACATGGTCGCGCTGCTGGTCGGGCGCACCTTCGGCGACCGCGGCGTGCAGCGCTTCGGTGCCGCCGCGGTGGTGCGCGGCGGCGCCGCGGTGGCGGCGCTCGGCTTCGGCATCGCGGCGCTGGCGCCCGCGCCGTGGGCCGGGATCGCCGGCTTCACCGTGCTCGGGCTCGGCATCTGCGCGGTCATCCCGCAGGTCTTCGCGGCCGGCGGGCGGCTCTTCCCGCAGGACTCGGACGCGGCGGTGGCCCGGCTGAACCTCTTCAACTACGTGGGCTTCCTGATCGGTTCGCCGCTGGTCGGCGCGATCGCGGGGGCCGGCTCGTTCCGCTGGGCGCTGCTGGCGCCGATGCTGCTGGTGCTCGTGGTGGTCCCGCTGGCCGGGCACTTCGCTCCCGCCGAACGCCAGCCACTACTTTTGGACCATGCCTCAAGCCGAGTCTGATCAGCCCTGCAGCCTGCGCCTCTTCTGGGACGAGGGGGTCACCGCCTACAACTTCAGCCCGACCCACCCGATGGACCCGACCCGGCTCGCGCTCACCATGCGGCTGGTCGAGGCCTTCGGGCTGCCCGGGCTGCCCGGGGTGACGGTGACCGCCGCCCCGCCGGCGGGCGAGTCGACCCTGCACCTGGTCCACCGGCTGGACTACATCGAGGCGGTCCGGCAAGCTGCCGCACACCCCGGCACCCTGGACGAGCGGCACGGCCTGGGCACCGAGGACAACCCGGTCTTCCCGGCCATCCACACCGCCTCCGCGCTGATCGCCGGTCAGTCGGTGGGCGCCGCCGAGGCGGTCTGGCAGGGCCGGGCCCGGCACGCCGTCAACTTCGCCGGCGGCCTGCACCACGCGATGCCCGGGCGGGCCTCCGGCTTCTGCGTCTACAACGACGCCGCCCTGGCGATCGCCCGGCTGCTCGAACTGGGCGCCGAGCGGGTCGTCTACGTCGATGTGGACGTGCACCACGGCGACGGGGTGCAGCAGGCCTTCTGGGACGATCCGCGGGTGCTCACCATCTCGCTGCACGAGCACCCCAGCACGCTGTTCCCGCAGACCGGTTGGGCCACCGAGACCGGCGGCGAGCAGGCGCCCGGCTCGGCCGTCAACCTCCCACTGCCGGCCGGCACCGGCGACACCGGCTGGCTGCGTGCCTTCCACGCCGTGGTCCCCGAGCTGATCGCGGCCTTCGACCCCCAGGTGATCGTCAGCCAGCACGGCGCGGACACCCACCTGGAGGACCCGCTGGCCCACCTCGCGGTCACCGTGGACGCCCAGCGCGCGGTCGCCGGCGCCCTGCACGAGCTGGCCCACCGGCACTGCGAGGGACGCTGGGTGGCGCTCGGCGGCGGTGGCTACGCGGTGGTGGACGTGGTGCCGCGGACCTGGACCCACCTGGTGGCCATCGCCGCCGGCCACCCCGTCGACCCGGCCACCGAAACCCCCGAGGCCTGGCGCGCCGAGGTCTACCGGCGCACCCGCTGCCCCGCCCCGAGCCGGATGACCGACGGCGCCGACGCGCACTTCCGCGACTTCGCCGAGTCCGGCTACGACCCCGGCGACCGCCTCGACCAGGCGATCCTGGCCACCCGCCGGGCAGCCTTCCCCCAGCTCGGCCTGCTGGCCTGAACCCGGCCCGCCCTGCTCCCGCCCGATCGCCGGACGCGCGGCCGAGGTGCGGCCGGAGTGGCGCCGACGTGAGGCGGACTGGGGCAGACGACTGACCGCCTACGTACTGCAACAGGGGGATCTCTGACCGTACAAGGAGTCGGCATCCCCCTCTTCCCACGCGTACCACCCGCAACTACTCTGGGGATACGCGTGTGTCGGTGGAGTCACCGGAGGGGAAGCCGGTGCCTTGCACACGGAAAAGGGTCGGGTGAGGTCATGAGTTCCGGCGAACGCCCCCTGCAAGAGGTCAACTTCCTGACCGTGGCGGAAGTCGCCTCGGTCATGAGGGTCTCCAAGATGACGGTGTACCGGCTGGTGCACAGCGGAGAGCTGCCCGCC
The DNA here is from genome assembly GCF_029892155.1 of Kitasatospora sp. GAS204B. Lineage (GTDB taxonomy): Bacteria > Actinomycetota > Actinomycetes > Streptomycetales > Streptomycetaceae > Kitasatospora. The sequence goes on along the minus strand of NZ_JARZAG010000003.1, from coordinate 2,724 downwards.
ATCCGGGTCGGCCGGTCCTTCCGGGTGCCCGAACAGGCGGTCCACGACTACCTCAAGGACTCCTACGTCGGCCGTCAGAGCGCCTGACCGGGGGGTGCGTCCGGTCCCGATTACGGTGCTGGCCGCGCAAACGGTAGGCTAGGCCCTCCGTCAGTCGTATGGACTCCGTCTCTCACGGGCGGAAGTCTCAGTGAGCGAGGGTTGTTCCGTGGGCTCTGTCATCAAGAAGCGTCGCAAGCGTATGGCCAAGAAGAAGCACCGCAAGCTTCTGAAGCGGACCCGCGTGCAGCGTCGCAACAAGAAGTAACACCCTCGGAGCCCCGCTCCAGGTGCAACCGTTGCCCGTCCCGGCTTGCCGGGGCGGGCAACGTCTGTTTCGGGGAGCCGACGCGGTACGGTGCAACCACCCGTGGCAGCGGGGCGACGGCAGGGAGGGCGGCGAGGACGTGGGCAAGGTCGTGCTGGTCACCGGCGTGGCCCGGCAACTCGGTGCCCGGTTCGTCGACCGGATCCGCCGCGAGCCGGGGGTGGACCTGGTGGTCGGGGTGGACACCGAGCCGCCGCGCCGTCCGGTCGGGTCCGTCGCACCGCTGGACCACAGCCGTTGTGCCGACTTCGTCTTCGCGCACGCCGACCTGCGCCGCCCGGCGATCGCCCGCGTGCTGGCCGAGTACGCGGTGGACACCGTGGTGCACCTCAACGTCAGCGCCACCAACCCGGGCACCTCGGCGCGGGCCACGGTCAAGGAGATCAACGTCATCGGCAGCATGCAGCTGCTCGGTGCCTGCCAGCAGTCCGCCGTGCTCCGCCGCCTGGTGGTGAAGTCGACCACCGGCGTCTACGGGTCGACCCCGCGCGACCCGGCCGTCTTCACCGAGCGGACCCAGCCCAAGACCCTGCCGACCGGCGGCTTCGCCAAGGACGCGGCGGAGGTCGAGGGTTACGTGCGCGGCTTCGCCCGGCGCCGCCCCGACGTCGCGGTCAGCGTGCTGCGGTTCGCCAACCTGGTCGGCCCCGGTGCCGACACCCCGCTCGCCGAGTACTTCACGCTGCCGGTGCTGCCCACCGCGCTCGGCCACGACCCGCGGCTGCAGTTCGTGCACGAGGACGACGCCGTCGAGGTGCTGCGGCTGGCCGCGCTGGACCCGGGTGAGGGCGAGCCGCGGCGCACCGGCACCTTCAACGTCGCGGGCGAGGGCGTGCTGCTGCTCTCGCAGTGCGCCCGGCGGCTGGGCCGGCCCACCGTGCCGATACTGCTGCCCGCGCTCGGTTGGGTGGCCGCGCTGGCCAAGCGGAGTCGGGTGTCGGACTTCTCCACCGAGCAGATCGGCCTGCTGGCGCACGGCCGGGTGGTGGACACCACCGCGCTGCGCGAGGTCTTCGGCTACCGCCCGCGGTTCAGCACCACCGAGGCCTTCGCCGACTTCGCCGCCGGGCAGCGCGCCGGTCTGCTGCCCCCCGAACGGCTGGCCACCGTGACCGACCGGCTGACCGCGCTGCTGCGTACCCCCGAGGACGTGCGCACCCCTGACGACAGGAGCTGAGGCCCGATGAGTGCCGCCCACGAGGAGCTGCCCGGCGAGGCCAAGGTGATCCCGATCGAGTCCGCCCCGAGCTGGTCGCCGGCCGGCGACGAGGCGGGTGCCGACCTCGCTGCCGTCGCCGCCCGACTGGCCGACGGTCTGGGTGACCTGTTGGGCGACCTGCTGGCCGACCGGCTCGGACCGGTGACGGAGTCGGTGTTCGGCAAGGGTTGGGAAGGCCGGGCGGCCAGTGGGCTGGCCTTCCTGCGGCGCCGGATCACCGGTGACTACGAGGTGGACGAGTTCGGCTTCGACCGCGAGCTGACCGAGGAGGTCTTCCTCTCCGCGCTGCGGCCGCTGGCCGAGAAGTACTTCCGGATCGAGGTCCGCGGCATCGAGAACATCCCGGCCGAGGGCGGCGCCCTGGTGGTGGCCAACCACTCCGGGGTGGTCCCGCTGGACGCGCTGATGACCCAGGTCGCCATCCACGACCACCATCCGGCCCGGCGCCACCTGCGGATGCTCGCCGCCGACCTGGTCTTCGTGCTCCCGCTGGTCGGCGAGCTGGCCCGCAAGGCCGGGCACACGCTGGCCTGCAACGAGGACGCCCAGGCGCTGCTGGAGCGCGGCGAGGTGGTCGGCGTCTGGCCGGAGGGCTTCAAGGGGATCGGCAAGCCGTTCGCCGAGCGGTACAAGCTGCAGCGGTTCGGGCGCGGCGGGTTCGTCGCCTCCGCGCTGCGGGCCCAGGTGCCGATCGTGCCGTGCTCGATCGTGGGCGCCGAGGAGACCTACCCGATGCTGGGCAACGTGAAGAGCCTGGCCAGGCTGCTGGGGCTGCCCTACCTGCCGATCACCCCGACCTTCCCCTGGCTCGGCCCGCTGGGGGTGCTGCCGCTGCCGACCAAGTGGACGATCCAGTTCGGTGAGCCGATCCGGACCGACGGCTACCCGCCGGAGGCGGCCGAGGACCCGATGCTGGTCTTCAACCTCACCGACGAGGTGCGGGAGACCATCCAGCACACCCTGTACCGGCTACTGGTGGACCGCCGCAGCGTGTTCTTCTGACGGCAACGGGGAGGGGGGGGGGCGCGGCGCGCGCCCCCCCCCCGTATAAAAGAGGGAGGCCCGCAGGTGCCCGGCCCGGCCGGCCCCCCGAGCGCCCCCGGGGTGAGCGGGGGGGGGTTGGGGGCCCGCTCGGGCG